>NZ_JAGEKR010000015.1 GCF_017565405.1 Allobranchiibius sp. CTAmp26
ACGGGCGGTCATCCCGGTTGCCGTACGAACGGGGCTCGCTGCGGTCGCTGCGGTTGTAGGAAGGGCGGTCGTCGCGGTTGTAGGACGGGCGCTGGTCGCGGCTGCCGTACGAGCGCGGGCCACCTGCCGAGCCCTGTCGGCGGTCTGCGGATCGCGGACCGTCGGCCGAGCGGCTGGGCGGGCCGTCCGCGCGGCGGACGGGTGCGCGCTGCGCCTCGAGCTTCTGGGCGCGGCTCCAGCGTTGCTTCTTGGGGCCGGACTGTTTGGGGGTGCTCATCTCTCGTGCCTCTCAGATATGGGCGCGCACAGACCACCGCTGAACGTGTCGAAGTGACCGGACCGATGAGTCCGTGTCGACAGGAGCGGGAGCGCATGGCGCCGTCGAAGATCTCGGCGCCCATACATGAAAGTCGGCCCGCTGCAGACATGCAGGAGTAGGTGGGCCGATCAAAAGAGAGAACGCAAGATCGCGTGAATACTCGACAACCGTAGCCGATCTCGCGGTCACCTTCGAATCCGAAACGTCTCGAACGGCTCGAATACGCCATGAAGTGACCCATCTCACCCGTCACGACACCCGGGGCATTCGACACCACCTTGACCGCGCGTTGAGCACGTGCTCAAATTCAGCATGACTGATTTGAGCAGGCGCTCAAATAGTGTCGGCCGCCGCCGGTGGGTCGGTGACTTCGGGGTGTACCTGCTCTGGTCACTGACGAGTGTGCTCGGCGTCGTCACACTCCTTGCAATCCTCAGCATCGGCCCGTTGGTTCTGCCTTTCGCAGGCCTCGCCCTCGCTGTCGCGGCTCGGCGCACAGCCGTCCCCCGCGCGCGCCCGCACTGTGTGGCGGGCATCATGGCCGGACCCGCGATCGCTGTCGCTTGGCTCGGATCGTGGATGACATATGCCTCGAACTCCTCCGGCGACCACTGCTACCGCGTGGCCGGCGGTGTGACGTGTCAGAGCTCGGGCGAAGTGGATGCCTCCGGTGTGGCGACCGACACGACACCACACCACCCTGGCGAGTTGGCGGCAGGATTCCAGTGGGAGCACGCCTGGCCCTACATCGCGACCGGCGCGTCGCTCCTGCTCATCAGCATCGTGGTGTTCGTTGCCGTCGGCCGAAGATCAGGCCGACGATCAGCACGAGCCCACGCCACGGTGGCCTAGCGTGCGGTGCGATGAACGACACCAGGACCAAGCTGCTGGACGCCACCGACGCCGTGCTGCGCGAGGACGGCCTCGGTGCGGTGTCCGCGCGGGCTGTAGCCACGCGGGCGGGAGTCAATCAGGCACTGGTCTTCTACCACTTCGGCACCGTCGCGGACCTGGTCGACCTGGCCTGCCGCACCGCCCTGGACGCCCGGGTCGCCGCGTACGCCGACCGCTTCGACGCGATCGACGACATCGAGGCCTTCCTCGTGCTGGCACGGGAGTTGAACGCGACGGAACGCCGCGCCGGGAACGTCGCGATGATGGCCCAGCTGCTCGCGGCCGGCCAGCACGACGAGGCGCTGGCGAGCACCGCCAGGTACTGCCTGGGTCAGTGGTCCGAGCAGGTCGAGCGCGTCCTACGTCGAGTGCTGACGGGTCACCCCGTCGCCGACCTCATCGACGTCGGCGGCCTGGCGCATGCCGTGACGTGCGGCTTTGTCGGGGTGGAGTTGATGCAGGGTGTCGAAGCGGACGGCGCGGACGCCGCGCTCGCCACCCTGGACCAGATTGCCGCTCTGCTCGACGTGTTCGACGACCTGGGACCCATCGCCCGGCGCGCCGTCGCCTCCCGGGTGCGGCGCGGCACGCAGCAGCGCAGGCGCTGACCGCGGACGGTCAGACCGTCGCCTCATCCGGTTGGCTGACCGCCATCCGGTGGTCCCGGCCCCCGGCCGCGTCGGCAACCGCCTTGGCGACCACCGAGGAGATCCCCGGGTGGAAGACGCTGGGGATGATGTACGCGGCGTTCAGCTCCTCCCGCTTCACCACTCCGGACAGAGCGACTGCGGCGGCCAGCATGATGTCGAGGGTGATGTCGGTGGCCGCCGCGTCCAGCAGCCCCCGGAAGACACCGGGGAAGACCAGCACGTTGTTGATCTGGTTGGCGAAGTCGCTGCGCCCGGTCGCGACGACCGCGGCGTGCGCGGCCGCCTCCGTCGGATCGACCTCCGGCTTGGGGTTGGCCAGCGCGAAGACGATCGAGTCCGGCGCCATCGTGGCGATGTCGTCACCGGTGAGCAGGTCGGGCGCGGACACCCCGATGAAGACGTCGGCGCCGCGTACGGCGTCCTTCAGGCTGCCGGTCACCCCGCGCGGGTTGGTGTGATCGGCCACCCACGCCAGAGTGGACGACGTGTCGCCCGCGATGTCGGGGCGGTCGCGATGCACGACACCGTCGATGTCGGCCAGCACGAGGTCGCGGGCGCCGGCGTGCAGCATCAGGCGGGTGATCGCCGTACCCGCGGCGCCGGCACCGCTCTGCACGATGCGCACGTCGGCCAGGTCCTTGCCGACCACGCGCAGCGCGTTGCGCAGTGCGGCCAGCACCACGATCGCCGTGCCGTGCTGGTCGTCGTGGAAGACCGGGATGTCCAATTCGTCCCTCAGCCGGCGCTCGATGTCGAAGCAGCGCGGCGCGGAGATGTCCTCCAGGTTGATGCCGGCGAAGACCGGGGCGATGGCCTTCACGGTCCGCACGATCTCGTCCTCGTCGGTGGTGTCCAGGCAGATCGGGAACGCGTCGATGTCGGCGAACCGCTTGAACAGCGCCGCTTTGCCCTCCATCACCGGCATGGCGGCCAGCGGCCCGATGTTGCCCAGTCCGAGGACCGCGGTGCCGTCGGTGACCACGGCGACGGTGTTCCGCTTGATGGTGAGCCGGCGTGCGTCCTCGGGGTGCTCGAAGATCGCCATGCAGACCCGCGCGACACCCGGGGTGTAGATCATCGACAGGTCGTCGCGGTTGCGGATCGGCACCTTCGACTCGATCTTCAGCTTGCCGCCGAGGTGTGCGAGGAACGTCCGGTCGCTGACCTTGCGGATGTCGACGCCCTCGATCGAACGCATGGCCTCGACTAGGTCGTCGGCGTGGTCGGCGTCCCGGGCCGCCGCGGTCACGTCGACCTGCATGCGGGCGGTGTCCGAGGAGCTGATGTCGAGAGCGGTCACGAGGCCGCCGGCGCGCTCGACCGCACCCGTCAGCTCGCTGACGGCGGTGGGGCGACCGGGCAGTTCCAGCCGGACGATGATGGAGTTCGAAACCGAAGGCATGGCAGGCATGCCCCACATTCAAGTTCATCCCGGCCGTACCGGGCAGTCCGGGTGGTGGTGGCTCAACAGTGCGACGTGCCGGGAGTGGAGGTGGCGGGAATCGAACCCGCGTCCGCTGAACGCGCTCCAGGGCTTCTCCGGGTGCAGTGCGCAAAGGATTTTCTCGGCCCCAGGGCTCGCGCGCACACGTTCCCTGACAGGCCCAGCCGAGTAAGAGTCCCGTGTCGCCCCTCGGCGTGACGACACAGCAAGTTCTCTAGCTGACGCCAGACTCTGAGTCGAGAACTACCTCAGGCTGACGGACTTCGAGGCTCGCTTAGGCAGCGAGGGCGAAGTCGGTGCGCTTGGAATTGGCACCTATTGGTTTTGCACAGATCGTTAACGAGATAACTGTGCATCCTCGACCCGCTTCCCCTGAAAGGTCGGTCAACGTCGAAACCGATCACCCCCAAGTTGCGGGCACGTCGCACTGTTGAGTTGTCGCCGACCACAAGGGCCGGCGGGATCCATCGTAGGCGTCAACGCTCCCCCGGGCGAACACATTCCTCGCTGATCGCCCGAACCGCCCTGGGGCAGAACCGAGCTCAGACGTACGACGGGCGCAGCGGATAGTCCGCGACACCGTCGGCCGCGACCTTCTGGCCGAGCACCTGGTGCAGCTGGATGTTGTTGCGCGCGAAACCCAGCGACGAGCCGGCGAGGTAGAGACCCCAGATCTTGGCGATCGGCAGTCCCGCGTCCTGCACGCACTCGTCCCAGTGCTCCTCCAGGCGGTGCGCCCAAGCCGCGCAGGTACGCGCGTAGTGCTCCCGCAGATCCTCCACGTGACGCACCTCGAAGCCCTCGTCCTGCATGGCGGACGTGATCACGCCGACCCCGGTCAGCTCGCCGTCGGGGAAGACGTAGCGGTTGATGAAACCACCGCGGGTGAGCGACGGCGTCCTGGTGTCCGGGCGGGTGATGCAGTGGTTGAGCAGCCGGCCGCCGGGACGCAGTTTGGAGTGCAGGAACTGGAAGTACGCCGGGTAGTTCTTCACCCCGATGTGCTCGGTCAGACCGATCGAGCTGACGGCGTCGAAATCGGACTCGGACACGTCCCGGTAGTCCTGGTAGCGCACCTCGGCGCGGTCGTCCAGACCCAGCTCCTTGATCTTCTGGTCGGCCCAGGTGGCCTGGTTGCGCGACAGAGTGACACCCAGCGCCTTGACGCCGTAGTGCTCGACGGCATGCCGCACCATGCCGCCCCACCCGCAGCCGACATCGAGCAGACGCTGTCCGGGCTGCAGGTCCAGCTTGCGGCAGACCAGGTCGTACTTGGTGGCCTGCGCCTCCTCCAGCGTCGCCTCGTCCGAGGGGTAGCAGGCGCACGTGTAGGTCATCGAGTCCCCGAGCACCAGCTCGTAGAACTCGTTGCTGACGTCGTAGTGGTAGCGGATCGCATCGGCGTCCCGCTTGCGCGAGTGCCGCAGGCCCTCCAGGCCCCGGCGCCACTGCGGCGGCTGCTCCTGCTCCGGCAGCGGCGGCACCTGGAAGTTCTTGATCCCCAACGATTTCGCGATCTTCGGCAGTCGCGTCACCTGCGGTCGCTTGACCTGGAAGTCGGTCATGAACAGGTTCAGGAAGTCGTACGGGTTGCCGGGTGAGACGCCGTGCAGTTCCAGGTCGCCCATGATGTAGCCGCGGACCAGCCCCAACTCGCCCGGCGCGGTCACCATGTAGCGCAGCGCGCGCTCGTTGCGCAGCTCGATCGCGTACGGCGCGTCGGGATTTCCACCCGTCGAGCCGTCGTACGCCGTCACCCGCAGTGGCAACTGCGTGCCGAACAGCTCGTCGAACACCTCACCAATCGTCATCTTCATCGACGCTTCACCGCCTTCGTGTAGAGGTCGGGCAGTCGCCCGTCCGGGTCGTAGGCCTTCTTGACCACTTCGTATGTCGTGCCGCCGTACATCGCCCAGAACTGCTCGGGCTCGTAGTACGCGTCGCTGTAGAGGGACTTGTGCCCGTCGAGCGCGTGGACGACGCGCTCGATCTCGCGGTTGACGTCGCCGTCCCGCGCGCCGTCCGCGATCGCCACCGTCGACCAGAAGCCGACGTTCACGTAGGTCTCACCGCTGCGCATCGGGTAGAGCGGCCACGGCCGCCCCTCACCCGTCGTCGCCTCCGGGACGTCACGAAGACGCATGGGGCACAACCAGATCGGCTCGATGGGGACTTCGCGAAGGAACCACTCGAGGAACTCCTGCGTGCGGCCCAGCGGCAGCTCCACGTCCTGCACGACGCGCTCGCGCGCAGGCTTGCCGCGGCGGGCGTCGATGCCCGCCATCACCCCGTGCCGGGTCTCGAAGCGGATGACCTTGGAGTAGACGTCGCTGCGCAGGTAGCGCCGCGGGACAAGGCGGCGCACGCGTGGATTCTGCAGACCGAGCGCGCGATTGCACCAGAACCAGTCGGTGTCCCACCGCCAGATGTAGTCCAGCGTGCTCAGGTAGTCCTCGGTGCGCTGCTGGATCGAGCGGTAGAAAATCTGCTGCCCGGTGTAGTCGGAGGTGTACGGCGCGTGCCGGGTGAAGCTGCCCAGCACCAGATAGCTCTCCTCGCCGGAGAAGACGACCCCGTCGACGAAATCGACGCGCTGTCCGTCGTGTTCGCGGTCCGCGACCACCGACCCCAGGACGTCGACGAGGGCCGCCAACCGGTCGAATCGCACGTGGCGCAGGTGCACGTAGGGCTCGATCGGGTCGAGCGCGATCTTCAACCGGACGCTGTAGCCGAGCGATCCGTAGGAGTTGGGGAAGGCGTGGAAGAGGTCGGAATGCTCGCCGTCCGGGGTGGCGGTGACGATCTCTCCCGCGCCGGTGAGGATGTCCATCTCGAGCACCGACTCGTGGGGCAGCCCGTTGCGGAACGAGCTCGATTCGATCCCGAGTCCGGTCACCGCCCCGCCGAGGGTGATGGTGCGCAGCTGCGGCACGACGTACGGCATCAGTCCGTGCGGAAGTGTTGCGGCACAAAGCGACTCGTACGTCGTCATGCCCTGGACATCGGCCGTCCGTGCCACCGGGTCGACGTCGATCACGCCATTGAGACGGGACACGTCGAGGCCGGGGTGATGCGTGTCGTCGCGGGTGCGGAACAGGTTCGAGGTCTTCTTCGCCAACCGCACCGGCTGACCGAGTGGGATCCGCCGCAGCTGATCGACCAGCCCAGCGGCAGCCTCCGTGTGCGCTCGCCAGCCGATCGTTCCTGCCCCTGCTGCTGCCACCGGGCTCGCCTCGACCTTCCGTCGGTGTTCTCGAAATCGCGCTATCGCACATTAGCGACGTTCAGCCGCGCCCCCGAACTGATTCAGGACCGGCGCAGCGGACTGTGAGCGCGTTCACACCCCGGCCGGTTGCGCGTTGTTCCGGAAAGATGCAAGATGAAACGAAACAGTACCGTTCCATCTGGTTGTCCTTCCGTGCGGACCACGGGGCCAACCTCCCACCGACCAGAGGTATTCCATGGGATCGCCAGGCTCGACAGACACGGCCTCCGCGGCGCCTGCCGCCGCTCGGCCGCGGGTCGAAGGCGATCGCGAACGCGAGATCCTGGCCGGAGCGATCGCCGTCCTGCTCGAGACCGGTTACGACCGCCTCACTTTCGACGCCGTCGCCGCGCAGGTGCGGGCCAGCAAGGCCACCTTGTACCGCCGGTGGAAGTCGAAGGCGGACCTGGTCGTGGCTGCGGTCGAGGCCCAGGCGTGCTCGGACGGCGTCGCGGAGCTACCCGACAGCGGATGCCTCAAGACCGACCTTCTCGCGATCTTCTGCCCCTCCCCGGAGGAGGAGCCGACCGAGCTGTCGGAGGTGATGGCCGCCGTCCTGCCGGCGCTGCATCGCGATAGCGAGTTCACCCGATTGTTCACCGAGAAATTCATTGCGCCGCGCATGCAGGGGCTACGTATCGTTCTGGAAAGGGCGCAACGTCGTGGCGAGGTCGGCAAGGGTGCCGACCTGGATCTGCTGGCCTCGATCCTGCCCGCGCTGAAGTTCCACCACATCGTCGTGCGCGGGCAGTGTCCGACGGCCGCCGGACTGCACCAGATCATCGACCAGGTCCTCCTCCCGGCGTGCGCCGCCGGCAGAGACCGCAGCGCTGTCGGTGCCGACGCCTAGCGTTTTTCCCGACGACACAGGAATCCACCCCACCCCGCACCACCCGCACACTCACCACCCGTCACAGACCGTCCCCGAAGGAGTTCCAATGTCCGTCAGCACTCAGAAGTCGGTCGAGACGACCGAACCGCCACCTGGTGGCACCCGTCATCTCGGCGTCGCACTGATCGTCATCGCGTTCGCGCAGCTGATGATCGTGCTCGACGCCACCATCGTGAACATCGCGCTCCCGCGCATCCAGCGCGACGCGTCGCAGCATCTGTCGCAGGCCGACCAGGTGCAGTGGGTCGTCACGGCCTACGCACTCGCCCTGGGCAGCCTGCTGCTGCTGGGAGGGCGCCTGGGCGACCTCTACGGCCGCCGCAAGATGTTCGTCGTCGGCGTCGGGATCTTCTCGATCGCCTCGCTGCTCGGCGGCCTTGCGCCCACCGGCACGCTGCTCATCTCCGCCCGGGTCCTGCAGGGCGTCGGCGCCGCACTCGCCCAGCCGGCCGCGCTGGCACTGATCAACACCACGTTCCCGGTCGGCAAGGAGCGCAACCGGGCCATGGCGGTGTACGCCGCCATGTCCGGCATGGGCGCCGCTGTCGGCCTCATCCTCGGAGGGGCCCTCACCCAGGCACTCGGCTGGGAGTGGACGTTCTTCATCAACGTCCCGATCGGGCTGGCGGTCGCGATCGCCGCGCCGCGCGTGCTGGTCGAGTCAGAAGGACATGACGGGCGCCTGGACATTCCGGGTGCCGTCACCGCCACCGCCGGCTTGTTCGGCATCGTCTACGGCCTGTCGCACGCCGGCGGGCACTCCTGGGGTGACGCACTCACCCTGGTGCCGCTCGGACTCGGCATCGCGCTGCTCGTCATCTTCGTGATCGTCGAGAGCCGCGTGCAGCACCCGTTGCTGCCGTTGCGGATCGTCGCCGACCGCACCCGCGGGGTGAGCCTGTTCGCCATGCTCATCGTGGGTGCCGGGATGTTCGCGATGTTCTTCTTCCTCGGTCTGTTCCTGCAGCAGGTGCTCGGGTACTCCCCGATCAAGAGCGGTCTGGCGTTCCTGCCGTTCAGCGCCGGCATCGTGGTCGCCGCGGGCATCGCCACCAATGTCGTCGCCCGCATCGATCCGCGCTGGATCGCCGGTTTCGGTGGAATCCTCGCCACGTTCGGCATGTGGGGCTTCACCCACCTGTCGGTCGACTCCGGCTACTGGAGCCACCTGTTCCCGTACATCGTGGTCATGTCGCTCGGCATGGGCCTGGTCTTCATCCCGCTGACGTTGACGGCCACCGCCGGCGTGCGGGGTGACGACGCAGGAGCAGCGGCGTCCGCGTTGAACACCATGCAGCAGGTCGGTGGTGCCGTGGGCATCGCGGCGCTGACCACGGTGTTCACCCATGCCGCCACCGCGCACGGCAAGGTGCTCGGGGCTGCTGCGGCCGCCAAGGCCAAGGCGGCAGCCGCCGCCGGCCAGACCCCGACGTCCGCACAGGTGGCCGCGGGGAAGCACCAGATCGCGCTGCACGTCCAGACGTACGCCTCGTCGCACGTCTACTGGGTGGCGGCCGGCATGATCCTGATCGGCGCGCTCAGCCTGTTCGCGTTCCTGACCGTCAGCCACGAGCACCTGCAGACCGACGGCAACGCCGCGGTCGCCGCGGCCTGATCGATCCGGTTCCCGAGAGGGCCGCCACACCGACCGGTGTGGCGGCCCTCTCCTCGTCCGCAGACCGGGGTACGAGATGCGAGGCGACGCCCGGCGCCCACCGATTAGGGTTCTGCGCACGAGTACGACGTGTCTGCACCGCAGCCGGATGAGGGAGTCCCCCGTGTTCCGCAAGGTCCTTGTCGCCAACCGAGGTGAGATCGCCGTCCGCGCGTTCCGCGCCGCCACCGAACTCGGTGCTGCCACCGTCGCGGTCTTCCCGTACGAGGACCGCAAGAGCGAACACCGCATGAAGGCCGACGAGGCCTACCAGATCGGCGAGGTCGGGCACCCCGTGCGTGCCTACCTCGACCCGCAGGAGATCGTCCGGGTCGCTCTCGAATGCGAGGCCGACGCGGTCTATCCCGGCTACGGCTTCCTCTCGGAGAACCCGGCCCTGGCCGAGGCGTGCGAGGCCGCCGGAGTCACCTTCGTGGGCCCCCCGCCCGAGGTCTTGCACCTCACCGGCAACAAGGCGCACGCCATCGCGGCCGCGAAGGCAGCCGGCCTGCCGACGCTGCGCAGCATCGCGCCCAGCGACGACCTGCAGACGCTGCTCGAAGGCGCCGCCGAGATCGGCTACCCCGTCTTCGTCAAGGCCGTCGCCGGTGGCGGCGGTCGCGGCATGCGCCGGGTGCAGCGCGCCGAGGATCTACGCGAGTCGCTCGAGGCAGCCATGCGCGAGGCGCAGGCGGCGTTCGGCGACGCCACCTGTTTCATCGAGGAAGCGGTGGTGGATCCGCGGCACATCGAGGTACAGATCCTCGCCGACGGCCAGGGCACGGTGCTGCACCTGTACGAGCGCGACTGCTCGGTGCAGCGCCGCCATCAGAAGGTCGTGGAGATCGCGCCCGCCCCCAACCTGCCCGAGGAACTGCGCGATCGGATCTGCGCCGATGCGGTCTCCTTCGCCCGCGAGATCGGTTACGTCAACGCGGGCACGGTCGAGTTCCTGCTGGACCCGTCGGGTCGCTACGTCTTCATCGAGATGAACCCGCGCATCCAGGTCGAGCACACCGTGACCGAGGAGATCACCGACGTCGACCTCGTCTCCTCGCAGTTGCGCATCGCATCGGGCGAGAGCCTCGCCGACCTGGGGCTGGCTCAGGAGGACATCCGAGTGCGGGGCGCCGCGCTGCAGTGCCGGATCACCACCGAGGACCCCTCGAACGGCTTCCGGCCCGACACCGGCACCATCACCGTCTACCGCTCGGCCGGCGGGTCCGGGGTCCGCCTGGACGGCGGCACGATCTTCGTCGGCGCCGAGGTGAGCGCGCACTTCGACTCGATGCTGGTCAAGCTCACCTGCCGCGGGCGCGACTTCACGACCGCCGTCCGCCGGGCGCGTCGCGCGCTGGCCGAGTTCCGGGTGCGCGGGGTGAGCACCAACATCCCGTTCCTGCAGAGCGTGCTGGAGGAGCCGGACTTCCTGGCCGGTCGGGTCACCACCTCGTTCATCGAGGAACGGCCGCAACTCTTGAACGCGCGGGTCCCCGGCGACCGCGGCACGAAGCTGCTCACCTACCTGGCCTACCAGAGCGTCAATCGCCCGTACGGCTCCTCGGCCATCACGCATTCCGCCCGCAGCAAGCTGCCCACGGCGGACCTGGACGCGCCTGTCCCGGTCGGCGCGCGGGACCTGCTGCTCCGCGAAGGACCCGAGGCGTTCGCCCGGGCGCTGCGCGCCCAGACCGCCGTCGGTGTCACCGAGACCACCTACCGCGACGCCCACCAGTCGCTGCTCGCCACCCGGGTCCGCACCCGCGACCTGCTGCACGTCGCGCCCTACACCGCGCGCCTGACGCCCCAGCTGCTGTCGGTCGAGGCCTGGGGCGGCGCGACGTACGACGTCGCTCTGCGCTTCCTGTCCGAGGATCCCTGGGACCGCTTGGAGCAGTTGCGTGCCGCCATGCCGAATCTGCCCATCCAGATGCTGTTGCGGGGCCGCAACACCGTCGGCTACACCCCGTATCCGACCCGGGTCACGGACGCCTTCGTGGTGGAGGCCGCCCACACCGGGGTCGACATCTTCCGCATCTTCGACGCCCTGAACGACATCGAGCAGATGCGGCCGGCAATCGACGCGGTGCGCTCTTCGACGTCGGCGATCGCCGAGGTCGCCCTGTGCTACACCGGCGACCTCAGCAACCCCGGCGAGAAGCTCTACACCCTCGACTACTACCTTCGGCTCGCCGAGCAGATCGTGGACGCCGGCGCACACATCCTGGCGATCAAGGACATGGCCGGTCTGTTGCGTGCCCCCGCTGCCAAGGTGCTGGTCGGGGCCCTCCGCGAACGCTTCGACCTGCCGGTGCACCTGCACACCCACGACACGGCGGGCGGTCAGCTCGCGACGCTGCTGTCCGCGATCGATGCCGGCGTGGACGCGGTCGACGCGGCCAGCGCGTCAATGGCGGGGACCACGAGTCAGCCGTCACTATCGGCCCTGGTCGCGGCCACCGACGCCACCCCGCGGGCGACCGGACTGGACCTGCAGGCGGTCTGCGACCTGGAGCCCTACTGGGAGGCGGTGCGCGCTCTCTACAAACCGTTCGAGTCGGGCCTGGCCTCCCCCACCGGGCGGGTCTACCACCACGAGATCCCCGGCGGCCAGCTGTCCAACCTGCGCCAGCAGGCGATCGCGCTCGGCCTCGGCCACCGCTTCGAGGCCATCGAGGACATGTACGCCGCCGCGAACGCCATGCTGGGGCACATCGTGAAGGTGACCCCGAGCTCCAAGGTCGTCGGGGATCTCGCGCTCTCGCTGGTCGGGGCCGGCGTGGACCCGGCCGACTTCGAGCAGGATCCTGGCCGCTTCGACATCCCCGACTCGGTGGTCGGCTTCTTGGCCGGCGACCTCGGCGACCCGCCGGGGGGCTGGCCGGAGCCGTTCCGCACCAAGGCGCTGCAGGGCCGCACCATCACCCCGCCGCAGGCGACCCTGTCCGAGGAGGACGAGCAGGCACTGGCCCAGACCCCGCGACGGACCCTCAACAGGCTGCTCTTCCCCGGACCGACGAAGGACTTCGAGCAGTCCAAGGAGCGCTACTACGACCTGTCGCTGCTCGCGACCCGGGAGTTCCTCTACGGCCTGGAGCCGGACACCGAGTACGAACTCGACCTGGAGCCCGGCAAGCGGCTGCTGCTGTCGATCCAGTCGATCGGCGAGCCGGACGAGCGCGGTCTGCGCACCGTGATGTGCCTGGTCAACGGGCAGTTGCGGCCCGTACAGGTCAAGGACGAGAACGCGAAGGTCGAGGTCACCCAGACCGAACGCGCCGACCCGAACGACAAGGCGCAGATCGCGGCGCCGTTCGCCGGGGTGGTGACCTTGTCGGTCGCCGAGGGCGATGAGATCACGGCCGGGACCGCCGTCGGCACGATCGAGGCCATGAAGATGGAGGCCGCGATCACCTCCCCGGTCGTCGGGACCGTGCGCAGGGTCGCCCTCGGTGGCCCCGGGCCGGTCGAGGGCGGCGATCTGCTGATCGTGCTCGATCTCGCATGAACCGAGCACGGGCAGCGGCCGCCGGGTGCCTGGCCGGTGCCGTAGGCCTCCTGCTGACCGGGTGCGGCGGCGGCGCGGCGTCGTACGGCGGTCCCACCAGCTGGCCGGCGCAGGCTCCCTCGGGCGTCTTCACGACCGGGGCGGTCGACTCCGGGTCAAGCGCCCGGGCGGCCGTCTCCGCCCCGTCGACCTGGACCGTGGAACGCGGCACCCACGGCGACCCGAACGTGGACTCCGCGTCCTGGCCCGACGCGGCCGGGGTGTTCACCGACAAGCAGCTGGCGACCCTGTTCCCCGAGGCGGCCACGGTGGCCACCCCGACGTGCAGCAAGCTCACGCTCCCCGGTGGCACCAGGACGGCGAAGAACAGCGCGTGCACCTGGTCGGTGTCGCTGCCGGAGTCCGGCGGCACCGTGAGCACGGTGATGCTGTCCTTCCACGGGTTCGGGGCGGACGGTCCGATGACCGCGGCGTGGATCGCGGACGAACGCACGCAGATCACCGGCAGGATCACCGGTGACGTCTTCTTCACCTCCGGCACCTTCGGCGCCAAGGGCAGCTACTTCCTGTCCAACATGCACTCCTCGGTGCTGGTCTCCAACGGCGACAACGCCGCGTGGATCGACCTGGACTTCTCCGGCTTCTACCAGGCCTTCGGCAACAACGCGGACAAGACCCTGACGGGGCTGCGCACCCAGGTCTTCCCCGTGCTGGTCGAGGACCTGGTCGGCCGGCTGCCCCGAGCGAGCACCGGCGTTCCCGTCACCGTCACCGCGTCCTGAGGCCCCCGTCGCGTCTACCGGCGGTGGCCGTCCAGCCCCCGGCGAGGGTGGCCACCCCGACGACCACGACGAGGACTCCGAGCGCTGGAGCCCCGCCGCGTGCCAGGGTCACCCCGATCAGGACGACGAACACGCCCCAGACCAGGGTCGGGCTGCGGGCGCCGTCCTGCGCGCGCAGCAGTGCCCGAGCGATGAGGCCGGCGCCGAGAGCGAAGACCAGGACCACGATCGCGAGCGTCAGCGACCGGCCCGCGTCGGATTCCTTGCCACCGATCGTGCGCACGACCAGCAGCACGCCGAGGACGAGCAGCACCACGCCCTGCAGCGCCATCAGGGCTGCAGGGAGGGCCCGTCGCCATGCCGGAGAGGGAGGCGGGCGCTGCATGTCGGGGTCGTCGAGAGACACCCGACGATGGTAGGCGGGGACCGCGTGTGACCAAGGACTCACCTTCGAGACCGAAATGCCGCACGGAAACCCTTGTGCCTACGTGTTGGAGTCTGTGAAGGTAGGAACATCCGTGCGTGGCGCGTCGTTGGGCTATGCAACAGGTCGTTGCTTGCGGCCTCAGCCGCTACGCCGGATCACCAAGCTGACGGACCAAGGTAGCTCCGTGTGCGCTAGCGCACGGGGTTTGATGTGCAAGGAGCGAAACCACATGGATTGGCGCAACCGCGCTGCGTGTCTGGACGAGGACCCCGAGCTGTTCTTCCCCATCGGGAACACCGGCCCCGCCCTGCAGCAGATCGAAGACGCCAAGGCCGTCTGTCGTCGCTGCCCCGTCATCGACACCTGCTTGAAGTGGGCCCTGGAGTCCGGCCAGGACGCCGGCGTCTGGGGTGGACTGTCCGAGGACGAGCGTCGCGCTCTCAAGCGACGCAACGCCCGCGCCCGCCGCGCCGGCTGACGTCACCCGGAACTCACCCGCACCCGGCACCGCACGACCGTGCCGGACTCCGCTCCGCGTTCCCAGGAGATCGACCCCGCGAGGTCGGTGACCAGGGACTGCACGATCTGACTTCCGAGCCCGGCGTCGTCCACCTCGAAGTGCGCGGGCAGTCCACTGCCGTCGTCGCGGACCTCCATCACCAGGTCGTCCCTGCCGCTGGGTGACGAAGTGCGTCGCACGTCCACCTGCACCTGCCCGCCTCGATCGGCGAAACCGTGCTCGACGGCGTTCTGCACCAGTTCCGCGAGGATCATCGCGAGGGTGGTCGCGTCCTCGGCGGTCAGGAAACCGAACGATCCGGTCAGTGTGCCGGCCACCCGGGTGCCGGACCGGTTGGCGAGCTCGATGGCGGCGGAGATGGACCGCTGGGCGATCTCGTCGAAGGACACGTGGTCGTCGAGGCGGGCGCTGAGCGTGTCGTGCACGTCCGCGATCGTCGCCACTCGGCGTACGGCGTCCTCCAGGGACGCGCGTGCCGCCGGGTCGTCCAGGCGACGGGCCTGCAGTCGCAGCACCGCGGCGACCGTCTGCAGGTTGTTCTTCACCCGGTGGTGGATCTCGCGGATGGTGGCGTCCTTGGTGAGCAGTTCCCGCTCCCGGCGGCGCTGCTCGGAGATGTCCCGCACGAGCAGCACCGCGCCGACCCGCGTGCCCCCCTCGACCAACGGGATCGCTCGCGCGCTCACGATGGCGTCACCGGAGTCGATCTCGGTGTGCCACGGCACCCGCCCGGCGACCACCAGCATCAACTCCTCGTCGACCGGTCCCCGGTCGGGCAGCACCTGCTCCAGCACGGACACCAGCCGCACCCCGACCAGTTCACCGGCGTACCCGAGCCGGTGCGCCGCCGAGACCGCGTTGGGGCTGGCGTAGGTGACCGCCCCTTCGCCGTCCAGTCGCAGCACACCGTCGCCGACCCTCGGCGCACCGCGGCGTCCCTGCGCGGCCGAACCACGTTGCGGGAACTCGCCGTTCGCGATCATTCGGGCAAGCGCGTCGGCGGTCGCGAGGTAGGTCACCTCGAGCCGGCTGAGGGTGCGCATGGCGGCGAGGTTGGTGTAGCGGGTGAGGACGGCGATCGCGCGACCGTCCATCACCACCGGCACCGCCTCGGACCGCACCGGCGCCTCGCTGCGCCACAGCGGCATCGCCGACCGGATCTGCCGGCGTTCGGCGTACGCCTGCAGCACGAACTCGTCCCGGGGCAGGTCCAGCTCTCGCCCGACCAGGTCCTCGGTGAAGACGCCCACCCCGGTCGTGGGGCGGACGTGCGCGGCCGCCACCCAGGTGCCGTCGACCGAGGGCACCCACAGGGCCAGGTCGGCGAAGGACAAGTCGGCGATCAACTGCCAGTCCGCGACCAGCAGGTGCAGCCACTCGACCTCCGACTCCTGCAGGACCGTGCGTTCGGCGACGACGTCCTTCAGTGAGGGCACGGCGTGAGCCTAGCGAGCCTTACGTGGCCGACCCCGATCTGATCACCGAGCGCAGCGTGCGCAGCGCCACCGACAGCGGCGCCAGACCGGGCTGCTCCAGCTCCGACAGGCCCTTGAGCGCCTGCCCCGCCCGGGTCACCGACTCCTCGTTGGCCTGCACCCAGCTCTCGAGCCGCTGCGCCGCGGGCAGCTCGTCCGGCGTACCGGCGATGACGGCCGCCGTGAACGAGTCCAGGACGCCGTAGAGGTCGTCCCGGACCGCGCCGCGAGCGAGCGCGTCCCACCGGTCCTCGCGTGGCAGGGCGGACACCGCGTGCAGCATCCGGTCGACCCCCAGCCGTTCGGACAGCGCGAAGTAGACCTGCGCGATGTCCTGCGCCGAGGTGCCTGTGCGGTGCGCCTGCTCGGTGATGTCGAGCAGCGAGTACGCGTCCAGCAGGGCAGCCACCCGTCCGGCCAGCTCGTCGGGCACGCCCGGAGCGCCGAACGTGTGGGCGGCGTTCTCCGACCAGCGGTCGTGCTCGGTGCCCTGCAACAGCTGCGGCAGCTGCGGCACGAGGTCCGCGACAACGGGGGCGAACCGGGCGATCTCGCTGCCGATGTCGAGCGTCACGGGGCGGCTGTGCAACAGCCAACGCGTGGTGCGGTCGATCAGCCGGCGGAACTCCAGGTAGAGCCTGGTCTGCACGTCGGTGGGCACCAGGTTGTCCAGCGCCTCGACCTGCCGCACGAACCCGGCCATGTCGAAGATCTCGCGCGCGATGACGTACGCGCGAGTGACCCGTTCCGACGAGGCACCCGTCTCCTCGCTGGTCCGGAACGCGAAGGTGATCCCACCGCGGTTGACCAGCGAGTTGACGACCGCGTTGATCACGATCTCCCGGCGGAGCGGGTGCTGTGCCAGGTCGGCGGCGTAGGTGTCCCGCAGCTGGCGCGGGAAATAGTCGACCAATGTCGCGTCGAACCACGGGTCGTCCGTCAGGCCGCTGCTGGCCAGGTCCGCCTTGAGGATCAGCTTGGCGTAGGCCACCAGGACGGAGAACTCCGGCGAGGTGAGGCCGCCGCCGTGCGCCTCCCGATCGGCCATCTCGGCATCGCTCGGGAGGAACTCCAGCTCCCGGTCCAGTTCACCGCGCTCGACGAGCCAGTCGGTGAACCGGCGGTGCACCCCGACCATGGCGTGCCGCTGCGCGCGGGCGTTGCCGAGCAGCACGTTCTGCTCGTAGTTGTCCCGCAGCACCCGCTGCCCGATCTCGTCGGTCATGCTGTGCAGCAGCACGTCCCGCTCGGCACGGTCGAAGCGTCCTCGGCGCATCAGGTCGGTCACGAGGATCTTGATGTTGACCTCGTGGTCGGAGGTGTCGACGCCGGCGGAGTTGTCGATGGCGTCGGTGTTGACCCGGATGCCCGACTGCGCGGCCTCGATCCGGCCCAGCTGGGTCGCGCCGAGGTTGCCACCTTCGCCGATCACCTTGCAGCGCAACATCTTCCCGTCGACCCTGATCGGGTCGTTCGCTCGGTCGCCGACGTCGGCGTTGTTCTCCACCGCCGACTTCACGTAGGTGCCGATCCCGCCGTTCCAGAAGAGGTCGACCGGGGCCAGCAGGATGGCGCGCATCAGATCCGACGGTGCGAGGGCGCGTACGCCGTCCGGCAGCCCGAGCGCGGCGCGCGCCTCGGCACCGATCGGCACCGACTTCATCGACCGCGGGTAGACCCCGCCGCCGTGCGACAACAGACTCGTGTCGTAGTCGGCCCATGAGGACCGCGGCAGCTCGAAGAGCCGTCGGCGCTCGGCGTACGACGCTGTGGCGTCGGGTGTGGGGTCCAGGAAGATGTGCCGGTGGTCGAACGCCGCCACGAGCCGGATGTGCGGCGAGCACAGCATGCCGTTGCCGAACACGTCCCCGCTCATGTCGCCGACGCCGGCGACGGTGAACTCCTGCGTCTGGGTGTCCAGCCCCATCTCGCGGAAGTGCCGCTTGACCGACTCCCACGCCCCGCGGGCCGTGATGCCCATGGCCTTGTGGTCGTAGCCGGCCGACCCACCGGAGGCGAACGCATCATCGAGCCAGAAGCCGTAGTCCTGGGCCACGCCGTTGGCGATGTCGGAGAACGACGCGGTGCCCTTGTCCGCCGCGACGACGAGGTAGGTGTCGTCCCCGTCGTGCCGCACCACGTCGCGCGGCGGGACGACGACGCCGTCGACCAGATTGTCGGTGAGGTCGAGCAGTCCGCTGATGAAGTGCTTGTAGCAGGTGATCCCCTCGGCCAGCCAGGCCTCACGATCGGAGGGGTCGGGGAGGGCCTTGGCGAAGAAACCGCCCTTGGACCCCGTCGGCACGATGACCGCGTTCTTCACCGTCTGCGCCTTGACCAGGCCCAGCACCTCGGTGCGGAAGTCCTCTCGACGGTCGCTCCATCGCAACCCGCCGCGGGCGATCGGCCCGAAGCGCAGGTGCACGCCCTCGACGCGGGGGCTGTAGACCCAGATCTCGAACCGCGGCTTCGGGCTCGGCATGCCGGTGATCGCCCGGGGGTCGAGTTTGAGGCTGAGGACGTCGCGGTGCGCGCCGTCGGCCTTGCGCGCGAAGGCGTTGGTGCGGGTGGTGGCGAGCACGACCTCCATCACCGTGCGCAGCACTTTCTCCTCATCCAGGCTGCTCACGTCGGCGAGCCCCTGCTCGATCCGCCCGACGATGAGTTCCTGGCCCGCTGCGCGGTCCTTCTCGTACGTCGGGTCGAATCGGGCCTCGAAGAGCGCCACCAGCGCCCGGGTGAGGTCGACGTTGGTGGTGAGGGTCTCCTCGACGAAGCGTTGGCTGCGCCCGAAGTCGATCTGCTGCAGGTACTTGGTGATGCTGCGCAGCACCGCGACCTGTCGCCAGTTGAGGCCCGAACGCAGCACCAGCGCGCCCAGTCCGTCGCTCTGCGCGCGCCCGTCCACTACCGCGAGGTAGGCGTCCTGGAAGCGCTCGCGCACCTGCGCAGCGTCCTGCTCGGTGCCCCAGAACCGCTCGCTCGCGGCGCGCAGACCGAAGTCGTAGATGTGCACGATCGCGCCGTCGGCGCGCTTCATCGTGTACGGCCGTTCGTCGGTCACGTCGACGCCCAGGCCGGTGAAGACCGGGAGGATGTCGGTGAGGATCAGCCGCGAGCGACGGAAGAGCTTGAACCGTCGCTCCCGGGGGTCGGCGCCGGGCTCGCGGTAGAGCGTCAGCTTCGTGTCGTCGTCGTCCGCCAGCGCCTCGATCCGACGCAGGTCGGCCACGCCCTGGCGGGCCGTGAAGTCCTCCTTGTAGGCCTCGGGGAACGCCCGCGCGTAGAGGCTCATCACCCGCGCCGAGGCGTCCTCGCCGTCCTCCTCGCGGCTGACCACGCCGAGCCGCTCGCCCCAGCTCTGGGTGCTCTCGAGCACCTCTTCGGTCAGGTCCCCCAGGTCGACCTCGGGGATCGGCCGGCCGGGCGCGGGGCGCACCACGAAATGCAGCCGGGCCAGCGAGGAGTCGCCGACGCTCGTCGTGTAGTCGATCGAGCGTGCGTCGTACGCCGTGCGCAGCACCTTCTCGATCGCGAGGCGCACCGAGGTGTTGTAGCGGTCTCTGTGCACATAGACGAGCACGGACACGAAGCGCCCGAACTCGTCGATCCGGCGGAAGACGCCCGGCTTGCTGCGCTCCTGCAACCGCATCACCGCGGCGACCGTGCGGTGCAGCTCCTCGGTGCCGGTCTGGAAGAGCTCATCGCGCGGGAAGGACTCCAGAACCTGCAGCAGGTCCTTCTCGGAGTGGCTCTCCGCGAGGAAGCCCGAGCGTCGGATGACCTCGGCGACCCGGTCCCGGATGATCGGCACCGCGAGGACCGACTCGGTGTAGGCGGTCGAGGTGAAAAGCCCGAGGAAGCGCCGCTCCCCCACGACGACACCCTGCTCGTCGAAGGTGCGCACGCCGATGTAGTCCAGGTACTGCGGTCGGTGCACGGTGGACCGGGTGTTGGCCTTGGTCACGGTGAGTAACCGCGGATCGCGAGCGCTGGCACGGGCGTTGGGAGTCAGCCGCGCGAACGATCGCGACTCGTCCGATGCACCGCGCAGGATGCCCAGACCACCGGACGGGGTCGCCCGCAGCACCACCTCCCCGTCGACCTCGTCGAGCACGTAGTCGCGGTAGCCGAGGAACGTGAAGTGCCCGTCGGCCAGCCAGTGCAGGAAGTTGGTGGTGCGGGTGACGATCTCGGTGGGCACCGGGTACGGCGGCTGGTCCGCGAGCTCCTGGGCGATCTCGGTGCACCGCGCACTCATCGCGTGCCAGTCGGTGACGGCGGCGCGGACGTCGTGCAGCACCCCCTGCAACCGGTCGGCGAGCTCGTCGTCGTCGGCGCTGTCCGCCGCCAGGTCGATCTCGAAGTGCATCCACGCCTCGGCGATGCCCTCGCCGCCGCCCCGCACGACCTCCTGCAGCACGCCGTCGGCGTCACGGCGTACCCGCAGCTGCGGATGGATCAGCAGGTGCACGTCACGCTCGCCGAGCGCCGCGAGCACGGAGTCGACGAGGAAAGGCATGTCGTCGGTGACGATCTGCAGCACCGCGTACGAACAGG
The DNA here is from genome assembly GCF_017565405.1 of Allobranchiibius sp. CTAmp26. Taxonomy (GTDB): domain Bacteria; phylum Actinomycetota; class Actinomycetes; order Actinomycetales; family Dermatophilaceae; genus Allobranchiibius. The sequence goes on from NZ_JAGEKR010000015.1 coordinate 20,391, forward strand.
ACCACCCGTCGGTCTGTTCCTGCGGGGAGAAGATCCGCAGTCCGGCCGTGCCCGCCGGGCGATCGGCGGCGAGCTGCAGGTGGCTGTGCACGATGCCGGCCAGCGACGCCGGCCCGTTGGCTCGCAGGTCCTCGTCCGCCACGTGCCGGAAGTACTGCTCGATCAGCCACGGCGGAGCCGGGTCGGACTGTCGGTCGGTCAGCGTCGCGCAGTCGCGCAACAGGTCGGTGCGGGAGCTCGAAGCCGCGCTCATCGGGATGCCTTCAGAACCTTCACTGTGCGGGGTCGGACGCACCTCGTTGTACGTCCGGTCCGACCCTATCCCCGACCCCCCGGCACTTAGGGTGAGCGCCATGGACGACCGGCGGCGCGCAGCGCGAAGCATCGTCGCGACGGTGCCGCAACTGCTGGGAGTGCAGGTCGAGACGGCCGATACGGCGGCCGCCGAAGCCGTCGCCGGTGCCATCGAACGGATCGCCGAGGGCCTGCTGCTCTGGCACGACCGGCTGGCGCTGGGTGCCGACCTGGCCGGGGCGGCTGCCGCTCCGCCGCCGCAGGTCCCCCTGCCGGACGACGACCGCACCACCCCGCGTGCGTCCGCGGCACTGCGGGCCGGTGTACGTCGCGGCCGGCTCCCCGGGCGGCCGGTCACGCTGCACCTGGCGGCGGCGGAACTGCGAGCCGCCGTACGCCGGATCACGGCCGCGACAGCGGACCTGACGGATCCCGCTGCGGGAGGCGCGAGCGCGATCGTCGATCAGTGCCTCTGTCTCGCAACGGAGTTGGATACGCATGCGGATCTGCTGCAGGTCGAGGGCGACCGGTTGGCGAACGCCGAGTCCTCCGAGCAGCGCGATCAGGTGCTGGCGCGGGTGGTGCGCGGCGAGCACCGACTGGCCCGCGTGGCGATGGTTACCCTGACGCCATGAAGATCGAAGAGAAGTGGGTCTATCCCGCCTCCAGCGACGTCGTCTACGCGATGATCGTCGACCCCGCGTTCCAGGAAGCCAAGTGCGTGGCCACCAAGGCCATCGAGCACTCCGTCGACATCGAGCCGGACGGTGACGGCCACACCGTGGTGACTCATCGCACGATGTCCACGGCGTCGTTCCCGTCGCAGTTCAAGTCGATGATCGGCGACTCCCTGCACATCACCGAGACCCAGGACTGGGGCGCACCCGACGCGGACGGCGTGCGCGAGGCCCAGCTGACAGTGGCCATCGCCGGGGTGCCGATCGGACTCACCGGCACCATCACCGCCACCCCGTCGGGGGCCCGCGGCAAGGACACCGTGATGGACGTCGCCGGCAACCTCAAGGCACGCATTCCGCTCATCGGCGGCAAGATCGAGCAGGCCGCCGCGCCGGCCATCGTGTCCGCCGTCCGGTCCGAGTCCGAGACCGGCAAGGAGTACCTCGCGCGCTGATCAGCCCATCGAGGGGTAGGGGTGACTCGTTGGCGGGACGAACGTCTCCTTGATCGAGCGCGGGCTGGTCCAGCGCAGCAGGTTGACCGGCGCGCCCGCCTTGTCGTTGGTGCCGGACGCCCGACCGCCGCCGAACGGCTGCTGCCCGACGACCGCGCCGGTGGGCTTGTCGTTGATGTAGAAGTTGCCGGCGGCGAAGCGCAGCCGCTTCGTGGCGTCGGCGATGACCATCCGGTCCTGAGCGAGGATCGCGCCGGTGAGCGCGTACGAGGCGACCGACTCCATCTGGTCCAGCACCGCGTCGTACTCGGCGTCCTCGTAGACGTGCACGGCGAGGATCGGCCCGAAGTACTCGGTGCTGAAGATCTCGTGACCGGGGTCGCTCACCTGCAGGACCGTCGGGCGCACGAAGTAGCCGACCGAGTCGTCGTAGGTGCCCCCGGCCACCACCTCGATGTCGGCGTGCGCGTGCGCCATGTCGATCGCGGCCTTGTGCTTGGCGAATGCCCGGTCGTCGATGACCGCGCCCATGAAGTTGGAGAAGTCGGTGACGTCGCCCACCGCGAGGCCGTCGGTGATCGAGACCAGGTCGTCCTTGATCTGCTTCCACAGACTCGCGGGAACGTAGGCGCGTGACGCCGCCGAGCACTTCTGGCCCTGGTACTCGAATGCGCCGCGGATCATGGCGGTGCGCAGCACGTCCGGGTCGGCGCTGGGGTGCGCCAGGATGAAGTCCTTACCGCCGGTCTCACCCACCAGCCGCGGATAGGTGCGGTAGCCGGTGAGGTTCGCGCCCACGGTCTGCCACAGGCTCTGGAACGTCGGGGTCGAGCCGGTGAAGTGCACGCCGGCCAGATCGCGGTCCGTGAGCGCGACCTTGGACACCTCGAGACCGTCGCCGGTGACCAGGTTGATCACCCCGTCCGGCAGCCCGGCGGCCTCCAGCACCTCCATGGTGAGCTGCGCGGCCCGCTGCTGCGTGGGCGAGGGCTTCCACACCACGGTGTTGCCCATCAGCGCCGGCGCGGTCGGCAGGTTCCCGGCGATCGCGGTGAAGTTGAACGGGGTGATCGCGTAGACGAACCCTTCGAGCGGTCGGTGGTCGGTGCGGTTCCACACGCCGTTCGCGTTGGCCATCGGCTGCTCGGCCATGATGTCGCGGGCGAAATGCACGTTGTAGCGCCAGAAGTCGATCAGCTCGCAGGCGCTGTCGATCTCGGCCTGAGCGATGGTCTTGCTCTGGCCGAGCATGGTGGCGGCGTTGATCCGGGCCCGCCAGGGACCGGCGAGCAGGTCCGCGGCCTTCAGGAGCACCGCGGCGCGGTCGTCGAAGGACAGTTCACGCCATCCCGGCGCCGCAGCCTTCGCCGCGTCGACGGCGAGCTGGGCGTCGGAGGCCGTCGCGTTGTGCATCGTGCCGAGCACCTTGCGGTGGGCGTGCGGCTGACGGACGTCGATCGCCGAGCCGCTGCCGGTCACCCGCTTGCCGCCGATGGTGTGCGGCAGGTCGACGGGCGCCGCCGCCAGCTGCTCCAGTGCGACGTCCAGGTCCGCGCGCTCGGGACTGCCCGGCCGGTACTCCAGGACTGGCTCGTTGCGGGGGGCGGGGACGGACGTGACGGCATCCATGAGCGGTGGCTCCTTCGTGCGGGGACAGCGCAGGGCCGAGAAGGCCCTGCATACGGTCCCGCCATGGTGGCACGACGGCCCGTCGTACGCCGACCGGGGACGGCCGCCTCAGGCGTCGCCGAGCTCGGCCAGCAGGTCCGCCAGCTCGGTCACGTCGTACCACGACAGGTCCAGATCGCTGTCCGGATCACGCTCGCCCGCCGGGTCCAGCACCTGCAGACTGACGACCCGCCGTAGATCCAGACCCTCGTGCACGATGACCCGGCCCGGCGACCCCTCATCGCCCGAGGCGGGTCGCTGCACCTGTTCGTCGTCGACGTCGGCGGCGACCACGACGCGGCCGCCGCGACTGGCGGATTCGAGCGCCGCCTCCTGCAACGCGGCGTACTCATGGCCCTCGACGTCCTCCGACGCCGGCAGCGACTCGATCAGCACAGTGGTGACGGAGAAACCCACCAGCTCCTCGTCGGCGACCCGGCGGGTGTCCCGCAACGCCTGCAGCTGCGGCCCCGTGAGCGGCAGATAGACGCGCTTCATGCTGCTCCCTCCTGCGCGAGCTCGGCCAACGCGTCCTCGATGCACTGCCCGAGCACGTCGAGGTCCGGCATCGCGTCGCGGTCGGCGTTCAACCCGAAGCAGACCTTCCCGTCGTACGACGTGAGCCCGATCGTCAGCGCCTGTCCCTTCGCGAGCGGGATCACCGGGAACGTGCTCTCCAACTGCGCATCGGCAGCGTAGAGCGGCTGCTGCGGGCCGGGCACGTTGGTGATCACCAGGTTGAACATCCGCCGCGAGATGGCGCTGCCGAGTCGCGAGCCCAGCGAGTGCAGCGTCGTCGGGGCGTAGCCGCCGAGACTCGCGAGCGAGCGCGCGCTCGCGCCGCCCTCCACCTGCTGCTGCATGTCGTAGGCGACCTGGTGCAATCGCATCATCGGTCGCGGCTCCCCGACGGGCAGATCGACGAAGCACGGCACCACCAGTCCCCCGCCCCCGTCACGCCCCGCAACGCTCAGCGGCACCATCGCGCGGATCTTCTCCGCGCCGGCCATGCCCTCGCCCCGGGTCATCAGCCAGGAGCGCAGGGCTCCGGTGATGGTCGCCAGCACCACCGCGTGCACGGTGATCGACGTCACGGGCGCCCCGTCGCCGTCCTGCGTCGTGTCGCGATTGTCCGCGGCCGTCACGCGCGTCCGCACCGCCTGGTAGGCCGCGAGGTCGCTCTCGACCATCACGTACCGCCGATGTGCACCGATGGGACGGTTGAGCGGGCTGGCGGGAGCGGGCCGGGTGACGCTGCGCGCCAGCACTCCCGCAATGTCCCCCATCGTGGAGAGAGCTTGCGTGGCAATCGATCTGACACCCGTCACCGCGTCACGTACGCCGCGCACCATCTCGGTCGGGCGCCGCAGGGCATCCATGGCCGCCGCCGCGAGCAGCTCCACGTCGCTGGGCGGTTTCGCCGGCCGCCACAGCCGGGGCAACGCGACGTCCCGGCCCGGGTCGGCATCGACGATGACCTGGGTCAGGTCGACGGCGTTCTGCCCGTCGACCAGGGCCTCGTGCGTCTTGGTGACCAGGGCGAAGCGGCCGCGCTCCAGGCCCTCGACCAGGTAGATCTCCCACAGCGGCCGGTCGCGGTCGAGAGCACGGGCCTGGATCCGGGCCACGAACTCCTCCAGCTGCGTGACGGTTCCGGGACGGGGCAGCGCCGAACGGCGTACGTGGTAGGTCAGATCGAAGTCCTCGTCGTCCACCCACACCGGCGGGCTCACCCGGCCGGGTACCTCCCGCACGCGCTGGCGGTAGCGCGGGATGTAGGAGATCCGGTTGCCGACCAGATCGAGCAGCAGCTCGTAGGAGAAGCCGTCCGGTCCCGGTTCGAAGATCATCACCGACCCGACGTGCAGCGGGGTGGTGGCCTGCTCCAGATAGAGGAAGGAGGCATCCAGAGAACTCAGTCGGTCGGCCACGACGCCATGCTGCCAGACGCCTCAGGAGGAGGCGGTGCCCCGGCGCAGCGCGCGCAGTCGTCCACGACGACTGCGCGATGGGACACCCGACAGTTGCCCCGCGAGGGCTCGGATCGCCTCGCGGGCCGCGGAGTGCGGCGCGCCGGCGGCCAGGGTGCGCCCGGCGAGCAGAGCGGCGTCCAGGGTGTCCCGGTCCTCGGGCACGAGACTCAGATCGCGGACTCCGGCGAACCGCTCGAGCGCCTCGGTCACCTTGGTCTCGGGGGAACCGCCGACCGCGGAACTGCGCACCCTGGTCACGACGACCTTGGGCTCCGACCGCACGAGGGGGCGCACATCCTCCAGGGCACGGACGAGGCGTTGCAGACCCACCGGGTCGGCCGTGCCGACCACGAGGACGATGTCGGCGGCGCGCAGGGTGGCGAGCGTGGCGGCGTTGCGGCGCGGCGCGAGCGTGTCGTAGCTGAGCTCCTCGTCCTCCTCGATCGGCGCCGCGCAGTCCACGACGACGAAGTCGACCAGGGCCCGGGCGGTGCGCAGCACCTCGGTGAGTGCCTCCTCTCGGATCTCCGGCCACCGCGACGCGCGGGAGATACCGGTCAGGACGCGGAACCCCGGGTCGGTCACCGGTGCCACTCCGGCCAGGCCCGGCGCATCGAGACGCCCGGATTCCGCCAGCCGCACCGCTGCGGCGATCCCGGGCGCCTCGTCCAGCAGGGCCAGCAACTGGCCCACACACGCGCCGTAGGTGTCGGCGTCGACGACCATCGCCGAGCGACCGCTGAGCACCAGTTCCGCGGCCAGGTTGACCGCGACCGTCGTGCGTCCCGGCGATCCGACGGCGCCCCACACCGCGACGATCCGCCCCTGCGGCAGATCGGAATCGTCATCCGTGTCGTCCCTGTCGTCCCCGGCGTCCGTGTCCCCCACCAGCAGCGCGAACTCGGCATCGACGTCACCGCCCGCAGGACGCGAGGTGGTCGAGCCGGGCGTGGCACCGGCCTGCAGCACCTGGGCCACGAGGGCTCGTGGGTCGTGCACGCTCACCACCCGCGGCACCGCCCACTGCCGCAAGGTGCGCTCCTGCGCCTCGTCGTACGGGTCGAAGACGCCGACGAGCGCGACGCCACTGGAGCGCAGGTCGGCCAGGACCGACCGGCGCAGGCCCGGCAGATCGGGTGAGATGACCGCGACCTGCGCGCGCCCGGCCTGAGCGACGGCGAGCAAGTCGGCCACGTCCGGGCAGCGGCGTACGACGCGCAGCTCGCCCTCCGAGCCGAGAGCGGTGGCGACCGCGGCCTCCGACGGAGCGCTCACCGCGGTGACGACGGTCGTGCTCACGAGCCGCCCTGCACCGGCGAACCCGCCGCCGGCACCAGATCGACCTTCGCGCCTTTGTTGACCGCCGCGAGGACGGCGGGCACCTGGGCGTCGGGGATCTGGACCTGGACCGAGTCGTCCGCAGTCCCTGCGCCGAGCCCGGTTGACGGCCGCGAGATCCTTGCCACCAGCACACCGGAGATCAGCAGCCGAGGGTCCTGATAGCCGGTGTCGCCGGTCGCCGCGGTCTGTTTGGCCGACACGTAGAGGTCGACGATCGACCCGGCGACCAGGATCGAGGACTGCCCGGTGGTGGCGGGCAGGGCGATGGTCTTCTCGTGCAACGAGGATCCGTCGCCCACCGCCGACGCCGGCACCAGCTCGCCGCTCTGCACCGCTCGCACCACCTGGCCGCGCGGCAGGCCGTCGTCCGCCTTGAGATACCCAGCATGTCTGCCGTCCATCCGCACCTTGACCGACGTCACGTCATCCCGCCCGATCGTCTGTCCGGGCACGAGGGTGTGCGACGCCTGCAGCATCTCGACGGTGGAGTCGAAGTGGGCGAGCGCAGCGGCGCCGCCGAGCATCGCCAGCAGCACGAGCAGGACTCCGGCGACCAACCGCCCGTCGCGCCACGAGGGCTTCTGCAGCCGGGCGGCGACCGGCGCAGGTAGCGGCACATGACTGCCCCGTCGGCGAAGCTGTGGCATCCGAAACCTCCCGGCGTCAGTGTCTCCGGACCGATCGCCGTCCACAACCGAAACGGCACAACTGTGCATGGTGGGACACAATGGACCGGTGCCTGCTCGATTCGTCCAGATCGCCGATGTCGCCGAGACGCTCAACATCTCCGCTCGCCAGGCGTACGGGCTGGTGAGCTCCGGTGAGCTGCCGGCGATCAAGGTGGGCAAGAGTTGGCGCGTCGAGGTCGCCGAGCTGGAGAACTACATCCAGCGGGCGTACGCCGACACCCGCACCCGGGTGGAGTCCGGCACCATCGACGTCGACTGAACCTCCCGATCAACCCCGCCGGATCACCGCGATCGCCCGGAAGGGCACGACGCGATGTCCGGTGAGCACCGCGGACCGCCGTACCGCGTCGGCCGGGTGCTCGGCGATCTCGACGTGGTCGGATCCGACGGCGTCCACGGTGCCGACGACGACCCCCCGGTGGACGTCCTGCACCGCGACGGCGCACCTGTCCCGGGCGATGCCTCGCAGCGCCACGCCGATGCCGAACCGGCGCCCCAGCCCCCGACCGTCGGTGCTCCGCGTCGGCAACCCGGCCACGGACAGCACCGCGGAGAACGGCAGCACGGCCTCGTCCAGGAGCAGCCAGTCGGCGCCGAGGTCCTCCAGCACCCCGCGGACCGGGCCGACGGGTGTGTGCACGGTCAGCCGTTCGCCGAGTGCGGCGGCCGCACGGTCGGTCCATGACACGGCCGCTCGTTCTCGTCGGGTGCGGTCGGCCACCTGCGCGTCCAGTTCGGCCTGATCGGCCTGCGCCAGCTGCGCCTCGAGGTCGGCGAACAGCTCCGACCATCGCATCCGTCCAGGCTAACCACGCGCGCGGTCTCCAACGGCAGTTGTCATCAAACGTCACTAAAAAGCATCAAACGTAGACAGACGACATCGAACGTGCCTACAGTCCATGTATGCCACGACCTGTCGACCTCGCCTCGGGCGACCTCCATCCGGGCCGTGCGAGCCTGCTGGGTGCCGCCACGATCGGTGCGCTGCTCGTCGCCACCTGCTGGTCGCTGAAGTCCTTGGCCACGGCGTACGCCGACCTGGACCACCGCGCGACGCTCAGCACGGTCGACGCGGTCCCGGTCGTGGTCCGCGCCGCCCTGCTGGCGACCCTGGCCTGGGCGACCATCCTGATAGTGGCCGGCCTGCGCGTGGTCGGCAGCACCCCGCGGGAACTGCCCGGTGGGTTGGTGGGCCGGGTCGCCCTGCTGCTGCTCGCCGCGACGATGACCACGACGTACGCCGGCCGACCGGCGTCTGCGGAGGCGGCTGCCGCGACCCTGCACAGCGCGGATGCCGGGGTTCGAGCTCCGGTGCCGGGCTTCGGCGTCCCTGTCCCCCTGCGCCTCGCGACGTCGAGCCCGTGCATGCCCGCGCCGGGCTGGACCGCCGAGCCGCCGGCCCGGACCCACCACCGTGGCGCGACGAGCGCACCCCTGGTCACCGGATGCGCCGGCAGCGCGCACGACGGCACCGAAGTCGTCGTACGACGCGGCGACAGCCTGTGGTCCCTCGTCGGCCGCCAGTTGCGCACCGACGACCCGGCGGTCATCGCCGCCGAATGGCCGCGCTGGTACGCCCACAACCGGCACCTCATCGGCCCCGACCCCGACCTGCTGCAGGTCGGTCAGATCCTGCATCGCCCCGCCGCACCAGGAGACCCACGATGAGTTCGACCGCGCTCTCCCCGGCTCCCCTGCGCATCCGGCCCGCGGTCGACGTGGAGCCCGGCGTGCTCAGCGAGGCGGAGCTCGACCGGCTCTACGCCGAAGCGGCCGGCACCGGGCGCGGCGGGAGGAGGTACGTGCAGTCCTGCCTCGCGGTCGACTTCCGCACCGCGAACGAGGACACCTACTTCGGGCCGCAGGCGACCCTGCGCGCCCAGCTGCCCGAACCGGTCGCCTGGGTGCGGGCGATGACCGCTGCGCTGTTGGAGAGCATGACCGGGGCCCGACCGCCGCAGCAGTTCGCCCAGTCGATGACCAACGACCTGTACGACGCGCTCACCCGCCGGCACGCCGTCGCCCGTCGCCGCGGAGCGGTCGGCGTGCGACGCAGCCTGATCCGCAAGGTGGCGACCTGCGAACCCGCCGACGGCGTCGTGGAGGCCAGCGTGGTGGTGCACCACGAGGGCCGAGTCCGCGCCATCGCCCTGCGGATCAGCGGAGTGGACGGCCGCTGGCTCATCACCGCGTTCGAGATGGGCTAGGCGCGCGATCAGCCCTTGCGCTTCTCCTGCTTGGCCTTGGCGCGTCGCTGCGCCCGCGGCAGCTGGGAGTCCTCGTCGGCGATCCGGCCCGACTCGTCGATCAGGTGTGCCTCGGCGCGACCGGACTCGTTCGGCGCGACGAGCGTCATCTGCTCGTCGGACTGCTGGGGCAGCGACGCCTCCAGCTCGTCCGGGTCGACCTCGACGTGGAAGACGCTCTGGACCGACTCCTCCTTGATCCCGTCGTTCATCGCCGCGAAGATCTCATACCCCTCCCGCTGGTACTCCACGAGCGGGTCGCGCTGGGCGAACTGGCGCAGGTGGATGCCGTCCTTGAGGTAGTCCATCTCGTAGAGGTGCTCGCGCCACTTGTGGTCCAGCACCGAGAGCACGACCCGTCGTTCGACCTCACGGGTGACCCGCTCGCCCAGCTGCTTCTCGCGGCTGTCGTACGCGTGCTGGGCGTCCGAGCGCAGCTCCTGGCCCAGCACCTCGGCGGTCAGCCCGGACCGGCCGCCCACCTCGTCCTCGACCTCGGCGAGCGTGACGGACACCGGGTAGAGGTCCTTCAGCGCCGCCCACAGGGTGTCCAGGTCCCAGTCGTCGGCGAAGCCCTCGGCAGTGGCGCCGTCGACGTACGCGTCGACCACGTCGTTGACGAAGTGGCGCATCTGCCCCTCCAGGTCCTCGCCCTCGAGGACCCGGCGACGGTCGCGGTAGATCGTCTCGCGCTGGCGGTTCAGCACGTCGTCGTACTTCAGCACGTTCTTGCGCTGTTCGAAGTTCTGGCTCTCTACCTGGCCCTGGGCGCTCTGGATGGAGCGGCTGACCATCTTGGACTCGATCGGCACCTCGTCCTCGCCGTCCGCGCTGACCATGAACCGCTCGACCAGCTTGTTGTTGAACAACCGCATCAGGTCGTCCTGCAGCGACAGGTAGAAGCGGCTCTCGCCCGGGTCGCCCTGCCGGCCGGCACGACCACGCAGCTGGTTGTCGATGCGTCGTGACTCGTGACGCTCGGTGCCGAGCACGTAGAGACCGCCCAGCTCGAGGACCTCCTCGTGTGCCGCCTTGACCGACTTCTCGGCCTTGGCCAGCGCCTCGTCCCAGGCGGCCTCGTACTCATCCGGCGTCTCAGCCGGGTCCAGGCCCTTCTTCTTCAACGCGGCGACGGCGATGAACTCCGGGTTGCCGCCCAGCATGATGTCGGTGCCGCGGCCGGCCATGTTGGTGGCCACGGTGACGGCGCCCTTGCGCCCGGCCTGCGCCACGATCGCGGCCTCACGCTCGTGCTGCTTGGCGTTGAGCACCTCGTGCGGCACCTTGCGGCGGCGCAACTGCTCGGACAGGTATTCGCTCTTCTCGACGCTGGTCGTACCGACGAGGACCGGCTGGCCCTCCTTGTGGCGGGCGACGATGTCGGCCACGACCGCACCGAACTTGGCCTTCTCGGAGCGGTAGATCAGGTCCGACCTGTCCTCGCGGATCATCGGCTTGTTGGTCGGGATAGTGAGCACCCCGACCTTGTAGATCTGGTGCAGCTCGGCGGCCTCGGTCTGCGCCGTACCGGTCATCCCGGCGATCTTGTCGTACATCCGGAAGTAGTTCTGGAGGGTCACGGTGGCCATCGTCTGGTTCTCGTTCTTGATCTCCACCCCCTCCTTGGCCTCGATCGCCTGGTGGATGCCCTCGTTGTAGCGCCGTCCCGCGAGCATCCGGCCGGTGTGCTCGTCGACGATCAGGATCTCGCCGTCGATGACGACGTAGTCCTTGTCGTTCTTGAACAGCTCCTTGGCCTTGATCGCGTTGTTGAGGTAGCCGATCAGCGGGGTGTTCTCGGCCTCGTAGAGGTTTTCGATGCCGAGCAGGTCCTCGACCTTCTCGATACCGGGCTCCAGGATGCCGACGGTCTTCTTCTTCTCGTCGACCTCGTAGTCGCCGTCGCGGACCTCGTTCGGCTTGTTCGGGTCCTTCTTGGGCGCCCGCGTGAGCTTGTCGACGATCCGGGCGAACTCGACGTACCAGCGGGTGGCCTCATCGGCCGGCCCGCTGATGATCAGCGGTGTGCGCGCCTCGTCGATGAGGATCGAGTCGACCTCGTCGACGATCGCGAAGTTGTGCCCGCGCTGCACCAACTCCTCCTGCGACCACGCCATGTTGTCGCGCAGGTAGTCGAAGCCGAACTCGTTGTTCGTGCCGTAGGTGATGTCCTTCTCGTACTCCACCCGCCGCTCGTCCGGGGTCATCGACGCCAGGATGACGCCGGTCTCCAGACCGAGCGCGCGGTGTACGCGGCCCATCAGCTCCGACTGGTACTCCGCCAGGTAGTCGTTGACGGTGACGACGTGCACACCCTTGCCCTCCAGGGCATTGAGGTACGACGGCAGCGTGGCGACGAGCGTCTTGCCCTCACCGGTGCGCATCTCGGCCACGTTGCCGAGGTGCATGGCGGCGCCGCCCATGATCTGCACGTCGAAGTGCCGCTTGCCGATGGTCCGGCGGGACGCCTCGCGCACCGCGGCGAACGCCTCGGGCAGCAGGTCGTCGAGGGTCTCGCCCTCTTCGAGCCGCTGGCGGAACTTGTCGGTCTCGCCGCGCAGCTCGGCGTCGCTGAGCTTCTCGAAGTCCTCTTCCAGGACGCTGACCTGGTCGGCGATCGCCTGCAGCTTCTTCAGCAGGCGACCTTCACCGGCGCGAAGGACCTTCTCGACTACTTTGGGCACGAAAGCTCCTCGTGAGTGGGCATACCGCCGTCGAGTTTAGGGCCCTGTGCTGCGGGCCACTAAATCGATGTGCGTCTGATGTGCAACGGCTGGTTGAGTGGCATCGTGCCCCACCTTCCCCACGACGTGCCCGTCCTGGTCGACGGCGACCTCACCCTGCGCGCCCAGCACCTCGACGACGCGCCCCGGATGACGCAGGCGTGCCGGGATCCCGCGGCCAGGGCGTGGCTGCCGTTGCCCGCGCCGTACGAGGAGTCCGATGCCCGCGACTTCATCGCCAGGATCGATCGGGGACGCGTCGAGGGCACCCAGATCGAGTGGGCGATCGAGCGCGGCGGTCGGTGGGTCGGCAACGTCGGGCTGCACGACCGGCGCGGCGACACCTTCGAGGTCGGGTATCTGGTGCACCCCGAGGCCCGCGGCACCGGGGTATGCCGTCGCGCGGTGCAGCGGCTCGCGGCGTACGCGTTCGACGAACTCGGCGTCTCGGGGCTGGCCTGGCGTGCCGCACGGGGCAATTTCGCCTCCCGGCGGGTGGCGTGGGCGTGCGGTTTCGCCGTCGACGGCACCTGGGAGGTACCGCACCCGGTGTCCGACGGCGGCGTCGTCGACGGGGTCTGGGTGGGGCACCTGCACGCCGGCGAGGCGCGCGCACCGCGCCACCCCTGGTGGCAGCCACCGGTGCTCGACGGCGGCCGATTCGTGCTGCGGCCCTGGAGCGACGACGACGTACCACGCCGGGGACCGGACGAGCAGAGCGCGCGCTTCATGATGGGCACCCAGCCGAGCCCCGCGTCGTACACCGACTGGCTGCTCACCCGGCGCGAGCGGATGGCCGCCGGCGCCGGTATCTACTGGTGCATCGTCGACCCCGACCTCGACGAGCCGCTAGGACACATCGCGCTGCAGCACCTGGGGGCCGCGATGACCCGCGGGACCGGCGAGCTCAGCTACTGGCTCTACCCGTCGGCGCGGGGCCTCGGGATCCTGCAGGAGGCGCTCGATCTGGTCATCGCGCACGCCTTCTCGCCCCTGACCGACGACTCGGGCGCAGCGGGACTGGGCCTGCACCGGCTGCAGGCCGGCACCGACATCGACAATCGGCCCTCGGCGCGCGCGCTGCGCCGGGCGGGTTTCCGGCAGGTGGCGACCGAGCGCGCCGTGCTCGCGCGCCCCGACCGCTCGCCGACCGGAGCGCTCACCTTCGAACTGTTGAAGGCCGACGACAGACTCGCGCAGAACATCGAGCCCGCCGTGGTCCCGACGCTGCGAACGGCCCGGCTCGTGCTGCGGCCCTGGACCGTCGAGGACCGCCCCGGTGAGGACGTCGAGCTCGATCGGGCGTCGTTGCGGTACATGCCGCCCGGTGCGCAGCCGACGTACTCCACCTGGGACGAGTGGTACCACCGTCGGGCTCGGCAGACCGACGAAGGACAGGTGATGTGGTGCATCGCGGACGCCCGCACCGACGAGGCCCTCGGCGCCGTGACGCTCTTCGACCGTGCCGCACCGGTGCGCGATCGTGCCGAGATCGGCTACTGGCTGTACCCGGACGCCCGGGGCCACGGGTACGCCGGCGAGGCGATCGACGCGGCGCTCGCACACGGTTTCGCGTCGCCGACGCAGGACGGCCTGGGACTCATCCGTATCGACGCGGACACCGATGCGGAGAACACCGCTTCCCAGAAGCTGTTACGGGAGAGGGGATTCCGTGAGTGGGGGCGTGCGCACTCCGACTACACCCGCGCCGACGGCTCCATCAGCGACAGCATCTACTTCGAGCTGCTCGCCCGGGACTACGAACCCACGAGGTCCTGATAGTCGGGGTGCTTGCCGACCCACGCCCGCACATAGGGGCACTGCGGGACGATCCTGGTCACGCCGCGCGCGCGCAGGTCGTCCAGGGTCGCGCGAGTGAGCTGGGAGGCGTAGCCCTGGCCCTGGTGACGCGGTGCGACCTCGACGTGCGGCAGCACGACGGCGTCCCCGACGTCCCCGCTGCCCCCGACCTCGACGAAGTCCGCGACGCCGACCTGCTCGTCACCGAGATAGGCCTCGTACCGGCCCCGCCCCTCCTCGCGTCGGACGGTCAGCTCGCTCATCGTGTCTCCTCCATGCCGGGTCCGGTCACCCTGCTCAGATCCAACCAGCCGGCCATCTGCTCCAACTGTCGGCCCAGGGCGCGGCGCGCATCGCCATCCGCGTGCACCTCCCAGTGCACCGCCTGCACCAGCAACGCCCCCGCCGCGCGATCCGCCTTGAGATCGACCCTGCCGACCAGCCGGTCACCGAAGAGGAACGGCAGGACGTAGTACCCGTGCACCCGCTGCGCCGCGGGGACGTATATCTCCAGCCGGTAGTGAAAGTCCCACAACGCGTGCGTCCGGTCCCGCTGCCAGATGAGCGAGTCGAAGGGGCTGAGCAGGGCCTCGGCGTGCACGGCCCGCGGCCGGGCCGCGTCGACGTGCAGGTACGCCGGGCGTTTCCAACCCTCGATCGTCACCGGCTCCAGCTCACCGCCTGCCACCAAGGCCGCGAGCGCCGGGGCTGCCTGCTCCGGGCTGAGCCGGAAGTAGTCGCGCAGGCACTGCACGGTGGCGATGCCGTGCGCCCGGGCGGCGATCCGCATCAGTTCCACGAACGCGTCCGTCGCCGCGGGCCGGGACGCCGCATCGGCGGCGTCGCGCTGCGCGGGTGGGAGCACCCGGCGTACGGCGTCGTAACGTCGCTCGAACTGGGCGGTCCGCCCGGCAGAGCCGATCTCGCCGGCCCAGAAGAGGTGCTCCAGGGCGTTCTTGACCAGCGACCAGTTCCATCCCCAGTGCTCGGTGGGGCGCTCCGCGTCCGCCGCGAGTCGCACCTCGCACTCCCGGGTGGTCAGGGGCCCGTGGGCATCGACCTCGGCCAGAACCTGCGCGACCAGGTCGGTGTGGTCGCGGGCGACCCGACGCATCCCGCCCCACGCGTCCGCGTGCGCGCGTTGCATCCGGAAGTCCAGCAGCGGCCAGGTGGCCGGAGGGATCAGGCTGGCCTCGTGTGCCCAGTACTCCACGAGCCGGCGCGGGGCGCGGTCCCGCGCCCGGTCGAGCAGCGCCCTGTCGTACGCGCCGAGCCGCGAGAAGAACGGCAGGTACTGACTGCGCACCAACACGTTGACACTGTCGATCTGCACCACGCCGACCCGGTCGACGACTCGTTGCAGATGGCGGACGGTCACCGGACCCTGGGGTCGCAGGCCGTGGAAACCTTGCGCGGCCAACGCGATCCGACGGGCGGCCGCGGCGCGCACCACCCTGGGCACCGGATCGGGAGACATGGTGGGCATTGTGCCCGTCGGCACCGACGGCCCGGTTACTTGCGCTCGCTCGAATCGACCAGCCCGGTCGACACCGCCCACAAGGTGGCCTCGACGCGGCTGCTCAGGTCCAGCTTCTCCAGGATCTTGCGCACGTGGTTCTTGACGGTGTTCTCGGCGATGAACAGCTCGGAGGCGACCTTGCGGTTGGAGTGTCCGGAGGCGACCAGCACGAGCACCTCTCGTTCGCGACGGCTGAGGGTGCCGGCCGCCGAGTCCTCGATCGCGGCACGCAGCGCACCGGAGACCGCCAGCGGCAGCACGAGGGGCACGAGGGCCGCGGAGATCCAGCCGCCCCCGGTGGACACCGCCCGCACGGCGGCCTCGAACTCGTCCGCGCCGGCGTCCTGCAGCAGCAGGCCGGCCGGGCCGTGCCGCAGCGCGGCCTGGACTGCGAGCGGCTCGGCCGGGCCCACCAGCAGGATGACCTTGGGGCGGTCCGGGACCGTGGACAGCGCCCGCAGTGCCCCCACCAGACCCGGCAACTCCGGCTGCACGAGGACGACGTGGGCGGGCCTGGCCGCCGACAGCGCGGTGCCGTCGGCGGCCGAGGCCACCACCTCCATGCCGCGTTCCTGGAGCACGGCGGCGATGCCACGTCGGTAGATCGGGCTGGCGGCGGCGACCTGCACGGTGATCTGCTGGTCGCTCACGCTTCCAGATTGTGCCTCAGGCTGTGGCCGAGACTCCCTGGGTTCGCGAATTCGACGGCGCCGCGTCGTCATCGGAGACCTCGAGCTGGATGACGCCGTAGGACCAGCCACGGCGCCGGTAGACGACACTCGGCGTACCGGTGTCGACATCCTGGTAGAGGTAGAAGTCGTGTCCCACCAGCTCCATCTCCCGCAGCGCCTGGTCAACGCTCATCGGGACGCTGTGGTGGACCTTCTCGCGCAGTTCGATCGGGCAGTCCTCGTCGCCACCGAGCGCGGCGACATGCGCCGGCAGGGGGGCCGGGTCTCCATCCAGTGGCGCTGATCCACCCGGTCCGTCCGGGCCCGAGGTGTCGGACCAATCGCTCAGCGCCGCCGTGGCCCGGGCGACCGACACCGGTACGCGGCGGCCCCTGTGCACCCGCCGCTTGTCGTGTTGCCGTCGCAGCCTCTCCCCCAGGCGCGTCGCGGCCAGGTCGAGGGCGCCGTACTCGTCGTCAGCGCTCGCTTCCGCCCTGATGACCGATCGTTTGGCGTAGCAGGTGATCTCGATGCGTTGTGCTTCCTTGGCCTGGCGGGGGTTGGCCTCGTGCGTCACAACCACCTCACAGCGGAGCACCGCCGGGTCAAGCTGCGGCACCTTGGCCAGCTTGTCCTCGATGTGTCGCTGAAAACGCTCGGGCACAGCCACGTGACGTCCGGTCACACTGATCTCCATGAACGACCTCCTGATCGTGAAATAGGGCAGATCTCGTGGCGGGCCGGACCGATCAGGCCGACGGATCACCCCCGGACGATGCAGGGACAGGCAGACCGGCGGCACGTCGCGTGCCGCCAGTGCGCTCCATCCCCCGACGGTAACCGGCCCGGGGGGTGGCGGCAATGGTGCAGGCAACGACGTGGGACGCCCCCGCCGAGCGCAGCGCTCTGGTCGCCTCGACCAGGGTCGATCCCGTCGTGACGATGTCGTCGATCACGATGACCACGCGTCCCGGGATCTGGGCACGGGCGTGGTCGCGGACGCGCATCGCGCCGCTCAGGTTGCCGGCCCGTGCGGTCGCGTCGAGTCCGGCCTGGTCGCGGGTCGGGCGTGCGATCCGCAGGAGCCGCTCCGGTGACGGGATCGGTCCACCCCGTGGCGCAAGAGCGCGGGTCACCAGATCCCACAACGGGTCCCGTCCCCTGGTGCGCAACGCGCGCCCGGACGACGGCACGGTGGTGATCGCCAGCGTCCCCGCGCGGCCCCCGCCGGCGCACCTGACACCCGCGGCGACCAGAGGGTCCTCCTGCAGGCATCCCGCGAGCGCGCCGCGTATGAACGGGACGCACTGATCCGCGAGGTCGGGGCGGTCGTCGTCCTTGTAGCCGCGCAGCACCTGCGCGAGCACGCCGGCGTACGCGGCCTGCGACCACGTCGGGGGAAAGCCGTCCGGCTCCGGCGTCGGCCGCACCCGGACGCTCACCGGCTGCAGCCGGGCCCGCAGTTCCGCCGTGCATCCGCCGCAGATGCGCGCACCCGGGGCGTCACACCCGCCGCACCGGCGGGGTGCCACGAGATCCAGCAGGTCTTCGGCCCAGCGCATCGCAGCAGTCGACCAGTCCGCGCGGGGGGCTCCCCGACGGTGGACGATCGGGTGTGGACCACTCGCGGCGCGCGACGGGGATGTGGATTGCCTGCCGGCCACCGGCTCGTGATGTTCAGGTGCCGGGTGCCGCCAGGTCGTCGGCACCGGGTATCCGCGCCCAGCCGGCACCCTGCCGCGTCCACACGCTGCCGCGGTGGTCGAGCACGTAGATGTCGTCCGGGCCGCTGCCCCCTGACACCACGTTCTGCACACCCGACGGCGCGCCGACGATCTCCGGTTGACCGCTCAGTGGCACGAGCGCGATCTGGTCCGCACCCCGGGCGCGTCCCTTCGCCGGCGCGGTTGCACCGAGGACCCCCAGCGTGGCGTCGTCGAGCCATGCGACATCACTGATGGAGGCGATGCCGACCGGCATGACGACCGGCGTGCCGATGGCCGTGGGCGCGCCGCGCGCATCGCGCAGGAGGCCGGCCACCCGCACAGAGGTACGACCCTCATCGTCCTGCACCACCATGGCCACCCTGGCGCCCTCGGCCGACACCTTCAGGGCCAGGAGGACGGACCGGCCTAGCCACGGCACCGACAGCCGACGGGCGCCGATCCGGGACCCCGCCGTCGTGTCGGCGGCCCACACGCCGGCACCGGACGCGGCCGTGCCGCGTCGCGGTGTGCCGGAGATGCCGGCCAGCAGGGCGGTCGTGCCGGTGAAGGTGGGCCGGGTCAGGTTGCCCGCGAACGTCGGCACGGTGTGCAGCGTGCGGCCGACCCACACCCCCAGGGAGCGACGATCGGTCGACAGCGCTGCGACCGCGCCGCCGGAGGCGTCGGCGCTCAGGTCGTAGAACTTCGAGCCGACCACCGGAAGCCGTGCCGGGGTGGCGCCCGTGTCGCCGGACCCCCGCAGCGGACCGCTCGCATCGGAACGCTGCCGGGTCAGCACCGACCCGTTGCGGATGATGAGGGCCGCATTCGGGGAGCTCGCCACCTGGTAGCCGAGATCCGCGGCGCTCATCGGCTGGGCGGGCAGGTGCGGTGCAGCCAACCGGTTGCCGCGGACCGTGAGCTCCACCCGTGTCACCGATGGCACCACCGCGAGGTTCGACGTCATCGCCGTGAGGCTCGCCGTCATCGCGGCCCACAGCGCCGTACGGGTGGCAGCGTCCGCCCGCTGGGCCGACGCCGTCAGGTCGATGGAGGCCACATTAGTGTTCGGGTCCACCGGCACTGCGTTGATCGCGAGCCCGATGTGGGACTGGCTCGGGGTACGCAGGACCCCGCGCAGCCAGGGCGGTGGCGCGGCCAGCACCGCGCGGGCGACGGCCGTGGCCAGACCGGCCGACGGATACCACTGCACGTCGGGGACGAGCACTCGCGACGACGCACTGGGGTAGTAGATCCGCTGAGCGGTGAAGACCTGCTGGAAGTTGGCGTCACTGATCCATGGGCGGAAGCCGGTCGGCAGGCTGCTGACCCGCCACTGACCGCGGACCTTGGTCACCCCGAACGACGCGTTGAACCTGACGCCCGGCACACGGGCACTCACATGCCCGGTCGTGTCGAGCACCGCCTGCTGCACCGCGGACACCACGACCCGCCCGGACTTCGGCGCCGCCACCCGGAAGTCACCCGCACCAGTGATGATCGCGCCCTCGGCGGGCTGCCACTTCGCTGAGGCCGTCGCGGTCATGTACTGACGTGCAACTCCGTAGTCGTCGTCCAGGCTGACCCCGGCCAGCAAGAAGGAGTTGACGACGTCCTGGGGGCTCTGCCCGTCCACAGGACCCAGGACCTGGACATCCACGTGGGGCGCGGCGGCGTTGTTGATGGGCTGCTCGGCATGGACCGCGCCGCTGGTCGGGAGTCCAGCGCACCCGGTGAGGGTGACCGGGAGCAGGAGAGCCCATAGCCAGCGGACGCGAACGGCCCCGACCCTCACGACCGGTCCCTCTCCATCCGAGTGATCTCAGCCGCAGCCTGGGTGGAACCGGGGGCGGTCCTGGTACCGATGGTGAGGCTGTCCGCCTGCGGCATGATGCGGCCGACGGCGGAGTCGTCCGGCGCCAGGTTCAGCGGTGAACGGGCGATGGGGACGCCGGTCTTCGCCGGCAGCGTCAGCCGGAAGCAGGCGCCCTGGCCGGGTTCGCCCCAGGCCTGCAACCAGCCGTCGTGCAGGCGGGCATCGTCCAGCGAGATCGACAGCCCGAGGCCGCTGCCGCCCGTCGTACGGGCGCGGGCCGGATCGGCGCGCCAGAAACGGTTGAAGACCCTGGCCGAGTCACCCGGGGCCAGGCCGACGCCGTAATCGCGCACGGACACGGCGACCGCAGTGGCGTTGCTGCCGACCGTGATGTCGATGGGTCGGCCCTCGCTGTGCTCGATCGCGTTGCTCACCAGGTTCCGCACGATGCGCTCGACGCGGCGCCGGTCCATCGGCGCGATCGCGGGCCGCCGTCCGTGCACGCGCAGCCGCGTGTGATTGCGGGTGGCGAGGGACTCGTACCCGTCGCAGACCCGGCGTACGACGTCGCGGATGTCGACCGGCTGGTCCTGCAGAGAGCTGGCGCCGGCATCGAACCGGCTGATCTCGAGGAGGTCGGTGAGCAGCGTCTCGAACCGATCGAGCTCACGGTTGAGCAGCTCCGCCGACCGGGCCACCGGCTCGGCGAAGTCGGCCCGGCGGTCGTGCAACATGTCCGCGGCCATCCGGATGGTGGTCAGCGGGGTGCGCAACTCGTGCGACACGTCGGAGGTGAAGCGTTTCTGCAGGGTCGACAACTCCTCCAGCTGCCGGATCTGGCGCTGCAGACTGTCCGCCATCCCGTTGAAGGACGTCGCGAGGCGCGCCAGGTCGTCCTCGCCCCGCACGGGCATCCGCTCGTTGAGCGCGCCGTCGCTCAACCGCTCGGCGACGTGTGCCGCGGAGCGCACGGGTGCCACCACGAGGCGGGTCACCAGGTAGGCGAGCGAGGCCAGCATCAGGATGAGCAGCACACCACCTACGGCGAACGCGCTCTTGACGATGCCGAGCGTGTCCTCCTCGGCGTCCATCGGATAGACCAGGTAGAGGTCGTAGGCCCCGGCGCCGGGCACGGTCACCTGGGCCCCCACCATCACGGCCGGGATGTGTCCGGTGCCATAGGCGTAGCGCGGCACGGTGACGATCTGGGTCTGCTGATGCTGCGGATCCTTCAGGACGGCCTGCAGCAACGCCCGCGGTATCACGGTGTTCCTGGGCCCGGTGCTGACCTTGCCCAGGCGCTGGGTGACCGAGCCCAGACCCTGCTCGAAGATCACCCGCCGGGACAGGTCGTCCCCCGGGGACGCCACCGACTGGACGGTCTGCCGGACGAGTTGCTCCAACGAGGCGTGATCGGGCTTGTCGCTGGCGCTGAGGTACTTCTGCGCGGTGGCGCGCTGCGACAGCGCGTCCTGCTCGGAGGAGTGCACCTTGTTGTCCACGAGGCCGTCGGCGATCCGCTGGTACATGTAGCTGCCGAGCACGAAGGTGAGGACCGCCCCCGCAGTCACGGTGATGATGATGACCCGCGCGTGGATGGAGCGGCGCCAGGTGCGGCGCAGCAACCGCCAGGCGCGACCCACCCGGGAGGGCCGCGCACCGGTCAGCAGCGCCGTGTCGCTCATGGGGCGTCGGCCGCCCGGGCGCCGCCGCAGCTCATGCCGGACCCGCCTTGTAACCCACCCCGCGGACCGTGAGCACGATCGTGGGATTCTCCGGGTCCTGCTCGACCTTGGAGCGCAACCGCTGCACGTGCACGTTGACCAGGCGCGTGTCCCCGGCGTGGCGGTAACCCCACACCTGGTCCAGGAGCACCTCGCGGGTGAAGACCTGCCAGGGTTTGCGCGCCAGTGCGACGAGCAGGTCGAACTCCAGCGGCGTCAAGGAGATCGCCGTTCCTGCGCGGGTGACCTTGTGGCCCGATACGTCGATGTCCAGGTCGGCAAGGGTCAGGTGCTCGGTCTCGGGCTCGTCGTTGCGGCGCAACCTCGCCCGGACGCGAGCGATGAGCTCCTGCGGCTTGAACGGCTTGGTGATGTAGTCGTCGGCGCCGGACTCCAGCCCCGCGACCACGTCGATCGTGTCCGTGCGGGCGGTCAGCATGACGATCGGGACGACGGACTCCGAGCGGATGGCGCGGCATACGTCGACGCCGCTCATCCCCGGGAGCATCACGTCGAGCAGCACCACGTCGGGCGAGCTGTCCCGGAACGCCTGCATCGCCTTGGCGCCGTCGGCGCAATGGCTCGTCTGCAGTCCTTCGCCGCGCAGGATGATGCCGAGCATCTCCGCCAGCGAAGGGTCGTCGTCGACGATCAGGACCTGTCCCCTCATGGGCATCGAGCAGATCTCCCTCTCATAGGACGACGTAGCGGCAAGTTTCCCACAGTGCGAGACGCCCCCTGACGAGACCAGGGATTCGCGTCCGGCTTGAGATAACGTTATGTTTTCTCATTGATATCCATAACTTATGGACACCGTACATTCGACGACATGACTGGAGACACCATGACGACCACCGTGAAGCCCACCGTCGTTCCCTTCACCGTGACCGGCACCGGCACGGGCGTGGCCCAGTCCGTGCAGGCCGGCGGACACCACTTCGAGACGGACGCCTACCCCGCGTTCGGCGGCAAGGACGAGGCCCCGAGCCCGCTCTTCTACGTGCTCGCAGCGCTCAGTTCGTGCAACCAGGTGACGGCGTCCCTGGTCGCGAAGGACCTCGGCATCTCCCTCGGCGCGTGGGACTTCGAGGTCGTGGGCGACCTGGACACCGCGGTCCTGGTCGGCGGAGCCGAGGGCAACGCCAACTTCGACAAGGTGACCGTGCGTGTCACCGTGCAGACCGACGCGGACGATGCGCAGTTCGAGAAGCTGGCCAGCGAGACCGAGCGGCGCTGCCCCGTCTCCCAGCTCTTCGTGCGCAGCGGTGTCGAGTTCGACAACGCGTGGGTGAGGGCGCAGCTGCCGGTGGCGGCGACCGCCTGAGACCCGTCGTACGCAGAAGGCGGCCCGAGAGATCACTGATCTCCCGGGCCGCCTTCTGTCATTCACAGCACGTCGTAATCTCGCTGTCGGGGTCCCCGCGAAGTATCGGAGCGCAGCGGAGAACTTCGTGGGGTGACTAGTAGCGGTAGTGCTCCGGCTTGTACGGGCCGGCGACGTCCACGCCGAGGTACTCGGCCTGGCCCTTGGTCAGCTCGGTGAGCTGCACGCCGAGCGCGTCCAGGTGCAGCCGCGCGACCTTCTCGTCCAGGTGCTTCGGGAGCACGTAGACCTGCTTCTCGTAGTCACCCGGCTTCGTGAAGAGCTCGATCTGCGCGATCGTCTGGTTCGCGAAGCTGTTGGACATCACGAACGACGGGTGGCCGGTCGCGTTGCCCAGGTTCATCAGGCGGCCCTCGGACAGCACGATGATGCTGTTGCCCGAGGTGAAGGTCCACTCGTGCACCTGCGGCTTGATCTCGGTCTTGGTGATCCCGGCCACCTTGGCCAGACCGGCCATGTCCAGCTCGTTGTCGAAGTGCCCGATGTTGGACACGATCGCCTTGTTCTTCATCTTCGACATCTGCTCGGCCGTGATGACGTCGAAGCAGCCGGTCGTGGTGACGTAGATGTCGGCGATGTCCAGCACGTCGTCGAGGCGGGCGACCTGGAATCCCTCCATCGCGGCCTGCAGCGCGCAGATCGGGTCGACCTCGGTGACGATGACGCGAGCGCCCTGGCCCGCGAGCGACTGCGCGCAGCCCTTGCCGACGTCGCCGTAGCCGCAGACGACCGCGACCTTGCCGCCGATGAGGACGTCGGTCGCGCGGTTGAGCCCGTCGATCAGGCTGTGCCGGCAGCCGTACTTGTTGTCGAACTTGGACTTGGTGACCGAGTCGTTGACGTTGATCGCCGGGAAGAGCAACTCGCCCGCACGCGCCAGCTCGTAGAGGCGGTGCACACCGGTGGTGGTCTCCTCGGTGACGCCGCGGATGCCCTCGGAGATCGTGGTCCACTTGTGCGGATCGGTCGCGATGGTGCTGCGAACCAGGTCCTTGAAGACCGCGAACTCCTCGGAGTCCGCCTCGGTCGTCGCAGGCACGGCGCCGGCGAGCTCCCACTCGCGGCCCTTGTGCACCAGCATCGTGGCGTCGCCGCCGTCGTCCAGGATCATGTTGGGACCCTCGCCACCGGGCCAGGTGAGGATCTTGTCGGTGCACTCCCAGTACTCGGTGAGCGTCTCGCCCTTCCAGGCGAAGACGGGCACACCCTGCGGGTCCTCGACGGTGCCGTTCGGCCCGACGACGGAGGCGGCGGCGGCCTCGTCCTGGGTGGAGTAGATGTTGCAGGACGCCCAGCGGACCTCGGCGCCCAGCGCGGTGAGCGTCTCGATGAGGACGGCAGTCTGCACCGTCATGTGCAGCGAACCGGCGATGCGCGCGCCCTTGAGCGGCTTGCTCGTGCCGAATTCCTCACGCAGGGACATCAGGCCGGGCATCTCGTGCTCGGCGAGGCGGAGTTGGTGGCGGCCTGCTTCGGCGAGGCTCAGGTCTTTGACCTTGTAGTCGAACGACACAGTGCTCGTTCTCCTTCCGCCACGGCAGCAGCCATGGCTGATCGAAATGGTCTGATTGATGGACCCGGCGCGCCCTGCTGGGCTGCGTGGCACGGGTTATCACCCACGCCGGCATTCGCGATTCTACCGGCGATCGGTCCCGGCCGACGACTGACTCGGTGCGGCACGTAGCGTCTCGGCCCGCTCAGCGCTGAACCTGCACTCTCCCGCAGGGACGGAGGCTTCCGGGAGCCCAGGCGTTGTCGGTGGTCGGTGCTTGTATGGGGACATGAGTTCGAACGCCGCGGTGCTGACGCCGCCCGACCCGCGCACGACGCTGTCGCGCGTGGTGGGCCGACTCAATGCAGCGCACGCGGATCTCGTGACGCTGGTCGCGCAGGTGATCGAGGACGAGTCCTGGGCGCTCAGCGGGATCCGTTCCCCGGAACACTGGTTGACCTGTTACGCGGGGCTGTCGCACGGCGACGCCGCACGGATCACCGACGTCGCGCGGCGCGCCCGGTCGCTGCCGTCCCTGGCCCGCGGCCTGGAGGAGGGCGAGCTGTCGATCGGGCAGGCAGCAGTGATCGCCAAGTACACCCCCGACGGCTTCGATGACGGCGTGGTCGAGCTCGCGCGGCACGCGACGGTGACACAACTGCGCCGGGCACTCGGCCGGTACGAGTTCGCATCCACCGCGACGCCTGCGCAGGCAACGCCGCACGACCCGTTCGACCCCGCGGTGCTGCGCCCGCAGTTGTCGATGCAGACCCGCGACGGCCGCTTCCATCTCACCTACGAGGCGCCGGCCGACGTCGGCGCCCTCGTGCAGCGCGCGATCGTCGAGGCCAAGGACGCGCTCTTCCTCGCCGGTCAGCCGCAGGTCACGCTGGCGGACGCGTTGACCGAGGTCGCGACCCGCTCCCTCGACGCAGGCGGCGCGCTCTCGAGCGGTCGAGCCGGAAAGTTCCGGATCTACCTGCACCTGGACACCTCCGGTCGTGGATGGGTCACCAAGGGCGGCTCCCTGCCGCGGCACCTGCTGCGCAAGTGGTCCTGTGACGGACTCGTCCAGCCGGTCTGGGAGACGGAAGGGTCGCCGGTCAACGTCGGCCGCACCCAGCGGATCGTGCCGCGGCGCACTCGCCGTCTGGTGGAGGACCGCGACGGCGGATGCCGTCACCCCGGATGCTTCGCGACCCACCACGTCGAGTGCCACCACGTGACGCACTGGGCCGAGGGCGGCGACACCGATCTCAACGGCCTGATCAGCCTGTGCCCGTACCACCACGACCGGCACCACTGCGGAGACTTCGCGATCGAGCCGGTGCACGGTCACCCTGGCCAGTTCCGGTTCCTGGACCGCAACGGCGTCACTCTCGGGCCCGTTCCCGGGATCCCGCCTGATCCCGCCATCGAAGCAGACGTCACCCCGTACCGCGGAGCATCCGGCGAGGCGCTGCATCCCGACTGGGTGCGGTTCGCGCCGAACCCGTCAGCAGCCGAGGTGCTGGACTTCCGTCGGCTGTGGGTGCTCGCGGGCGGCACCGGCGAGCCGCCCGATCTCGAGATGCGCGAGTATCCGGACACCAGGCCGATCGAGCCCCGACATCCACATCTCGCGCTGGCTAGAGTCGACGGTATGAGCGATGAAACCCCCCAGCAACCGATCCCCGACGAGCTGAAGATCGACGTCGACCAGGACAAGCTGGCGAAGTGGGACGAGGTGAGCGAGGAGTACGCCGGCGAGGGCGACGAGGAGAAGCACCGCCCGGTCTTCACCGACGACTCCGCGAAGGACGGCCGGGAAACCAGCGGCGCCTCCCAGGACCAGGCAGGCGACGCCAGCGGCATCGGCATCAAGGACGACCAGGAGCGCCCCGACGAGGACGAACCGGATCAGGCCGCCGCCGACGCGTGACGGATTCCCCGTAGGTACAGACCGGCAACGCAGGAGGCGGCATGTCCGACTGGAACGCAACGATCATCGAGGAGTTCCGCAGCAACGGTGGCACGGTGGCCACCAACGGATTCGGACGGTCGTTGGTGCTCGTTCACAATGTGGGCGCCAAGTCGGGCGTCGAACGCATCAATCCGGTGGCGGCCATTCCGCAGGACGACGGGTCCTGGCTCATCGCGGCGTCTGCTGCGGGGGCGGACAAGAACCCGGCCTGGTACCACAACCTGCTGGCACGACCGGATGTCACGATCGAGAAGCCCGACGAGGGCGGCGGGATCAGCACCGTTGCGGTGACCGCGGTCGACACCGGCGACGGGCGCGACGCGGCCTGGGCGCAGTTCACCGCGATGTCGGACGGCTTCAAAGGCTACGAAGCGAAGACGAGCCGCGTCATCCCCGTTCTCCGGTTGGTGCCCCGGCCCGCCGCCTGACTATCGCCAGCCCGGTTGCCGGGATCGGTACACGCCGGTGCGCAGCTCGGTCGCCCAGAACGACAGACCGGGCATCCCGACCGCTTCGGCCACTCGGACCTCGGCCTCCACGTCGTACGGCACCCGCACGAACTGCAGGCCGAACGGGCTCGGCCCGTCGCCGCCGATGTCACCCTCGAGGACGGCGTACGACGGAATGGGCTCGTCCAGCGCGTTGCCGACGCTGCCGACGTTGAAGAGGGTCCGTCCGTCATGGACGCTCAGGTAGGCGTCGTGGATGTCGCCGTACCCCACGACCGAGGGTGCCGGCCCGAAACCGGTGAGGGGGGTGTTGGCGAACATCCCGTCAAACTCCAGCGGCGACAGGTCGGCGTGCACCTTCGTGTGGACGTCACCAGCGCTGGCATGCAGCAGGCGCACCCGGCGGCCGCCGACCAGCAGGTCGTGCGACAACGGCAGGGCGCGCAACCAGGGCCACTGATCGGGGCGCAGCTCCTCGCGCCACCACCACAGCGTGGGATCGCGGTACTGCGGCCTCTCGGCGGGCAGGAAGTCCTCCCAGTTTCCCCGCAGGTTGACCTCGCAGACCTCACGGCACAGATCGGCCACCTGCTGTCCCCGCGGGCCCTTCCCGACGAAGTCCCCCAGGTTGACGATGCGGGTGATCCCCCGGGCGGTGATGTCGTCCAGCACCGCGCGCAGCGCCGTCAGATTGCCGTGCACGTCGGAGATCAGGGCGATGCGCTCGCCCGTCACGGTGCGGGCGAGACGTCGAGATCCGGCTCGAGGTACATCACGAGCCGCAGGTCGGGCGCGCTCGCGCGGGCCCGCTCCTCGGCCGCGTCGATGGCGTGCGCGACCTGGGCGCCGGTGTCGGCGGCGCCGACCGCTATCTTCGCCGCGACCAGCAACTCCTCCGGACCGAGGTGCAGCGTCTTGGCGTGGATGACCCGGTCCACCCCGGGTGCGCCCTCGATCGCCGCGACGATCGAGCGGGCGACGGCGGGGCTCGCCGACTCCCCCACGAGGAGGGACTTGGTCTCGATCGCCAGGACGACGGCGACCGCGACGAGCAGCAGACCGATGAGTCCGGTGCCCGCGGCATCCCAGTACGAACTACGCGTCAGCACCGACAGGACCACGCCGAACAGCGCGAAGACCAGGCCGATCAACGCCGCGAAGTCCTCGAGCAGGATCACCGGCAGCTCGGGCGCCTTGGCCTTCCGGATGAACTCCAGCCAGGAGGACTCGCCGCGGTGCGGGTTGCTCTCGCGGACCGCCGTACGGAAGGACATCCCCTCCAGCACGATCGCTGCGAGCAGGACGACCAGCGGCACCCACCACCAGTTCTGATCGAGACCCGGCCGCTCCCCCTTGCCGGCGTGCGCTTCGTGCGCCTTGTGGTACGCCTCGTACAAGGCGAAAAGGCCGCCTAGGCTGAAGAGCACGATCGAGACCACGAAGCCGAAAACGTAGCGCTCGCGGCCGTATCCGAACGGGTGCTCCGGGGTGGCTGCCTTCTTCGCACGCTTCCCGCCGACCAGCAGCAACAGCTGGTTGCCGGAGTCGGCGAGGGAGTGGATCCCCTCGGCGAGCATCGAGCTCATCCCCGTCAGCGCGAACGCGATCAACTTGGTGACCGCGATGCCGAGGTTGGCACCGAGCGCCGCGACGATCGCCTTGTTCCCACCGTCGGTCGACATGGGCGCAGTCTAGGTGGGGCTCAGTCGTCGAACTCCAGCCCCAACAGCGCGTTCTCGACCACTTCCGCCAGCGCCGGGTGGATCCAGTACTGCCCGCGCGCCATCTCGGGTGCGGTCAGTCCGAACGACATCGCCTGGATCGAGGTCTGGATCAGCGAACTGGCATCGGGGCCGAGGAAGTGCGCGCCGATGAGGAGCTTGGTCTTCTTGTCGGCGATGAGCTTCACGATGCTGGTGGTGTCCTCCATGGCCCACCCGAACGCGACGTCCCCGTACTTCTGCACCTTGACCGTGATGTCACGCCCTGTCGCGCGGGCCTGCTCCTCGGTCAGCCCGACGGAGGAGATCTGCGGCCGGGTGAAGACCGCTTGCGGGACGAAGCGATGGTCGAAGGACTGCAGGTCGTCCGGGTGCGCGAGGTTGTGCGCGACGATCCGCGCCTCGTGGTTGGCCACGTGCTTGAGCTGGTACGGCGAACTCGCGTCCCCCAGGCTCCAGATGCCCTCGGCCGACGTGCGGCCGTGCGGATCGACGACGATCCGGCCGTCCGGATAGGTGTCGACGCCCGCGACGTTCAGATGCAGCGACGGGGAGTTCGGTGCCCGCCCGGTCGCGACCAGCAGCACCTCACCCTCGATCCGCGAACCGTTCCCGAGGGTCAGCGCGACCCCACCGTCCACCGACTCGGCGCTCACCAGCGGCGAACCCAGGTGTACGTCCCATTGCCGGCGGGCCTGCTCGGTGAAGGCCTCCGAGATGTCGGCGTCCTCCTTGGTGAGCAGCTGTTTGCCGCGGGCGACGACCTTCACGGTGACGCCGAGGGCGGAGAAGACATGGGCGAACTCGGCGGCGATGAACCCGCCACCGAGGATCACCATCGAGGACGGCAGCCGCTCCATCCGCATCACCGTGTCGCTGGTGTGGAAGGGAACGCCGGAGGACGTGATCTCCCCGGGGACCACGGCGTGTGTGCCGCTGGCGAGCACGATCTGGTCGGCCGAGACCTCCTCCTCACGACCGTCGACGGACACCGTCAGGGTCTTGGGGCCGGTGAAGCGCCCCTCACCGAGGTAGGCCGTGGTGTTCGTGCCGTTGACGCGGTAGTCCTTGCCGCCCTGCGCGATCGGGTCGATCCGACCGAAGATGCGATCCCGGATGTCGGGCCAGCGCACTCCGTCCAGATGCGCGTCGACGCCGTACGTGCCCGCGTCGCGGACGGTGTCGGCCACCTCAGCGGCGTAGACGTACATCTTGGTCGGGATGCACCCGACGTTGAGGCAGGTGCCGCCGAACAGGCCCTTCTCGATGATCGCGACGGATTTGCCGTCGAAATCGGGGGTGACGAGAGAGTTGCCCGAACCGCTACCGACGATGGCCAGGTCGAAGTGAGTCACGGTGCCAGCGTAGGGCGGGGGTTCTCCCGGCAGGACCGGGAGGTCAGCGCCCCTGCGCGATCTGTCCGCGGACGGTGTAGAGCTCCGGGAAGAACGTCTGGTCCAGCGCCCGCCGCAGGAACGCCACCCCGCTCGATCCACCGGTGCCGGGCGCGCCGCCGATGATGCGCTCGACCGTCTTCAGATGCCGGAAGCGCCAGAGCTGGAAGTTGTCCTCCAGGTCGACCAGTTCCTCGCACGTCTCGTAGATGTCCCAGTAGCGCGCCGGGTCGGAGTAGATCTCGTGGAACACCTCGACGATCGCGCCGTGCGGCACGTACGGCGTCGCCACATCGCGGGCCAGCACCTCCTGCGGTATCGCGAACCCGCGCCGGCCGAGCAACTGCAGGAACACGTCGTAGATGCTCGGTTCGCCCAGCATCCCGGCGAGCAGGTCGCGCGCGCCCGGCTCGGCGTCGAACACCCGCAGCATGTCGGCGTTCTTGTTGCCGAGCAGGAACTCGACCGCGCGGTACTGCACCGACTGGAAACCGGACGAGGTCGCGAGGAAGGTGCGGAACGTCGCGTACTCGCTCGGGGTGAGCGTCGCCAGCACCGACCACTGCTGCGTGAGAGTGGCCTGGATGTGCTTGACGCGGGCCAGTCGCTTCAGGGATGCCTGCAACTCGTCGGCCGCGAACAGGTCCCGCGCAGATCGCAGCTCGTGCAGGACGAGCTTGAACCAGAGCTCACTGGTCTGGTGCTGGATGATGAAGAGCAACTCGTCGTGCTGCGGCGGCACCGCGCGCGGGTGCTGGGAGGCGAGCAGCGTGTCCAGGCCGAGGTAGTCGGCGTACGACATCGCGGCGGCGCGGTGCGGGTCGGTGCTCACGCCACGCACCTATCCCGCGGAGGGCCGGCCGCGACCGCGGCGGCGGTCGCGCAGATCCGCCACGTGCGGTGACACCGCGGGGTCGACGCCGAGGCCGATGGCCAGGTACGTCGAGGCGAAGTCGACCATCGCGATGTGCTCGGCCAGGCGTACGACGGGATGCCCTGCCGCTGCTACGGATTCGACCACGCGCACGTCGGCCTGTCGCGCCGTCGCCAGGAGGTCGTCGGTCAGTGCCGCGGCCTCGTCACCTTCCGGGGTCGGTGGGGCGGCGGGGGCGTCGCGCAACATCAGCAGCCCGAGACTCGGCTGCGCCGGTCCGTCGAGGAACGGGTCCGCGAAGATGTCCATCCCCGTGCGACCGGCCAGCCCCTGACCGCCACCGGCGGTGAAGGGACCGTCGAAGCACGCGACCACCTGCGACGCGGCATCCGGCAACTCGCCCCACGTGGCCGGCATCCGCGCGGTCCGGGCCAGCATGGACGCCGCCCGCTGCGCTGCGACACCGGTGAGCGGGTTGTCCCCGAGGACCACCGGCACCGTCTCGGCCAGCTGGACCGCCATCAGTTTGGCCGGGTTCACGAAGGACTCCGACGACGGTCGGCAGGTCTCGGCCTGCTCGTCCAGCCGCGCGGCGATCTGCGGGAAGACCGCATCGGGCACGTCGGCCAGGCCGAGCACGTCGGCGGCCAGCAGCACCGGAGTCAGCAACGACCACAGCGATGTCCGGCTCGAGGTGCGACCGCGTCCGACACTGACGTGCACGCCGCGGGCCCGGTGCGCGGCCTCGGCCAGCGGAGAGTCGTCGGCGCCGACGGTCAGCAGCGCGGTGCCGCGGCGTGCCGCCTCGTGAGCGATCGCGACCGGCCCGTCCGCGGTCCCCGACAGCGATACGGCGATGACCAGGTCCAGCGGGCCGACCCACCCGGGCAGCGGGAGGTTGCGCCGCACGGTGACCGGTACCGGCGAACCGGGCTCGGCGAGGAGCTCCAGCACGTCGGCCACGACCGAGGACCCGCCGAGGGCGGCCACCAGCACCGACCGGGGGCGTTCGCCGTACGCGACGCGCTCGACGCCGGCCTCCCGACTGAGGGTGACCGCCTCGCGCACCTGCGCGCCCGCGGTCGCCAGCGAGCGCAGGCTGTCGCGCGAGTCGCGCCAGCGCAGCTCTTCCGGATCGTCGATCCAGGACTCTTCGAGGAAGGGCACCGTGCTCAGCCGCGGATGAGCCGTGCTTCGTCGGCGAGCAGGACGGGGATGCCATCGGTGATGGGGTACCCACGCCGCACACCCTCGGCGTCACACGACTGCGCGCACTGCAACTCCGGCGACCCGTCCGGGGAGGTCGCGTCGACCAGCGCCCCGCGGCAGACGGGGCATCGCAGGATCTCGCGGAGCCACGGTTCGAGACGCGGTTCGATAGTGCTCATATCGGTTGGATCTCCTTGTCGTGAATACGAATCCGGGTCAGCGCCGCGTCGCGTACGGCGGCCATGGTCGCCTCGTCGGCGGCTTCGACGTTCAGTCGCAACAGGGGCTCGGTGTTGCTGCCGCGCACGTTCAGCCACCACATGGGTGCCTCCTCGTGCACGTAGGTCAGCCCGTCGAGGGTGTCCTCGACGACCCCGCCCTGACCGAGCGCCCACTCGCGGACCCGTGCCGCGGCCGCGGCCTTGTCCGCGACCGAGGAGTTGATCTCGCCGGACGTCACATAACGGGTGTACTCCCGCATGACCTCCGAGAGCGGACGCCGGTCTGCGCCCAGGGCGGCCAGTACGTGCAGCGCCGCGAGCATGCCGGTGTCGGCGTACCAGAAGTCCTGGAAGTAGTAGTGCGCCGAGTGCTCCCCGCCGAAGATCGCCTGGTGGTGGGCCATGTCGGCCTTGATGAACGAGTGGCCGACCCGAGTGCGCACCGCGAGGGCCCCGTGCTCGGCGACGATCTCGGGCACCGCCCGGGAGGAGATCAGGTTGTGCACGACGCGGACCTCGTCGGCAGGAGTGCCGGCGGCGACCGCCCGCTCGATCTCCCGGCAGGCGACGAGGGCGGTGACCGCCGACGCGCTGACCGGGTCACCGTGCTCGTCCACGACAAAGCACCGGTCGGCGTCGCCGTCGAAGGCGAGCCCGAGATCGGCACCGTGCATCCGGACGGCCGCCTGCAGGTCGCGCAGATTGTCCGGCTCGAGCGGATTCGCCGGGTGGTTGGGGAAGGTGCCGTCGAGTTCGAAGTACATCGGCACGATCTCCAGCGGCAGCGCCTCCAACCCTGCCCCGGTGCCGAGGACGGCGGGAACGGTGTGTCCCCCCATCCCATTGGCGGCGTCGACGACGACCTTGAGCGGACGGATGCCCCGCAGGTCGACCAGCTGGCGCAGCAGGGCGGCGTACTCGGCCAGGAGATCGCGCTCCTGGACCACCCCGGGCGTGGCGACGGCCGCCGGCTCGCCCTGGTCGAGCCACTCCTGGGCACGGTCGCGGACCTGGTCCAGGCCGGTGTCGGTGCTGATCGGCCGGGCGCCCGCACGGCACAGCTTGATGCCGTTGTACTCCGCGGGGTTGTGGCTCGCGGTGAACATCGCCCCGGGCAGATCCAGCGTGCCGCTGGCGTAGTAGAGACCGTCGGTCGAGCAAAGTCCGATGAGCAGCGCGTCGACCCCTCGCGCCACCACACCCTCGGCGAATGCGGCAACCAGTTGCGGTGAGCTGGGCCGCATGTCGTGGCCGATCACGACGGCATCGGCGCCCTCGGGGATCGCGACCTGTTCGGCGAACGCACCGCCGATCGCGCGGGCCACGTCCTGCGACAGCTGCTGCGGCACCAGGCCCCGTACGTCGTACGCCTTGACGAAGTCGGCGAGGCGGGGGGAGGTCATGGCCGCAGCCTAACGGGGGTCAGGAGCTCGGCAGGATGCGCAACCGCGGCCGTCCCGCCTGGGCCGCCGGATCCGGCGCCGGACGTGCGGGCACCCGCCGTCCGGCCTCGCGCACCGCGTCGGCGAGCGCCGCCAGGTCGTCACCGGACGGGGTCGGGGGCTCCAGGTCGACCGCGAGTCGCACGACGTCCCAGCCGCGCGGCGCCGTGAACCGGGTCGTGTGGGCGGCGCACAGGTCGTATGAGTGCGGCTCGGCGTACGTCGCGAGGGGGCCCAGCACGATCGTGCAGTCCGCGTGCACATAGGTCAGGGTGGCGACCGCCGGCCCCTGACAGGCGCTGCGGTTGCACTGGCGCATCATCACGCGGGGGCTCGGGTGCATCACGTCGTGACCCTAGGCGAGGGCCTCGACACACGGCGATCGGCGCGCCGCGCGACGGTGAGGTCGACATCTCCCAGCCGCTGGATAGGCTCGCGGGATGACTGGGTACGCCGCCTGGCAGGACCTCCGCAGCACCGCAGAGAACGCAGCGGAACCAGGACGAGCTGGACGAGCAGGACACGCGAGCCGCCCCGCCCGTTCGGAGCGGCACGGCCGCGGCATCCGCGGACCCCTGGCCTGGCCGCGCGTGCCGGCGATGCGCACCCGGGCCGAGGAGTTCGACGAGACCGTGCTGAGCGCACTCGAGCGGGTCGAACACCGACTCGGCCGACCCCTGGACATGCTGGAGGTCGCCGTGGAGGACGTGCCGACGCACGACCCGGCGCCCTGGGAGTCCGATGTCGCCCTCGGCCGTACCTTCCCCGGCACCGGCAAGGCCACTCCGCGGGTCGTCATCTACCGCCGGCCCATCGAGGCGCGGGCCGTGGGTGAGGACGAGCTGGCCGACCTGATCGAGCAGATCGTCGCCGAGCAGGTCGCCGGCGTCGTCGGCATCCATCCCGACGACCTGCAGGACTGACCGGCCGTGACCGACCCCACCGCCGCGCCGAATCTGCTGTCCGGACTGCCCCACGTCGGCCGCGCGCCCGTCCTCGTCACCGGGGGTACCGGCACCCTCGGACGTGCCGTGGTCCGCGAGTTGCTCGACTCCGACGTACCGGCCAGGGTCCTGACCCGCCGCGCGGAGGCCGACACCGACGCTCAGGTGTACGTCGGTGATCTGCGCACCGGCGCGGGACTGACCGAGGCTGTCCAGGACGTGCAGGCCGTGATCCACTGCGCGACCAGTCCGCGGGGCCAGGAGGTGGATGTCGACGGGCTCGAGCGGTTGTGCAACGCGCTGGCCGAGCACAATCCGGACGCCCACCTGGTGCAGGTCTCGATCGTCGGATGCTGGGACAGCCCGTTGCCCTACTACCGCGTGAAGGCCGAGGCCGAACGGGTCGTGGGCGAGTCGAAGCGCCCGTACACGATCGTGCGTGCCACCCAGTTCCACGAGTTCGTCGAGCGGATCTGCGGCGTGCACGTCGGGCCCGTGGGCATCGGACTGAGCGGGCTGCGGTTCGCCCCGTGCGACACCGCGTGGGTGGCACAGCGGCTCGTGGACGTGGCACTGGAGACGACGGCGGTCGGCGGCACTGTCGAGCTGGCCGGCCCGGAGGTGCTGAGCGCGCGCGACATCGCCGTGCTCACCGCGCACCTGTCGGGGCGCCCCACACCCCACCAGATCCGGATCCCCCGCATCGGCCGCACTCTCACGGCGCTCGGCACCGGTTCGAACCTGCCCGGTGAGCAGGCGACCCGGGGCGGCCGCTCCTACGCGCAGTGGTGGGCCGACCGCGCCATCGAGTGACGCTCAGCCGCCGGCCGGACGGATCGCGGGAATCTGTGCGGTCAACGGAAGCGGCGCGAGCGCCGTCGTCGCGAACAACGGACCTCCCTGGTCCTTGCCCCGCACACTCACGGCTGCGCGTACCGATCCGGACCGCACGCTCACCCACACCGACGTGGCGGCCGGGAGCCGTTGCAGCAGAGGGGCACCCGCGGTCAACGACCGTGTCGTCGACGTGACCCCGCCCCGGGCGTCGACCGTGCTCACCACCACCTGAGCAGTGGAACTCGTGGCGGTCACTCCGAGCAGCGCGTCGCCGCCGGCCAGCCCGACGGGAAGCCCGGTGCCGGTGAGCGTGCGCGTCACGGGGACGCCGGTGGCCCAGGTGATGTCGCCGACGCCCGTGGCCGTGCTGCGCACCGACGCGGCCGCGACCACCGGCTCGTCGGACAGGACCTGCACGCTGTAGTCGCCGGGCACCAGTCCTCGCAGGCCGATCGAGCCGGTGCGGCCGGCCGGCACGGTGAGCACCTGCTCGGTGGCGATGGCCCCGTCGGAGCCGGTGGCGCGAACGCGGACGACGGCGTCCTGGGTGCCGGGATCGGCGACGCGGACCACGGGCTCGGGGCCGAGAACCGTCACGGCGGGCAGCACCTGGGTGGTGGCGGGGGCCGCGCTGACTCCGGCGGTCTCCTCCCCGATCTGGGTCTCACCGTCCATCCAGACATCGGTGGCGGCGACCGAGACCGGCCCGCCGGACGACGTCACATGGATCACCGGATCGCGTCCGCTGCGCAGCGTGCCGAGTGTGAGGACCACCCGGTGCCCAGGCGCCACCACGGTGCCGGCGACCGAGCCGGGATCGCGTCCGGCGCTCCCCAGGACGGTCGCGGCGACGGTGATCGCGGAGCTGCCGGGGTTGGCCAGCACCAGACGGGTGACCCGGCCGGGTTCGTCGCCACCGGCGAGCACCCAGGCGTCCTGCACCGCGGCAGTGCACTGCAGGAACGACATCCCGCGGGCCGAGCGGATGGAGTCGTAGGAGTACTGGGTCGACGTGCTGCCGGGCGCGAGGCCGCCGGTCGTGTCGAGTCGGATCGCCCGGTCCCCTGAGACGAGGGTGGCCACAGTGCCGGCCCGCGTCGTCCGCACGGCCGCCGCGGCGCCCGGCAACGACACGGCGCTCGCCCCACCATCGCCCGCGGCGCGGACGCCTGCCGGCAGGACGCCGAGCGGTGCGCTGGTGGACAACAGGGTCACCTGCTGCCGCGCGGCCTGCGGATCGGTGCTGCCGTGCAGCCCGCCACGATCGGGTCCGGGGCAGGCGACCGAGGCGCTGCGCAGAGCCGAGGACACACCGGCGGCAACGACCGTGCGGTCGGCCGCACGCGCCAGGTGCACCTGCCCGTCGGCCCTCCCCGCGCCGTAGACCAGGCCCGCCGCGACACCACCGGCGACCAGCACGCGCAGCGCGCCGCCGACCTTCACGAGCCGCTCCCCTGCTCTGCCCGGGCGCCGCGAGCGCCGAACGGGATCGCCAGATAGAGCACCAGGATCAACAGACCGAGCTGCATCCAGGCCAGCCACTCGTGACGGACACCGGCCTCAACGACGAGGTGGCCCCCGGAGGTGGGAAGCGCGTACGTCGGCTGGTTGGCGGACGTCGACGCCGACAGGACGCGACCGTCGAACGTGACCCGGCCGTGGTCGGCCCAACCGCGGCCCTCGGCGAGCACCAGGGTGCGCCCCGGCTGCCCGGCCGGCACGGTCACGTCGGTGCGTCCGTGCTGGGCACGGGAGGCGATCTCCGTCACCGGTCTCCCGCCCTGCGCGATCACCAGACGGCTGCTGCCGACGTCTCCGGCAGCGGTGGCGGCCGGCTCCACCCGCCATACCGACATCGCCCGGTTGCCGGAGAGCTGGGTGAGTCCGGCGGTCGCCGCGAGCGGCGCGTTCAGTCGCTCCACTGCCGCGGACCCGCGCACTACGACGTACCCGACGGCCAACTGGTGCATCAGGCGCGAGCTGTTAGCCCGACCGCCTGCACCGGTCGAGGTGAGCGCGCTGACGGTGGACGCGGTGCGGGTGTCGTACGACGGATCAGGACTGCGCAGGTCGCGCGCCGGCAGCCCGGTCTCCCGCCCGATCAGCTGGTAGGTGACCGCGTCGTTGGACGCCGCGGTCAGCAGGATCGCGCGCGGCGCGTGGCTCGTCGTCAGCTGGCGTTGCACGACCGGTGGCAGAGCGCCGACGGCCGGCACCAGGTCACTCGCCGTCGCGGTCCACACGGCGAACCCGCCGACGACGCAGGCTCCTACGCACGCCACGGCGGCGATGGTGCGCACCCAAGGGCGCCACCGGCCGTCGTCGAGCCCGGCGATCCCCAGCAGCCCGGCGCCCAGCAGCGCGAACGCGTAGACGTCCAGCGCGGGCCCGGACCACGGCGTGGCATCACCCTGGGAGGTCGCGGCGAGCAGCACGTGCGGCGCGGCGAGCGCTGCTGCGAGCCCGAGCAGGCCGACGCCGATCAGTGCCGCGCCGGCTCGACCGAGGCCGGTGCGCAGCAGCCCGATCAGGCCGATCGCCAGCACCGGTACCGCGGCCAGAACGGCGTACGACCCGGCACCGCCGGGGTGCAGCAGAGCCAGCTCCCACGCAGGTATGCCGCCGCCCCGGGTTGGGTCGAGTGCACCTGGGCCCGCCAGCAGCGCGCGGCGGTCGCCGGTGAGCACGTCGCGGGTCCAGGGCGCCAGCAGCACCCACGGCACGACGAGGACCGCGAGCGCACGCAACCGGCCGGCGCCGGGCGCGAGGACCACGCCCGCGAACGCGACGACGCTGCAGGCGATCAGCAGGACGGGCGAGAACGCGCCGGTGAGGGTGACGGCCAGCACCGCGCCGAAGGTCATGGCACCACTCGCGTGCCGCCGGACGGCCGCGAGGGCGCCTGCCAGCGCGAACGGCAGCAGGATGTGCCCCACGACGGCACCGAGGCGGCCCTGAGCGACCGCGGTCGTGAGAGTGGGCAGTGTCGCCCAGAGCACCGCGACGGCCACCCGCGGCCAGCGCGCGGCGGTCGCGGCCCGGCCGGCCCGGTAGGCCACGAGCCCGGACAGCGGCATGGCGGCCACCAGCAGCCAGGCCACGGCGACGGCACCGGACACGTCGTGGTCGACCCACGGCAGCAGACCGACGAGCCACGCCAGCGGCGCGAGAACGAGCAGGTAGGGCGCGTTCGTCCCGGCATGCCCGAGGCCCGGGCCGACCCACGCGTCGCGGTAGGTGCGCCAGATGCCGGTCGCATCGGTGTCGAAGGGCAGCAACTGGCCGCCGGCCAGACCACGCCCGGTGCCCGTCAGGGCTCCGCTGGTCAGCAGGTCACGCCACAGGACGCCGCTCGCGACGGCCAGCAGCAGCACGAGGAGGCCGGCAGGGCCGAGAAGCGAACGGGCGACGGGCCCGCGTTCGACCCGCAGCTCCTCGGCGTCGGCGGGGACCGGGCCGGTCTCCGCGGCGACGGTGCCGCTCCCCCACGGACTGCGGGAACGCCCACCCGTCCCATCGCGCAGACCGTCGTACGCCGCACGCACCGCTCCCGCGGCGGGGACGAAGAGCCCTCGCAGATTGCGTCGGCGGGTGGTGCCGCGGCGGAAGAAGCGGCCACGGGCGCCGAGGATGCGCAGGATCCCGAGCGGTGCGCCGGCTTGGACCAGTTCGATTCCGGCGCGGCGGGGCTGCTTGCCGAGCAGCAGCACCAGGGCCAGCAGCAGCGAACTGAGCATGGTCCAGATCGCGAGGAACGGCATGCCGAGCAGGCTGGCTCGGGCCAGCGCCACCTGGCGGTGTCGACGCAGCGTGGTCGCGTCACGACCGGCGTCGCTGGCGACCTGTCGCACCCGTGCCGCGGGGACCACGACGACGGAGTGACCGATCAGGTGCGCGCGCCAGCCGAGGTCGAGGCCGTCGCCCTCGCCGTCGAAGGCCGGGTCGAAGCCGCCGAGGGTGTTGTAGGTGTCCTGCCGCACCAACATGCCGGCGCTGCTCACCGACAGCACGTCGCGGCGGTGGTCGTGCTGGCCCTGGTCGGTCTCACGCGTCGCGGCACCGACGTGCCGCCCGGCGCGGGTGACGTCGGTGCCGATGTCGAGCAGAAGTGTCGGGTCGGCCGCATCGACCACCTTGCACCCCGCGATGCCGACCCGCTCGGACTGCGCGACGACGGCGGTCAGTTGTGCGAGGGCAGCGGGATCCGGTGCGGAGTCCTCGTGCAGTAACCACAGCCAGTGCGTGCGATCACGCGGCCGGACCGGGCGACGACCCGCCCGGCCACCGGCCCGGCGGGCGACGACCAGGTCCTCGCCGGGTGCGGGGAGGGCATCGACAGCCGTGTCCACCATCGCGGCGAACGACGCGTGGCGCGGGACTACGACGACCGACACCTGCGGGTAGGCGTCGCGCAGCCGTTCGTGATCGTCGACGTAGCCGCGCATCATCCGGTCGGCGGTGGCGTCGACGACGACCAGACGATCCGGTGGCCGCGTCTGCTCGACCAGCGCCGCACAGGTGGCGTCGAGGAAGGCGGGGCGGTCCAGGCCGTCGGTGTGCCCGCCGCGCACGACGAGCAGGGCCGTCACGAGACCACCGGTGCGCTCGTCCTCTGACGGCGGCCGGGACGAGCGGGTCTGCAGCGTGCTCAGACCGCGCGCTTCTTCAACTTGCGGCGCTCACGCTCAGAGAGGCCGCCCCAGATACCGAACCGCTCATCGTGAGCGAGCGCGTATTCGAGGCACTCGGCCTGCACGGTGCACCCCACGCAGACCTTCTTGGCCTCGCGGGTCGAACCGCCCTTCTCGGGGAAGAACGCCTCCGGGTCGGTCTGCGCGCAGAGCGCGCGTTCCTGCCAGGACAGCTCCCCCTCGTCGTCAGCGCCGTCTCCATCGATCAAAGCAAATTCCTGCACGGGGTCCTCCAAAACCGACCGGAAACGACACCGCTAATTACACGCGTGTCATTACCCCGAGTCAAGCCCGGATCGTGGTCCACTGCGCTGCTTTTCGACGGCACAGGTGATGATGGCGACCATGCACATAACTGCTCTCGCTGGGGGCGTAGGAGGCGCACGATTTTTGCGCGGCCTGCTGCACCACCTGCAGACCCGTCCGGGTGGCCCGCACAAGGTCACGGTGATCGCCAACACCGGCGATGACATCACCCTCTTCGGACTGCGCGTCTGCCCGGACGTCGACACCCTGCTCTACACCCTGGGCGGTGGGGTCCACGAGGGCCAGGGCTGGGGCCGCGCCGACGAGACGCACGCGGTGCAGGGCGAGCTCGCGGCGTACGGAGCGTCGCCGCAGTGGTTCGGTCTCGGTGACCGCGACTTCGGCACGCACATCGTGCGCAGTCAGTGGCTCGGTCAGGGGCACACCCTGAGCGAGGTCGTCGGGCGTCTCGCGACCCGTTGGGGACTGCCCGACCAGGGCGTGGAGCTGCTGCCGATGACCGACACACCGGTCGAGACCCACGTCGTGATCGACGACGAGGACGGGCAGCGCGCCGTGCACTTCCAGGAGTGGTGGGTGCGGATGCAGGCCGCGGTGCCCGCGCAGCGGTTCGTGGTGGCCGGACTGGACCGCGCGACGCCCGCACCGGGCGTGCTCGACGCGATCCGGCAGGCCGACGTGGTGCTGCTGCCGCCGAGCAACCCCGTCGTCTCGATCGGCATCATCCTGTCGGTGCCCGGCGTCCGGGATGCGCTGCGGGGCACGGGAGCTCCCGTGGTCGGCGTCTCGCCCCTCGTCGGTGGAGCACCCGTGCGCGGGCACGCGGACGCCTGCCTCGCCGCGCTCGACGTGCCGGTCACGCCCGTCGGTGTCGCCGGTCTCTATGCCGACTTCCTGTCCGGATGGCTCGTCGACGAGGGCGACGCGGCCGCGCGGTACGACACCCGGCTGCAGGTACGCGCCGTACCCCTGCTGATGACCTCGGTCGAGGCGGCGGGCGCGATGGCCGGGGCCGCCCTCGACCTGGCGGCCGAGCTGCCCCGACGGGACTGAGGGGTGGCCACCGCTGAGCTGCGGGTCACCCCGCTGGCGGGCCTGCCGGAGATCACGGCCGGTGACGACCTCGCCACCGTGATCGCGGCCGGTCTGACGGCCGCGGACCTCGCGCTGCAGGACGGCGACATCCTCGTCGTGACCAGCAAGATCGTCTCCAAGTCCCTCGGCCTCTATGCCGATCCGACCGACCGCGAGTCCCTGGTGCTCGCGCAGTCGTCGTCGGTGGTGGCCGAACGTCGCACGCCTGACGCGATCACCCGGGTCGTCGCGGCACGCAGCGGCCCGGTCATGGCCGGCGCCGGCATCGACGCCTCCAACGCCTCCGACACGCAGGACGAGCGGCTGCTGCTGCTCCCCCGCGACCCGGACGGGGCCGCGCGCGACCTGCACGAGCGGCTGGCGGCACTGGTACCGACGAGGTTCGCTCTGGTGCTCAGCGACACCTCCGGCCGCGCGTGGCGCGCCGGCCTCACGGACTTCGCGCTCGGCTGCAGCGGGCTGGCCGCCCTGGAGGATCTGCGCGGCCACGCCGACACCCACGGCCGCGATCTCGCGGTGACGGTGCGCAACCTCGCGGACGAGATCGCGTCCGCAGCCGACCTGGTCAAGGGCAAGCTGGACCGGGTGCCGGTGGCGATCGTGCGCGGGCTCGACCATCTGGTGCAGGCACCTCAGGACGGCATCCCGGCTCGGGACCTGGTGCGCTCCGGGCCCGGCGACTGGTTCGCGCTCGGCCGTGCCGAGGCGGTCCGCGACGCACTCGGCGTACCCGCGGGGAGCGATCTCTCCCGGCAGCTGGGCATCGAGTCGGTCCTGCCCGAGCCGCTGGTCGACCGCGTCGCCCGCGCCGTGCGGGTGGCACTGAGCGCCGACGACGAGGTGGGCGTGGACCTCGACGCCTCCGGCGAGTCCGTCACGCTGACCGCGGGCGATCTGCTGGCCCTCGGCCGGGTGTGGGCCCGGATGGAGGTCGCACTGGCCGGTGAACGGCTCGGCTGCGAAGGGTCGCCCGCGGACCTGGTCGTCACGCTGCGGGTGCGCGAGCGGTCGGCCTCTACGGCAGGTGGGTCGGCAGGGTGATCCGCGCTCCGCGACGCGGCTTGGTGAGGCCCCCGGCCGTGACGAGGTACTGCACCCGGTAACGGTGCCCGACGTACGGCACGAGCAACCGTTCCAACTGCACGTCGTCGACAGCGTCCCCCGTGAGCGCCCAGCCGATGTCCGCGGCCACGTGGTAGTCGCCGAAGCTGACCGCGTCGGCGTCGCCCAGGGCCCGCTGCACCGTCTCGGCGACCGTCCACACCCCCACTCCGGGGATCGACCCCAGACGCCGCCAGGCGGTCTGCAGCGGCAGCCGCTCCAGCTCCTCCAGCCGGTGCGCCACCTGCAGCACCCGCATCACGGTGTCGGCGCGCTGGGCGTCGACGCCGGCGCGCAGCCACTCCCAGGACGGGATCCGGCGCCAGCCCGCGACGTCGGGCGGGCACATCAGGCCCAGGTCCGCGCCGGGGCCGGGTGCGGGGCTGCCGTAGCGGCGTACCAGCG
Organism: Allobranchiibius sp. CTAmp26; assembly: GCF_017565405.1. GTDB lineage: Bacteria > Actinomycetota > Actinomycetes > Actinomycetales > Dermatophilaceae > Allobranchiibius. The sequence goes on from NZ_JAGEKR010000015.1 coordinate 63,182, forward strand.
TCCGGTACGCCGCGAACGCCTGCTTACCGGTCACCCGCTGCTCGATGATCGCGGGCACCAACGCCTCGAGCACGAGGCCCGTGCGGCCGACCCGCCAGTGCTGCAGCCGTTTCGCGGCATCACGCAGCTCGTCGTGGTGCACCTCGAAGGTGCTGACGTCGTCGCCGTCGCCCAGCCAGGCGGGCAGCGCAGCCGCACACCAGGCGGCGCCGGGCCCCCAGGCCTGCAGAAGTGCCCGATGGGCTCGCTCGCCGTCGGCCTCGCGCCACACCCGCACCGTCGCCGGCCCATCGGGGGTGAGCAGACCGCGCCAGAGAGCACCGTCGTGCACCCGCCAGGTGGGATCGCCCGCGCCGCGGCGCAGCGGGCCGAGGATCGCCCGGATCGGCACCGGCCGGCCGGGCTCCCACGTGGCGGTCTGGGGCCCCGGACTCACCTGCGTCGGAAGGCCAGCAGCGCCAGACCGAAGGTGTCGCTCTCATCGATGCGCGCCACCTGGCGGGCGCGGGCGCCCTCGTGCAGGTCGAGGTCGCCGAGCAGCGACAGGCCCTGCTCGTCGGCACGGGCGACCAGGGAGCGCAGGTCGGCGACCGACAGGGCGCCCACGTCGGACGGGCCGAGCCGCACGGTGATCGCGACGACCCCGCCGCGGCGCAGCGCGCCGGCCGCGCGCGCGAGGTCGGCGTCGACCGTCTCGGCGACGCTGGAGTGGGGGTGCAGCCGCGCGACCAGGTCGACCGACTGCGGATCGATCGTGGTCCCCACGACCTCCGGGCGCATGACGTCGACGTGGACGGGCTCGAACCCGGCCGTGACCGCCCACCGGGAGAACACCGATCGCGCGCCGGCGGTGTCGACCACCACGGCTCGGCGTCGACCGTCGTCGATGACCCGCAGGAGGGCCGCGAGGCCACCGAGTGCCGCCCAGGCGGCGGTGTCGTCCAGGGTGCGCGGCAGGCCGAGGCGGCGCGCACGGCGACGGGCGGCACGAGCGTCGGCACCGTCCACGAGCAACGCCGTCACGCGTACGTCGGACACGTTGGCGGCCCCCAGCGAGGTGGCCGCCTCAGGGGGCCGGGGGATCTTCCCGGCCGCGCCCCGGGCACCGAGCGCGGCTGCGCGAGCTCGTCCGAAAGCCTTCTGCACGGTCGGCGAGGTCGCGATCCGACCCGCCGCGGTGGAGTTACCTATCACCCCGTCGACTCTAGCCCGCGGGTAGGTCACCGGCCTCGACCGCCGCGGGAAGGTAGCGCCGCAACAGTCCGCGCTGGTCGGCACCCAGCTGCTCCTCCAGGTGCTCCAGGCCCGGCACCAGGAGGCGCCATGCGCGCAGCTCGTGCAGGGCCGCGAGGTTGAGCAGGGCGGTGCTCGATCCGCCGACGACGGCCGCGCTGCCCACGACCCGCCCGTCCAGCTCCGCGGGCAGATCGCTGACGAGGGTCTCGAAACCGGCGTAGCGGGAAGGGTCCTCGGACGGGTGCGGCCGTACGACGAGTCGCAGACCCGTCGCTGCGACCCGGTCGCGGACCTCTGCCACGTGCGCCAGGTAGGAGGCCTGCGGCAGCGCACCCATCTCGACCCAGGGCTGGGTGAGCAGCACGACACGGTCGGCGCCGTCGCCGTCACCCTCGCTCGTGCGGGATCGGAACTCCGCGGCGATCACCGGGTCCAGGGCCCAGTCGCGGGCCGCGTCGTACATCGCGAAACGTCGGGTGGTCAGCACCCGGTCGGCGAGTTGCACGGCGCTCGTGCGCACCGAGCACCACGGCTCGCGCACGCCCTGCCGCAGCCAGGCGTCGTGCCGGGTGCGCCAGGTGCCGTAGCTGCCGATCCCCTCGTCGGTCACCACCACCCGGATCCGGGTCAGGCCGGCGCGCCGGCGCAGCTCGACCCACGGGCGGATCCCGGGAGCGCCGACCGCCACATAGACGAGCTCCTCGCCGCCGGGCGACACGGCATCGAGGCGGTCGAGCATCCGGATCCGCAGCCGCGGATCGTCCGGCAGCAGCCGCGCGACGTCGGACGCGTCGACCGTGGCAGTGCCGAGGAACGTGCCGCCGCCGAGGTAACCGACGTCGACGAGGTCACCCGGAGCGGTGGCGTCCAGGGCGGTGCGCAGGTAGGCGGACACGTGCACCAGGTGGGTGCGGCTGCGTACGCCGGTGACGACGACCCGCATCAGATGACCGGCGGCCGACCGGCCCGGGTCAACCGGCCGACCGTGCGCCAGGACATCGGCGCGCGCTCGCCGGGATCGGTGGTCCAGCCCTCGCGAAAGCCGTCCAGCCAGACCGAGCGCGACCGCGCGTCGGGCACCCGCAGCATCATGACGCCGGTCCACGTGGCGAGGTAGACGGGCACCAGCGGGAGGGGCAGCCGCCGCCGCGCGACCCACACTCGGTTGCGGGCGTTGGTGCGGTAGAAGATGTCGTGGCGTGCGGCGTCCGTGGAGGGGTGGTGCACCACGACGGAGGGTACGTACTCGATGCGCCAGCCGGCGTCGACGAGTCGCCACGCCAGGTCGATGCCCTCGTGGCCGAAGAAGAAGAGGCCCGGCCATCCGCCGACCTGCTCGAACGCCGTGCGCCGGATCATGAAGACGGCTTCCCAGAACCACGTCGCCGACCCGGCCCGACCACCGTCGCGTACGTCGAACCGCGGCACCCACCGCCGCGGCGCGGGCTTGCCGGTCGGATCGGCACCCCGGGGCTGCGCGACCGCGACGCGCGCGTCCGCCGCGATCACCGCAGCGAGCCGGGAGAGCACGTCGGTCGTCGGCAGTGACGCGTCGTCGTCGTAGAAGTAGAGGAACTCGCCGCGGGCCTCGTGCGCCCCGACGTTGCGGCCCTGCGGGATGCCGACGTTCTCCGGCAGGTGCACGGTGCGCACCCAGTCCGGCAGGCCGCTCGGCTCCCAGCCGTTGCCGACCAGGACGACGTCGAGATCGACGTCCTCCTGAGCCCGCAGCGTGCGCAGCGCCTCGGTGAGCTGCACCGGACGGTCGCCCATGTGCAGCAGCACCACGCCGATCGTGGGGGTCGTCGCCATCAGCCGCGAATCCTCCTCGATCGGTGCGGGACCGCCCTAGGCTACGAGGATGACCAACGACGGCCAGCACCCAGGCGTCGGTCCCACCCTCCTCGGCGGCGAGATGACCGGGTGGCGCGACGGCATCGACCCTCCGACGGCGCTCACCGAGTGGGTCGCCGCCGTCCTTGCCGAGGCCGAGGGCAGCGTGCTGCTGATCGGCCCCCGGGCGGCCACGCTCGCGCGCCGGCTGGGCGACCGCGCCACGGTGCTGGTGCGGGGCACCATCGACGCGGTCCGGTTGCACGCCGAGGGCATCGACGTGCGCTGCGGTGGACTCGACCGGCTGCCGCTGCGATCGGCGTACGACACGGTGGTCGTCCTCGATCCACCGGAGCGCGTGCTCACCCCCGACTCCCCGGGCCTCGGGCACTTCGACGTCCTCGACCTCGCCGTGTCGCACGCCGACGGCCGGTTCATCGCCTACGTGCCGAACGCCCTTGCTGCCGAGAACCTTTCACAGGGTCGGGCATCGGGCGACGCGTCCTGGTGGGTCGGCACTCCCGGGTACGACGACCGCCCGCCGGTGCGCGCGGACCTGCCCGAGTCCGCGTCCCATCTCGTGCTGGGCGACACGGTGGTCCTGGACAGCACGCAGGTGACCGACCCGCTCGCGACCACCACGGTGCGCGCCGCACTCGCGGCCCACCAGGAGTGGCTCGACGTCGTCCACGCCGGTGCCGTGCGCCAGCTCGCCACCGGCTGGGTCCTGGTCCGCGGCCGGGAGCTGGCCACCCGGCCGGCCGTCTTCGCCCCGACGCTGCCGGACTCCTCCCAGACCGAGGGCGAACCGCTCGAGGTGCCGCTCATCGCCGCCCTGCGGGCCGGCGACCACGATCGGATCCGTCGCTTCGTGGTTCTCTACCGCGAGCACGTCGAGGGACTGCCTGACGAGTATCGAGGGCATGCCGTGCCCCGCAACACGGTGGTGGTGGCCGACGGCTCCCTCGCCCCCCGGGTGAGCATCGCGGCGGAGCCCGTGGCCGCACCCGTGGCCGTGGCGCACGGCCTGTGGGACGTCGCCGCTCTGGTCGCCGGCACCGCGGCGCACCCCTACCCTCCGGAGCTGAATACCGCCGGGGTCGCACACGAGCTGGGCATGCTGACCGGCCAGGCCGGCCTGGACGACGACGCGTGGCGCCACGCGGAGAAGCTGCGCTACGAGGTGGCGCTGCCCACGCGCCACCTGCGAACCGTCACGGGCGAGGAGAACTCGCGGATCGCCCAACTGGAGAGTGCGCTGCGAGAGCGTCAGGTGAAGATCGACTACCTGGAGGACCTGGCCACCCGGCAGGATCGCCGGATCCGTGCGCTCGAGCACGCGATCGAGACCGAGCACGGGCCGCGCGCCCGGCAGGCGCTCTTCGTCATGACCGCGCCCACGTCGCGTTTGGTCGAGGCGGCCCGGAACCGGATCAACAAGTCCGGCTGAGCGATGCGTGGGACGATGACGCGATGAGCGACGTGCCCACCTCTGCCCTGACCTCCGACGATCTCGACCTGCTGCGCAAGGAGTTCGACGCCTCCCCCACGCATCGGATCGTCCAGAACGCGCTGACGAACGCCGCGCTCTCGGACGTGGCGCTCGATCGCGGGATCGTGACCCGTACCGACACCTCGATGTCGCATCGGTTGGACGACTGGAAGGTCACCAACCAGGAGAAGAGCGGGCGGTGCTGGCTCTTCGCCGGGCTCAACCTGCTGCGCGTCGGCGCCGCGCGGCGGATGGGACTGAAGGACTTCGAGTTCTCCCAGAACCACCTGCTCTTCTGGGACAAGCTCGAACGCTGCAACTACTTCATGGACTCGGTGGTGCGGCTGCGCGACCGACCGGCCGACGACCGGACGCTCGGCTTCGTGCTCGACGAGGTCATGGGCGACGGCGGCCAGTGGAACATGTTCGTCGCACTGGTGCACAAGCACGGACTGGTGCCGAAGTCGGCGATGCCGGAGACGCGGTCGTCCTCCGAGACCGGCCCGATGAACGGTGTCCTGCGCTCGTTGCTGCGCCAGGCAGCGCGCGACCTGCGCGCCGCGAAGACCAAGGACGTCGAAGGGGTTCGCGCCCAGGTCATGTCCACCGCGTACCGGATCCTCGCGATGCACCTCGGCACTCCGCCGGAGAGCGTGGAGTGGCAGTGGACGGACACCGACAAGCAGTTCCACCGCGACGGCGTGCTCACCCCGCAGGAGTTCCGCGACCGGTACGTCGAGCAGGATCTCGGCGACTACGTCTGCCTCGTCGACGATCCTCGCGAGAGCAGCCCGCGCGGAGCGACCTTCACCGTGGACGAGCTGGGGAACGTCGTGGGCGGCGTGCCCGTGCGCTACCTCAACGTCGAGCCCGACCTGCTGAAGAGCATCGCGGCCGCCTCGATCCGCGACGGCGAGCCGGTCTGGTTCGGTTGCGACGTGGGCAAGATGATGGCGGGCGACCGGGGCATCTGGGACGCGCGGCTCTACGACTACGACGGCATCTACGACACGTCGTTCGCGCTGGACAAGGCCGGTCGTCTGGAGTTCCACGACACCCTCATGACCCACGCGATGCTGCTCACCGGTGTCGACCTGGACGGCGACACACCGCGCAAGTGGCGGGTGGAGAACTCCTGGGGCGACAGCAAGGCCGATCAGGGCTTCTACACGATGAACGACTCGTGGTTCGCGCCGTACGTCTTCGAGATCGCCGCGCACAAGAGCCGCCTGCCGCAGGAGCTGCAGGACGCCTTGCAGCAGGAGCCGATCGTGCTGCCTGCCTGGGACCCGATGGGCGCGCTCGCGAACGGCTGAGACTCAGGGTGTACGGGCGGCGCCACAGGACACTGTTACGCCGCCTGTCACCTCGTCAGCTAGCAGCACCGTACGCAACGCCACCCGCGCCGCGAGTTCGTCGGGGACCTCGAGCCCCGGCCATGCCAGCCAGGACAGCACCGGCAGGTCGAGCAGTTTGGCGACCGTCTCCGCGCGGGTCCACCGCGGCCAGACGACCGCAGGGTCGTCGGTGCCCGCACGACGTGCGAGTCGCGCCGAGACGACCGCTCCGGCGGGCTCGGCGTCGATCGCCCGATCCACGCCCGGTCGGCCCGGGGCCACCCACACGACGCCGCGTCCGTCCGGCAGATAGGACCGCACCCCACCGAGCGCCCGCGCCGCCGTCGGCGATGGCGCCAGCTGCAGGTGCGCCGGATCGGCATACGCCGCAACGTAGGCCGCCGGGTCGAGCGGACTCAGATGCTGCCGCCGCCGTCGATGGTCAGGACCTGGCCGTTGATGTTGGTGTCGTCGAAGAGCAGCGAGCGCACGACCGGCGCGATGTTCTCGGGTTCGACCAGGCGGCCGGTCGGCGTGCGCCGGGTGATCGTCGACAACTGCTCGGTGCCGAGCACGGAGGACATCTCGGAGGCGAAGAATCCCGGTGCCACGGAGTTGACCAGGAAGCGGCCGTGCATTTCCCGCGCCAGGGTGCGCATCGCCGAGTCGAGGCCGCCCTTGGTGGCGGAGTAGGTCACCAGACCGGAGTAGCCGCGCTGTGCGCAGACCGAGGTCACCATCACGATGCGGCCGCGTCCGGACTTGGCCATCGCGTGCCGCAGGAAGGCGCGAACCACCAGCAGCGGGGCCGTGAGGTTGGTCGCGACGATGGCCGCGATGCGCTCGGGCGAGGTGTGCACGTGCAGCGAGTCCTGGCCGATCGCAGCGTTGTTCACCAACGCGTCGATCGGGCCGAGGTGCGCGGCGGCCTCCTTGATGAAGGTGCGCACCGCCTTCTCGTCGGTGATGTCGACCGACCCGATGTGCACGTCGTCCGGCCGGTCCGCGGCGAGCTTCTCCAGCTCGGGAGTGATGGTGCGCGCGAACGTCGCGACTTTCGCGCCGGCGTCGAGCGCGTCCTGCACGAGCGCGAGCCCGAGCCCGCGGGAACCGCCGGACACCAGGACACAGCTGGCGCGCGGAATGGCAGTTGAACTCTCAGACATGGAAGTTCGCAATCTCCTTCACAAGGATCGGGGTCCCCGCGAAGTATCGGAGCGGAGCGGAGAACTTCGTGGGGTGATCAGACATCAGATTTCAGGGACTCCTTGATGGGGATCTCGGGCAGCACGCGCAACCGGCGCGGCACGGAGTAGTCCGGCAGCCGCGCGGCGCACCACTGCAACAACTGGGCCTCGGTCACAAGGTCGCCGCTGCCGGAGAGCACGACCTGCGCGGTCACGACGTTGCCCACCAGGGGCGCGCGGCGTCCCTTCACGGCGGCCCAGGCGACGCCCGGGTGGGAGAGCAGCACGGCGCGTACGCCCGATGCGGACGCCTTGGAGCCGCCGACGTTGATCTCGTCGGACGCGATCCGTCCGGTGATCAGCACCCGGTCGTCCACGATCTCGGCGCGGTCGCCGGTGTGGATCTGGGCGTCCATCCCCTCGGCGGCCTTGGCCGAGGCGATGATCAGTTCACCGTCCTGCACGCTCAGCCGGGGCCGTCCCGGGGTCTCGCGGTCCAGCCATGCGGCCGGGAACCCGGCCTTGCCGTCATGCACCGCGATCGCGGCGCCCGCTTCGGAGGAGGCGTAGATCCACGAGATGCGCGCGTCCGGGTAGACCTCGTGCAACCGGTCGAGGATCGCCTGGTCGACGGGTTCGCCGCCGAGGGTGACCTGTTGCAACGGCACCGTGGAAAGGGTGTCGACCGCGCGGAAGATGGCCTGCCGCCAGAAGGTCGGCGTGCCGGACGCGGCGGTGACACCGTGTTCGGCGGCTAGCGCCGGCCACCCGTCGATCTGGTCGGGTTCGACGAAGACGACGTCCTGTCCGGGCACCTGGATCGAGAGGGTGACCACCTGCCACCAGGCGTAGGCGCCGGTGGCGTAGGGGCACAGCCAGGTGCGCGCCGGCTGGTCGGTGCCCACCGTGGTGAGGGAGTCGAGGGTGTGTGCGACCTGCTTCGGACGCCCGGTCGAGCCGCTCGTCAGCAGCCAGATGCGACCGGGATCGGCGGGTCGCTCGGTGACCGCGGGCTCGATGTCCGGCGGCCGTACGACGGCCAGCCCGGACTCGCGGAAGCCCTGCTCCTGCTCGGCGCCGATGCGCGACTGTGCCGCGACGAGCGTCTCGCGGCGGTCGGCCTCCAGGACGTGCTGCCACACGGCACGGGCCGCCTGCGCGTTGTCGCGGACGAGGTACGCCGCAGCGTCCGGCACGTCGGGCGCCGCCTCGATGTCACGCCACCGGCCGACGTACCCGCGGGAGACGACGCGGTTGTCCGCGCCGGCAGGCAGCCGGTCGCTCACGCCTGCTGCAACTGGTCGATGAATGTCAGTACGTCCCCCACCGTCTCGATCGAACGCAGGCCGGGAGCATCGAAGTTCAGCTCCTCGTCCAGCTCGTCCTCGACACGCAGCGCGAGCTCGGAGAAGTCGAGGGAGCGGAAGCCGATGGTCTCCAGCAGCGCGGCGTCCTCGGCGGGAAGTTCCTTGCCCTGCGCGGCGAGGACCTCGCCCATCATGCTGCGGACCTGGTCACGGGGAAGGGTGGTCATGGCGATGTAGTCTAGACATCCGTCCGCCACCCGTGATCCGTCCCTGACCAGCCCTGCCGGAGGCTCGATGCTGCGCCCTGCCACCGAGGTGGACAAGGAGTCCGTGCGCGCCTGGCGCAACCACCCCGCGGTGCGTGCCGTGTCGCTCACACGAGGTGTCATCTCCCCCGAGGAGCACGACCGCTACTGGGCCGCACTGCAGGACGATCCGACGCGCATCGTGCTCGTGTACGAGCGCGGCGACACCCCTTCCGGCGTCGTCACCTTCTTCGACCTTGAGGACGGCCCCGACGAACGCCGGGCCGCATGGGGGTACTACCTGGACAACGACGGGCTCGACGCGCGCGGCGAATTGCTCCCGGCCTGGATCCAGATCCAGCGTGAGGCGGTGCGGTACGCGTTCGGCGAGTTGGGCCTGGACCAGCTCGACGGCGAGGTGCTGGACGCCAACGAGGCGGTCCGACGGATGAACACCCGCAACGGGTTCGAGGAGATCTCGGCGACCGAGCACACCATCGATGGCGAACGCGTGCTCGTGCACACCATCCGACGCAGGAGGCAGCCCCATGACATCAGCAAGTGACAGCCCGACCACTTCGAACATCCGGATCGGCAACCACGACATCGGCCCCGACCAGCCGCCGTTCATCATCGCCGAGATGTCCGGCAACCACGACGGTTCCCTGGACAAGGCCCTGGACATCGTCCGGATGGTCGCAGCGTCCGGTGCGCACGCCCTCAAGCTGCAGACCTACAAGCCCGAGACCATCACCATCCAGTCCGATGCCCCCGACTTCCGGCTGTCCCAGGGCCACGAACTGTGGGGCGGACGCACCCTGTGGGATCTGTACGTCGAGGCCCACACCCCCTTCGAGTGGCACGAGCCGATCTTCGCCGAGGCGCGCAAGCACGGCCTGACCGTCTTCTCCTCCCCCTTCGACCCCACGGCCATCGACCTGCTCGAGTCGCTGGACACCCCGGCGTACAAGATCGCGAGCTCGGAGATCGTGGACCTACCGCTGATCCGGCTGGCCGCCAGCAAGGGCAAGCCGATCATCATCTCCACCGGCATGGCGTCGGTCGGCGAGATCTACGCCGCCGTGGAGGCCGCCCGCAGCACGGGCAACGACCAGATCGTCGTGCTCGCCTGCACCGCCAACTATCCAGCGGACCCCGCGGAGTCCAACCTGCGCGGGATCCCGGTGATGCGCGACGCGTTCGGCACCCTCATCGGCTACTCCGACCACACCATCGGCATCGGCGCGCCGATCGCGGCCGTGGCGCTCGGTGCGGTCGTCGTGGAGAAGCACGTGACGCTCTCGCGCGAGGGCGGCGGCGTCGACTCGGCGTTCTCCTCCGAGCCCGACGAGCTCGCGGCCCTGGTCAGCCAGACCGAGATCGCCTGGAAGTGCCTGGGACGACCCCGCATCGGCGCCCGCCAGCAGGAGAAGGAGGGGCTGCGCTTCCGGCGTTCCCTCTACGTGGTGCAGGACGTCAAGGCCGGCGACACCGTGACGGCGGACAACGTGCGGTCCATCCGCCCCGCCAACGGCCTCCCGCCGGACGACTTCCAGAACGTCGTAGGGCGGACCTTCGCCCATGACGTCGCCCGTGGCACGGCGCTGTCCCTGGATCTGATCTAACCGCCGGTGTCCGGTCCGCTCCTCTCGGTCGTCGTCCCCTACTACGGCGTCGAGAACTACATCGCGCCCTGCCTGGAGTCCATCCGGGTGCAGCGACTGCGCGACGTCGAGGTCATCCTCGTCGACGACGGCTCCCCCGACGCCAGCGTCGAGGTGGCACGGGAGTACGCGGACCGCGACGAGCGGTTCCGGATCGTCACCCAGGAGAACGCCGGGCTCGGACCCGCGCGCAACACCGGCACCCGGAACGCCACGGGGCGCTATCTGACGTTCATCGACAGCGACGACCTGGTGAGCCGCTCCAGCTTCGAGCTGATGGTGTCCTCCCTGGAGCGCAGCGGGTCATCGTTCGCGCTCAGCAACGCGCGTCGGTTCAGCCGCACCTCCGGAGTGCGGCAGAGCTGGACCCACGGTGGCATCTGCCGCGACACCGTCGCGGGCACAGACATCTTCGAGCGCCCCGGGCTGGTGGGCGACCGGATGGTGTGGAACAAGGTCTACCGGCGCAGCTTCTGGGACGACTACGGCTACGAGTTCCCGCCGATCCGCTACGAGGACTACCCCGTGACGCTCGGCGCGCACCTGGACGCCGTCACCGTCGACATCATCTCCGCTCACGGGTACTACTGGCGCGAAAGGGAATCCGGCGACTCCATCACCCAACAGGTCTTCCGGTACGACAACCTGCTGGACCGGGTGATCTCGGCCGAGATGGTGCTCGACCTGGCCGACCGCAAGGGCACGCCCGAGATCCGGGAGAACCTGCACTGGTATCTCGCGGGCATCGACCTGGCCGCGCTGTGCGCCGCGTTCGCCGTGGTGCCCGACGAGGACGTCGAGGCGTTGCTGCAGCTCGGCCACCGGCTGACCTCGCGATTGAGGTTCGACGCCGCCGCCCGCCCGCGGCTCGACCAGATCCAGTACCACGCGCTGCGGGCCTCCGACGTGCCGCTGCTGCGCGAGCTCGCCCGCTTCCGCGACGACGGTGGACTGGTCGGCGGGGTGTCGCTGCGCCGATCGTTGCGCAGGCCCTGGCGGTACGCCGCGGCGTACCCGGGTCACGACCGGTCCACCGCCCCGGAGCGCACCTACTCCTATCCCCTGACCGCCCTCAAGCTGTCCACGGCCGTCACGCACCTGCGCTGGGACGGTGACGACCTGGTCATCCAGGGCCGCGTCGAGCTCGAGCACTTCCCCGACGCGCCCGACTACGAGCTGGGCGTGAGCGCGGTGTGCGGTCTGAACCGGTACCCCCTGAAGGTGACGAGGCGGCGTACCAGGAACCTGCGCGGCGGGGTCAGCGACGTCGGGTTCGAGACCCGGGTCGACGTGACCCGGCTGGCGCAGCGCTCGGACATGGTCTGGCCGCTGCGGTTCGAGGTCGACCTGACCAACGGCGGCATCCACCGCATCGGCATGCTGAAGGGGCTCTACGACGGCAGCCCGCGCTACGCGCCGTCGCGTCGGCTGGGCGGCGACGCACTGCTGCAGCCGGCGGCGTCCCAGGGCGGGGTGCTCGCGGTCTTCCGCGTCTACGCACCGACGATCGTCACCGACGTACGCGCCGACGGCACCGATCTGGTCATCGAGGGGTCCATCCCCGACCGGTCCACCCTTGCCACCCTGGAGATCGGCAGGGCCCGACCTCTGCCGCCGGCGACCTTCCCTGCGGTGCTGCACCAGCAGCGCGGCAGCACCCGTTTCGAGGTGCGGGTCCCTGCCGCTCAGGTACTCGAGGGCGACCACGCCGACGATCCGTTCACCCAGACATCCGTGCGCTCGGTGGAGCTCATCACCGACATCGGCCCGGTGCCGCTGTCGTGGCCGGAGCACCGGCGCAACGTGGCCGTCGAGGTGGCCGATGAGCTCGTGAGTCTCACGCGCACGCCGTTCGGGCTGATGCGCCTGACCCACGGCCCGGCCCGTCCGTCCGCGTACCTGGTGCAGCACGACGAAGGCGACGTCGTGGTGCACGGCGTCGTCTGGCAGGGCATAGCGGTGAGCGGGATGGCGTGGCGCAGGTATCTGCCCGGCAGCGACGACTTCGTCGAGGTCCCATGTGAATACGACGTCGCAGCAGGAGAATTCACCGCAACCGCGGGATCGGCGCTCCTGATCCCGCTCGTGGACGAGCCGGTCGTCCCCGGGGCCCCCGCAGCCGACTGGACGTTGTTCGCGCACATCGAGGGCGGTGACTTCCCCGTAGCGTGTCAGCCCGGGGCGGCCGGCGGGCTTCCTCACGAGCTGGAGGTGGGCGGGCGGCTGCTCATCCTCACCACCAGCGCCGAGACCGTGCGGGCTCAGGTGCGCTGATGCATCCGGACAACCACCGCTTCGGCCACGCGCAGATCCTCGCGGTCTACGTCAACCCCGACCACGAGCGCCTCGACCCGTGGAGCCCGCCGAGCATCCGAGGACGGCTGCAGCCGGAGTGGGACCTCACGACGCGTTGGGAGCGGCCGGCGGATGCGCAGGACAGCCTGCCGGTGTTCGTCTGGAGCGACGTGGCACGTCGGCGTCGCCTGGCGAGCGGACGGTCATCGGGTTTCGCTCTCGGCGCCCCGTGGGCCTATCTGCAGACGCTGGATCGTGATGCGTTCCGCAGCGAGGAGGAGCTCACGCTGCGGGAGGAGGAGCCGCCCGCACCGGTCGTGCCGCGCGGCACCTTGTTCCTGCCCAGCCACGGGATCCAGGGTCAGCACCTGGCCCGCAGGCTCGCGACCCACCTGCGGCGCACCTGCGGTTCCGTGACCGTGGGCTTGTCGCCCGCCGACGAGGCGGTCCCGGCGCTGCGCGCTGCCTACACCGATCTCGGCCACGAGGTCGTCCCGCTCGGCCGCACGCAGGACGACCCGGGCACCGACGAACCGCGCCGTCTGGTGCGGTTGCGCGACCTCTTCGCCCGCCACAAGCGCGTTGCGGCGAACGCGCCCCGCGCGGAGCTGCTCTTCGCCGCGGCGACCCGCCTCCCGGTCGCCCTCGAGGGGCCGGCCGTCGGTGAGCAGGACCCCGTCCTGACAGATCTGGGACGACGCCTGGCGGCGCTGGACGAGACCGGCTGGCGGGAGTACGCCGACCGAGAGCTGGGTATCGCGCACGTGGTGCCGCCCGATGAACTGCGCACCCTCCTGGATTGGAACCGCCATGACTGATGTCATCGAAGGCGCTCTGCGCGCCGTGCACGACCACCCGGTCATCGCCGGGCCGGTCCTCCTCGATCTGTTGAGCGACGTTCTCCCGCAGTCCGATTCGCTCCTCGTGGTCGGCGCGACCGATCCTGCTCTTCTTCCCGTGCTGTGGACACTGGGTCGGTCCGTCACGGTGCTGGTCCGCTCCCACGACGACGCGGACCGGATCGCCGCCGAGGCGCCGGCTCAAGTGCGCGTCGTGGCGGGTTCGCTCGCGGCGTTCGCGGTCGGCGACCACGCGTCGTACGACGCGGTCGTGGCGGTGGACGGGCTGGACCGCAGCGGCGACCTCGCCGGCGCGGCCACCAGCTGGGCCGAGGCGCTGCACCTGCTGTGCGGCCAGTTGCGGCCCGGTGGCACGCTCGTGGTCGGCGCACGCAACCCCGCACGGCTCGACGAACTGCTGGCCGTGCCGGCCGCGCCGGACGCGGCCGAACGTGAGCTGGCGCCGGCCGGGCAGGATGCTTCCCGCCCTGCCGCCGTCGGCGACCTGGAGGCCGCGCTCGCGGCCGAGGGATTCCCGATCACCAGCGTGCACTGCGGTTTCGGGGACCCGCGCGACCTGCGGACCCTGGTCTCGGTCCGTGCGTTGGCCGACGGCGGCCCGGGCACCGTCACCACCTCGGTGGCACAGCGGGCGCTGGAGCGCACCGCCGGTCCGCGGGTCCTGCCGCCCGCAGCCCTGGTGCAGCGCTTGTCCCTCGCGGGCTCGCTGCCCAGCGCGGCGGCCGGCTGGATCGCGGTCGCTGGAGGACGCGGCAGGTCGGCGTACCTGCGCGACGGGGACGACGCCATCTGGCTCGACTCGTCGACCGACGGTCTCGTCACCGGCGGGAGCAGCAGGCGTGCGCTTCCGGTGACCCTTCCGACGTCGCCGACCGTGGAGCACCTGTTGCTGCGACACGTGGCGCTCGCCCAGACCGAGGAGTTCAGGTCGCTGGCCGCGCGACTGGGATCGTGGATGCGGGAGTCCGCGGCGTCGTTCGCCGGAGGCCCGGTGGACTTCGACGACATCCATCCCGTCGACGACGGCTTCGCACCCGGGTTGGGCCTGGGCGACCGGCCGGAGCACGGCGCGTCCGCGTCGTCGCCCGTGCTGCTCGACCGGGCCTGGCGACGCTTCGCGCACCGGTTGCAGGAGTCGGCGTACGAGCACCCCTGGCCCGCGACCATGTCCACCGAGCAGCTGGTCCAGCTGTGGCTCGGGATGTCGGGTGTCCTGGAGCCGGTCGTCGACGCGCAGGCTCCGCCGCTGCCCGCGTTGCCGGACGATCTGCGCTCGGCGCTGGACCGCGCGCGGCGCGAACACGACCTGGTGGAGTCGCTGCGCGCCGAATTGGACACCACGACACGCGTCCTCGCCGATCGCGACACCGCCCTGCAGCTGCGCGAGGCGCGGATCCGGGGTCTGCGCCGGGACCTGTTGACCGAGATTGAGGGCCGCGAGGCGGCCGTCGCGGCAACCGCGGCTCTCAAGTCCGGACGCACCTACCAGCTGGCCCGACGCGCCAGTCAGGTCGCCGACCTGCGCGATCCCAAGAAGCTGGCCCGGGTCGCCCTCAAGCGGGCCGACGGCGCGATCCGCGCGTACCGCCGGATGCGCTGACCCTGGCGAGGCGCAAGCACGGCCAGCGCTGCGTTCGGGACTGAGCGGGCCACAACAAGGTCGCCACCGCCCGTACGTGCTGCGTTCGGGACTGAGCGGGCCAAAACGACCGCGCCACCGCCCGTACGTGGTTCGGTTGCGGTCCCGCGTGCAGATTTCAGACGGCCTCGACCCATACATGTTGCGTTCGGGACCGAGCGGGCCACAACGACGGCGACACCGCCCGTAGGTGCCGCGTTCGGGACCGAGCGGGCCACAACGACGGCGCCACCGCCCGTAGGCGCTGCGTTCGGGACCGAGCGGGCCCAAACGACGGCGCGAACGCCCGTAGATGCTGCGTTCGGGACTGAGCGGGCCCAAACGACGGCGACGTGTCAGGGACGCAGGTTGCCGCCGAACTTGCGGATCGGGTTGATGATCGCGGCACCCGCGCGGTAGGTGATCGAGCGGCGCAGGTCCTCGGCCGAATCCTGCAGGATGCGCTGCTGTTTCACCGCCAGCTCCAACTCCTTACGGTGCCGCTCGGCACGTGCGCGCATCTCCCGTTCGCGCACGTTGAGCCGCTCCTCGAACCAGCGCGAGCGCGATGCCAGCGCCTGGTTGGTCTCGGTGAGCCGCTCGACCACGGCCAGCAGACCGGAGACGTCGTGGGCGGGCAGACCGGCCGGTTCGTCGGCGGCAGGCAACAGACCTTCGGGTACGTCGTCAGCGGGCAGCCCGACCATCGCACCCAGCGTCGCCAGCATGGTGGTGTCGTCGGTGGCCGCCGGCCAGGGGTGCCGCGAACCGCGCGCCCGGATGACGAGCACGAGATCGGCGAGCGCAGCCCACGTCGCGTCGTCGACCGGGCGGTCGTCCTCGGCCGGGGCCAGCACCTGGAAGCCGTCCTCGTCCAGCACGACGTTGTCGACCCGGGTGTCCGCCACATCGCGGGGCAGCACACCGTCCGTCGCGCGCCCGACCAGCCACCCCCGGTACCGCACCAGGAGTGCCCGCAGCCCAGCGACGTCCTGCGCCGCGCATGCGTCGAGCGCCACGCCCGAGAGCGATTCGGCGCGGGCACTGACCGGCACGACGGCGTCGGGAGCGCCCGGCACCCGGCGCAGCACCCGACCGTCCGCATCGGTGTACGTCGCGACCCGACCGGCTGCGTCGTCCGCGAGGATGCAGGCGCCGTCGTACGCGTCCACCGGGGTCGGCCCGGCGATGAGCACCCAGCCCGAGCAGAGCTGGGGCAGACGCCCGGACAGCACGGCGGCCCGGGTCATCCGGCTGGGATCGGCACCGACCCGGCGGTAGGCCGGTGAGCCCAGCGTGAGCGCGCCGAGCAGGGTGGTCAGCTCCGGCGAGAGGTGGTCGATCCCGCTGACGAGGACGGTCTGCTCCTGCCAGGTGGGCAGCGCACCCAGCACCTGCACCGAGCCCAGATCGGCCGCGACCTCGGTCAGGGCTTGCAGCGACCGCGGGCGACTCGCGTCGAAGGTCGTGGTCACCGACCAGTCCTCGTCGTGGTCGCTGGTGTAGCGGGAGTGCAGGCTGGTGATGCGCTGCAGGCCGAGCTCGTTCTCGACGCCGAGGAGCAGCCGGCCGCCGGGAGCCACCAGACGGCGTACCCCGTCGTAGACCTGCGCCCACGTCATCGGCTCGCTCTCCGGCGACCAGATGCGGGTGACGTCGTCCAGCGCCACGACCAGGTCGTAGGGCTCGGGCTGCTGCAGCAGGGTCGCCGCGCTCGCGCACTGCACCTCGACCGACTCGTGCTCCAGGAGCGCGTTGCCGATGGTGACGGCGTCGGGGATCGAACGGGTGATGACGCTGAGGTGGGAGACCTGCGGCGCGAGCCCCGTGATCAGGTCCAGCGAGTGCGGACCGACAACGGCGACCCGGTGCCCGGGCTGCACCAGCTCCTGCACGAGAGCCCGCTGCGCGGCGCTCCCGCCGGCGGGGTGGTGCTCCAGGTCGGACCAGTTCTGCATGGCCCCGGGGCCGAGCTGCACGTTGTGCGGGCGGCTGGTGCCGCCCGCGGGGAGCGCCGTGGTGGTCATGCGGTCACAACTTCCTGGTCGATCGCCTCGGTCAAGGCCCATTCGTCCTGCCACCCGAACACCTCGCGCAGCTCCTCCGGCGACATCATCGCGTCCCGGCCAAGTTCGCGGTCCGCGATCCGGCGGGCGACCTCCACGTCGGTGTGTTTGCCGTGCAGGTCGTGGAAGGTCCACTCGAGCAGCTGCTCGCCGTTGAAGCCGTCCTTGACCCCGATGAACTCCATCGGGTCGCCGTACACCGCCGGCTCCAGCCCGAGAGCGGCGCCGTAGAACGTGGCGGTCGAGAGCCGGTTGGACGCCACCCGCGTGTGCCGGCGCAGCTCACGCAGCTGCCGGTGCAGGAAGTCGTGGTTGCCGCCGGTCCAGAAGGTGCCGCGCTTGCCGTGGCAGATCACCCGGAAACCGGCGTCCTCGTACTTGGCGCGGATCTGCGGCTGCTCGAACTCCACGTAGTACAGGCACATGGTGACCGGCCCGGGCTCGGTCTCCTTGATCTCCGCGATGAGGCGGTCGTGGTCGCCGCTCACACCCTCGTAGTCGGCCGTGCCGTGGAACGGGTACCAGATGGTGCCTTCCGGCT
This sequence comes from Allobranchiibius sp. CTAmp26, assembly GCF_017565405.1. Lineage (GTDB taxonomy): Bacteria > Actinomycetota > Actinomycetes > Actinomycetales > Dermatophilaceae > Allobranchiibius. The sequence continues at coordinate 80,863 of NZ_JAGEKR010000015.1, forward strand.
CGGGTGCGTCCGGCTCGGGAGGCAGCATGCCGTCGAGGTAGAGGAACGGGCTGCCGGTCACGACGTAGTCCCGCCAGCCGATGGCCTGGCCGCGGCGGCGGCACACGTCCGACCACACGAACCGCGCGAACCCCTTCGGCGGGTTGTGCCCGTACCCGAAGCCGTGCACGAAGGTCCACCCGTGCTGCAGGATCCCGTTGATGCGAGGCGGATTGGTCCCGTCGAGGCCGCAGTACGCCGCGAAGATGTGCGCGTGCCCGTACCAGTGGTTGCTGGAGTCCATGTCAGGCGAATTTATCCCATGACAACGCGTGCGCGAGCAACGCGGGCGGCAGCGTCAGGTCCAGTCCGAGCTCGGCGCAGGCGACCTCCCGCGCCGCGTGCTCGGGGACCTGCACCTGGTGCAGCGTCGGGAACAACCGCCGCTGACGTTCCACGCCGCCGAGCACCGCGTGATCGCCGGCGAGCACCATCGGGTCGCCGTACACGCCGGTAGAGAGCCCGAGCGACGAGGCGTACAGCAGCGCCGACCCCATCCGGTTGCTGACGGCACGCCGGTGATTGCGCAGCTCCAGCAGCTGGCGGTCCAGGAAGTCGGCATCGCCGCCGACGTACATGTGGCCGCGCCGCCCGTGCGTGATCACCCGGAATCCCGCCTCCTCGTAGACCCGGCGCACGGCGGGCTTCTCGTGGTCGCTCCAGTAGAGGCAGGCGGTCAGCGGCACGTCGCCCTCGACGCGGCGGATCTCGGCGGCGTACGCCGCGTGGTCCCCCACGACGTCCTGCTCCTCCCAGCCGTGGAACGGGTAGACGATCGTGCCGCGCGCGTCGGGGAGGACCGTGCCCTGCAGGTCGTGCAGCTTCAGCAGATAGGCCCACGGCGAGCCGATGACGACATAGTCGCGCACTCCCAGGGACCGCCCGCGGCGCGCGACGGAGTGCGACCACACGAGTTTGGGGTAGCCCGGGACGAACTCGTGGCCCACCGCGAAGCCGTCGTGGGTGTTCCAGCCGTGCTGCAGGTAGCCCCAGATGTACGGCGGAGTGCTCAGCCCGCAGTACCGGGCCAGGATGGCGGCGTGTCCGTAGAAGACGTTGGCGTGGTGCACGGCGGTCAGCCGTCCGCCACCAGGTGCATCCCGTGACCATATCCAGACAGGCTGGTCCGCGGCTGAGCGTCCGCCGGATGCTCGTCTAGGCTGTCCGCTGGCCGCGGCGTCACCGGGAGGGTGACGGCGATCCATCGAAACAAAGGACCTGCAGTTGCAGCCGTACCAAGTCGACGAGTCCACGGGCAGCCGGCTCATCGGCGGCGACATGCTCGCCTGGGCCGACCTGCCCGCCGTGCCGACGCTCACCGCTGTCGGCTACCTCATGTCGCGGGTGGCACGCCTGCAGGATGCGGCTTCGGTGCTGCTCCTCGGCCCGCGGGCCGGGTCGCTGCTCGCCGGCCTTCCGACGCATCTCAAGGTCGACGTGCTCGTCCGCGGACTCCCCGATGCCCGCGCCCTGTCCGCGCTCAGCGGACTGCGCAGCCACCTCAACGTGTACTGCGGCGGCTTCGACTTCTTCGACCCGTCCGCGGCGTACGACCTCGTCGTGTGCCTCGACGGTCCCGAGGTGCTGCAGACCCCGGACTCCCAGGGCATGTCGCACGCCGAGGCGCTGTCCCGCTGCGCACGGTTCACGAACCTGGACGGGTTGCTGATCGCGACGATCTCCAACCAGCTCGGCCTCGACCACCTCTTCCGGCTCGAGATGCGCAGCATGTACGACGCGGACGACCAGTGGTACCGCGGTGCCCCGGGCTTCGACGTCCGCCGTCCGTACCCGCGTGAGCTCGGCGACCTGCTGGAGCAGGCGGGCCTGCGTGCCTCGTCGCGGTACTGCGTCTTCCCGTCGCCGACCGAGCCCTCGCTGCTCGCGTCGACCGACGTCCTCGACGATCCGCTGGTCGGCGGGCACCTCTCCGCCTTGATCCACGCGACCGAGGGCCGCCACTTCTCCGAACGTCCGTCCCTGGTCGACCCCTACCAGCTCTCGCGCACCATGATCGATGCCGGGATGGCGTTCGACCTGGCCCCGCTGTGGCTGATCGTCGCGCAGCGCAGCGAGGCGTCGATCGACAGCGGACCCGTCCTGCCGTCGGTGATCGCCGGCGAGGACGGCACGCTGCCGGAGTGGACCGCCGTCAGCACGATGTCCTCGACGCCCGACGGCTGGGCCCGCGGCGTGCACTCGCCCCAGAACACCAGCGAGATGACCGAGCGCCGCGTGGGGCGCGACCTGTCCATCGTGGGCCAGAGGGTCCCGACCGGTCGCATCCTGGAAGCCGTGCTACGCGAAGCGTGCGCCGGCGGCAACATCGCCACGATCCGGCGGATCGTGCAGGGCTACGCCGAGTGGTTGACCGACGCGGACCGGTGGTCGGGCACGGCCGGCCGACGGCGTTTCTTCGCGACGCCCGACAACGTGATGCAGGGCGCCGACGGGGACTTCGACGTCTTCGACCCCAGCTGGTACTGGGCCGAGCACATCTCCGCCGACCTCAGCGTCCAGCGCGGTCTGCGGGTCTTCGCCCGACGCCTCCTGCGGTCCGGCGGTGAGCACCCCTGGAAGCCCGACATCAGCCCGGACGCCCTGGCCCAGACGCTCTGCGTCATGGCCGACCTCCCATGGTCGTCGGGGACCTCCAACGAGATCGCCTCCCGCGAGGCGGAGTTGCAGGTGGCGGTCTTCGGCGGTGACTCCCTGGCGGAGAACCAGTCGTTCACCACCAACTTGGAGTCCGGAGTGTCCCAGTTCTCCTCCACGCCCGGACCCTCCCGCGGGTACCGCGAGAGCCTGGATCTCACGGGGCGGATGTCCTCGGAGCTGTTCGACCGCGGGGGTCAGGTCGTGTGGCTGGAGAGCACCGTCCGGCAGCGCGACGTGCAGGTCGGGGAACTGGAGAACACCCTGGCGTCCGTTCGCGCGTCCGTCAGCTTCAAGATCGGCCGCGGCGTCACGCTGCCCGGTCGCGCCGTGGTCAAGTCCGGGCGCCGTGCAGCGCTCTCGGCGCTTCCTCCCGGCATCATGTCCAAGGTCGAGCGGGCGATACGGGGCCTGTCGGCGCGGCGCTGAGCGCCGGCCGACGGCGGCGCCTCAGATCAGGGCGGTGTCGTCGGCCGGGGATCCCGGTGCGGGCTCCGGATCGGCCATCACCTGGTCGTCGGTGGGGATCCGGGCAAGCTTCTCGTGCCCCTTCATGCCCGACCCGGCCATCATCGACAGACTCGCCAGCGGCGCCGTCCCCGGGACGGCCTGACGCGCGTCCTCCCAGCCGAGCACCGAGCGCAGCTCGCGCGGGGTGAGCAGGACGTCCTGACCGAGCTCGTACCGGGCCAACCGCTGCGCGTAGTCGCGGGGTACGAAGGGCTGATGCAGCTGCTGGTAGAGACGGATCTGCTTCTCCCGGCCGCCCAGCGCCGCGCGCTCGGCCTGCAGGATCATCGGATCGCCGTAGATGCCGATGTCCGCGCCCACGCTCGCGCCGTAGATGAGCGCGCTGCCGAGCCGGTTGCTGACGACCCGCTTGTGCCGGCGCAGCTCGTCCAGCTGCTTGTCCAGGAAGTGCACGTCGGTGCCCTTCCACATGTGTCCGCGGTAGCCGTGGCTGATCACCCGGAACCCGGCATCCTCGTACGACCGGCGCACCGAGGCGTCCTTGAACTCGTTCCAGTACAGACAGATGGTGATGGGCACATCGCCCTCCACCCGGCGGATGTCACGCACGTAGGAGTCGTGACTGCCGATGACGTTCTGCTGCTCCCAGCCGTGGAACGGGTAGACGATGGTGCCCTCGCGCTCCGGCTCGGGCGTGTCGCCGTAGCGTTCCTCGGATTTCAGCAGGTACGCCCACGGCGAGCCGACCACTTCCACGTCGCGCAGCCCGGTCGCCCAGGCACGGCGGGCCACCGAGTCCGCCCACACGAACTTGGGGAAATTGGGCGCGAAGTAGGTGCCCACCGCGAAGCCGTCGTGGGTGTTCCAGCCGTGCTGCAGGTAGCCCCAGATGCGCGGCACCTCGGCCAGCCCGGCGTACCGGGCCAGGATGTGGGCGTGTCCGTAGAAGTGGTTCGCGTGGTGCATCTCAACCCCGGAAGAAGGTGGCGATCAGGTCGATGACCTTGTCGACGTCATCGTCGCGCAGGTCGGAGAACATCGGCAGACTGAGCTCCTGCTCGGAATAGGTCTCGGCCACCGGGCACATGCCGCGACGGTAGCCGCGGTCGGCGAAGTAGGGCTGCCAATGCACCGGAATGTAGTTGACCTGGACCAGGATGCCCTGGGAGCGCAGGTGATCGAACAGCTCGCGGCGACGACCGTCCCGGATCCGCAGGGGGTAGAGGTGCCACATCGGGTCGGCCTCGGGGCGGTGCCCGGGCAGTCGCAGTTCCTCGATCCCGGCGAGCCCCGCGTTGTAGCGGTCGGCGATCTGCTGACGACGGGTCTTGAACTGCTGCAACCGCTTCAGCTGGTTGGAACCGAGGGCGGCGAGCACGTCGGGCAATCGGTAGTTGAGGCCGAGCTCGGAGATCTCGTAGTACCAGGCGCCGGGCGACTCGTGCCGCAGGTCCGCCTCGTCGCGCACCATGCCGATGCCCTTGAACCGGCGCGCGCGGTCCGTGACCTCCTGGTCGAGTGCGACCACTGCACCGCCCTCGGCCGTGGTGAGGTTCTTGGTCGGGAAGAAGGAGAACGTCGTCACGTCGGCCATCGAGCCGACCGCGACGCCGTCCAGCGCGCCGCCGATGCTGTGCGCGGCGTCCTGCAGCAGCAGTGCGCCGGCGTCGTGCGCGACCTTCGACAGGGCCGGCGCGTCGATGGGGTGTCCGCCGAAGTCGACGCCGGCGATCACCTTGGTACGCCCGGTCACGGCCGCTTGCGCGGCCTCGGGGTCGAGGTTGCCGGTGTCCTCGGACACGTCGGCGAAGACCACGTCGGCGCCCTGCCAGATCGCGCAGGTCGCGGTCGCGAGGAAGGTCAGCGGCGTCGTGACGACCTCGTCGCCCGCGCCGATGCCGAGACCGGCGTACGCCGTATGCAGCGCCGCGGTGCCCGAGCTGACCGCCACTGCGGATCCGCTCACCCCGGCGACGCGGGCGATGTCGTCCTCGAACCGGCTGACCGCCGGACCGGTGGTCAGCCAGTCACCGCGCAGCACCTGCGCGACGGCCTCGATGTCCGACTCGTCGATCGACTGACGTCCATATGGGACGACCATTAAATACCCGACTCGAGCACCTTGCGGATGTCCTCGGCGGAGTACCACAGGTCGTTCTTGTCCGAGGAGCAGTGGAAGCCTTCCGGCACCCGGACGGCGTCCTTGATCGGCTGGTAGCCCCAGGTGCCGAGCTCGGGCTCGAGGACGTAGTACTTGCCGTCCATCACGATGACCGCGCGGCGCCCCTCCTCCGGGCTGATCATCTCCTCGTGCAGCTTCTCGCCGGGCCGCAGGCCGATGTCGTGCATCTTCGCGCCGGGCGCGACGGCCTGCGCCAGGTCGGTCACCATGTGCGAGGGGATGTGCGGCACGACCAGCTCGCCGCCCTGCATCATGTCGAAGGTGTCGAGCACCATCTGCACAGCGTCGGGCAGGGTGATCAGGAAGCGCGTACAGCGCAGGTCGGTGATCGGCAGCGACTCCCCCGCGGCGTGCAGCGCGCGGAACTTGGGGATGATCGAGCCGCGCGAGCCGGTGACGTTGCCGTAGCGCACCACGGCGAACCGGCTGGGGTACGCCGCGGCGTAGTGGTTGCCGAGGATGAAGAGCTTGTCGGCGGTCAGCTTCGTCGCGCCGTAGAGGTTGATCGGGCTGGAGGCCTTGTCCGTCGACAGCGCGACGACCTTCTGCACACCGGAGTCGATGGCGGCCTCGACGACGTTCTGGCTGCCGAGCACGTTGGTCTTGACGAACTCGAACGGGTTGTACTCGCCCGTGTCGACCTGCTTCAGCGCGGCGGCGTGCACCACGTAGTCCACCTGGTGCATCGCGCGCTTGAGGCGGTCCAGGTCGCGCACGTCGCCGATGAACCAGCGCAGCCGCGGGTCGTCGCCGAACAACTGACGCGCTTCCCACTGCTTGAGCTCGTCGCGTGAGTAGATGACCACCCGCTTCGGGCCGACATCGGCCAGCAGTCGGGTGATGAACGCCTTGCCGAAAGATCCGGTGCCACCGGTGACGAGGATGGACGAACCTTCAAGAATGCTCACTCTGGCGACTCCTGCTGCACTGACCGTGGGTGGACGTTGACGTCGGCGTGACACGGCCGGCGTACCGCACCGCGATGCGGACCGCGACCGGCGCAGACCAGCGACGAGGCTAGCATTCCGGGATGCCTCAGCTGAGCGGTGCGCGCGTCGCGCTGCGCTGCGATGCGGGTGCCACGCTGGGAGTCGGTCACGTCATGCGGTGCGTCGCGCTCGGCGAGGAGCTGACGGCCCGAGGACACGAGGTCCTGCTGTGGGGCGACCTCGGTGGCATCGGCTGGCTGCAGACGCTGGTCGCCGCGCACGGGTACGACGTCGTCCCGGCGCTCGGCGACCCGGCGGCGTGCGCAAGGGCAGCGGACCTCCTCGGCCTCGACGCCGTGGTCCTGGACGGCTACCACCTCGACGACGGCCTCGGAGCGGCGCTCGTGACACCTTCTCGGCGTCTTCTCACCTTGGTCGACTATGAATTCGGCGTGCATCAATACGCCGACGTCTACGTCGACCAGAACCTCGGTGCCGAGACGTACCCCGATCTTCCCGCCGGTGCCACCGCGCTGGCCGGGATCGAGTACGCGCTCTTCCGGGACACCGTCCGCGACCGCCGCCGGGTCGCTCCGGCCGCCCCGCGGGACACGGGCGACCCCGTGCGGGTGGTGGCCGTGTTCGGCGGCACAGATGCCTTCGGGGCGGCGCCGGTCGTCGTGCCGGCCCTGCTCGCGACCGGTGCGCCGTTGGACGTGACCGTCGTCGCGACCCGCCCGGAGAGCATCGACGCCGTCCGGGCGATCCCGACAGCGGCCGGGCAGCAGGTCCGGGTCGTGGCGCCGGCACCCGATTTCGGGGCTCTCGTCGCCGACGCCGACCTGGTGATCAGCGCGTCGGGGAGCTCGGTCTGGGAGCTGTTGTGCATGGGAGTGCCCGCGGCCGTCGTGTGCGTGGTCGACAACCAGGAGCAGGGGTACCGCCAGTGCCTGGACCGCGGTGTCGTCGCCGGTCTCGGGCACCTCGGCCGGTTCGATGCCGCCGCCGCGACCGCCACCCTCACCACTCTCGTCACCGACGCGGCGACCCGTGACGGATACGCCGCCCGTGGCCAGGCGCTCGTGGACGGTCACGGCCGCGAGCGCGTGGTGGACGCGTTCCTCCCGTGAGGCTGCGCGACTCGCTGACACGCTGGTCACCCGGTCTGGTGGCCTTCCTGGCCGCCGTGATCGTGGCCGGTGCCTACGGTGTCGGCGCGGGCGACATCGCCCGCTATGTCCTCGCGACGGTGTGGTCGGTGCTGCTGCCCGGTGTCCTGGTGCTGCGCTGGTGCCGGCCGCCGTCGCGCACCGCGCTGGAGGAGGCCTGCGTCGGGGGCGCGGTCGGGCTCATGACCCAGCTGGTCGGGTGGGGGATCTTCGTCGGGACGGGTGCGCCGTCGTACCTGATCCTCTGGCCCCTGGTGCCGCTGGTCCTGAGCGCCGCCGTCCCGGCCCTGCGACGGCGGGTGCTCCGACGGGGGTACGCCGAACGGACCCCGTGGTGGGCCGCCTGGTCCCTCGTGACGGCGTACGTCCTGAGCGTCGCGCTGCTCGCGACCGGTCTCTTCCGGACGACGCCGCTGCCGCCCGCCACCGGCCGGTGGTACGGCGACCTCTACTGGCACCTGTCGATCAGCGCGCAGGCCAAGCGGACCGCACCGCCGGTCGTGCCCCAGGTGGACAGCGGCCGGATGAGCTACCACTGGTTCTCCAACGCGCACATGGCCGCCGACTCCCTGATCTCCCACGTCGGGGTCCTGGTCGTGCTGGCACGGCTCTGGTACCTGCCGGTGTACGCGCTCACGTTGGGTCTCACCTATCTCGTGGCGTCCCGGCTGGCGCGCACCCCCAAGGCCGGGGTGATCGCCCTGGTGCTGCTCCTCGCCCCCCAGGCGCTGCTGCCCGTGCGCTGGATCCACGGCATCGCCTCCAACGCGTTCGTGGCCGTCTCCCCGTCGGAGGTCCTCGGCGTCCCGATGCTGCTGCTCGTCGTCTGGTGGGTCGCCGAACTGGTGCGCAGACGACCCGCCCGGTGGCCGGAATGGGTGCTGCTCGGGCTGATGCTGGTGACCGCCGCCGGCTCGAAGTCCTCCAACCTGCCGGTGCTCGTGTGCGGGATCCTGCTGGTCCTTGCGGTGCAAATCCTGCGGCGACGGTTCGCGCTGCGGTTCGTCGCCCTCACCGTCCTGGTGCTGGCGGTGCTCGTCGTGACCGCCCCGTTCCTGGCCGGCGGGAGCGCGGCGTCGCGGTTGGACGCCGGCTACAGCCTCCGGGTCTTCCGGGCGCGTATCGGACTGGGTCAGATGGCTGAGCAGCACGCCGGTCCGTTGACGGCGCTCCTCGTCCTGCTGGCCCTCGTGATCGTCCTGCAGTACGCCGGCCTGCTGCTGACGATCCCGCTGCGCCGCGACCCTGCGGCGGTGCTCCTGCTCGGCACCGTGGTCGGCGGGCTGGTGGCGATGCTCCTCATCCGCCACCCCGCGCAGTCCCAGATCTACTTCATGCTCGGCGTCCTGCCCGTGGCCGACGTCCTGATCGCCTGGGGGTTCGCGGTCCTCGTGCACCGTTCGCGGCTGTCCGCCGCCCGGCTGCTGGCGGCCGCCGTGGCCGGCTTCCTCCTCATCGAGGCCGCCCGGTGGATCACCGCCTACCGCGGGAACGCCGACGGCGTGCTGGTGCGCGTCATCGGGATGGTGGCCGTGCTGCTGGTGGTGCTCGCCGTGGTGGCCGTGACACTGCGCCGCACGGCGGCGGCACGTCGTTCGGTGGGCGCCGCGCTCGCGGCGGCCGTCCTGATGGGAGCGGTCACCGGACCCAGCGCGTACGCCACGGCGCACAACGTGCTCCCGCCGTCCAGGACGCGGTTCGCGGCCCTACTGCCCGCACCTGCCGTCGCGGGGACCACCTGGCTGCGCACCAGGGTGCCCGCCGACCAGATGATCGCCACCAACGTGCACTGCGCGTTCGGGCCGAACCGGCCGTTCTGCGACTCGCGCGGTTTCTGGGTGACCGGCCTCGGCGAGCACCGCGCGTACGTCGAGGCGTGGGGATACACCGACCAGGCCCAGGCGACCGCCGGGCACGGTCTCGGACGCGGTGTCCCCTGGCACATCTACTCCGACACCGCCTTCTGGGACCCGGCCCGGCTGCGGCTGAACGACGCGGCGTTCAGCGCGCCCACCCCGGCCGTGCTGCGGCGGCTCTACGACGCGGGCGTCCGGGTCCTGTTCGCGGACAGCGCATCCGGTCCCGTATCGGCGCATCTGAAGGAGCTGGCCGACCCGGTCTTCTCCGACGGGCCCATCTCCGCCTACCGTTTGCGCGCGTCATGAACTGGCGCACCGCGTACCGTCTGCTGCCGGCGCTCGTCGCCGCCGCGGTCGCCTCAGGCGTCGCCCTGCACTACGGCGTGTCCGTGGCGCTGCTGGCGCAGTACACCGCCACCATCCTGTGGTCGGTGCTGCTGCCCGGGTTCCTCGTGCTCCGCTGGTGTCGCCCACGCGGCCGCGCGCTCTTCGACGACCTCTGCGTCGCCTTCGTGGTGGGGTTGGTCGTCCAGCTGATCGCCTGGGGGGTGTTCGTGCGCGCCGGGGCGGGCGGGTGGCTCGTGGCTTTCCCGCTGCTGCTCATCGTGCCGGGCGTCGCCGTCCCGGCGCTGCGTCGGCGGCTGCGCACGGAGCCGTACCTGGACCACCCACCCGTGTGGGCCGCCTGGACGATCACCGGCGCCTACGCGTACGTGCTGGTGATGCTGGGCAGATACACGTTCGCGCGAATCCCGCTCCCGCCGGGGCGCACCCGGTGGTACCAGGACATCTACTGGCATGCGGCGATCACCGCGGAGGCCCGTCACAGCGCACCGCCGCAGGTGCCGCAGGTCTCCGGACAGCGCTTCGACTACCACTGGTTCGCGAACGCGCACATGGCCGCGGACTCCCTCATCGGCCATGTAGGCGTGCTCGTCGTGACGACCCGCCTCTGGTACCTGCCGTTGTACGCCGTGGTGCTGGGCCTCACCTACGTGCTCGCCACCAGGATCGCCCGCACCCCCGCGGCCGGGGTCCTGGCCGTCGCGCTGCTCGCGAGCTCCTCGGTCCTCACCCCGCTGCGATGGCTGACCGGGATCGCGAACAGCGCCTTCGTCGCCTCGTCCCCATCGGAGATCTTCGGCCTGCCGATGCTGCTGCTCGCGACGTGGTGGATCGCCCAGCTCGTGCGCGGCGAGCGCTGGAACAGGCCGGCCTGGATCCTGCTCGCGCTGGTGCTGCTCGCCTGCGCCGGATCGAAGTCGTCGAACCTGCCGGTCCTGCTCGGAGGGCTGCTGCTGGTGATCGCGGTGTCCGCTTTGCGTCGGGAACTCAGCCGCAGCAAGGTCGTCGCGACCGTGCTCGTCGGGCTGGCGCTGGCGGTGACCGCGCCGTTCCTGGCCGGCGGCAGCCAGGCGTCCACGCTGCAGTTGTTGTCGCTGGCGCACTACGTGCGCAACCAACAGGGCAGCGCTGTCATGCCCGGCACCTCGCATTTCCAAGTCGCGGCCGTCCTCGTCCTGGTGGCGGTGGTGATCCTCGTGCAGTTCAGCGCGCTGCTGTTCGCTCTCCCGCTGCTGGCCGACCCTGCTGCCCTGCTGCTGGTCGGGGTCACGCTGGCCGGCGCGGCCGCCATGCTGCTGATCGACCACCCGAGCCTCTCCGAGCTGTACTTCATGCGCGGTGTCGTGCCCCTGGTGGATGTCGTGATCGCCTGGGGGTTCGTGATGATCGCGGGGTGGGCGCGTTTCGTCCTGGCCCCTGCGGCGCAGGTGATCCTGCTGAGCTGTGCCGTGGTGATCGGGACGGTCGCGCCGTACGCATTGCGCCGGGTCGGGCCGATGCGCGCGACGACGGGTCACGACGTCACTCGGAGCGCGATCGTGGTGGTCATCGTCCTCGTCGCGCTCGGAATCCTGGTCGCCCTGCTGCTGAGCCGTAGCTCCCGCGCGGCGGCTCCGCGGATGTTCGTGGCCGTCGTGATCCTCAGCGCCACCCTGATCCCGAGCTCGATCATCGCTGCGAGTCGACTGCCGGGACCGCCCCCTGTCACCGATCCCGCCCAGCTCACCGCGGGCGAGATCGCCGGGACGACCTGGCTGCGGTTGCACGTCGCGGCCGACGAGACGATCGCCACCAACGTGCACTGCCAGCCGACGCCGACCAGGGTGCATTGCGACTCCCGGGCGTTCTGGGTGACCGGGCTCGGTGCGCACCAGGCGTACGTCGAGTCCTGGGGCTACACCGACCAGGCGGAGGCGACGGCGACCGCCGTACGGCCCCCGGGCACACCACAGATCTCCTACGCGCGGCAACCGTTCTTCGACCAGGCTCGGCTGCGCCTCAACGACGGCGCCTTCACCGCTCCCACGCCGGAGGGACTGGCCCGGCTCTACCGTGCCGGCGTGCGCGTGCTCTTCGCCGACGCGGGCGCGGGCCCGGTCTCCCCCAGGTTGGCCGACCTGGCGGACCAAGTGTTCCATCAGACGGACGTGACGATCTACCGCCTGCACCCAGCCCGTTAGCCTTCGGACAAGCCGCTACCCGCTCGAACTCCCCGCACCGGAAGGCTCCCCGTGACCCGCACCAGAGTGGTCGTCCAGTCGCGTCTGAACTCTTCACGACTGCCCGGCAAGGCGCTGATGACGATCGGGGGGATGCCCCTCGTCGAGCTGGTCGCGCGTCGGGCGAGCCGCGGTGGGCACGAGGTGGTCGTGGCCACCAGCGACGAGCACTACGACACCCGGATCGCCGAGCACCTGCACGCCGCCGGTATCCCGGTGATGCGTGGGGAGCTGGACGACGTGCTCGGCAGGTTCGTGCACGCCACGTCCGACCTCGACCCGGACGACCGGGTGGTGCGCCTCACCGGTGACAACCCGGTGATGGACGCCGACGTCATCGACGAACTGCTCGCGGCCATGGACGCCTCCGGTGACGACTACGGGCGGGTCGACATCGACGTGGTCCCCGAGGGTCTGGGTGCCGAGGGATTCTGGGTGCGGGACCTGCGCCGGGCGGCCGAGGCCACCAGCGACCCATACGACCGCGAGCACGTGACGCCGTGGCTGCGCCGCCATCTCGGCGAGCTGCTCTTCGCACCCGCTGCCAACCCCGGCGACCCGAAGCGCTTCCGGTGCACCGTCGACACCCTCGACGACTTCGACCGCGCCAGCCGCCTGTTCGCACAGGTCGACGACCCGGTCGCCGCCCCGTGGACGCAGCTCATGGAGTTGCTGGCGAAGGAGGTGAGCGCCGCGGGAGTCAGCGTCCCCGAACGCGAGTCGGCCCTCGGACTCAGTTCGTTCGTGTACGGCGGGAGCCGGCTCGCCGAGTCCCCGGCACCCGAGACCCGGGTGATGCTGTCGGACGCGGTGGCGCGAGGTGTCACCCACGTGGAGGTGGGGCGCGCCGATGGCGCCGCCGAGGCCGTCCTGCGGGCCTGTGCCGACCCTCAGCTGGTGCAGCGGATGAAGGTCGTGAGCCGGCTGCACCCGCTCGCCGGTGGGGGCGCGTCCGCGGCCGAAGCCGGGCTGGAGCGGTCGTTCGCGACCATCGGGCGGCGAACGGCCACCGCGGTCCTGATCGACGGTCTCGTCGATGCCGGACCTCAGGTCTGGGCCCGATTGACCCGTTATCGCGACGAGGGCACCGTCGCGGCGATCGGCGTGAGCGTCGGCTCGGCAGGAGAGGCGCGAGCAGCACTGTCGCTGAAAGGAATCGGGCTCCTCGAGCTTCCTGTGCACCCGGATGCGCCGCTGCCGGAGGACCTGCGCGCCGCCGCTCGCTCAGCGCGCGTCGAACTCCTGGCCCGCAGCGTGTACGCCGGTGGCCGGTTGATCACCGACCCCCGGATCGTCGCCTTGGCCGACTCGCTCGGCCGGGACGGGGCCGACGACCTGCTGATGGCGTACGCCCTGGGCCACCCCGAGGTGTCCGCGGTCGCCGTCGGCTCCCTGGACCGCGCCCAACTGCGTCGCAACCTCGACCTCTGCGCGCGAGAACCGCTGTCGCCGGACCAGATCCGGCAGGTCGACGAGGGGATGCACACCGCATGACACCCGCCGAGGTCCTCACCGGGCTGTTGCGTTCGGACCCCACCTCACCCCGGATCACCTGTTACGACGACGGCACCGGCGAGCGGATCGAACTGTCCGGGAAGGTACTCGCCAACTGGGTGTCCAAAGCGGCGAACCTCCTGCAGGACGAATTGGACGCCGGCCCCGGCACGACGGTGGCCCTGCACCTGCCCGCCGACCACTGGCGCACCTACTACTGGGCACTGGCCGCCTGGTCGGTCGGTGCGCACCTGACCACCACCGATGCGCCGAGCGACATCGCCGTCGGCATCACGGCCGACGGGTCCGGTGAGACCGAGATCGTCGTCACCCTGGCCGCGCTCGCCCGGCGGGCGACGAGCGACGTACCCGCGGGCGGGATCGACGAGGCGCGCGAGTTGTCCTCGTACGGCGACGTGTTCGTGCCCTACCGCACGCCGGTCGATGCCGACCCGGCACTGGACGACACCTTGTACGCCGACCTCGTCGTCGTCGGCGGCGCCCTGCGTCGGCGGGTGCAGGTCACCGGCGACCTCACCCACGCCCTGCGCGAGGCGCTAGCGGTCTGGGCCGACGACGGCTCGGTGGTGCTGCTGCGCGACGTACGACCCGAGGACGTCGACCGGCGTCTCACCACCGAAGGAGCTGCGCCCCGCCCATGAGCACCCCCGCATCGCTGCCCGCACCCCGTACCCCCGAACCGTCGCAGGCCCCGCCGCTGCGATGGGCGATCAGCTCCACCGGCGGCATCGCCGCCTCCATGGCGGACGCGATCCGTCGGCATACCCGCCAGGAACTGGTGGCGGTCGGCTCCCGGTCCCAGGGCTCCGCCGACCGGTTCGCCGCCGCCTGGGACATCCCTCGCGCGTACGAGGGGATCGACGCGATGCTGGCGGACGACGCGGTCGACATCGTCTACATCGCGTCACCGCATTCGCAGCACCATGCCGACGCGATGGCCGCCCTGCACGCCGGGAAGCACGTGCTGGTGGAGAAGGCGTTCACCCAGGACGCCGAGCAGGCGCGCGAGGTGCTCGACACCGCCCGCGCAGCGAATCTCATTGCGCTGGAAGCCATGTGGACTCGTTTCCTCCCCGGCACCGATGTCATCCGGCAGCTGCTGGAGGGCGGCGCCCTCGGTGAGGTGACCACTGTGCTGGCCGACCACGGCCAGTGGTTCGCACCCGATCCGTCGCACCGCCTCTTCGCACCCGGACTCGCCGGCGGCGCCCTGCTCGACCTCGGCGTCTATCCCCTCTCGTTCGCGGACTTTGCGCTGCCCGGTGAGGAGCGCGAGCTCGCCGCGACCGGCGACCTGACGGACACCGGCGTCGACCGGCAGGTGTCGATGACCCTGCGCAGCGGCGCGGCGTACGCCACCCTCAGCACCACGTTGGCGGCGCGTACCCCGACCACCGCCTCCATCAGCGGCACGCTGGCGCGCGTCGAACTGGAGCCCGATTTCTACCAGCCGACCCGGATCACGCTGGTGCCCCGAGACGGGGAGAGCGCGTCGTACGACGGCGGGACCATCCGCGGTCACCAGGCCATGGCGTATGAGGCCGCGCATCTCGCACAGCTCGTCGCCGACGGTGCGAGCGAGTCGCCGCTGCTGCCGCCCTCGGCCACGCTGCGGGTGATGGAACTGCTGGACCAGGCACGCCGGGACGTCGGTGTCGTCTACCCCGGTGAGGGCGACCGGTAAGGTCCGGCAAATGGACAAAGTCGTCTCCTCGGCAGCACGCGCCGTCGCCGGCGTGGTCAGCGGGAACTCGATCGCCGTGGGCGGATTCGGGCTCTGCGGCATCCCGAGTGTGCTCATCGCCGAACTCCTCGCCAAGGGAGTCACCGACCTGTCGGTCGTCTCCAACAACTGCGGCGTCGACGATTGGGGGCTGGGGATCCTGCTGCGGGAGAAGCGAATCCGGCGGATGACGGCGTCGTACGTCGGTGAGAACAAGGAGTTCGCCCGGCAGTACCTCGAAGGCGAGCTGGAGGTCGAGCTGACACCGCAGGGCACCCTGGCGGAGAAACTGCGCGCGGGCGGCGCCGGCATTCCCGCGTTCTACACCGCGACGGGTGTCGGCACCCAGGTCGCCGACGGCGGCATGCCCTGGCGGTACGACGCCCACGGCGACATCGCGCTGGCGTCGCCGCCGAAGGAGACCCGGCGCTTCGAGGTCGACGGCGAGTCCCGCACGTTCGTCCTCGAGGAGGCGATCGTGACCGATGTGGCCCTGGTGCGCGCGCGGCGCGGCGACCGGCACGGCAACCTCGTCTTCCACGAGAGCGCCCGCAACTTCAACCCGCTCGCCGCGATGGCCGGCCGGCACACGATCGCCGAGGTGGAGGAGCTCGTCGAGCCCGGCGAGATCGCCCCGGACGACGTGCATCTGCCCGGCATCTACGTGCACCGGGTGCTCGCACTCACCCCCGAGCAGGCGGACGACAAACGCATCGAGAAGCGCACGGTCCAGGAGGTCGGTCGCTGATGGCACTCACCCGCGAGCAGATGGCGGCACGGGCCGCGCGCGAATTGTCCGACGGCGACTACGTCAACCTCGGGATCGGGCTGCCGACCCTGGTGCCCAACTACGTCGACGACGACACCGAATTGGTGCTGCAGTCCGAGAACGGCGTCCTCGGGGTCGGCGCCTACCCCGTGGCGGGCCAGGAGGACCCGGATCTGATCAACGCGGGGAAGGAGACCATCACGCTGCGACGCGGCGCCTCCATCTTCGACTCGGCGACCAGCTTCGGGATGATCCGCGGCGGCAAGGTCGATGCGGCGATCCTCGGCGCCATGCAGGTGTCCGCGGGCGGCGACATCGCCAACTGGATGATCCCCGGCAAGATGGTGAAGGGCATGGGCGGGGCCATGGACCTGGTGCACGGGGCCAAGAAGGTCATCGTGCTCATGGAGCACGTGGCCCGCGACGGTTCGCCGAAGATCCTCCCCGAGTGCACCCTGCCGCTCACCGGCAAGGGTGTGGTGCAGCGCATCATCACCGACCTGGCCGTCATCGACGTGACACCCGCGGGCCTCGTGCTGATCGAGCTGGCGCCCGGCGTGAGCGAGGACGACGTACGGTCCGCGACCGCAGCGCCGCTCGCCCGCGCCTGAGACTCAGTCGGCCTTGTAGCCGGGGGCCTCGCGGTCGCGACGGTTGAACAGCGCGTCCACCGCGTTGCGCTCCGACGGCGGGATCCACGGCACGCCGAGGAGGTCCTCCATGTACTGCTGCATGATCTCCTCCATCGACCCGTCGGCGACCATCTGGCCCTCCCTGAGGTAGATGCCGCGGGTGCAGAAGCGCAGCAGGTCGCCCTCGGAGTGCGAGACCAGGAAGAGGGTGCGGCCCTGTTCGAGCAGCCCCTCCATCCGCTGGTAGCACTTGTCGCGGAACGCCGCATCGCCGACGGCCAGGACCTCGTCGACCAGGATGATCGGCTCGTCCAGACAGGTGATGACCGCGAAACCCAGCCGCACCTGCATACCGGAGGAGAAGTGCCGGTAGGGCAGGTCGAGCCCGGAGCGCACCTTCGGTCCGGCGAAGTCGACGATGTCGTCGAACCGCTCGTCGATGTCGTCCTTGCTCATGCCGTGCAGGCCGCCGGTGAGGTAGATGTTCTCCCGCGCGGACAGCTCGCCGATGAAACCTCCCGTGAGCTCGATCAGCGGCGCGACTCCGTCGCGGACGTTGACCGCGCCCTCGTCGGGCAGCAGCGTGCCGGCGATCATCTTCAGCAGGGTGGACTTGCCACCACCGTTGCTGCCGACGAGGCCGACCGCCTCACCGCGTCCGACGGTGAAGGAGATGTTCTTCAGCCCCCAGAACGTCTCCTTCTTGTACGACGTGCCGCGGCGGAAGACGATCTCGCGGAGCGAGAGGTTCCGTTTGCGACCGGTGAGGAACTCGATGCCCAGGTTGTCGACGCTGATGACCGGCTGGTCGGGCGTGGACTTCCACTTGACCTTGTCGGCAGCGGGGAGCGACACCTCAGATCTCCTTCAAAATCGGTTTTTCCAGTCGGGCGAAGACCCACATGCCGAAGAACAACCATCCGAAACTGATCACCGTGCCGATGAGCCAGATGCGGTACTCGGGGGTCGCCCGCACCAGCATCCCCTGCCGGTACATGTCGTTGATGGCCGAGAGGGGGTTGAACTCCAGCATGCGCGCGATGACCAGCAGCGCGTGCTCATGAGGCTGCTGGCCCCTGGTGCGCAGGTAGTTGAGCGAGTACACGATCGGCGTCAGGTAGAAGCCGATACGCAGCACGATCCGCACGATGCGGACGAAGTCGTCGACCAGCGCCGTCACGGGTGCCATCACCAGGCCCACGCCGATGCACAGGACGAGCTCGAGGACCAGCGCCGGGATCCAGTAGACGAGTTTCCAGTTCAGGACGATGTCGTGACGGGCAGCGAAGAAGGCCACGAACAGCACCAGGATCGGCAGGGACAGCAGGTGCTCGATGCCCTTGGAGAGCACCACCCGGATCACCCACAACTCCCGCGGCAGGTTCGTGGAGCGGACCAGCAGGCGCTCTGAGTAGAGCGCCCGCGCGGTCTCGTTGACCGAGTTGTTGAACCAGTTCCAGACCAGCACGCCGGCGACCAGGAAGACCACGAACGGGATGCCGTCGCTGCGCCTCTCCGCGCTCGCGCCGGTGCCGATCCCGTAGATGACCCCGAAGACGAACCAGTAGACCAAGGTCATCGCGAGAGGGTCGATCAGGGTCCACAGGTACCCGAGCACACTGCGGGCGTAACGGATCCGCAGGTCGCGTTTGACCAGGGTCCAGAGCACCGCGCGGTACTCGACGATACGCCGGAGGCGTTGCGCGAACGACATGGGTTCCTTTGCTGAGCTGGCTGTCCGGCGGCGCCGGCTGAATTCTGCGAGTCAGGCTACCGGGGCGTCGCTGGAAGTCCGCTGGACGTCGCCGGCAAGCCGCACCCTGCTGGTGAGGAAGCCCCACCCCCACGACAGGTGCATGGTGGCGAGGACGCCGGGCACCAGCACCCGCACGGCGC
Organism: Allobranchiibius sp. CTAmp26; assembly: GCF_017565405.1. Taxonomy (GTDB): domain Bacteria; phylum Actinomycetota; class Actinomycetes; order Actinomycetales; family Dermatophilaceae; genus Allobranchiibius. Next base: position 99,266 of record NZ_JAGEKR010000015.1, read on the forward strand.
CCGCGGAGCCGCGGGAGATCGCGACGCCGCCGACGGTGACGCCACCGGCGTACGCCGCGGGCACCAGCCACAGCGGCCGCCACGCCAACCCGCCGATGGTTCCGACGGCGATGGCGGCGAGAGCGACGGGGGGCGCGAGGTAGCGGGCGTTGATGGAGCCCTTGTGCTCGCGGGCGACGACCCGGCGCCAGCGGCCGTACTCGCGGTACTGCCGCGACAGGGCGCGGAAGCTGCCGCGCGGCCGGTAGGTGACGCGCAGGTCGGGGGTGAACCACACCACGCCGTCCTGGCGGCGGATGCGGAAGTTCATCTCCCAGTCCTGCGCGCGGATGTAGCGCCGGTCGTACCCGCCGACCCGGCGCAGCCAGTCCCGCCGGAAGACCCCCAGGTAGACCGTGTCGGCCGGACCCGCGGCGCCACCCTGCTTGAACTTCACGCCGCCGACGCCGATCTTGCTCTTCATCGCCACGGCGACGGCCCGCTCGAAGTCGGTCGTGCCCTCGGCGTCCATGATGCCGCCGACGTTGGCGGCGCCGGTGTCCTGCAGGGTCGTGACGGCGGTCTCGAGGTAGCCGGGCGAGAGGATTCCGTGCCCGTCGACCCTCGCCACGACGTCGTACGACGCGACGCCGATGGCCGCGTTGAGGGCGTCGGGGGTGCGTCCGGTCGGGTTGGCGACGGTGCGCACCCGGGCGTCCGCGGCCTGCAGCTGCGCGGCCACCTCGTCGGTGCGGTCCTGTGACGGGCCCAGCGCGAGGACCACTTCCAGCGGCCCGTCCCACTTCTGGTCGAGGATCGCGCCGACCGACTCCGCCAGGTGGCGTTCCTCGTTCAGGATCGGCATCACGACTGAAATTCCTTGCAATGACAGGGAATCCTCAGGTTGCACGGGCGCCAGGTTACACGGCGCACCAAGGTCCCCCGGTTACCCTTTGCCGATGACGGACGACGATCAGCAGCGCTTCGACCACGGCAGCCGCGGCCGTGCAGGCGACGGCCGTGACGGTCGCAGCGGTCGCCCGCGTCGCGACGAGACCATCGCTCAGCCGTTGCCGGTGCGTCGTCCTCGTCCCCCGGCAGGACCGTCGCGCGATGACGGGGATTTCACTCGGGTGATGCCCACCGGCCCCCGGTCCGGTGCCCGTCCGCAGGCCGCCCGTCCGCAGGCCGCCCGTCCGCAGGCGGCTCGTCCCTACGCCGACCCCCGTGCCGGCGGATCCGCGTACGACGGTCGCGGTCGCGGGTACGACGGCGGCGGGTACGACCAGCCGCCGAACAGGCCGGCACAGCCCCAGCGTCCCGCCGGACGAGCGCCCCGACGGCGACGCCGTTGGCCGCGCGTGCTGGCCGCGTTCGTCGTCGTGGTCGCGTTGTGGGCCGGCCTGCTGCTCTGGGCCGGACTCGCCGCCTGGCACAAGGTGGCGCGGGTGGATGCCATTCCGACGGGGAACCAGCCCGCGGCGGGCAAGGGCACGAACGTGCTCCTGGTCGGCTCGGACAGTCGCGCCGGCCTCACCTCGGCGCAGGCGAAGGCGCTGCGTACCGGCGGCTCGAACATCACCGGCTCGCGGACCGACTCCATCATGGTGCTGCACATGCCCGACAGCGGCGAGCCCACTCTGGTGAGCATCCCCCGCGACACCTACGTGCAGATCCCCGGGCACCGCGCGAACAAGATCAACGCGGCGTTCGCTTTCGGGCCCAAGGTGCTGGTGCAGACCGTCGAGAACGTCACCGGTCTGCGCATCGAGCACTACATGGAGATCGGCTTCGGCGGGTTCGCCGGGATCGTGGACTCCGTGGGCGGGGTGCAGATGTGCCTGCCGAAGGCCATGAACGACACCTACGCGCACATCAACCTCCCCGCCGGCTGCCAGAACCTGAGCGGCGCGAACGCGCTCGGGTACGTCCGCTCCCGGCACGTCGACGCGACGAGCGACCTGGCCCGGGTCAAGCGACAGCGGGAATTCCTGGCCGCGCTCACCAAGAAGGTCGCCTCACCGGGCAACCTGCTGGTGCCGTGGCGGCTGAAGAACGTCGGCGAGTCCGGGGCCCAGGGGCTGGCGGTCGAGAACGGCATGCACTCCTGGACCGCGCTGCGCATCCTCTGGACGCTGAAGAAGATCGGCAGCGGCGGCAACTCGGTGCAGGTCCCCATCGCGAACGCCGCGTACCAGACCTCCGTGGGCGAGGCGGTCCTCTGGGACCAGACCAGGTCCCGGGCCCTCTTCGACGCGCTCAACAACGACCGCTCCCCCAACGTCGCCCCCTAGCCCCCGCGCCCGTACGACTTGTGGGAAGGTGCGCGCGCTATAGAGCGCGTACCTCTCCACAAGTGCCAGCGCGCGCTCCGTCCACATCCCTATCCGCTGTCCACAACCGGCTCTGGCTGTGTTCATCGGTAGGCCGGGAGACCCCAGAGTTGGGGGATGACCCAATCCTCGGTGGCTCCACCGCCCGCAGGGACCAGCCGGCGGCGCTTCCGCGAGACGGTGACCGCCGACCTCGCTGCCCGACAGGGCGGCGTGTGTCACCGCGCCCAACTGCGTGCTCTCGGCGTGACGCGCGACGACGTCCGCTACGAGGTGGCGGCCGGCCGGTGGACGACATCCGGAAGGCACACGGTGCAGCTGCGATCGGGTGGCGGCGATCGCGCCGCGTGGCATCGTGCGGTGTGGGAGACGCGTGGTGCGGCCTGGCTCGATGGCGTCACGGCGCTGATCGCGGCGGGTTTCACCGGATGGGAGGAGCCCATCACCCATGTCAGCGTGCCGGCCGGGAGCAGCGTCAAACCCGTGGACGGCGTGCGCATCCACCAACTGCGATGTCGGAACTACCGGTGCACGGGCGACCCGCCTCGAGCGGAGGTCGAGCGGGCTGCGCTCAATGCCGCGTCCTGGGCCTCGACCGACCGGGTGGCCACCACGATTCTGGCGATGGTGGTCCAGCAACGACTCACCACGGGTGATCGACTTGACGAGTCTCTGCAGGACGCTCCCGCTGTGCACCGTGTCGGAGTGATCCGCCAAGTCGTCGCTGATGTACGAGGCGGCGCGCAGGCCCTGTCCGAGATCGACTTCGGACGCCTGTGCCGCCGGTACGGAGTGCCCGAACCCAGTCGACAGGCAGTGCGCCCGGGGCCGACGGGGCGCATCTATCTCGATGCATCGTGGGACGACTACGACCTGGCTGTGGAGATCGACGGGTTCCAGCATTCACAAGGCCTCGCGATGGTCGACGACGTCCTGCGCGACAACGCGATGGCGCTCGCGGGGACCAGCACGCTGCGCATTCCGGTGTTGGGGCTGCGCACCTCGCCTGCTGCGTTCATGGCACAACTCACCGACGCCCTACGGCGGCGTGGATGGGCATCGTAAGACGACTTGTGGGAACGAACGCGCTCTATACAGCGCGTTCGTTCCCACAGCTCAGGAACTTCGAAGAGGTCAGCGCTTGAGGAGCTGGCGCGCCATCACCATGCGCTGGATCTGGTTGGTGCCCTCGTAGATCTGGGTGATCTTCGCGTCGCGCATCATCCGCTCGACCGGGTGGTCCTGCACATAGCCGGCGCCGCCGAGCAGCTGTACGGCGTCGGTGGTCACCTCCATGGCGACGTCCGAGGCGTAGCACTTGGCCGCCGCACCGAAGAAGGGCAGGTCGGCGTCACCGCGCTCGGACTTGGACGCCGCGACGTAGACCATCTGCCGGGCCGCCTCGAGCTTCATCGCCATGTCGGCGAGCATGAACTGCAGGCCCTGGAACTCCGCGATGGCCTTGCCGAACTGCGTGCGCTCCTTGACGTAACCGAGCGCGTAGTCGAGCGCGCCCTGCGCGATGCCGACCGCCTGCGCACCGATGGTCACGCGGGTGTGGTCGAGGGTGCGCAGCGCGATCTTCAGGCCCTCGCCGGGCGCTCCGATCATCCGGTCGGCGGGGATCCGTACGTCGTCGAAGTGCAGCTCCCGGGTCGGTGAGCCCTTGATGCCGAGCTTGCGCTCCTTGGCGCCGAAGTCGAAGCCCTCGTCGTCCTTCTCCACGACGAACGCCGAGATGTTGCGACCGCGTTCGCCGTCGGGGTCGGTCACGGCGAGCACTGTGTAGAGCTGCGATTCACCGGCGTTCGTGATCCAGGACTTCTGACCGTTGAGCACGTACGTGTCGCCGTCGGCGATCGCCTTGCAGCGCATCGACGCGGTGTCCGAGCCGGCCTCCCGCTCGGACAGGCCGTAGGAGATCATCGCGTCGCCGGAGGCGATCCGCGGCAGGTACTTCTTCTTCACTTCGTCCGAGGCACCCAGGATGATCGGCATCGAGCCGAGCTTGTTGACCGCCGGGATCAGGGAGGACGACGCGCACGCGCGGGCGACCTCCTCGATGACGATGCAGGTTGCGAGCGCATCGGCTCCGGCGCCGCCGTACTCCTCACCGATGTGCGGCGCGTGCAGGTCGGAGGCGACCAACGCCTTCAGCGCCTCGCGCGGGAAGCGCGACTCGGCGTCGACCTCGGCCGCGTACGGCGCGATCTTGTCGTCCGCGATGTCGCGCACCGCCTCGCGCAGCGCCTCGTGGTCCTCGTTGATCCGGAAGAGGTCGAAATCCTTGTTGCCGCTCACAGCGCTCATCCTACTCGTCAGTAGCGTCGGCCAGGCGCGACCGGAGGGCCGCGCCCTTGTCCTGCGCCTGGGTCTTCAGATCCGCCTGGAACGTCGCCATCACGGCGCGCAACCGACCCGCCTCGACGCCGTCGCCGGCCGCCAGGATGCGGACCGCCAACAGGCCCGCGTTGCGCGCGCCCCCGATCGAGACCGTGGCGACCGGAACGCCCGCGGGCATCTGCACGATCGACAACAGCGAATCCATCCCGTCCAGGTACTTCAGCGGCACCGGCACCCCGACCACCGGCAGCGTGGTGACGGAAGCCAGCATCCCCGGCAGGTGCGCCGCTCCCCCGGCCCCGGCGATGATCACCCGCAGCCCGCGATCGGCGGCCTGCTCGCCGTACGCCACCATCTCGTGCGGCATCCGGTGGGCCGAAACGACATCGGCCTCGTACTCCACGCCGAACTGGTCGAGCACCTCCGCGGCCGCGCTCATCACCGGCCAGTCCGAGTCGCTGCCCATCACCACGCCGACCACTGGGCTCATTCGTCGATCACCCCTTGCAGATAGTCGGCGGCGTGCCGGCCGCGGGCGCTCACGTCGGCGAGATCGGTGCCGTACGTGTTGACGTGACCGATCTTGCGGCCGAGGCGAACACTTTTGCCGTACAGATGGATCCGCAGCGCAGGGTCGCGCGCCATCAGGTGCTTGTACGTCGGGTAGAGCTGCCCGTGCCGCTCCGGGTCGCCGCCCAGCACGTTGGTCATCACGGTCCACGGCGAGCGGGGTGTCACCGCACCGAGCGGTAGGTCGAGCACGGCCCGCAGGTGCTGCTCGAACTGACTGGTGACGCTGCCGTCCTGGGTCCAGTGCCCGCTGTTGTGCGGTCGCATGGCCAGTTCGTTCACGACGTACGCCGGTCCGTCACCGTCCGCGAGCTCGAAGACCTCGACCGCCATCACACCCGTCACCCCCAGCTCCCCCGCGATCCGCAGGGCGGTCCGCGCGAGTTCTCCGGCGAGGTCCTCGTCGAGGTCGGCGGCCGGTGCGACCACCGAGGTGCAGATGCCGTCGGTCTGCACGGTGTGCACGACCGGCCAGACGGACGCCTGCCCGGACGGGCTGCGGGCGACCAGCACCGCCAGCTCGCGGACGAAGTCGACGCTCTCCTCGGCCAGCAGGGGCTCACCGTGCGCGAACCAGTCGTCGGCTTCGTCGGCGGCGCGTACGACGCGCACGCCCTTGCCGTCGTACCCGCCGCGCGGGGTCTTCAGCACGACGGGCCACCCGTGCGCGTCACCGAACGCGCGCAACGCCGCCACGTCGTCGACCTGCGCCCATGCGGGACACGGAATCCCCATCTGCGAGAGGCGATCCCGCATGACCAGCTTGTCCTGCGCGTGCACCAGAGCCTCCGGCGACGGGTGTACGACGACGCCGTCGGCCACGAGCGCCGCGAGCACCTCCTGCGGCACCTGCTCGTGGTCGAACGTCACGACGTCGCAGTCGCGCGCGAACGCGCGCACCGCCTCGAGGTCGTCCGCGGCGCCCACGGGCGCCGACGGGATCGCGAGCGCCGCCGCGGCCTGCGTCGACTCGGCGAGCACGGACAAGGTGATGCCGAGCTCGACAGCGGGACCGGCGCACATCCGGGCGAGCTGTCCACCGCCGACGATGCCGACGATCGGGAAACCACCGGGAGCAGGAAGGGGTCGATCCACGCCGTCACTGTAACGATCGCCGCCGAGAGGCTTACCCTTCCCTGGTGCTGCAACGCCTACGCCTGACCCTCGACGTGCTCTGGCGCGAGCTGGCGAAGTTCGGCGTCATCGGCCTCATCTCGTTCGTGATCGACCTCGGCGGCTTCAACCTGCTGGTCAACGGCGAGCTGGAGCACAAGGTCACCACCGCCAAGATCGTGAGCGGCGCCGTCGCGACCGTCTTCGCGTGGCTGGGCAACCGCTACTGGACCTTCCGGCACCGTCGCAACCGACCGGTGCACCACGAGGTCGTGCTGTTCTTCGTAGTCAACGGCATCGCGTTGGCGGTCTCCGCCGGATGGGTCGCGCTGGCGCACTACGCCTTCCACGCCCGCGGCACGCTCGCGCTGAACTTCGCGGCGTTCATCGGAATCGGTTTCGGCACGCTGTTCCGCTTCTGGGCGTACCGGCGGTTCGTCTTCGCCCACGAGCCGGATGTGACCGGTGAGGGCGAGGCGGGATCCGAGGGCGGGTCTCCCGACGACGGTGCGACGCAGGACGTACCCGACGGTCCTGCTCAGTCCGTCGTGGCCGCCGACAAGAAGAGCGCGAAGACCGCCGGCTGAGCGTTCCGCAACTCGAGCCGGCCGCCGCTCACCTCCGCGAGGTCCCGCGCCAGGGCCAGCCCCAAGCCGGTGCCACCCGTGGTGACCCGCCGTTCGAAGATGTGCGGCGCCAGGTTGGGGTCGACGCCGATCCCCATGTCGCTCATCTCGACCACGACGGACGGACCGCTGCGCCGGGCACGCACCTCGACGGTGCCCGCGCCGTGGATCAGAGCGTTCTCGAGCAGGGTCGCGAGGATCTGCGCGAGCCCCACGCGGGTCGCGGACACGTGCAGTCCGCGCTCCCCGCTCACCAGCACACTGCGTCGGGCGGTCTCGAACGCCGGCTGCCATTCCAGTTGCAGCGCCGCGATGACCGAGTCCAGGGAGATGTTCGTGGGTGCGTCGACAGTGCCGCGGGACCGCGCGAGCAGCTCGTCGACGACCTGGGTGAGCCGCTCGACCTGCGCGATCCCGATCTGCGCCTCCTCCTGGGCGGCGCCGAGGTCGTCGGCCGAGGAGATCTCCTCCAGCCGCATGAGCAGCGCGGTGAGCGGCGTCCGCAGCTGGTGGCTGGCATCCGAGGCGAACTCACGCTCGGCGGCAAGCATGCGGGTGAGCTCGGTCGAGCGCATCTCGTAGAAGGCCGCGATCCGGTCGACCTCGTCCATCCCCGTACGTAGCGGGGTGAAGGTGATCGGACCGCCCGCGAGGCGATCGGCGCGGTCGGCGAGCTCGCGCACGGGATCGACCACCGACTCCACGCGGGAGGCGGACAGCAGCACCGAGCCGACGCCGAACACCAGGGCGACTCCCACCACCAACAGGGAGATCCACCAGGCGGGTGCCGCGATGGCGGCGACGGTCGCGACGATCACCAGGGGGACGGTGACCGCGAGGACGATGACTCCGACCAGGCGGTTCTGCAGCGTCACCTAGAAGTCGCCGTCGTCGGTCTCGAACCGGAAACCCACGCCTCTCACGGTGGTGATGAAGCGGGGGTCGGTCGCGTCGTCACCCAGCTTGCGCCGCAGGACCGACACGTGCATGTCGAGGGTCTTGGTCGAGCCCACCCACACGGTGTTCCAGACCTCGCGCATCAGGTCCTCGCGGGAGACGACCTTGCCGCCCTCGCGCACCAGGACCCGCAGCAGGTCGAACTCCTTGGCGGTGAGCTGCAGCTCACGATCACCGCTGAACGCGCGTCGTCCGGCGGCATCGATGCGCACCCGGGCGCCCTGGCCCTCGTCGGAGCTCGAACGGCGCAGCAGCGCGCGGGCCCGCGCCAGGAGCTCGGCGAGGCGGAAGGGCTTGGTCACGTAGTCGTCCGCGCCCGCGTCCAGACCGACGACCGTGTCGACCTCGTCCGCGCGCGCGGTCAGGATCAGCACCGGCACCACGATCCCGGTGGAGCGGATCCGGCGGCACACTTCGAGGCCGTCCATCTGTGGCAGGCCGAGGTCGAGGATCACCAGATCGGGGCCGGTCGATGCGGCGGCGAGCGCCGACACCCCGTCGGCACGCACCATCACGTCGTACCCCTCGCGGCGCAAGGCGCGAGCCAGGGGATCGGAAATCGTCGGATCGTCCTCGGCCAGTAGGACCTTGGTCATGTAGTGACCCTATCTGCGTCTTCTGCGTTCATTGCGGAGGTCGTTCGATGACGAAAGCGTCGGTCGAACCGATGCCGGCCAGGTCGACCCTCTTACGACGTCGCACGCGCACTGCGGCTCCGTCGGGTAGGCCGTCCATGACCTCTTGATCGACCATGATCTTGCCAGGCTTCGCGGCACCGGTCAGCCTGCTGGCTCGGTTGACAGTAGTGCCGTAGACGTCACCGAGGCGCGCCAGCACCCTGCCACGCGCCATTCCCACCCGCATCGTGGGCACCAGATCGTCGGCCTCCGCGGCGGCGCGCAGGTCGAACGCGATGTCCACCGCGCCCTCGACGGCGGTGTGGGTGAAGAGCACCTCGTCGCCCACCGTCTTGACGATCGCCCCGCCGTGGGCGCCGACGATGTCGGAGGCCAGCGACTCGAAGCGCAACACCAGCTGTGCCAGCTCCCGCTCACTCAACCGACGGACCAACTGGGTGAAATTGACCAGGTCGGCGAACCCGACGGTGCGCACGATGCCCACATGCGACTCCGGCTCGGAGTCGGCGATCATCCGCGAGATCGCCACCGACAGGTTGCGCCGCCAGACGTAGTCCACCAGCGGCGACATCCGCTCCGCGAGGTCGACGGTGAGCGCCGCAGTGCGTTGGGCGACGTCGCTGTCGATCCCACCGCGGTCGCCGCTCACCATGTCGGCGATCAACTGCAACGACCACATCGCCATCCGGTCGGTGGACCGTCCGACGGCCCGCGTCAGCGCGAGCGCCGTGGGGTTGTCGAGCAGCCCGTCCTGGACCAGCGCGTCGAACCTGCGCAACGCCTCCAGATCGGCCTCGCCGAAGAACACCTCGTCGTCGCGGGCGCGAGCGAACCCCAGCGAGCGCCACATGGTGGCGGTCTGGGCCTGGGAGATTCCCGAGGCGCGGCTGATCTCGCTGCGGCGCATCGAGCGGGGGTGGCCCATGAGGCGCGCCTCGATGGCGTCGACGAAGTCCGCCGGATCCAGCTCCGCCGTCCCGACCGGCGGAATGGCCGCGGGTGACTCGACGGTCGGGGGCGCCGGCGTGCCGTCCGTAGGCCGCACGTGCACGACGTCCCCCGCGGCGTACGCCGTCGTCTGACCCTCCGTGGTGATCAACAGGCGGCCCACGGCATCGACGCCGACGGCGTCGCCGACGAGGTGGCCCTCGGCGCCGGTCTGCAGGCGCACCTGCTGGCCGATCGTGATGCACGCGGACCGGTAGTCGTCGTCGAGGGCGGAGGTGGCCCACTGTCGTTGGACGACGATGAGCTCGCGCAGGATGCAGGCGATCAGGTCCTCCCGTGCGACGTCGGCACCGCACTCGCGCAGCGACGTCGAGACCTGCGTCGGCAGCTGGTCCGCGCCCTGGTGCACGTTGAGCCCGATGCCCACCACGACGACCGGCGCCTCACCTCCGGCGACCGTGCAGAGGATGCCCGCGACCTTGCGCCAGTCGGCGTCCGGGGAGGTCAGCGCCAGCAGGTCGTTGGGCCATTTCAACGCGAGCTGCACACCCGCCAGGTCCGCGACGGCGCGGCGTACGGCGACCCCCACCAGCAGCGGCACCCATCCCCACCGGGCCTGGTCGGCGGGCAGCGGCAACGTGCACGACAGCGCGATCGAGGTGGCCGGCGGCGCCTCCCAGGTGCGGTCCAGTCGGCCCCGCCCGCTGGTCTGGTGGTTCGCGGTCACCACCCGCCACGGCCGTGGGTCGGCCAGCAGCAGGTCGTTGGTCGACGCGACCTCGTCGTGCACGGCGACCTCACGCCACACCGTGGCCGCCAGGGCGTCGCGCAGCACGTCGGCTCGCAGATCGGGGCTCACGGCCACAAGGCTAGAGTCTGGTCGCATGACTGATGGGGCCCGCGTCCGAGAAACCTCCCAGCACGACCAGCCCGATCTGCACACCACCGCGGGCCGTCTCGCCGACCTGTACCAGCGCAACGACGAAGCCGTGCACGCGGGTTCGGCGCGGGCGGTGGAGAAGCAGCACGCCAAGGGCAAGCTGACGGCCCGGGAGCGGATCGACCTGCTGATGGACGAGGGCTCCTTCATCGAGCTCGACGAGCTGGCGCGGCACCGGTCGACCAGTTTCGGGCAGGAGAAGAACCGCCCGTACGGCGACGGCGTCGTGACCGGTCACGGCACCGTGGACGGCCGCCCCGTGTGCGTCTTCTCCCAGGACTTCACGGTGTTCGGCGGATCCCTCGGCGAGGTCTTCGGCGAGAAGATCGTCAAGGTGATGGACCTGGCCGCGAAGATCGGCTGCCCGGTCGTCGGCATCAACGACTCCGGCGGCGCCCGCATCCAGGAGGGCGTGGTCGCGCTCGGGCTCTACGCCGAGATCTTCCGCCGCAACGTGCACTCCTCGGGCGTCGTACCGCAGATCTCCCTGGTCATGGGGCCGTGCGCCGGCGGCGCCGTCTACTCCCCCGCCATCACCGACTTCACCGTGATGGTCGACCAGACCTCGCACATGTTCGTCACCGGACCGGACGTCATCAAGACGGTGACCGGCGAGGACGTCGGCATGGAGGAGCTGGGCGGTGCCCGCAGCCACAACACCCGCTCCGGAGTCGCGCACTACATGGCATCCGACGAGGAGGACGCGGTCTCGTACGTGAAGGAGCTGTTGTCCTTCCTGCCCTCGAACAACATGGACGAGCCGGTCGTCTTCGACGCGACGCCCGACCTGGAGGTCGACGACTTCGACCGCGAGCTCGACACGCTCATCCCCGACTCGGCGAACATGCCCTACGACATGCACACCGTCATCGAGCACGTCCTCGACGACGGCGAGTTCCTCGAGACCTCAGCGTTGTTCGCGCCGAACATCATCACCGGCTTCGGGCGCGTCGAGGGCCACCCGGTGGGTGTGGTGGCCAACCAGCCGCTGCAGCTCGCGGGCACTCTCGACATCAACTCCTCCGAGAAAGCCGCGCGCTTCGTGCGCACCTGCGACGCGTTCAACGTGCCGGTGCTGACCTTCGTGGACGTGCCCGGCTTCCTGCCCGGCACCGACCAGGAATGGGGAGGCATCATCCGCCGCGGCGCGAAGCTGCTCTACGCGTACGCCGAGGCCACCGTCCCGCTCGTCACCGTCATCACCCGCAAGGCGTACGGCGGCGCGTACGACGTGATGGGTTCCAAGCACCTGGGTGCCGACGTCAACCTCGCCTGGCCGACGGCGCAGATCGCCGTGATGGGTGCGCAGGGCGCCGCCAACATCCTCTATCGCAAGCAGATCAGGGCTGCGGCCGAGGCCAACCCGGACGATCCGGACGCCGTGGAGACCACCCGCCAGGAGCTGATCCAGCAGTACGAGGACGCCCTGGCGAATCCCTACCTCGCGGCCGAACGCGGTTACGTCGACTCCGTCATCCCGCCGAGCTACACCCGCAGCTACGTCATCCGCGCACTGCGCACCCTACGCACCAAGCGGGAGACGCTGCCGCCGAAGAAGCACGGGAACATCCCGCTGTGAGCAGCGAGCAGACACCGAAAGCGCCTGCGCTGCAGGTGATCTCGGGCAACGCCACCGCGGAGGAGATCGCTGCGGTGGTCGCCGTGCTGGCGGCGGCCGGGAGTGCCGCACCGCTACCGGCGCCCACCCCGTCGCGGTGGACCGGCCGCTCCGGCGGCGGCTGGAAGGGCTCGGGCCTCCCCCGCGCGTGAGCCGCGCCGTTCAGCAGGTCGCGAGCATCGTGTTCAGGGCTGGGCCGGCGGCGAACCGGACGCCGTCGTCGGTGCCGCGCGATAGCTTGGCCAGATGAGCGAGGACACATCCGCCCGCACGCCCACCACGGTCGACGCCATTGCGGAGGCGCACCACGACGCGTCGATGCGGCTGAGCCCGATCCTCGCCACCGAGCTCGGTGTGCCGGGGTACGACGACCGGCTGGACGACTTCTCACCGGCCGGTCGTGCCGAGGTCGCGGACCAGGCCAGGCACACGTTGGAGGCGCTGGCGACCGCGACCGCGACCGACGAGGTCGACCAGGTGACCATCGCCGCGATGACCGAGCGACTGCAGCTGGAGGTCGAGGAGTTCGAGGCCGGCACGCCCCTGATGTCGCTCAACGTCATCGCGTCGCCGATGCAGGAGGTGCGCGACGTCATCGACCTGATGGGCACCGACAGCGCCGAGGAGCTGGCGACCATCGGTGCGCGGATGAGCGCGATCCCGCAGGCGCTCGACCAGTGGCTGGAGTCGCTGCACGCGGCCGCCGACCGCGGGATGGTGGCGCCGAGGCGCCAGGTCCTGGCGTGCATCCAGCAGACCAAGGACCACACCGCGCAGGACGGCTACTTCACGACCTACGCCGCCGAGCACCCGGCCATCGCCGACCAGGTCGGCGAGGCTGCACGGGCGTACACCGCCGTGGGAGAGCGGCTGAAGGAGGAGATCCTGCCCAAGGCTGCCGAGGCCGACGCGTGCGGACGCGACCTCTATCCCCTGCACTCGCGCCATTTCCTCGGGACCACCGTCGACCTGGAGGAGACCTACGCGTGGGGCCAGGAGGAGCTGGCGCGGATCACCGGTGAGATGGGCAAGGTCGCCGAGCGGATCGCGCCAGGGGCCGGGGTCAAGGGGGCGATGGCCGCGCTCGACGCGGACCCGGCGTACCAGCTGCACGGCACCGCCGAGCTGCGGTCGTGGATGCAGGACAAGGCCGACCGGGCCATCGCCGACCTCGGTGGCACGCACTTCGACATCCCGGAGCCGGTGCGGCGCATCGAGTGCATGATCGCTCCGACCCAGTCCGGCGGCATCTATTACACCGGGCCCAGTGAGGACTTCTCCCGACCCGGGCGGATGTGGTGGTCGGTGCCGAAGGGCGTCGAACAGTTCGGCACCTGGCGGGAGCTCACGACCGTCTACCACGAGGGCGCGCCGGGTCACCATCTGCAGGTCGCGCAGACCATGTACCGATCCGGTCTGCTCAACTCCTGGCGCCGGATGGACGCCTGGACCTCCGGACACGGTGAGGGCTGGGCCCTGTACGCCGAGCGCCTCATGCAGGAGCTGGGCTACCTCGACGACCCGGGCACGCTCATGGGCATGTACGACGCGCAGTCGATGCGGGCGGCGCGCGTCGTCCTCGACATCGGCGTGCACTGCGGGTTCCCGGCACCGGCCGAGGTCGGCGGCGGCGACTGGACCTACGACAAGGCGTGGGCGTTCCTCACCGCGCACTGCGACATGGCCGAGGGGTTCCTGCGCTTCGAGCTCGACCGCTACCTGGGCTGGCCGGGGCAGGCGCCGTCGTACAAGATCGGCGAGCGCATCTGGCTGCAGCTCCGTCAGCAGGCTCAGGACCGCGACGGTGCGTCGTTCGACCTCAAGGCGTTCCACCGCCGGGCGCTGGACATCGGCGGGGTCGGTCTGGACACCTTGCGGCAGGCCGTGCTCGGCACCCTCGGCGGACCGGAGACGGCGCGCACGACCTCCTGAGGTTTCCAGCGCAGCGTCGGCGCGCGCCCGCCCCTGACAGACTTACGGCGTGCATGTCGCCTTCGCCGTCTTCTTCATTGCGATCACCGTGGTGGTGGTGGCGACGATCGCCCGCCGCATCGGCACGTCGGCCCCGCTGTTGCTGGTCGCGGTCGGCGCCGCGTACTCCCTGCTGCCCAGCGTCCATCCGATCCAGATCGACCCGGAGCTGATCCTCTTCGGGTTCCTTCCACCACTGCTCTTCGCGGCGGCGTCGAGTACGTCGCTGGTCGACATCGGCCGGGACAAACGCCAGATCCTGGGGTTGTCGATCCTGGCGGTGCTGTTCACCGCCTTCGGGGTCGGCCTGGTCGCCTGGAAGCTGCTGGACGTGCCGTTCGCGGCAGCCCTGGCGCTCGGCGCGATCGTGGCGCCGCCGGACGCCGTCGCGGCGACGGCGATCGCCCGACGCATCGGGCTGCCACGCCGCGTCGTACTCATCCTGGAAGGTGAGTCGCTCCTCAACGACGCCACGGCGCTCAGCACGGTCAACATCGCCAAGCTGCTCATCGGCGGCGCGACCCTCACCTGGTACGGCGTCACCTGGGACGCCATCCTCGCCTCGGTCGGTGGGGTGCTGGTCGGGTACATCGCCTACCGGGTCATCGCCGAGGTGCGCAAGCACATCCAGGACACCATCACCAGCGTCGCCCTGTCGTTCCTCACTCCCTGGGTGGCCTACCTGCCCGCCGAGGAGATCCACGCGTCGGGCGTGGTCGCCGTCGTGGTGGCAGGCCTGCTGCTCGCCCATGACGCGCCGCTGATCCAGACCGCGCAGTCGCGAGTCTCCGAACGGATCAACTGGGCGTCGATCACGTTCATGCTGGAGAACACCGTCTTCCTGCTGATCGGTCTGCAGGTCTACTCGATCATCAACGGCATCACCAATTCCCGGCTCGGCGTGGTCAAGGTGGTGCTCATCAGCCTCGTGGTGCTGATCACCGTGATAGTCCTGCGCCCGATCTATCTGGCGATCTGGCAGTTCGTGAACCGCTTCGTGGACTTCGAGCAACCGCAGCTCACCGTGCGGGAGGCGCTGGTCGCGTCCTGGGCCGGCATGCGGGGCGTGGTGACGATCGCCGCGGCGTTCCTGCTGCCCGAGGACACCCCCGAGCGCGACGCCATCATCTTCACCGCCCTCGTCGTGACCGTGGGCACGCTTCTGCTGCAGGGCTTCTCGCTCGGCTGGGTTGCTGGGCGGCTCGGCCTGCACGCGCCCGATCCGCGGGAGGACGCGCTCCAACAGGCCCAGCTCGTCCAGGCGGCCGTGACCGCGGGACGGGCACGGCTCGGCGAGATCATGCAGGAGGAGGACGACCTGCCCGACGAGATCGTGCAGCAGCTGCGTCAACAGGGTGACCGGCGCGCGAACCTGGTCTGGGAGCGGCTCGGGGGCGGGCTGCAGGTGGAGACACCGACGCAGACCTACCGCCGGCTACGGATGCAGATGCTGCAGTCCGAACGCGCCAAGGTGCTGCACATGCGCGACAAGGGTGTGATGGACCACGTGGTGCTGGACGAGGCGATGCAGTACCTGGACGTCGAGGAGTCCACCATCGCCGTCTCTGAGGACCGTACGCAGCAGATCCGACGCGAGCTGCTGCTCACCCCCGAGTCGCGCACCTTCGAGTGCGACCACCTCGAGGCCGCGCCGGTCGCGGTCGACCCGCAGACGCCCGAGGGCTGCCCGGACTGCGCCCGGGAGGGCACTCAGCCGGTGCACCTTCGACTGTGCCTCAACTGCGGCAACGTCGGGTGCTGCGACTCCTCGGTCGGGTCGCACGCCGACCGGCACTTCCGCAACTCCGGGCACCCGGTGAT
Organism: Allobranchiibius sp. CTAmp26; assembly: GCF_017565405.1. GTDB lineage: Bacteria > Actinomycetota > Actinomycetes > Actinomycetales > Dermatophilaceae > Allobranchiibius. The sequence continues at coordinate 115,123 of NZ_JAGEKR010000015.1, forward strand.
GCGCTCCTTCGAGCCCGGCGAGGGCTGGCGCTGGTGCTACGTCGACAAGCGCCTCGGCTGACCCCCCACCTTTGCTGAGATCCGGGTTTGCCCCGATCCGAACGCTCGCGCACCCTCTCAAGTCGGGATCTCACGGGCGACACATCATCCGAGTCAGCCGCGTGCGCAGCTCATTCGCCCCAGCGCCCAGATCGCGCGCGGTGATCACGACGACGCGGTACCCGGCGTCCTCCAATTGAGCTGCTCGGGTCAGATCCTTGCTCCACGAACTTTCGTGCACCGCGCCGTAGTACTCGGCCACCACCTGGTTCGACCGCCACAGGAAGTCCACTCGCGCCAACCAGCCGCCCCACCGGTCGAACACGTCGACGTTGAGCTCGGGTTCGGGCAGACACCAGCGGCCTAGGAGCAGTCGCGTCCGGGTCTCACCGGGCGAGGCACTCCCGGCCCGAACAAGCGGCAACGCCGACCGCGCAGCGACCCGGCCGCGTCTGCCCGGGTGCACCCGAAGCGCGCCTTCGAGTTGAGCGATGCCGCTCAGCGAGCGATAACAGAGGTCGTCAGCTGCGACCACGAGGTCGTCGACCACCATGCCAGCCGACAGGTCACACCACGTCGCGGCAGGCTCGGTGACGGGGAGCCCCGCGGGACACCGCATCGTGGGTCTGTCCCCGTAATGCACCACCACCCCGTCGCGGACGAAGGTGTTGGCGCCGGCCGGAAGGGTGACGTGCAGGCTCTTGGCTTCCTCGAGCAGACGCGGCAGCGGAATTCCCCACAGCAGCGCGGCCGACGCGTGGCTGAATGCCGCCGTCTCGGGCAGGACGGTCAGCAGCGCGCGCGCCCGCGAGATCAGGTCCAGTGCCGGGGAGGTCGTTCGCACACCGCGGAACGGACTGGTGAGGTCGCCCGCTTCCAGCCGCTTGAGGCTCACCCCGGCGTCGATGGCCTGCGCCCGGGAGAAGACTTCCCCGAGCTCGGCAGGCAACGGACGTCGGCGCATGAGGTGAGAGTGCCAAGAATGGGCGATCGACCCGTGGACTCATCCACAGGCACTAGCTCAGTTCCGGCCTTGACGCGATGTTCGGTCCACCACACCCTCCCGAATCCGGATCTCAGCTCGATCTCGGCGGGTAGGTAGGGTCGCGGGGTGCGTCTCGTGCTGGCCTCGGCCTCCCCCGCCCGCCTCGCCACCCTGCGCTCGGCCGGCGTCGAGCCTCGGGTCGTGGTGTCCGGCGTCGACGAACCGGCCGTCGTCGCGAGCGCGCGCTCGGCGTACGCCGATCTCGAACCCGCCGATGTCGCGCTCCTGCTCGCTCGGGCCAAGTGCGAGGACGTGAGCAGCCGCGAAGATGTCACGGACTGCGTTGTGCTGGGCTGCGATTCGGTCCTCGAGATGGACGGCCGGGAGTACGGGAAGCCAGGTGACGCGGACACTGCGATCGCGCGCTGGCGAGCCATGCGGGGTCGCGAGGGTGTGCTGCACACCGGCCACTGGCTCATCGACGAACGCGCCGAATCCACGGGCGCGACCTTCGGCGTGACCTGCTCGACCGTCGTCCATTTCGCCGACCTCAGCGACGCCGAGATCGACGCGTACGTCGCCACCGGCGAACCGCTGTCGGTCGCCGGCGGATTCACGGTGGACGGTCTCGGGGGCGCGTACGTCACGGCCATCGAGGGCGACTTCCACAACGTCGTGGGCGTCAGCCTCACCACCCTCCGCGAGATGCTCGGGCAGCTCGAGGTGGCATGGCATGAGCTGTGGAGCGCGCCCCACCGATGAGACGCAGGCCACTGCGATGAGTACGGTGCACAGACAACCGATGTTCTAGGGAGCCACGGATGTCCGATGCAGCAACAGCGCCCGTCAGGGTGAAACTCACCTCGGATCAACGCAGTTCGTTCGCTGCGGCCTACCTCGGGTGGGCCATGGACGCGTTCGACTACTTCATCGTGGTGCTCATCTACGCCGACATCGCCAAGGACTTCCACAAGACCCTCGGTGAGATGGCGTTCATCACGACGATGACGCTGATCATGCGCCCCGTCGGAGCGTTCCTCTTCGGGCTGTGGGCCGACCGCTCCGGGCGTCGCCTGCCACTGATCGTCGACGTCGTCTTCTACTCCGTCGTCGGATTCGCTTGCGCCTTCGTGCCGAACAATGCGTTCTGGCTGCTGATCGGCCTGCGGATGCTCTACGGCATCGGCATGGGTGGCGAGTGGGGCCTCGGTGCCGCGCTGGCCATGGAGAAGATCCCGGCCGAACGCCGCGGCTTCTTCTCGGGGCTGCTGCAGGGCGGCTACTCGATGGGCTACCTCTTCGCCGCGCTGGCAGCCCTCGTGGTGACCGGATGGCTGGACCTGTCCTGGCGGTGGATGTTCGCGCTGTCGATCATCCCGGCGCTGATCAGCCTCATCATCCGCTCGCGGGTGCAGGAGTCCGAGGTCTGGGAGTCCGCGCAGAAGCGGGTCAAGCAGAGCAACACCTCGGTGCGCCAGATCTTCGCCAACCCGACCATCTGGAAGCGGTTCGTCTTCCTGGTGCTGCTGATGACGGCGTTCAACTGGATGAGCCACGGCACCCAGGACCTCTACCCGACGTTCCTCAAGGCGAGCAACGACGGGGGTCTGGGCTTCAGCAAGAGTGCGGCGACCTGGATCGCGGTCATCTACAACATCGGCGCCATCGCCGGCGGTGCGATCGCCGGGATGCTGTCCGAGCGCTACGGCCGCAAGGCGCTGATCATCGCGTGCGCGATCCTCGGGCTGCCCGTCGTGCCGCTCTTCGCGTACTCCACCAGCCTCGGCCTGATCATCCTCGGCTCGTTCCTGATGCAGGTCATGGTGCAGGGCGCGTGGGGTGTGATCCCCGCGCACCTGACCGAGCTCTCGCCGGATGAGATCCGCGGGTTCTACCCCGGCGTCACCTACCAGCTCGGCAACTGCCTGGCGGCGTTCAACCTGCCGATCCAGCAGTCCCTGGCGTCCTCACACGGCTACGCGTTCGCGCTGTCCGTGACGATCGTGCCCGTCTTGATCGCGGTCATCCTGTTGACGCTGATCGGCTCGGAACGCAAGGGGATCAGCTTCGGCACCTCGAGGACGGCGTTGGCAGGGGCGGGCGCGCAGCAACCCGCCTGAGGCGGGCGCGGCGGGTCAGACCGGTGGGATGGCGCGCCGGCGCTCGGTGAACGACCGGTCCCGGCGTACGGCGTAGCGCAGGCGGGCCAGCAGCTCACCGCGCAGGTCCTCGGCTTCCACCACGCCGTCGACGACCAGGTCCGCCGCCAGACGCTGGATGTCGACGTCCTCGAGGTACTCCTCGCGCTTCTCGCGCACGAACTCCTCACGCGCGGAGTCGGATTCGAGCGCAGCGATCTTGCCGGCGTACACCGCGTTGACCGCGGCCTCCGGGCCCATCACCGCGATGCGCGCCGTGGGCAGGGCGAGGGTCGCATCGGGTCCGAAGCCGGGGCCGCCCATCGCGTAGAGGCCGGCGCCGTACGCCTTGCGCACCACGACGCAGAACTGCGGCACGGTCGCCTCGGAGACTGCGGAGACCATCTTGGCGCCGTGCCGGATGATGCCGCCGCGTTCGACCTCCGAGCCGATCATGAAGCCCGGCACGTCCGCGAGATAGATCAGCGGGATGGAGTACGCGTCGCACGTCCAGATGAAGCGCGCGGCCTTGTCGGCGCTGTCGGTGAAGAGCACGCCGCCCTTCACCGCGGAGTTGTTCGCCACGAATCCGACGGTGCGGCCGTCCATCCGCCCGAACCCGACGACGAGCTCGGGCGCGAAGAGGGGCTTGATCTCGAAGAACGAGTCCTCGTCGACAAGGCCGTCGATGACGTCGTGCACGTCGAACGGCTGGCTCTCGATCTCGGGGACGGTGTCGGAATCCAGTTGAGCGACAGGGGCTTCCGCGGCGTACGACGGCGGCTCGTCACGCCAGGTCGAGGGCATGTACGAGAAGTACAGCTTCGCGAGCTCGATGGCCTCGGTGTCGTCCTCGACCAGCAGGTCGCCGACTCCGCTGACGGTGCAGTGCATCCGCGCGCCGCCCATCTCTTCCAGCGACACCCGCTCGCCGACGACCATCTCGGCCATCCGCGGGCTGCCCAGGTACATCGAGGCGTTGCCCTCGACCATGATCAGCACGTCGGTGAAGCTCGGGATGTACGCGCCGCCGGCGGCCGACGGTCCGAAGAGGCAGCAGATCTGCGGCACCCGACCGGACAGCGCCACCTGGTTGTGGAAGATCCGCCCGGCGCCGCGACGGCCCGGGAAGAGTTGGACCTGGTCGGTGATCCGAGCGCCCGCGGAGTCGACGAACCAGAAGATCGGCAGTTCCTCGCGCAGGGCCATCTCGGTGGCCCGCACGATCTTCTCCACCGTCCGAGCCCCCCACGAGCCCGCCTTCACGGTCGGGTCGTTGGCCACCACGATGGCCGCCCGCCCGTCGACGGTGCCCCGACCGGTGACCACGCCGTCGGCGGGCAGACCCGCTGCGGTCGAGTTCGCGTAGCGGCCGTCCTCGACGAACGAGCCCTCGTCGAAGAGCAGCGCGATGCGTTCGCGCACATACAGTTTCGACTGACGATCCAGCTTCGCGCGCGCCGCCTCGGTGGGCTCGGCCGCCGCGTCGTACGCCGCGCGCAGCCGCTTCCGGGCGTCCTGGACGCGCGGGTCGGTGGGGTGCGTCACGCCGGCAGACCCAGACCGCGGGCGATGACCATGCGCTGCACCTCGGAGGTGCCCTCGCCGATCTCCAGGATCTTCGCGTCGCGATAGAAGCGCGCGACGGGGTACTCCTCCATGAAGCCGTTGCCGCCGAAGATCTGGGTGGCGGTCCGGGTGGCCACCACGGCCGCTTCGGTGGAGTAGAGCTTGGCGATGGCTGCGGCCTGCTTGACCTCGGCGACGGATCGGCGGCCGGCCTCCTGCTCGTCCTTCAGCCAGGCTGCCTTGTAGGTCAGCAGCCGGGCCGCCTCGACGGACGTCGCCAGATCGGCGAGTTGGAAGGAGACGCCCTGGTTGACCCCGATCGGGCGGCCGAAGCTCGTGCGGGTCTTGGCGTAGTCCGTCGCCAGCTCCAGACACGCCTGCGCGCATCCGAGCGCGAGGGCCGAGATGGCGATCCGGCCGTCGTCGAGGATCTTCAGGAACTGACGGAACCCCTGTCCCCGCTCCCCCAGCAGGTTCTCCTCCGGTACGACGCAGTCGGTGAAGGTCAGGCCGTGGGTGTCGGAGATGTGCCAGCCGAGCTTGTCGTACGGCTTCTCCGCGGTGAAGCCGGGAGTCCCGGACGGGACCATGATCGCGCTGATCTCCGGTCGCCCGTCCGCAGCCGTTCCGGTGCGCGCGGTGACGGTGACCACGGAGGTGCGGTCCGTGCCGGAGTTGGTGATGAACGCCTTGGCGCCGTTGATCGTCCATGATCCGTCGGCCAGCGTCGCCTTCGTGCGGCTCGCGCCCGCGTCGGAGCCGGCGTCCGGCTCGGTCAGGCCGAAGCCCGCCAGCGTGCGACCGGCGACCAGGTCGGGCAGGAAGGTCTGCTTCTGCTCTTCCGTGCCGTAGCTCAGGATCGGGTTGATGCCGAGGCCGACCCCTGCCGACAGCGTGATGCCGATCGACTGGTCCACCCTGCCCAGTTCCTCGATGGCGAGGCACAGGTAGGTGAAGCCGCCGTGCTCGAGCCCGGCGCCGCCGTACTCCTGCGGCACGACCAGACCGAAGAGCCCGAGCTCGCCCAGCTGGGGCATGAGGTCGGACGGGAAGTGGTGTTCGCGGTCCCACCGGGCGACGTGCGGCGCGACCTTGTCGGCCGCGAAATCGCGCACAGCGTGACGGAAGTCGTCGTGGTCCTTGGTGAGCTCGAACATCGGCTGCCTCTCGTGAAGGGCGTTCGGCGCGTCGAGCCGGGTCGTCGACGCACTTGACGTCGACGTAAACGTAAAGCACGCTCACCGTCATGACAACTCGCGAGCGCACGTGGTCGATCGCCGAGCTCGCCGCCGAATTCGAGGTCACCCACCGCACCTTGCGGCACTACGAGGAGCTCGGCCTGATCGCCCCCGAACGCCGAGGCACCACAAGGGTGTTCAGCAAGCGCGACCGCACCCGGTTGGCGTTGATCCTGCGCGGCCGCCGCCTGGGCTTCCCGTTGGAGGAGATCCGCAGGATCGTCGACATGTACGACGACCAGCCGGGTCGGGTGGGTCAGCTGCGGTATCTGCTCGGCCAGATCAGCGACCGCCGGGCCGATCTGGAGGCACGCCGACGGGACATCGAGGATTCGCTGGCGGAACTGGCCGAACTGGAGCGGCGGTGCGAGACCGACCTCGCGACGCTGCGCGGGAATCGGGCGGTGCCGGCCCGGTCACAGGACACGCCCAGCCGGACTTCAGTGTGATCCGGCTCACGCGATAGTTTGCGGGCACGAGCCGACGGGACCAGGACCGTCGTGTGCGGCAACAGGAGGTCTCCCGTGTCCCACCAACCGGAATCGCAGAACGGTGCGCCGCCCGCAAACCGGGGGCTGCAGGTGCTGGCGGGAGCCCTGCTTGCCGTCCCCATGCTGGCGCTGATCCCGGTCGGCTGGTACTCCCGACGCTCCCCCGAACTCGGCGGGTTCCCGTTCTTCGTCTGGTACCAGATGATGTGGGTCTTCCTCTGCGCCGCGTTCACGTACTCCGCCTACCTCGTCTCGCTGCGCGCCCGGCCGCACCGCCCGATGGCCCGCGACGAACGGGGTGAGGCATGACCACGCTCTCCCCGCTGTCAGTGCTCCACTCCGCCGCCGACCCCTCGCGCCCGAACACCGGCGTCAACGGAGTCGCGCTCACGGTGCTGATCGTGATCTTCGTGATCGTCGCCGTGATGGGATTCATGGCCGCCCGTTGGAGGCGCGCGGCTTCGATGGACAGCCTGGAGGAGTGGGGCCTCGGCGGTCGATCCTTCGGCACCTGGGTCACCTGGTTCCTGCTCGGCGGCGACCTCTACACGGCGTACACGTTCGTCGCCGTCCCTGCGGCGATGTTCGCAACCGGTGCGGTGGCCGGCTTCTTCGCGGTCCCCTACACGATCGTGGCCTACCCGATCATCTTCTTCTTCATGTCGCGGCTGTGGTCGGTCAGCCACCGGCGCGGTTACGTCACCTCCGCCGACTTCGTGCGCGGCCGTTACGGATCGCGCGGGCTGTCTCTCGCCATCGCGGTGACGGGATTCGTCGCGACGATGCCGTACATCGCGCTGCAACTGGTCGGCATCCAGGCGGTCCTGGAAGTGGCCGGGATCGGTGGCAGCGGCAACTGGCTGGCGAAGGATCTGCCCTTGTTGATCGCCTTCGCGGTCCTCGCGGCGTACACCTACACCAGCGGCCTGCGGGCACCGGCGATCATCGCCTTCGTCAAGGACGCGCTGATCTACCTGGTCATCGTCGTCGCGGTCATCTACCTGCCGACCAAGGTCGGCGGCTGGGGTCACATCTTCGACGCGGCCGACACCAAGATGCATGCGGCCAACAAGGTCACCGGAAAGCCGAACGGTTCGACCCTCGTCGCGCCGAAACAGCAGTGGGCCTACGTGACGCTGGCGTTCGGATCCGCGCTGGCTCTGTTCATGTACCCCCACTCCATCACCGCGAGCCTGTCGGCCAAGAGCCGGAACACCATCCGGCGTAACGCCGCCATCCTGCCGGCGTACTCCTTCCTGTTGGCGCTCCTGGCGTTGCTCGGGTGGGTCGCGATCGCCGCCAAGACCACCCCGATCGGCGCCGACGGCAAGCCGAACGCCCAACTGGTGATCCCGCAGCTGTTCGAGGACCAGTTCCCCAGCTGGTTCGCGGGAATCGCCTTCGCGGCCATCGCAGTCGGCGCACTGGTACCGGCGGCGATCATGTCGATCGCGGCGGCCAACACCTTCACCCGCAACATCTACAAGGAGTGGCTGCGCCCGGACGCGTCACCCAAGCACGAGGCGCAGGTCTCGAAGATCGCCTCCCTCGTGGTGAAGGTCTTCGCGGTCGGTTTCGTCCTGACGATGGACAAGCAGAACGCCATCAACCTGCAGCTGCTCGGCGGGATCTGGATCCTGCAGACGTTCCCGGCCATCGTGTTCGGCCTCTACACCCGCTGGTTCCACCGCTGGGCGCTCCTGATCGGCTGGGCGTTGGCGATGGCCTATGGCACCTGGTCGGCGTACGGCGTCGCGAACCCGGCCACCAAGGTGGCGCACTTCGGCGGTTCGACGGCCGACATCCCGATCATCGGCAAGCTGGGCTACATCGCCTTCACCGCGCTCATCATCAACATCGTCGTGTCTGCCGTGCTGACGGTGGTCCTCGAGCGGTTCGTCCCGCGCGGCCACGACGAGACCATCGTGGGCGACTACTTCGCGGACGCCGACGACCCGCGCGTCGCCGCCTACGACCCCGAGCCGTACGACGACGCCGCGCTGGGCGGTGGGGGTCCGACCAGGTCGTCCACCTAGGCGGTCAGCGCAGGATGCTGCGCACTTCGTCGGAGCGGCCCGAGACGCGCTGCAGGGCCGAGACGACGGCCGGGTCGTACTCGTAGCCGAGGCCCAGGGACAGACGCTCGAAGGCGGCGTCCTCCATGATCGAGTTTCCCGACGTCAGGTCGTCGAAGGCGTTGCACACCTTGATGATGCGAGAGGCCACCGGGACGTTCTCGCCAAGTTCGCGGACCTGTCGGTACTGGACCGTCTGTGCCTCGATGATGACGGCGATGTCGTCCAGCACACCACTGCGCCGGACGATCGAACCGCCCTCCTGGGCGATGCTCAACTGATCCAGCGGGGCCGCCTCGACGGTGGCGCCACCGGGGATCGGCGCGCTGAGCGAGACCTGGCCGATGTCGTGCAGGAGCGCGGCGTCCTCGAGCAGGATCAGCTCCTGCTCGGTCAGCCTCATCCGCTCACCCACCCGGCGCGCGAGGTCCGCGACCCGCGCCGAGTGGCCCGGGCGGGTGTACCCCGCGACGTCGGTCATCGTCGACAGCGCAGCGATCGTCTGTCGTCGTTCGCGTTGCACGCTGTACGCGCGGCGCAGCGCCGAGCGGGCGAGCACCAGGGGCATCACGACCAGGGGCACGGCCCACAAGGAGAGCGACTGCAACCCGATGGCCATGGCGATCCCGGTCGACAGGGCCGCACCGTAGATCGGGCCCAGGTCTCGCAGGGTCTCTGCCAGGAACGCTCCGAGCGTGCGGATCGGGCTGACGAGAAGCCCCACCATGATCAGCTCCCCGAAGACTGGGAGCAGGGCGGCCACGGTCATCACGCAGACGGCCTTCCACCGCTGCGAATCCCACTCCGAGTACATCTCCGCACTGGTGTCCCCGCCCCAGATCGGCAACCACCGGTAGAGCACCGACACGAGCGACACGGTGACCACAGGCACCGCCACCGCGATCGAGCGGCTGGTGGTGCCCTGCCAGGCGCGTCGCAGACCGACGCCGCCGATGTAGCCGATCGCCGCACAGACGATCGCGGTGGACGGCGCGTAGGTCACCGGCGCTTGAACCGGTCGGCTGGAGGCCAGGGCCAGCGCGACGGACGATGCGGTCGCTAGTGGCGCGATCGCACGGGCCCGCCCGATCTGCACGGGTAATGCCGAACCAAGGGCGATGGCGACTGTCAGGGTGGCGAGGATCGCCGCGTCCCAGCCCGGTATCCGAGCACCGGAGATTGCGGTGCTCACGACCCGCACGGAGGCGGCGAACAGGATGACGCCGGCGAGGATGACCCACACGAGGCGCAGCCTCCACCGCAGGACACCGGGCTGGCGGAGCTTCATGGCTGTGACCGGGCGGAGGCGAACATCGCCGAGACCCACGGCAGGTGCGGGTCGACGCCGGGGACCGGCTGAGGAGGCTGACGGGCGATCAGGACGCGCAGGGACTCGACCGCGCGCGGGTGTGCACGCACGAGGGCTTCCACAGCTTCGGCATCGAACTGCTGGTGGGCGAGGGGGCGCAGTGCGTCCAGACTGCGCTCGGCGACGGCGTCGAGGTGCTCGCCACTCACGTCGGGATCCGCGGCCATCAGTGCACAATAGGCGTCCGCGACGGCCAGGATCCTGGCCAGGATAGGGATCTGGTCGCCTTCGAGACCGGAGGGATAGCCGTTGCCGTCCCAGCGCTCGTGATGGTGCCCGACGGCGACGATGGCATCGGACAGGAAGTCGATGCCCTGCAGCATGCGCACCCCCTGTTGCGGATGGGCCTTGATCCAGCGCAGCTCTTTACCGGTGAGTCGCTCGCCCGGCGTGTGCGCTGCCGGGGCGACCAGGCCGATGTCGTGCAGCAGGGCTGCGTACTGCAGAGACTGCATCAGCGATGAGGAGAGCCGCAGCTCCAGGCCGATCTCACGGGAGACCGCGTCCACCCACGCGCTACGGCCGTGCAGCATCGGCTGGCTGGCCTGCGCGGCGGCGACCAGGGTCTCGACCGTCCGCAGGTGCGCGTCGTTCTCCTCCGCCTGTAACGCCACCGACCACTGCGCGATAAGGAGGGGGGCGACGATCGGCAGGATGCTGATCGCGCCGAGACCCGCCGACGCCCACAGGACGGCGAGTACCAAGGCAATGACCGGATAGAAGGGGTACGGCGCCCATGCGTTGAGAACTGCTTCGCGGACAGTCACCCAGAAAGACTGGTGCTCCGCCAACGCAAGCATCCCGCTGAGACACAGAACGTTTAGCCCGAACTGCACGACCGTCGCGATCAGCAGTGGTATGAGCACGTGGACGATGAGTGCAGCCGCATCTGCCGATCCAGGGATAGGTGAATAACCGCCAAAGATCGAATAGGCCGCTGCTCCGGCGATGGCGCAGATACCAATGGTCGCGGTGTTGAACGTGCGCGCAATCAATGGGGTGTCGGAGGTAAGCAACAGAGCGGTGCTACAGACTGCCACGATCGCACTCCCGTACATGCCCGACAGCGGCAATGCTGTCAGCACGACGACAGTGGTGAGTGAAAGAGATTGTGTGCGCCTGATGCGACCGAGGTTTGATTCAGCAATAACACCGATCACAGCAAGGCAAAAAACTGGGAACCACGACGGGGACCTCACTACCGACAGTGAGAGCCTGCTGGCCACGACGCACCCAGATACTGCGGCTAGCGACAGGCCAGCTATCAGGACCCGTTGACTGCTCAGCAGCCTGTAACTGCGGTCTGCCACGTTCACCCTCCGACAGGCAATCCGTCGGCTCTAATCGACAGCTAAGGCCAACAACTTCGTACTGTAGAGACTACGAGGTTCGATACCCCGGCAGGATCAACGCTGGGGAATCCAACCGGTGAAGTTGTTCACGCGCGGAATCCAACCGGTGAAGGAGGAAGTGGCGGTGCTGGCAGAAGTGGCGGAAGTGAGCATTGTGAAATCCTTCTCTCGGCCCGGTTGGGCTGTGGTATGAGTGCCGCGGTTGGCGGCTTCGGGCGTCTGGCTGAACCCGTTGAGGAAGACCATGTCAAAAGAGCGGGTAAAAAGTCCACCTTCAAACGGTATAGTTTGCCAAGATCTGGCAATTTTTACTGAACCTTGACCAATCCGATCGGTGACGCACACCGAACAGGGCCTCAAACGCCGAAATGGCCCCACCGTCGGCGTGGTCGGGTGCGCGTGAGGTGCGCGATACCCTGGGGACCGCAGTCGATCGACCACCGCAGCCGTTCCGAGGCCGCCGGTCAGCAGGAGGACCTCATGAGTAAGCGCGCACGCAAGCGCCGTTCCCGCAAGGGCAAGTCGGCCAACCACGGCAAGAAGCCCAACGCCTGACGCATCACCGGTCAGGAACGACCGAAGGCCCGCATCCCCCGAGGGGGATGCGGGCCTTCGGTCTTAGTTGCTGGGTCAGTTGCGGTGCACACGCACCTCGGTCACCGTGACGGTGGTGATCTGGGTCAGGATCTGGGCGCGCAGCGTCTCCGGCGCGGTCTCAGAGGTGCAGGACCGTCGTACGAGCGCCTTGAGGATCGCGTCGCGCTCGTATTCCTGCAGACATGGCGGGCAGTCCTCCAGATGGGCCTGCAACTGAGCGCACTCCCTGTCGCTCAGCTCGCCGTCGAGATAGGTGTAGAGCTGACTGATGTAGGCGTCGCAACCGTCGCTCATGACCTGGCCTCCTCACGGATGAACCCGCGCTCTGTGGCGTAGTCGGTCAGCAATTCCCGCAGCATGCGACGACCACGGTGCAATCTGGACATCACCGTCCCGATCGGCGTCTCCATGATCTCGGCGATCTCTTTGTACGCGAAGCCCTCGACGTCCGCGAGGTAGACGGCCATCCGGAAATCCTCGGGAATCTCCTGCAGCGCACGTTTCACGTCGGAGTCCGGAAGGTGATCCAGCGCCTCCGTCTCGGCCGACCGCAATCCGGCTGAACTGTGCGACGCGGCCCGGGCGAGCTGATAGTCCTCGATCTCCGACGCGTCCGACTGCAGCGGCTGACGCTGCTTCTTGCGATAGGTGTTGATGTAGCTGTTCGTGAGGATGCGGTACAGCCAGGCCTTGAGGTTGGTGCCCGGCTTGTACTGGTGGAAGGCCGCGTACGCCTTGGCGAACGTCTCCTGCACCAGGTCCTCGGCGTCCGTCGGGTTGCGCGTCGTGCGCAGGGCGGCGCTGTAGAGCTGGTCCAGGTAGGGCATGGCATCCCGCTCGAAGCGGGCCGCCCGCTCGGCGTCGGTCTCGGTGGAGACGTCGACGTTGCCGTCGTCGGTGTTCACCCGCTCCTGTGCAGCCACGGTGTCGTTGTCAGTCATCACCCGCCAGCCTAGTCCGCCGGTAGCGGGCGCGTCGGCGGGGCGGAACGGGGCCGGGAGCACTGCGTCTCGGGGACGGGTGCCCGGATGGCGGACCTCGCCGACCGGTGCTTCTGACAGGGCGAACACGCTGCCTCCTCACGGGGGTACTGACGGTCTACGACCCTTGTTCCAACAGGGTCGCGTCGCGTCACATTCCCCGGGGCGTCACAGTTCGCGCAGGGCCGGCAGCACGTCCTCGGCGAACTGGGCCAGGAAACGGCGCTGGTCCGACCCGGGTGCGTGCACGACGAAGTGGGTGAAACCCAGCTCGGCGTACGGCGCGATCCCGTCGAGCACCGTCTGGGCGTCGGACGCCACGATCCAACGGCTGGCGATCTGCTCGATCGGCAGCTCGTCGGCCGCGCGCTCCATCTCGATCGGGTCGTGCAGCGAGTTCTTCTGCTCGGCGGTGAGGGCCAGCGGAGCCCAGAACCGGGTGTTCTCCAAGGCCTTCTCCGGGTCGCGGTCGTAGGAGATCTTGACCTCGAGCAGCTGCTCGGTGTCCCCGGCCTCCTTGTGGGCCAGCGACATCCCTTCCTGAATGGCGGGCACCAGCTTGTCCTCGTAGAGCTCGCGGCCCTTGCCGGAGGTGACGATCACACCGTCGCCCATCCGACCGGCGTACTTGGCCATGGTGGGCCCGCCGGCCGCGACGTAGACCGGGATGGGGGTGTCCGGACGGTCGTAGATGGTGGCGTCGCTGGTGCGGTAGTAGTCCCCCTCGAACGTCACCCGTTCCTTGGTCCACAACTGACGCATCAGCCGCACCGACTCCCGCAGGCGCGCGAACCGCTCCTTGAAGTCCGGCCAGCCGTCCAGGCCGACCGCGACCTCGTTCAGCGCCTCCCCACTGCCGACGCCGAGGATCACCCGACCCGGGTAGAGGCACCCCATGGTGGCGAAGGTCTGGGCCAGCACCGCCGGGTTGTAGCGGAAGCTGGGGGTGAGCACGGACGTGCCGAGCACGATGCGCTCCGTGCGCGCGCCCGCGGCCGCCATCCAGGTCAGCGCGTGCGGCGCGTGGCCGCCCTCGTGACGCCAGGGCTGGAAATGGTCGGACGCGAACGCGCTGTCCAGTCCCGCGGCCTCCGCCGCGACCGCCAGATCCACCAGCTCGGTGGGGCCGAACTGCTCGGCCGATGCCTTGTACCCGATGCGAAGTGCCATGGGTTCGACGCTACTGCGTCAGCGCGCTCAGCCACCCCTCGGTCGCGACGAGCACGTCCTCGGGGTGCCTGCCGAAGCTGTGGTCGCCGCGCACGGCGTACACCGCAGCCGCCTCTCCCAGCGCTGTGCGGACGTCGTCGGGGGTGCCGAACGGATCGCGCTGACCCTGTACGACGGCCAGCGGCAGCCGGGCGTCGAGCACCAGCTGGGTCTCGTGGGCACGGCTCGGCCCACCCGACGGCGGGACGAGGGGGAAGGACAGCGCGAGGACGGCGTCGGCGCCGACCTGGGAGGCCGTCCGGCAGGCGACCCGGGCACCCGCGGAGCGCCCACCGACCACGAGCGGCCGCGGCAGCGCCCACCGACCCCGGCACAGCGCGGCGAGGACCGGCACCCATGCGGCATCCAGTGTGCGGGGCGGTGTCGCGATCCTCCGACCCGCCACTCGCCACGGTTGTTCCACGCGCACGTAGGTCCATCCGTCGTCGACCAATGCCCGCAGCGCCACCAGATCCGCTGCCTCCACTCCCCCGCCGGCGCCGTGCGATAGCACCAGCGATCCGCGGGTCGGAGCCGCTCGCCCGGGGCGTTCGACGTGCACCCGCGCCGGCCCCTGCGGGGTCTGGATCTCTCTCACGGACAGCGGCATCGGTTCACTCCTCGACGGGGCCGAGCACCTGGCCGATGGTGGGATCCACGACGCCCACCAGCTCGCTCTCGGGCGCCGGGTCGAGCAGGTGGGCGCCGTTGTTGCGACCGGAGCTGACCGCCGGACCGACGGGCCACGCCTCGAACCTGCCGGGGTCGTGATCGGCGAGCGCCGCGCGCACGAAGTCCGGGTCCTGCTGCGCGGGGTCCAGCCACTCGTCCCACAGGTCGCGGTCGAGCACGTACGGCTGTCGCTCGTGGATCCGGTCCAGGCCGTCCTCGGCGCCGGTCGTGATGATCGAGAACGACGCCACCCATGCCGACGGGTCGTCCTCGGCCGCGCTGCGGTCGCGCCAGAACTCGTACACGCCCGCGAAGGCCAGCAGGTCCTCGTCCGCGCGGTGCACGAAGAACGGCTGCTTGCGCGGCTTGCCGCCCTTGGTGGTCGCGGTCGGACTCACCTGCCACTCGTACCACCCGGCGGCCGGCACCAGGCACCGTCGCGCGACGGCCGCCTTCGCGAACGCCCCCTTGTCCAGCAGGGTCTCGGCGCGGGCGTTGATCATCCGGATCCCCACCTTGGTGTCCTTGGCCCAGCTCGGCACGAGCCCCCAGGTCAGCAGCCGCAGCTGCCGGACGGCCTGCTCGTCGCCGGTGCCCTTCTCCGAGCGGTCCGGCCGGGTGAGCACGACCGGCGCCTGCTTGGTCGGCGCCATGTTCCAGTCAGGGCGTCCAGCCGGCGGGTCCTGGGGGTTGACCAGGATCGAACGGGTCGCGTCCGCGGTCCGGTCGAGCTCGATCTCCATCTGATCGACCAGATCGTCGGGGTTGAACGTCGCGGCATACCGTCCACACATGGGGGCGAGCGTAGGCCGGGCGCCGATACCGTAGGTCCCGATGAGCAACCCTCCCCTGGATCCGCACGACTGGCAGGCGCCGCACGCGGCCGGCCCGATCGATGCCGACATCACGGTGCCCGGCAGCAAATCCCTCACCAACCGGTATCTGGTGCTCGCGGCGCTCGCCGCAGACACCTCCCGGTTGCGACTTCCGCTGGAGTCTCGTGACACGTTGCTGATGGCCGACGCGCTGCGTGCGCTCGGCACGCGCATCGACCGCGAGGACGCCGAGACGGTGCGGGTCGACCCCGCCGCGTTGCGCGGCCCCGCCCAGATCGACTGCGGCCTGGCGGGCACCGTGATGCGGTTCCTGCCTCCGGTGGCCGCGCTGACGCGTGGACGGGTGCACTTCGACGGTGACGAGGGTGCACGGCGCCGGCCGATGGGTCCGGTGCTGGACGCGCTGCGCGCGCTCGGCGTGCCTGTCGAGGGCGACGGGCTGCCGTTCTCGATCGAAGGGTCGGGACGGGTGGCCGGCGGCACCGTGCACCTGGACGCGTCGGGCTCCTCCCAGTTCGTCTCGGCGCTGCTGCTGGCCGGTGCGCGGTACGACGAGGGCGTGACCGTCGTGCACGACGGAAAACCGGTGCCGTCGCTGCCGCACATCGAGATGACGGTGGAGGTGCTGCGCGACGCCGGCGTCATCGTCGACGACAGCGACGCGAACCAGTGGCGTGTGGAGCCGTCGGAGATCTTCGCCCTCGACGTCGACGTCGAGCCCGACCTGTCCAACGCCGCGCCGTTCCTCGCCGCAGCGCTGGTCGCGGGCGGTGAGGTGCGCGTGCCTGCGTGGCCGCACACCACGACCCAGGCCGGCGACCAGATCCGCGACATCCTGGACATGATGGGCGCCGAGGTGCGCCTGGATCGCGACGGCCTGTCGGTGCGCGGCGACGGCCAGATCGGCTCCCTCGACGTCGACCTGCACGACGTCGGCGAGCTGACGCCGGTGATCGCGGCGTTGGCCGCGATGGCGGACGCTCCCTCGCACCTGCACGGCATCGCCCATCTGCGCGGGCACGAGACCGACCGGCTCGCCGCTCTCGCCGCCGAACTGGGCGCCCTCGGCACCGACGTCACCGAGACCGACGACGGTCTGATCCTGCGTCCGAAACCGTTGTCGCCCGGCCTCTTCCACACCTACGCCGATCACCGGATGGCGATGGCGGGTGCCGTGCTCGGCCTGCGGGTGCCCGGGCTGCAGGTGCAGGACATCGGGACCGTGGCGAAGACCCTGCCCACCTTCACGACGCTGTGGGACTCGATGCTGGGCAACGCTGACCGGGTCGGGACCCGGTGAGCAGGCAGCGCGAGTACGACGAGAGCGACGTCCGGGTGCGCCCGGGGCGCCGCGGCTCGCGGCCGCGCACCAAGGAGCGTCCGGCGCATGCCGACGCCGTCATCGGGCTGGTCATCGGCGTGGACCGCGGACGGTGGACCTGCCTCGTGCACGACCGGCCAGTGATCGCGATGCGCGCCCGCGAGCTCGGCCGCAAGAGCGTGGTCGTGGGCGACCGGGTGGGTCTGGTGGGCGACACCACCGGCGACCCGGGCAGCTTGTCGCGGATCGTACGTATCGAACCGCGGACCAGCCTGCTGCGCCGGACCGCCGAGGACGACTCGGACAAGATCGAGCGGGTCATCGTGGCCAACGCCGACCAACTCGCGATCGTGACGGCGCTGGCCGACCCGGAGCCCCGACCGCGGATGGTCGACCGGTGTCTCGTGGCGGCGTACGACGCGGGCATGGACCCGCTGTTGGTCCTCACCAAGTCCGACCTGCGCGACCCGGCCCAGTTCCTGCAGGACTACGTCTCGCTCGACGTGCCGTACGTGGTGACGACGTCCATGAGCGGCACCAAGGGCGACGATGCGGACGACGGCCTGTCCGACCTGCGCGAGCGGTTGCAGGACCGGATGACCGTGCTCGTCGGCCACTCCGGGGTCGGCAAGTCCACGCTGGTCAACGCGCTCGTGCCGCACGCCGGCCGCGCGATCGGCATCGTCAACGCCGTCACCGGCCGGGGTCGGCACACCTCCACCTCCGCGGTGGCGCTCCCCCTCGCCGACGGCGGGTGGGTCATCGACACCCCGGGCGTGCGGTCCTTCGGACTCGCGCACGTCGACCTGGACCGGATCATCGACCACTTCCCCGACCTGGCGGCGGGCACCGACGACTGCCCTCGCGGGTGCACCCACGACGAGCCGGAGTGCGGATTGGACGCCTGGGTCGCGAGCGGCAACGCCGGGCCGGCGGGCCCGTCGCGACTGGAGTCGCTGCGCCGGTTGCTGCGCTCGCGCGCCGGCACCTCCGACGAGCACGCGACGACGCCCGACGAGCCCGAAGAACCCGTCCTGCCAGCTCCCGACGAGCACTGACCGTGGCGACCTGGGGTGTGCCGGAGACTGTCAGCCGGCAGGTGCTCAACTTCACCGAGATCAAACCGGTCGCCCCGGGCCGCTGGAAGTTCGCGCTCGAGGCGACCTTCCTCACCGCCGTGTCACTCACGGTGGTCGGCCTCGTCCTGTCGCCCTCGCTGGCGATCATCGGTCTCACCGGAGCCTTCCTGGCGACCATCGCGCGCTCCAGGCCGTGGCGGGAGCGGCTGATCATCCTGTCCACGATGTACGTCGGATACCTCGCCTCGGTGACCCTCGGCGCGCTCACCGGTTCGCGACCCTGGCTGCTCACCGTCGTCCTCGTCCTGATCTCGCTGGTGGTCGTGCTCGCCTACAACGCGCTGGTGGGCGAGCAGCCCGGGCCGATGTTCCTGATCATGGGTGCGGCGATCGCGTCGTACCTGCCGACCGTGCACGTGCCGGTCCACACCGTGGTGGAGATCAACGCGCTCGGGACCGGCAGCGCGTGTCTGGCGTCGCTGCTGCTGCAGATCGCGCGCCGCGACACCACCGTGGACGACGCCATCGACGAGGCCGAGGAGGCCGTGCACGCGTACACGAGCACCGTCCCCGATGAGGGCGATCCCGCCGAACGCGGCCGGTTGCGCGACCGGGCCTACGCCGCGGTGTTCCGTGCCAGCACGGTTCTCGAGGCCGCGGTCGGCTCCACCCCGCACAGCCGGCGATGGACCCGGACGAATCTGCGACTGCGACAGGTGCATACCGAGCTGGTCCGACGCATCTCCCTCGCCGGACTGCACGACGCCCCGATCGCGGCCGCCCAGATGGAGGAGCAGCGCTACCTGGGGTCGCCGTCGTTCCCCTACCTGCTGCGCTGGGGGCTGTCCCAGCGGTCGCTGCCCTGGCTCGCGGCACGTCGTCTCGCCGCCGCGGTCCTCATCACCTGCGCGATCTCCTATGGACTGCATCTCGGGCACCCCTACTGGGCCGTGCTCACGACCGCGCTCATCATCACGGTGGGGGCCGACCGGCTCTCTTTGACCCACCGCGCACTGCACCGGCTCGCCGGCACGCTGGCCGGGGTGCTCGTCTTCTTCGCGCTGCATGCGATGCACGTGAGCGGCCTGCTCCTGCTCGGCGTCGCCCTGCTGCTGGTTTTCGCCATGCAGATGGTCGTGGTGCGCAACTACGCGCTCGGCGGGATCTTCATCACGCCGATGGCGCTGCTCATCTCCACCGCGAACAACCCCTACCAGCCGGTGGGCCACATCGCGGGCCTGCGGATCGTGGACACGGCGGTCGGGGCTGCATCGTCACTCGCGGTGATCTGGGTCAGCAGCCGTGGGACGCCGATCGTCCTGGTGCGCCGCCAGTACCGGCGCGCGCTGCGCGCGCTGGAGCGTGTCCTGGTGATGCTGGCGGACGGCGAGCAGTCGACGCCCGCGGGCTTCGAGTCGCGCCGTGATCTGTCCTTCGAGCAGCTGCAGTGCGCACAGGTGCTGCAGATCGCCCAAGAGGATCTGCCGCTCACGCTCGGCAGCTGGGGTGCGCTCGAAGCGGCCCTCAACAAGGTGTCGTACACGGTGCTCGCTGCGTGCTGGACGGTCGACCCGCCCGCGACATTGCACGCCGATGCGATGGCCGCGCGGCTGCAGCGCATCCTGTCCAAACTCCCGCCGGTCAGCCGCACCCTGGTGGACGCGCACGAGCTCGCCGACGACCTGCACGACGTGTTGCGCATCGGGATGGCGCGCGACGGGGCTACGGCCGCGGATACGGTCTCGGGATGATCCCACCCGCTGACCGCGTGTACGAGGACGACGTGCGGATCGCGCACGTGCTCGCCGACGCGGTCGAGCCCACCACCACCGAGCGGTTCCGCGCCGACGATCTCTCGGTCTCGACCAAACCCGATCTGACACCGGTGAGCGAGGCCGACCTCGCCGCCGAGCGCATCATCCGCTCCCAGCTCTCCCGGGCCCGCCCGCGCGACAGCGTCAAGGGCGAGGAGTACGGCGTCACCGGCACCGGTGAGCGCCAGTGGGTCATCGACCCGATCGATGGCACCAAGAACTTCGTGCGCGGCGTGCCCGTCTGGGCCACCCTCATCGGCCTGATCGACGCCGGCGAACCGGTCGTCGGCCTTGTCTCGGCGCCCGCGCTGGGGCGCCGCTGGTGGGCCGGGCGGGGCACCGGAGCCTGGACCGGCCGGTCCCTCTCCAGCGCGAAACCCATTGCGGTCTCAGGTGTCTCGAAGCTGTCCGATGCGTCGTTCTCCTATTCGAGCCTGACCGGCTGGCGCGAGCGGGACCGGCTGGACGCCGTCGTCACGCTCATGGACGAGTGCTGGCGCACCCGCGCGTACGGCGACTTCTGGTCCTACATGCTGGTGGCCGAGGGCGCCGTCGACATCGCTGCGGAGCCGGAGCTGGAGGACTACGACATGGCCGCGCTGGTGCCGATCGTCACCGAGGCCGGCGGCCGGTTCACCGGACTGGACGGGCGCGACGGCTGCTGGAGCGGCAACGCGGTCGCCACCAACGGGCTGCTGCACGACGAGGTCCTCGCCCGCCTGCGCTGATCCGTTTTTCGATATCGAAAGAGCGCGGTGGCACACTTCTCCCGGGACGATGTCGACGTCGTTCCGGAGCCGTCCCGAAGGAGTACCCATGACCGTCGTCGAGCACACCGATCTGGCCCAGCGGCGCGAGCTGCGCACCGAGCTGCCCGGCCCGAAGTCCCGCGCGCTGGCCGAACGCCGTGCCGCGGTCGTCGCGGCCGGAGTCGCGTCGACGATGCCCGTCTACGTCGCCCGCGCGGGCGGCGGAGTGATCGAGGACGTCGACGGCAACACCCTCATCGACCTCGGGTCGGGCATCGCGGTCACGACCGTCGGCAACTCCGACCCGCGCGTCGTGGCCGGGGTCCAGCAGCAGGTCGCGGACTTCACCCACACCTGCTTCATGATCAGCCCGTACGAGGAGTACGTCGCCGTCGCGGAGAAGCTCGCGGAGTTGACCCCCGGAGACCACGCCAAGAAGTCGGCGCTCTTCAACTCCGGCGCCGAGGCCGTCGAGAACGCGATCAAGGTCGCGCGCTACGCGACCGGTCGCACCGCAGTCGTCGCCGTCGACCACGCCTATCACGGGCGCACCAACCTCACGATGGCTCTGACCGCCAAGGCCATGCCGTACAAGAAGGGTTTCGGACCCTTCGCCTCCGACATCTACCGCGTGCCGACGTCGTACCCGTTCCGCGACCCCGAGGGCATGACGGGCGAGCAGGCCGCGCAGCGCGCGATCGGTGCCGCGGAGAAGGCCATCGGCGCCGACCAGATCGCCGCGGTCATCATCGAGCCGATCCAGGGCGAGGGCGGCTTCATCGTGCCCGCGCCGGGCTTCCTGGCCGCGATGGCGGACTGGTGCACGGCCAACGGCATCGTGTTCATCGCCGACGAGGTGCAGAGCGGGTTCGCGCGGACCGGTTCCTGGTTCGCCAGCGACCACGAGGGCGTGGTGCCCGATCTGGTGACCACCGCCAAGGGCATCGCCGGCGGCCTGCCGCTCGCCGCGGTGACCGGTCGCGCCGAGCTGCTCGACGCCGTGCACGCCGGCGGCCTCGGCGGCACGTACGGCGGCAATCCCGTCGCCTGCGCCGCTGCCCTGGGCGCCATCGAGACCATGGCCGCCGACGGCCTGCTCGAGCGCGCGACCCACATCGAGGAGCTGGTGAAGGCACGCCTGCGCACCCTCGCGGAGACCACACCGGAGATCGGTGACGTGCGCGGTCGCGGCGCCATGCTCGCGATCGAGATCGTGAAGCCGGGCACCAAGGAGCCGGACGCCGCACGCACCGCGGCCGTCGCCAAGAAGTGTCACGAGCAGGGTGTCGTCATCCTGACCTGCGGCACCTACGGCAATGTGATCCGTCTGCTGCCGCCGCTGGTGATCTCCGACGATCTGCTGAACGAGGGTCTGGACGTCCTCACCGAGGCCTTCGGCTCCTGACGGGAGGGCCTCACTGGCCGACCCGGCCGTCCACGCACTCCCGCAGCAGGTCGGCGTGCCCGCAGTGCCGGGCGTACTCCTCTACGCGGTGCACGAGCAGCGACATGGTCGAGGGCGGCACCGAACGCCGCGCCGGCTGCTGAGGGTTCGGGCCCTCGGTCGTCATGTTGCACCCCTGGGTGTGGACTAGTGTCGGCAGCAGTGGTCGGCCGCGTGGACGCAGCCGTCCGGGCGTGACCGTCGTACGACGAGTTCGACTGACAACATGGAGGTTCCGCGATGACCTGGTGGGTCTGGTTGATCGTGATCGTGGTGGTCGTCCTGTTGCTGGTGGGGGCCGTCCTCGCCATCCAGGCTCGGCGGCGGCGCGGCGGCGTGATCGTCGACCCGGCCGGTTCACCGCGCACCAAGGGCGGCGGGGACCGATGACCCGGCTCATGCGCACCTCCAAGCTCGCGAAGCTGCCGGTGGTCACCATGGGCGGCGAAGACGTCGCCCAGATCAAGGACGTGGTGTACGCCGCGGGCGGCGGTCAGGTCGGCGGCTTCACCCTGGCGGGACGCGGGCTGTTCGCCGGTCCGCTGAAGCAGGCACTGGCCTGGACCTCGGTCGCCTCGCTCGGCGCCGATGCGGTGATGATCACCGACGAGGGCGCCCTGGAATCCACCGGCGCCGTGCTGGACAGGTCCGCCTCGAGCGGCGGATCCGGAGGCAACGTGCTGGGCTCGCAGGTGCTCACCGACGCGGGCGTGGATCTCGGCAAGGTCGTCGACGTCATCATCGAGGTGTCGCAGGGCGGCGAGGGGCAGTGCGACGTCGTCGGATACGAGATCGAGGCCTCCGAAGCGCTCGGCAGCAGCGGCACCGATGTACTCATCCCCCTGCCGGACACCATCTCCGTCTCCGGCGAGCACCTCATCGTGCCGGCGAGCGCCAAGGACTTCGTCGGACACGACCTCGCCGGTTTCGGCGCGGCCGTCGAGCAGTTCCGGGCCCAGTTGAAGGCGGACCGCTGATGCGTTTGAAGAAGGCGACCGGACTCAAGGTCGTCAGCCTCGCCACCGCGGAGACGATCGGGAAGGTGTCCCGGTTCGTGATCGACGTCCCGCAGCGCAGGATCTCAGCGCTCGTGCTGCGCAAGACCGACAAGCACGGCGAGATCCTCGCCTGGAGCGACATCACCGGCTTCGGCGACGACGCGGTCACCGTGGCCGACGTCGAGGTGCTGTCGGTGGCCGACGGTCCGATGAAGGAGTTGTCCGACAAGGACTACCAGCTCATCGGCAAGCGCGCGCTCAGCACCCGTGGCGACGACCTCGGAGAGGTCAAGGACGTCGACTTCGACCCCAGCACCGGTCTGCTCGAGCAGATCCACTACCCGGACGGCACGGCCCGCGGTGACGCGCTGGTCGGCATCGGCACCTACGCGGCCGTCCTCGACATCGACTGAGCGGTCTCGTTCAGACGACCGTGAGATCACCGCGGCCGAGAGCGCGTACGGCGTCCGCATGCGCCTCGGCATCACCGACCAGCACCAGCGTGCGCGGCTCACTCCCCCACCGGGCCCACGCCTGTGCCAGGTCATCGGCGGAGAGGCGCCGCAGGTCGCTCAGATAGTCGGTGACGAACCCGGTCTGCAGCCCGTCCAGGGCGAGTGCGGCCGCCTCGTCGGCGACCGCGTCCGCGGTGGCGTACCGACCCGGTGCGGTCATCCCCACGTAGTCGACGCCCGAGCGCAGCTCCTCCGGGGTGAAGCCGTCGGCGATGCCGTCGAGCACCTCCCAGAGAAGCTCGACAGCCGGCGCCGTGACGTCGCCGCGCACCGAACCCCCAGCCACGAACGTGCCGCTGGCGCCGCGGGGCCGAAAGCCCGCACCGAATCCGTAGGTGTAGCCCTTGTCCTCGCGCAGCACGCGGTCGATGCGCGCCCCGGGCGAGCCGCCGACCAGGTACCCGAGCACCGGGTACGGCGCCCAACCGCCGTCCACGCGACGCGGCGGTCCGGCCCAGCCGAGCTGCACCTGGGTCTGCACCGACCCGGGCCGGTGCACGAAGACGACCCGGTCGCCGCGGGTGCGCGGCAGGTCCAGTACGCCGGAGGTGGCCGGGGCTGCGCCCTTCGACGACCACGTGCCCAAGGTGGCGTCGACGGCGGTGTGCACCTGAGCGGCGTCGAGGTCTCCGGCGATCACCACCCGAGCGGCGTCGGGGGTCACGTGCGCGGCGTGGAAGTCACGGCAGTCGGCCGCACCGATCGCACCGACGGTCGCGGTGCGTCCGGCGACCGGGCGGCTGGCCCGTGCGGACGGGTCGTAGTAGGCGTCGATCCACTCCAATGCCGCCCGCGAGCCCGGGTCGGCCAGCTCGTGCTCGATGTCGGAAAGCCGTTGCGCGACATGGCGACTGACCTCCTCCTCTGGGAAGGCGGGCTCCGTGAGGCACTCCAGGGCCAGTTCGAGCGCCGGCCGCAGCGCACCGGTCGCGACCTCCAGCTGCACGGTCAGACCGAGCAGGGTCTGACTCGCGCCGAGCGCGATGCCGCTGCCCTCGAGCAGGCCGGCGAACTCGTCCGCTGTGTGCGAGCGGGTGCCCTCGTCCATCGTGCGCGACACGATCGTGGCCAGGCCCTCGCGGTCCGCCGGCTCCACGGTTGCGGGCAGCGGGATCACGACCTGGATCGAGGCGACGTGCTGGCCGGGGCGGTGAAAGACCGACAGCGGCACGCCGTTGCGCAGCGTCGTGTCGACCGGCTCGGGGAACGACCAGGGGGCAGGCGGTCGAACCTGGGGGCGTTCGATGCTCGTCATGCCTCGTCCTTCACGCTGTCGGTCCTGCGGTAGACGACCGTCGCGGCGTTGTCCGGTTGCAGGTACCGCGCCGCGGCCTGCCGGATCTGCTCGGGCGTCACGGCGAGCAACTCCTCCAGATGGGTGTTCACGTAGGTCGGGTCGTCGTGCAGCAGGGTGTACTGGCTGATGAAGTCGGCCCGCTCCTGCGTGCTCGCGAACGCCTGCAGGACGTCCCGAGTCGCGCCGGCCCGCAGCACCTGCATCTCCTCCTCCGTCGGCGGCGATGCCGCCAGCGCACGGAGTTCCTCGTGCACGGCGGACTCCAGCTCGGCGACGCTGTGGCCCTGCGCGACGTCGGCGCCCAGCATGCCGAGCGACACCCCGCCGGCGAGACCGAACGCGCTGCGGAAGACGTGGTCGGCCAGCCGCTCACGGCGTACGACGCGTCGGTAGAGCCGCGACGTGGCCATCCCGGCCAGCAGGTCCATCGCCAGCTCGCAGGCCAGGTAGTCCTCGGTGCGGTCACCGGGCAGCCGGAACGCCGTGTAGACCCGGTCGCTCGGCACCTCCTCGAGGCGTTCCACCCGCACCGGGGCGGTCAACGGGTCGAGCGGCGCGGACGGCGGTACGGGCGGTCGGTCCAAGGTGGGCAGGCCGCCGAAGTACGTCGCGGCGGCGTCGAATCCAGCCTCGACGCTCACATCGCCGCACAACGTGAGAACGGTGTTGCTCGGTCGGTAGTGCGCCGCGAAGAAGGACCGCACGTCCTCCAGCGACCCGGCGTCCAGATCGTCCATCGAGCCGATGGTGCTGTGGTAATAGGGGTGCCCCTCGGGGAAGACCGCCGCGTAGATGTCCGGCAGCGCGTTGCCGTAGGGCCGGTTGTCGTAGCGCTGGCGCTTCTCCTCCTTGACCACGTCACGCTGGTTGTCCAGGTTGCCCTGGTTGACCGCGTCGAGCAGGAAACCGTGCCGGTCGGCCTCCATCCAGAGCGCCAGGTCGAGCGCGCCGGTCGGCACCACCTCGAAGTAGTTGGTGCGGTCGAACCACGTGGTGGCGTTGAGCCGGGCGCCCGCGGCCTGCAGTCGGGAGAAGTGCTCGCCCTCGGCGACGTTGCGCGAGCCCTGGAACATCAGGTGCTCGAAGAGGTGCGCGAACCCCGTACGGCCGACGGCCTCGTGGCGTGATCCGACGGCGACCCACAGGTTGACCGCGACGGTGGGGACGTTGTGGTCCGGTGAGACGACCACCCGCAACCCGTTGGGCAGCGTGCGGGTCTCGACCTGATAGTCCAGCGGCATGCCCCCACCCTAGGGAGACGGGTACGCCGCGCCGCTCAGCCGGTCTCCCCGGCGAGGCGGTCGATGGCGACGGCGCGGCTCCGCTCGAGGTCCGCGTCGGAGTTGGTGATCGACGGGGTGAAGTCCTCACCGAGCTTCTGGATGGCGATCCGGGCGTAGATCTGCTGCTCGGTCGAGGTGCGTTCACCGCGACCGCGGCCGAGGAAGGAGACGATCCAGTGGAAGAACGTCCCGATCTGACTCTTGAAGCCGATGATGTAGACGAGGTGCACCCCGAGCCACATCACCCAGGCCACGAAGCCCGAGACCTCGACCTTGCCGATCTTGGCGACAGCGCTGAACCGCGAGACCGTCGCCATCGAGCCCTTGTCGAAGTAGTGGAACGGCTTGTCGTCGGGCTTTCCCGCGAGGCGGGCCTTGATCCGCTTTGCCGCGTACTTTCCGCCCTGGATCGCGACCTGCGCGACACCGGGCAGGTTGTCCAGCGCGATCATGTCGCCGACCAGGAAGATCTCCGGGTGGCCGGGCAGCGTCAGGTCCTTCTCGACGTGCACGCGGCCGTTGCGGTCGACCTGGGCGCCGGTGCGCTCTGCGAGCATCCTGCCGAGCGGGCTGGCGGAGACTCCGGCGGCCCACACCTTGCACAGCGCCTCGATCCGGTGCCGGGTGCCGTCGTGCGACTCGTACTCGATGCCCTCGGCGTCGACGTCGACGACCTTCGAGCCGAGGGTGACGGTGATCCCCAGCTTTTCCAGGCGGCGCTTGGCCTTGCCGCCGAGACGGTCGCCGTACGGCGGGAGCACCTTGTCCATCGCGTCGAGCAGCACGATGTGCGCATGCTGGGACTTGATGGCCCGGAAGTCGTGGGACAGCGTCCGCTTGGACAGTTCGGCGATCTGACCGGCCATCTCCACGCCCGTGGCGCCGGCGCCGACCACCACGAACGTCATCAACCGCGTCACGTCGTCGGTGCGTCCGGACGCCGCGGCCATCTCCGCCAGCTCGAAGGATCCGAAAATCCGGCCGCGCAGCTCCAGCGCGTCGTCGATGCTCTTCATGCCCGGAGCGAACCGGGCGAAGTGGTCGTTGCCGAAGTAGGACTGCCCGGCACCGGCAGCGACGATCAGGCTGTCGTAGTCGTAGACCTGCCGTTGGTCGAGGGCGTCGGTGACCACCTGGCGCTTGTCGACGTCGATATCGGTGACGTGCCCGAAGAAGACCTGCGCGTTCTTCTGCCGGGCCAGCACCTCCCGGGTCGACGGCGCGATCAAACCTTCGGAGAGGATTCCGGTCGCCACCTGGTAGAGCAATGGCTGGAAGAGGTGGTGCGTGGTGCCGGAGATCAGCGTCACGTCGACATCGGCATTCTTCAGGGCGCGTGCGGCGAAGAGTCCGCCGAAGCCCGAACCGATGATGACGACTCGATGCCGCCCAGTCGCCTGGTGTTCCTGGGATGCCTGCATGAATCCAACGTAGTCCGGACCGCAGTGATCACGCACCGTGCAGCATTAGTGTGGGGCCCGTTGTGACCAAGTTCGCAAGACCAGTGGAGACGCGATGAGCCACCCGCACGATCCCTACCGGCCGGCCGAGAGCGGCGGCACCGGTGCCGCTCGGCAGCACTTCGGTGAGCAGGCCGGAGCCGATCGGCCGCCGTACGACGACCCGCAGGGACAGGGGCGGTCGGGCACCGACTCCGCCGCTCGGCAGCACTACGGCGAGCAGGGCGGCACCGACCGGCAGACGCGCACGGCGCAGGCCGCACCCATCGACTGGCAGCGGACGACATCCCCGGCGGCCCCGCGCGGGTGGTCCGGCCCGCACCCGTTCGACGCGCCGCAGCCGCGGGAGGTCTTCGTGCCGCCGGCACCGGTGACCGAGTCCTCGATCCACCCGCCGGCCCCGGCCCTGACACCGGCTCCGTCGCTGGACAAGCAGCCGGCGCCGGTCGCCTTCCCCGAACCGGTGCCGTCACCGACTCCAGCACCGGCTCGCGAACCTGCTCCGGCACCCGTCCCGACCCAGGAACGGGCTCAGGAACCGGCTCAGGAACCCGCTCGGGCGGCCGAACCGCGCAGTCCCGAGCCCCCGGCGGACGCCGACGACGACGAGGCGCTCACCATCGGTCGTGGACGCGGCAACTCCATCGTGTTGGACGACATGCTGGTCTCGCGGCACCACGTGCGGATCACCGCGGACGACGACGGGCTGGTCCTGCAGGACCTGGGCAGCCGCAACGGCACCTACGTCAACGGACACCGCGTCGACCGCACGGCCTTGCACGAGGGAGACCGGCTGGGCATCGGCGCCACCACGTTCGAAGTGCGCGACGGCTGGCTCGTGAGCGTCTGAGCCGCCGCGTCCATGGACGGCCACGACGACCGCGGCCACGCGGGTGACCTCGCCCTGACCTTCCCCGGTGGTGCACGCCCGCTCGCGCCCGGTGAGTCGATCATCGTCGGGCGGTCACGCGACTGCGATCTGTCCATCCCCGAGGCTGGTGCCTCGCGACGTCACCTCGGCCTGACCCGCCAGGGCGCCACCGTCGTCGCCACCGATCTCGGCAGTGCCAACGGCACCTGGATCGACGGCCGACAGATCACCGCGCCGACCGTCGTACCGGCCGGGGGCGTCATCCGGCTCGGTGGGGCGCAGGGCCCGACGTTGCAGGTCCGATTCACGCCGCCCGCCCTGGCACCCAGCAACACCGGCGTGGTGTTCGACCGCTACCAGTTGCCGAGCGGCCCGATGCCCGAGCGGCGACCCGAGCCCGGCGGGTACGCCGCAGTGAGTTCCTCGGTGCCGCAGGTCATTCCGGCACCCGAGCAGTTCAGACCGGACCAGCACGGACGGCAGCCGTCGGGACCGGCCGTCCTCGGCATCGGCCGCGGGCTGGAGAACCAGGTCGTCCTCGACGATCTGCTCGTCTCGCGCCGCCACACCGAACTGGCCCCCCAAGACGGCGGATTCGAGGTGCGCGACCTCGGCAGCCGCAACGGCACCTACGTCAACGGGCAGCGCGTCGAGGTGGGCCGCCTCGGCGAGGGCGACCTGCTCGCGGTCGGGCACTCCCGATTCACCGTGCGACACGGGCAGCTGGTCGCCAGCGTCGACCAGGGCGACGTCGCCTTCATCGCCAACCACCTGTCGTACGCGCTGTCGGACGGCATGCTGCTGCTCGACGACGTGTCGTTCGCGCTGCCGGGGTCGAGCCTGCTGGCGATCATCGGCCCGTCCGGCGCGGGCAAGTCCACGATGCTCAAGGCGCTGACCGGCTCCCAGCCGGCGACGAGCGGCGAGGTCTACTACGACAGCCGCGACCTCTACCAGAACTTCCAGGACCTGCGGCACCGCATCGGCGTCGTCCCGCAGGACGACGTCGTGCACCGGCAGCTCACCGTGCGGCAGGCGCTGCGGTATGCAGCGGAGCTGCGCTTCCCCGACGACCTGGACGCGCACCTGCGGATGCAGCGCGTCGAGGAGGTGATGGCCGAACTCGGGCTGTCCGCGCACGCCGACACCCGCGTCGACCGTCTGTCCGGCGGGCAGCGCAAACGCACCTCGGTGGCACTGGAGCTGCTGACCCGGCCGTCCCTGCTCTTCCTGGACGAGCCGACCTCCGGGCTGGACCCGGGCCTGGACAAGCAGGTCATGCAGACCCTGCGCGACTTGGCCGACGGCGGCCGGACGGTTGCCGTGATCACCCACAGCGTCGCCAACCTGCACGTCTGCGACAAGGTGTTACTGCTCGCGCCGGGCGGCAAGGTCGCCTACTTCGGCCCGCCGGACCAGCTGCTGGCGTTCTTCGGCGCCCGCGATCACGCGGACGTCTTCAACACGGTCACGGCCGATCCCGACGGCGTACAGCACCGGTTCCGGACCTCACCGATGCAGGACGAGCAGGTGGCGGGCCCGTTGCGCGCACCGCGCGGTCTCGGCGGCCCGCAGGAACGGCCCCCGCGCCAGCAGAGCATCACCTCGCAGCTGTCGACCCTGGCCCGCCGGCACCTGCGCGTGATCCTCGCCGACCGCGGCTACGCCGCCTTCATGGTGCTCCTGCCGATCGTGCTGGCGCTGCTCACGATGGTGGTGCCCGGCCGATACGGCATGTCCTTCACCACGTTCCTGCAGGGCGGCCAGCCGGTCCCGCGTGCCGGCATCGAGGCCAGCCAGATCCTGGTGATCCTGATCCTCGGATCAGTCTTCATGGGTACGGCGGTCAGCGTCCGCGAGCTCGTCGGCGAACGAGCGATCTTCAAGCGGGAGAAGGCCGTCGGCCTGTCCAGCACCGGCTACGTGCTGGGCAAGCTGCTGATCTTCGGCCTGCTCACCCTGCTCCAGGCGGTCGTGCTGGTGCTGCTGGTCGAGACGCGCAAGGCGCCGCCGAGCAGCGCCGTCCTCCTCGGCTCGCCGACGTTGGAGCTGATCATCGCCTGCTGGCTCACCGCGCTGTCGGCGATGGCGCTCGGCCTGCTCATGTCGAGCCTGGTGCGCACCTCCGAGCAGGTGATGCCGCTGCTGGTGGTCTCGATCATGGCCCAGCTCGTGCTGTGCGGCGGCCTGTTCCCCGTCACCGGCCGGATCGTCTTGGAGCAGGTGTCCTGGCTGGCGCCGGCGCGGTGGGGGTTCAGCCTCGCCGCGGTCACCGTCGACCTCGACCGGTTCACGCTCAACGACAAGGACCCGCTGTGGCAGCACACGGTGAGCAACGGCACGCTCGCCGCGTCGATGCTCCTGGTGCTGACCGCTCTCTTCGCCGGTCTGACGCTGTGGCGCATCACCCGGAACACCGGCGAGTAGAAAGTCCTAGAGCTTGCGGCGCAGCGACATGGCGCGCTGCGCCTCGCGGTCGTCCTGACGCTCGCGCAGTGCCTGCCGCTTGTCGTAGAGCTTCTTGCCTCGGGCCAGCGCGATCTCGACCTTGACCTTGCCGTCGACGAAGTAGAGCGACAGCGGGATCAGCGTGTGCCCGCTCTCGCGCGACTTGATCAGCAGCTTCTCGATCTCCTCGCGGTGCATCAGCAGCTTGCGACGGCGGCGCGCGGAGTGGTTGGTCCAGGTGCCCTGGAGGTACTCCGGGATGTGCACGTTCTCCAGCCACAGCTCGCCGTCACGCTCGCTGGCGTAGCCGTCGCCGAGGGAGGCGCGACCCATCCGCAGGCTCTTGACCTCGGTGCCCATGAGGACGAGGCCCGCCTCGACCGTGTCCTCGATGAGGTAGTCGTGACGCGCCTTCTTGTTGTTGGCAATGATCTTCTTGCCGGATTCTCTGGGCACCCGTCAATGGTACGGAGCGGGGCAAACCGGTTACTGCAACCAGATCATCGGGTCGACGTAGGTGCCGTTGTCGAGCACCGCGAAGTGCAGGTGACAGCCGGTGGAGCGGCCCGTCGTACCGGAGTACCCGATGAGCTGGCCGCGCTGGACCGGCCCGCTGCGGACCACGAAACGGCTCAGGTGCTCGTACTCGCTGGCGAGGTTCTGACCTCGCACGAAACCGTGGTCGATCACGATGTGGCCGCCCGCGATGCTGTCGGTGGCCGCCTCGATCACGGTGCCCGGAGCGGCCGCACGCACCGGCGTGCCACATGCGTACGGGAAGTCGACACCGGCGTGCAGCATCATCACGTGCAACACCGGGTTCAGCCGCATGCCGAAGACCGACACGATGCTGGACAGCGGCATGGGCGGGGTGAAGAAGCCGTTGCCGCGCGGCGCGAACGCGGCCGGTTTGGCCGTCGCGGTGGACCACGCGCGCCGTTGCAGTCTGGCGAGAGCGATCGCGCGGGCCCGCAGGATGCCGCCCAGCCGCGCCGACTCGGCCTTCTGGACCTTGAGATTGGCCAGCTCGACCGTCTTCTGCTTCGACAGGCCGTTGCGGGCCACGGTCTGGCTGTGCTGCAGGGCGACGAGCCGGGTCTGCGCGGTCTGCGCCTCGTTGCGTGCCGTCGTCGCGGCGATGACCGCGTTGTCCGCCTGGATCTTCAACCCGGCCACCCGCCGGCGGGTCGCAGCAAGGGTCAGCCCCTGCGCCTTCTGGGTCGCGCGCTGGCTGGACAGCTTGGTCAGTACGCCGTTCTGCTGGCGCAGCAGCAGGTCGGCGATCGACGCCTCATCGGCGACGGCCGAGCCGTTCGAGCCGCCCGATCCCAGGATCTGCAGCGTCAACGCGAAGTTGCCGAGACCGCCCGCCTCGTAGCTGCGCCGGGCGATGCCGCCGACCAGGATCGTGGTGCGCGCCTGGGCGGCCGCGGTGAGCTTGATGGCCGCGGCGTTCTTGCCCTCGGTCGCCTGTGCGGCGCTGAGCTCACCGGCGACGATCGTGCTGTGGTTCTGCGCTCCGGTCAGGGCGGACTGCTTGGCGCTCACCTGCCGACGGGCGCCGGCGACGGCCTTCGTGGTGCTGTCCAACCTGGCTTGTGCGGCCACCAACGCCACGCCGATGTCGTCGAGGTCGGCCACCGTGGTCCTGATGCGGGCGTCGGTCTTCTTCTTCGCGGTGCCGGGATCATCGGCATACGCACGCACCGACACCGTCGTCGCACTGATCGCCACGAGGGCGCCGGCGAGGACGCGCACGATACGCACCGGGATCGGCATAGCGAATACCTACACCCGGACGTGGCGTCGGAGGGTCAACCAGGCCGTGAACAACGCAAGAACCACCGTGCCGAGGAACATCCAGGGCGTGATGGCCCACAGATCGTCGGTGCCGATCAGGCTCACCAGGTCCCCGCCGTTGCCGACGTGGTTGAACAGATGGTTGATGCCGAAGTGGATCAGAGCCCACAGGCCGGCGATCGCGAGCACCGCACCGAGCAGGGTCGCCACCATCGTCTCGATCACGAACGGCAGGTAGATCACCGAGTTCGAGGCGCCGACGACCCGCATGATGCCGACCTGCCGCCGGCGTGAGAAGGCCACCTGTCGGATCGTCGTGGTCATCAGCAGGACCGCGCACACCGCCATCAGGCCGGCGAGGACGACGGCGCCGATGCTGAGCAGGTTGAGGATCTTGAAGAACGTGTCGAGCACCTTGCCCTGGTCGCTCACCGCCTCGACGCCGTCCGCGCCGCTCACCAGGCTCGCGACGTCGCCGTACCTCTTGGGGTCGCTCAGCTTGACCCGGAACGCGGCCGGCATCGACTGCGGGCTGATCTGCGACAGATAGGGACTGGACGCGAACTGGGTCTTGAAGCGGCTGTAGGCCTGCGTCGAGGACTCGTAGTAGACCTGCTCCACGAGCGGTTGCTGGGCCAGCAACTCGCGCTTGATCGACGCCGTCTGCACCGGGGAGGCCGCGCCGTCGGCGCACGACGGCACGTCGCTGCTCTGGGAGGTGCAGAGGAACACCGAGACCTGCACCTTGTCGTACCAGTACCCCTTGGCGAGATCGACCTCTCGCTGCGCCAGCAGACCGGTGCCGATGAAGAACAACGAGATCATCGAGACCAGCACGACGGACGCCATCATCGAGGCGTTGCGGCGGATCCCACTGGCGATCTCCCCGAGCATGAACTGCAGTCGCATACCGGTGCCGCTCAGCGATCTGCCGGCGAGCCGGCGACGGTCGTCGGGTCCTCGGCGGGTCTGCGTGCGGGACGTCCCGGACCTCCGGGGCTTCCCGCGGGCCGGGTCCGGCGCGCCGAGGTCGGCGCGAGCATCTCGGCGTACCGCCCGTTCTGCTCGTCGCGGATGACGGTGCCGCCGCGCAGCTCGATGACGCGTTTCGCGAAGTTGTCGACGATGCCCTGATCGTGGGTGGCGACCACGACGGTGGTGTTGGTCTTGTTGATGCGGTCGAGCACCTTGACGATGTCCTCGCTGATCTCCGGATCCAGGTTGCCGGTCGGCTCGTCCGCCAGCAGGATCGGCGGCTTCTTCACCACGGCCCGCGCGATGGCGACCCGCTGCTGTTCGCCACCGGACAGTTCGTGCGGCATCCGGCGTGCCTTGCCCTCCAGACCGACGAGCTCGAGGGTCTCCGGCACCAGCTGCTTGATGACGTGCCGCTTGGCGCCGAGCACCTTCAGCACGAACGCGACGTTCTGGTAGACGGTCTTGCCGTCGAGCAGCCGGAAGTCCTGGAAGACCACGCCGATCTCGCGTCGCAGCATGGGCACCCGCCGGTCGGGCATCGCGCGCAGGTCCTTGCCGGCGACCAGGATCTTGCCGCGGGTGGCGACGAGCTCACGGGTGGTCAGCTGGATCAGGGTCGACTTCCCGGAGCCGGACGCACCGACCAGGAACGCGAACTCGCCCCGGCCGATGTCGAGCGAGACGTCGTCGAGAGCCGGCGCGTCGTTGGCGCCGTACTTCATGGTGACGTTCTCGAAGCGGATCATGCGCGGGGGTGGGGTCCTTCGGTGTTCGGCTGCGACGGGGCTGGCAGTGATGGCATGGTTGGTGGGACTGGCGTGGCCCTTCGCGGCCGAGATTATGCCGCCGGCCGCCCTTCGCCGAGCAGACTCGCCGACTGCGCATACCGTGAACGCATGCTCTTCGCCTTCTCCGTCGCCCCGTCCACCACCGACGACCCGGACGGCTCGGTGAGCGCCGCGGTCGCGGACGCGATCCGCGTCGTTCGCGAGTCCGGCGTGCCGCACCGCCTGGATTCGATGTTCACCACTCTGGAGGGCGACTGGGACCAGTGCATGCCGGTCATCAAGGCCGCCTGCGACGCGGTGGCGAAGCACAGCCCGCGGGTCAGCCTGGTGGTCAAGGCCGACCTACGGCCCGGGTACGACGGTCAGCTCGACGCCAAGGTCGCCCGGGTCGAGTCACGCCTGACCGCTACGGACCGACCCGGCCCGCCCGAGTGAGGGGTCAGGCGTTCTCCGCCTCGCGCTCCCCGGTGCGCTTCCAGCGGATGCCGGCCTCCATGAAGCCGTCGATGTCGCCGTCGAAGACGCCCGCGGTGTTGCCGACCTCGTGGTCGGTGCGCAGGTCCTTGACCATCTGGTACGGGTGCAGCACGTAGGAGCGCATCTGATCACCCCAGCTGGCCTTGATGTCGCCGGCCAGTTCCTTCTTCTCCGCGGCCTCCTCCGCCCGACGCAGCAGGAGCAGGCGTGACTGCATCACGCGCAGGGCGGCGGCGCGGTTCTGGATCTGCGACTTCTCGTTCTGCATGGAGACGACGGTGCCGGTCGGGATGTGCGTCATCCGGACCGCGGAGTCGGTGGTGTTGACCGACTGGCCGCCGGGGCCGGAGCTGCGGAAGACGTCGATCTTGAGTTCGTTGTCGGGGATCTCGATGGCGTCGGTCTGCTCGATGAGCGGCACCACCTCGACCGCGGCGAACGAGGTCTGCCGGCGGCCCTGGTTGTCGAAGGGGCTGATCCGCACCAGCCGGTGGGTGCCGGCCTCGACCGAGAGGTTGCCGTACGCGTAAGGCTCGTTGACCTCGAAGGTCGCGGACTTCAGCCCGGCCTCCTCGGCGTACGACGTGTCCATCACCTTGGTCGAGTAGCCGTGGCGCTCCGCCCAGCGCAGGTACATGCGCAGCAGCATCTCGGCGAAGTCGGCCGCGTCCACCCCGCCCGCACCGGAGCGGATCGTCACGACGGCGGCGCGCTGGTCGTACTCCCCCGACAGCAGCGTCTTGACCTCGAGCTCGCTGACGGCCTTCTGCAACGACCGCAGCTCCCGCTCGGTCTCCTGCACGGCGTCCTCGTCGCTCTCCTCCATGGCGAGCTGCACCAGGATCTCCAGGTCGTCGATGCGCTGGTCCATGGTCTCGATGCGCTCGAGCTCGGAGTTGGCGCGCGACAGCCGGCTGGTGACGGCCTGGGCGTGCTCGGGGTCGTCCCACAGGTCGGGGGCGCCGGACTGCGCTTCCAGGTCCTTGATCTGCGCGCGGAGGCTGTCGAGGTCGCTGACCTCGCGCACCGACCCCATCGTCGTACGCAGGTCCTTCAGTTCAGCGGGAAAATCGACAGCCACAACAGGTCAGCCTACGTGCTGGTCGGCGATCGGCCGTTTCGACCGTTGAACCGCCGGTCCGCGGTCGCTCGGAGTGGGGACCGGTGTCCCTGGTCGCCGGGACGTCGGGCGCTCGATCGTTGGCGCAGCGGGCCGCACGGTCCGTCGCCCACGACGATCACGCCTGGAGACACAGATGACCGGATCCACCCAGACCGCGACGGTTCTCGACCCGACCGTGCCGCGGCTCGACTCCGACCCGACCCGCGCGCTCCGCGCCGCGACGACGACCGTGCTCGCTGTCGCAGCACCCGTGCTGTTCACGTTGAGCAACGTCGCCCTCCCCGACCTCGGCGGTTCCACCGCCAACGTCGTGGCCCACATCCCGGCGGTGGCGGATCGACTGCTCGCCGTGCACCTCGTCTACGCGCTCGCCTCGCTGCTCCTCGTGCTCCTGGCGGTCGCCCTGTGGCGCATCGACACGCGCCGGGGTGCCGTCCTTCGGTATGTCGGCGGCGCGTTGTTGATCGTGGGCGGGATCAGCAACGCCTTGGGCGAGGTCGTCGACGGCTACCTCGCCTGGGGCATGCATCACGCCACGGTCGACAGCGCGGCGCAGGTGCGTGTGCTCGACTTCCTGACAAGTCCACTGCCGCCCTGCCGATCTCGTTCGTCGCCATCCCGGTGCTGTCGCTCGGAATGCTCTTGCTGATGATCGGCGTCCTGATGGCCCGGGTCGTGCCTTGGTGGCTCTCCGTCCTCACCATCGTCGGGGCTCTCGCCTCCGGCACGGTGGGCGTGGGCGTCGCGTCGCTGGTGGGACTGATCTGGTCTCTGGCCGCGGGCGCCGTGGTCATCCTGGTTGCCCGCACCGGTCCGCGTTCTGCTTGACCGGGTCAGACTCCCGCTCCCATCCTGGGCTATGTCGATCGCGTCCGCCGTGAGGCCCCGTCACCGTCGGGGCCTCGCGCTGACGTGTACCGTCATCCCGGCCGCGCTGGCGCTGACGGGGCTGGTCATGTCCCTGAGCAGGCCGAGCTTCGACGACCTGGTCACCGGGCACGAGATCGGCGACGCTGCACTGGCCGTCGCGTGCGGTCTGGTGGCAGCCCTCATCCTGGTACGGCGACCCCGCCACTCGGTCGCGCTCTTGTTCGCCGCGGTCGGGATCACCGCAGGGTTCGGATTGCTCTGCTCCGGCCTCGCCGACGCGGCACGGCCCGCACAGGTCGGCTACCGGTGGGCCATCTGGCTGTCGGAGTGGTCGTGGGTCCCGGGCCTGCTGCTGATCGTCACCGTGTTGCCGTTGGTGTTCCCGGAAGGGACCGAACAGCTTTGGCAGCGTTGGCTGTTGCGGGCCGAGCTGGTGCTGATCGCGGCGGTCACCGTGGGCCAGGCGCTGTCGACTCCGCTCCACAGCGGGCCGCACTCGACGATCGCCAACCCCGTCGGGGTCCCCGGCGCCGACATCGCGACCGGTGTGGCACTCGTCGGCGTGCTGGGCTGCTCCATCGCCTCGCTCGTCGTGCTGATCCTCAGGATGGTCCACGCCGACCAGCGGGGCCGTCGCCAACTGTTGCCGTTGTTCGCCGCCGGCGTGGTCGTCGTTGTCGCGTTTTCCATCGCGGGCCCGCTCGGAACTCCCGGCGTCGTCCTCCAAGACGCGTGCTTCCTGCTGATCCCGGCCGCCGCGCTCCTGTCGGTGCTGCGACTGCGGCTGTACGACATCGAGCTGGCGATCGGACGCAGCGTCACCTGGGCCGCGTTGTCCGGCGTGCTGATCGGGGTCTACGTGCTCGTGGTCCAGGTGGCCTCGACCTGGCTCCATGTCCACGGCCGGCTCGGGTCTGTCATCGCGACCGCCGTCATCGCTCTCGCATTCGGACCCGTCCGCGGCCTGTTGCAGCGGTGGATCGGGCACTGGCTCTACGGCGACCGAGGCGACCCCTACGCGGCGCTCGCGCACACGACGCAGGTGCTCTCGGGCGGCGCGGACCCGCTCGGTGCGCTCGAACGGGCCGCCGAGGATCTCGCCTACCGACTGCGCAGCCCCGGGGTGCGAATCCTGCGCAACGGCGTGCTGCTCGTCGGTCGCGCCGACGGGCGCGCGGCGATCGCAGTCCCTCTGCGGTCCGGAGCCGTGGAGGTCGGACGGCTGGAGATCAGCCCGCGCGCGCCCGGGGAGACGTTCTCGCGCGCCGACGAACGACTTATCCTCGACCTGTGCGCGCCCCTGGCCAACGCCGTCGCCGCCGTCGGTCTCACCGACGAGTTGTCGACTTCGCGCGAACGCCTCGCGGTCGCCCGCGAGGCCGAGCGCCGGCGGGTGCGGGGCGAGTTGCACGACGACGTGGGCCCGTCCCTGGCCGCGGCCGCGCTGCAGGCGCAGACCGCGCGACGCCGCCTGCAGCGCGACGACACGGCAGGCGTGGACGACGCGCTGACGGTCCTGAGCACCACCATCGCGCACGCCGCGAGCGACCTGCGCAGCGTTATCGACGCGCTCGGTCCCCGGGCCCTGGAGGATGTCGGCCTCGCCGACGCGGTGCGGTCGCTGGCCTGCTGCGACGGGGCACCGAGGGTCGTCGTGGACGTCGAGGACTTCGATCCGGTCCTGCCGGTCTTCGAGGTGGTGGCCTACCGCGTGATCAGCGAGGCCCTCACCAACGCCCACCGCCACGCGCAGGCCAGCGCCATCAATGTGCGGCTGCGGGTCGAGCAGAGCCTGCTCGACCTCGCGGTCTGCGACGACGGCATCGGGGGTGCGGCCAGCCGACCGGGAGGCCTCGGCATCCATTCGATGCAGGCGAGGATCGAGGAACTCGGCGGCAACTTCAGCCTCGAATCGACCGCAGGTCTCGGGACGGCCGTGCGAGCGCGCCTGCCCATCGCGGCGGCGGAGGTCTCCCGATGACGGCGACCGCTCACGCCGACGCTCGCGCGTCCGTGGTCGTCGTCGACGACCACCCGGTGTTCCGGCACGGACTGGTGGCGTTGCTGGCCGAGGACGGTATCGACGTACTCGCGCAGGCCGGCACCGTGGCCGACGCCCTGGCCTGCGTCGCGACGCATCGGCCCGACGTGGTCATCATGGATCTGCACCTTGCCGACGGCTCGGGGGTGGAGGCCACTCGCCGCATCACGGCCGAGTTCCCGACGGTCGCCCTGCTCATCCTGACGATGGACGGGACGGACGCCGCGACCATGGCTGCGCTGCGCGCCGGCGCCCGCGGCTACCTCCTGAAGGAGACGGCGGCCGAGTCCATCGCCAGCACCGTGTTCGCTCTGGCCCGCGGCGAGTTCGTGCTCGACAGGCACCTCGCCGACCGCATTCCCGGGATCCTCAGCCGACCAGGACAGGGTCCCGCGGTGGCCGGCTTTGACGGTCTCACTGCGCGCGATGTCGAGATTCTTCGCCTGGTCGCACAGGGCCTGAGCAACGCCGAAATCGGCCGCCGGATCTTCCTGGCGGAGAAGACCATCCGCAACAACGTGAGCGGCCTGCTCGCCAAGACCGGCCTGCCCACCCGCCCGGCTTTGATCGCGTTCGCGCGCGACCACGACCTTGGTAAGAGCGCGACCGAACACCCGTAGCGGACGGCCAGCTGGTCCCCGCCGATCAGGGGTCGACGTCCGAGCGGGCCTTGGCCTGCACGGTGATCGTCACGTCGCCGCCGACGGCCTTGAGCAACCCACCGAAGAGCGGCGGGTGCACGGTGCCGCTCACCCTGACCACAGCGGTCCGCCCGTCCGGCGAGCCCGTGCCGTCGACGACCGCCCAGCCGGCCACGTGAGCAGGCAGCTCCTGCGCGGCGAGCTCGCGCCGAGCGTCCACCTCCACCGAATCGCTCGACAGGGCAACGGTGCTGCCGACTCCGCCGCGGTAGATCGCACCCTTGTCGGCAGCATCCGCCGCATCGAGCGCCGCGGCGTCGGCCGCGTCGAGCATGTGCACCCTCGCCAGCTGGATGCTCGTGACGTCGGCCCCGCCCATGATGAGCAGTCCGAGCAGCGCGAAGAGACCCGCGCACAGGATGATGATCCGTCCCCGGTCGGCGCGGTCCTCCCCCAGCCGACGGCGCAGCGCGTCAACCATCCGAGTCACCGCGCAACCCCTTGCGCACCGAATCGGTCGACGGGCTCGACGTGTCGGGCATGCAGGTGCACGGTGCTCGGTACCGCCGACCGCAGGAAGTCGGGGATGAAAGGGAGGTCGACACCCAGATCGGCGGACGCCCCGACCGTCGCTCCGCGCGTCAGGCATGGTTGTGCTGAACACGTCAGCGAGATGTCCCCGCGGTCGGTGAATCCTTGATCGGCGAACGCGAGTCGGGCTGCCGCACGGGCGCGGCCCATCCCGGCGCCGTCCGAGGAGGCGGTGACGTAGGCGCGGGTCGACTCGCGGGCGGCCTGCGTGACGGCGTACGCGCCCGCCTGCAGTCGAGCGAGCGCGATGACCAGGTAGAAGACCGGCATCGTGATCAGGATCCCGACCACCACGAACTCGATCACCGCGCTGCCCCGATCTGCCCGACCGAGACGTGCCCGCAAGCGGGCCGCGCACCGCATCACTGCCGCTCCTCGTACGCGTGCGCACTCACGTCCAGGCTCTGCGACGGGCCGAACGGGCCGACCACGGGCAACGGCGCCCGCACCCGTACGACGACCACCGTGACCCCGGCGCGTTGCTCCACCGACGCCGTCACATGCCGCGCGTACCGGGAGGACACCGATGACCCGATCAGATCCCTGGCCCGTTGGGCACCCGCCCCCGGTGACTCGTCGGCGCGTGCGCCGTACCGGGCTCCTTCAGCCGCGTCGGCGATCAGGGTGTTGCGTACGAAGAGCGAGAACCCCACCTGGAAGGCAGCGAGGAAGAGCAGCACGACCAGCGACCCGACCATCGCGAACTCGGCCACCGCCGATCCCCGGTCGGTGCCCGGTGAGCGAAACCGGTCGCGGACGGCCGCGACCGCGGTCATCAGCCCTTGACGGAGTTGATGGCGTTGCCGAAGAGGGAGGTCAGCTGCGGCTGCGCGAACTTCCACAGTGCCGTCACCAGCCCGGCCGTCATCAGCGTGATGAGCACCCACCCGGGCACGTCACCGCGTTCGCGTTCATCGGCCATCCGGGAGGGCGCCTCGATCAGGCGACGGGTGAGCCGGTCGGACATCCTGGACAGTGATTTCATGGCGTTCCCTTTCATCGGTGACGTGCGTTTTCAGAGATTGAGGCTGCTGAGGCCGGGATAGATGGCGAATGCATAGGTATAATTAGAGGCATGACCTCAGCTATGTACCTCCGCCACAGCAGCGCCGACAAGGGCGACAGCATCGCCGGACAGCGAGCACTGTGCCGAGAGTGGTTGGAGCACAACGGTATTGAGGACGCTGCCGAGTACAGCGAGGACGCTACGAGCGCCTACAAGAAACGCATGCTCGACCGTCCGCAGTGGTCCGAACTGGAGGCAGCTATCCGCACCGGGCAGGTGACTCATGTCGTCGCAAGGCACATCGACAGGCTGACGCGCTCCATGACCGACCTAGAGCACCTGGTGCAGCTCGTGGAGGCGACAGGCGTCCGGTTGTCCACGGTGTGGAGCAGCGACCTTGACCTCAACTCACCAGCGGGTCGGCAGACAGCGCGCATCCTGGCATCGGTGGCACAAGGTGAGAGCGAGACAAAGAGTCAGCGCATCTTGGCATCAAAGGAACGTGCGCGCGCCGCCGGCCGCGCTAGTGGTGGACCTCGCCCGTTCGGCTACACAAGTGCGTCAGGTGACCTAGTAGACGCTGAGGCGGTACTTGTCCGTCAGGGACTACAGGATGCCCTTGACGGGCTCTCAGCGCACTCCATCGCCCGCAAGTGGGATGCCTCAGGCGTGCCGTCCGCCCGTGGCGGTCAGTGGCACGTCAAGACGGTCAAGGGCGTACTTACGCGATGGCGCAATGCTGGGCAGCTTGAGCACAAGGGCGAGCCGGTAGGTGAGGCGCTCTATCCAGCAATCACCGACCTTGAAACGGTGCAAGCTGTGCGCGCCGTGTTGCTGGACCCATCCCGCGTTAAAGGCGTCTTCGGTGCGGATGGCGGTCCGAAACCCACAACGCTCATGAGCGGGCTAGCACTCTGTGGAGCGTGCGGGTCGCCCATGAAGGCGCGTCGGATGGATGACGGCAAAGGTGCTCGTGTCGGGGCATACACATGCTCCGCGCGATCGTGCAATCTGACGATACGGCGTGAGTTGCTCGACTCTGAAGTGGCTAGAGCCATGACTCGGTTCTACATGGATGCCGACGTGAGCGACCTCGCACCGTCCGATGCCGACCGGGCGGAGTACGTACGTCTACAAGGTGAGCGCGGCGAGCTAGAGACCGAGCGCGCGGGCATCATCGCCATGATGAAATCCGGCTCTCTCAGGGCGGCTGAGGCTGCCGACGTGCTGGGAGGCATCGAGGACCGACACAGCGCCGTAGAAGCCGTTACGGAGGCTCTGTCACGACGGTTTGCTCTGGCTGCATCGATGGCTGCACCGATCAGCGAGACAGGACGTGTGGACCTCGATGCAGCGACCGCGATCCGGACCCGATTCGATGCCCAACACTTAGACCTGAGGCGTCGCCAGGTGCAGCAGGTGTGGATCGTGACGGTGCGGTCACGGCACTACGCATCGGGCTATGGACTGGGAGAAAAGTTCAAGCAGCAAGCGCGACTCAAATTCGATTGTCTGCCTCGACCGGCAATGTCTTTCGACAACCTGACGGAGCTAACGACGGTTGAGTATGACTGAGTGACAGAACTGGTGCCCGACTAGGCATACAAAGAGTATTATGGACGATGCTGTTATAGACAGCAGAACACCCCGCCCATCTTTGGCAGACCAGGCAGGGTGTTCTTAAAATCGCTCCTCGAAAGTTTACCATGGTACAACCCAAAGTACAATCGACACCGGGTAAGCATCGCTGTACTTATCTATGCCTCCATAACTCCGACCCCTCTCACTACGATGAGCAACTTGTAAAGAGTAGTAGGAAGAGTCACACAGTTGAGTCGTACACAAGACTTGTAGAGACGTACGACGAAGTAGCGACGTTGGACTACAAGGTGTGTGCAAGACTCCACGCTCTCAACTACTGCTCATCACTACGGTGTATCGAGCATGGCGGCTATAACGTCAGACGTAGGCAGCGTGGTCTAGTCCTCAGCGCGCAGCGCTCGCACTACGTGTACGCCTATACGGAGCACGTAGCTACCTCTGTCGAGTCCTATGACCGTAGAGCCGTGCACGCGTCGTTCAGTCGGCAGTTGGCGTCATGGCGCAAGGCGAAGGAGCGTCACGCACTCCTCGCCTGGGTACCTGAGATTTCTCCCCTCACCAACACTGTGCATGTCCATGCAATTATCCGCACATCGCATGCACTCAACGTAGATGCGTTCGATGCGGATGTCCGCCTTCTAGGGTCCGCTGACGAGGTGGGCGCGTGGTGCACCTACATCCTCAAAGACCTCAGCGACGTTGCAACGCGCATGGGCGCCCTCAGCCTTGGTGGCCTGGACACGATGCACAGTTTTTATGGTCCTGGTGGGCTCAATCAGATTTTGAAACACACAACTTCGTGACTACAAGCATCTAACTCATCCGACTGACCCGCCAGGGTCGAGTGCCAAGGTTCCGATACTTCTGGCATGAACATCCGTAGTCATCTCACGCAGCGAGCCACCATCACCCGTGGCACGCTCGACTCTGCCACGGGTCAGTTGAGTTGGTCAGAAGTTTATTCGAAAATTTCTTGCTTCGTGGCTCTCGAAAAGTTTGCCAGCGACGAGTCACAAGTTCGCGACGATACTGCGAAGCGGCGCGCCGTCCTCATCACCGGGCCGAGCACGGACATTCGTCCCGATGACCGCGTCGCCGTCGTGGGTATCCGCCCGTCGAGGTTCATCGTCCTTGCGGCTAGCGGGGTGCAGTTCGATTTCCGAGG
Organism: Allobranchiibius sp. CTAmp26; assembly: GCF_017565405.1. Classification (GTDB taxonomy): domain Bacteria; phylum Actinomycetota; class Actinomycetes; order Actinomycetales; family Dermatophilaceae; genus Allobranchiibius. The sequence goes on from NZ_JAGEKR010000015.1 coordinate 159,034, forward strand.
CAGCGCCGACCATTACGAATTCCAACTCATCGAGGCACCATGACCGATACAACCACGAGCACCACACCAATTTACGAAGCGCGCACCGCTGCCGATACCGCGTGCACACGTCTACGCGACCCGCTGAGCGCCGTAGGCATCAAGTTGTGGGTCAAGTACGCACCGTTCGACATCGCAGGCTCAGGGGATGCGTACGCGGTGTGCCTCGAAGCGTCCGATGGCTGGCAGCGCGATCAGTGGCACACCGGGGTACGTCACGCGATCCTCGTGATGAACTTCTACGCCGATCATCAACGTGACGCAGACCACCGACCTGTCGCCCTCAACGCGCACTCACGAGCACTCGCGATGTACGAGCGATGCGACACCCTGCTGGATCTCCAAACCTCTGACACATGGACCGAGGTTGTCACATCACGACGTCAGGGTGAACCTCAGTTGTTCGACGTGCCGGACGGCGACGGTGCCGTGATGCTGTCCGCACGTTACGAACTGGCGTTGTTCAACTCCAATGGTTCAGATGTGGTGGTCTAAGTGTTGGGAGAATCGAAAAACACTCAGTCAGTTGAGAGTTGGCAACGCAATGTTGACCTGTCCCTCACGTGCTTCCGAGTGCTCGAAGCAACCATCCGCGATGACAGCGAGGCCATGATCACGACGCTCGCACCCGAGCACGACGGCGATCTTCGGATGATGGTGGCGTGGCTGGCCCTGCGGGTGAGCACCTACATCGAGGCAGAGGCGGGCAGCACAGATGCCGCTCTCGCAGCCGTTGAGGCCAGCAGACAGCGTGCACTGGAGCTACTCGTAGAAGGCCCGTCATGAGCGAGCCAGCGATGCTGACACCGTGCTTGTTGTGTGGCACCGCAGCAGCGTGCACAACGGGCAGGTGCGATCCATGCAGGCGTGAGCACAACAGGAGCAAGGCACGCGGCATCACACGTACACGCGCAAACAGACCAGACAGGCAAGGCCCACGTGCCGCCGAGTGGCGCAACCTCAGCCGTGTATGCCGTGCACTACAGCCGTGGTGCTCACTGTGTCTGCGCACTGCCGACCAACTTGCTGAGCACGAGTCTCTCCAACTCGATCACCAACCGTCGGCGTTCAGCAAGTACGTGACCAACGAGCGACTGACCATCGGAGACGTACAAGTGCTATGTGACAGATGTAATCGCGAGTTGGGCAGCGCACAAGTTGGCAGTGAACGTCACAACGTGTGGCTGAAGGAGTGTGCAGCATGACGCACCAAAATTTTTCGAGTGACATCGCACGCATGCGCGCGTGGTTCGACACGGTTCCTCAGCAGCGAATCGACGAGACGAAAGTCGAGATTCGCCGGATCGCAGACGAGTACGCGATCCACGTGGCAGCGCACTTGCCGGTTGGACCATCGCACCGCAGGGACGTCGTAGCGGGGACCTTGAAGGCCAGCGAGAAGGCGTACGTCAACGAGAGCCACGACCGCATCGAGGCGCGGGTCGAGGTCGGCGGCGGTACGGACTACTGGCAGTACGCACAAGCGCGCGAGGAAGAGAAAACGTTCTGGCACAACTCGGACGAGTACATCGACCGCATCGAGCGCGCCATCCGCGATGGATTCGAGGACCGCACGTGATGTTCAAACATGTTGGAATTGAACAGGATTCGACCCCAGGGGCAGGATCCCGCCCCCGGCAAGGGGTTTCCGACCGCCAGGGTTTCCCCTTCACCGACTAACTCATCGCAACTGCCACCACATCCAACACAAACCAACATCTGAACGGAGGTCACACCGCATGACGACACTCGAATTTGTAGAGCAGGTGCCCGCCATTTTCGACGGTGTGACCGCTGGGCCGAAGCGCGCACGGACGATGAGCGCGCTGGATCTCTCCGACCTGCCGTCCGCCCGTGACTGGCACCGGGTCAAGGCGTTCGCGGAGAAGTTCTTGCTTACCCCAGCCGGCAAGGGTGCGTTGCAGCCGGTGTCGTTCATGCCGTGGGAGTTGCGGTTCCTGCGAGGCATCTTTCCTGCCAAGGGTGCTCGCCCGACGCAAGGAGCGCTGGTCTGTGGCAGAGGCAACGGAAAAAGCTTCCTTGCGAGCGTCATCCTCTGCTACCTCCTGTACGCCGATGAGACAGTCAGCCCTCAGTTGTCCGTTGTCGCGAAGGACATCCGCCAAGCGAACCACGTGTTTATGGCGGTGCACCGCATGATCGCCACGAGCCCGGAGCTACTGGAACGAACCAAGCTGCACGCGGACCGCATCGTGACGCCGTTTAACAACGGGCTGGTGCAGCCGTTGCCGTCCGACGAGGGCGCGTTGCAGGGTTTCGGCGGCACGTTCGTGGTCGATGAGCTCCACGTCGTCAACGATGCCGTGTGGGCCGCTGCACTGTTCGGGGCGACGAAATTGCCGGGGTCGCAGGTGCTCGCGTTCAGCACCCCGCCCGCGTCGTCTGACTCGGTTCTGTGGAGGTTGGCCGATCAAGCGAAGCTGTCACCGTCCAAGGATTTTTACTACCAGGAGCACAGCGGGGACGCGTCTCACCCGATCACGTGCCGCCACTGCGAGAAGGCTGCCAACCCTTCCCTGGGCACCCTGCTTACGCGCGACATGTTGGCTACCTCGCGCAAGTCGAGCCGGGAATCTGACTACCGCAGGATGCGGCTCGCAACGTTCACCGATAAGACCGACGACGTGTGGCTGTCCTCCAAGGACATTGAGCCGTTGCTCACGGACGAGAAGATTTCGCTTGGCGCAAAAATTACGCTCGCGCTCGACGGTGCCGTGACCGATGACACGACCGTGTTAGTTGGGTGCACCGTGGAGGAAGTTCCGAAATTGGAGCTCTTGGCCGCGTGGATTCCGGCCGAGCAGGACGACGGGTACCGCACCGACCCGGAAGCCGTGATGAACGCGGTCCGCAAGTTGTGCAAGTCGTACAACGTCGTGGAATTCGTCGCTGACCCGGCGCACTACGAGTTGCCGCTGTCGATACTTACCAAGGAGGGATATCCGACTGTCCTCTACCCGCAGAACGACTCGCGCATGGGAGGACCAACCATCACGATGTACCAGCGAATTCGAGCAGGCACCGTCAAGGTTGTCCGGGATGAGGTTTTCACCTCCCACTTTCTCAACTGTCACTTCACCGAGACGCCGCGCGGCGGGAAGGTCCACAAGGGGCCGAAGCGCGAGAAGAAAATTGACGGCGCGGTCGCGTCCATCATGGCGATGACTAGAGCGCTCTACCACGACAGCCAGCCGGTCCAGAAACCCGCGCAGGTGTGGGGGTTCGCATGAGTGAAACTGTCCTAGAGGTTGTGTCTCGCCTGTCGAAAAAAGTTGACCAAAGCCAGTTTCTCGCCCGTCCGCTGTTGGACAGGTACGACGGTGAATCGCCGTTGAGCTACTTGTCACCTGAGGCACGGAAGGCGTTGGGCGATCGCCTGCAACGGGTCTCGGCGAATTTTTGCAAGGTCGCCGTCGATGAGTTGAGCCAGCGCATGCGCATCGTCGGGCTAAGCGTTGGTGGGCAGACCGACGCTGACCTGTGGGCTAACTGGCGACGTAGTGGCATGGTCGCGGGTGCAGGTCACGTCACGAAGGGCAGTCTCATCGCTGGTCGTGCCGCCGTGTCGGTATGGTCTCCTGACGGCTCTGTGCCAGTCGTACGACCCGAGTCCGCGTTGCAGTGCGCATGGACCGCTGATCCGCTGACAGGGCGTTGCACAGAGGCGTTCAAGCGCTGGTATGACCGCCCATCGGGCAGAGTGCGCGGTGCGCTCTACTTGCCCGATCGCACTTTCGTCTTGCAGTCCCGCGCGAGCGTGCCGGACGCGACGATCCCCAACGCATTGCCACCTAACGTGATGGTGCCGCCCGATGGCTGGGACGTACTGGCGGAGGTTGTCAACCCGCTAGGCGTGCCATTGCTGGTCCCGATCACGAACGCACTCACCACCGAAGCTGTGGAGTGGGGCGACTCCGAGATGTCCCCCCTCATGGCAGCTAACGACCTACTAGAAAAGTTTCTGACGGATGCGGCTGTCGGTAGCGAGTACACCGCCCGCCCGCAGAGGTACGCGACAGGGATCGCGGCCCTCCCGCAGGACGCAAATGGCAACGTTGCCAACCCATTTGACGAGAAAAATCGCACCTGGATCGCGGGCGAGGGCGATGTGAAGTTTGGCTCTCTGCCAGCGGGCGACGGTGCCGCGTACGACCGGCTCATCTCACAGGTTTTGCAGATCATCGCGGGTCTGTCCGGTCTGCCCGCGAACGTGCTCGGTGTTGGTCACCACAACCCGACCAGCGCCGAGGCGATCGTGACCTCTGGTCTGACCCTGACCAGCCGCGCGGAGGATCGGTGCGTCATCCACGACACGGCGTGGAGCCTGATCGTGGCAATGCAGGTCGCCCTACGGGACGGTGGCTCACCCCTGAACGTGGACGCCTCCGTGATCCGCGCCGACCCGCGTTATTCGTCCGAAGCTGCCGAGGCAGATTCCATAGTGAAGCTAAGGGGTGCCGGTTTGCTATCCCGCGCTGCCGCTCTCCGTCGCCTTGGATACGCGCCCGAGGAGATTGCTGAGATTCAGCGGGACGCAGCCTCAGAAGCCGTGTATGCGTCTCTCGCAGCGAGCACCACGCCGCAGCTACCTAGTCCGCCGGTCGCGCCGATGGGTGGTGCCGCGTGATTACCGTCGTGCCAGCCCCGCCGAAGCAACGACCGCCCATTGCACCTGTCGGTGCTCCCACGTTCACGTTCGCGCAAGTTCCGCAGCGAGTTCGCGCAGTGTCGCCCGTCGTTCCGATCCTTGCGTCGTGGGCATCGGTGTCCGCAGGGCAGAGCACACGAGACCAGTTCATCGAGACCGCGTGCAACGCGCTGCACGTTTCGAGAATCGTGGTCCAGCACATCGCCCACGTGACCGTTGCCGCTGTCGCGCCAGCGCAGCCGGTAGCGGGCCGTGTCATTGACGACTACCGCGACCGCGACGCCGCCTCACTGCGCACCGTCACCGAGACCCCAGAGGTTGCACAAGCACGCATCGAGAGGTTCGTCACTTCCACGTTGGAGCAGTACGGACGTGACGAGCTGATCGACATCTCGGCGGATTTCGGCAGCTCCGGGTGGATTTGGCGCACCGATTCCGACCCGTGTGACTACTGCGCGGAGCGCGAGGGGCAGCACTACGACCTAGGCGACGAGTTCCGCGATCACCCCAACTGTGGGTGCTACCCAGAGCCCGTGTTCGACCTTGGATACAGCGACCATGCACACGACAAAGCAGGAGCATCACATGAGTGACGACGCGACAGACACCGACACAGCAACCCAGACAGACGAAGGCACGCAGGAGGGCCAGGAAGACGCCGCTACGACGTTCGACCTTCCGTACGTGCAGAACTTGCGCCAGGAAGCCGCAACGAATCGCGTAGCGGCCAAGGATGCGACTGAGCGCGCCGACGCCCTATCCACACGAGTGCGCGAGCTAGCGATCACCGTCCACGCGGGCGACATGTTGCAGGACAGCACCGACCTGCCGTGGTCCGAGGACCTGGCCGACGAGGGCGGGATGCCCGACGCCGACAAGATTGCCGCAGCCGCCGAAGCATTCATCAAGGTTAAGCCGCACCTAGCCCGTGCACGGGGCGACGTACAGCAGGGTTTCCGCGACGACGGCTTAGCAAATATTTCTCTAGTGGAGGCCCTCCGCAGCGCGTAACCTAAGGGCATGAGCGATTTAGACGACCTTGCTAAGCAGTTCGGCTGGAAATGGGTGGGGACAGGCGAAAGAGCGCATTTAGTTCTATGGATTGACGGCGACCAGGAAAACCAGGTTCCCATCACGCACGATATGGCCGAGTCTCAGACCGTCTTGTGGGCGATACGTGACGGACAGACGAGCAGCAAGGCAGTGGGGGACGAGGCGTACCGAAAGCACGTCAACAAGCGATAAAACAGCCACCCCCGGTAGCCGCAACGCATGCAACGGCCGCCGGGGGTTTCTCACGTCCGATACTTCTAGTGAGGGCCAGGTGCCCCACTAGAGCGTAGGGCCGGGTGCTCCACGCAGTGAGAATTTCAATGCCATTGGAGCACCCCCATGTCTGTTACCACAGTAACCACAGCAGCGGCCATCCAGACCGCCGTTCAGAAGTCCCTAGAACTTCCTCTAGCTCAGGCGTCACAGTTCCTCAGTTCCGGCGTGCAAATCATCGACTCAGCCGCGCCCGTCACCTTCCCCACACTCACCGATGACCTAGACGACCCGGCGTACGTGGCCGAGGTTGAGCAGATTCCCGAGTCCGACCTATCCATCGGGGGCATCCCCGCGATGCCGTCCACGATGTCCGGGCTGAAGCAGATCGTGAGGGTGTCGAACCTTGACCTCCGCAGCAGCGTCTTAGACCTGTCCAGCATCATCCAGTCCCGCCTAGTCGAAGGCGTATCCCGCAAGGCCGATACCGCGCTGTTCGGTGCTGGTGGTTCGGGCGTGACTGACATTAAGGGAATTTTCAACCGTAACTTGCCGAGCCTGGACATCGGCGGACCAATGACGTTCGACAAATTGCTAAGGGCCAAGGCCACGATCACCCGCAAGTACGTGCAGCAGACCTCGCTACGGTTTTTTCTGCACCCCGACGACGTAGCGGGGCTCGAAGGCGTCAAGGACTCCACGGGCCGCTACCTGTGGGAATCGGACATCACCGCAGCCGGTCAGTTGACGTTCCGAGGCATCCCGGTGATCGTCACTGACCGCCTGCCTAGCACCACAGGCGCTACTCCTACCGGGCGCGGACTACTTGCCGACATGTCGGGTTGCGTTGTCGTGCGTGACCTCTCGGGCCAGGTCGTGGTGCTCCGTGAGCGTTACGCCGATACCGACGAAACCGGTCTGCGCGCCGTGGCCCGTCTGGATCTGGCCGTGCTCAACCCTGACAAGTTCCTAGTGCTGTCCGGCATCGAGCGAGCATGACGCAGGTAGCCGTACCGACAGCTGTCGACGTTCTCACCTTCCTAGGTTGGGACGCCGACAGCGTGGCACCGGAGCAGATCGAGCAGCACCTAGCAGCGGTCACCCGTGCCGCCAGGGCGTACACCCGTGGGCAGGGCTGGTGGGACGAGAGCACGTGCGCTGAGGGCATCGCGTCCGCGATCGTCACAGCGACCGCGCGGAGTTTGGTCAACCCCTCGCAGGAACGGTCGTCGGTCATCGGCGCGGTGTCTTCCACGCCGGGTGTGTTGGGTTGGTCGATCCACGAGCGAGCCGCCCTCGATATGTGGCGAACGACGGTCGTCGTCTGATCCGCGCGTCCGATACTTGTACTGCACGGGGTCCGTTTCATCGCCTTCACCGTGCAATAAAAGAGCGGCAGTAAGCGGCCCCGACTGGTCAGGTCCATGGTCGACCGAACACCGCTCAGCAGCACGGCGAACGGGTCTAAACCGCCTCAAGACGCCGTGCACCGAGCGCGGCCACGCTGGTCCGTTAACTCCCAGCGTGGCCACGTTCGCTTCTACTTTCCAGCTAACTTATCTTCCAGCCGATCCGCGATCTCCCCCAGCAGCGTGGCAGTGGATTCGATGCCAAGACTATTTGTGGGCCACGCAAAGTAAAATTCGTTCTTCTCATCTGCGCAGCCCAGGTGTAATGCACGCCGGTACACCGACTCAGCCTCTCGCTGGAACCGTCTCTGATAGTCAGACATGTGCGCACTTGATCGCTTCGAATCCTGCTCGTTCTCCCAGTCCCAAATGATGCTCATGCCATCCTCGTCAACATGTTTACGCACCTGGGAACTGAGGCGGCCTATCGACCTACTATCGTTGTTTGCTGAAAATCTTGTAATCTCTGCCGAGAGCACGCGCGCTTCGACGGCTAGCTCGCGTTGCTGGTCCAGTTTTTTGCCAGGGAACCGCCAACCCACTGACGGTGCTAACAGCAGATACGCGCCGCCCAACGTCACTAACGTCGCCAAGACACGAACGAGCGCCGTTTGATCGCTGCTGAGAACGGCGCTCAAAGCGGCACCGACGAGCACGCCGCCGAACGTCGTAACTGCGGATTCTGATTTCACAGCCGCAAGATAGCTCAACCCCGGGGCGATCGGTCGTTGCCGCCTAGACCCGCATGATGCCTCCTACTTGATTGCTGCTAAGGCCACTGTCACGGGGAGCACCAGGAAGACCACCGGGATCATCATCGTGATCTCGCGTCGCCCTCCCAGCTCGATGAGTGCTTGTTTGCTGGCGTCGCGGGCGTCCTGCGCCTGGGCACGCATCACGTCCGCCAGCGGCGTGCCCCGCTCGACCGCGACCACGACGCCGTCGACGAAGCGGGCCAACCCCGGGATCCCGGTGCGGTCGGCGAGGCCTTCCAGCGCCGCGGGCAGCGTGTATCCGGACCGGGCGTCGCCCAGGCAGCGCGCGAGCTCACCGGACAACTGGCCCGAGGACAGCTTCGTCACGCGCTCCAGCGCCGCGGCGGCGCCTTCACCCGCGGTGATCGCGAGCGCGAGCATCTCCGCGATCGCCGGGAATTCGGCGAGGATCTGCGCTTCACGCCGCTCTGCCGCCCGCGTCAGCATCTGGTCGCGAGCAACCACCCCGGCGGCCACGCTGATCACGATGATCCCGACCGCGCTGACCACCGAGGTGCCTCCGCCCAGGACCTGCAGGGTCACCCACAAGGTGCCCGCGAGGCCGGCGGCCACACCCCACAGCGCCTGCTGCGCCCGGAACCCCTCGACGTCCGGTGGCAGGCCGGCGCGTTCCATCCGCCGCCGCACGGAGGTCGCGCCCCCGAGCACCCGCTCGACCACCATGCCGAGCCGGTGCAGCAACGGTGCGAAGATCCGGCTCACCTCGAGGTGCTCATCGGAGCTCAGCAGCAGACGCGACGGGCGCGGGGTGTCGTCGACGTACGGCGCGATCCTCGCCTCAAGGCCTGGCCGACGCCGCGCGGGCAGCCCGAGCCACATCAACGCGAGCCCGGCCGCGAGGACGAGCCCGATGAGTGCCCCGGCCCAGGACGCGGAGGATGTCACCGCATCACCCGCGCCTCGTCGGGCAACCGGCCGATCTGCCGCATGATGCGGTAGGCCACCATCGACACCGCGGCGCCCACGATGAGCACCACGACACCGGTCGGCTGCTGGTAGGCCCGCAGTGACGTGCCGCGAGTTGCCAGCATCGCCAACACGATCCAGGGAGCCGCCAACGCGAGACGTGCCGCGTTGACGGTCCAACTCTGTCGCGCTTCGAGCTCGGAACGGGTGCGTCCGTCATCGCGCAGGAACGACGACAGCGTGCGCAGCAGCCGCCCCAGGTCCGTGCCGCCGACCTCGCGCGCGATGCGCAGGGACTCGATGAGTCGATCAGCCACCGGATCGCTCAGTCGCAGCTTCAGGGCGTCGAGCGAACTCTGGAAGTTGCCGGTCGCGCGGTAGTCGTGAGCGAAGTCCAGGAACGCCGGACGCAACTCCTCCGGCCCGCGCACGGACAGTTGGGAGAGCGACTCGGGCAGCGCCATTCCGGCACGGACCGCGGATGCGATGTGGTCGACCACGTCGGGCCACAGTTCGCGCATCTGGGTACGCCGTCGCCGCGCCCTGCCTCGCACGAAGGCAATCGGTGCGTATCCGCTGATCAGACCGAAAGCCGACGAGATCGGCACTACCGACGTGGTTGCCATCGCCAACAGGAAGACCAGCACCCCGACGCCGACGGAGACCACGAGGAGCTGGTTGGTGCTGATCGATCCGAGTCCGCTCTGCGCGATGGCGTCGGACAGCTTGTCGCGCCAGCTGGGCGTGGTCGGCTTCACGACCCGCTCCTCCCGCGGCCAGAAGGACCACCAGATGCAGAACAGCCCGAGGCCGAGCAGCACGGGTGGCAGGAGGGTCATGCGCGGTCACCCAGCAGGTGGGCGACGTCGTACCCAGCTCGTGCGAATCGCTCCTGATGGGGAGGGAATCCATCACCGCGGACGAGTTCGCCGTCACGTTGGACGAAGAGCTCGGCGATCTCGATGATCTCGTTCTCCGCGCGCCCGGGGATGGCGGCGATCTCCCGCACCCGGCGGCCGCCGTCGCGCTCGAGACCGAGATGCACCACCAGGTCGATGGAGCTCGCCACGGTCGGGACCACGAAGGAGGAGCTGACATTGGGGCCGGCCAGCAACGGGAGCGTGCACATCTTCACGATCGCCTCGCGAGCCGAGTTGGCGTGCAAGGTCGCCATCCCGGGGAGGCCGGAGTTCAGGGCGATCAGCAGGTCCAACGACTCCTCCTGGCGGACCTCCCCGACGATGATCCGCGATGGACGCATGCGCAGTGCCTCCTTGACGAGGCGACGCAGCGGGATCTCCCCGGTGCCCTCCAGGCTGGGCTGGCGGCACTGCATCGCCGCCCAGTCGCGGATGCCGAGGCGCAGCTCGAAGACCTCCTCGCAGGACACGACGCGCTCATTGCTGGGGATCGCCGCTGCCAAGCAGTTCAAGGTCGTGGTCTTGCCCGCTTGGGTGCCACCGGCAACCAGGATGTTGAGCCCGGACGCGACGGCCGCGGCCAGGAAGCGTGCCGCCTGGTGGGTGAGCGTGCCGAGCCGCACGAGGTCGTCGAGCTGATGGGCGCGGGTGACGAACTTGCGGATATTGACGTACCAGTGGTTGCGCGTCACGTCGGGGATCGCCACGTGCAGTCGCGAACCGTCGGGCAGAGATGCGTCGACGAACGGCGAGGACAAGTCGATTCGGCGACCGGAGGGCTTGAGCATCCGCTCGACCAGGTTCTTCACCTGGTCCTGCGTGAGGATCGTGGAGGTCAACTCGGCCACTCCCGATCTGGCCACGAAGACCCGGGCCGGGTCGTTGATCCAGATTTCTTCCACTCCGGGGTCGTCGAGGTAGGGCTGCAGAGGCCCATAGCCGACGACGGCGTCCAGGACGGCTCGCGTGGCGTGCTCGACATCTCCGAGCGGGTCCATCCCGCCGTGCAGGCTGCGCTCCTCGTAGTCCTTGATGACATCGCCCACGAGGCCCCGCAGTTGGACGGCCTCGGTGGTGGGGTCCAGCCGCTGCCTGCGGATGAGCTCGCGGACCTCGCCCTCGACGACCTGGATCCCGTTCATGTCGCCCCCTCGCCGGTGACCGTCTGATCTGTCCGATGCAGACAAGGCCTTCATGCAAGCAGTTCCGCAGGTGCCGTTCGGCTTATCCACAGAAATCGCCCGGCTCATTCCAGGTCGACGCACATCTCCCACCACGCGCGCCCCATCGGCCCCGCGGGCCTCAGCGATGTGGTGATCAGCACCCTCGTTTCGGCAGCAGCGGGTTGTCCACAACTGGCGCAGCGGCCCACGGGACAACCCGCTGATACTCCCCGGATGGAACGACCGCCCTCTTCGACCGTCACGCTGCGTCTGTGCACCGTGCGGTCGGCTGCGGGGTTGGTGCGCACATGGTGCCTCCAGGTGCCCGTCAACACGGTCTGGTCGCAGGTCGCCGATGCTCTCGAGGCGCCCGATCCGGCGTACGTCGGGCCGACTCGGCTGCGCGCGGATGCCGTGATCGGCTTGCCACCGTTAGTCAACGAGACGGTCGTCGGTGATGTCCCGGCACCGCGCGAACCGCCGAGTCTGCTCGAGCTGACGGCCACCGAAGGGCCGTGCGTGGGCGCTCGTTCAGCCCTGACCGGCGAACGGGTGACTGTCGGTCGCGCTCCCGAAAACCATCTGACGCTGGACGACGACGACCTGTCCCGACGCCACTGCGAGCTGCGCATCGAGCAGGGACGCGTCGTCGTGCGTGACCTGTGCTCCACCAACGGCACATGGATCGACGGCACCCCGGTGGGTCCCGACGTCGTCGAGCTCCGCGTCGGGCAACGGCTGCGGGTCGGTGGGACCACCTTCGCCCTCGAGCGGGCCGGACGCGCGCGCGAAGACCTACAGACCGACGGGGCGGGCCGATACCTCATCCACCGGCCACCGCGAACCGTGCCACGACTGCACGACATCGAGCTCACCGCACCACGCGCTCCGGATCTTGCGACGCGGCGCGGCTTCCCGTGGGTGTCCGCACTCGTACCCCTGCTGCTGGCTGCCGCGATGGTCCTTGTCTTCCGCAACCCGCTCTTCGCAATGTTCGCGCTCCTCAGCCCCGTGATGGTCATCGCCCAGTACGCCGGCGACCGTGGCACCTCCCGCGGACGTCATCGAGCCGACGCGCGGGCCCACGCTGTCGCTCGAATGCGCCACGAGGCGGACTGCGCGGCCGCGGTGCACGTCGAGCAGGCCTTGCGCCACACGCTCGCACCCCCTCTCACCCACGCCGCGCAGCACGCGGTCCTGCGCACGGCTTCGGTGTGGCGCCGCGCGCCTCACCAAGAGGACCACCTGTTGTTCCGGCTCGGCACCGGCTCCCTGGCCAGTCGGGTGCACGTCGCGGAAACCGGCGTCGCGACGCGCGCCCTGCCGGTGCACGAGGTGCCGATCACCCTGTCGCTGATCGAGCACCGCGTGGTGGGTGTGAGCGGTCGGCTGCGTCATCAGGCAGCCTCGGGGATCCTCCTCCAGCTGGCCGCCTGGCAGTCACCGCGCGACCTGAGCATGGTGATCATCTGTGCGGACAGCGCCGCCCGCGATCACTGGGGCGACATGATGGTGCTGCCTCATCTGCTCGACCATCCCGCGTCGCAGCCTCGCGTCATGGTGGCCGACCCGGACGACGTGCATTTCGCCGAATGGTGTTCACAACTGGTCGAATTCGGAGATGACTCGCCACCCCGCACGCTCCTCGTCGTCGACGGGGCCGCCCCACCGGCGGTCGCCAATCTCCTCACCCGGGCCACGACGTACGGGCTGGCAGTGCTGGCTCTCGAGGACGACCAGGCGCAGCTGCCCGGCTCCTGCACTGCGACCGTCCGCGTCGACCGGCCCGACCGCGGCAGGCTCGACAACACCGAGTTCCGCCCCGACCTGCCCGTCACCTCCCTGGTCGCAGCGACGGCTCGCGCACTCGCAGCACTGGCCGACGCGGGACCGGACGAACCGGAGCAACAGGTGCCCGCTCGCGTCGATCACATGACCCTGGTCCGCGCCCACCTGGGGGTCGATATCTCCGATGCGGAGGCGGTGCAACGGCTTTGGGCGACGTCGACGCCCACCCCGCGCGCTCTACTCGGCGTGGGATCGGATGGCCCGTTCTGGGTCGACCTCGCGGTCGACGGGCCGCACGCGTTGGTGGCCGGTACGACGGGAGCAGGCAAGTCCGAGCTGCTGCAGACCTTGATCACCTCGCTCGCGCTGGGCAACCCACCCGACCGATTGACGTTCGTGCTCATCGACTACAAAGGCGGTGCCGCGTTCCAGGACTGCGCCCGCCTCCCCCACACGCTCGGCCTGGTCACCGACCTCGACGCGCACCTGACCTCGCGAGCGCTGCGGTCGCTGGAGGCGGAGGTACGTCGTCGCGAGCGCCTGCTGGCAGCAGTCGGCGCGTCGGATATCCGGGACTACGACCAGGCCGGGCGCCACGAGGCCCTCGCGAGGTTGTGCATCGTGATCGACGAATTTCGAGTGTTATCAGAGGAACTGCCGGACTTCATCAACGGACTGGTGCGCATCGCGGCCGTCGGACGCTCGCTGGGGATCCATCTGATTCTCGCGACCCAACGCCCGGCGGGTGCGGTCTCCGCCGACATGCGTGCGAACCTCAACCTCCGCATCGCGCTGCGGGTCCGCGATGCCTCTGACTCACAGGACGTCATCGAGACGGACGCCGCCGCGGCGATCTCGGCCTCGCTGCCCGGGCGTGCGATCGTCCGGACAGGCGGCGGCGCACCGTGCGTCCTGCAGACGGCCTGGACGGGTGCGACGGTGCGCACCGCCGATCATCCCGTCCGCGTGGCGCGCGTCGATCCCAGGTCCGGAGCTCCGATCTGGCCAGCGGAGGCACCAGACGTTGCCGCGCCGACCGGTCTGCGAGTCCTGACCGGGGCAGTGCGTTCAGCTGCGCACGACGCCGGATTACGCCGGCCCGCGTCGCCGTGGTTGGCACCGCTTCCTCGCCACGTGCGCGCGTCCGACCTAGTGACGAAACCGTTGCGGGATCTGGGCCTCCGCGAATCCGGACCATGGGCCGTTCCTCTCGGGGTGGTGGATCTCCCGGACGAGCAGCAGCAGTCGACGATCGGATGGGACGTGGACGGCGACGGTCACCTGGCGATCGTCGGTGGGCCGCGCAGCGGGCGGACCACCTCCGTGCACAACCTCATCCGCGCGGCCGCGGCGATGTGGCCGTGCGACCGCCTGCACGTCTATGTGCTAGACGGCAGCGGGGGGCTGGGCAGCATCGGGCGTCTGCCGCACGCCGGCGCGGTCGTTCTGCGCGACGAACTGTCGCGCACCCTGCGTCTCGTGGAATGGCTCACCCGCACCATCAGCGAGCGTCAACTGCGTTACGGCGGTGCGGGATTCGCCTCATCCGGCGAGGACCCGCGCATCCTGCTCGTGGTGGACGGTTGGGAGATCTTCCAGGAGCTGAGCAACGAACACACCGTCGGCGGTCTGGAGGACCGGATCACGCAGATCCTGCGCGACGGCCCGTCGGTCGGGGTCAGCGTGCTGGCTACCGGCGGTCGTGCGCTGCTGTCCGGCCGCGTGAGCGCACTCTTCACGAGCACGATCGCGACCCGGATGGCTGACCCGTCGGACCTGCTGATGGTCGGGCTGCGCGCCGCGCAGATCCCCGCCGACATGCCGCCTGGTCGTGGTCTTCTGCTGCCGGGAGGTGAGGAGTTGCAGTTCGCACTGACCGACGAAGCGAGTACGCATCCGGTTGCGGCACAAACCGGTTCGCCGCACCGCATCGATGCCTTACCGGATCGGGTCGAGCTGGCGAGGCTCGACGCGACCAACCCTGGCGTCGTGGTGCTGGGGTGCACTGTCGACGGTCCTGCGGGCTTTCCCCTCGGCGCGCGTGGCGAGGCGGGCTGGCTCGTCTGCGGACCCTCACGCAGTGGACGCACCACGACCTTGGCCGTGCTCGCTGCAACGCTCAGTCCCTCGCGGGCGGTCGGATGGATGGGACCAGCTGCTCCACCCGCGGACCTGCCGCCCGCGGTCACACAGCTGCCGTACGACGATCTGGCGGCGGTGGGCGCTTGGTTCTCCCAGCACCCCGACGGCGCCGTCCTGGTCGACGACGCCGACCAGTTGACGGGGATGCCCGCCGAGCCGGCCGTGCTGGAACATCTGGCGCGCAACCGGTCGACCGGGGGCATCGTCTGCGCCAGTGGGGTCGCCTCCGACCTCGCTACGTCGTACCGAGGACTGGCGCCCGAGCTGCGCCGCCGACAGACCGGGGTGCTGCTGCAACCAGGACGACACGACGGCGACCTCTTCGGCATCCGAGTCGGTCCGGCCGACCGGCCGCGACAGGGCCGCGGGCTGCTCGTGGTTCGTGGTTCGGTGCAGGAGATCCAGGTCGCGACCCTGTGACCAGCGTCAGGCGAGCAGCACCCGTTCCAGCTCCTCGAGAGCCTGGCGCGCGTAGCCCTGCCACATCCGCCCGAACGTCGGAAGTGCAAGTGAGCCAACGGCGTTCGCCGCACGAATCGTCCAGGACCAGGTGACCAGGGCGCCGGTGCCGACGGGGGCGAAGGCCCACTCCCCCTCCACCGACGCGGCCAGCACGACCATCGGCCCGGTGATGCCGTTCAACTGGTAGGCGAAGGATCGCGGCCGGTCGATCGCCAGCAGGGTCTCCCGCATCGACCCGCCGTCGGCGGTGCGCACGGTCCGGGTCTGCCCCGCGTCGCTGCCCCAGGGCGGCGTGAAACCGGTGGTCTCCTTCACCGCCGGGAGCACGCCGTAGCGGCGAGAGAAGAGCTGCGGCAGCGGGGTGGTCATCGTGCGCTCGAACGCGTCGTCGACCGGCACCGGGATGGCTCGACTGGCGGAGACGATCAACGGTGACGGCATGGCCGTGAGCCTACGCAGCGAGCGGCCGTACGGTCGGCGATCGCGCCCACGGAGGCGGGTTAAGGTGGCGGACTGCGGCGCGAGCGGGACGACGACTCGGCGGCTTGGAGCACGACGACGCACCGGAGGTGCACCGATGGACGCAGACCGCGCGCGAACCCTGCTGGAGGAAGAACGGGCGGAGGTCCAGGGCCTGCTGACCCACCTGGACTCCACCCTCGACCAGGACCGCGAGACCGGCCGCGGCGACGCGGGGGACGAGGTGGACTCCGCGCAGCCGCTGGCCGCCGACGAGGTCGACGACGCCACCGCCGCCAGCCTGCGCGACCGCCTGGCCGCCATCGAGCGCGCCGAGAAGCGGCTCGCCGACGGCACGTTCGGGCTGTCCGTCCGCAGCGGTACGCCGATCCCGGACGAGCGCCTCGAAGTGATGCCCACCGCCGAGCTCACCGTCGAGGAAGCCGCGAAGAACTCCTGATCAGGCGTCGCCGGGCATGTCCGGTGTCGTGCCCGGAAGCACGAAGTAGACGGCGACCGCCGCGGAGATGGCCAGCGTCAGGTAGGGGCTGACGAACGCTACGGCCGTGGCCAAGAGGTAGGGCGCCACGCCGATCAGGTTGCGGGACAGGACATGGCGCCGGTAGGCCGGGGTGATGTGGGCGTGCAGCAGGTGGGTCCGGCGTTGCAGCAGATGCCAGTTCATCGCGAGGAATACGGCGGACATCAGCAGCAGTGAACCTCCGTAGAGGGCCGCGGCGAGGGTGCGTCCGGAGTCCACGAGGAGGTAGCGCGCCATCAGCGCGGTGGTGAACGGCAGCAGGACGATCGTCATCAGCAGAGCGATGTTGAGGAAGAGGATCGAGCGGTCCACGGCCCGCAGTCGGCGCAGCGTGGCGTGGTGGTTGACCCAGATGACCCCGATGGTGAGGAACGAGACGACGTAGGCCGCGAAGCTCGGCCACTGCTCACCGAGTCGGTGCGCGAGAGAGACGTCGCGGGCGGGTTCGGGCACCCGCAGATCGATCACCAGCAACGTGATGGCGACGGCGATGACACCGTCGGAGAAGGCTTCCAGGCTGGTCTTGTCCATCGGGTTCCTCCTGCACCGGTGGGCTCGCGGTCGTCGATCGTCGGCGGTCGCGCCCGACGGCCCATCTCAGCATGCCGGGCCGATGCTCGATCGGTGATCGACGACGCACGCCGGCCAGGAATCCTGACCCCGGCACCGTCGTTCTACCCGTCATGAAGAAGATCGGGTTCCTGTCGTTCGGGCACTGGACACCGTCGCCGCAGTCGCAGACGCGGTCGGCCTCGGACGTGCTGCTGCAGTCCATCGACCTGGCCGTCGCCGCCGAGGAGATCGGCGCGGACGGCGCGTACTTCCGGGTGCACCACTTCGCGCGCCAGCTGTCGGCGCCGTTCCCGCTGCTCGCGGCGGTCGGTGCCAAGACGAGCAGCATCGAGATCGGCACCGGCGTGATCGACATGCGCTACGAGAACCCGCTCTACATGGCCGAGGACGCGGCCACCGCCGACCTCATCGCCGAGGGCAGGCTGCAGTTGGGCATCAGCCGGGGATCGCCCGAGCAGGTCATCGAGGGCTACGGCTACTTCGGCTACCGACCCGAGGACGGCGACCACGCCGCGATGGCGCGCGAGCACACCAGCACCTTCCTCGAGGTCATCCAGGGCAAGGGGTTCGCGCAGCCCAACCCGCGCCCGATGTTCCCCAACCCGCCCGGTCTGCTGCCGATCGAGCCGCACTCCCCTGGGCTGCGCGAGCGCATCTGGTGGGGCGCCGGGTCGCGCGCGACCGCCGAGTGGGCCGGTGAGCAGGGGATGAACCTGATGAGTTCGACGCTGCTCACCGAGGACACCGGCGTGCCGTTCCATCAGTTGCAGGCCGAGCAGATCCAGCGTTTCCGCGACGCCTGGAAGTCCGCCGGCCACCCCGGCGAGCCACGCGTGTCGGTGAGCCGCAGCATCTTCCCGATCGTCAACGAGACGGACCGCGCGTACTTTTGGCGCGACACCCACAGCACGGACCAGGTCGGTCAGCTCGAGGGCGGCCTGGCCCGCTTCGGCAAGTCGTACGCCGGGGAGCCGGACCAGCTCGTCAAAGAGCTCGCCGACGACGAGGCGGTCGCCGCGGCCGACACCCTCCTGCTGACGGTGCCCAACCAGCTCGGCGTCGACTACAACGTGCACGTCCTGGACAGCGTGGTGCGCCACCTGGCTCCGGAGCTCGGCTGGCGCTGAACACGCACCACCGGCGACGGTCCGGCGGCAGACTCCCTGTCATGGACGAGGACCTGCCGCTCATCGGCTTCGGCCTCCCGGTCTCCGGCGCATGGGCGACACCCGCTGCGATGGTGCACGTCGCTCGTCGCGCCGAGGAGCTGGGGTACGCCTCGTTGTGGACCTTCCAGCGCGTCCTCTCCCCGGTCGCCGAGGAGTCCGGGGACGAGGCGAGCGCCCGGCCACCGTCGGACCGTCCCGCCGACCACCCGTCGTACCTGGCCGTGCACGACGCCGTCCTGCCGCTCGCGTACATCGCCGGTCACACCTCGCGCATCGGGCTGGGGACCGCCACGCTCTGCGCGCCGTTCACCGCGCCGGCGCTGCTCGCCAAGGCCATGGCCTCGCTGGATCAACTGAGCGGCGGGAGACTGACCGTCGGTCTCGGGATGGGGTGGATGCGCGCGGAGTACGCCGCCGCCGGGATCCCGTTCGAGCGCCGTGGGGCGCGGATGGAGGAATACCTGCGCGCCCTGGTCGCCCTGTGGACCGAGGACCCGGTCCGGTTCGACGGCGAGTTCTACACGGTGCCGCTCTCGCGCACGGGTCCGGCTCCGGTCCAGTCACCGCACCCGCCGGTGCTGGTGGGCGCCGCCGCGCCCGCGGCCCTGCGCCGGGCGGGGCGGCTCGCCCAGGGCTGGATCGGCAGCGCCGATACCGACCCCGTGCGGGCGGCGGACTCGATCGCGCTCGTCCGCGAAGGTGCGCGGGAAGCCGGCCGCCGCCCGGACGAGCTGCGGTTCGTGGTGCGGGTCGTACCCGATCTGACCGCTTCGGACCCGGGCCGCCGCACCGCCTACCGCGGCACCGCCGAACAACTGCACGACGACCTCGTGCGGCTACGGCGCAGCGGCGTCACCGAGGTCATCCTGGACCTCAATTTCTCCCCGCACGTCGTGTCGCCGGGCGTCACACCCGACGAGGCGACGTCGTACGCCGATGAGGTGCTGCTGGCTCTCGCTCACCGCTAGGCAGCGTCGACCTTGGGCATGATGTCGTTCTTCAGCCGTTTGAGGTCGTCCAAGGTCTTGGAGACCGGCACGTCGGCGAACGGCGGCCACAGCAGCGGCATGTGCATGCCCGCCTCCTGGTAGCTCTTCAGCCGGTCCGCGATCTGCGCCTCGGTGCCGACCAGAAGGTTGGTCAGCTTGTGGTTGTCGGTCTGGTCCACCTCGGTGTCGGTGATCGTGAACCAGATCATGCTGCACATCTCGACGTCCTCGATGGACTTGCCGAGCGGCTCCAGCTCGTGCCCGATGGCCTTGCGCCAGTTGGCGAGCTCCGCCGGGGTGTCCTGGATGCCGATCCACCCCTTGAGGCCGTACTTCGAGATCCGTCGGGCCGAACGCCGGGCGTCCTTCAGGCCGCTGAAGTAGATGGGCGGGCCGGGCTTCTGCAGCGGCTGGTGCCCGAAGCCGGAGGGCCCGAAGTCGGCGAACTCGCCGTGGTACTCGAAGGTCTCGTTGGCCCAGATGCCCTGGCAGATCTCGATGGTCTCCCGCACATGCCCGTGCCGGCGCGGGAAGAGGTGGGTGGCACTCGCCGCGTCGAACTCCTCCGGCATCCACCCCGCGCCGAGCCCGACGTTGAGCCGCCCCTCGGCGAGATGGTCGATGGTGGCGCACTCCGCGGCGAAGACGCCCGGCGAGCGGTACGGCGTGTCGGTGATGCTCATCCCGATACGGACCTTCTCGGTACGCGCTGCGAGCCAGGGAAGCAGCGGCCAGCCCTGGAACCACTTGCCTTTCGCCTCCACCGGCATCTGGAGCGGGAACTGGTCCATCATCCCGAAGGGGTATTTCAGCTCCCCGCGGTCGGAGGCCTCGGGCACGATGACCCGGTCCAGGGTCCACACCGAGTCGAAGTCGAGCTCCTCGGCGAGATCGGTCAGGTCGGCGAGTTCCTGGACCGTCACGTGGTTGCGGAAGGTGGGCAGGTACAGAGCGAGTTTCATCAGTCCGTCATCTCCTTCGGGGCAGACCGGTGCGCGCCCGTCGGGGTCCGCCGGCGCGTGATGGGTTGCCGTTGTGACGTACTCAACCTCCGGGGCGTAGTGGCCGCAAGAGAAACGGTGCTCATCGTTTGCTCAACGCTGCGGCGGCTCGTCGCTCAGCTGCTCCCGCAACTCGCGCTTGAGCACCTTGCCGTAGCTGTTGACGGGCAGCGCGTCGACGAACCGGTAGTCCTTGGGCCGCTTGAACCGGGCGATCTGATCCAGGCACAGTCGGTCCAGCTCGTCGGTCGACGGCCGCCTCCCCTCCTCCGGGACGACGAACGCCACGACCGCCTCGCCCCATTCGGGGTCGGGCCGACCCACCACGGCGACCGCATCGACGTCCGGGTGGCGCAACAGCACCTCCTCGATCTCCCGGGGATAGATGTTGAGACCACCGCTGATGATGAGGTCCTTGGAGCGGTCCCGCAGCGTGAGGCACCCCTCCGCGTCGAGGCTGCCGATGTCCCCGGTGTGCAGCCAACCGTCGCGCAACGCCTTGGCCGTCTCCTCGGCGTCGCCCCAGTAACCGTCCATGACGACGCCACCACGGACGACCACCTCACCCTCCTCGCCGGTCGACACCTCCCGGTCGTCCTCGTTCACCACCCGCACGTCGACGTCGGTACGCGCGAAGCCGACGCTGCTCATCCGCTCCCGCCACCGCGGGTGCTCGCGCTGCGCGTGGTCCGCCTTGGACAAGGCGGTGATCGTCATGGGCGATTCACCCTGGCCGTAGATCTGCGCCAGCCGCGGTCCGAAGGTCTGCATCGCGTGCTCCAGATCTGCGAGATACATCGGCGCACCGCCATAGATGATCGTCTTCAGCCCGTCGAGGTCGGCGCCCTGCAGCGCGGGATCGGCCGCCAGGCGTTTGACCATCAGGGGGGCGGCGAAGAACGACATGCCCGGCCACCTGCGCAGTAACGCCAACAGCTCGGGACCGTCGAGCGCGCCAGACCCGGGCATGACGCTGACCGCGCCGTGGGCCACGTGCGGCAGTCCGTAGAGCCCCGCTCCGTGGGAGAGGGGCGCGGCGTGCAGCACGCTGTCGGTGGCTGCCACCGGGTCGATGTCCGCGAAGTAGCTGAGGGACGCCATCAGGAGGTTGCCGTGGGTCAGGGTCGCGCCCTTGGGCCGGCCGGTGGTCCCGCTGGTGTAGAAGATCCATGCCGGGTCGGTCGCCTGCCGATCGACCAACGGGCCCGGCTCGTCGCCGATCAACTCCTCCCACGCTTCCCCGGGCGCCACGACGACCGTCCGCAAGGAGGCCACCTCCCCGACGAGCGCCTGCACGTCCGGCGCGTGGTCCGCGTCCGTCACGACCACCGCAGTGGCGCTGTGCTCCAGGATGTAGGCGATCTCCGCCCGGTGCAGCCGCGCGTTGACCGGAACGACGACGAGGCCGGCCCGCCAGGCGGCGTACTGCGCCTCGAGGTATTCGGACCGGTTGCCCATCACGATCGCGATCCGGTCCCCCGGCGACAGGCCGCACCGGTCACGCAGTCCCGCGGAGAGCGCGGCGACGCGCGCGGCGAACTGCGACCAGGTGGAATGCACGCGGACGCCGTCGGCCAGGGCCGCCCGCTCGCCGATCCGCCGTCCGTTGCGCTCGACCCACGTGGCGAGGTTCATCAGGCCAACCTCACCCGGGTCGGCTCACGGGTCAAGGCGCCGCGATCGGCGTTGATGAAGGCATGATGAGCGCCGCCTAGCATGCAGGTGCGCACGGGTGTCCGGCCCGCGCACGGGAGCCGCCATGAAACTGGACGCCGACACCGCCCGGGCTCGCCTCGAACGCGAGGTCCACGGAGTGCTCGCCACCCTGCACCCCGACCGGGGGCCCGATCCACAACCGGTCGTGTACGCCGTCCACGAGGGACACGTTGGAGTGCCCATCGACCGCGTGAAACCCAAGTCCCGGTCCCGGCTGCAGCGCGAGGACAACCTCGCGGCCGATCCGCGCGGCACGCTGCTGATCGAGCACTGGGAGACCGAGGACTGGTCGCGGCTGTGGTGGGTGCGCGCGGAACTGGAACACGTCGCCACTCCGGCCACCGAGCTGGTGGATGCGCTCGGTGACCGGCTGGCGCGCACTGTCGCCCAGTACGCCGACAAACCCTTCCACCGCGTGCTGGTCTGCCGCATCGTCCGCGTCTCCGGGTGGGCAGCCTCCGATTCCTGAGGCCCGCCGGTGCGGCGGTGCCGGTGACTAGGAGTAGGCGACCGTCGGGCCGGTCATCAGGTCGACGCCGGCTCCGGCGAAATTGGCCAGGTCGTCGACGGCCGCCTTGCCCTCGGGTCCGGATAGCGCGGACGCGAGCGACGCGTCGTCGTCGAACGTCAGCGCGGCGATGAAGTAGTACGGCGCGGGGCTTCCGTCCGGGCCCGCCGACGGCGTGGTGCCGGTGAAGCTGCGAAGACCCGGCAGCTTCAGGGCGATCGGCGAGTGAACCTCCTTGTAGTGCTGGTCGAAGGCGTGCGGGTCGGCCGGCGGGCGGTAACAGGCGTAGAGAGTGCTGCTCATGGGTGGTTCCCTTTCTCGGTGTTGCCGGGCACGAGGGGGCCCGGACGTCTTCCCCGTGGGATCCGCAGTCGCATCGACGTGCCCGACGGACCGGAGTGCGCCACCGACAGGTCGCCGGACATGGCCCGCATCAGACCGTGCGCGAGTCCGAGCCCCAGGCCGATGCTCTCCCCGTACGCCGGGCCGCCGGGCTCCCGGGCAGCCGCCGGCGAATCGCGGAGCCCGGCACGCGGGAACGGGGTGAAGATCCGCGGGAGCACCTCGGGACTGATGCCGGGTCCGTCGTCGTCGACGAACAGGAGCAGGTGTGTGCCGTCGGGCGTCGGGTGCCCGCGGACGACGACCCGCCCACCGGCCGCACCATGACGGATCGCATTGCCGACGAGGTTGAGGAAGACCTGCAGGAGGCGACGGGGGTCGGCCAGCGCGACCTCGCGTCCCAGGTCAAGCGACACCCGGACGTCGCGCTGCTGCGCCTGAGGTGCGAGCAGCCCGAACACCTCGGTCACCAGGTCAGCGACGCGGATCGGCTCCGGCGTCAGCGGGAGCGCACTGGCCTCGATCCGGCTCAGGTCGAGCACGTCGGTCAGCAGATCCATGACGTGGCCGGCCGCGGCGCCGACGTGCTCGAGAGCTTCACGGCGGCGACTCTCGTCCAGGTCGAGCGTGCCCAGGAGCTCGGCGAAGCCGACGATCGTCTGCAGAGGCGTCCGCGCCTCGTGGCCGACGGCCGCGAGCAGCTCCGACCGCGCGTGCGCCAGCTCCTCCGCCGTGCGACGTGCGGTCTCCGCCTCCAGCCGCGCTCGACGATCTCGCTCGGCCGCTCGCCGTTCGGTCAGGTCGAGCACGTTGACCACATACTGCGACGGGAGTCCGTCGCGGCCGATGAGCAGGGCGACCGTGACCTCGACATCGAGGTCCTCGCGGTCGGGACGCCTCAGAGCGGCGGCGAAGGACACGGGTGCCGCTCCCGGGTGATCGAGCCGGTCGAGCCAGGATCCCGGGGAGATGGGCCGGGCCGCGACGAGGTCGGCGAGCGTGCTGCCGATCAGGTCCCGTCCGCCACCCACCAGGCCGCCCAGCGCCAGGTTGCTGGTGACGACCCGACGATCCAGCCCCAGGATCGCCATCCCCAGCGAGTTGTCGTCGAACGACGTACGGAAGCGTTCTTCGCTCTCCATGAGGTCGCCGACCAGTCCCGCGTGCTCGATCGCGACGGCGGCGAGATGGGTGAAGCGGTCGACCAGCGACTGCTCGCGTAGCGAAGGGTGGTGAGGTCTGCGGTGGTAGACGGCGAAGGTACCGACCGGGCGGCCGTCCCGCCCGGGGATGGGGGTGGACCAGCAGCTGCGCAGGCCCGCGGGCTCGGCGAGATGCCGGTACGCGGCCCACCGAGGATCGGTCCGCACGTCCGGTGCCACGACCGCGACGTTGCGCGCGGCCGCCGTACCGCACGAGCCGGCACCGTCCGCGATCGTCATGCCGTCGATGGCGGCGACGTACTCCGGGGGCAGGCTCGGCGCTGCGCCGTGGTGCAGGCTGCCGTGCGCGCGGTCGATCAGCAGGATCGAGCAGCACGCGCCCTGCATCAGCTGTTCCAGCGATACCAGGATCAGCGCCAACACCTCGCGCAGCGGCGCGGCACCGGCGATGAGATCCAGCACCTGGGTCTGTCGGTCCAGCAACGCCTGCGCATCCTGGGCGACGGTGTCGCTGTCGACCTCGGACAGCGAGAGCTCGCTCACGCGCCGTCCATCAGTTGATAGCCGACCCCACGAGATGTGCGCAGGAGTCGCGGGTGCGAGGAGTCGGCCTCCAGTTTGAGCCGTAAGCGGTGCACGTGCTCGGTGACCGTCGCCTCGCCGAGCCACTCCGACGATGAGTTCCACACCCTCTCCAGCAATTGACTGCGGGTGTAGACGTGCCGCGGGTGGGTCGCGAGGAAGACCAGCAGGTCGTACTCCTTGGGGGTCAGCTCGATCTCGATGCCGCCCCGATGGACCCGGCGACCGGCGCGATCGATGCGCAGGGCGCCGATGACGACGGCGTCGGCGGACCGCTCGGGGACGCTGCGCCGCAGGACCGATCGAACGCGCGCAGCGAGCTCGCCGGGTGAGAACGGTTTGATCAGGTAGTCGTCGGCGCCGAGGTCGAGCGCGGCGATCCTGTCCTCTTCCCCGGTGCCACCCGACAGGACGATGACGGGCAGATCGCCGCGGCCGGCCCGGCCTGCGCGGACCGCCCGCAGCACGTCCAGCCCACCCAGACCCGGGATGGACAGGTCGAGCACGATCAGCTCGGGCCGATCGTCCCGGATCCTGCGCAGTGCCGACGGCCCGTCGCCCGCCTCCAGGATCTGGAAGCCGGCATCGTCCAGCTGCCACCGCACGACGGTCCGGACCGCCGCGTCGTCGTCCACCACCAGCACCCGCGGCGCTGCGGGGGCCCTGGTCGACGCGGTGACGGACGAGGCCATGTGTGATGGTAATCACACCAACGAGGACGCCACCCGGTGCTCGCTCGGCATTGAGGCGGCGTTGAGAGCACTCAGCGCGCCAGCACTACGTCGTACGTGAGATGGGTCGCCTTCGGTGACACCGTGACCTCACGCTGCACGAGCGTCATCCGACCGGTCAGGTCGAAGAGCCGCGTGCCGCCGCCGAAGAGCACGGGCGACAGGTGGATGCGCAGCTCGTCGACCACCCCTGCCGTCAGGCCCTGGTCGATGACGTTGGCCCCGCCCATCACCACCGCCCCGGTGCGCGCGAAGCTGCTCGCGAGGACCTCTTCATCGACGGCAGACCGCGGCTCTTCGAGGACCCAAGCGTGTACGGGCTCGCCGTCGACGCCGAGCCCGTTCACCAGGTCCGCGCCCGGCGCTGTCAAGTAACCGTCCAGTGAGATCGAGATGTCGGCGACTACCTTGCCCATGCTCACTCCCGGTGTGCGCTCGTCCGCTGCTCGCTGAACGCTAGGGAACCCGGGCCGGCGAGGAAGGCCCTCCGCGGATCCCGCCCTCGGTCGAATATCGGCCGAGCGGTCACTTTCCTGCGCTGGGCGTACGTCGGTGGGTGGGGTATCGGCCTTGCGGTCACTTCCCTGCACCCCAGGTACGGCAGAACCACCCCGGACAGCAAGAATCCCCGGGCCGTGTGGCCCGGGGATTTCTCGTTGACGCGTTGGTAGCGGGGGCAGGATTTGAACCTGCGACCTCCGGGTTATGAGCCCGGCGAGCTACCGAGCTGCTCCACCCCGCGTCGGTGAGATCAGCTTACGGGAGGGCCGCCGTGCCGCAAAATCGAGCCGAACTAAGGGGCCGTCGAGAGATCCGTGAGCGCGTCCTGCAGCGTCGCTCCCCACCGCAGTCGGCCGCCGAAGCCGACCACGACCGCCTTGAGCACCGGGTAGGCGCTTCCCTCGGCCACCACGTACAGCGGTTCGATCTGCAGTATCCCGCCTGCCGCTGGCAGGGTGAGCAGGTCGCCCTTGCTCACCACCGCCTTCTGGCGCGACTGCGTGATGAAGAACTGGCTGAGTGTGCCGGGCATGCTCGAGGAGCGCTGCGCCGAGGAGTTCAGGTCGTCCTGGAACTGTCCTGGACCGCGCGCCGAGCCGCTGATCCGTAGCAGCGTCAGCCGGCCGTACCCCGCGCCGACCTGGCCGGGCGTCGTCCCGTGGTCGGACCCGGCCACCAGGTAGCCGGTGGCCTGGCCCGTGCCGTCCTCCCCGACGTACGTCGAGGTGAGCGCGTACCCGGGGCCGGACGCGCCGGGCAACGTGACCGGTTGGTAGTACGAGGGTTGCGGCACACCGGCGCCGGTCGTCGGGTCGACCGGCACCGACCAGTGCGCCCTCCCGTCGGCGAAGGTCGCACGGTCGCTCACGTGGTACGCGGCGAGCACCGTGCGCTGCATCTCGAATTGACCCTGGGGATACCGCACCTGCGAGAGCACCGCGGCCGGCAGCTGCGAGCGCGGCCGCACCGTGCCCGGGAAGACCTTCTCCCAGGCCCGCAGGACCGGTTCGCTGCTGTCCCAGGCGTAGAGCCGTACGGTCCCGTCGTACGCGTCGACCGTGGCCTTCACCGAGGCGCGCAGGTAGTTGATCGGCCGGCCGAGTGCGCCGGACGCGGTGGTCAGCGGCTGGTGCTCGGAGTAGGGGTAGTGGTCGGAGGTGGTGTAGCCGTCGACGACCCACAGGGTGTGAGCGCCGGACTGCACCGGGTAGGCGTCGTCGTCGACGGACAACCAGGGCGCGACCTGCCGCACCCGGTCCACGGGATCACGCTCGTAGATCACCCGAGACGACGTGCTGACGGCCCTGGAGGTCAGCAGATCCAGCGACCGGAACTTCGCGGCGTACGCGAGCCGGCGCAGCACTCCCCCCAACGCGACCCCGCCCCGCCCGTCGTACCGGAATCCGGTGCTTGCCGTGCCGTCGGCCTCGATCGGCTTGCCGCCCACGACCGAGTACGACGGCAGTCCCGCACCGAAGTAGATGCGACTGCGGGAGGCGGCGGAGTCGGTCAGGAACGACGGCGCGCCACCCGCGGTCGTGACGTCGGCGCGGGCGGTCACCACCCCCGTGCCGTGCGTGTAGATCAGGTGCTGACCGACCCAATCCCGTCTGTTCGCAGGCAGACCCGATACGTCGACGCCCCGCGCGCCGACGACCGTCGGCATGGCCGCGGTGCCACTTCCGGTGCGGCCGACGTCGAGCCCCCCGAACGCCGCGGGGGGCGTGAGCCCCTGCAGCTGCTGGAAGGCATTGGTCACGACCGTCGGGTCCAGTACCGGCGCGCCGGCCGCGGCCGCCGCGAGCCCCGCCGTCGGGGTGGCACCGGCGGTGTAGTCGCGCACGGTCACGTCCGAGACGCCGTACGCCGTGCGCGTGCCGTCGATCTGCCGCTGCAGGTAGGTCGCCTCGCTCGCCGAGCGGATCGAGCTGCCGCGGACCGCCGACAGGATCTCGGGGTAGATGCCGCCGAAGGCCACGGCGGTGGCCATCAGCATCGACACCGCGGCGGCCGGCCACCGCCAGCTGCGCGTACGCAAGGTGATCAGGAACGCGAGCGCCGTGAGCACGGCGGCGCAGGCGAGGATCGCGTGCACCGGCAGCGTCGACCGCACGTCGGTGTCGTCGACGCCGGTGATCGTGCGGCCGGTGCGGTAGACCAGCGCGTACCGGCCCCACCACCATCCGGCGGCGCGCACCAGCAGCAGGGCCAGGGCGAGCAGACACAGGTGTCGCCGGGCGACCCGGGTGACGGTGAGTCTGCCCTCGGTGACGGTGATGCCGCCGTAGATGTAGTGGGTCACGGTGGCCAGCACCAGCGCCAGGATCAGGATCACCGTGCCGAAGCCGATGAGCATCTCGATGAACGGCATCGTGAAGACGTAGAAGCCGATGTCACGGTGGAACTGCGGGTCGGTCTGCCCGAAACTCTGTCGCGCCCACCACAGCAGCGGCGTCTGCCACTGACTCGAGGCGCTGACCCCGGTGAGCACTGCGAGCAGCAGCGGCACGATCGCGAACGCCGCACGGCGGAACGGCTCGATCGCCACGCGGTAACGGTGCATCGCCTCACCGGCGGCGTCCGGCACCCGGATCGGCCGGTAACGGTAGGCGAGCCACACGCTGCCGTGGCACAGCACCTCGACCAGCAGGAAGCCCGCGGCGAAGAGCGCCGCACGGGTGCGCAGCTCCACGCCGTACACCCCGGCGTACTGCAGGTTCTCGAACCACAGGTGCTGGGTCCACAGGTTCACCGCGATGTTGCCGCCGACGAGCACGGCGACGACGGTGACGGTGAGCCGCAGCAGCGAGTGCCGTCGGCGATCCAGCCGCGGCAGGGCGCGCACGTCGGAGGATCCGGCGCCTCCGGAGCGCCCGGAACCGTCCGCAGCACTCATCGGGTCTTCCGTCCACGCACCGGGCAACGACGCCCTCAACTTAGCGGCGGGGGCGGTGCGGCACGATGGCAGGTATGCCGAGTACCTCCGAGACGATCCTGCCTCCCCTGATCGAGTGCGCGGTCGACACCGAACGCCACGTCGCCGCCGCCGGTTGGGACCAGGCACCGCGTCTGTTCGCGATCGCCCGCAACGCCGGGCTGCTCGCCCGCGAACCGGCGCTCGCCGCTCAGCTCGGGGCCGCAGCACCCGACGGGCTGAGCACCATCGAGCAGGAGGGGCTGGCGCCGACCTCGGCCCTGGAGTCGATGCTCGGCCGGCTCGCGTGGCCGCCCGAGGTCGACGGCGTGGCGCTGGCCGTCGAGCGCCTGGTCGTGCCGCCGGACGCGGAGAACGATCTGCCGGCCGATCCGGAGCAGGCAGCGGAAGCACTCGCCGCGCACCCGGACCGCCAGGACGTCCGGCTACTCGTGGCGGTGCTGCGCGACGGCGCCTCGGTGTGTCTGCTGCGACAGCGCGCCCACGACGCGGACGACAAGGTCGCCATCGGTCAGGACATCGCCCCCGGGCTGGTCGAGGCGCTGCGGGCCACGCTCACCGCCTGAGGCGCCGCCGCCGCACCGCTGCGCCGCGCTCAACAGGACGGCAGGCCCGACCCCTGGCCGGCTGCGACCATCTTCACGGCCGAGACGGCCTGCGCGAACGAGGCGATCTTGATCACCGTCAGGCCCGACGGGATGTGCCCGTGGGCCTCGCTGCAGTCCGCGGCCGGCGCGAGGAAGTACTTCGCACCGGAGTCGTGCGCACCGACCATCTTCTGCCGGATACCGCCGATCGGCCCCACGCTGCCATCCTCCGCGATGGTGCCGGTGCCGGCGAACTTCTTACCGCCGGTGAGGGATCCGGGAGTGAGCTTGTCGTAGATGGCGAGGGTGAACATGTTGCCCGCCGACGGCCCGCCGACGTCGCCGGCGTTCACATCGACCTTGAACGGCAGCGTGTAGTTCGGCACCGGGTAGAACCCGAGCAGCGACCCCTTCCCTTGGGGGTTCTTCGCGGTCTTGATCCGTACGGTCAGAGGCTTGCCGGCGCGCGTGATCTGCAGGGTGACCGTGGTGCCGGCGGGGACCTTGTCCAGGACCGCCCGCGCGGTCGCCAGGCGGGTGAGCGGCGTGCCGTCGATGCTGCGTACGACGTCGCTGACCTTCAGGTACTTCGCCGCCGGCGATCCGGGGCTCAGCAGCCCAACCGAGACGGTCTCGGGCACCTGGATGCCCGCCGTCCGCAGCGCCAGCACCTGGGCGGTCTGCTGGGAGTCGGCCATGTCGGTGCTGTCCTGCTGCTGCACCTGTCTGCTGGTGACGTTCTTGGGGAAGTACTCGTCGGCGGGCACGATCTGCGCGTTGCTGTTGAGGTGGGCGGTCGCCCACTCCCACACGGTCACCGGGTACTGCGGGCCCCCTGCCAGGGACACGGTGGTGAAGTCCAACGAGCCGGACGTCGGGTAGGTCGGATGCCCGGAGATCGAGATCACCGGCCTGCCGTCGAGGTCGCCCAGCGTGTTCTGCGCCGGCCCGGGCCGCAGGATCGCGACCGGCACATGGATCAGGTTGAGGGCCGCCACGACGAGCACCAGCACGACGGCGACCACCAACCAGACCACCGTGCGGGGGCGCAGCCCGCCCAGCCGTGACGTTCCTGCCCCGCCCTCGCGTCTCGCGTCGCCCGTGTCGTCCGAGGTCGTCACAAACCCACCCATTCATCCGTGCCGTCGGCGAAGACCTGGTGTTTCCAGATCGGGACCGTGGTCTTGAGAACATCGATCAGCTCTGAGCACACCCGCAGCGCCGCGTGGCGGTGTGCGGCGCTGACGGCCACCACCACCGCCAGGTCGCCGACCACGAGCTCTCCGGTGCGGTGCACCGCAGCGGCGGCGGTGACCTCGTCGGTCAGCACGCCGCGTACGACGTCGTGCAGCGTCTGCTCGGCGGTCGGATGCGCGGTGTAGTCCAGTCGTACGACGGGTTGGGCGTGGTCGTGCGCACGCACCTGTCCCACGAAGAGCCCGACCCCACCGGCCTCGGGTCCGCGGACGGCCTCCAGCACCTCGTCGACCGACAGGGGGGTGTCGCGCAGCTGCGCGAGACGCACCCGTGCATCGTGATCCACCGGCTCAGCCCTTCCGTCGTCGGCGCCGCATGATCGCAGCCGTCGCCCCGACGGCGACCGCCGCACTGGCAGCACCGAGCGCGGCCGCGTCCCTGGCTCCGAACCGCGGCGCGCCGCGGGTCTGCGCAGCGACGTCCTCGAGGAGCACCGCGAGGCAGAGGTCATTGTCGTACGCGGGGGTCCACCCCGCGGCGCGCAGGGTCGCTGTGTCCACCACGAGGGGGTGCATGACGAAGTCCAGATCGGACTCCGGCGACTTGAGGGTGCCGAGCCGATGCAGTCGTCCGGCGATGGCGCCGGCGGTGCTCGCCCCGACCTCCACGGCCCGCATGCCGCTGCGCTGCTCGACCTCCTCCTGCGTGAGGTACCCCGGTGAGGCGACGGGCAGCGCGCCGGACAGTCGCCGGTCGAGGGTGACCTCCACGGCGGTGGCCAGGTCGTCGATGTGACAGAACTGCCAGGTCGGACGGGCGCCGGCGACCCGCAGCAGCCGAGGCGCCGCGAAGTGCCGGGTGGTGACCGTGTCGACGCCGCCCACCACGGACGCCGGCCGCAGCACCGCTATCCGCAGCCCCGGGTACGCCGGAGCGGCCTCGGCGAGCGCCTCCTCGACAGCGACCAGGTCGGCGATCAGACCGGCATGACCACGAGCGCGCAGCGGCGCGTCGGCCGGCAAGGGGACCTGGTTGTCCGGCAGCGCGCCGTACACCTGGGCCGCGGTGACGACGACGAGCTGGCGGACCGCGCTCGCGGCACAGGCCAGCACCAGGGTGCGCACCTCGCGCACCATCCGGTCACGGCGTTCGACCGGGTCCTCGGCCTGGTCGCGCAGCAGGTCCGTGGGGGTCACCACATGCACGAGGGCACTCACGCCCTGTAGTCCCGGACCGATGAGCGGACTGGTGAGGTTGTCCTCCAGCTGCGCCACCCGACCGCCCCGATCGGTCCACCGCGCCTGCACGGCGGCAGCGATCGGCCCGGACGGGCGTGTCACCGCGAGGGTCTCCACGCTGCGCCCTGCGCGAACACGCCGACCTGTGGAACTCATTGACCGCCCGTCGTGGTTATCTGGAGTAGGCATCCTCTCACCGTCCCTGCCGCCCGAGGAGTTCACCGTGAGCGACTACCCGACCGGGAGACCCGGCGAGCCCAACGACCCCGACCAGCCGGACCTGGGCGAGCTGTTGCGCTCGCTGCTGTCCGGCGAAGGTCTGGCCGAGCATCCGGAGTTCGCGGAGGCGCTGAAGAACATGGGCATCGACCGTCTGGATCCCGCCACCATGGGCATGCTGCAGGCGCAGATGCAGGCCATGATGTCCGCGCCGGCGGACGGCGGATTCAACATCGAGATGGCCACCGACATCGCTCGCAAGCAGGTCGCGACGGACGGTGACAAGTCCGTCTCCGCGCGCACCAAGGCCGATACCGACCAGATCGTGCAGGTGGCCAATCTCTGGCTGGACGACGTCACCAGCTTCGCGGCCGTCGGCCCCGGGCTCGCGTGGAGTCGCGCGGAGTGGGTCGACCACACGATGCCGATGTGGCGCCGGCTCGTGGAGCCGGTCGCGACGGGCGTGGGCAACGCGATCCAGCACGCGATGCGCGAACAGCTGGGGCAGCTGGGGGACGGCGCCGCGGAGCAGCTCGGGCTGCCTGCCGGCACCGATCCCGGCGCCATGATGGGGCAGATCGAGCCGATGATGGCGCGGATGAGCAACGCGATGTTCGCGATGCAGGTCGGCCAGGCGGTCGGTGCTCTCGCCGGCGACCTGGTGAGCGGCGCCGAGATCGGCATCCCGCTGCTCGACGGCGATCAGATCGTGCTGCTGCCGACGAACGTCGCGGCGTTCGCCGAGGGGCAGAGCGTTGATGCCGGCGAGGTGCACCTCTACGTCGCCACCCGGGAAGCCGCGCGGATGCGGCTCTTCCACGCGGTCCCGTGGCTCGCCCCCGCCCTGATCGCCGCCGTGCAGAGCTACGCCGGTGACATCAGCATCGACACCGAGGGCATCGAGCGTTCGCTGCGCGACATCGACCCGACAGACCCTCAGGCGATGCAGAGCGCCCTGCAGGGATCGCTCTTCACGCCAGAGCCGAGCGAGGCGCAGCGCCGCGCGCTCGCCCACCTGGAGACCCTGCTCGCCCTGGTCGAGGGATGGGTCGACGTCGTGAGCGACCGGGCGGCCGACGGCCACCTGCCGCACGCCGCGGCGCTCTCGGAGGCCGTACGCCGCCGACGCGCCACCGGCGGGCCCGCCGAGCGCGTCTTCTCCTCCCTCGTGGGCCTCGACCTGCGCCCCCGCCGGCTGCGCGACGCGGCCGGACTGTTCGCGGCCATCGAGGACGCCGCCGGTGCGGACGCCCGGGACGAGTCGTGGCAGCACCCGGACTTCGCGCCGACCGCCGCCGACCTCGACGACCCGCAGGCATACGTCGCGCGGCGTACCGGCGAGCAGGTGCAGGCCCCGCGCGACGACGTCGACGCGGCGCTGGACGCTCTGCTCGCGCAGGGTGAGGCCGAGTTCGAGGGCGAGCAGGATCCTGAGGACGGCACGGACGGCACCGACGGTCCGGGCACCCCGCGCGGGTGAGTCTCGACCCGGCGTACGAGAAGTACGTGCCGCTAGCGAGCGACGCCAGAAGCCTGCTGGCACACCATGTTCCGAATGACCCGGCCCAGCTGCAGCTCCGCGGCGAATTCGTGCGAGCGCTGGCCCTCGGCCCGGAGGCGATGTGGCGCGGCGGACCGCCGGACCACTTCACCGCGAGCATGTTCGTGCTCGACGCGAGGGGCGAGAACGTCTGCCTGGTGCTGCACAAGAAGGCGCGGCTGTGGCTGCAGCCCGGCGGTCACCTCGAGCCGGGCGACCGATCCGTGGCCGACGCGGCCCTGCGGGAGGCGACGGAGGAGACGGGGCTGGCGGGCCTACGGCCACGCCCCGGTCTGGCACACCTCAGTCATCACGAGTTGAGTTCGCGGTTCGGGCGGTGCCGGTCGCACCGCGATCTGCGGTTCCTCGCGACGGCCCCACCCGGCGCACTCCCCCACGTCTCGGACGAGTCCGACGACGTGCGGTGGTGGCCCGTGCGGGACCTGCCGCGCGACACCGACCCCGAGCTGCGGGTCGTCGTCCCGCAGCTGGCGGACCTCAGCTAGCAGGCCGGTCCGGGTCGTCGACGTCGGCCGCGTCCGCATCGTCCAGCGCGGGCAGACCGGCGCCGAAGGCCACCCCGTCGAGGTAGGCCTTGGCCTCGTCCAGCCGCGGATAGCCACCGAGCAGCTCCCAGAACGCCGGGCTGTGATCGGGGCGCAGCAGGTGGGCCAGCTCGTGCAGCAGGACGTAGTCGACGACGTACGCGGGCATGCCGACCAGCCGCGAGGAGAGCCGGATCGTGCCGCGGGTCGGTGTGCACGAACCCCAGCGGGTGCGCTGGTTGTCCACCCACCGCACGGAGGTGGGGGTGGCCAGCCCACCGAGGTACCGCTGCGAGAGCCGCTCGGCGTCGGCGCGCAAGCCGTCGTCGCCGGGTGCTGCGCGGCGGGCCGCCGAACGTTGCACCCGAGCGACCATGTCCGCCACCAGGCGGGCCTCCTCCTGCGCGGAGAGCCGGGCGGGCACCAGCACGATGATCTTCTCGCCCTCGCGGTACGCCGAGACGGTGCGCCGGCGCCGGGTGGACCGCCGGATCTCCACCTCGGGCTCGGGCCGTTCGGGCGTGAGCGCGACGGAGGACGACGTCATACGCCAAATGTAGGTGCCCCCACCGTCGGCGCCGTGCGGGCAGGGGCGCCCTGTGGACAACTCCTGCGGCCCTTCGTGGCCCGCTGCCAGGGTGTGGACTCCCGCACCGACGAGGAGTCCCACCATGAGCCCAGCAGCCGTTCCGCTCCGCGCCCACCTGCGGGATCCGGGCGAGGTGCAGCTCGGCCTGGGAGCGGAGCGGGCCCTGGTCGTGAGCGGTCTCAGTGACGCCGAGACGCGGGCGGTCGTCGGGTTGGGACCGATGACCGCCCGTCAGTGGGGCAGCGCGCACCTCGTCCGGCCGCCGTCCTCCCGCTGGCCGGACGTGGTGCGGTTGCTCGGGGACGCGGCGTCACGACTGAGCGCCTCCGACATGGTGTCGGGTTCGGTGGCCGTCGCCGGCGCGGGCAGTGTGCCGGACGCGGTCCGCGAGGTGCTGACCGGTATGGGCGCGCACGCCGACCCCGCCAGCACCACGCTGGCTGTGCTGATCGCCGCGGAACACGTGCCGGCCACGGCCGCCGCGCGCTGGCACCGCAAGGGCGTCCCCCACCTGCCGGTGGTGTTGGGCGCCGGCCGCGCGGTGATCGGCCCGCTCATCCGACCGGGCGTCGGCCCGTGCCTGGGATGCCTGGACCACCATCGCGCGGTCCGGGATCGCGGATGGGCCGCCATCGCGACCGTCGGCACGGACGCGCCGGACCTGCTCGTCCCCGTCTTCGCCCCCGCCGACCTGCGCGCCGTGGTGTCCGGATTGGTCGGGCTGGTGGTCCGCGGACACCTAACCGGCCGCCCCCTGCCGGTCGGGGTCTCGCTGACCGTGACCACTCCGAGCCCCCGGGTGCAGCACCGGCTGTGGCGTGCGCACCCCCGGTGCTGCCCGGACGCCGACGGTTGATGCGTGATACTCGATGTCATGACAGACCTGCCCCGCAAGGGCGTCGTACGCGCGGCCAAGCTCGCCAGCCTCCCGCTGGGATTCGGAGCGCGTACGGCGATCGGGTTGGGCAAGCGGGTCGGCGGCAAACCGGCCGAGGCGGTGGCCGCGGAGCTGCAGGCGCAGACGGCGGCTCAGCTCTTCCGGGTGCTCGGGTCGCTCAAGGGCGGCGCCATGAAGTTCGGTCAGTCGATGTCGATGTTCGAGGCGGCCCTACCCGATGAGATCGCGGGGCCGTATCGCGCGACGCTGACCAAGCTGCAGGACTCGGCGCCGGCCATGCCCGTCGCGTCGGTGCGCCGGATCATGCGCGAGGAATTCGGCACCCGGTGGCGCGGCAAGTTCGAGTCGTTCGAGGAGAAGCCGGTGGCAGCCGCCTCCATCGGGCAGGTGCACCGAGCCGTCTGGAAGGACGGGCGCCAGGTCGCGGTCAAGCTGCAGTACCCGGGTGCCGGCGAGGCCCTCATGTCGGACCTGAACCAGGTCTCCCGGGTGATGCGCCTCACGACCAGCTGGGTGCCGGGTCTCGACGTCGGCCCGATCCTGGACGAACTCAAGGGCCGGATGGCCGAGGAGACCGACTACCAGCTCGAAGCCACCATGCAGGAACAGTTCGCGGACGCGTACGACGACGACCCCGACTACCTGATCCCGCACGTCGTGACCAGCACCGCGGGGGCGATCGTCAGCGAATGGATCGACGGCACACCGCTGTCGGCGATCATCTCCTCCGGCACCCAGGAGCAGCGCGACACCGCGGCCGCCCACTACCTCGAGTTCTTGGTCGCCGGGCCGGGGCGCGCGGGGCTGCTGCACGCCGATCCGCACCCCGGCAACTTCCGCCTGATGCCCGACGGCCGCCTCGGGGTCCTCGACTTCGGTGCCATCAACCGGTTGCCCGACGGCCTGCCACCGGCGCTGGGCCGATTGCTCAACGCGGCCGTCGACGGTGACGCGCCAGCCCTGCTGGAGGGGCTGCGCGCCGAGGGCTTCATCCGACGCGGCGTACGCGTGGACGACGAGGCGGTGCTGGCGTACCTGAGCGTCTTCCTCGAACCGTTGCACACCGCCGAGTTCGAGTTCAGCCGAGCCTGGATGCGCAGTATCTTCGCCTACGTCAACGACCCGCGCAGCGCCCAGTTCGCGACCGGGCTGAAGCTCAACCTGCCCCCCAGCTATCTGCTCATCCACCGAGCCTGGCTCGGTGGGATCGCGGTCCTGAGCCAGATCGAGGGCACCGTGCCCGCCCGCTCGATCGTGGACCGGGCCGTACCCGGCGCGAACTTCCCGCCGCTGGACTGACCACCAGCAGGTCGGTCACCAGTTCTCGGGCGCGAACTGGCTGAGCGTGAGCACCGCCCCCTGCGGGTCCTGGATCGTCGCCGCATGCACCCAGTCGGTCTCGAAGCTGCGCAGCACGGTGCCTCCGAGGCGCTCCACCTTCGCGACGGACTCGTCGCGATCGGCCACGCTGAATGTCACGTGCCAATGAGGCTCTTCGCCCTTCCCGGTGTGCTGGATACCGCCGATCACGTCGACGAAGCCCTCGGGGGCCTTCGCGTTCCGGGTGCGGATCTCCGGGTCGACCGTGTGCTCGAGGTGGTCGCCGTAGCCGGAGACCCGGATCGAGGTCAGCCAGCCCTGATCGGCGATCTGCCACTGGAATGCCTCGGAGTAGAAGCTCGCGGCGGCCGCGGGATCGGCCGTGTGCAGGTCACTGAAGTTCCACGCACCGGGCGAGTTCGCGATCTGTGCGCCCCGGCGCTCGCGGGCCTGCCACAACCGCAGCGGCACGCCCTCAGGATCGGCGATGGCGGCGGTGCGGCCGCCTGGCCCGACGTCGACCGGCGGGCTCACCACCCGTGCACCCAGACCCGCCAACCGTGCGGTGGCGGCGTCCACGTCGTCGACCGCGACATAGGTGTTCCAGCGAGCGGCGCCCTCCGCCGGGCCGGCGATCGCGGCCGCATCGCGCCCGTCGCGCTGGGCGATGACGTATCTGCTCGGTGCCGCCGAGGGCATCGCGTCGGCGAAGGTCCACCCGAGGAGGTCGCCGTAGAACTGCCGCGCCGCCTCGACGTCCGGCTGGTCGGTGTCGACCCAGCACGTCACGCCCGCGGGATAGGTCCGCTGCTCCGTCTCACCCATCACGTCAGCGTCCCACCGACTGCCGACATCGTCCCCTGATACGACAAACGGGCCGGGCGGCCGTGGTGGGCCACCCGGCCCGTGGTGCCGGTGTTACTGCTTCCTGTAGCGACGCCGTTCGATCCGGCGCACCTCGCTCGTGATCTGGTGAGCGGGTCGAGGGATCCCTCGCTTCTCCGTCCGACCGGGAGGTCGAGTGACCGCCTGTACGTACCGCATGCTGTGCATGATGAAACTCCTTGTGAAATATGACGATTCATGAGTCGATCGCTGGTCACGCAGCAACCGGGTGCTTCCTCGGGCGACCGCGGGGTCGCTTCTTCGCGACGGTCACGCCGCCGACGAACAGCTCCCCACCCCAGACACCCCAGGGCTCGGAGCGCTCCAGGGCGCCGGCCAGGCAGGCTGTCCGCAGCGGGCAGTCACCGCACAGAGCCTTGGCGAACTCCACGTCCTGCGGGCTCTCGGCGAACCACAGTTCCGCTTCGTTCGCCCGGCACGGCAGTCGTGCCCCGGCGTCCTGCTGCTGCTGGGTGTGATCGATCAGATCGGTCAGCATCATCTCCGGCACCTCCTTGGTTGTCGCGCCCCTTGTGGGGGCTTGCTGTTGACGGGTCGTGCTGGTCTGCATGGGTTTCGCTTCCGGTGCGAAGGCCGCGACATACAAAAAGGCCGCGGACCCTGTGGTGGGTTCCGCGGCCTGGAGGTGAGACTCCTGAGCTGATGTCAGCCAGGTGGTCCACAAGCTGCGGAACGGGACGGGGCGTTGTCGTCGACGACTTCGTTGCCGTACGGCGCGAACTTCGGGCGCTCGATGGCGGTAGCGACAATGCGCCCCTGGGACCAACGTGCGAACTCCGCGAGGGTCGGCATCGTGATCTGGGCAGACGTCATCGCCGTGCGCTGCAAGCGCTCGATCGTGGCGGTGATGTTCTCCATCAGGCCGACCCTCCTTTCGCTGTCATGGTCCCCACGCCGCTACCGAAGCGGCTGGGCTGAACGTGTTCGAGGTTACGGGTGCCCTACAAGACGGGGCAACTGATTTACCGTGAATTCTTGGACCAATGTCATGTTGCTTCGGATTTCATTGCAGCACAACACTTTTCGGCCGCAGATTGCGGGTCGTCGCCCGCGAGTACGCCGAGCACGGACTCGCCGTACGTCGCGACTTTGCGAGCCCCCACGCCCGAGATACCTGACAGGCCACCCAGATCGGCCGGTCTCTGCTCCGCGATCGCGACCAGGGTGGCGTCGGTGAAGACCACGAAGGCCGGCACCTTCGTGGCGGTGGCGACGGCCAGTCGCCAGGCCCGTAACGCCTCGAACTGCGCCTCGTCGTAACCCGGCGGGCAGTCCCCGCATCGGCCGATCTTGCGCTCGGCACCCGCATGCAGCACCTTGCCGCAGACCCGGCAGTTGCTCACCTTCGCCGTACGCACCCGGGAGGTGCGTGCGGATCCGTCGGGGCGGGACGGGCCACGGGCGCCCTCACCGAGGACCGCCGTCGCGGACTGCAGGAAACGGGACGGCTTACGGGAGGCGCGACCGCCGGGGTTGCGCGACGCCGCCCAGGTCAGGGTCAGGTGGCGGCGGGCGCGAGTGAGGCCGACGTAGAGCAACCGGCGTTCCTCGGCGACCTGCGCCGGACCCTCGGCCATCGAGAACGGAAGCAGACCCTCGGAGCAGCCGACGAGGAAGACCGCATCCCACTCCAGACCCTTGGCCGCGTGCAGCGACGCCAGTGTGATGCCCTCGACCGTCGGAGCGTGCTGCTCGCTGGCGCGACGGTCCAGCTCGGCCACGAACTCCCGCATCCGCAGTCCGGTCGTGTCGGCGAAGTCGTCGGCGAGGGTCGCGAGCGCGTCGAGCGACTGCCAGCGTTCGAGGACGGCTCCGCCGCCCGGGCGGCGCGGTGACCAGCCTGCCGCGGTGATCACGTCGCGCACCACCTTGCCGAGGGAATCGGCGCCGTCGTCCGAGCGCACCGCACCCCGCAGGAGGACGAGCGCCGAGCGCACCTCGGCGCGTTCGAAGAACCGCTCGCCGCCGCGGACGAGGTAGGGGACGTCGACCGCGGAGAGCGCCTGCTCCAGGACCTCGGACTGTGCGTTGATCCGGTAGAGGACCGCGATCTGCGACGGCGCCACCCCGTCGGCGATCAGCACCTTGATCCGGCGGGCGACATCGTCGGCCTCCGCCTGGTCGTCGGGCAGCTGCACCAGCTGCGGCACCGGCCCCGGCTCGGACTGGGCCTGCAACTGCACCCCTTCGCTCTCGCGGGCTCCGGCCTGCAACACGAGGTTGGCCAGCTGCACGACCTGCGGGGTGGAGCGGTAGTTGCGCACCAACCGCGTCACCCGCACGCCGTCGCGTTGGGAGAAGTCGGTCAGGTGACGCGGACTGGCGCCGGTGAAGGAGTAGATGGTCTGCGCCGGGTCACCGACCACGCACAGGTCGCTGCGGTCTCCGACCCACTGGTCGAGCAGCGCCTGCTGGACGGTGTTGACGTCCTGGTACTCGTCGACGACGAAGTGGCGGTACTGCGCCCGCACGGCGCGGGAGACGTCCGCGTGCTCGGCCAGGATGCCGGTCATCAGCAGCAGCACATCCTCGAAGTCGATGACGCCACGCGCGGTCTTGACCTCCTCGTAGGTCTCGAAGAGCCGCGCCATCGCGGTCAGGTCGAGCTCGGGCGGAGTCCGCCCGGCGGCGCGCGCCGCGACGGCGTACCCCTGCGGCGTGACCATGGCGACCTTGGCCCACTCGATCTCGGCCGCGAGGTCACGGATGACCACCCGGTCCAGCCGCATTCGCAACCGCGAACCGGCCTCGGCGACGGCGGGAGCCTTGTACTTCAGCACCTCCGGTGCGGGACCGCCGATGGTCTGCGGCCAGAAAAAGTGCAGTTGGCGCAGCGCCGCGGAGTGGAAGGTGCGTGCCTGCACACCTGGGAGACCCAGCTCCCGCAACCGGGTGCGCATCTCGCCGGCCGCGCGCGCCGTGAACGTCACCGCGAGCACCCGGCCGGGCTGATAGGCACCGGACAGCACGCCGTACGCGATCCGGTGGGTGATCGCCCGGGTCTTGCCGGTGCCGGCACCGGCGAGCACGCACATCGGGCCCAGCGGTTGCGAGGCGACCTCCCGTTGCTCGGGGTCCAGTCCCGCCAGCACCTCGTCGGCGCTCGCCATCAGCGGCCCACCGTGCCTCTCGGGCCCACGGGGATCACCATTTCTCGCCGGCCTGTTCCGGCAGCGGCCCGCCGTACCAGTCCTCGATGAGGTGCCGGGCGATCGACAACGACGGGGGTACGCCGAGCGACCCGTCACCCAGCGCGTCCGCGAGCTCCCTGCGGCTGAACCAGCGTGCCGCGGCGATCTCCTCGTCCTGCAGCACTAGCCGGGTCGAGGTCGCGCGCGCGGCGAACCCCACCATCAGGGACGCCGGGAACGGCCACGGCTGGTCGCCGCGGAAGTCGACCTGCGACACGCTCACGCCCACCTCCTCCTCGACCTCACGGGCGACCGCATGCTCCAGCGACTCACCGGGCTCCACGAAA
Organism: Allobranchiibius sp. CTAmp26; assembly: GCF_017565405.1. Lineage (GTDB taxonomy): Bacteria > Actinomycetota > Actinomycetes > Actinomycetales > Dermatophilaceae > Allobranchiibius. The sequence goes on from NZ_JAGEKR010000015.1 coordinate 200,301, forward strand.
CCAGCCAGCACCGACATCCGGTTCGTGGTGCCCCCGAACCTGGTGCCCCGGGCCAACAGCAACCGGTCGTCGTCGTCGATCACGGACATGATCACGGCGGCATCGGTGCGCGGGTACTGCTCGGTGCCCTCACGGGTGCAGCGCCTCCCCCAGCCGGCCTCGGACACCTCGGCGCGGGCGCCGCAACGAGGACAGAAGCCCTGTGTGCGCTGCCAGTTCACGATGCCGAGGCCCGTGGTGAGGATGCCGACGTCATGGGTGTCGAGGTCGAGCCCGACGCTGCGCATGGTCGCCGCGTCCTCGGGCGCCTCCTCGTCGCTGTGGTCGACCGCGACCAGGTCCGCGCCACCGACGCCGTCGGCCACTCCGAGGAAGACGGCCAACCGATCGACGTCGGCGCTCTCCGGAGCCCGCAGGACCAGTCGGCCCTCTCGCACGGGTGCCCGATCGCCGAACAGATCGAGGACCCGGGTCTGCGGCCGGGTCAGCAGCTGCCGCAGCAGACCGGGTCCGCGTCGTCGGTGGGCGGCGCGGTCCAGCGTTGTGCGGGACAGCACCAGATCGGACAGGCTCGTGGGTGTCGCAGGCACGGTCCCAGGCTACGGCCCGCCCTGCGTTTACCGTTGAGCACGTGCTGCGCCCCATCCTCACCCTCGCTGCCCTGGCCCACGCCGCGACCCCGACCCTGCGGCCCGTGAGTGTCCAGGAACTGCCGACGGCCCCCGGTGCGCAGTATCAGACCGTGCTCGTGACCGACCCCGAGGGAACTGCCTGGACCGTGCGCGCGGCCCTCGACCCGGCGGCGGGCGCTGCCCTCGAGGCATCTGTGGGCCTGCTGCGTCTGCTGCGCACCCGGATGCCGTTCGCGGTGCCGGACGTCGCGGGGACGGCCACCGGTGACGACGGCACCACCGTCGTCGTGCATCCCGTGCTGCCCGGTGCCCCGATGGTGTGGCGCGAGCTGGACGCCGGGTCGGGCCTGGCGCGCTCCGTCGGTGCCTCCATCGCCGCGCTGCACGACACCGACCCGCGCGTGGTCGAGGAGGCCGGTCTGCCGACGTACGACGCCGACGCCTACCGCGCGCGCCGTCTCGCCGCCCTCGACCGCGCTGCCAGCACCGGGCATGTGCCCGCCACGCTGCTCACCCGCTGGGAACGCGCACTGGAGGAAGTGACCCTCTGGAAGTTCGCGACCTGCGTCACCCACGGCACCCTCGAGGGCGCGCACGTCCTCGCGGACGGCACGGTCACCGCGATCGACGGGTGGGAACGCGCGGGAGTCGCCGACCCCGCCGAGGACTTCGCTGCGCTGCTCGTGCTGGCCTCCCCCGACGCGTTCGACACCGTGCTCGAGGCGTACGCCGGAGCGCGCCGCGAGCAACCGGACGTGCACCTGGAGCGCCGCATCCGGCTCAGCGCGGAGCTGCACCGGGTGACCGCGCTGCTGGACGCGGTCGCGGCGGACGACGAGCGGCTGATCGACCGACGGGCCGCCGCGCTGCGGCGCTTCGCCGACACCTCGGCCGACGACGACCGCCTGATGCCGTCGCCGTTCGTGCGCCAGCGACCGCCCGCGGCGACCCCGGTCGATCCGGTGGATCCCGACGATGTCGAGGCGCTGGACGACCTGTCCGGCGACGACGAGACCGTCGAGATCCCGATCTCGACGGCCGGGCGTCCTGGTGGCGTCACGGCCGCACCCGCACCACGCACCGGCGTCGCGGAGGACGCCGGCGAGCAGGGTGGCGACGCGGGGAACGACGGCGTGAGCACCGACCGCACCTGACCGGGCGGCACTCGCGCGACCTCAGCCGAGGTCGGCGTCCTCGATCGGGATCGACCCCACGACCGCCGCGATCTCCTGCGCGCTCGGCAGCGGTGGTCGCACCGTCTCACCGGTCGCCGCGTAGTAGAACGCCCCCTCGACCAGCTCGGGATCGATCCCGTGCAACCGCGCGTAGGCGATCCGGTAGGCCGCCAGCTGCACGGCGCGGGTGGCGGCCAGTTCACCTCTCGGACGCCGTCCGGTCTTCCAGTCCACGATCACGTAGCCCGCACCGTCGGCGGACGGGAAGACCGCGTCGACCCGACCGCGCACGCTGATCCCGTCGATCCACGTCTCCAGCGCCACCTCCACGTCCACGGGGGTGCGGTCGGCCCACTCCGAGGCGAGGAACCGGGCCTTCATGACCTCCAGGTCCGCGTCGAGGTCGGCGTCCTCGTCGCCGGACCCGGGCAGGGAGGTGATGTCGAGCAGGGCGGCGCGCTGGAAGTGCTGCTCGACCCAGGCGTGGAACGCCGTGCCCCGCCGGGCCGCGAGCGCGGGCGCCGCGGGCATGGGACGGCGTACGTCGAGCGCGAACTGCTGCGGGTCCTGCGCCAACGCGACCAGCGCCGACGTCGACAGGTGTGCGGGTAGGACGACCTGCTGTTCGCGGCGGGCCCGCTGCGCCTCGCGCTCGGCGAGCAGCACCCGCAGGCGGTGGGTGCGCTCGTCGTCGGGCAACGCGACCGGGCCGTCCGCCGTCGCGCGTTCCAGAGCGGCGCGCACCCGCTCGACGCCGTCGTGCAGCGTGGCGCGGCGCGATGCCATCGGGTCGCCGGGCCACGTCGCGGTGCGGTCGTCGTCGTCGGCGGGGTTGACGACGTCGGGATCGGTCGGCAGCTCGGCCCACGCGCCGCGGCGCACCAGGTCGGCGTCGAGGAGTTCGAGCAGGAAGCGCGAGGTCAGCCGCGGCTTCTTGCCGGCCCCCCAGACGGCGCCGGTCAGCAGCATCCCGTGCCGCGCCCGGGTGAAGGCCACGTAGGCGAGCCGGCGTTCCTCGGCGATGGCGTGCGCGCCGCCGCGGCCCTTGAAGTCGGTCACGGCGGCCCGGTAGCCGGCGATGTCGTCGGCGGCCCACTCGAACTCGGGGAGCCCGTCGACGTCGCCGCGCAGGTCGTAGGGCAGCCCGGACAGTCCGCCGGTCCAACCGGTGTCGGAGGTGGCCCAGGTGTGGTGCAGGTCGGGCTCGCCGGAGGCGCCGATCGCCCACCCGTCGTGCTGCTTCTTCCAGGTGGTCGGGTTGGAGTGGGCCGGGAAGGTGCCCTCCACCAGACCCGGCACCGCGACGTAGTCCCACTCCAGGCCCTTCGCCGCGTGCACGGTGAGCACCTGGACGGCGGCGGTGTTGGTCTCCAGGAACGTCGTCTCCAAGCCACGTTCCTCGCGCAGCGCGGCGTCCAGCCAGGACAGGAACCCGCTGGGGGTCGGTCGATCGGCCTGGGCGGTGAACTGCGCGGCGACGTCGGCGAAGGCGTCGAGGTGGACCCGGGCGGAGCCGGGCGTGTGCTCGGCACGCGAGAGCACCTCCAGGTCGACGCCAAGCAGCCGCTCCGCCTCGCCGACCAGTTCGGGCAGCGGCAGCGCCGTCATCGCGCGCACCCGCCGGATCACCCCGGACAACCAGCGCAGCCGGTGCAGCGCGACCTCGCCGATGCGCTCGTCCTCCCGGCCGCGCCACTGCGCGTCCGGCAGCCGCTCGAGCGTCTCCACGATGCTGGGCTGCTCCCGGGAGTCCTGCTCGAGGTCGCCCGCGCGGCGCGCCCCACTCTCCTGGAAGCTGAGCTCACGCGCCCGGGCGTAGAGGCCGGCGAGGTCGGCCGCGCCCAGGCGCATCGCGGGTCCGGTGAGCAGCCGCATCAGCCGGTCACCGCGGGTCGGATCCTGCACGGCCCACAGCAGACTCACCACGTCTCCGACCTCCGGGGTGGTGAGCAACCCGCCGACGCCGACGACCTCGACCGGCAGCCCGGCACGTTCCAGGTGCTCGACGACCGACCGGAAGAGCGACCGTTTGCGGCAGAGCACGGCTGCGGTCGCGCCGGTGTGCCTCCCGCGCCGGTCGAACCAACGCCCCGCGATCCATTCCGCGACCGACGCCGCCTCGGCATCGGCGGTCTCGAACCACGCGGCGTCCACGGCGCCCTCTTCCGCACCGGGGCGCGGGCGCAGCGGCTCGACCGGCAGTCCCCCCTCGCGCAACGGCAGCGCCGTACGGTCGGCGACGTCCAGCACCGCGACGTCGTTGCGCCAACTCGTGGCGAGCGGCAGCTGGCGGGTGCCGCTCTCGCCGCCGAACTGCTCGGCGTACGACGAGAGACTGGTCGCGCTCGCGCCGCGCCAGCCGTAGATGGACTGGTGCGGGTCGCCGACCGCGGTGACGGGGGTCGGCTCACCCGGTGCGACCAGCAGCGAGCGCAGCAGCACCAGCTGGGCCTCGCTGGTGTCCTGGAACTCATCCAGCAGCACCGCGCGGTAGCGCGCCCGCTCGGCGGCCCCGACGTCGGGGAAGGAGCGCGCCAGGCGGGCCGCCACCGCGACCTGGTCGGCGAAGTCGAGACTGGTGCGCGCCCGCTTGGCGGCCTGGTAGCGCTCGATGATCGGCAGCAGGTCGATACGCGCCTGCAGGGTCGCGGGCAGCACCCGGTCGTCCTGCGACAACCCCTTGATGCGCCCGGTGGCGGGCAGGCCCTCGATGTGCCGGACGACCTTCGTGAGGTATTCGCGCGCCTCATCGGTGCTGCGCAGGTGCTCGGCGAGCTCACCGGCGAGATCGACCACCGCCGCCACGACGGTGGACTCCATCTTGTCGACCCGCTCCATCGGACCGTCGTACGCGCTGACCACCTCGGCGGCGAGCTGCCAGGCCGCCGCTTCCGACAGCAGCCGGGAGTCCGGTTCGATGCCGAGCCGCAGGCCGTGCTCGGAGACGATCCGCCCCGCGTAGGAGTGGTAGGTCTGCACCGTCGGGATGTCGGCGAGGCTGCGAGTGCCGTCGGGGTCGACCGGGGGCTGCCACAGACCGACCGCGGTGAGCTGGCGCAATCGTCGGCCGACGCGCTCGGCGAGCTCCCCGGCGGCCTTGCGGGTGAAGGTCAGGCCGAGCACCTCGGCGGGCTGCACGAACCCGTTGGCCACCAGCCACACGACCCGCGAGGCCATCGTCTCGGTCTTGCCCGAGCCGGCGCCGGCGACCACGAGCAGCGGCTCGTCGGCGGGTGCCTCGATGACCGCCGTCTGCTCGGCGGTCGGTGCGGGCAGTCCCAGCTGGTCGGCCAGATGCGCCGCGCCCCATCGCGATGTCACGCCTGATCGCCCCCCAGCCGACGGCCCTCCTCCTGCAGCGGGCAGCAGCCGCGGACCGGGCAGGTGCGGCAGCGCTCGTTGAGGGTGGCGGTCACGTGCGCCGACGACATGCCCTCGGCGGTCTCGGCGAGCAGGTCGTGGGCCCAGGACTGCTCCTCGGCGGTGTCCAAGGGCGGCTGCGGCTGGGGCAGGAAGCTCTTCTTGCCGGCGGCCGTGCCGAGGTGCACGAGCTGGGCTCCCGCCGTCCGGTCGCTCGCCTCGAACCCGCCCTCGGTCACCGCCACCTGGTAGACGCCGAGCTGCGCGTTGCCGGCGACGTCATCGGCCTTGGGTTTGGACGACCCGGTCTTGAAGTCGATGACCCTGATGCCCTCATCGCCCTCCTTGAACTCCAGTCGGTCGACCGACCCGCGCAGCCGGGCCCGCCCGACGACGAGATCCATTCGCACCTCGACCCCGGCCTCACTCCACCCCTGCGCCGCGGCCTTCTCGAAGTAGTCGTGCAGATAGGCGAGCATCCGGTGGGCCCGGCCCCGGTCGCGTTCGCTCATCCACGTGTCGCCGTAGCCCAGCCGCGCCCAGCGTTCGTCGAGCTCGGCAGTCATTGTGTCGAGGTCGGCGTCGGGGAAGAGGGCGGCGATCTCGTGCACCAGCGTGCCGAGGTTGCGGGTGCCGAGGTCGGGTCCGTCGCCGCCCGTGCTGGTGAGCAGCCAGTTCAACCCGCAGGTGCCGAACGCCTCGACGCGGGACGGCGACACCGGCACCTCGGCATCCGCGGCGCGCACCGGCCGGTCGTCGGACAGCTGCGTGAGCGCCCACCATTGGGCCGGATCGGCTCCGGGCACGTGCTGCGCGGCAAGGAAGGCCAGCTCGTCGGCCGCCCGGTCGGCGGCCGGCGGCGGACCGGTCACGATCTCCCGGCGCAGCGCGGCCACCGCTCCCGTGAGAGTGAGCGTCACCGGGACACCGACCGGCTGGCGCGCCTCGGCGGCCGCGCCGTCGCCGTCCTGCTGCGGCGGGTCGATGAGATCCAGGTACGCCGACGGCTGTTCGTCGTCGCTGCGCACCGCCGTCACCAGCAGGCGCTCACCGGCCCGACTGACCGCGACATGGAACTGCCGGGTCTCGTCATACCGGACCGCTGCCTGCGCCGCGCGCAACAGCTCGGCGGACCCGAGCCGGGCCTGCAGACCCCGCATGACGTCGACGAGCGCTTCGGACCCCAGCAGCGAACCGCGAAGCCGCAGGTCCGGCCACACGCCCTCCTGGACGCCGCACACCGCGACCACACGCCACTCCCGGCCCGCGGCGGCAGCGGGGGTGATCAGCGACACCGAGCCCCCTTCCGGCGCGGCGGGGACGATGCGGTCACCGGGCACGTCCTGACCGCGGATGTGCTCCAGGAAGCCGGCGGGTGCGGATCCCGGCAGTCGGTCGTCGTAGGCCGCGGCCGCCGCGAAGAGCGCCATCATGGCGTCCAGGTCGCGGTCGGCCCGGGCCCCCGACGCCCCGCCTGCGAGCGCGGTCTCGCGCCACTGGTCGGCGAGTCCGCTCGCCGACCACATCGCCCACAGGACGGTCTCGGCGCTCGCAGCGGTCTGCTCGCCCGCGGCGAGGCCCGCGCGCAGGACACGGGCGATGCGGGCTGCCGGCGCCAGCTCGGGGTCGTCGAGCGGGCCGGAGGACACCACCGCGTCGGCGAGCAGCTCGTCGCTGGACCGGCTGCCCCCGTCGCCGAGCTCGGCCGCGCGCATCACCCGGCGCATCCGCCGCAGCACGATCGCATCGGCCGCGCCGAGGGGCGAGGTCAGCAGGTCGACGGCGGCCTCGGAGGTGATCGGATGGGGCTCCCCGTCGACGAGTGCGATCGCGGTCTCCAGCAGCAGCAGGAAGGGGCGCACGGCAGGTTCGTCGCGGACCGGCAGCGTGGTGGCCGGCACCGCGACCGGCACGCCGGATCCAGCGAACGCCCGGCGCAGCGCAACGGCCCGAGCCTGCCCGCGCACGATCACGGCCATCTGCGACCACGGCACGCCCTCCATGAGGTGGCACTCGCGCAGCCGGGCGGCGACGTACGCCGCCTCCTGCGACGTCGCGCGCAACAGCGCGACCTCGACGTGGTCCGCGCGCTCCAGCGGTACGGCAGCGCGCTGAGAGCCCGCACCGACCGTGCCGATCCGCTCGGCGACCCGGCCGGTCGCGGCGCCGATCTGCGGGCCGAGCCGGTAGGACCTGGGGAGTACGACCGGCTCGGGAGCACCCCGTCGGTCCGCGAGCATCTGCAGATACCGCGGATCGGCTCCGCGGAAACCCTGCACCGTGGAGTCGGGGTCACCCAGCAGCACCAGGCGCGCGCCGGGGTGCGCGATCGCGTCGAGCAGCGTCGCCGACGCGTGCGTGAGCTCCTGCGCGTCGTCGACGACCACGAGGCGGGTGCGACGACGCAGTCGCGCAGCCGCCTCGGCGTCCGTGTCGAGCAGGGCGGCGGCGGCGCCGAGGATCCACGACGGGTCGTACGCGCCGGGGCGTGACAAGGCGGTCACCCGGTCGTACTCGTCGAGCACCTGCGCGGCGGCGACCCAGGCCGGACGGTCGTGACGCACCCCCAGCTCGCGCAACGCCTCCCCGTCGAGTCCCCACTCCACGGCGCGCATCAGCAGATCCCGCAGCTCTGCCCGGAATCCCCTCGTGGGCAACGCTTCCCGCACGAAGTCGGGCCACTGCGGACCTGCCCCGTCACCGGCGGCGTGCCCGGCAAGCAGTTCCCGCAGGACCACGTCCTGCTCGGGTCCGGACAACAGCCTGGGCGCGGGCTCGCCGTGCAGCGCGGCGGCCTCGCGCAGGATCCCGAAGGCCAGGGACTGGTGGGTGCGGGCGACCGGTTCGGTCGAGGTGGCCTGCAGCCGAGCCGTCAACCGGTCGCGGAGTACGGCGGCCTGCACCCGGGTGGGCGCGAGCAGCAAGCACTCGTCGGGACGCAGACCGCCCTCGACGGCGGCCACGACCGTCTCGATCGCGACGGTGGACTTGCCGGTGCCGGGGGCGCCGAGCACGACGAGGGACCGTTCGGTCCCCCTCACCACCTGCTGCTGGACGTCGTCCAACGTCGGCCTGTGCGCCGCGGACACGGCAGCGCGTCGCATCCTCACCACGCCCGCATCCCATCACGGGCCACCGACACCTTCACCCTCCCGGGAGGGGCGTGTCCTCAGTAGCGCGGGAGTGCCGGGTCGATCTCATCGGCCCAGGCGAGGATGCCGCCGCGCAGCGAGGCGACCGGCCCGTCGTACCCCTCGCGCAGCAGGGTGCGGACGGCGGCCGCGGACCGCGCGCCCGACTTGCAGTGCAGCACCAGGGTGCGCCCGTCCGGGACGCCGACTCGTCGTACGCCGACCTCGCCGGCGTCCAGATGCTCCGTGAAGGGAAGCGACACGATGTCGCGCTCGGCAGAAGTGCGGACGTCGATGACCCGGGCTGCACCGGACGCCAGCAGGTCACGCAGCGCCGGCGGGTCGAGTTCGGGCACCGGCGACTCGGCGACCTGGCGCGGCAGCGCGGTGATGGTGGGGTCGGCGCCGCAGACCGGGCATGCCGGATCGGCGGCGACCGGCAGGGTGTCCCAACTCTGGGCCATGGCGTCGTGCACGAGGATCCGACCGATCAGCGGTTCGCCGACCCCGAGGATCAGCTTGACGGCCTCGGCCGCCTGGATGGCGCCCATCACGCCGGGTACGGCGCCGAGCACGCCCGCCTCCGCGCACGACGGGACGGCTCCGGCCGGCGGTTGATCGGGGAAGACGCAGCGGTAGCAGGGCCCTTCACCGGCCGACCACACGGCAGCCCGCCCCGAGAAGCGCTCCACCGACGCCCACACCAGCGGCAGGCCCAGGAGCACACAGGTGTCGTTGAGGAGGTAACGGGTGTCGAAGTTGTCCGTGGCGTCCACCACCAGGTCGTGGTCCGCGGCCAGTTCCAGCGCGTTCCCGGATCCGAACCGCTCGACGACCGCGTCGACGTCGACATCGGGGTTCGCCTGCGCCACAACAGCTCTCGTCGCCTCGGCCTTGCCCTTGCCCACGTCGTTCGTGGTGAAGAGCACCTGCCGCTGAAGGTTGGACAGCTCCACCGCGTCGTCGTCGACGACGGTCAGGTGGCCGACCCCGGCCGCGGCCAGGTAGGAGACGACGGGCGCGGCGAGACCCCCCGCTCCGACCACGAGCACCCTCGCCGCGGCGAGCCGCCGCTGACCCGTGTCACCCATCTCGTCGAGCAGCAGATGGCGGGAGTACCGCTGCACCTGGTCTCGACGCAGCGGTGGTCCAGGGGCGGCCAGCGGTTGACGAGTCACGTCGGCAACGGTAGCTGTGGGAATAGGATGCCGACCTAACTCACCGGTAGGGGGTGGGCTCGCACGCAGTCAGCGGCGGGATCGCGTCAAGCCGGAGGATGGAGCCAGAGTGGGAAGCCAGACCGATGTGTACGCCCGAGGTGGGCGACTTCCGCGATCCGCGCGCCGGGCGCAGCTGCTGGAGGCGGCGCAGGCCGTCTTTGCCGACTCCGGCTACCACGCCGCGTCGATGGACGAGATCGCGATCCGAGCCAGCGTCAGCAAACCTGTGCTGTACCAGCACTTTCCGGGCAAGCTCGATCTCTATCTCGCCCTGATCGACCGGCACACCAACGAGGTGCCCCGCTTGGTCCAGGAGGCGCTCGCCGCCACCCACGACAACGCCACCCGTGTCGCGGCCGCCATGAGCGCGTTCTTCGAGTTCGTCGAACGCGACGACGGCGCATTCCGCCTCGTCTTCGAGTCCGACCTCATCGACGAACCCGCGGTGCGGCAACGGGTCCGCCAGATGGACGGTGCCTGCGCGGCCTCGATCGCCGCGGTCATCGCCGAGGACACCGATCTCACACCCCAGCAGGCCCAGATGCTCGGTGTCTCGCTGGTCGGCATGGCCCAGGTGGTCGCGCGGGACTGGTTGCACCAGGAACCGGCCACACGCATGTCGCGCACCGAGGCCGAGCGTCTCGTCATCGCGCTCGGGTGGCGAGGCCTCGCCGGTTTCCCGAAGACCGGCGAATAGCAACCGCCCCACCTTCGGCGCGGTCACCCGATGGAATCTTCTGGGGGTCGCGGCGCTTACGGTGGGTAGGAAATCGACCTGAGGAGGCCGGCGTACGACGCCGCCCCGACTACCCGGAAGGACCCCCATGGAGGTCAGGATCGGCGTGCAGCACGTGGCACGCGAAGTTGTGCTCGAATCCGAGCAGACCCCGGACGAGGTGCGCGATCTGGTCGCGGCCGCCTTGAAGTCCGGCGAACCGCTGGTCCTTGCCGACGAGCGTGGTCACACCGTGACGGTCTCGGCGTCCGCCCTGGCGTACGTCGACGTCGCCTCCGAGCAGGCTCGACGGGTCGGTTTCGGCACCAGCTGACACAGCAATCGCACGGCCCGGCCGTGCAGGGGTTCGAAAGCTTGGTGCCCTTCATCGTCGACGAACGTCACTGCTGGTCACGTTCCATGGGCGGTGTGCGGGTCGCAGCCGGGGCCGGCAGCATCATTGATCAAACTTGACGAACGCCCTCAGCGTGCCAGGGCCAAAGTCGCGCGTCTCGCTGTAGCCAAGCGACTCGTAGAAGGCTCGTTGGCCGGGCTCATCGTCGGTGAGCAGGACTTTCTGACGAACCGAGCCGTACGGCCGCAACGCCGCCTCGACGAGACGGCGGCCGATCCCAGCGCGCTGCGCCTCCGGATGGACGAGGACGTCTTGGAGGTAGCAGATCGTGGCGCCATCACTGATGACTCTGGCGAGACCCACCAAGACCGCCGCGCGGCGGGCGACCACCACGGTGGTCGAGCCGGCCAGAGCTGCTTGGAGAACCTGCGGAGCCTCGACGTAGGTGACCCAACCGACCGATCGGTACAACATGAGGACCTCGTCCAGGTCCGGTGTCGCAGACTCGACGACTACGTCTCCGCAGGCGAACACCACGCGTCGAGGATATCCAGCGCGCGACAGAGGCTGGTCCCCTCATCGTGACGGCTGACAATCTGGTCGGCTCGTTCAACAGGTATGCGCTCGCGCCGCAACAGGCGGCCCGAGCACCAATGTTCACCCGCCGATGCAGAGCTCCTCGTCGACAACCGTGGGCTGTCGGTGGTGGGTGCTTGTATGGGTACATGAGTTCGACACGGGGCCTCGCAGCTGTCAGTGACAGCACGGACAGCCCTGTGCGTGATCGTGATTCGCGCACGGATCCGTTAGCCGAGGTCGGGGTGATCTGTGGCCGGTTGAACGCCGCGCACGCCGACCTGATCGACCTGGTAACCCGACTGGTCGAGCACCAGACGTGGGCGATCAGCGGGATCCGGTCCCCCGAACACTGGTTGACCTGCTTCGCCGGGGTCTCCCCCGCCACCGCACGGGACCTGGTCCGGATCGCCACCCGCAGCACCGAACTCCCCGCACTCCAACGGGAGGTGCACTCCGGGCGGCTCTCATTCGGGCAGGCTGCGGTCGTCGCCGCGCACACCCCCGCCGGGTACGACGAGACAGTGGTGCAGTTGGCGGTGCACGCGACCGTCCCGCAGTTGCGCCGCGCCCTGGTGAAATACGACTTCACCGAACAGCCCGACAACCCCGACACGCCTGATACACCCCCACCGCCGCCGGACGCGTTCTCCGTCGCCGCGCAACCCGCGGAACTGGCGATGTGGTTCGAACGCGACCGGTTCCACCTGACCTACACCGCACCCGCCGACATCGGCGCCCTGGTCCAACAAGCCCTCACCGAAGCCAAAGACGCCCTCTTCCTCGCCACCACCACCGGTGCCAGCAGCAAGGACGAGGGGCGGCGGGTGCGGATGGCCGACGCGATGGAACAACTCGCCGTTCGCTCGCTGCAGATCGGCACCACCGACATCGCCGGTCGCGGCGACAAGTTCCGGATCTACCTGCACCTAGACACCACCGGACACGGCTGGCTCCACAAACGCGGCGCGCTGCCCCGTCACCTACTCAGGAAGTAGACCTGCGACGGGGTGCTCCAGCCCGTCTGGGAAAGAGAAGGGTCACCGGTCAACGTCGGACGCACCCACCGCATCGTGCCCCGCCGCACCCGCCGCCTGATCGAAGACCGCGACCGCGGCTGCACCTACCCCGGCTGCCTCACCATCCACCACCTGGAATGCCACCACGTGACTCATTGGGCCGACGGCGGTCCCACCGACATGACCAACCTGATCAGCCTGTGCCCCCACCACCACGACCGCCACCACACCGGCGACTACACCATCCACCCGGACCCCGAGCACCCCGGACGATTCCGATTCGCCACCCGCCACGGCCACCCCATCGAACCCCTCGCCGCACCTCCCCCACCCGACACTGCGCCACCACCGCGCTACACCGGACCCACCAACGAGATCCTGCACCTGGACCAAGTCCGCTTCCACCGCCGAGGAAGCGGCCCGCTCAGGCAGTGAGACCCAGGGTCTCCATCCGTGCCTTGTGAGCGTCGGTCAGCCGCGTGAACAGTTCCGACAACTCCTCGAGCGACATCCCGCTACCAGAGCCGTCAGCGACCAGGAACCTCTCCAGCTGCTCGTTCTCGGCGATCGTCAGCTGCGCCTGGGTGATCGCCTCACCGACCAACCGCCGGCCCCACAGCGCCAGGGTGCTGGCGACCCGGCCATCGGCGGCGATGGCGTCGCGCAGCTGTGCTTCGACGTAGTCGGCCTGCTCGTTGTCGCCCAGCACCTCGAGCATGAGCGTCCGGCTCGTCGGATCCACCCATTGGGCGCACTCGCGATAGAAGTCGGTGGCTATCGACTGACCGGCGTACGCCTTCATCAGGCCTTCGGTCCAGTTCTTCGGCTTCGTACGGCGATGCCATTCGTCGACCGCGTCCACGACCGGCTCCATCGCCCGCTGCGGGTCGACGTCCAGCTGCCGCAGCCGCTCCGAAAGTGCCTGATAGTGCTCGAACTCGCGCACCGCGAACGCCGCCATCGCTTCCTTGCGGCCGACACCGGGCGCCATCCCCGCGTCCTCGACCGTGGCGAAGAAGCTCTTCAACTCGCCGTAGGCCAGTACCCCCAGCAGTGCCGCCACGCCCGACCGGAAAGCGGGGTCCTGCAGGTCCTCGTCGGTAGGGCGTGCGTCGGAAGCCTGCGTCGGCGTGTCGGTCATCACGTGATGCTAGCGGGGCCCAATGGGAACTACCGGTAGACTGCAGGTTGTCAAAGAGGTGCCCGGTCGGCATACGACACGTTCGACATCAACTTCCGCCAGCGCTCGCGCCGGCAGCGACATCCTCCGATCGGCTCCCCCAACCACTCACCCGTGGCGCGACTCTGTGTCCGCACGCGTGGGGCCGTTCGATAGGAATCCCCGTCACCATGACGACACAGCCCGACCACATCACCCTGCCCGACGACGCCGACGACGTGGGCACCTACGTGCCCGAGGCCGCCGGCCCCGTGACGCCGCCCAGCTTCTCCGACTTCGGTGTCCACCCGCTGATCGTGCAGGCGCTGGCCGACTCCGGCATCCACGCGCCGTTCCCCATCCAGGCCATGACGCTGCCTGTCGCCCTCGGCGGTCACGACATCATCGGCCAGGCCAAGACCGGCACCGGCAAGACCCTCGGTTTCGGGGTGCCGCTGCTGCACCGGATCGCATCCCCCACCGACCCCGGGTACGACGACCGACCCGCGCCGGGCAAGCCCCAGGCCCTGGTCGTCGCGCCCACGCGTGAACTCGCCAATCAGGTGATGGGCGACATCAAGACCGCTGCTGCGCTGCGCGGCATCCGGGTGACGGCAATCTACGGCGGTCGCGCGTTCGAGCCGCAGCTCGAGGCACTGCGCGCCGGCGTCGAGGTCGTCGTCGGCACCCCCGGACGTCTCATCGACCTGGCCGGTCAGGGCCACCTGGACCTGTCCTATGTGCAGACCGTCGTCCTCGACGAGGCCGACGAGATGCTCGACCTGGGCTTCCTGCCCGACGTGGAGAAGCTACTGGCGATGACTCCCGCGTCGCGCCAGACGATGCTCTTCTCCGCCACCATGCCCGGCGCCGTCGTGGCACTGGCACGTCGCTACATGACCCAGCCCACCCACATCCGCGCGATCAACGAAGAGGGCGACTCCGGGCACACCGTCGCCGCGATCGAGCAGTTCGTCTACCGCGCGCACGCGATGGACAAGGTGGAGATGCTGGCGCGCATCCTGCAGGCCCGTGAGCGCGGCCTGACGATCGTCTTCAGCCGCACGAAGCGCACCGCCGCGAAGGTCGCCGATGACCTGCGTGAGCGCGGTTTCGCCTCGGCCTCGCTGCACGGCGACCTCGGGCAGGGCGCGCGCGAGCAGGCCCTCCGCGCGTTCCGCGCCGGGAAGATCGACATCCTCGTCGCGACGGACGTCGCGGCTCGCGGCATCGACGTCGAGAACGTCACCCACGTCGTCAACTACCAGTGTCCCGAGGATGAGAAGACCTACCTGCACCGCACCGGCCGGACCGGCCGTGCGGGCAACACCGGTGTCGCCGTCACCTTCGTCGACTGGGACGACCTGCCCCGCTGGGGCCTGATCAACAAGGGCCTCGACCTCGGCATCCCCGATCCCGCGGAGACCTACTCCTCCTCGCCGGAGCTCTACTCCGACCTGGACATCCCGACCACGGCCACCGGCCGGCTGCCCCGCTCGGAGCGCACCCGCGCCGGCCTGGACGCCGAGGTCCTCGAGGACCTCGGCGAGACCGGTAAGGCGCACCGAGCGCCGTCCCGTGGCGGCAGCGACCGTTCGCGCGGTGACCGTAACGACCGTGGTGGCCGTGACGGTCAGCGCGGCGGACCCCAGAGCAGCGCACCGGCTGCCTCGGGCGACCGCCCGGCGCGCTCGCGCAGCCGCCGTCGCACCCGTGGCGGCTCCGCGCAAGGCTCCTAGAGTCGGCCGCGTCGACCCGGCGTAGCGTCGAGGCATGACCTCGACACAGACCCCACTCGGCAGCGGTTTCGGCGCAGACACGACGGCCGCCCAGGTCCTCCATGGCATCGACCTGCACGGTCGGCGTGCTCTGGTGACCGGCGGTTACAGCGGGATCGGCATCGAGGGCGTCCGCGCGCTGGACGCCGCCGGGGCCCAGGTCGTGGTCCCGGCCCGGAGGGTCGCCGAGGCGCGCGAAGCGCTCGCCGACGTGCCGGACGTGCAGGTGGTCCAACTCGACCTCAGCGATCTGCAGAGTGTGCGTACGGCGGCCGAAGGCCTTGCGGCCCAAGGCGACCCGTTCGACATCCTGATTGCCGGAGCGGGCGTGATGGCATCGCCGTACCAGCTGGTCGGCGACGGGTGGGAGAGCCAGTTCGCGACCAACCACCTCGGCCACTTCGCGCTCGTCAACCGGTTGTGGCCGCACCTGGCCGACGGTGCCCGGGTCGTCAGCGTGTCCTCGGTCGGTCACCACCGCAGCGGGATCCGTTGGGACGACATGTGGTTCACGGGTGGCTACGACAAGTGGGACGCGTACGGGCAGTCCAAGACCGCGAACGCGCTCTTCGCCCTCGAGCTGGACCGGCTGGGCGCGGACCGCGGGATCCACGCCTATTCACTGCACCCCGGTGGCATCCTCACGCCCCTGCAGCGGCACCTGCCGAAGGAGGAGCAGATCGCGATGGGCTGGATCGACGAGCACGGGACGCCCAGCGACGTCTTCAAGACCACCGAGCAGGGAGCGGCCACCCAGATCTGGGCCGCCACCGCCGCGCAGCTCGCCGATCACGGCGGTGTCTACTGCGAGGACTGTGACATCGCGCCGATGGCCGACGGCGAGCACCGGGTGGGCGTCAAGGAGTGGGCCCACGACCCGGAGCAGGCGCAACGGCTGTGGCGGCTCTCTGCGCAGCTGACAGGTGTGAACGCGTTCGCCTGACCGTCCCGTAGACGACGAACAGGGTCGCGGCGCGCTCCATGGAGCGCGCCGCGACCCTGTCGTCGTACGGGCCTGGGATGTGTCAGGCGGAGATGGTGCTGGTGTCGATCACGTAGCGGTAGCGCACCTTGCCGTCCA
>NZ_JAGEKR010000016.1 GCF_017565405.1 Allobranchiibius sp. CTAmp26
CAGCGCTGGTCCGGGGCTCTCGTCCTGCTCGCGTCGAAGGCGTCAGCGGTTCTGCACTCCCGTGTTCGAGACGCCGATGTCGATGACCGTGCCCTTGGCGAGTGTGCCGAGCGCCCGGTTGAGGGTGATCGAGACCATCACCACTCGGATGCCGGTCGTGGTCTTGGTGACCTTGTGCAGGGTCACCGTCCCGAGCTGGTCGAGATTGATCGTCGTGTTCGGCTTGACCGAGTCGGTGATGGTGGGCCTCCCCGCGATCTTGAGCCCGACGAACCCGGAGCCGTCGGTCGACGTCGCCGCAGAGGTAAAGCTCGCCCGGCTCGTGCTGGTCGACGCCGTGATGGTCCGAGCGCTGATCAGCGAACTGGCCACGTTGAGCCCGGTGATCTGATCGGCCGCCGAGCTGGTCAGCTTCGGCGTGGTCACCGACGAGGTGGTGCTCTTGACCGCCCCGACACTCAGCAGGCTCGGGATCGCGCTCGAAGCAACGCCGACGGTGCGGTCACCCCCATCGCACGCGACGCCGGCGAGTGCGGTGGGCCCGCTCTTGACCGCGCCGGCGAGGGTCGCCTCCGTGCCGTATGCCGAGCCGGTCGCGAAACCAGCCGGCGTGCCTTTCAACCCGGCGTACGAACGGCCGATGTAGACGGTCGTGCCGATGGGCAGCCCCATGTTGTTGGACGCCGTCACGGTGACGTGGATCGCGGTGGTGACCGCCTGGGTCAGGCCGTTGACCTTGGCCTGGGACTGCTCGTTGAGAACCACCGATGCGAAGGGCTTGCCGCCGAGTGCGATGGCCACCTTGGTGTTGGGGCCCACCCCTACCGCGAAGCCCTTGCCGGCGACCTTGATGCCGACGAACGCGGTGCTGTTCGAGCCGTACGACGTCTTGGTCGGTGTGTAGGTGGCGCGGGTCGTAGTCTTCACCGACGTGGAGGTGATGAGACCACCCAGCAGGTTGACCCCGGAGATCTGCGAGATGCCCTGCGAGGTGCGCCCGGAGGAGTCCAGGATGCTGCGGCTCTGGCTGTAGTCCGTGCCGACCTTCCCGACCCTGCCCAGGTCGACCGATGCCACCTGGTTGGAGGTGGAGAGGTTGGAGGTCGTGGTGCAGCCGATCCCGGAGTACGCGGTGGCTCCCGAATTCAGAGCTGCCAGAGACGAGCTGACGTAGGTGCCGTATCCGTAGGCGGAGTAGCCGACAGGTGCCGGCGTCGCCGTTGCCGCCGAGGCGGTCGGCGGATGGGTGGTCAGGGTGAACCCTGCGAGGACCGTGCTGGCGACGACGACTGCTGATGCTCTTCTCATGAGCTCTTCCCCTTGGACGTGCTGGTCGACCGGCGTGGGAGCCAGGTCGGCACGGCCGCAAAGCGGTCGGTAGTTGAAAAGTACGTCCGTCGTACTAAATTTCGGGGGCTAAGAATCTGGTTAACTTTACGTGGCGTAAGTTACTCATGTGTAGTTATCTCACCCGTATTCGAGACATAGGTCGCCGGAGAGCGGGGCGACGTCGATTCGCTTGGCCAATGCGTGTTCGAGTCGTGAGCGATGCCGGGTCGGGGAGGGCGGCGGCTCACTGCGGTAGACGTGACCGGTGGGGGTGATGGTGTGCACTCCGTGCCGGTATCCGTCGCCCGGTGCGCGGGCGGCGTGCCAGCCGGGATGCTCCTTGCGGTAGTTGCACTGCTCGCAGAGCCCTTGCGCGTTGGCGTAGGAGGTAGGTCCCCCGGTGGCGTGCGACTGGATGTGGTCGATGTGTCGGATGGGTGCGTCGCAGTACGGCGTGCGGCAGACCTCGTCGCGCACCGTCACCAGCTCACGCAGCAGCCCGGTGAACGCACGAGCTGTGGTCTCCATTTGCACCAGGTCGCCCTCACCCGGTGAGGTGAAGAGGCGCCGGAGGGTGACTCGCGCGTCGTTCAGGTCGGGGCCGGATTTCGCTCCGACGAGCTGGCGGGCGAGGTCGGCGGGGATCGACCCGTAGCCCTCCAGTCGGGCCGGGGTGCTGCCGCCGGCGAAGAGCGTCTCGGTGTCCATGACCAGGTTGAGGCGTACGTCGCAGGGGCCGGCGGTCTCGCGCCCGGTGAGGAGCGCAACGAACAGGTCGGCCATCCGTTGTCCGCGCGAGCCGTGGGCGCGGTCGGTGGTGTCCCTGTCCACCTGGTGCTGCAGCGCCAGGTGCGCGGCGATCGCATCGGCGCAGGGGAGCACGGCGGTCAGGATCGCCATGCCGTCCGGCGCCGGTCGCACCGACACCCGCCGGGACGCGACGGCGCGCGAGCGTCGGGCGACGACGCTTGCGGCATCCTGCTGGGCGGTGAGGCCGGCGGCCATCGCGTGCGCGCGCCGGTCGGAGAACCGTGCCAGGTCTGGCGCGAGCTGCTCGTCGACGATGCCGCGAATCTGCCGGGTGGTGCAGGCGGTCTCCTGCGTGACGATGGCGGCTCGCCACTCGCTGATCTCACCGCGGCGCAACGCGCCGTACGTGTGCGGCATCTCGTCGACGAGGGCGCGCGCCAGGCCGAGGTGCCGTGAGCCGCGGGACGGCGATTCACGGCGCGCCAGCGCGACCTCGCCCCCCACGGAGCGTGCCGTGTCGGCCTGGCGGATGCCGCGTGACTGGTCGGCGGCCCGTTGCTCGTCGTAGTGGTCGACGGTCAGGGTTGCTTGGGCTGCAGCAGCAGCACCCTTCAGATGCTCCAGTGCGGCAATCTGGTCGATCCGCTCGGCACCGGACAGGCAGTAATCGACTCCCAGCAGCCGCACCAGCCAGGCGCGGATCTCACTGCTGGACAGCGGCGAGGAGCTCTCCGGATCGATGGTCTGCTGTGGATCGAACATGTGTATAGCGTATGGCGCGGGTGTGACAACGCCCGGAGTGCGAGGGCAGCAGGTGCGTGGACCTCCTCTTGAGGACGGAAATGCCGCGGTCCGCGGTCCGCAGTCGGCGTGCAGGCCGATGGCATGATGAGGCGACCCGCCCGCCGAGCAAGGATGTCGAATGCCCCGCGCCACCGCCCGTCGCAGCACGCGCCTCACGTCGGCGGTGCGTCAAGGTCTGCCCGACGCGACACTGGCGGTGGGGGCGATCGCGGCAGTGGTTATCGCGGGGGTGGCCATCGCCGACGGGAGCGCAGGCGCTGCAGGCTCGGCGAACGCCTCGCCGTCGGCAGCGAGTACGCCGACTGCTACCGCGAGCACAGCCGGGGGGCCCACCGGAACGACGACGACCGCTCCGCTTACCGCGGTGTTCATCGGGGACTCCTATACGACGGGCGTCGGCGGCGGTGGCACGAAGTGGACCACGTTGCTGGCCCAGCGCGAGGGGTGGCGCGAGGTCAACGTGGGCTACCGCGGCACCGGGTACGGCAAGGAGTTCCACGCCGCCGACTGCCCCGCCAACGGGTGCCCGGACTACCTGCAGGTCGTCAGTCGCGCGGTCGCCGCGCACCCCGACGTCGTCATCGTGTCCGGCGGGCGCAATGACATGACCAACCAGAACCGGGCCGCCACGAACATCCCGAAGGTCTTCCAGGAGCTGCGCCAGCAGTTGCCGAAGGCGCGGATCGTGGCCGTGTCGCCGTTCTGGGACTCCACGTCCTACCCGGCGGGGCTCGCCGTGCTCGGCACAGACGTGCGCACCGCCGTCGCGAAGGTCGGCGGCCAGTACGTCGACGTCGGCTCCCCGCTCAGCGGCAAGACGGGCCTGCTGAGCACCGGCGGCGTCTACCCCAACGCCGATGGATACCGGGCGCTCGCGAAGGCCGTCGAGGCCGCGCTCCAGACGACCTGAGACCCGCGTCACACCCCACGCGGCCGGGTGGTGGAAAACCGCCGAACTTACCGGAATGTAAAGCTTCTGGTGGAGTTAAAGATCTGGGTTGGACTACGTGTTGACCAGCCTGCGAAGCGCTTTCGAGGGCCACGCCGCGATTACCCTTTCAGGCGTTCTGACCGGCTCATGGAAGCAGTTCTTGTGAAGATCGCAGTTGTCGGGCTGGGCAAAATCGGCCTGCCGCTCGCTGTCCAGTTCGCCCGAAGCGGTCACCGCGTCTTCGGCGCCGACGTCAACACCCAGGTCGTCGATCAGGTCAACGCCGGCACGGAGCCGTTCCCGGGGGAGGCGCACCTGGCGGACTACCTCGCCGAGGCGGTGAGCGCCGGGAATCTGAGTGCAACGGCCGACACCGCAGCCGCTGTCGCCGAGAGTGACGCCGTCGTGGTGGTGGTCCCTCTCTTCGTGGACGACGAAGCGCGTCCGGACTTCGGTTGGATGGACTCGGCGACCGCGGACATCGCGCGCGGCCTGAGGCCGGACACGCTGGTGGTCTACGAGACGACGCTGCCGGTCGGCACGACTCGCTCCCGGTGGAAGCCGATGCTCGAGGAAGGATCCGGGCTGAGCGAAGGGCGCGATTTCCACCTCGTCTTCTCACCCGAGCGCGTGCTGACCGGTCGGGTGTTCGCCGACCTGCGCAAGTACCCCAAGCTCGTCGGTGGCCTGAGCCCCGAGGGCGCCAAGGCGGCGACGTCGTTCTACGAGCAGGTGCTTCAGTTCGACGAGCGCGCTGACCTCGCCCGCGGCAACGGTGTGTGGGACCTCGGCTCGGCGGAAGCCGCCGAGATGGCGAAGCTGGCCGAGACGACGTACCGCGACGTGAACATCGGTCTGGCGAACCAGTTCGGTCGGTTCGCCGCCGCCAACGGCATCGACGTCTACCAGGTGATCGAGGCCAGCAACTCCCAGCCCTACAGCCACATCCACCAGCCGGGGATCGCCGTGGGCGGACACTGCATCCCGGTCTACCCGCGCCTCTACCTCTGGAACGACCCCGACGCCACGGTCGTGCGCTCGGCCCGCGAGGCGAACGCCGCGATGCCGGCCTACACGGTCGGGCTTGCGACGGGCGCCGCCGGCGGCAGCCTTGCCGGGATGTCCGCGGTCGTGCTCGGTGCGTCCTATCGCGGAGGAGTCAAGGAGACGGCGTTCTCCGGGGTCTTCGCGACGGTCGATTCATTGCGGGAGGCCGGTGCCAAAGTGACAGTGCATGACCCGATGTATTCCGCCGGTGAGCTTGGTCGATTCGGCTGGGACGCATACGAGTACGGCCAGCAGGTCGATGTCGTCATCGTGCAGGCGGACCACGCCGAGTACGCCGACCTCTCGCCCGAGCAGGTGCCCGGCGCGCGCGTGATCGTCGACGGACGCAGGATCCTGGACCGGTCGAGGTTCCTGGACGCGGCGTTCCTGGTGGTCGGTCAGCCATCCGCTTCGGCATGAGGACGCCGCCGAGGATCGTCGAATCTGCCGATGTCGCCGAGAGCGCACGGATCGGCGACGGTTCGTCGATCTGGCATCTGGCGCAGGTGCGTGAGGACGCGGTCCTGGGCGCGGACTGCATCGTGGGCCGGGGCGCGTACGTCGGGACGGGCGTGCGGATGGGTGACTCCTGCAAGCTGCAGAACTATGCGCTGGTCTACGAGCCGGCAGTCCTCGAGGACGGGGTATTCGTCGGCCCCGCAGTCGTTTTCACCAACGACCACTACCCCCGCTCGATCAGCCCCGACGGCGCCTTGAAGCGCGGCGACGACTGGGAGGCGGTCGGTGTCACGTGTCGGACCGGCTCCTCCATCGGTGCCCGCGCGGTCTGCGTGGCGCCGGTGACGATCGGCCGGTGGGCGATGGTCGCCGCGGGGTCCGTGGTGACCAAGGACGTGCCCGACTTCGCTCTCGTCGCCGGCGTGCCGGCGCGGCGCATCCGCTGGGTGGGCCGAGCGGGCGTGCCACTGGAGCAGATCGATGACCACACCTGGCGCTGCCCCGAGACCGGGGAGCGCTATCTCGAACACCATGAACAACTGACGGAGGCATCAGCACAATGACGGATTTCATCGCACCGGCGAAGCCGATCATCGGCGACGAGGAGCGCGCAGCCGTCGATCGGGTCATGCGCAGCGGGATGCTCGCTCAGGGCCCGGAGGTGAAGGCGTTCGAGGAGGAGTTCGACGAGCACTTTGGACTCGGCCGCGCGTGCGTTGCGGTCAACTCCGGCACCTCGGGTCTGCACCTGGGGCTGTTGTCCTCAGGGGTCAAGGCCGGTGACGAGGTGATCGTGCCGTCGTTCACCTTCGCCGCCACCGCGAACTCCGTCGCGCTGACCGGCGCGACGCCGGTCTTCGCGGACATCAGCGCGGACGACTTCTGCCTCGACCCGGCCGCCGTCGAGGCGGCGATCACCGAGCGCACCGTCGCCATCATGCCGGTGCACCTCTACGGCCATCCGGCGAAGATGGAGCAGCTGCTCGCGATCGCCGACCGGCACGGTCTGGCCGTCTTCGAGGACGCAGCGCAGGCGCACGGCGCGTCGTTGAACGGCACTCCGGTCGGCGCGTTCGGCAAGTTCGGGATGTTCTCCCTCTACCCGACCAAGAACATGACCTCGGGTGAGGGCGGCATGGTCACCGCGGCGGACGCCGAGACCGAGCGGCTGCTTCGCCTCTACCGCAACCAGGGGATGGCGCAGCAGTACCACAACGAGGTCGTCGGGCTGAACAACCGGATGACCGACATCCACGCGGCGATCGGTCGTGAGCAGCTGAAGAAGGTCGGCGGCTGGACCAAGCAGCGGCAGGAGAACGCGGCGTACCTGACCGCGAATCTCGAAGGGGTCACCCCGCCGCCCGTTGCCGATGGTGCCGTGCACGTCTACCACCAGTACACGGTCCGGGTGCCGCAGGACCGGGACGGCTTCGCCAAGGCACTGCGCGAGGAGTACAACATCGGCTCGGGGATGTTCTACCCCGTGCCGAACCACGAACTGCGCCCGTTCCAGGTGGACGTCGAGCTGCCGGAGACGGCCAAGGCCGCCGCGGAATGCCTTTCGTTGCCGGTGCACCCGTCGCTGTCCGAGGACGATCTCGGCCGGATCGTCGGCGCCGTGAACGCGCTCGCTGCGGCAGGTGCCTGAGATGGCGAACCTGCGCGCGGGCCTGATCGGGCTCGGCATGATGGGGCGCAACCACGCCCGGGTGCTCGGCAGCCTCGACGGCGTCGACCTGGTGGCCGTGGCGGACCCCGGCGGGGACAAGTTCGGCGTCGCCGGCGGCCGCGAGGTGCTGTCCGGCATCGACGAGCTCATCGCGGTGGGCGTCGACTACTGCATGGTCGCGGTGCCGACGGCGTACCACCTCCTGGTGGGCACCGCTCTGGCCGAAGCCGGAGTGCATGCACTCATCGAGAAACCGCTGGCCGAGAGCCTCGAGACCGCGGAGCAGCTGGCGAAGGAGTTCGACAGTCGCGGTGTCCTAGGCGGCGTGGGGCACATCGAGCGCTACAACCCGGCGCTGCAGTCGGCGCGAAGCCGTATCGAAGCCGGTGACCTGGGAGAGGTATTCCAGCTCGTCACCCGGCGCCAGGGCCCGTTCCCGGGGCGCATCGCCGATGTGGGCGTGGTGATGGACCTCGGCACCCACGACATCGACCTCACCGCGTGGGTGACCCAGCAGGCGTACACCTCGGTGTCGGCGCGTACGGCGCACCGCTCGGGCCGCGAGCACGAAGACCTGGTCGCCGTCGTCGGCCAGCTCTCCGAGGGCACTGTCACCAACCACCTGGTGAACTGGCTGTCGCCGCTGAAGGAGCGCACCACCGTCATCACGGGGGAGAAGGGCACCTTCGTCGCCGATACGCTGACCGCCGACCTGACGTACTACGCGAACGGTCAGGTCGAGACCACGTGGGACGACATCAGCCGTTTCCGTGGGGTATCGGAGGGCGATATCACGCGCTACGCCATCGCCAAGCCCGAGCCGCTGCGCGTCGAGCACGAGAACTTCCGTGATGCCGTGCTCGGCAAGGACGCGGATATCGTCACCCTGCAGCAGGGGCTGGAGACCGTTCGCGTCGCCCAGGGCTGCATTGAGTCAGCCGCGGAGGGTCGCACCGTCCTGCTCGAGGCGACACCCTGACGATGCGGGCGCGTCTGGCCGGCTGGTCCCCGGCACGCAGGGGACTGATCGCGATCGTGGGCGGAGTTGCTGGCGGACAGCTGCTCGCGCTGCTGGCATCGCCGATCCTCGGTCGACTCTTCCCGCCTGTGCAGTACGGGGCCTTCGCGGTCATCACCGCGGCGATCCTGCCGCTCGGGACCGTCGCCGCGCTGCGACTGGAACTGGCGATCCCTCTCCCACAACAAGAGCGGCATGCGTGGGACCTTGCGACCCTGGGCCTGCGGATGTGCGCGGGTCTCGGACTCCTCGGGCTGCTCGTCACGTGGTTCCTGCGAGGGCCGATAGCCTCTGCGCTCGGCCAGGGGCACGCGGTGGCGAACCTGCTGCCGTGGGTGCCGGTCGTGGCGGCGGAAGTCGGAGCTTTCGCCGTGCTCAACCAGTTGGCGATCCGCCAGAAGGCGTATGGAGCGATCGCGCGCCGCAGCCTGCTGCAGGCAGCCGCAACCCTCGTAGCGCAAATCACCGGTGGTTTCCTCGGGCTCGGTGCGCAGGGACTGGCCATGGGTCTTGCGATCGGTCAGGGCGTAGGCGTCGCCACCCTTGCCCTCAGCGTGCGGCAGAACGCCGACGCGGGACCTGATCACCGTGCCAGCGCTCGCAGTCTGCTCAGCCGCTACCGGTCGTTCCCTCTGTTGCTCGCACCCGCAGGCCTGTTGAACACTCTGGGCCTGCAAGCCCCTGTGCTGATCGCTTCGGCCCTCTTCGGCGTCGAGGTGTCAGGTTGGCTCGGCATGACGCAGAGGATCCTCGCGCTGCCCATCGGACTTCTCGGCACCACCCTGGCACAGGTCTACCTCGGTGAATTCGGTGAGGCAAAGCGCACGGGCAGCGCTCAGCTCGCCCCGCTCTTCACGCGCACGTCCAAACGGCTGGCCTTAGTTGGTGTGGTCATCGCCGCCATCGTGATGGCGGCGGGTCCCCTGGGCTTTTCTCTCGTGCTCGGCAGCCGATGGGAGACGAGCGGGCAGTACGCCCGGGCGCTCGCCGTCGGACTCGTCGTGCAGATGGTCGCGTCCCCGCTGTCGCAGACCCTCATCGTCATGGAGAAGAACCTGCAGCAGTTCGTCTGGGATATTGCCCGACTCGCCGCATGCTCGGGAGCAGTTTGGACCGGGTGGAAGCTGGGATACGGCGCGACGGCGACCATGTGGATCCTCGGAGCAGCGACCGCCCTCATGTATGCAATCGTCTGGTACCTATCCTGGAGAGCAGTGAGACACACCGGTACTTTCGACCTCAAGGAATACACGTTGCAAACAGATGGGGTCGTCGGTGAGATCAACTGACATGCACGGATTGTGGAGCCGACCGGGCATCAAGTCCGCAATCATTGCGCTCATTGCTCTGATCGCCTTGGTCCCCATCGTCACATGGGCCGTTCGTTCGCCCGGGTCGCGCAGTTTGCAAGTGAACCCCCAGCATGCTCCGTCACAGTCGGCTCAGCCTCAGCTCCACCGGGGTCTTTACTCCAGCGCGGTCACCGATTCGTCTGGCCACCTTGACGTGAACCAGACGCTTGCCCAGACGGTGGCGGTACATGCCGACACCTACTACTACCTGATCTGGGATCGAAATCCACGAACGACATCCCAGCCGGCGACAGCGACCCAAGGAGTGAGCCAGGACCGCTGGGACAAGCTGCCTTCATTCGCTGCTCAGGCTGCGAAAAAAGGAATCAAGGTTGTTGTGTACCTGGTTCCACCGAGCGAATCCGTCGAATCAACATACCGACCATTCGGCTGGAACTACGAAAAATGGTTCAGGAGCATCGGAACCGTCGCCGTGACCCATCCGGCGATTGTGGGAATCGCGATGGACGATATCTCATCCAATTTCGCAGAAGCCGGCTCGCCCCCCGGCAAGTTCACCCTTTCCACGTTGATGCAGATGCGCGATGCCGCACGTAGCACAGCTCCATGGATGCGGTTTTATGCTCTGGTCTATGGCCAGGACGTGATCGGTGCAACGCGTGTGCTCCCGTCGTTTCGCGCGGCCGTGGACGGCATTATCTACGCATTTGCCGGTCCCGGTCAGATTCGGCATGCCCGGCAGAACACGACCGATGCCCAGGGGCTGGCCAGCACGACAGCGCGTATTCGTGCGGTGACCGGGTGCGCCGGGCTTTCTCAGTGCTGGCAAGCGGACTTCAAGCCCGCAGCGCGCACCTCCGTGACCAAGTCGGTGCACGCCAGTACGAGCTTGTTGCCAGCGCGAGCGAGCCGTCGCCTATCCATCGCTCTCGCAGATGACAGGTCAGGGTCTGACGGCACCACGTATTCGGTGAAGCTGACCCTCAACGGGAAAGCGATCACCACGAGCCGTCAGACCAGAAAGGACGGTGCTTCGGTGTTTACCGCATCGGTGCCCGCCTCCAGTGGATCGAACCGCGTGACGTTGGGCTTGGACATCACGAAGTCGGCAGTGGGCCGCGCGTTGGCTGTATTCGTCGACAGTGTCGATCTCGCGAGTGGAGGAGGTGTCACTCATTTGTTGCAGGGGAGTGGCACGAGCTGGTCTTTTGCGACCGCTCCCGGTGCACAGTGGAGCGTTGTGAAGCCGCTGCAACTCATCACGATGTTCTATTGCTCTCGTTTCGGAATCGAAGCCGACACGCCGGGCGCGGCCGACGTCGGATATGTCAATCAACTCATTCCGCAATTGCGCCAGGTAGTCCAGCAGCACCTTGCGGATGGCGTCGTCGCGTACAGGTTGAACGTGACAGGGACGCGACACTCGCTGTACGAGGGTGACACGAACAACTTCAACGTTGTCCGCGCCCTCTATACGGGTTTGGCCAGCGCTTCGACCTCGTGATCAAGCGCGTCCTGCTCGTCGCTGGCCTCGACAGGTATCTCCTGCCGCAGAGACCATAGTGATCGTGGCGCAAAGACGAAAAGCAGGACGCTCAGCGCGAATCCGTTTGAGAGGATCGCGGTGATGGGACTCGAGTTCACCAGGGCCACGATGGGCGTGAAGAGAACACCGGCTGACATTGCGAGGGGCAGCCTCCGGGCTGCACTCGACGACACCGAAATGAGGACGGCCGCCACCGCGGCCTCGATCACGATGCCTAGGACGCCCAGGTTGACGTACCCGTCGGCGACGTAGTTGCTGTTGGCGAAGACGTGGGAATTGCCGGTCAGGTAGTTACCCACGGTGTACGCAGGGTTAGTGGCTAACGGCGACGCGCCCAGTACGGACAGGAAACTGTCGCGCCATTCGACTCGTGGCTGACTACCGAAGACCTGAAAATACGCAGACGGTAGGTTTCCGGACACCAGGATGAAACGGTCGACGAAGATGGCTGCGAACGTAGAGGTGTTGCGAGCTACGTCTACCGCCACAGCGATAAGAACCAGAACTGCAGCCCCCGCGCCGAGAACCAAGCTGCTGGCTCGTTCTCTATTGCGCAGGTAGACGACGATCAGGAACGTTGCGATCACGGACAGAATTGTCAGTTTGTAACCTGTCACGGAATAAATGACAAACTGTCCTGCAATGCCGACCAGAAGGTTTACCTTTCGACCGCCCGTGAGGCCACGCGTGATCAGGAAAGGGTTGATCACATTTCCCTGTAGTCTGACGATGTATCCCAGCAGGGGTCCGGAAGAAACAATCGTGTCACGGTAGTTGTCGCGGATGTTGTAGACCTTGGTGAGGTCGAGCGAAGCGATTTGAAAATGAGTGACGCTGAAGATGTAGAGGTACGAACATGTGGTGATCGCGATAATAATGATCCAGAATACTTCCTCCCGCATCGGGAGGACGGGGACAAGGTCCTTCGGCAAGACCTTGACAAGCGCGAGGATGAATAGGAATGTCCCAGCGCTAATCATTGAGATATTGAAAGCTGTTCCAACAGGTGCGATGTCTGCGTATAGGGGCACCAGCATCAAGGGAACAATCATCAGCACATAGAGTATCCACAGGGTGAATTGAGAAACGCCCGAGAGCCGGCGTGGCAGGAATAGTCCGACCAGATAGAGTATCGCAAAGCTGACCGCGTAGTGGCCTGCCGGTGGCTCTCGATACTGCTCGCCCAGATAGTAGTAAACCGGCGATATCTTGAACTCGTACGTCCATTTCAATATCGCGGTATAGGCGAACAAGGTGGGCAAAAGAAGAACTGCATATCGCAAGTTCTCGTCACGTGGGAGGGCTGACAACGGAGCTCTCACAGTTGTGTTGGTCATGACGGCGCGCCCTCCAGAAGTTGTGCGGCGATGGTGTCGGAGCACAACCAGGCGCTCCCGTCAGCGAGCGCTGTCCGCTCGTGATCGGTCCGAGTTCGAGTGTTGATTGCCACGGCCAGGGTTTCGGTGAGACTCTCACTGAGCGAGTCTCCATGAAGAGCCAGCGCTGATGTCCCGGCACTCAGCAGGTGGCTCGTGAAGCTGTTGTCGGGTATCACCGTGGTGAGGCCAGTGGCCATGGCTTGCTGGATGGTGATGGCGGGCATCGCCGGCCAAGCGCCGATATCTGCCGCATTGAACAGTGCATTCAGTTCAGATGCTCCGACAAAAGGTTTCATAATCGTCGCATCGGACAGGCCGGCGCCCTCGATACGATCCTGCAGGGCTCGAGATGTATCCGTCGAGTCCAAGCCGACCAGGACGAGCCGCAGATTCGGGTGCTCGCTACGGAGGTTCGACACCGCGTCGACAAGCGCATCCAGCCTCTTCTGCGGCTGAATCTTGCCCGCAGCGATAATGGCGATGTCATGTGACGACAGCCCGAGGCTATCCCGAGTCCGCCTTCGCGTCGTGGAATCGAACGCGTAGACGGTGCTGTCGAACGCGAGGGGCAGGAGCTTCATCGTCCGTTTTACGCCGAACCACCGCAGGCGTTCAAGGGTGTCCGGGGTGTATCCGTACACCGCGTCCGCACGGGAGTTGACGAGGCTGTACAGGATTCCCTTGGTGGCAGCGAACGCTGTGAATTTGACACGCGCGGCGCGCTTGGACAGCCCGGCATACATGGCTGCGTTGTCGCCGTAGAGGGAGACACGCCGTCGTGCGCGTCCCAACGACGCCCCCGCCGGCAGGAGTTGTCCTGGCATCACTTGGACCACGAGGTCGTAGTCGCCTGCGGTGACCGCCTTGGCCACCTGGCTCGACCACACCATCGATCGCAGCTCGCGGACCGGGAGGCGGGTGATGCTCACGCCATTCTCCAGCGTCGTTCCAGGCTCGTACGTGCGGTCCTGTCCTATCCGACGCAGGTGGTCGTCGGAGAAGATCGGGCTCACGAGGTTTCCTGCTAGCACGCTTGTATCGGCGAGACGTGCCAACGCACGAGCCAAGACGGTCTCCTGGTAACCGCTGAACCAGTCGAAGTAACCGGCCACGACCAGGACCCGTGCCTTCGCGTCAGGCATTCGGCGCTCCCAGCCGTTGGGGTGCGGCGAAGCGCACTGCAACATTGTCGAGCTTGAGTGCGGCGCGGTGCGCGGCGCGATCTTCGGAGGTGAATCGGTCTCGGATCTTGCGGGCCGGAACACCACCCCAGATCTCGAACTCAGGCACGTCGGACGTAACGACTGAACCGGCCGCGACAACCGCTCCATCCCCGATGTGCGTGCCGCGCATCAGGATGGCGCCGTAGCCGATCCACGCGTCGATTCCGATCTCGGTCTTCTGCTGTGTGGGCCGGCCCGTGAACTGGATGGGCACACCCACCTGGTCCCACACGTGGTCGTCGCCCACGATTCCGACCCGGGGCGCGAACATCGTGTAGGCACCGACGGTCGTCTGAGGAGCGAGCCAGCAGTCGGCCCCGATGA
Source organism: Allobranchiibius sp. CTAmp26 (assembly GCF_017565405.1). GTDB lineage: Bacteria > Actinomycetota > Actinomycetes > Actinomycetales > Dermatophilaceae > Allobranchiibius. The sequence continues at coordinate 13,793 of NZ_JAGEKR010000016.1, forward strand.
AGACGTAGGGCCCGGCCTTCAGATCGCGAGGCACGTACGCGCTGCGATGGATGTAGGCCGTTGGATCAACGTCGGAGAGACGCTTCACAAGGTGGATCGAGCGGCTGCGGACCGAGCGGATCGTCCGGTAGGTGGCGCTGTCGCGCGGCAGGAGTCTGTTCAGCATCGGTCACCGACTCCTGAGACCGGACCACTGGTGGTGGCGGTGAGCCGTGGAGAGGATGAACTTCACGGTGCGCTCGCTGGTGTTAGCGATGAGGTAGTCCTCAGGAATGTCGGTTGTTTCGCCGCTCTGGTTGCCGGACCGCACGAGCGACACGGCGGCGACCATATCGTCCGCGTTCAACCCGGTCATCATGATCGACCCGGTGTCCAAAGCTTCGGGGCGCTCGATGGCGTCTCGCAGCGTGACCGCCGGGAAGCCCAGCAGTGAGGACTCCTCCGCGATGGTGCCGGAGTCGCTCAGCACGCACGCGGCATTGAGCTGGAGCTTGTTGTAGTCGTGGAAGCCCAGTGGGTCACTGAAAGTGATGTGCGGCGACTCTGACCAATCCGGAAGTGCCTCGAGACGCTTGCGCGTCCGCGGATGCGTCGAGACGAACACGTCGAGACCCTGGGACGCCTGGACGGCGTGCAGGCCGGCGAGCAGGCTGCGGAGGCGATCGGGGGAGTCGACGTTCTCTTCGCGGTGAGCGCTGACCAGCAGGTACTGACCCGACGTCAGCCCACGGTCTGCAAGGACGGTCGAAGCGTCGATCTGCGTGCGGTAGGACTGGAGCACCTCGCGCATCGGTGAACCGGTCTTGAGGATGCGGCGGGGGTGGATGCCTTCGGCGAGCAGGTTGCGGCGTGCGTGCTCGGTGTAGACCAGGTTGAAGTCGGCGACGTGGTCGACCAGGCGCCGGTTCGTCTCCTCGGGCACGTTCTCGTCGAAGCAGCGGTTCCCGGCCTCCATGTGGTACACGGGAATCCGCATGCGCTTGGCCATTACGGCGGCGATGGCGCTGTTCGTGTCGCCGAGGATGAGCACGGCGTCAGGGCGCTCAGCGATGAGGACCTGCTCGATTTTGATCAGGGTCTCGCCGAGGACATGCCCGAGGCTGGAGGTGTCGACTTCGAGGAAGTGGTCCGGTGACCGCAGACCGAGGTCCTCGAAGAACACCCCGTTCAACTGGTAGTCGTAGTTCTGGCCCGTGTGCACCAGGACGTGGTCCACGGTCTCGTCGAGCCGGACGATGACCCGTGCGAGTCGAATGATCTCCGGCCGGGTCCCGACGATCGTCATCACCTTCATACGGCAGCGACTGCCTTCTCGACGGGCTCCCAGTAGGTGTCGGGCGCCGCAGGGTTGAAGAGCTGATCGGCCCAGAACATCGTGATCAGAGGCTCGGTGCCGACGTTCGTGATGTTGTGCACCCAGAGGGTCGGCATGTCGATGACCGCGGGCCGCTCGCCGGTGACATCGAAGGTGATCACCTCATCGGTGAGCACCTTGCGCAGGGAGATGTGCGCGTGGCCGCTGAGGACGACGAACCGCTCGATCTTGGACAGGTGGTAGTGCTCACCGCGCGTCTGCTCCGGGTGCGTCCAACTCACGAACGACTGCCCGCCGCTGCCGTGGGCGCGCATGGTCTCGATGAGCTCGCCGCGGTTGTCGGCGTTCACCATCAGCGAGAACGGATACTTCGCCGGGAATTGGGCTGCCCGGTACGTGTTGAACAGATCCGTGTGGAACTGGGTGGGCAGCTTGGGAATCTCTCCCCGACCGTAGATGTCGTGGAACGACTCCAGCAGGCTGAGGACCTCGGGCACCCGTGTCTGGTGTCCGTGCGCCCGGATCAACCGGTCACGGCTGCTCAGCCCCTCGATGAGCGCCGCGGCTGCCGCCTGGGCGTGGATCAACTCGACCGGGTTGTCGTTGACCGACGGCTGTTCACCCCTGCCGAGTAACTCGATGAACGTGGCCACGAAGGTGTTGTAGTGCGGGCGTGCGTGCTCCCCGAAGACGCCGGGCAGGCGCACCTCGACATACACGCCGCCGACGTCGGCAGCCGCTGCGCGCAGCAACTCGCCGGCCTCTTCTTTGGACTTCCCGTACGGCGAGCCGTTTCCGACCTGAGTCGAGCTCGCGTAGACGATCCGGATGGGGCGGTCGATGGAGCGCACGGCATCGGCAAGGTCACGAGCGAGATCGAGGTTGCCCGAGGCGACCTGGTCGTCGGTGTCCGCGCGGTTGACCCCAGCGAGGTGCAGGACTGCGTCGCTCTCGGCTACGAGGGACTTCAGCTGCGACCAGTTCTCCCGGGTGACGGGGGTGACCTCATGGTCGGTGAGAGTGTGTAGTCGGGCGCGGGTGTGCCAGCCGAGGAACCCGGCGGACCCGGTCAGGGTGATCTTCAAGAGCTTGTCCTTTGAACGTGAAGGGTGAGGTCCTGTGCAGGAGGTGTCAAGCGAGTCGCGTGGTGCAGCATCTGTTCGAGCCTGTCGAGCCCGGCTTCCTGGGTGAAGCGAGCTTCGTAGACGGCACGTGCCCGTCGACCCATCGCCAAGAGTTCCGCCGAGTCGGCTGATGACAGCAGCCGAATGGCCGCCCGCAGGTCATTAGGAACGCCAGGCCGTGCGACCGCCCCGACATTTTCGGAGCGGACGATCGCGGCCACGTCTCCGCCGGCGTGCGCAAGGACCGGCCGGGCCGCCGCCAGGGAGAACTGCATCTTGCTCGGCATCGTCGCGCGCAGCAGCGGGGTGTCCTGCAGGGAGACGATCTGCACGTCGGACGCCGCGATGTAGTCACCCACCTCGGCCACCGGCCGCGGGCCGAGCACATGCACGTTGGTGATGGATTTCTGTGCGACGAGTTCCTCGATCGGTGTGCGGCGAACGCCGTCCCCGATCAACGCGAGGTGCGCCTCTGGGAACATCCCGAAGGCCTCGACGATGCCTTCCAAGGCCTGCAGGTGGCCGAGGTTCCCGACGTACATGAAGAGACGCCCGGACGGCAGGCCCAGTCGCTCGCGCGCTTCGGGGGTGGACGCCTGGTGGGGCCGCAGCAGGTCGTCGGACGACCAGTTGGGAGTGTCGAGAATCTTGCCGTCCGGCACGCCTCGGGATACAAGGATTTCGCGCATCGACGGTGAGATGACTCCGATCGCGTCGGCACGGCGGTAGGCCAGTGAGCAGAATCGGTCGAGCACGGGGCGCACCACAGATCTGGCCCGTGCGGGCATCATGCCGCTGTCGGTCACGCTGTCCGGCCACAGGTCTTGGATGACCAGGCAGTTCGGGCGGGACGTGAAGGTCTTGTCGACGACTGCGGCGAGTGCCGCTGTCGCCGGCGACGAGTAGGTCAACCAGACGTCGGGGGTCGGCATCTTGAACCTGCCGACCGCGGCGGACGAGGCAGCGAAGCTGCCGTAGTTCATCATTCGCCGGACCGCTGAACTGTCGTGGCTCGGATACAGCGGCGCCCGGTGGACTGTTACCCGCTCGGAATGATTCTCGCGAAGATAGGGACGCATCTTGTAGCCGGGCGCCAGTCGTCCCGTCGGGTAGTTCGGAAATCCGGTGAGCACGTCGACGTGATGACCGCGACCGGCAAGGCCGGTGGCGATGGACTCCGCGAGGTGCGTGCCGGCCTCCGGTGGGAACCACTGGGTGACGAATCCGATTCTCATCGAGCAGGCACGCCCTTCACTGTGGTGTGCGGGGCCACGTCGCGCACGACCACCGCTCCGGCGCCGACGATGCCGTCGTCGCCGACATGCAGTCCCTGCAGGACGGTGGCGTTCGCCCCGACGTACGCGCCGGCGCCGATGTCGACACTCCCTGAGATGCAGGCCTGTGGGTTGAGGCGGCAGAAGTCGCCGAGCCGGGTGTCGTGGCCCACCGTGACGTTCTGGTCGATCTGGACGTGGGCGCCCACGTCGATGTGGGTGCTCAGACGGCTCCCGGGCGCGATCACGGCGCCCGGCGCCAGAGTCACATCGGAGCCGAGGGTGGCTGCGGGGTGCACCAGCGTCGCCCACCGCCGATCCGGGTGACGCGCGCTGATGACGCGGCGCGCGGCGGGTGATCCGATGCCGAGCACCGCGTACGTCGTGGACGGCAGGTCGGCGAGCACCCCGACACCCCCGAGGTGGTCGACGTCGCGCTCCTTGAGCAGGCGCAGGTCGGTGTCGCGCGGCTCGTCGTCGAGCACGCCGACGATGTGCCAACCGGCCCGGTCCCGGTTGATCGCGGCGACGATCTCCAGCACCTCGCGCCCGAAGCCCCCGCATCCGACGACGACGAGGTCGCGGATCATCGGGCCACCTCGCTGCCCATGAACTCCGTCATCGAGACCGATCCGGACGCGGTGACCCCGTCGCGGGAGACCACCGGTCGGATGGTGCGCCAGATCAGCTGCAGGTCACCAGGAATCGAGTGGTTGTCGACGTAGTGCACGTCCAGCCGCAGCCGTTCGTCCCACTCGACCGCGTTACGCCCGGAGACCTGCGCCAGCCCGGTGAGGCCGGGCTTCACGTGGTGACGACGGGCCTGCTCGGGGGAGTAGCGGTCGAGGTAGCGCATCAGCAGCGGCCGCGGGCCGACCAGTGACATGTCACCGCGCACGATGTTCCACAGCGCGGGCAACTCATCGAGGCTGGTCGCCCGCAATGCGGCACCGAACGGCGTGAGGCGCTCGGCATCCGTGACCAAGCCGCGCGCCGGGTCCGGATCGACCATGGTGCGGAACTTCAGCATCCGGAACGGTCGGCCGTGCAAGCCGGGTCGGGTCTGGCGGAAGAGCACCGGGCTCCCGAGCCGGCGGCGTACGGCGACGGCGACCGCGACCTGGACAGGAGCCGTGAGCACCAGGGCGGGCACCGCGAGCGCCAGATCGAACGCCCGCTTCGCGACAGCGGAGGTGGGCATTACTGCCGGATCAGGGTCGACGCGATGTCGATGACGTGGTCGATGTCGTCGCTCGCGAGGGCCGATCCGCTCGGCAGCGTGATCCCCGAGGCGAAGAGCGACTCGGACACCCCGCCCGCGAACATCTGGCTCTTGGCGTAGAGCGGCTGCATGTGCATCGGCTTCCACAGGTGCCGCGCCTCGATGTCCGCGGCCTCGAGGCCGGCGATCACATCGTTCGCGCTCACCGGGTGGTCGGGGGCCAGCACCATGCACGTGAGCCAGCAGTTGTCCTCAGCGTCGGACAGGCCATCGCCGCGCCCGAGGAAACGCACGCCGGGCAGCCCTCCGAGCGCGTCGACGTACCGCTGGCGGTGTGCGCGACGGCGCGCGATCATCTCGTCCAGGCGGGAGAGCTGGGCGACGCCGATCGCGGCCAGGATGTTGGAGAGCCTGTAGTTGAAGCCCATCTCGGTGTGCTCGTACCACGGGGCCGGCTGGCGGGCCTGCGTCGAGAGGTAACGGGCTCGGTCGATCAGGTCGCCGTCGTTGCTCAGCAGCATGCCGCCGCCCGAAGTCGTCATAATCTTGTTGCCGTTGAAGGACAGCGCGGCAGCCGTGCCGAACGACCCGGCGCCCTTCCCGCGGTGCGTGGCGCCCAGCGCCTCGGCGGCATCCTCGACGAGCGGGATGCCGCGCTGCGCGAGGGCCGGCACCAGGGAGTGGTAGTCCGCGCTGCGTCCGAAGAGATCCACCGACAGGACGCACGCGACCTCCCGGCCCTGAGCGGCCAACTCGTCGACGGCTTCGAGGGTGAGATCGACGTCGAGGTTGGCGTCGTCCAGCCGGGCGTCGACGAAGACCGGCTCCGCGCCGGTGTAGAGCACCGCGTTGGCCGTGGCCGCGAACGTCATCGAGGGGAGTAGGACGACGGTGCCCGGGCCCGCACCGTGGTGCAGGAGGGCCAGGTGCAGCGCCGCCGTACCGGAGGAGAGTGCAAGAGCGTGCTCGACGCCGACCTTCTGCGCGACCTCGGCCTCGAAGCGGTCGACCATCGGGCCCAGGGGAGCGACCCAACCGGAGCGTAGGGCCTCCAGCACGAGGGACTCCTCCAGGACGGACACGTCCGCCTTGGAGAGATGGATGCGTGTCACGCCTGTTCCCTCACATGGATCGGTTCGGTGGCCTCGTAGCGCATCCGCGCGGTCGCCTCGGCGCCGTCCTGCGGCTCCGCAGTGAGGACAGAACTGGTTGAGATCGGTGGCACGTCGACGTAACTCACGAGCGGGTGGGGGGACTGACGGATGTCCTCGCCAGGAGTGAAGAGCTCCTCCGTCAACTTCTCGCCCTGCCGCAGGCCGGTGTAGACGATCCTCACGTCGCGCTCACCGGACAGCTCGATCAGCGTCTTGGCGACGTCGACGATCTTCACCGGAGTGCCCATGTCGAGCACCATCACGTGCCCGTCGCGGCCGATGGCGGACGCCTGCAGCACCAGCTGGCTCGCCTCCGGGATGAGCATGAAGTAGCGCTCGACGTCCGGGTGGGTCACGGTGATCGGACCCCCGCGTTCGATCTGCGCGGTGAACGCGGTGATGACCGACCCGCGCGAGCCCAGCACGTTGCCGAAGCGGACGCTGACGTAGCGGCCGGCGTTCCTCTCCGAGAAGTGCGCGGTCAGCCGCTCGGCGATGCGCTTGCTGTAGCCGAGGACGCAGGTGGGGCGCGCGGCCTTGTCGGTGGAGATGTTGACGAATGTCTCGACGTCGACCTCGCGCGCCGCCTGCAGCACGTTCATGGTGCCGAGGACGTTGGTCTTCCAGCCCTCCAGCGGGTACTGCTCGAGCAACGTGAGGTGCTTCAGGGCCGCCGCGTGGAAGACCATCTGCGGGCGCTCGCGGGCGAACACGCTGCGCAGGGCATCCAGGTCGCGGATGTCGACCAGAGCAAGCGTGCCGTCGTCCAGCAGGGCACGCCCGGTGATGCTCATCTGCACCCCGTGCAGCGCGGACTCGTCGCGGTCCAGCAGGATCAGCTTCCTCGGGCCGAATCGCGAGATCTGGCGCGCCAGTTCGGAGCCGATCGAACCGCCGGCGCCGGTCACCAGGACCGTCTTGCCGTTGATCGACTCGGCGATCGCGGTCTCGTCCAGCACGACCTGGCGACGACCGAGCAGGTCCTCCAGGTTGAGCCGCCGCAGATCTCCCTTACGCGGGTTGGCGCCCATCAACTCGCTCAGCGTGGGCAGGATCAGCACGTCGAGATCCGCGTCGGCGGCCAGGGCACGAAGGTCGCGGATCAGGTCGGTGTCGGCCGACGGGATCGCGATGACCAGAGCGGTCGCCCCGCTCGCCTCGGCCAGTTCGCGCAGCCGTCCCCGGCCGCCGCGCACCGGCACACCGTCGATCTTGAGGTGCCGTTTGCGCGGGTCGTCGTCCAGCAGGCAGATGGGCGCGTACGTCGCATGGCCGTCGCGGCGCAGGTCGCGCACGAGCCGTCGGCCCGCTTCGCCCGCACCGAAGACGATGACCTTCTGGGTGCTCTCGCTCGACACGGTGCGACCCCATCGGTAGGAGCGCACGATGAAGCGCAACGTGAACATGCCGACCAGCGCCAGCGCCGGCACCAGCAGCGCGAAGCTGCGCGGCACCATGTGGAACCACGGCGTGGCCATCATCATCAGGACCAGCAACGCGGCGTCGAAGAGGACCGTCAGGCCGATGTCCGCGGTCTCCTCGAACGACCCGCGCTGGTGGCCGATCCGATAAGGGCCGGCGGCGATCCCGGCCGCCACGTGCACGAGTGCCGCCACGATCGCGAAATTCAGGATCGCGACCGTAAAGAACCGGTCGAAGTCCAGGTCGTAGCGCAACCACGATGCGGCGTACGTCGCCAGGATCACGACGCCCGCGTCAGCGGACGCCCAACCCCCTTGGACGAGCCACTCGCGCTTGCGTGAGTTCAGGGGCAGCGTCGTACGCGGCGTGGGCTCGTGCTCCACGACGAGTGGGTGCGCGGCCTGCCCCTCCGCGCTGTGCTGCTCCATGGTCCTTCGTTACTTCCTGCTCGAGGCGTGATCGGACTTGGCACGGCTTGCGGCGCGAGTGCCGTCGTCCGCCGGGTTCGGGCGGTAGGAGTAGTAGTCGTAGTAGCCGGCCACTCGGTTGGCGCGGGGGACGCGGTTGAGCGCCACACCGAGCACGGTGCCGTTGACAGCGCGCAAGGACTCCAGCGCGGTGCTGAGCTGGTCACGACTGACCAGACCGCTTCCGACCACCACGACGGCCCCGGTCGCCAAGGTGCTGAGCACCGCGGCGTCGGTGACGGGCAGCAGCGGCGGGGCGTCGATGAGCACGTAGTCGTACTGCTCGCTCAGGCGTCGCAACGTCTCGCTCATGGCGGGGGAGCCGAGCAGCTCGCTCGGGTTCGGAGGCAGCTGGCCGGCGCCGAGCACCGACAGGCGGTGCTTGCCGTACGGCTGCAGCACGTCGGCCAGCGTCGCCCGCTCGATGAGCACGTCGGTCAGGCCGACCGCTCCTTCCAGACCGAGGTAGTCCAGCAGTCGCGGACGCCGCAGGTCGCCCTCGATGAGGCAGACACTCACGCCGTTCTCGGCCAGGGTCAGCGCGAGGTTGGCGGTGGTCGTGGTCTTGCCCTCGCCGGCCAGCGCCGAGGTCATGACGATGATCCGGTTGTGGTGGGCGGCGTCGACGAACCGCAGGTTGGTGCGCAGCGACCGGAACGACTCCGAACGCGTGGAGTGGGTGTCGGACGCCAGCAACAGCGGGTGCTTCGCCGCGTCGGTGTCGAAGGGGATCGTGCCGATCACCGTAAGGTTGTCGGACAGCTCCTCGACGTCCTCCTTGGTGCGGACCCGGTTGTCCAGCAGCGAGCGCAGCACGGCCAAGCCGATGCCGAGCAGCAGACCGAGCACGAGGCCGAGCAGCACGTTGCGCACCGGTCGGGGGCTCACCGGACCGCTGTTGACGATCGGCGTCTTGGTGGTGGTCACCTTGACCGGGCTCTGCGACGTGACCGAGACCCGCTCGATGCCCTCGACCGTCTTCGGGAACTGCTGAGCGAGCGCAGCGGCGATGCGCTGCGCCTGGTAGGCGCTCTTGTCGGTCACCGCGACGTTGATCAGCACGGTGTTGGGCGGCACCGTGGCCGAGACCTGGGTGCCGAGCTCGGCGGCGGTCATCGGCAGCTTCAGCTCGTCGATCACCGGCTGCAGCACCACCGGGGCGGTGACGAGCTGGGTGTACGACGTCACCCGCGCCTGGCTGAACGTGCTGCCCTGGGCCAATTGAGCGGAGTCGCTCGAATCGGATGTCGAGACGAAGAACTGTGCAGTGGACTGGTAGGTCTTTGTGCTCGCCAGCGTGTATGCCGACGCGAGAGCGACCATGACAACCACGGTTGCCACGACAATTCTCCACCGCTTGCGCAGCACTCGCAGATAGGTCCGGAGATCCACGGAAAACCTTTCGAACTGATCAATAAGAATGGAGCGTCGCTCGAATTGGCGACGGCAGACTGGCGACGCTGTGTCATGCCGATCGGGGTGCTCTCCCCCGAGATGAGCCCGTCGCTGCGTCCGCTAAGTTACTGTGGAGTCAGTTGGTGCAGTCGCACTCCACCGGTCGGTGCCGACCCGTCGTACGACGGTCATCCCAGGGCGGAAGCGTAACCATATGGCAGACCTCTCGAGGAGGGTGGCCGTCGCTGAACGGGCAGCCTGGCGGGCAGAACGCGGTAGACGCTAACAGCCGTTTCGGGGGTCCAGTCGCCTTAAGGGATGGTCTCTTTTGCAAGGCGGGCAGATCACCAGTGCACATCGGCCTTATTTGTATTTTCAGCACTGATTCTTGACGCATTCTTTACTTTCGCGGCCACTGCCGCGTGGGCCTACCATTCAGGCATGACTGATGCTGGGGCCGTGCTCATCGTGTGCACCGGCAACGTCTGCCGCTCGCCCTACATCGAGCGCCTGCTGCGTGCCGAAATCGGCGACCTCGGCGTCACCGTCACAAGTGCCGGCACCCAGGCGCTGGCCGGGGAACCCATGCAGGACGGTTCGGCCGAGCTGCTCTCGCAGGCCGGCGTCGATGCGGAAGGGTTCGTGGCGCGACAACTCACCCCCGCGATGGTCGAGGGGGCCGACCTCGTGTTGACCGCGACCAGAGAACACCGCAGGTCGGTGGTCCGCACCGCGCCGCGTGGGCTGCGCTACGTCTTCGCGATCGACGACTTCAGCGACCTGGTGGCGGACGCTCCGGGCGCCGTCGCCCCCACGGGCGCCGTCGCCACCACTGACGACTCGCTCCTCTCCGGGGACTCGACCCTGTCCGGCGGCCCGCCTCTGTCCGGTCTGTCCAGCGGCTCGGGAGGGGCGATCGGCCGGCTCCTCGCGCTGGCTTCCTCACGGCGGGCCGACGTCGCGGCGCGTACGGGCGACGACTCCGGCATCGAGGACCCGTTCCAGCAGGGACCGGCGGCGTACGCCCGGATGGCTTCACAGGTCTCGCAGGTGCTGCCCCCGATCGTGGCGGCGTTCAGGCGGCTCTCCCCGACCCCCTAGCCCCTCTGCCGAGTGGCATACATATGTATCGAGTGCACCCCTTACAACTGCGCCACTGGAAACATATGTATGCCACTCGGCGGGGCTGTGGATGACTTCTGCGGCGGACCGTTCGTTCCTGTCACCGTGCGGGATGGACGCACCCCCCTTCTCCGGCCGACGTCGCCCCCGAGGATGCGTCGAACGGGTCGACGCCGACGCTGCTGCAGCCCTCCCGTTGGTGGCCGGAGGGCTGTGCGTTGTAACCGCGGCCGAGGACGGCCCGGCAGCGCAGCAAGCGCACGCCGCCCGGTTGCAGCGCGTCCGTCGCGGCGCGTACGTCGATCGCGATGGCTGGGAGGAGCTGTCCACCGATGCGCAGCTTCTCGTGCGGGCGCATGCGATCTCTGACTCGGCCGAGCGGGGACGCCTGTTCTCCCACTGCACGGCGGCGCGGGCTTGGGGTCTGCCCACCATCGGCAGGCAGCAGTCGTCCGTCGAGATCTTGGTCGACGACGGCCGGACGGGCAGATCACCTGGGCTGATTCGTCGACGCACCCAGAACCTGCCCGACGGCGTCGAACTGGACGGCCTGCTCGTCACCAACCCCGCGCGTACCGCGGTGGACATCGCGAGAGTGCAGTCGCTCGCTTCAGGGGTGAGCGTGATGGATAGCGCCCTTACCCGAGGACTCGCATCGCGCGACGAGCTCCAGGCCGAGGTGTGGGCTGTGCCACGCGGCGGGAGGGGCCGGCAGTTCGCCGCGCTGGCACTCGCGCTCGCTGACAAGGGGGGTGAGTCAGCGGGCGAGTCCCTCAGTCGGGTGCAGCTCTACATGGCGGGTTTTCCGCGCCCGAGCCTTCAGGTGGAGTTCCGCGACGACCAGGGATTCATCGGACGGGTTGACATGTTCTGGAGGGAACTTGGCGTCGTCGGAGAATTCGACGGCAAGACCAAGTACGGCGTCGACGCCAGGCAATCGTCAGCGCAGGCGGCAGAAATCCTCTGGCGTGAGAAGCAACGCGAAGACCGCCTCCGGGCACTAGGTCTCACGGTGGTCCGGTGGATCTGGTCCGACGCGTGGGATGTGACCCCGCTGCTGCGACGTCTGCGCGCAGCGGGGCTACGCACCGGGCATTCGCAGCAGTGGCCAGTGCCCGACCTGTCGAGTGGCAGGGAAACTCGTCGAGTGGCGCACTCCTAGGGGGTGCACTGGAAACATATGTATGCCACTCGGGGTAGGAGTACGGGTCAGTCGTCGTCGGAGCGGGGCGCCACGATCAGGTTGATGTCGTGGCCGGACAGCTCGCGCCGTGCTTCCTCGTCGAGCTCCGCGTCGGTAACCAGCGTGTCCACCTGGTCCAGCGTCGCGATCGTGGACAGGCCGATGACGCCCCACTTGCTGTGGTCGGCGACCACCAGCACCTTCTTCGCCGACTTGATCAGAGCCCGGTTGGTCTGTGCTTCTTGAAGATTCGGCGTCGTGAGCCCCGCCTCCAGGTCGATGCCGTGCACGCCCAGGATCAGTGTGTCGACGTGCGTGGTCGCGAGCATCGCGTTGGCGACGGGCCCCGCGAGCGCGTCTGACGGCGTACGCACACCACCGGTGAGCACCACGAGCTGGTCGTCGCGCGTCGGGTCGTAGAGCAGCTCCGCGACCCGCGGTGAGTTGGTGACGACGGTCAGCCGTTTGATGGCGCGCAACTCGACCGCGACCGCGTACGCCGTGGTGCCGGCGGAGACCGCCACCGCCGTGCCCGGCGGGATGAGCGACGCGGCGGTGCGCGCGATCTCGGACTTCTGGATGGGGTTCATCTCCGACTTCACGCTGAAGCCGGGCTCGTCGATGCTGCGGTCGGCGAGCGTCGCGCCACCGTGCACCTTGTGCACCAGGCCCTTCTCTGCGAGTGCCTCGATGTCGCGACGGATCGTCATGTCGCTCACCCGGAGCTCCGTCACGAGGTCGGCCACGCGCACCCCGCCGTCGCGTTCGACCGTGGTGAGGATGACTTCCTGCCGCTGCCGCGCAAGCATCGTGGGGCCCTCCCTGCCTCGATCTGCCACCGGACTGTACTCGCTGGAATCCATCGCGCCGCTTCTACCGCGAGCCCACGAAGTGCCTCGAGCGGGCAGCCTTGACACAATGTCGGCCATGTCCGCGACGCCAGCACACCGGCCGCGCATCCTGTCCGGGATGCAGCCCACCCACGACTCGCTCCACCTCGGCAACTACCTGGGTGCGCAGGTCAACTGGGTGGCCATGCAGGCCGATTTCGACGCGTTCTTCTGTGTGGTCGACCAGCACGCGCTGACCGGCGCGCAGGTCTCACCGGAGGACCTGCGGCGGCGTACCCGGGTCACAGCCGCGCAGTACATCGCCGGCGGCATCGACCCGCAGACCTCCACCGTCTTCGTGCAGTCCCACGTGCCCGAGCACTCCCAGCTCGCGTGGATCCTCAACTGCATCACCGGTTTCGGCGAGGCGTCACGCATGACGCAGTTCAAGGACAAGTCCTCGAAGGGCGGCGCCGAGTCGTCCAACGTGGGGCTCTTCACCTACCCGATGCTGATGGCCGCCGACATCCTGCTGTACGACGCCGCCGCGGTGCCCGTGGGCGAGGACCAGCGCCAGCACCTGGAGCTCACCCGCAACCTGGCGCAGCGGTTCAATGCCCGCTTCGGCGACACGTTCGTGGTGCCCGAGGCGCACATCCCGGCCGGCACGGCCAAGATCATGAGCCTGGTCGAGCCGACGTCGAAGATGAGCAAGTCGGCGCAGAACCAGAACGGCAGCCTGTGGATGCTCGATGAGCCCAAGGCCAACATCAAGAAGCTGAAGTCGGCGGTCACCGACACCGACAACGAGGTGCGCTGGGACCCCGAGGCCAAGCCGGGCATCGCCAACCTGCTGCGCATCCACGCCGCCCTCTCCGGCGAGTCCGTGGACACGCTCGTCGAGCGGTATGCCGGTGAGAACAGGTACGGCGCCCTGAAGACCGACGTCGCAACCCTGGTCGCCGACCTGCAGACACCGTTCAAGGCGCGGGTCGAGGAGCTGCTCGCGGACCCGGCTGAGCTCGACGCGGTGCTGCGCAAGGGTGCCGACCGCGCGCGGGAGGTCGCCTCCGAGGTGCTGGAGCGCGCGTACGAAGCGGTCGGATTCCTGGCACGGGCCTGACTTCGATGCAGACCATCGGCGTCTCGTTCGCAGTGCCGGAGCCGTGGGCGGCGCAGTTGCAGGAGGCGCGGCGCCGCGCCGGCGACGACCTCGCCGACGCCGTGCCCCCGCACGTCACCCTGATGCCCCCGACGGAGATCGAGGACGCCGACCACGACGCGCTGCGTACGCACCTGGCGTCGGTGGCCACGCGTCACAACCCTTTTCGGATGACGCTGCGTGGCACCGGCACCTTCCGGCCCACCTCCGAGGTGGTCTTCGTCGCGGTCGCCGAAGGCATCAGCAGCTGCGAGCAGATCGAGGCGGACGTGCGCTCCGGCCCGGTCACTCGCACGCTGCAGTTCCCGTACCACCCGCACGTCACCATCGCGCACGACGTCCCCGAGGACGGGTTGGACCGCGCGTTCAGCGACCTGGCGGGCTTCGAGGCGCGCTTCCAGGTCGAGGGTTTCGACCTGTACGAGCACGGCACGGACGAGGTATGGCGCCCGGTACGCCACTTCTCCTTTGCGGGCCTTCCCGCGAGACGGGGTGTGTCCGTCTCCGCAGGGAACTGACCGCGAGGCCGATTCCCCACCTGAGGGTGCCTCTGGTGGGGGGGGGTCGTGCTGCCGGCTGATGTTTCTGGCGCCTGGACGAGAGCCGCGTGCCTCGTCTGCCCCTTCTGCGCCACCTCGCATGTCGGGAAGTGACCGCAGTGCCGATTACCGACCCGTGCGCGTACGCCGACCGCAGGAAAGTGACCGCAGTGCCGATTACCGACCCGGTCGCGTACGGCGACCGCAGGGAAGTGACCGCAGCGCCGACAAGCCACCCGGTCGCGTACGGCGACCGCAGGGAAGTGACCGCAGAGTCGACAACCCACCCGTGCGCGTACGCCGCACGTCGGAAAGCGACCGCAGCGCCGACAACCCGCCACGAAAGCGCACGAACTCACCCGTTCGGGAAAGGCACCCTGTGTCCCACGCCACATCGGCCGGGTGAGGCCCACCTAAGCGTGGCCTGAGAGCCGGTGCGCAGTAATCTCCAGGCTGTGGCTATTTCAACCCTCCCTGCGAAGCGCGCCAAGCGCACGGGGAAGACGGGCAGCAGCGTCTACCTGAAGACCGTCATGGCGGTCACGGGCATCATCTTCGTGCTGTACGTGCTCGCGCACATGTACGGCAACCTCAAGCTCTTCGCCGGGCACGCCGCGTACAACGAGTACGCGGAGGGCCTGCGCACGCTGGGCACGCCGGAACTGCCGCGGCACGGCTTCCTCACGATCATGGAGATCGTGCTGGGCGTCAGCGTCGTGCTGCACATCTACGCGGCCGTCACGCTGTGGAAGCGCTCCAAGACCGCCCGGCCGCAGCGCTACGCGGTGAAGAAGACCGTCGTGCAGTCCTTCTCGTCCAAGTGGATGCGCTGGGGCGGGCTCGCGCTGCTGCTCTTCATCATCTGGCACCTGATCGAGTTCACCCTCTTCAAGGTCAACGTCGGCTCCGGCGGGCAGGGCGCGCAGGTCACGCAGGACCCGTTCGAGCTGGTCGTGCACACCTTCGACACGTGGTGGATGACCCTGATCTACCTGGTCGCCATGGCTGCGCTGCTCATGCACCTGCACCACGGGGTCTGGAGCGCCTCGCAGACCCTCGGCCTCGCGGGCACGCCCGCGGCCCGGCGGTACTGGAAGCTCGCGGGCCTGGCCATCGGCGTGATCGTCGCCGTCGGTTTCATCGTCCCGCCCCTGTTCATCCTGTTCGGCGTCATCAAGTAAGGGCCGCAGATGTCTGACCTGATCCAAGACCTGTACCGCGAGGGCGAGCCGATCGCGGACACCAAGTGTCCCGACGGCCCCATCGAGAACCGCTGGACCGAGGCGAAGTTCGAGAACAAGCTCGTCAACCCCTCGAACCGGCGCAAGCTGTCGGTGATCATCGTGGGCACCGGGCTGGCCGGCGGGGCCGCCGCCGCCACGCTCGGCGAGGCCGGGTACCACGTGAAGTCCTTCTGTTACCAGGACAGCCCGCGCCGTGCGCACTCGATCGCCGCTCAGGGTGGCATCAACGCCGCCAAGAACTACAACGACGACGGCGACTCGACGTACCGGCTCTTCTACGACACGGTCAAGGGCGGCGACTACCGCTCCCGCGAGACCAACGTCTACCGCCTGGCCGAGGTCAGCACCGCGATCATCGACCAGTGCGTCGCGCAGGGCGTCCCGTTCGCGCGTGAGTACGGCGGCCTGCTCGACAACCGCTCGTTCGGCGGCGTGCAGGTCGCGCGCACCTTCTACGCCCGCGGCCAGACCGGCCAGCAGCTGCTGATCGGCGCGTACCAGGCCATGGAGCGCCAGGTCACCGCCGGCACCGTCGAGGCGTTCACCCGCCACGAGATGCTCGAGGTGATCGTCGTCGACGGTCGCGCCCGCGGCATCATCGCCCGCGACATGGTCACGGGTGAGATCGAGACCCACCTGGCCGACGCCGTGGTGCTCGCCTCCGGCGGCTACGGCAACGTCTACTTCCTGTCGACCAACGCGATGGGATGCAACGTCACGGCGACATGGCGCGCGCACCGCAAGGGCGCCTACTTCGGCAACCCCTGCTACACGCAGATCCACCCCACCTGCATCCCGGTCTCCGGTGAGCACCAGGCCAAGCTCACGCTGATGAGCGAGTCCCTGCGCAACGACGGTCGTATCTGGGTGCCGAAGAACCGCGACGACTGCGACAAGGACCCCCGGGACATCCCCGAGGAGGACCGCGACTACTACCTGGAGCGCATCTACCCGGCGTTCGGCAACCTGGTGCCGCGTGACATCGCGTCCCGCCAGGCGAAGGCCATGTGCGACGACGGCCGCGGTGTCGGCCCGAAGGTCGGTGACTTCCGCCGCGGCGTCTACCTCGACTTCGCCGACGCCATGGAGCGTCTGTCGCGCGATCAGGTCGCCGCGAAATACGGGAACCTCTTCGACATGTACCAGCGGATCACCGGTGAATCGCCGTACGAGGTGCCGATGCGCATCTACCCGGCGGTGCACTACACGATGGGCGGGCTGTGGGTCGACTACGACCTGGAGACCACGATCCCCGGGCTGTTCGCGGCCGGTGAGGCCAACTTCTCCGACCACGGTGCCAACCGGCTGGGTGCGTCCTCGCTGATGCAGTGCCTGGCCGACGGCTACTTCGTGCTGCCCAACACGATCCGCGACTACCTGGCCGCCGGACCGTTCGAGAAGGTCGACGAGCAGCACGAGGCCGTGGTCGAGGCGCGCGCCGAGGTCACCGGTCGGATCGAGAAGCTGCTGTCGATCAACGGCGAGCGCACTGTCGACTCCTTCCACCGCGAGCTCGGCCACATCATGTGGGAGTACTGCGGCATGGAGCGCAGCGAGGAAGGCCTGAACAAGGCCATCGAGCTGATCCGCTCACTGCGCGCGGAGTTCTGGCGCAACGTGCGGGTGCTCGGCAGCGCCGACACGCTCAACCAGTCCCTGGAGAAGGCCGGCCGGGTCGTGGACTTCCTCGAGCTCGGCGAGCTGATGTGCATCGACGCGCTGCACCGGCGCGAGTCGTGCGGTGGGCACTTCCGGGCCGAGAGCCAGACCGAGGACGGCGAGGCGCTGCGCGACGACGACAAGTTCGCGTACGTCGCAGCGTGGGAGTTCGGTGCCGACCGCACCGGCGACGACGTGGCCCTCACGCCGACCCTGCACAAGGAAGACCTCGTCTACAACTTCATCGAGTTGAAGCAACGGAGCTACAAGTAACCATGAACCTCACCCTCAAGATCTGGCGTCAGTCCGGACCCGACGACCGCGGTGACTTCGCGACGTACGACGTCCGCGACATCTCCGACGACATGTCGTTCCTGGAGATGCTCGACGTCCTCAACGAGGACCTCATCGGCAAGGGCCAGGAGCCCGTGGCGTTCGACTCCGACTGCCGCGAGGGCATCTGCGGCACGTGCGGATTGATGATCTCCGGCCAGGCGCACGGCCCCGAGGTCACCACCACCTGCCAGTTGCACATGCGCTCGTTCAGCGACGGCGAGACGATCACCGTCGAGCCGTGGCGCGCGTCGTCGTTCCCGGTGCTGCGCGACCTGGTCGTCGACCGGTCGGCGTTCGACCGGATCATCCAGTCCGGCGGCTACATCTCGGTGAACACCGGGGCCGCCCCGGAGGCGCACTCGGTGCCGGTGCCCAAGGCGAACGCCGACCGCGCGTTCGACACGGCCACCTGTATCGGCTGCGGCGCGTGTGTCGCCGCCTGCCCGAACGCGTCCGGGATGCTCTTCATGGGTGCCAAGATCGCCCACCTCGGCGAGCTGCCTCAGGGTCAGCCCGAGCGGGACTCCCGGGTGGTCTCGATGGTCAACCAGCACGACGCCGAGGGCTTCGGCGGTTGCACCAACATTGGGGAGTGCGCCGCGGCGTGCCCCAAGGAGATCCCGCTCGACGTGATCAACCAGCTCAACAAGGACTTCCGCAAGGCCAAGAAGGGCGCTCACTGAGCGACCGGTCTGTGCGGCGCCCGGGTCCTTTGGACTCGGGCGTCGTCATATGGCGACCTGCCGGGCGTACGCCGGGTGGGTGACCCGCCCGTAGTGCGTCAGTAGCTGCTCGACCACCGGCGCCCAGCCGCGGTGCAGCGCGTCCTCGCGACCGGCCGCACCCATCCGCCGGCGCCCCAGCGGGTCCGCCAGCAGCCCGCCCACCGCCTCCCGCAACGCGCCGGGCTGGTCGGGATCGAAGTGCAGGCCGTGCGTGCCCGCGCGGATGACGTCCAGTGGGCCGCCTCGGGCCGGCGCGACGACCGGGAGTCCGGAGGCCATCGCCTCCTGCAGGGTCTGTCCGAAGGTCTCGCAGGTGCCGGTGTGCACGAAGACGTCGAACGCGGCGTACGCGCGCGCCAACTCGGCCCCCTGCAGATATCCGAGGAAGTGCGCCCGAGGCAACAGTCGCTGCAGCTTGGGGCGGCTCGGCCCGTCGCCGACGACGACCAGCTCGACGTCCGGCAGATCGGCGATCTCCGCGAGCCGGTGCACCTCCTTCTCCGGGGCCAGCCGTCCGACGTACCCCACGACCGTCTGCTCCTCCGGCGCGAGGGATCGGCGCAGCTCGTGCGTCGCTGTGTCGGCGGGGCAGCGGGGGCGGAACAGGTCGGTGTCCACGCCGCGGCCCCACTGCGCGACGCGCGGAATGTCGTGTCGCTCCAGGTCGGCCGCGCAGGTGCTGCTCGGCGCCAGGGTGACGTCGGCGAGGGAGTGCACGTGCCGCAACCACTGCCAGGTGGCGAGCTTCATGGCTCCGGCGGCGGGGCCGGCGTGCTGGGCCAGGTAGGTCGCCATGTCGGTCTGGAAGACGGCGACCGTGGGAATCGACAGGTCGCGCGCCGCAGCCAGCCCCCGCGCGCCGAGCGCGAACGGCGACGCTGCGTGCACCACATCGGGCCGGAAGGCGGCCAGGATCGCGCCCAGGTCGACGAACGGAACGCCGACCCGGAAGTCGCGCAGCGTGACGCCGGGGACCGTGTGCACCCGTGCCCCCCGGTACGACGCGGGCGCGGGCGAGGGGCAGACGATCAGGACCTGGTGACCGCCGTCCAGCAGGTGGTCGGCGACCCGGCAGACGCTGGTCGTGACGCCGTTGAGGGTGGGCAGGAACGACTCGGTGACGATGGCGACCCGCATGCGGCACACGCTGGTGGCGCTCGTCGACGGGAGGGTGAACGCCCGGTGCCGGGCAAGGTGGCGATTCGGTGAAGAGACGCTGTTGGATCGTGTGACATATCCGACGGTCCAAGTTGCAGTGCCGGGTCGTTCATCCGACCACCGTCCGATTCTTTCGGTTAGCGTTCAGCCATGTCCGAATCCCTCCTGCCGACGGCGATTCCCGATTTCTGGGCGATCATCCCCGCCGGCGGTTCCGGTACGAGGCTCTGGCCGCTCTCGCGGGAGTCGTCGCCGAAGTTCCTGCACGACCTCACCGGATCGGGACAGTCCCTCCTGCAGGGCACCGTCGACCGTCTCGTCCCGCTGTGCGAGGAACGCTTCATGGTCGTGACCGGCGTGCCGCACGTGGACGCCGTACGCGAGCAGCTGCCGACTCTGGGCTTCGACAACCTGCTCACCGAGCCGTCACGGCGTGAGTCGCTGCCGGCCATCGGACTGGCTGCCGCGATTCTGGAGCAGCGCAACCCCGAGGCGATCATCGGCTCCTTCGCGGCCGACCATGTCATCAACGACGTCGTTGCCTTCTGTGAGTGCGTCTCCGAGGCGGTGCACGTCGCGCGGACCGGCAAGCTGGTCACCATCGGCATCGAACCCAACCACCCCGCAACGGGATTCGGCTACATCAAGGTCGGCGACGAGTTGCTCGTCGAGGGTGCGCCGCGCGCTCGTGAGGTCGACGCGTTCGTCGAGAAGCCCGACGGGCCGACGGCGGAGGAGTACGTCGAGAGCGGCGCGTACTGGTGGAACGCCGGAATGTTCGTGGTGCAGGCCAAGTCGCTGATGGACCTGATCGCGCACTACCAGCCGTTGCTCGCGGAGTACCTGCGCGCGATCGCCGCCCGGCCGCTGCGGCTCGCGGAGCTGTGGCCGCGGCTGACCAAGATCACCATCGACAACGCGATCGCGGAGCCCGCGTCGGTGGACGGCCAGGTCGCGGTCATCCCGGCGACCTTCGGCTGGGACGACGTCGGCGACTTCGCCTCTTTGGCCACGCTGCTCATGGATCGCCAGGACGAACCGGGCGTGAAGGTGCTCGGGGAGTCGTCCCTCGTCGTGATGAAGGACGCGACCGGTGTGGTCGCCCCCGGCTCGGGTCGCACGGTCGTCGCACTCGGCATCCAGGACGTCGTCGTCGTCGACACGATGGACGCCGTGCTCGTCACCACCCGTGACCGGGCGCAGGACGTGAAGATCCTCGTCGAGCAGATGCGACTCAACGGGCGCGCGCACCTGACCTGACGCGGGTCGTTCGCGCGCACCCGTCATACCTTCGTAAGCTGCCCTGTGTGGACCTGCTCGCCAAGACGATGGAAGCCGGTTACACACGTGTGCTCCGGCCGGTGCTCTTCCGCTCCGACGGTGGCGACGCCGAGTCGGCGCATCACAAGACACTGCAACGGCTTTCGACTCTCGCCGAGCGGCCACGGATCCTCGATCTGGTGCGCCGGGCGTGCGCCGTACCGACCGAACCGGTGGACGTCGCGGGCATCACCTTCCCCGGCAAGGTCGGCCTCGCGGCAGGCGTCGACAAGGACGGGCTCGCGCTGAAGGGGTGGTCGGCGCTCGGTTTCTCCCACATCGAGGTGGGGACCGTAACGCCGATGGCGCAGCCCGGCAACGACAAGCCGCGACTGTTCCGGGTCTACGACAGCTCCGGGATCATCAACCGGATGGGTTTCAACAACGACGGCGCCGAGGCGCTTGCCACCCGCCTGCGCTTGATCGGCCCGCTGTCGATCCCCGTCGGGGTCAGCATCGGCAAGAACAAGACGACGCCGGTTGACGACGCGGTCCTGGACTACCTGACCTGTCTGCGGACGCTGGACGGCCTCGCCGACTACATCGCGGTCAACGTCTCCAGCCCCAACACGGCCGGCCTGCGCGGGTTGCAGGGTCGCGAACCGCTGGGCGAGCTGCTCGCCACCCTCGTGCAGGAAGCCGCGCAGCTGGCGCAGGCCCGGTCCGCCACCCCCGTCCCGATCTTCGTCAAGATTGCCCCCGACCTGAAGAACGACGCCATCGACGACGTCCTCGAGGTCGCCGGGCACGCCGACATCGCGGGCATCATCGCCACCAACAGCACCCTCAGCCGCGACGGACTGCGCGGCCCGGACCTCGCGTTGATCGACGAGGAGGGCGGCCTGTCCGGCTCGCCGCTCACCCGCCGTACACGCAGGATCGTGCGGTACGTCGCCGAGCACACCACCCTGCCCGTCATTGGGGTGGGCGGGGTCATGACGGTGGCCGACGGGCAGGCCCTGATCGACGCGGGTGCGGCACTTGTGCAGGTCTACACCGGGTTCGTCTACCACGGTCCGTCGCTGGTGCGCGACCTCAACCGCGCCCTCGGCTGACCCCCCCCCGCCCCAGCGCACCGCGGTTGTCCGCATTTCCGTGCGGACGGGTGCGCGAAAGTGCGGACACTCGCGGCCCGGCCCGTCGTGCACATCCCCTGAGCTCGTCCACACCCGTCCTGGCAGGAGATGCGGTAGGTACGTCGCAGCCTCTTGCATGGCGCGCATGCACCCGACGTACGACGCCGCAGGTCGACTCCATCAGCTGGCGGGGGACACAGACGGTGTCATCACGCGACGAGACGCCCGGCACGGCGGCGTCACCCGACGACGGATCGCTCAGGAGGTCGCCCGGGGGCGTTGGGAGGTAGCGCGACGTGCAGTCAAGATCGTCGGTGCGCCCGCAACGCTGGAGAGTGCGTGGCGGCTCGCGCTCGCTGGTGCGTCGCCGCGGGCCGCGCTCGACGGTGTGAGCGCCCTGCAGTGCGCGGGCATGGTGGGCTTCGAAGATCTCGTCCACCTCAGCGTCCCCAAGGGTGATCGCGTCATACGTGATCAGGGGGTACGCGTACACGAGTTGCGCTCCTGGGACGACGCCGACGTGCTGGAACTCCCGGTACGGCGCGTGCGACCCGAGCTCGCCACCCTGCGCGCCGCGCGCTGGGCGGTCAGCGAGCGCGCCGCCCAGACCATCCTCGCGATGTCCGTGCAGCAGGGGCTGACCACCCCGCAGCGCCTGATCACGATGCTCGAGCGATTACCGAGATCCCGTCGCGCCGCTCTCATCGCCGCAGCCGTCTCGGAGATCGCCGGCGGATCGCAGGCACTGGGGGAGCTGGATCTGGTGCGGCTGTGCCGATCGCACGATCTGCCGGTGCCGGCGAGACAACAGCTGCTACGTCGCCCGAGTGGCACGTATTACCTGGACGCCCGGTTCGCGGCGTACGCCCTCACCGTCGAGGTGGACGGTCTGGGCCATCGCGACATCTCCCAGACGAGGGTCGATCAGCGCAAGCACAACGAGCTGCAGATCGACGGCGACGTCGTACTGCGGGTGATGTCGATGGACCTGCGTGATGACCCCGAGCCTTTCCTGCGGCAGCTGCGCCGGGCACTGATGGCGCGGGGTTGGGGTGGGTAGGCGAGTGTCCGCAACCCCGTGCGGACGGGTGCGCGAAAGTGCGGACAACCGGCGCGGTGAGCGGAGCCGATAACCTCGGGGCATCATGGCGAACACCGAATCAGGGCTTCCGATCGAGCCGGTCTACGACGAGTCCGCGCTGGACGGCTTCGACGCGCCGGCGCGGCTGGGGGCGCCGGGGGAGTACCCGTACACCCGCGGCGTCTACCCCAGCATGTACACCGGGCGGCCGTGGACGATGCGCCAGTACGCCGGCTTCGGCACCGCTCGCGAATCGAACGCCCGCTACAAGGAGCTCGTCGAGCACGGCACCGGCGGCCTCTCGGTGGCGTTCGACCTGCCGACCCAGATGGGCTACGACTCCGACCACGAGCTGTCGCACGGCGAGGTCGGCAAGGTCGGGGTGGCCATCGACAGCATCGACGACATGCAGGTGCTCTTCGACGAGCTGCCGCTGGACGAGGTCAGCACCAGCATGACCATCAACGCGCCCGCGAGCACGCTGCTGCTGCTCTACCAGCTCACCGCCGAGCGGCAGGGCATCGCCGCCGGCCAGCTGACCGGGACGATCCAGAACGACGTGCTCAAGGAGTACATCGCGCGCGGCACCTACATCTACCCGCCGGCGCAGTCGCTGCGGTTGATCAGCGACATCTTCGCCTACTGCCACCGCGAGATCCCACGCTGGAACACCATCTCCATCAGCGGTTACCACATGGCGGAGGCGGGAGCCACGCCCGTGCAGGAGGTCGCGTTCACGCTGGCCAACGCCAAGGAGTACGTGCGCGCCGCGATCGCCGCGGGCCTCGACGTCGACGACTTCGGACCACGGCTGTCCTTCTTCTTCGTCGCGCGCACCAGCCTCCTGGAGGAGGTCGCGAAGTTCCGCGCAGCCCGCCGGATGTGGGCGCGGATCATGCGCGAGGAGTTCGGCGCCAAGAACCCCAAGTCGCTGATGCTGCGCTTCCACACTCAGACCGCCGGCGTGCAGTTGACCGCGCAGCAGCCCGAGGTCAACATGGTGCGTGTCGCGCTGCAGGGGCTCGGGGCGGTGCTCGGCGGCACCCAGTCCCTGCACACCAACTCGTACGACGAGGCGATCGCCCTCCCGACCGCCAAGGCGGCCCGGCTCGCCCTGCGCACGCAGCAGGTCATCGCCTACGAGACCGACGTGACCAAGACCGTCGACCCGTTCGCCGGGTCCTACGTCGTGGAGTCGATGACCGACGACGTCGAGGAGGCCGCGCTCGCGCTCATCCAACTGGTGGAGGACAAGGGCGGCGCGGTCAAGGCGATCGAGGAGGGCTTCCAGAAGTCGGAGATCGAGCGCACGGCGTACGCCACGGCGCTGCAGATCGACAGCGGCGAACGCACTGTCGTAGGGCTGAACAAGTTCGTCACCAAGGACGACGAGGCGTACGTGCCGCTGCGGGTGGACCCCGCGATCGAGGCCGAGCAGTCCGAGCGGCTCGCGACGCTGCGCAAGGAACGCGACAACGGTGCCGTCGAGAAGGCTCTCGACGCGTTGCGCGCGGCAGCGCAGGGCAGCGACAACGCGCTCATCCCCATGAAGGAGGCACTCGCGGCCCGCGCGACGGGTGGCGAGGTCAGCAACGCCCTGCGCGACGTCTGGGGCATGTACGTGCCTCGCGAGTTCTTCTAGACGCGAACGATGTTGTCCTTCAGCATGATTCGTCGACGGTTCGTGCCGTTGGTGCTCGGGGTGCTGGTCGTGGCCCTGATCATCGGCTGGGTCGCGCACCAGACGTCGGGCAGCAAGGCCCCGGGGACGTCCAGGACCACCGTGCTGTCGGTGACGCCGCGCGCGGCCTCGACGAGCAGCAGCGCCAGCAGCGCCGATGCGTCCGGACTCGGCACCGTGGCGTACGTCGATCTGCCGAGCGGCGCCCGCCATACGCTGGCGCTCGTCGACAAGGGCGGTCCCTATCCGTATCGGCAGGACGGCACGGTCTACCAGAACCGCAACAAGGACCTGCCGGCACAGCCCCGCGGCTACTACCACGAGTACACCGTCGTCACTCCCGGCTCGGGCGATCGCGGCCCGCGGCGGATCGTGGTCGGGCGCGACGGCACGGCGTACTACACCGCCGACCACTACGACACCTTCCGCCGGGTGCGGCGGTGACGGACGGGCGGCGCGCGACGGGCGAGGGTCCGGAGGTGGTGGCGAGGCTCGCGCTCGCCCGGGCGATGGCCACCGCGGCGTCGGGGGCGCTGATCCTAGAGATCGGCCCCACGGTCGCTGCCGCGGAGGGCGAGCGCGCCGGGTGGAATGTGGTCCGGCTCGAGGCGTGGGGCGACCGGGCGGCGTTCCTGCAGGCGTGTCGACGGGCGTTCGACCTGCCCGACTGGTTCGGCCACAACTGGGATGCGCTCGCCGACTCGCTGTCGGACGTGCAGCACCGGCCCGGCACGCTGGTGGTCTGGGCCGGCGCGCGGGAGTTGGCGGACGACGTACGCGCCACCGCGACCGCGATCTTCGCCGAACGTGCCGACGACGGGCCGGCGCCCTTCCTGGTCGTCGACGTGGGGAGCGAACGGTGACGAAGCGAGTCGGTGGTCGTCCGGTCATGGCGACGACCGCGCTCGCGGTCGGGGCGGCGGTCATGTGCGGCTGCGGCACGCAGAGCGCACCCGGTGCGCCGTCCTACACCCCGTACAGCTTCGTCACGCAACCCAGTTCGGCTGCGCCGCAGAGCGCTCCGCTGTACGACGAGGCGACGATGGATCTGGCCCAGTCCATCCAGGCTGCCGGAAGCGGCGCCCGTTACGCGAACAGCTTCGGGCTGGTGCGGCTCAACGATTCGCAGCGCGGGATGAGGGTGGAGATGACCGACCTGGCGCTCGCCCGGAAACTGGTCGCGGGTGCTCGCGCCGGCCATCCGACGTGGGCCCGTGTGCCGGTCGCCCTGGTCGAGGTGCCCTACTCGATGAAGCGGTTGGAGGCGGCCGAGAAGGCCGTACCGGATGCGGACTGGAAGCGGTATCAGCTGGTCAGCGTCGGGGTCGAGACCTGTCGCCACCTGTCGGTGACGTCGTCCGACGTGCGGCTCGAGGATCCGGTGGGCGGTCGGGCGGCGCGGACCAAGCTCGCGCAGCGGCTCGCGCACGCGGTCGGGGTGCCGGTGGTCGTGACCTACTCCACGCCTGCGCACGCCGAGTAGCTGCGCCGGGCGCAGGAAAGTGACCGCAACGCCGACAACCCACCCGGGCGCGTACGCCGGGCGCAGGAAAGTGACCGCGGGGCCGACAACCCACCCCACCCGACCCACCTGCGACCGGCTCCATAGGGAGAGCAACTAACATCGGGTGATCGTGAGCAGTCTTCCCACCCGCAACAGTGCCGCCTTCGATCTGCCCCAACTGGTCGCGACGACGGTGCAGGAACTGACGCCCGAGCTGGTCCGGATCCGCCGCGCGCTGCACAGCGACCCCGAGCTGGGCTTCAACGAGGTGCGCACCACCACGCGCGTCGTCGAGGCCCTCGCCGCTGCGGGAATCGAGCCCCACACCTTCGAGGGGACGGGGTTGACGGCCGAGATCGGCGCCGCGCAACCGTCGTACCGGGTCGCGCTCCGCGCCGACCTCGACGCGCTGCCGATCGCCGAGCGCACCGGCCTCGACTTCTCCTCGACCAACGACGGCATCGCGCATGCCTGCGGTCACGACGTGCACACCAGCGTCGTGCTGGGCGCCGGGCTCACCCTCAAACGCTTCGAGCAGGAGCTCATCGAGCGAGACATGGCCGTGCGGCTGGTCTTCCAGCCCGCCGAGGAGGTCGTGCCGGGCGGCGCGCACACCGCCGTCAAGGAGCACGCGCTCGACGACGTCGACCAGGTCTTCGCGCTGCACTGCGACCCGAGCATCGACGTGGGCACGGTGGGTCTGAAGGTCGGCGCGATCACCGCGGCCTGCGACGCGATCCGGGTGCGCCTCTCCGGGCGCGGTGGGCACACCAGCCGTCCGCATCTGACCGGCGACCTGACGTACGCGCTCGCCAAGGTCGTCACCGACGTGCCGGCCGCGCTGTCGCGCCGGCTCGACCCCCGCGTCGGAGCGGCCCTGGTCTGGGGCACCGTCGTGGCCGGCAACGCCGCGAACGTGATCCCCGCGATGGGCGAGTGCGTCGGCACGTTGCGGATGCTCGACATCGACGCGTGGGAGCAGGCCGGCGAGCTGGTGCAGACGCTGGTGCACGAGGTCGTGGCGCCGTACGGCGTGACGGCCGAGGTGGAGTACACCCGCGGCGTGCCGCCGGTGGTCAACGACGCGACCGCCGTGGAGCTGCTGACCTCGGCCTGCCGTTCGGCCGTCGGGCCGGACGCCGTCGTGCCGACCAAGCAGTCGCTCGGCGGTGAGGACTTCAGCTGGATGCTGGCCCGCGCACCGGGTGCGATGGGCCGGCTCGGCACCCGCACCCCCGGCGGACCGACGTACGAACTGCACCAGGGCGACCTGGTCGTGGACGAACGCGCCATCTCCGTGGGGGCCACGCTGTTGGCCGCGACCTGCCTGCTGCGGCCGGACACCGCGGCCGACGCCGCTGTCTGAGGCTCGCCACGACCGCGGCGCAACCGTTTGATAACGGTCCCGCCGACACGGCGGGACCTGCGCGAACGCGCCGGTAACCTTTCCGGGTCCGCACCCCGCCCGACGTCTACGCACATGCGCGTGAGTCGGCGCCGATGTGCCCCCCACCTACAAGGAGATGTCTGTGCGTTCGGTGATGAAGATCGCGGCGGTTGCCGCACTCGGCTCGCTGGCCCTGACCGGCTGTGGCAGCAAGCCCGGATCGGGAACGAGCGGTAGTGGCAGTTCAGGAGCCACGTCCGCCGCGAAGGCCGTCGGCAAGAAGATCAACGCGTGCATGGTGCTGGACACCGGTGGCGTCGACGACCGCTCGTTCAACCAGTCGTCGTACGACGGCATGAAGGCCGCCAACAAGGCCAACCCGAACATCTCGATCAAGTACGTGCCGAGCAACTCGGGCGCGGACTACACCCCGAACCTCACCAAGCTGGCCACCGGCGGATGCGCCACCGTGATCGGCGTCGGCGGCCTGATGTCCGACAACGTCAAGACCGCGGCCAAGACCTACCCCAAGGTGCACTTCGCCGAGGTGGACGCCCCGGGCACGGGCGCCAACTTCTACGGCATCCAGTACAACACCGCGCAGGCCGGCTTCCTCGGCGGTTACCTCGCGGCCAGCCTCACCAAGACCGGCAAGGTCGGCACCTGGGGCGGTCTGAACATCCCGCCGGTGACGATCTACATGGACGGCTTCACCGAGGGTGTGCAGTACTACAACACCCAGAAGAAGAAGAACGTGCAGGTGCTCGGCTGGAACGAGAAGTCCAAGAAGGGCACCTTCTCCAACAGCTTCACCGACCAGAACAAGGGCAAGTCGGTCAGCCAGTCGATGGCCAGCAACGGCGCCGACATCATCTTCCCCGTCGCGGGCGGGTCCGGCCTCGGCGCGGGCGCGGCGGCGCAGGCCTCCGGCGGCAAGCTGAAGATCATGTGGGTCGACACAGACGGCTGCGTGAGCGCCGCGCAGTACTGCAAGTACATGGTCGGCAGTGTCACCAAGAACCTCAGCGGCGGTGTGCAGGCGTACCTGAAGTCCTCCGCGGACGGCACGTACCCGACCGGCAACTACATCGGCACCCTCGCCAACGCCGGCGTCGGACTGGTCGACGACAACAACAGCCAGCCGGCGGCGCTGAAGGCGGAGCTGGCGAAGGTCAAGGCCGGCATCACCTCCGGCTCGATCAAGATCACCTCACCGAGCCAGCCCACCAGCTGACACCGGTCAACGCAGGGGCGGGGCGAGCCGTGGGGCTCGCCCCGCCTTCTGTATGACGATCGGGCGGGTGCCCGCGACCGCCGCCGTACCGGCGGGGGTTGGCAGGGCGGGTAATCTCGCGCGCAGCGTCGACGAGCAACGGAGCGGGCCTTCACGATGAAACTGCAGCTGCAGGGGATCACCAAGCGGTTCGGCACCTTCACCGCGAACGACCAGATCGACCTGGTCGTGCAGCCGGGGGAGATCCACGCCCTGCTGGGCGAGAACGGCGCCGGCAAGAGCACCCTGATGAACGTGCTCTACGGGCTGTACGAGCCCACCGAGGGCACGATCCTGGTGGACGACGCACCGGTCGCCTTCAAGGGTCCCGGTGACGCGATGGCCGCGGGGATCGGCATGGTGCACCAGCACTTCATGCTCGTGCCGGTGCTCACCGTGGCCGAGAACATCATGCTGGGCGCCGAGCAGACCTCGCGAGGCATGCTCGACCTGCGACGTGCCCGCAAGCTCGTGCGCGAGCTGTCCGACCGCCACCACCTGGAGGTCGACCCCGACGCGAAGGTCGAGGACCTCCCGGTCGGCATCCAGCAGCGGGTGGAGATCCTGAAGGCGCTGGCCCGCGAGGCCAAGGTGCTGATCCTCGAC
The DNA here is from genome assembly GCF_017565405.1 of Allobranchiibius sp. CTAmp26. GTDB lineage: Bacteria > Actinomycetota > Actinomycetes > Actinomycetales > Dermatophilaceae > Allobranchiibius. Next base: position 43,052 of record NZ_JAGEKR010000016.1, read on the forward strand.
GAGCCGACCGCGGTGCTCACCCCCCAGGAGACCGATCACCTGATGGAGGTGATGCGCTCGCTCAAGGAGCAGGGCACCTCGCTGGTCTTCATCAGCCACAAGCTGCGCGAAGTGCGCGAGGTCGCCGACACGATCACCGTCATCCGGCGCGGGAAGGTGGTCGGCACCGCCGAGCCGACCGCGACGGCCGCCGAGCTGGCCGCGCTCATGGTCGGACGCACCGTGCAGCTGCGGGTCGACAAGGAGCCCGCGCAGCCGCGCGACGTCATCCTCGACGTGGACAAGCTGCGGGTCGTGGACGCCGCCGGTCAGGTGCTGGTCGACGACATCTCGTTCTCGGTGCGCGGCGGCGAGATCTACGCGATCGCCGGCGTCCAGGGCAACGGGCAGACGGAGTTGACCGAGGCCATCGTGGGGTTGATCGAGCCGGCGTCCGGGCGGGTGGTCATCGACGGCGAGGACGTCACCGAGGACACGACGTACGACATCCTGCGCGCCGGTGTCGGTTACGTGCCCGAGGACCGCGCCCACGACGGACTGGTCTCCAGCTTCAGCATCGCGGAGAACCTCGTGCTCGACATGCACGACCAGGCGCCGTTCGGCGGGCGGATCCAGTTGAACAACAAGGAGATCGCCAAGAACGCGATCGCCCGGGTGGAGGAGTTCGACGTCCGTACGACGTCGGCGAGCGCCCCCGCGTCGACCCTGTCCGGCGGCAACCAGCAGAAGGTGGTGCTGGCCCGTGAGCTGTCGCGGCCACTGCGCCTCTTCGTGGTGTCGCAGCCGACTCGCGGTGTCGACGTCGGGTCGATGGAGTTCGTGCACAAGCGGATCGTCGCCGAGCGCGACCGGGGAGCCGCGGTGCTCCTGGTGTCCACGGAGCTGGACGAGGTCGTGAGCCTGGCCGACCGGATCGGCGTCATGTACCGCGGCGCCATCGTCGGGGAGCTGCCGCCGACCGCGTCCGCGCAGGAGTTCGGCCTGCTCATGGGCGGCCAGCAGGGCGACACCGGCGATCACGACACGAAGGAGTCCGCGTGAGCGAGCAGAAGGCCGGGGGCGAGCCTGCCGTGAGCACGCCCGAGAGCGGCAGCAGCAAGATCGAGACACCGGACGGCGGGGCGGGCCGGCTGCGTGAGGTCTTCCGCAGCGACCACCCGGCGGTCCTCACGATCCTCGCGATCGTCGCCGCCGTGGTCATCGGGTCGATCCTGATCATCGCCTCGGACCAGGCGACCCGCACCGCGGCGAGCTACTTCACCGCGGCGCCGATGGACACCTTCTCCGCCGCGTGGCACGCGGTGTCCGGCGCGTACGTCGCGATCTTCGAGGGATCGATCCTCAACCCGTCGAGCCTGTCCAGCGGCGACACCGCGACCATCTTCGGACCGATCTCGGAGACCATCGTCAGCGCGACGCCGCTGATCTTCGCCGGGCTCTCGGTGACGCTGGCGTTCCGCGCCGGCCTGTTCAACATCGGCGCGCAGGGCCAGATCCTGCTCGCCGCGATCTTCGCCGGATACGTCGGCTTCAGCTGGCACCTGCCGGTGGTGCTGCACGTCATCGTCGCCGTGCTCGCCGGGATCCTCGGCGGTGCGCTGTGGGCCGGGCTGGCGGGCGTGCTCAAGGCCAAGACCGGGGCGCACGAGGTGATCACCACGATCATGCTCAACTATGTCGCGCTCGGGCTGATCCAGTACCTGCTGGGCGTGCACGGCTTCCAGGCCAAGCCCTACAACCAGGCCATCTCGCCCCCGGTCGACCACAACGCGCTCTACCCGCACCTCTTCGGGTCGGCGTTGCGCGCGAACGTCGCGTTCCTGGTCGCAATCGCCGCGACCGTGGCGGTGGCGTGGCTGCTGGGCCGCAGCACCTTCGGTTTCCGGCTGCGCACGGTCGGCGCCAACCAGGACGCGGCGCGTACGGCGGGCATCAGCATCTCGCGGGTCTACATCGTGGTGATGCTGATCGTCGGAGCACTCGCCGGACTCGCCGGCAGTGCGCAGGTGCTCGGCACCTCCCCGCAGGTCACCAGCGACATCGACGCCGGCTTCGGGTTCGACGCGATCACCGTGTCGCTGCTCGGCCGCGGGTCGCCGATCGGCACCTTCTGGGCCGGGATGCTCTTCGGCGCGCTGCGCGCCGGGTCGGTCCAGTTGCTGGCCTCCACCAACACCCCGTCGGACCTGGTGCAGGTGCTGCAGGCGCTGATCGTGCTCTTCATCGCCGCGCCGGGACTGGTGCGGTTGATCTTCCGGCTACGCCGCGGTGCCGGCGGCCAGACCGCCGTCGTCGCGAAGGGATGGAACGGATGATCACCCCACGAAGTTCTCCGCTCGTACCTCACTCCGATACTTCGCGAGGACCCCGATGAGCGCCCCCACCACCGATGAGGAACTGGTCGTCCACCACAAGGTGGTGCAGGTCGGCCCGTCCCGCGCCCGGCAGACCGCCGTCGCGATCGCGCTGATCGTGATCGGCCTCTTCGTCGCGATCGTGTTGGCGAGCACCGGCACCCACCCGAACGCCAAGTTCGGCTTCGACGCGGGCGGGGCTCGGGTGCACGTACCGACGCTCAGCCTTCCCGAGGCGCCGTTCTGCATCGTGGTCGGCGCGTTGATCGTGCTGGCCGGGATCTACCACCTGGTGCGTGGTTTCACCCCTGCCGCGATGCGCTGGGTCGGCAGCGCCGTCGGCGTGCTCTTCCTGCTGGCGTTCCTCGCATGGGCCGGCACCGGCGGCCGGACCGTGCAGTTCACCAGTCTGCTGCAGCAGGGACTGTTCCTGGCCGCCCCACTCATCCTGGGCGCGATGGGCGGCATCCTGTGCGAGCGCAGCGGCGTCATCAACGTCGCGATCGAGGGGCAGATGCTCGCCGGCGCCTTCGCAGGGGCGCTGCTCGGGACGGTCGCCGGCCTCTTCGCCGGCATCGTCGCCGCGATCGTGGTCGGCGGCCTGCTCGGGCTGCTGCTGGCCGTCTTCGCGATCAGGTTCCTGGTCAACCAGGTGATCCTCGGTGTCGTGCTCAACGTGCTCGCGCTCGGCCTGACCGGCTACCTCTTCGACGCGATCATGGCGAACAACTCCAACGGCACCGACAATCCCGGCTTCTTCGGACCTGCCAAGGTGCCACTGCTGGGCGACATCCCGGTGATCGGCCCGGTGGTCTTCGACCAGAACTACATCATCTATGCGATGTACGTGATCGTCATCGTGATCGACGTAGCGCTCATTCGCACCCGCTGGGGGCTGCGCACCCGCGCCGTCGGCGAACACCCGCAGGCCGCCGACACGGTGGGCATCAACGTGCTGCGCCTGCGCTACCAGAACGTCGTGCTCGGCGGCTGCGTCGCGGGTCTGGCGGGCGCGCTTCTGACCATCGGCAGCGTCGGAGCGTTCACCAAGAACATCTCCTCCGGTCAGGGGTTCATCGCGCTGGCCGCGGTCATCTTCGGTCGCTGGACCCCGCGCGGCGCGCTCGGTGCGGCGCTGCTCTTCGGCTTCGCCGGCGCGCTGCAGTCGGTGCTGTCCTTCCTGAACCCGCCGCTGCAGATCAACTCCAACCTGCTGGGCATGCTCCCGTACGTCGTCACCATCTTCGCGGTGGCCGGTCTGGTCGGCCGGGTGCGCGCTCCCGCGGCGGACGGCGAGCCCTACGTGAAGGGCTCGGCGTGACGAACGCGGCCCAGGTCGACTGGGAGGTGTTGCACCGCATCGCGATCGAGGCGATGGAGCGCGCGTACGCGCCGTACAGCGACTTCCCCGTCGGTGTCGCGGGATTGGTCGACGACGGCCGGATCGTGTCCGGTTGCAACGTCGAGAACGCGTCGTACGGCGTGGGGCTGTGCGCCGAGTGCGGGATGGTCGGCGACCTCGCGCGCACCGGGGGCGGCCGCCTGGTGGCGGTGTGGTGCGTGGACCGCTCGGGGGAGGCGCTGATGCCCTGCGGGCGCTGCCGCCAACTGCTGTGGGAGCACGGGGGCCCCGAGTGCCTGCTGCAGACCCCGCTCGGTGTCCGGTCGATGAGCGAGATGCTGCCGCAGGCCTTCGGGGCCCACAACCTCTAGCGCCACCGCCGAGTGGCATACATATCTTTCGGGTGCACCCCCTGTAGGTGCGCCACTGGAAACATCTGTATGCCACTCGGGGGCGGTTACTTGCGCAGACCGACCTCCTTGCCGCACGCCGCAGCCGCGGCCACGTAGACCACGTTGTCCTTCGGGTCGAGCTTGGCGTTCTTGTCCGCGGCGGCGAAAGCCTGCAGCGTCTTGTTGCTGACCTTGGCGTAGGTCTTGCCGACGATGCACGCGGCGACCTTCTGCACGAGGGCCGGCTTGAGCTTGGCTCCCTGCGGGGTCTGCTCCAGGCCCTTGGTGAGACCGGCGGTCGCCGCTGCCTTGGTGGGCTTGGCGCCACCTGCGGCTGCGGCGGAGGAGCTGGTGGTGGTGCTCGACGGCGTGGTTGTGGTGGGTGCGCTGCTGGAGGAGCTGGTCGTGCTGCTCGGTGCGCTCGACACACTGCTCGAGGAGCTGCTGCTCGAGCTGGCCGAGCTCACGCTGACCTTGTTGCTGCTGCCGCACGCGGCAAGGCCGAGCGGCAGGGCGAGCAGGGTCGCGGTGGCGGCGGTGCGGGTGAGTGTGGACGTGATCGACATCGGTGGGTTCCCCTTGAACGTGACGGACGCGCCCATCACGTGGGCGCGTGCCCGCGAGCCTACGGGCCAGGAGGGCGCGTGCGGGGTGGAACGCGCTTGCGCGAGCGAGCGATCGGAGTGCGGCGAAGCGCGCCGCGCGACCGTGGCAGGATCGGTGGATGCCTGAATCGCACGACGCCGTCGATGTCATCCGCACCAAGCGCGACCGTCACGAGTTGGACGACGGTCAGATCGACTGGGTGATCGACGCGTACACGCGTGGCGTGGTGGCCGACGAGCAGATGTCGGCGCTCGCGATGGCGATCCTGCTCAACGGCATGACCCGCCGTGAGATCGCCCGGTGGACGGCGGCGATGATCGCCTCGGGCGAGCGGATGGACTTCTCCGGGTTGTCGCGCCCGACCGCCGACAAGCACTCCACCGGTGGCGTCGGCGACAAGATCACGCTCCCGCTCGCGCCCCTGGTCGCGGCCTGCGGCGTCGCGGTGCCGCAGCTGTCGGGGCGCGGACTCGGCCACACGGGCGGCACCCTCGATAAGTTGGAGTCGATCCCCGGGTGGCGCGCGGACCTGACCAACGAGGCGATGCTCTCGCAGTTGGAGTCGGTCGGCGCGGTCATCTGCGCGGCCGGCGCCGGTCTCGCACCCGCCGACAAGAAGCTCTACGCACTGCGTGACGTGACCAGCACCGTCGAGGCCATCCCCCTCATCGCCAGCTCCATCATGAGCAAGAAGATCGCCGAGGGCACCGGCGCGCTCGTGCTGGACGTGAAGGTGGGCTCGGGCGCCTTCATGAAGGACGTCGCGAACGCGCGGGAGCTTGCGACGACGATGGTCGGTCTCGGCACGGACGCCGGTGTCCGCACCGTCGCTCTCCTGACCGACATGTCGACGCCGCTCGGTCTGACGGCGGGGAACGCGCTCGAGGTCGCGGAGTCCGTCGAGGTGCTCGCGGGAGGCGGGCCCGCCGACGTACGCGAACTCACCCTCGCGCTCGCGCGCGAAATGGTCTCTGCCGCAGGGGTCTCCGATGTCGACCCGGCGGAGGCCCTGGACGACGGCCGCGCGATGGACGCCTGGCGGGCGATGATCGCGGCACAGGGCGGTGACCCGTCGGCGACGCTGCCGGTGGCCCGCGAGCAGCACGTCGTCACCGCGCCGCGCGACGGCGTGCTGACCCGGCTGGACGCGTTGCAGGTGGGTGTCGCCGCCTGGCGACTCGGCGCGGGACGTGCGCGCAAGGAGGACGTCGTACAGGCGGGCGCCGGCGTCCAGTGGCACGCGCGGCCGGGTGACTCCGTGCGCGCGGGGGCGCCGCTGCTGACGCTGCACACCGACACCCCGGAGCGCTTCGAGCGGGCGCTCGCCTCGCTGGACGGGGCGTTCGACATCGCGGACGTCGACGTCCCCGACCGGCTGCCGCTGGTCATCGACCGGATCGCCTGACGGCGGCGCCGACCGCCGTACAGTGACCGGATGCCGGAGACCCACGCGCCCCTGACCCTCGAGGAGATCGTCCAGCTGCCGAAGGTGCTGCTGCACGACCACCTGGACGGCGGTGTGCGGCCGGAGACCGTGGCGCAGTTGGCGCGCGAGACGGGGTACGCCGGGTTGCCGACGAGCGATCCGGCGCAACTCGCGGTGTGGTTCCGGGAGAACGCCGACTCCGGTTCGTTAGTGCGGTATCTGGAGACCTTCGCGCACACCGTCGGGGTCATGCAGACCGCGGACTCGCTGCGCAGGGTCGCACGCGAGGCGGTCGAGGACCTGGCCGCCGACGGGGTCGTCTACGCCGAGATCCGCTACGCGCCGGAGCAGCATCTCGAGCAGGGGCTGAGCCTGGACGACGTGGTGGAGGCCGTCAACGCGGGGCTGCGCGAGGGGGAGGCGCTGGCAGCGGAGCGGGGCCGCACGATCCGTGCGCGGGCGCTGCTGACCGCGATGCGGCACGCGGCTAAGAGCACCGAGATCGCAGCGTTGGCAGTGCGATACCGCGACGACGAGGTCGCCGGATTCGACATCGCGGGCGCCGAGGCGGGCAACCCGCCGACCCGTCACCTCGACGCGTTCGAGTATCTGCGCCGCGAGAACGCGCACTTCACCATCCACGCCGGCGAGGCGTTCGGGTTGCCGAGCATCTGGGAGGCCCTCCAGTGGTGCGGCGCGGAGCGGCTCGGCCACGGCATCCGGATCGTCGACGACATCGAGGGCCTGGGCACATCTCGCGCGCAGCTCGGCCGGCTCGCGTCGTACGTCCGCGACCTGCGCATCCCGCTGGAACTGTGTCCCTCGTCCAATGTGCAGACCGGTGCCGCGACCTCGGTCGCCGCCCACCCGATCACGCAGTTGCGCGACCTGCGTTTCCGGATCACCGTCAACACCGACAACCGGCTGATGAGCGACACGTCGATGTCGCGGGAGATGTGGCTGCTGGTGCAGGACGCCGGGTGGGATCTGGACGACCTGCGCTGGGTGACGATCAACGCCATGAAGTCGGCGTTCCTGCCGTTCGACGAGCGGCTGGCGATCATCGACGAGCAGATCAAGCCGGGCTACGAGGTGCGCTGACCTGCTTTCCCGACCATGACACAGGTGAGCCCTGGAGCCACAGGTATTCCTGCGGCTCCCGGACTTACCTGTGTCACAGTGAGATTCAGCGGCCGGTGAGTTCGTCGACGGGTACGACGCGCGCCCGTAGTCTGCTGTCGCGGGCGAGCCGCTGCTGGTCGCGGCGGCGGCGTTCGGCCAGTACGGCGGCCAGGAAGTCCTCGTCGGGCGTGCCGGGTGGCGGGGGCGGCGCGACGTTCGGTCGCACCGCCGCGGTGAGCTCGGTGCTCAGTCGAGCGCGCGCCGCGGGCGTGAGCGTCCTACGGCGCAGCAGGAACTGTCGCACCGCGAGGGCGACGCCGTCGGGCAGGGCCGAGATGTCGGCCGCCCGCGCCCACGGCTCCAGCCGCCAGGGAACCTCCGGTGGCGCGGAGAGCTGCAGGCGCACGTCCTCGTGCACGACGTACGTGCCGGCGGCGAGGTCGCCGAGTCGCTTGACCCGCGTGGTGGCGATCGCGGCGATCACGGCCGGTATGCCGTACGCCACGAAGAACTCCACCACGCCCACCAGTCCGCGGACGAACGCGTGCCGGAAGACGATCGGGCCGCCGTCGTCGCGCACCACGCGCAGGCGGCAGATCAGCTTGCCGAGCGACCGCCCGCGGGTGAGTGTCTCGACCGCGACGGGGACGACCAGGAGGGAGCCGACGATGCTGATCAGTGCCAGCGTCTCGCTGCTGGCCACGCTCGCGTCGGACGACTGCGCGACGACCACGACGAGCAGCAGGATCACGAGCAGGAGATAGAGGATCGTGTCGATCACCCGGGCGACGGCGCGGATGGGCAGTGAGGCCGGCGGGATGTCGATCAGGACGGCCTCACCCGTGACCATGGTGTCCGCCTCGGCACCGCGCAGCGGGCGTGGTCGCGCGGGTTTCCCCCGGTCCGTCACGTCGGTCAGCGTACCTTTGCGCCATGGATCTGGACGCGTACGTCGCAGCCCACCACCTGGAGTGGGAGCGCCTGCGTGACCTGGGGGCGCGGCGGCGGCTGAATGCCGCCGAGGCGGACGAATTGCTCGACCTCTACCAGCGGACCGCCACGCACCTGTCGCGGATTCGTTCTGCCGCAGCCGATCCCGCGCTCGTGCAGTACCTCTCGGCGTTGCTGTCGCGGGCGCGCGCCAAGTCGATGGGCCGGCGTACCAGCACCTGGTCGGGGGTCGCGCGGTTCTTCGCGGTGACCTTCCCCGCGGTGCTCTACGGGTTGCGCCGATGGTGGCTGACCGTGCTCGTGGTCAATGTCGCGGTGGCGTTCGTCATCGGTGTGTGGGTCGCGCGGCACCCGGGCGTGCAGTCCTCGTTCGTCAGCGGCCGGCAGGCCGACCAGCTCGTCAACCACGACTTCGCCGACTACTACTCGCAGTACTCCGCGACCGATTTCGCCACCCGCGTGTGGACCAACAACGTGTGGGTCGCGGCGCTGTGCATCGCGGTCGGTGTGCTGGGAGTGCCGGTGATCTACCTGCTGTTGCAGAACGTGCTGAACGTCGGGATCATCGGCGGCCTGATGGCCGCACACGGCAAGCTGTCGCTCTTCTTCGGACTGATCCTGCCGCACGGGATGCTCGAGCTGACAGCGGTGTTCGTCGCCGCGGCGGGTGGGTTGAAGCTCTTCTGGTCGTGGGTCGAGCCGGGTGACCGCACCCGTCCCGACGCGATGGCCGCCGAGGGCAGGTCGGTGATCACGCTGGCGCTCGGGCTGATCGTCGTTCTCCTCGTGACCGGCGTGATCGAGGCGTTCGTGACGCCGTCCGGGCTGCCGACCGCGGCACGCATTGGGATCGGCGTCCTCGTCGAGGTGCTCTTCTTCCTCTACGTCTTCATCGTCGGTCGTCGAGCATGGCTGAGCGGTGAGACCGGCGACGTGGCCGAGATCGACCGCAGCGCCGCCCTCCCCACCGTCGGCTGACCCCAGTCTTGGACATGCACGCCGGGGCAGATGTGCCCCGGTGTGCATGTCCAAAACGGGTCAGATGAGTGCGGCGACGGCTTCGACCTCGACGAGCTGGTCCGGGTAGCCGAGCACGGTCACTCCGAGGAGGGTGCTCGGCGGATCATGATCGCCGAACGCGTCCCGCACCACCTGCCACGCGGTCACCAGGTCGTGCCGGTCGGTGGTCGCGACGAGTACGCGGGTGGAGACGACGTCCGTCAGCTCGGCCCCCGCGTCGGCCAGTGCGATCTCCAGGTTGAGCATCACCCGGTGCGCCTGAGCCGCCACGTCGCCGGGAGCGAGCGTCCGGCCCCCGTCGTCCAAGGGGCAGGATCCGGCGAGGAAGATCAGCCGCGCGTCGGCGGGTGCGGTTGCGGCGTAGGCATATTCGACGGTGTCAGTCAGCGTGGAGGAGCGGATCAGTTGCACGGCGGAGGTCACCGCCCCACCCTCTCGCCTTTTGGACATGCACGCCGGGGCAGATGTGCCCCGGTATGCATGTCCAAAACAAGAGGGGTCAGAGGAGGGCTTGCCGCTTCAGCATCAGGTAGTGGTCGACGAGGGCGGTGGGGAGCTCGTCGGGCGACTCGTCCAGCACGGTGACGCCGAGTTGGCCGAGGGCGGTCGCCGCCCGCTCGCGCAGAGTGAGGGTGCGCTCGGCCGCCGCTGCGTCGTAGGTCTCGAACGCCGTCCGACGCTGTGACGCCATCTGGCGCAGCACCGGATCGGTCACCGAGGCGACGACCACCCGGTGGCGGGCGGTGAGGGCGGGGAGCACCGGCAGGAGCCCCTCCTCGATCGCTGCGGGTTCGAGCGAGGTGAGGAGGACGACCAGGGCGCGCTGACGCGACAGGCCGTCGACCGCACCGGCGAGCCGGGACCAGTCCGCCTCGACCAGTGCCGGCTCCAGCGGGGTCATCGCGGTGACCAACCGGTGCAGCAACTGCCCGCGGTCGTGCACGCCGATCACGCGTGCACCGATCGCACGGTCCCCGGCCAGGAACTGCACCCGGTCACCCGCCCGCGACGCCAGCGCGCCGAGCAGCAGCGCGGCGTCCATGCTGTGGTCGAGCCGGGTCGTGTCGCCGACCCGCCCGGCGCTGGTGCGTGAGGTGTCGAGCAGGATCACCACCCGACGGTCGCGTTCGGGCTGCCAGGTGCGTACGACGAGGTGTCGGCGCCGGGCCGTGGCGCGCCAGTCGAGACTTCGCACGTCGTCGCCGTCGACGTAGTCGCGCAGCGAGTCGAACTCGGTGCCCTGCCCGCGCACCCGCACGGCCGCCCGACCGTCGATCTCCCGCAGCACGCGCAGCCGGCTGGGGAGGTGCCGCCGCGAGGGGAACGCCGGCAGCGCGCGCACCGTGCCCGGCACGGCCACCGACCGCTGCCGGGCCGCCAGCCCCAACGGCCCGTACGAGCGCAGCGTGGTGCGGTCCGCGCGCCGGTCACCCCGCCGTACCGGCGTCAGTTCCGTTGTCAGCCGGACGCTTTCACCCGGCGGCAGCGTGGCCGTATGGCGGGAACCGCCGGCCCCCGCTGACGGCTGCCACGCGTCGCGGACCAGCGCGCGCACCCGCCGCCGGCCATCGTTGCGGACCAGTAGTGAGGTCGACGTGGACTCCCCGAGCACCACCTGCGCGCCGGGGGAGCGGGTGAGGTCCAGCCCCGCCGGCGACCCGGCGAGCAGCACATCGACGATCACCAGCACCGCCACGACCGCCAACCACACCAGCACCGACCACGCGCGCGGCACCAGCGCGACGTAGATCAGACCCAGTGCCGCCAGCAGGACGGCGCGTCCGGTGATCGCCACGGCGGTCAGCGCGGGACGGGGACCGAGCCGGCGGCCGAGTCGAGCACAGCGGACGCGCCCACGCCCTCGAGCTCGGCTTCCGGCCGCAGCGTGATGCGGTGGGCCAGCGTCGAGCGGGTCATCGTCTGGACGTCGTCGGGCGTCACGAAGTCGCGCCCGGCGAGGAACGCCCACGCGCGGCTCGTGGCCAGCAACGCGGTCGCGCCACGCGGGCTGACGCCGAGGGCCACTGAGGGGGAGGTGCGAGTCGCCCGGGCGATGTCGACGATGTAACCGGCGACCTCGGGAGCGACGCGCACCCGACGGACCGCCCGAGCACCCGTGGCGATGTCGTCGGCGCCGGCGACGGGCCGTACGCCGGCCGCCTCGAGGTCGCGCGGGTCGAAGCCGTCGGCATGGCGCTGCACGACCACCAGCTCCTGCTGACGGTCCGGCAGCGCGACGGCGACCTTGAGCAGGAACCGGTCGAGCTGGGCCTCGGGCAGAGGGTAGGTGCCCTCGTATTCCACCGGGTTCTGGGTCGCCGCGACCATGAACGGTGCCGGGAGCGCACGCGGCGTGCCGTCGACCGAGACCTGCCGCTCCTCCATGGCCTCCAGCAGTGCGGACTGGGTCTTCGGCGGGGTGCGGTTGATCTCGTCCGCGAGCAGCAGGTTGGTGAAGACCGGGCCGGGCCGGAAGACGAAGTCGGACGAGCTGCCGTCGTACACCAGGGAGCCGGTCAGGTCGCCGGGCATCAGGTCGGGGGTGAACTGCACCCGCTTGGTCTGCACCGACAGCGACCGGGCCAGCGCGCGCACGAGCAGCGTCTTGGCCACGCCCGGCACTCCCTCGAGCAGCACGTGGCCGCCGGCGAGGAGCGCCACCACCAGGCCACCGATCGCCGAATCCTGTCCGACCACAGCCTTGTTGACCTCGGTGCGGACGTCGATCATCGCCTGGCGTGCGCGGTCGGCGTCGGCGTGCAGCGACGTGGATTGCGTCATGGGCGGTGTACCTGTCTCTCGAGGTTCTGGAGTTCCTGGGCGGTGCGGATCAGCTGCGCCTCGTCGTCGACCGGGCCGCCGACGAGAACGTCGTGTACCTCGCGGGCATCACGTCGGGTCGCCTGCGCAGTCTCGCGGACCAGCTCCGCCGCGGGTGTGGTGGGTGCGAGGCCGAGGTAGCGGGCGAGCCGGTGCCGGGACGCGATCCGCAGCACCTCCGCGGTGCGAGCGGTGTCGCGGGCGCGGCGGTAGAGCTGTCCCCGGCTGAGGGTGGTCTCCACGGCGGGTACGACGACCGGCAACGGCTCGGTGACCAGCCTCCCGAGTCGGCGCCCGCGCCACAGCATCAGCAGCACGACGCACGCGGCGACCAGCCAGGTCCCGGGGCCGAGCCATCGCGGCCAGGGCGATGCTTCACCGGATCCGGTCGCCGAGGCGTCGGCGTGCGCGGTGTCGGCGGCCACCCACACCAGTCGGGGGTGGGATCCCAGCGCTCGCAGCGCGATCGCCGCATCGTCGGCGGACAGCACGCCGCGATTGCGCAGGAACTGGTCGGACCCGATGACGACGACGGCCGGCCGTAGGCCGGGGACCGCCGGCAGCGTCCGGATGGCGTCGCCACCGTCGTCGAGCCGGGCGCATCCGGCGCCGACGGTGGAGGTGTAGGAGCGTGGCGCCACCCCACCGTCGAACCTCAGGCCGTCGAACGGAGGTGTGCTGCAACGCAGTTGGCCAGGGTCACTGCGCGCGCCGGGCACCTCGCGGATCGGGAGCCCGAGGTCGGCCAGGACGGGAGCCGTCGGTGCGATCAGGACGAGGGAACCGGCGGAGCTCGACGTCTGTGCGATGCGGTGTAGCGATGCCCGGCCGAGCAATCCGGCGCGGGTGACGACGACGGTGGAGTCCGGTCCTGCCGACTGTTGGACGAGACCGGCGGCGGTGTGGGTGACGTGCACGGAAACCCCCTGCGCGCGCAGTACCTGAGCCACCGCGCGCGCACCGTCGGGGGCGGCCGATCCGGGGTCGAGGGGCTGCTTGCGAGAGCCGGCGGTGAGCACCGCGACGAGCGCCAGGGCGACCAGTGCCAGCACCAGCGACGCCCCGATCAGGCGACCGCGCGTCATACGGGCTGCCCGGTGCGAAGGGGGTTCGGGCGCGCGTGCTCCAGCACCTCGTCAAGGTCGCGCATGCGGGTGCAGTCGGCGGCGTCCGCGGCCCGGCCGCCGTAGAGGACCGCGTCGAAGATTGCTGCCGCTTCGGACAATCGAGTGGTCGATGCCGGGAATCTCGCCGCGAGCACGCGGGCGATCTCGTGCGCCGTCAGACCGGGCGCCGCGTCGATCAGCGCCCGCTCCACCCCGCGTACGGCGATCGCGCGGAACCGGTCGAGGGTGGCCGCGTCCAGGTCTCCGGCGCGCTCCGCCGCGGTGGCGCGGGACCGCAGCTCGTCGGCCGAGGTCTGTCGGTCCCCGAGCACCGCGTCGTCGTCATGACCGCGCGCGCGCACCCGGCCGCGGCGTAACCCGGTGGCAGCGAGTATGACGATCAGGATCACCAGCAGCAGACCGACCAGCCACGCGATCGCAGGGAGAGTGCCCGTGCTGCCGGAGAGGAGATGATCGAGCTGGCGAGCGATCCAGTCGTACGCCGTCTGCAGCAGGCCCTTGTGCTGGTCGTATTCGCCCTTGGCCAGCTCGCGGCGCAGCAGCTGGCGACCCTGGTCGCCGCTCGGTGTGAGAGGTGTGGCGTCAGCGCGGAGCATCGTCGCGCGAGGCCGCCGCGGACATGAGGGTCACGTCAAGGCCCTCCTTGCGCATCCGCTGGTCGATGTAGAGCAGCCCGGTGGTGCCCGTGACGAACGGGGCGACGGCCGCGCTCACGACGGCGGTCCAAAGCTGCCCACCCACCAGCAGCAGCACGCTGCCGGTCCCGTCGGTCGCGTAGCCGCCGAGGTTGAGCAACGATCCCGGCACTCCGACGACCGCACTGACGGTCCCCGCGACGAGCGTGGCCAGGAACGAGATCCCGAGCAGTCGCCAGAACGCGTGATGGGTCAGCGCCCACGACCGCTTGATCGCGGGCACCGGGCCGATGCCCTCCAGCACCAGGGCAGGGCTCGCCAGCATCAGGCGGATGCTGAGGAAGAAGACCCCGACGAGGAGTCCGAGCCCGAGCAGCACGCCCAGGACCACGGCGAGCACGGTGCCGGCGGTCAGCGCGGCGACGACGACGATGCCGACGACGACCGCCACGGCGAGCAGAGCCAGCGCGGCGAGCAGCACGGTGAGTCCGAGCAGCGGCCACAACCGCGGGCGGATCCGGGTCCACGTCTCGCGCATGCTGATCCGCCGACCGAGGACGGCGTCGGAGACGACCACGATGAGCATGCCGGCGAGCACGATGCCGCCGATGTAGGTGAAGATCTGCGCGGCCGGCGCGATGAGGTCGACCTTCAGCAGATCCGGGTTGGAGCCTCCCGTGTCGCTCTTGGACGAGAGGTCCAGGCCGTTCGGGAAGACCACGCGCTTCAGGAAGAGCGTGACCGCCAGGGTCGGCACGGCGACGATCAGATGCACGATCAGGGCGAGTCCGAGGGTGGCGGCCGGGTTGCCGCGGATGGTGGCGAAGGCGCCGCCGAAGATGTCACCGAGGGTGAGCGGGCGCAGCGGCACGACACCGGGTTTCGGTGCCATCGGCCGGAACGGCGGCGCGGTGTACTGCGGCTGACCGCCCTTGGTCGGCGGACCCTGGGGTGGTCCGGCGGGGGGCACCGGTCCGTAGGCGCCGTACTGCGGGGGTGGTCGCTGGCCGGTCTGCTGCGGCGGGGGTGCCTGCGTGCCGTAGGCCGGCTGCTCACCGGTGTGGTTCGGACCCCCCGACGGGCTCACCCATCCGTCACTCATGGCCGAACCTTAACCGGCGCCGTCTGCCCATCCCGCCGAGTGGCGTACATATGTTTCGAGTGGCGCACTCCTACGGGGTGCACTCGAAATATATGTACGCCACTCGGGAAGGGAGTCAGGTGCCCTTGGGGTGCCAGACCGTCTTCGTCTCGAGGAATGCCCGCATCCGACGCAGGCTGGGAGCGGGCGCGAAGTCGGGTTCGACGGCGTCCGGCCCGTCGCCGGCGGGCCGCAGCACGCGCTTGACGGTGCCGGCGGCTGATGCCTCCAGCGCGGCCCAGTCGACGTCGGCGGCATTCGCCGCGCCAGTCAGGTCGATGGCGTTCACGTCATGGTGGGACGCGAGCCAGGGAGCGAGCTCCGCGGTGCGCCCCGTGACGATGTTGACCACGCCGCCGGGCACGTCGGAGGTCGCGAGCACCTCGGACAGCGTGACGGCCGGCAGCGGCCGATCCTCGCTGGTGAGCACCACCACGGTGTTACCCGAGACGATCGCCGGGGCGATCACACTGATCAGTCCCAGCAGCGAACTGCGTTGGGGCGCAAGAATGCCCACGACACCAGTCGGTTCGGGCGCCGACAGGTTGAAGTACGGGCCGGCGACGGGGTTGAGGTTGCCGAGCACCTGGGCGAGCTTGTCGGGCCACCCGGCGTACCAGACCCACCGGTCGATGGCGGCGTCGACCAGTCGTTCCGCGCGGGGGCGGGTCACGCCCTCGCTCGCGATCACGTCGGCCACGAACTGCTCGCGGCGACCCTCCAGTACCTCGGCCACGCGGTAGAGCACCTGACCGCGGTTGTACGCCGTCGCCCCGGACCAGCCGGCGAACGCCCCCCGCGCCGCGACCACGGCGTCGCGGACGTCCTTGCGGGAGCCCTGTGCGGCGTTGGCCAGGAAGGACTGCGAACGCCCCTGGGACACAACGGCGTACGAACGCCCGGACTCACTGCGCGGGAACTTGCCGCCGATGTAGAGCTTGTAGGTCTTGCGCACGTCCACCCGAGCCATCAGTCCTCACTCCCCGCCGCGACATAGGCCTCCAGGCCGTGTCGACCGGCCTCGCGGCCGTATCCGCTCTCCTTGTAACCGCCGAAGGGCGACGTCGGGTCGAACTTGTTGAACGAGTTCGCCCACACCACCCCGGCGCGCAGCCGGTCGGCGGTCCAGAGCACCCGCGATCCCTTGTCGGACCAGATGCCAGCGGACAGCCCGTACGGCGTGTTGTTGGCCTTGGCGACCGCCTCGGCCGGCGTGCGGAAGGTCAACACGGACAGCACCGGTCCGAAGATCTCCTCCTGCGCGACCCGGTGCGCCTGCGACACGTCGGTGAAGATCGTCGGCGCGAACCAGTAGCCACGGTCGGGCAGCTCGCACGGCGCGCTCCAGCGGGTCGCGCCCTCCGCCTCGCCGGCCTCGACGAGCGCGGTGATGCGGGCGAGCTGCTCGGCGGAGTTGATGGCGCCGACATCGGTGTTCTTGTCCATCGGGTCGCCGACCCGCAGCGTGCCGAGGCGGCGCTGCAGACGGCGTACGACGTCCTCGGCCACCGACTCCTGCACCAGCAGCCGCGACCCGGCGCAGCAGACGTGTCCCTGGTTGAAGTAGATGCCGCTGACGATGCCCTCGACGGCCTGGTCGATCGCAGCGTCGTCGTAGACGATGTTGGCGCCCTTGCCGCCCAGCTCCAGGGTGAGCCGCTTGCGGGTGCCGGCGATGGTGCGCGCGATCTGCTTGCCGACGTCGGTGGAGCCGGTGAAGGCGATCTTGTCGACGTCGGGGTGCTCGGTGAGCGCCTGTCCGGTCGCGCCGGCGCCGGTCACGATGTTGACGACCCCGGCGGGCAGGTCGGCCTGCTGGCACACTTGCGCGAAGAGCAGCGCCGTGAGCGGAGTGGTCTCGGCGGGCTTGAGCACCACCGTGTTGCCGGTCGCCAACGCGGGCGCGATCTTCCACGCCAGCATCAGCAGCGGGAAGTTCCATGGGATGACCTGGCCGATGACACCGAGAGGTGCCGGGCGCGCGCCCGTGGTGAGACCGGCGTACTCCAGTTTGTCGGCCCATCCCGCGTGGTAGAAGAAATGCGCCGCCGCCAGGGGGATGTCGACGTCGCGCGACTCCTTGATCGGCTTGCCGTTGTCGAGCGTCTCCAGCACCGCGAACTCGCGGGCCCGCTCCTGCAGCAGCCGTGCGATCCGGAAGAGGTACTTGCCGCGCTCAGCACCCGACATCGGACCCCACACCTGCGTGTAGGCCCGCCGGGCGGCGCGTACGGCGGCGTCGACGTCGGCCGCGCCGGCCTCGGCGACGTCGCTCAGCCGTTCACCGGTGGCCGGGTTGACGGTCTTGAACGAACCGCCGTCCGCCGGATCGACGAACTCGCCGCCGACGAAGAGTCCGTAGGAGGACGCGATGTCGACGACCCCCCGCGATTCCGGCGCCGGAGCGTATTCGAAACCCGTTGGCATGTCTCTCAATCCTCGGTGACGTAGTCGGATCCGGAGTAGGCGCCGGTGCGCAGCTTCTGCCGTTGCAGGAGCAGGTCGGTCAGCAGACTCGACGCGCCGAACCGGAACCACTGCGGGGTCAGCCAGTCCGGACCTGCCGTCTCGTTGACGGTGACCAGATGCTTGACGGCGTCCTTGGTGGTGCGGATGCCGCCCGCGGGCTTCACCCCGACCATCGCGCCGGTCAGCCCGCGCCAGTCGCGGACGGCCTCCAGCATGACCAGGATCACCGGGAGGGTCGCCGCGGGCGAGATCTTGCCGGTGGAGGTCTTGATGAAATCGGCGCCGGCGAGCATCGCCAGCCAGGAGGCGCGGCGCACGTTGTCGTACGTCGCGAGCTCGCCGGTCTCGAGGATGACCTTCAGGTGCGCGTCGGCCCGGTCGGGGTTGCTGCGGCAGACCTCCTTGACGGCGGCGATCTGGTCGAAGACGGTGCGGTAGTCACCGGACAGGAACGCTCCACGGTCGATCACCATGTCGATCTCGTCGGCGCCGGCGGTGACAGCGTCCTGGGTGTCCAGCAGCTTCACGGGCAGCGACGCGCGCCCCGAGGGGAAGGCGGTGGTCACGGCGGCCACGTTGATCCCGCTGTCGCCCAACGCCTCTCGCGCGACGGTGACCATGTCGTTGTAGACACAGATCGCTGCGACGCGCGGGGTCGACGGGTCGGCGCGGTCGGGGAGCATCGCCTTGGCGCACAGGTTGCGCACCTTGCCGGGGGTGTCCGACCCCTCCAATGTGGTGAGGTCGATCATCGAGATGGCCGTGTCGATCGCCCACGCCTTGCTGGTGGTCTTGATCGAGCGGGTGCCGAGCGCCGCTGCGCGGGCCTCGGCTCCGACCTGGTCGACCGCCGGGAGGCCGTGGAGCCAGGTGCGCAGGGACCGATTGGACAGGGCGGACACCCCGAGAAGGTCCCTCGCCTGCGACGTTGCAGTGGTTGCTGACACCGACGCAGCGTACCGTCAGCGCCATGCCGTCCCGACTGGCTCACACCCCCGACACCACAGCCCAGCGCCGGCAATTCCGGCAGACCGGGTCCATGGCGCTCGGCATCGTCACGATCGCGGTCTGCGCGCTGATCCTGCTGCTCGGCGTCCGGACGCTGGGCCGGCTGCATGTGCTCGACGTCGCCCTGCCCGTGGCCGTCGCCGTGTTCGCCTGGGCGATCTTCGTGCGCCCGTGCGTCGTCCTCACCGACCAGGCGATCGTGATTCGCAACCTCGTGCGCGACGTGCAGATCCCCTGGCAGTGCGTGAAGTCGACGCAGTCGCGGTGGAACCTGAAGGTGATCACCACCGGCGACGCGGGATACGGATCGTGGGCCATCACCAGCCAGCGCCGCCGCACGCCCCGCGTGCAGCGGTTGGGCTTCGGGGGCGGCGGCATCATGCCGTCGCGGGCCGAGCGTAGGCAGCCGATCGACACGGCGGCCTACCGGAACGCCCCCGAGCGTCCCCAGTCCGCGGCCGCGGTCGCCGCTCGGATCGGCGAGGAGAAGGCGCTGTTCGATCAGCGGCCGACGGACCTGGGCACTGGCGACGCCGTCGTACGCGTGCAACCCGCCTGGTGGGGCATCGCGGCTCTCGTCGGGGCCGTGGTCCTGGTGGTCGTCGGCATTCTGGGCTGAGCCGCCCCCGGCGCGTGGGTTGTCGGCGCTGCGGTCACTTTCCTGCACGCGCATACGCCGGCCGGGTGGGTTGTTGGCGCTGCGGTCACTTTCCTGCACGCGCGTACGCCGGCCGGGTGGGTTGTTGGCGCTGCGGTCACTTTCCTGCACGCGCATACGCCGGCCGGGTGGGTTGTCGGCGCTGCGGTCACTTTCCTGCACGCAAGCCCGGCGGCAGCGTCACTCCGGCGCGGTCAGGCGCTCCATGTCGGCGCGGATGGCCGCGAGCCGGCTCTGTGCGCTCGCCCGGTCGGCGTCGATCGCCTCCAGGTAGACCTTCAACTTGGGCTCGGTGCCGCTCGGCCGCACGATCACGCGGGTGTCGTCCGCCAGCAGATAGCGCAACCCCTCGGTGGGGGGCAGGCCGCCGTCACCCCGCGCCAGGTCATCGATGGACGAGACGCCCTGTCCGCCGACGCTGCCGGGCGGTGTCGTCCGCAGACGCGCCATGACGTCCCCGATCACCCCCAGATCCTCGACTCGCACCGAGAAACTGTCGGTCAGGTGATGGCCGTACGTCGCGGCGAGTTCGTCGAGCGCGTCCAGGAGAGTGGCGCCACGGCCGGCGAGCGACGCGGCGTACTCCGCTACCAGCAGCGCCGCGCTCACGCCGTCCTTGTCGCGCACCTGCGTCGGATCCACGCAGTAGCCGAGCGCCTCCTCGTAGCCATAGACCAGGCCGGGCACCCGGCTGATCCACTTGAAACCGGTCAGCGTCTGCTCGTGGCGCACGCCGTGGGCCGCGCACATCGCGGCCAGCAGCCGGGACGACACGATCGAGTTGGCCATCACCGCGTCGGCCGGCCAGTCCCGGCGCAGCAGGTGGTCGCCGAGCAGCGCACCGACCTCGTCGCCGCGCAGCATCCGCCACCCGTCGGTGTCCGCCACCGCGACGGCGCATCGGTCGGCGTCGGGGTCGTTGGCGATGACCAGGTCCGCATCGACCTCTCGCGCCAGGTCGAGGGCGAGGTCGATCGCACCTGGCTCCTCGGGGTTGGGGAAGGCGACCGTCGAGAACTCCGGGTCGGGCGTCTCCTGCTCGGCGACCGAGTGCACATCGTGGAAACCGACGCGGGCCAACGCATTTCGCGCCACCTGGGATCCCACGCCATGGAGGGCGGTGTGCACGATCCGTAGCGCACGCGGACCGCCGGGGGTGACGACGCGGCATACGGAATCGAGGTAGTCCGCCACGATCCCGTCGTCGAGGGTCTGCCAGCCGTCCTGCGCCTGTGGCACGGAGGCGGCGTCGGGCACCGCGGTGATGGCGTCGGCGATCTGCTCGTCGACCGGCGACACGATCTGGCTGCCGTCGCCGAGGTAGACCTTGTAGCCGTTGTCCTGCGGCGGATTGTGGCTCGCGGTGACCATGACGCCGGCATCAGCGCCGAGATCGCGGATCGCGAAGGCCAGCACCGGTGTCGGCAGCGGGTGCGGCAGCACCATCGCGTGCCCGCCGGCCGCCGTCACGACCGCCGCGGTGTCGCTGGCGAAGACGTCGGAGTTGTGCCGGGCGTCGTAGCCGATCACCACGGTGGCGTCGCGCGCGCTGCGCTGCTCCTGCAGGTACGCCGTGAGGCCGGCTGCTGCTCGCAGCACGACGACACGGTTCATCCGGGCCGGCCCTGCGCCCAGCGCGCCGCGAAGGCCGGCGGTGCCGAACTGCAGCAGTCCCGCGAACCGGTCCTCCAGGTCGGCCACCGCATCGGCGTCGCCGGCTTGCACGGAGGTCAGCACCCCCTCCAGCTCAGCGCGGGTCTGCGGGTCGGGGTCGTCGGCGATCCAGGCCCGCGCCCGCGCCTCGAGGGAGGCCATCACATCGCCCGTACGACGTCGGCGAGCAGCGCCCCGCACCGTGCGGCGGCGGCCTGCCCGGCCTCCAGCACCTCGCCGTGGGACAGCGGCTGGTCGCTCACCCCGGCCGCGGCGTTGGTCACCAGGCTGATGCCGAGCACCTCCAGACCGGACTGGCGCGCCGCGATGGCCTCGAGCGTGGTGGACATGCCGACGAGCTGGGCACCGAGGACACCGGCCATCCGCACCTCGGCCGGTGTCTCGTAGTGCGGCCCGCGGAACTGCGCGTAGACGCCTTCGTCGAGCGACGGGTCGACGGTGCGGGCGAGCTCCCGCAAGCGCGCGGAGTAGAGGTCGGTCAGGTCCACGAAGTTCGCGCCCTCGATCGGCGAGGCGGCGGTGAGGTTGATGTGGTCGGAGATGAGCACGGGGGTGCCGGGTGCCCATTCGCGGCGCAGGCCGCCGCACCCGTTGGTCAGCACGATCGTCGTGCAGCCTGCAGCCGCCGCCGTGCGTACGCCGTGCACCACCGCGCGCACGCCGCGACCCTCGTAGAAGTGCGTGCGAGTGCCGAACACCAGTGCGCGTCGGTCGGTCTCGCCGATCCGCACCGAGCGCATCGTGCCGGTGTGCCCACTGACGGCCGCGGCGGCGAAGCCCGGCACGTCGGTGTTCGCGACGGTGGCGAGAGTCTCGCCGATGTGGTCGGCGGTCTGACCCCACCCCGATCCGAGCACCAGCGCGACATCGTGTCGCGGCACTCCGGTGGCCTCGGCGATCACCGCCGCCGCGCTGCGGGCGACCTCGAACGGGTCGGTGGCGGGGTCTGCGAGGTCGGCTGCGATCGTCACCGGCACAGGCTAGCGAGGACCCGCGTGATGAAATGAACCCGTGACGCGTCAGAAAACCGTGGCCATCATCGGCGGAGGACCAGGGGGCTACGAGTCGGCCCTGGTGGCCGCCGCGGCCGGTGCCTCCGTCACGATCATCGAGAACGAGGCGATGGGCGGCGCTGCCGTCCTCACCGACTGCGTGCCCAGCAAGGCGCTCATCGCCACCTCCGACTTCATGTCGCGGTTCGCATCCGCCGGACGTCTCGGCGTCGGTTTCGAGGGTGCCGGTGAGGACCAGCACGCCGAGGCCCACCTCATCCAGGTCAACGAGCGCATCCTGGCGCTCGCGCAGGCACAGAGCCACGACATCCGTGCCCAGGTCGAGGGCACCGGCGTGCGGGTCTGCCGTGGTGCCGGCCGCATCAGTGCACCCGGCAAGGTCACGATCGAGAGCGAGGACGGCGCCGAGGAGATCTCCGCCGACGTCATCCTGCTCGCCGTCGGCACCCGACCCCGCACGATGCCGGCGGCGCAGCCGGACGGCGACCGGATCCTCACCTGGCAGCAGATCTACGACCTGAAAGAGCTACCCGAGCACCTGATCGTGGTGGGTTCGGGCGTCACCGGCGCCGAACTCGCGCACGCCTACCTCGGTCTGGGCTGCGCGGTCACGCTGGTCTCCTCGCGCGACCGGGTGCTGCCCGGCGAGGACGCGGACGCCGCGCTCGTGATCGAGAACGTCTTCCGCCGGCGCGGGATGCAGGTGCTCAACCGGTCCCGGGCGAAATCGGCCGAACGCACCGACGACGGCGTCCTCGTCACGCTCGAGGACGGACGTACGGTCGAGGGCTCGCACGTGCTGCTTGCCGTCGGATCGATCCCGCAGACCCGAGGCATCGGGCTGGAGGAGGCCGAGGTCGAGATGACCGAGTCCGGCCACATCGTGGTCGACCGGGTGTCACGTACGTCAGCGCCGGGGGTGTACGCCGCGGGCGACTGCACCGGGGTGATGCCGCTCGCCTCCGTCGCGGCCATGCAGGGCCGTCTCGCGATGGCCCACGCCCTGGGCGACGCGGTGGCGCCGCTGAACCTGCGCGGCGTATGCGCCAACATCTTCACCGATCCCGAGATCGCCACGGTCGGTTACTCGCAGGCCGACGTCGACGAGGGCCGCGTGGAGGCCCGGCTGGTGACCCTGCCGCTGTCGACCAACCCGCGCGCCAAGATGCGCAACATCCGGGACGGATTCGTGAAACTGCTGGTCCGCCCGGGCAGCAACACCGTCATCGGCGGCGTGGTGGTCGCGCCGCAGGCGTCGGAGCTCATCTTTCCCATCGGGCTCGCCGTGCAGAACAGGCTCACGGTCGACCAGGTGTCCTCGACCTTCTCCGTCTACCCGTCGATGACCGGGTCCATCACCGAGGCCGCGCGCCGGTTGCACTCGCTCGACTACTGAGCCTCACCGCCGACTCTGCGCGAGATGTCGGTTTCGGAGGGTCTGCTGGCTTCGCGACCCTCCTGAAGTGACATCTCGGCGTACGGCGAAGGCGTACGGCGTGCGGGCATGCGAAAGGCGCACGTCCCTTGGTGGGACGTGCGCCTTCGCGTTGAAGTGTGGGGGCTCAGTGGCCGAGTGCGAGGCCGCGGTAGTACGTCACCAGCGGCTTGTGCTGCGCGACGCGCTCCTGGCGGTTGCGTGCGAAGAACTGCACGGTCCAGGTGCCGGCGCAGGCGATGAGGGCCACGAGAGCGACGGCGACGATGATCATCGTGCCGGTGAAGAACTGGTCGATGTTCATAACGTTCATGAGTCTGCCTCTGTCTCGATCTTGGTGATCACTACGTCTGTAGTGCTCATGTCTTTGACACTACGCCTGTAGTGATGAGGGTGCAAGCGCAGGTCTTGTGTGCTGCCTCACAGGGATGCCCGGGGGACGTGAGAGGCTGCGGTCGTGGCCAAGAAGCGCAGGCGTCCGGAGGGGACGGCGGAGCGGCAGGCGCACCTGCTGGAGTCCGCCATCACCGTGGTGGGCCGCGGTGGCCTGCGGGGTCTGACCCACCGGGCCGTCGACCGCGAGGCGGACCTGCCCGAGGGCTCCTGCTCGGTCTATTTCCGCACCCGGCTCGCGCTGCTGACGGCGTTGACGACGTTCGTGGCGGAGCGGCTCACCGATGACGTACGTCGGATGGGCGAGGCGCTGCCGGAGTCCAACGGCGACCCCGTGCCGGCCATCGAGGCGACGGTCGAACTGGTGGTGCGCTGGTCGGGTCGCCCCGATCTGCTGATCACGATGACCGAGCTCTACCTGGAGTCGGTGCGCACGCCCTCGCTGCGCTCGGCCTCAGGGGCGTGGCGCGACGGGCTGGTGAGCGTCGTGGAGGAGCTGGTGCAGCGCTCGGGCAAGTCCGACCCCCGACGGCGTGCCCAGGGCATCGTCGCGAGTGTCGAGGGCGTCGCGGTGGCGTCCCTGCCGTTGTCCGCGCGCGACCGCAAGGCCTACCTGCGCGACACCCTCACCCTGGTGGTCTCCAGCCTCGCCTGACCCCAGTCCCACACCTTCGCCGAGTGGCATACATATGTTTCGAGTGCACCCCGTAGGAGTGCGCCACTCGAAAGATATGTATGCCACTCGACGGGCAGGGGCTTCGGTCAGTCGGTGATCTGCGCCAGCACCGCACCGGAGGTGACGGTCTGACCGATCTCGGCCGTCAGCCCCGAGAGGGTGCCCGCCTTGTGCGCGGTGATCGGCTGCTCCATCTTCATCGCCTCGATCACCACGACCGTGTCGCCGGCCGCGACGGTGTCGCCCTCGGAGGCGACCACCTTGACGATGGTGCCCTGCATCGGCGCGGTCAGCGCATCTCCGCCGGCAGCAGCCCCGCCACCGCCGGAGCGGCCGCGCTTGGGTGCCTTCTGGCGGCCGGGGGCAGCGCCACTGCCGCCACCCAGCTGCAGGTCACCCGGCAGCGACACCTCGACCCGCTTGCCGCCGACCTCGATGACGAGCTGCTGGCGCGGGGCCGTCTCGGTCGCCTCCGCGGCCGGACCGTCGTACGCCGGGATGTCGTTGTCGAACTCGGTCTCGATCCACCGGGTGTGCACGGTGAACGGCGTGTCGCCCGCGGGCGCGAACGCCGGGTCGCTGACGACCTTGCGGTGGAAGGGCAGCACGGTCGGCATGCCGTCCACGACCATCTCGGCCAGGGCGCGGCGGGAGCGTTCGAGCGCCTGCTGCCGCGTCGCGCCCGTGACGATCAGCTTGGCGAGCATCGAGTCGAACGCGCCGCCGATGACGTCGCCGCTGGTCACGCCGGAGTCGACGCGCACGCCCGGGCCGCTGGGAGCCTCGAAGCGGGAGACGGTGCCCGGTGCGGGAAGGAAGCCGCGTCCGGCGTCCTCGCCGTTGATGCGGAACTCGAAGGAGTGCGCGCGCGGCTCGGGGTCGTCGTACCCGAGCTCCTCACCGCGCGCCAGGCGGAACTGCTCGCGCACGAGGTCGACGCCGGTGACCTCCTCGGAGACCGGGTGCTCCACCTGCAGGCGGGTGTTGACCTCGAGGAAGCTGATGACACCGTCCTGCCCCACGAGGAATTCGCAGGTGCCCGCGCCCTGGTAGCCGGCGGCACGCAGGATGTCCTTGGACGCGCGCAGCAGTTCGGTGTGCTGCTCGTCGCTGAGGTATGGCGCGGGCGCCTCCTCCACGAGCTTCTGGTTGCGGCGCTGGAGCGAGCAGTCGCGGGTCGAGACGACGACCACGTTGCCGTGCGCGTCGGCCAGGCACTGGGTCTCCACGTGCCGCGGCTTGTCCAGGAACCGCTCGACGAAGCACTCGCCCCGGCCGAACGCCGACACGGCCTCGCGGACCGCCGACTCGAAGAGGGAAGGGATCTCCTCGATGGTGCGGGCGACCTTCAGGCCGCGCCCGCCACCGCCGTACGCCGCCTTGATCGCGATCGGCAGCCCGTGCTCCTTCGCGAACGCCACGATCTCGTCGGCGTCGTTGACGGGTTCCTTGGTGCCGGGCACGAGCGGGGCGCCGGCCGCGGTCGCGATGTGGCGCGCCTTGACCTTGTCGCCCAGGGAGTCGATGGCCTGCGGCGACGGACCGATCCAGGTCAGTCCGGCGTCCAGGACGGCTTGCGCGAAGCTGGCGTTCTCGGCCAGGAAGCCGTAGCCGGGATGTACGGAGTCCGCACCGGAGGCGCGCGCCACCTCCAGCAGCTTCTCCTGCACCAGGTAGGAGTCGCCCGGCGTCGTGCCGCCGAGCGAATGGGCCTCGTCGGCCACCCGCACGTGCAGCGCGTCACGGTCCGGATCGGCGTACACCGCGACCGACGCGATGCCCTCGTCCTTGCACGCGCGCGCGATGCGGACGGCGATTTCCCCCCGGTTGGCGATCAGCACCTTCTCGACAGCAGCCATGGTCCCGGACTCTAGTGGGACGGGCATCACACGGGTCGTCCGGGTGATGAGACGCGCGGGCATACCGCGGCGAGGCCCGCGGTTGGACCGGACATGACGGACACAACCAGTACTGCAGTTCCCGAGGTCGCCCTGCGCGCCGCTTCCGGCACCACCCCGATCCCGCAGTTGGGATTCGGCGTCTTCCAGGTGGACGACAAGGACGCCCCGCCCGCCATCGCTTCGGCGCTCGAGGTGGGCTACCGCTCGCTCGACACCGCGCGCATCTACGGCAACGAGGAGGGCGTCGGCCGTGCCCTTGCCGCGACCGACGTACCCCGTGACGAGATCTTCCTGACCACGAAGGTCTGGAACGACGACCAGGGGTACGACGCGACGCTCAAGGCGTTCGACGCCTCGGTCGTCAAGCTCGGCTCCGAGCCGGACCTCTACTTGATCCACTGGCCGACGCCGAAGCACGACACCTACGTCGACACCTTCCGTGCGCTGTTGAAGCTGCGCGAAGACGGCCGCATCAAGGTCGCCGGTGTCTGCAACTTCAACATCGACCACCTGCAGCGCGTGTACGACGAGCTGGGGGAGTACCCCGCCATCAACCAGGTGGAGCTGCACCCGCTCCTGCAGCAGCAGGAACTGCGCGATTTCCACGCCACGCACGACATCGTCACCGAGGCGTGGAGCCCGCTCGCGCAGGGCGGCGACCTCCTGGGCGACGCCACGATCGGCAAGATCGCCGACACGAAGGGCGTCTCGCCGGCCCAGGTGATCCTGCGCTGGCACATCCAGATCGGCAACGTCGTCATCCCCAAGTCGGTGACACCGTCGCGGATCAAGGAGAACTTCGACATCTTCGGATTCGAGCTGGACGCGGACGACCTGAGCACGATCGCGCGGCTGGACAAGGGCGGTCGGGTCGGTCCCGACCCCGCCGAGTTCAACTGACCGACCGCAGCACCAGACCACCGAGGGGTGGGGAAACCGTCGGAAGGTGACGGCATCCCCACCCCTTCGTGGTCCCCGGGAGCGTCGACGACGGTGCTCGGCGAATCTACGAACGGGCGGCAATCCGTTGCGGGGTCGGCGTCGAATGCACGTGGCCAGCTCGCCGTTCGTGCGTCGGGGCCGGATGTGAAAACCTGGATTCGCGCTATTGGTGTTCGGTCGCAACTAACTGCTCGTCAACTGCAACAGAGGGACAGGCGTGGAGAAGTCGAGAGACGGGTCACCGCGGGGGCCGTCTCGACGGGCCGTCGCCGGCGGTCTCATCTGGACGATTCCGGTCATTGCCGTGGGGGCTGCGGTGCCCGCGATGGCGGCGAGCCCGCCAGTGACGAACACCTACTCGACCGCGGGCACCTCCACGCTCACCATTCCTGCAGGGAACCGGAGCGCCACGTTCACCGTGGTCGGAGCCGGCGGTGCCAGCACGTCCAAGACCGCTGGTGGGGCCGCCGCCTCGATCCAGGGCACGCTCGCGTTGGCGGGGACGACCGCGACGACCCTGACGATCGTGGTGGGCGCCGGCGGCAACACCAGCGGTGTCGGAGGCGCCGGGTACGGCAGCGGCGGATCGTCCACCACGGCCCTCGTCACCGGCGACGTCGGGCGCGGGGGTGGGGGCGGAAGCGCGATCCTCAACGGCACCACGGTGCTGGTCGCGGCCGGGGGTGGCGGTGGCGCGGGAGCCAGCTCCGCATCCGGTTACACAGTCGTTGTCGGGCCGGGCGGGAACGCGGCCACGAGTGCCACCACTGCGACGACGGCCACGCTGACCAGCGACAGCAGCACGTACACGGCACTCGGTGGCAGCGCGTCCAGCGGGACCACGGGTGGGGCCGGTGGTGCGGTCGGCACCGGCACCGTCACGACCCGCTATCCCGGCAACGCGGGCGGGAACAACGGCACCGGCACGAACAACGGTGGGAACGGCGGCGCAGGGGCCTACATCGCCCACACCACCAACGACGGCACGGCCAACATGGCCAGCGGTGGTGGCGGAGGCGGGTACGCCGGCGGCGGGAGTGGTGCCGGGGCCCAGGCGTCGGCTGCGGCGGCCAACGGCGCCTATGCCCTGTTCGCCGGCGCGGGCGCCGGTGGTGGCAACTTCACCGCCGCCAGCGTGACGAACGTGACGACGTCGACCGCCACGAACACGGCGGTCGGTTCCGCAGCCGGCAGCACCGGCTCGGTCACCATCACCTACTGAGAGGGCGGGGCGGCGCACCAGCGCCGGCGGGGACACGGCGTCGGTGCTGCCCGACGAGTGCTCTCAGATCGGGAGGACCCGCGCGACGAATGCGCGCAGCTGGTCCAGATTGCGGCACTCGTGCATGTCCACGACCGCGCCGTAGGCGGCCGCCACCGAGTCGCCGGTGTCCCACATCCGGGCCGGTTCGGGGTTGAGCCACGCGACGTGCCGCGCCCGCGCCGCGATCGCCGCGACGTGCGCCACCCCCGGATCGCCGTAGTTGGTGCGTGCGTCGCCGAGGATGAGCACCGTGCTGCGGGGCCCGATGCTCTCCCACTCGCTGCGCACGAAGCCGCGGAACGCCGTGCCGTAGCTGCTGCTGGTGCCGTGCGCGGTGAACTCCCGGGTGCGGCGGGCCCAGATGCCAAGCGGCGCCCCGGGTTCCGCGTCGCGCAGCACATCCGTGATCTCGGCGGCGCTGCTCACGAAACCGTAGGCGCGCACCTTGCGGAACTGCGCGTGCAACGCCTGCATCAGCAGCATGGTGAAGGTGGAGAACGCGCCCACCGAACCGGACAGGTCGGCCAGCACGATGAGGTCCGGCCGGTGCCGGCGCCGCTCCCGGTACGCCGGGTCGATCGGCACCCCGCCGGTGGACAGCGATCGACGCAGCGTGCGGCGTACGTCGATCGCGCCGCGCCCGGCGGCCCGCCGAGCCGACATCCGGGCCGCGAGCTTGCGTGCGAGTGGATCGATGTGTCGGCGCAGCTCGTCCAGGTCCTTGGTGCCGGCACTGAGGAAGTCGCGCTGCTCGATGCCGCTGCCGACCCCGAAGCGGGCGACCCGCTCGCGCGAGCGCACCTGGGTGTTGCGGCGCAGGGCCTCGGCCTCGACCCGTCGGCGGAACACCGCGACCCGCGCGCGCAGCTCGTCCCGGTCGAACCGGTCCGACAGCTGCTCGCCGCCCTGTCCGCTGCCCTCACCGCGAGGGCCGCGAGACTGCTGCTGCGCAGCGGCGATCGCCCGCTGCGGCTGCAGCCGGGAGATCGTCTGCGCTGACGAATAGCCCTGCTGTTCATCGCCGTTCGCCACCTCACCGAGCAGGTCGACGGCTGCGGCCGCGAGGTCATCGAGAGTCTGGGCGTCGTTGTCGGCCAGAGCCTGCACCAGCTGTTCGCGCAACTGGTCCACCGACTCGGCCTGCGGCACCGTCCGCCGGCCGGGCGCGGCGGGGAAGTAGAGGTCGAAGAGCCGGTCGAAGACCTCCCGGTCCCCGGCGCGGCGCAACATCGCCGCGGCGACGCCACCGCGCAGCCGGATCCGGTCGTCCAGGCCAAGGGCGGTAGCGATCCGGGCTGCGTCGGCGATCTCGCTCGTGCCGACTCGCACGCCGTGGTCGCGCAGCGAGGTCGTCAGCTCGACCAACCGGTCGCCGAGCGCGCTCTCAGCCGTCGAGGGCACGGTCCAGGTCCAGCGTGCTGGTGGCGGTGCGGATGTCGTCCTGGTGCTTCAGGACGACTCCCAGGGTGCTGCGGACCAACGCCGGGTCGAGCTGCTCGGCGCCGAGCGCGACCAGGGTCTGCGCCCAGTCCAGCGTCTCGGCGACCGACGGCGGCTTGCGCAGCGACCCCGCGCGCAGGGCGCCCACGATGCGCACGAGGCTCTGCGTCAGCGTGTCGTCCAGGCCGGGCGCCTGGAGGCCGACGATGCGGGCTTCCAGTTGCGGGTCCGGGTAGTCGATGTGCAGGAAGAGGCAGCGGCGGCGCAGCGCCTCCGACAGCTCGCGGGTGGCGTTGGAGGTCAGCACGACGAACGGCCGGTGCCGGGCGGTGATCGTGCCCAGCTCGGGCACCGTCACCTGGAAGTCGGACAGGATCTCCAGCAGGAGGCCCTCCATCTCCTCGTCGGCCTTGTCCAGCTCGTCGATGAGCAGCACGACCCGCTCCTCGCTGCGGATCGCAGCCAGCAGCGGCCGGGGAAGCAGGAACTCCTCGCCGAAGATGTCCGAACGCAAGCTCTCCCAGGCGTGTTCGTGGCTGTCGCGCTCGGCAGTGATGCGTAGCAGCTGCGCCGCGTGGTTCCACTCGTAGAGGGCCCGGGCCTCGTCGACGCCTTCGTAGCACTGCAGGCGGATCAGGTCTGCGCCGATCGCCCGGCTGACGGCCTTGGCGAGCTCGGTCTTGCCGACGCCCGCGGGCCCTTCGACCAGCAGGGGCTTGCCGAGCGCTTCGGCCAGATAGACGGTGGTGGCGATCTCGTCCGAGGCGAGGTATCCGACGTCGGCCAGGGACTGCAGCGCCTGGTCGACACCGGCGAGCGCGGGGTGCGGGGTCGTCATACCGGCCATCCTCGCGTATGCCGCCCGGTCGACTCGCGACTGTCCGCGCTTTCGTGCACCCGTCCGCACGAATCTGCGGACACTCCGGGCGGAAACTGAACGAGAGTCACCGCGGCTCGACTGCCGGCTCCGACTCACACCCCTTGTCCCCGGAAAGTGACTGTAGGGCCGACAACCCACGCGGCCGTGACCTGGCAGCGTCAGCCAACAACAGCACTCCTCGGCCATGCCGCATGAAAACCAGCCCGACCTACGAAAGTGACACAGCAGCGACTGTCCGCACTTTCGTGCACCCGTCGATCCGGAACTGCGGACACTCGCTCGGCGGAAACGAGCCGAGGGTCGTCGCGCGCTCCATTGAGCGCGCGACGACCCTCGTCGTCAGGAGGTGTGGCTCAGGCCTTCTTGGTCTCCGCGAAGATCGCGGCGATCTCGTCGATCTTCGCGAGCAGCTCGTCGGCCTTGGCGACGTCGAACGTCGCCTTGGTGCCGCCACCGCCACCGGCCAGCTTGGTCGCCTCGTTGACGAGGGTGTGCAGCTGGGGGAACTTCTCGAAGTGCGGGGGCTTGAAGTAGTCGGTCCACAGCACCCACAGGTGGTGCTTGACCAGCTCGGAGCGCTGCTCCTTGATGATCGCGGCGCGGATCCGGAAGTCGGCGTCGTCGTTGTCGGCGACCTTCTCGCAGATGGCCTTCACGGACTGGGCCTCGATACGGGCCTGGGCGGGGTCGTAGACACCACACGGCAGGTCGCAGTGGGCGCTGACCTCGATGGTGGGGGCAAGGAAACGGCGGAGCATCAAGTCATCCCTTTCATAGGTCGCCGCGCAGTGACGCGCGACCGGGTGTGGATGTTGCCACCCTACGACCGTACGACGAGCCGCGTCCGGCCAGTTCGGCCCGTGCGACCCGGTCGCATCGATGCCGGTCGCTTCAGGCGTTACGCCGTCCGCCGGGCAGGCGCAACAGCACCAGCCCCAGCACGTCGTGGTCCGGGATGGCGCCGACCAGCCAGGAATCGACCCCCTCGGCGGGGTTGTCGCGCTCGGCCCACCAGCCGTCGCGCTCGCGGCGGGTCAGTCGCTTCACGGCGACGGGTCGCGGCCCGTCCGGCCCGTCGGGCAGTCGGATCACGTGCACCCGTCCGGGAGCCGGACGTACGCCGTAGGCGACCAGCAGGCGGTCGCCCTCGGCGTACGTCGGCTCCATGGAGCGGCCGCGGACGACGGCCACTCCGATCCGCGGCAGACCGCGCATCGTCGGCGTCAGTCGACGTCGGAGGAAGAGGTCCCGGCCCGCCCGGCCGCACCGTCCGGTGCTGGGGGCTGCCCGGCGCCCTTCGGATCGCCGTCGGCAGAGCCCTCCAGCCCGACCAGGGCGGTGACCGCCTCGACGCGGTGCTCCTCCTCGGCGTGCACTCGGCGCAGGAAGGACTTGGTGCGTTCGTGCTGGGGGTGGTCGATCACGTCGCGCGGAGCGCCGGACTCCACGACCACACCGCCGTCCATGAAGACCACCTTGTCGGCGACGCCCCGGGCGAAAGCCATCTCGTGCGTCACCACCACCATGGTCATCCCGTCCCGGGCCAGCTCGCGCATGACCGCCAGCACCTCGCCGACCAGCTCCGGGTCCAGGGCGGACGTCGGCTCGTCGAAGAGCATCAGCTTGGGCTTCATCGCCAGGGCACGCGCGATCGCGACCCGCTGCTGCTGCCCACCGGACAGCTGCGCGGGGAAGTGGTCGCAGTGATCGCCCAGGCCCACGCGTTCGAGCAGCGCGAGCGCCTCGGCGCGGGCGGTCTTCTTGTCCACGCCCTTGACGTGGATCGGCGCCTCCATCACGTTCTCCACCGCGGTCTTGTGCGGGAAGAGGTTGAACCGCTGGAAGACCATCCCGATTTCACGGCGCTGCTCGGCGATCCGCTTCTCGGTCAGCCGGTAGAGCTGCCCGTCGCGGTCGTCGTACCCCATGAGATCGCCGTCGACCCAGACGCGGCCGCCGTCGATCGTCTCCAACTGGTTGATGCACCGCAGGAAGGTCGTCTTGCCCGAGCCGGACGGCCCGAGCAGGCAGACGACCTGTCCCTGGTGCACGTCGAGGTCGATGCCCTTGAGCACCTCGTTGCCATGGAACGCCTTGGTGACGTTGAGCGCTCGTACGATCGGCAGATCGTGCTGCGTGTCGGTGGTCGTCATCGGGGCCCTCCTCCGGCGAGTCCGAGCATGCGTGCCCGAAGGCCGCCGTCGGCGCGCTGGTTGCCGATGCCCCGGCCGAACTTGCGCTCCAGGAAGCTCTGCACCACCGCCAGGATCGAGCAGATGATGAGGTACCAGAGCACCGCAGCCATGATCGCCGGCATGATCTTGAACGTAGTGCTGCCGATCCGCTCGGTCTGGAAGAACAGCTCGACGCTGATCGGGATCGCGGACAGCAGCGAGGTGTCCTTGACCATGGCCAGGGTCTCGTTGCCGGTGGGCGGCACGATCACGCGCATGGCCTGCGGCAGCACGACGCGCCGCATGCTCTTGCCCGCGGACATCCCGAGGGCCTGGGCCGCCTCGCGCTGACCCTGGTCGACCGACTGGATGCCGGCGCGGGCGATCTCGGCCATGTACGCGGCCTCCGAGAGCCCCAGCCCGAGGATGCCGATGATGATCGAGTTCGACAGGTGGGCCACGTCGATGTGTCCCACTGTCGTCGCGTCCGCGCTCAGTCCGATGAAGTGCCCCAGCTGCTCGGCGAAGGGAATACCCAGGCTCACCGACGGGTAGAGGTATCCGAGGCCGGTGCCGAACATGACCAGCAACACCAGTCGCGGGATGGAGCGGAAGAACCACACGTAGACGGCCGCGACTCCACGCAGCACCGGATTGTCCGAGAGCCGCATGATCGCCAGGATCACTCCGAGCACGACACCGATGACCATGGCGCCGACGGTGCCGACGATGGTGCCGCGCCACAGCCCGTTGACGACCGGCTTGAACTTCATGATCTGGAAGGCGAAGGACCAGTCCCAGTTGGCGTTGGTCACCGCGGAACTGACCATCATCGCCACGATCACGGCGATGACGACGATCGCTACGTAGCGGCCGGGATGCCGGACCGGCCGGGCGTCGATCCTGCCCGGCCGGTCAGCGGTCTCAGCTGACACTGGGATTCACGGCGAAGCTGGTGACGGCGCCGCTGGTGTTGCCCCACTTGGCCAGGATGTTCTTGTAGACGCCGCTCTTGTCGAGGGCCTGCAGGGCCTCGCTGAACGCGGTCGCGAGTGCGGTCTCCTTCTTGGGCACCACGATGCCGTACGGCGCGGTGCCGTAGAGCGCGCCCGCCGTCTGGAGCTGGTCACCGGTCTGCTTGATCGCGTAGAGGGTGATGGGGGAGTCGGCGCTCATGGCGTCGACCTTCCCCGAGATGAGGTCGGCGGTGACCTTGGACTGCTGCTCCTCGACGATCTGGGTGATCGGCTTCTTCCCTGAGGAGGTGCACTTCTTGCTCCGTGCGGTCAGATCGTCGATCTCGACGGTGCCCTTCTGCACGCCGACGGTCAGCCCGCAGGCGTTGCCGATGTCGACCTTCTTGGGGTTGCCCTTCTTCACGGCCCACTGGGTGCCGGCGCTGAAGTAGCTCACCATGGCGACCTGCTTCTCGCGGTCGGCGTTGATGGTGAAGGAGGAGACGCCCACGTCGTACTTGCCGGAGTTGACGCCCAGGATGATGGTGTCGAAGCTCGCGTTCTGGAAGTTGGTCTTCAGCCCGAGCGTCGTCGCGACGGCGTTGAAGAGGTCGACGTCCATGCCCTGCACGGTCTTGCCGTCGGAGCCGAGGAACTCGTTCGGCGCGTACGACGCGTCGGAGCCGATCGTGAGCGTGCCCTTGGCCTTGATCGCGGCCGGGACCTTGGCGGCGAGCGTGCTGTTCAGCGTGGCGGTGCTCGAGCCGGCGGGCGCCGTGCTGGAGGAGCCGGACCCGGAGGCGGTGGTGGAGCTGGAACCACCCAGCGAGTTGGAGCCGCACCCGGTGAGGGCGAGGCAGCCGAGGGCCGCGATGGAGCCGAGGGCGGCGACCTTGGTGGTGGTCGCGTGGCGAAGCTGGGTCATCTGTGTCTCCTGCAACAAGTGGTGGGATCCGACGGCGACATGCCCGGTCCAGGGCGACATCCTGGCATCACCCGGCGCATCGGCTCCACGGCCGCGGCCGGTCGTGACCACCCCGTGACCCGATGGCGGTTCGAGGTCAGCGGTCGGAAAGCGTTTTCAGATGGGCCAGGCATGCGTCGTACGACGGCAACAGACCGATCTCTTGCGCCTCGGCCAGGGTGGGCGCCGCCTCGTCCTTGGGCGACAGCAGGGGCTCCAGACCGGCGGGCAGCTCCAGCCCGATGGCCGGGTCGAGCGGGTGGATGCCGTGCTCGCCGCTCGGGTTGTACGCCGCGGAGCACAGGTAGCACGCGGTGCTGTCGTCCTCGAGGGCGATCAGAGCGTGTCCGAGGCCCTCGGACAGGTAGACCGCGCGCCGGTCGTCGGTGTCGAGCAGGACCGACTCCCACTGCCCGAAGGTCGGCGAACCCACCCGGATGTCGACCACGAAGTCCAGGAACGACCCGTGCAGCGCCGTGACGTACTTCGCCTGGCCGGGCGGCACGTCGGCGAAGTGGATGCCGCGCACCGTGCCTCGCGACGACACCGAGATGTTGGTCTGCACCACCCGCGGTTCGTGGCCCAGGTGCTCGGCCAGGAGGTCGCCGCGATACCCCTCCAGGAACACCCCGCGGTCGTCGGGGAACTGGCGCGGGGTCACGACGTACGCGCCCTCGATGCCCAGCGGTTCGATCTGCATCAGACGCCTTCCTCTACGAGCGCGGTGAGGTATTCGCCGTATCCGCTCTTGGTGAGCCCGTCCCCGAGCCGCATCAGTTCGTCGTCGCCGATCCAGCCGGCGCGCCAGGCGATCTCCTCGACGCAGCCGATCTTCAGGCCCTGTTGCGCCTCGACGGCGTGCACGAACTGCGCCGCGGACATCATGGCCTCGAACGTGCCGGTGTCGAACCACGCGGTCCCGCGCGGGAGCGTGGTGACGGTGAGCTTGCCGGCCCGCAGGTAGGCGTCGTTGATCGCGGTGATCTCCAGCTCCCCCCGCGCGCTCGGGCGCAGCCCCCTCGCGATGTCGACCACGTCGTTGTCGTAGAAGTAGAGCCCCGGCACGATGTACCGCGACTTGGGGACCTTCGGTTTCTCCTCGATCGAGAGCACCCTGCCGTCGGCGTCGAACTCCACTACGCCGTACGCCGAGGGGTCCGGCACGTGGTAGGCGAAGATCCGCGCGCCGTCGGGGTCGGCCTGGTCGCGCAGCCGTCGCCCGAGTCCGGAGCCGAAGAAGATGTTGTCACCGAGCACCAGGGCGACGCTGTCGCCGGCGATGAAGTCCGCGCCGATGACGAATGCCTGGGCCAGCCCCTCCGGGCGCGGCTGCACGGCGTACGTGAGGGAGATCCCCCACTGCGAGCCGTCGCCGAGCAACCGGGAGAACTGCTCGGAATCATGCGGTGTGGTGATGATCAGGACATCCCGGACGCCGGCCATCATCAGCGTCGCCAGGGGGTAGTACACCATCGGCTTGTCGTAGATGGGCATCAGCTGCTTACTGATCGCCCGGGTGATCGGATGCAACCTGGTGCCCGATCCACCTGCCAGAATGATCCCCTTCATGGGCGCCGACAGTAACGGGCGCGCCCCGAGCGGAGGTTGTTGCGTGCGTGTCCTGGTGACAGGTGGGGCCGGTTTCATCGGCAGCAATTTCGTCTATCTGACCGGGCGCACCCGCCCGGACGCGCGGATCACCGTGCTCGACGCGATGACGTACGCCGGCAACGAGCAGTCGCTCGCGGGCACGAACGCGACCCTGGTGCGTGGTGACATCGCCGATGCCGGCCTGGTCGATCGTCTGGTGGCCGACGCCGACCTGGTGGTGCACTTCGCCGCCGAGTCGCACAACGACAACTCGCTGCGCGAGCCCTGGCCCTTCGTGCAGACCAACGTCGTCGGCACCTACACGCTGCTGGAGGCCGTCCGGCGGCACGACGTGCGTTACCACCACATCTCCACGGACGAGGTCTACGGCGACCTGGCCCTGGACGACCCGCACCGGTTCACCGAGAGCACGGCGTACAACCCCTCCAGCCCGTATTCGTCGACGAAGGGCGCCAGCGACCTGCTGGTGCGCGCGTGGGTGCGCTCCTTCGGTGTCCGCGCGACGCTGTCGAACTGCTCCAACAACTACGGCCCTCGCCAGCACGTGGAGAAGTTCATCCCGCGGCAGATCACCACGCTGCTCGACGGCGGCCGCCCGCGGCTCTACGGCGACGGGATGAACGTGCGCGACTGGATCCACGTCGACGACCACAACGACGCGGTGTGGACGATCGTCGAGCGCGGTGAGATCGGCGCGACGTACCTGATCGGGGCCGACGGGGAGGCCGACAACCTCACCGTGGTGCGCACGCTGCTGGACCTGACCGGCCGCGCGGCCGACGACTTCGAGCACGTGACAGATCGCCCGGGTCACGACCGGCGGTACGCCATCGACTCCACCCGACTGCGTACCGAGCTGGGTTGGGCGCCGCGCTACGCGGACTTCCGGGCCGGGTTGGCCGCGACGATCGACTGGTACCGCGACAACGAGGAGTGGTGGCGGTCCGCGAAGGCCGCGACGGAGGCCGGGTACGCCGCCGCAGGCGAGGTGGCCGTGCCGCAGGACCGCGCAGACGAGGTCTCCTCGTGACCCGCTGGTTGCTCACCGGCGGCCGCGGCATGCTCGGCCAGGACCTGTCGCGGGCCGTCGAGGGCATCGGCGACCAGGTGGTCGCGACCGGGTCCGCCGACCTGGACATCACCGACCGACACGCGGTGCGCGAGGCTGTCGGCGACTTCGACGTGGTGGTCAACTGTGCTGCCTGGACCGCCGTGGATGAGGCGGAAACGCATGAGCCGCAGGCGTTCTCGATCAACGCAACGGGCGCTGCACACGTGGCGCGGGCCTGCGCCGAGCGCGGCGTACGCCTGGTGCAGATCTCCACCGACTACGTCTTCGACGGCACCGCCACCACCCCGTACGCCGAGGACACCACCCAGCGCCCGCAGACGGCGTACGGGCGGACCAAGTGCGCCGGGGAGTGGGCGGTGCGCTCGCTGCACCCGGACGCGCTGGTGGTGCGCACCGCCTGGTTGTACGGCGCCGGAGGGGGCAACTTTGTCGCCACGATGGGGCGGCTCGCCGGTGAGCGAGACGTGCTCAGCGTCGTGGACGACCAGCACGGTCAGCCGACCTGGACGGTCGACCTGGCCGATCTCGTGGTGCGTCTGGTGGGCGCGGGAGCGCCGGGCGGCTACTGGCACGGGGTGAGTGCTGGGGAGACGACCTGGTGGGGGCTGGCGCGGGCCGT
Source organism: Allobranchiibius sp. CTAmp26 (assembly GCF_017565405.1). GTDB lineage: Bacteria > Actinomycetota > Actinomycetes > Actinomycetales > Dermatophilaceae > Allobranchiibius. The sequence continues at coordinate 81,137 of NZ_JAGEKR010000016.1, forward strand.
CTTCGAGGGCGCCGGGTGGGATCCCGAGCGGGTTCAGCCGGTCGGGAGCGAGCAGTTCGCGAGACCGGCGGCGCGGCCGGCGTACTCCGTGCTGGGCACCGAACGGCTCACGGCACACGGTGTGACGCCGGTGCGGGACTGGGCCGACGCACTGCGCGAGGCGCTGCCCGCGCTCCTTGCGTAGGAGCCCGACGATCCGGCCCGAATTGGGTCGACGCTCAGCCGACTTCCGGCCTCCGAAGATTGCTAAATTCGCACGGGCTGCACCAATGGTGCGGTGAATCTTGTCAGGCGTGAAAGGTGTGGGGTGTCCGCACAGGTTGAGGTCGATGTCACCGAGGGGCACCCGGTCGCCGAACCGGTGTTCGTCGAGGTGTCGCGCTGGCGGCCGCGGTTCGTGCTCACTGCGATCGGGGTGGACGCGCTCGCGATCGCGGTCGCGCTGACCTCCGCCAAGTTGGCCCGGTTCGGCGGTGGCCGCGTGGCATTGCCCGGCGCCCCCCAGGCCAACTACCTCATCGTGTCCGTCTCGCTCCTGACGGCGTGGATGGCGGCCCTGGCCTTCACCCAGAGCTACCGCCCCGAGCACGCCACCATCGGCAACGAGGCGTACCTGCGGGTGGTGCGCTCGTCCTTCTTCATCTTCGGCGCGCTCGCGATGGTCGCCCTGGCGCTGCGACTGCAGTTCGCGCGTGGGTACATCGCCATCGCGTTCCCGCTCGGCGTCGTGCTGCTGATCCTCGGCCGGTTCACGATCCGGCTCTGGCTGGTTCGGCAGCGCTCCGCGGGGCGGTGCATGGACACCGTGCTGCTGGTGGGCGCGCCCCAGGAGGTCCGGTACGTCGCCGACCGGATCGGCCGTACGCCGGAGGCGGGTTTCACCATCTCCGGGGTCCTCACCGACGCGGAGCGTCCGGGAGCCTTCGAACTGCGGGACGGGCGGGTCGTGCCGGACGCCGGCTCGGTCGACAACGCGCTGGCCACCGCCCTCGCGCACGATGTCAGCGCGATCATCGTGGCCGGTCACGCGCAGGTCTCCGACACCTATCTGCGCGAACTGGGGTGGTCCCTCGAGCGCACGGGCATCGGGATGGTGCTCGCGAACCGGATGACCGATGTCGCCGGACCGCGCATCCACCGCACTCCCGTCGAGGGTCTGCCGTTGATGAGCGTGGAGGCGCCGCGCTACGACGGCGGCCGCTACCTGCTCAAGCGGGTCTTCGACGTCGTGGTGTCCGGGGCGTTGCTGGTGGTGACGTCACCGTTGTTCGCCGTCATCGCGCTGGCGATCAAGCTCAGCGATCGAGGTCCGGTCTTCTTCCGCCAGGACCGCGTCGGCGTCAACGGCGAGACCTTCGCGATGACCAAGTTCCGCTCCATGGTCGTGGACGCCGAGGCGCAGCTTGTCGGCCTCACCCCGGACGCCGGACTGGCGCACCCGTTGTTCAAGATGCGCCAGGACCCGCGGGTGACCCGCGTCGGCCGGGCGCTTCGCGCGTACTCCCTCGACGAACTCCCGCAGCTGCTGGACGTCTTCGCCGGGAAGATGTCGCTGGTCGGCCCCCGCCCCGCGCTCACCCGTGAGGTCAGCGTCTACCGGGACAACGCCCACCGGCGCCTCAACGTCAAACCGGGCATCACGGGCCCGTGGCAGGTCGGGGGGCGGTCCAACCTCAGCTGGGAGGACAGCATCCGCAAGGACCTGTACTACGTGGAGAACTGGACGCTGGTCGGTGACTGCCTGCTGCTGGTCAAGACCGTCAAAGCGGTGCTGACCCGCGACGGTGCCTTCTAGCCGTCAGCCCCACGCACCGAGATCCGCGACACTCGGGCACCAACCGATCCGCCCCGCAGGGCGTCTGCGGATCATGAGAACCGTGCGCGGGGTCGTCCTCGCGGTGGGCGTCGGCTGCGGGTTGCTCACGGCCGGCTGCGGCGAGCCCGGCCCGATACCGCCGGCCGGGAAAATTAACGACGCAGGCACGGTCTTCACGGGCCACCTCGAAGCGGTGCATCTCGGCGCCGTGAGCCCTGCCGATCTGGGAACGGCCGACCGGTCCTTCGGGCTGCGACTCCTGCAGGACGAGTGCGCGGCAGCCCCGAAGGCGAACGCGGTGCTGTCACCCGCGAGCGCGGCACAGACGCTCGGAATGATGCAGACCGGTGCCGTCGGGGCGACCCGCACCGCCCTGTCCACGCTACTGCATCAGCCGGCGTACGGTCCCGCGGTCATCGCCGCCGAGCACGAGCGAGTCTCCCGACTTCACAAGCTCGCAGGACTGAACATCGCCAACCGGGTCTTCACCCAGAAGGGGACGACGCCGCACCAGACGATGCTGAACGATCTGCGGACGGCGTACGGCGCCCAGCTGCGAACGCTCGACTTCCTCCGCCATACCAAGGCATCCACCGACATGATCAACCAGCTGGTCTCCGGTGACACCCATGGGCTGATACCGCGACTGCTCGACTCTCTCGACAGCACGACGGTCGCGGTGCTGACCAATGCGATCTACCTCAAGGCCCAGTGGGAGGACCCGTTCCAGCCGGCTGTGCCAGGCGCGTTCACCACGGCGGACGGCAGACACGTCACAGTGCCCACCTTGAAGACCCCGATCGGGCGCGTCATGTCGAGCGCCTCGGCGGACGGCTGGCGGTCAGTGCAGCTGCCCTACGTGCACGGTCAACTCGCCGCGTACGCGCTGCTGCCGCCGGCAGCCGCGAAGCCCTGCGCCGTGCCCGACACCCCGACCCTCACCACGCTCCTACGCCCGGACGCGCCCGACGCGGCCACCGTCACGATGCCGAAATTCCACCTCGCCCAGACCAACGAACTCCTCCCGGTGCTGACCCGTGAAGGGTTCCAGCCCGCGGGCGACTACCCAGGGTTCGGCCGGGGGGTGTCGGTCAGTGAGATCGTCCAGAAGGTGGACATCTCCGTCGACGAGAACGGCACGACGGCCGCTGCGGCCACGGGCGGCGTCTTCGCCGCGTCGGGGGCGATGGGAAACACCCACGTGGACCTGAACCGGCCGTTCCTCTTCCTGGTCACCGACACCGCCACCCACACGCCCCTGTTCCTGACCCGCGTCGCAGACCCCCGCGGCTGATCCCAGCATCGCGGGGTCGACCGACACCCGGCGGCTGCCGGGGGCGCAGTCGTCGTAGGGTCGGCACCATGCTTGCTGCGTACGCCGCCCGTCAGGATTCCGCCGACCCGCTCAGTGCTCTGGAAGTCGGTGACATCGAGCCGGGGGCGACGCCCGCGGACTGGATCGACGTCGACCTGCAGGCCGCTGCGCTCAACCACCATGACGTCTTCTCGCTGCGAGGAGTCGGACTGCCGCAGGATCGGCTGCCGATGATCCTCGGTTGCGACGGCGCCGGCACCACCAAGGACGGCACCCGTGTGGTCATACACTCCGTCGTCCCGAGCGAGGGCTGGGCCGGCGACGAGACGCTGGACCCCAAGCGCACCCTGCTGTCCGAGCTGCACCCCGGCACGTTGGCGGAGCGGGTACGGATCCCGGCCGCGAACGCCGTACCGGTGCCCGACGGCATGCCGATCGAGCACGCCGCGTGCATCTCCACCAGCTGGCTCACCGCGTACCGAATGCTCTTCGTGCAGGCGGGCGTTCGTCCCGGCGACACCGTGCTGGTCCAGGGTGCGGGCGGCGGCGTGGCCAGTGCCGCGGTGCAGCTGGGCTCCGCCGCCGGTCTGCGGATGTGGGTGACCAGCCGCGACGAGAAGCGCGGTGAGCGGGCCGTGCAGCTCGGTGCCGAGGCCGCCTTCGGCAGCGGTGAGCGGCTGCCGCGCAAGGCCGACGCCGTCCTGGAGACGGTGGGCAAGGCGACCTGGTCGCACTCGGTGAAGTCGCTCAAGCCCGGCGGCACGCTGGTGATCGCCGGTACGACGTCCGGTCCGCAGCCCGACAACGCGGAGCTGACCCGGATCTTCTTCCAGCAGATGCGTGTGCAGGGCTCCACCATGGGCACCCGCGCCGAGCTCACCCAGCTCCTGTCGTTCATGACCAGCCGCGGCATCGAGCCGGCGATCGACTCGGTGCGCCCGCTGGATCAGGCGCGCGACGCGTTCGCCGCGATGATCGACGGATCGGCGTTCGGCAAGCTGGTGCTCACCGTCTGAGCCACCTCGACACGAAGTTGGGGGTCGTTGCGCGCTGTATAGAGCGCGCAACGACCCCCAACTTTCGTCAGGTGACGAGGTTCAGTCGAGCTGCAGCCAGGACTGCCAGCCCGCGTGCAACACCAGCCAGGCGATCAGCCCGTAACCGGCCTGGCCGGGGTGCCAGCCGTCGCCGGACGCGAGGTCGGAGTGCCACTGGTCGTGGCCGAGCAGCGGCCGGAAGCAGTCGACGTACGTCACGCCACGCCGCGAGCAGACATCGGCCTGCGCATCCACCAGCACCTCCAGGCGCTCGTTGAGCTCCGGGTCGAGGGTGGGCGGGGGACCCACGACGAACGTCGCGATGGCGCCGGACGACGCGTCATCCAGGATGTTGGCGAGGTTGAGGCGCGAGCGGGCGGTGCTCATCTGCGACAGCACGTCGTGCAGCCCCAGCCCGAGCACCAGGCGGCGTTCGTTGCTCTGGGACCAGCGCGGCTCGCACTCGCGCTGCCAGCGGGCGAGCACGTCGGTGGAGCTCTGCCCGCGGATGCCGAGGTTGTACGTCGCGAGCTCGACCCCCGCCTGCGGCGTACGAGCGATCACCCGCGACACCCAGCCCAGCGCCTTGGGGTCGCCGATCCCGGCCACGTAGGAGTCGCCCACGAAGCACAGCCCGATGGCCCGGATCCCCTCGGCGACCTGGAACTCGGCACTGGGGTTGAAGTGGGGTTCACTTCCCTGCGTCGGGTAGATCACGTCGGCCTCACTCTTCGTCGTCGAGGCGCGCGAGCCAGGTCGCGAGCCGGTCTACTGCTGTTTCGAACTCGGGGTGTATGTCGACGAAGGCCTGGAGCTGGTCCGCGACCCACGCCAGGCTCACTTCGTCCTCACCGCGTCGGGAGGCCAGCTCCTCGATGCCGCGGTCGGTGAAATACACAGTCGGCAGGTTATCCCGGCAGCGGCCCACCATCCGCCAGCGACCCGCATACGACGGTCGCACAGGTAGGGCCGAGAGACACAGGCCGACCTGTGGCGCTCGGACCTACCTGCGCCACGGTGGGCCGGCCGAGCCTGCAAGGCCTTACGCGTCGATGTCGCGGTGCCAGGACTGGGTGCGGTACTTGGTGACCCACCCCATCGACAGGTAGAGACCGTCGGCCTGGGTGGGGGAGTCGGCGTCGACCTCGAGGTCCACCCGGTTGCGGCCGCGCGTGGCGGCGTCGGCGATGACGGCGTGCAGCAGCCCCTTCGCGACGCCCCGCCCGCGCGCCCGTCGGTGCACCCCGATGTAGTCGATGTAGCTGCCGTCCTTCCCCGCGTCGTCCGGCGGGAGCACGGTGCCCACCAGGGCGCCGCCGGGCGTCGGGGTGCCGTCGATGTCGACCGTCGCGATCCACCAGTGGTCCCACCGGTGTCCCGGGTCCTCGCGCAACCGTTGGACGAACTCCCCGAAGGACTCCCGGTAGGAGTTGAAGTGGTCCTCGAAGGACTCCTCCAGGATCTGGTGTACGGCGCGCAGCTCGGCGCCGACCGGCGTGCCGTCGGTGTGCTCGGCGACCCGGCGTACGACGACCCCCTCGCGCAGCGGGGGAAACGCACCGGGATCGCCCTCGTCGGAACTCACCGGCCGGGACATCTGCAGCCACGTTCGAGTGCAGGTCAGGCCCGCGGCGGTGAGCCAACGGGTCTGTGCCTCGTCGCCGTCGTACACCCCGGCGTCGAGCTGGGTGTGGGACTCGCCGCGCTCGGCGGCGACCTGGCCCGCCACGACCGTGCACCACGAGTACAGCTGCCCTGCAACGGAGTCCGCTTCGTCGACCGCTAGGGACCGATCGACGAACACCGCGATGTTGGTCCGCCCCGCGGCTCGGTCGTGCACCGAGGCCCAGCCCCGGACGACACCGCCCTCATCGGTGACGACCAGCTGTCGGCGGGTCCACGAACCGGGTCCGATCGCCTCGGCGCGCACCGCGTCCTCGTCGACGTGCGATTCGCCGCGGGCGGCGAGCTGCTCGCCCGCCCGCAGGTCGACGAGGGCCGCGACGTCCGCCTCCGTGGGCGGACGCACCGACCATCGGTCCGGCAGCTCGGGCGTGGGACCGTCGGGTGCCAGGGTCACGGAGGCGATCAGCGGTCGAACGAACCGGAGAGCAGCTCGGCCAGCTGAGCCTGGTGCCGCTTGCTGGAACCGGACGCCGGGGACGCGGACGCGCGCCGACTGACCACCCGCAGACCGCGGGTCTCGCCGAGTTCGGCGAGCTCCTCAGGCAGGTTGAGCGCCATGAAGGGCCAGGCGCCCTGGTTCTTCGGCTCGTCCTGCACCCAGACCAGCTCGGCGTTCGGGTACGCCGCGACGGCCTCGGCGATCTCCTTGACCGGGAGCGGCGCCAACTGCTCGACTCGGACGATGGCGGTGGTCTCGTCGCCGCGGCGCTCGCGCTCGGCCTCCAGGTCGTAGAGGATCCGCGCGGACGCGAGCAGCACCCGGGTCACCTTGTCGCCGTCGAGCTTCTTGGCGTCGGGGATCACCGGACGGAAGCTGCCGGTGGTCAGGTCGCCCGGCTCGGAGACGGCCGCCTTCAGGCGCAGCAGCTGCTTGGGCGTGAAGACCACCAGCGGGCGACGCGGCCGGGCGAACGCCTGCCGGCGCAGCAGGTGGAAGTACGACGCCGGCGTCGAGGGATAGGCGATCGTCATGTTGTCCTCGGCGAAGAGCGTGAGGAACCGCTCGATCCGCGCCGAGGAGTGGTCGGGCCCCTGGCCCTCATACCCGTGCGGCAGGAGCAGTACGACCGAGCTGCGCTGGGTCCACTTCTGCTCCGAGGAGCTGATGAACTCGTCGATGATCGTCTGGGCGCCGTTGGCGAAGTCGCCGAACTGGGCCTCCCACAGGACGAGGGCGTCGGGCCGCTCCACGGAGTAGCCGTATTCGAAGCCCATCGCCGCGAACTCCGACAGCAGCGAGTCGTAGATCCACAGCCACGCCTGGTCGTCGGACAGGTAGCGCAGCGGGGTCCACTCGTTGCCGTTCTGCTTGTCCACCAGGACGGCGTGACGCTGGGTGAACGTGCCGCGGCGGGTGTCCTGACCGGCCAACCGGACCGGCACACCCTCCATCAGCAACGACCCGAAGGCCGCGAGTTCGCCCATGGCCCAGTCGATCCCGCCGTTGCGCACCATGTCCGCACGCCGCTGCATGAGCTTCTGCAGCTTCGGGTGGACGGTGAAGCCCTCGGGCGGGTTGACCCAGGTGTCGCCGATCTTCAGCAGGGTCGACTCGCTGACCGAGGTGCCGTAGCCGCTGCGGTCCTCGCGGGTGTCGTCCTCCTCCTGCGCCGACGGCCGCTCCAGGCCGCCGTGGCCCTCGGCGTCGGTGCCGGCGGAGCTGCGGCTCGGGGCCTCGGGTGCGCTCTGCGACGCGGCCTGCTTGGCGGCCTTGGTCTCAGTGAACGCCCGCTCCAGCTGCTTCTGGTAGTCGCGCAGCGCCTCCTCGGCGTGCTCCAGGGTGATGTCGCCGCGGCCGACCAGCGCCTCGGTGTAGAGCTTGCGGACGCTGCGCTTGGCCTCGATGAGGTGGTACATCAGCGGCTGCGTCATCGAGGGGTCGTCGCCCTCGTTGTGACCGCGGCGCCGGTAGCAGATCATGTCGATGACGACGTCCTTGTGGAACGCCTGGCGGTAGTCGTACGCGAGCTCGGCGACCTGCACGCATGCCTCGGGGTCGTCGCCGTTGACGTGGAAGATCGGCGCCTGCACCATCCGGGCCACGTCGGTGCTGTACGTCGAGCTGCGTGAGCTGCTCGGCGCGGTGGTGAAACCGACCTGGTTGTTGACGACCAGGTGGATCGTGCCGCCGGTGCGGTAGCCGCGCAGCTGGGACAGGTTGAGGGTCTCGGCGACCACGCCCTGCCCGGCGAACGCCGCGTCGCCGTGCATCAGGATCGGCAGGACGGTGTACGCCGACCCGGCCAGGTTGACGCGGTCCTGCTTGGCGCGGGCGATGCCTTCGAGCACCGGGTCGACCGCCTCCAGGTGGGAGGGGTTGGCCGCGAGATAGACGTCGATCTTGCGACCGGTGTCGGAGGTGAACTCGCCCTCGGTGCCCAGGTGGTACTTCACGTCACCGGAGCCCTGGACCGATTTGGGGTCCTGGGTGCCCTCGAACTCGGCGAAGATCTGCGCGTACGACTTGCCGGCGATGTTGGCCAGCACGTTCAGCCGGCCGCGGTGCGGCATGCCGATGCAGACCTCGTCGAGGTCGTCGTCGGCGGCGTGCGACAGGATCCGGTCCATCATCGCGATGGCGGACTCGCCGCCCTCGAGGCTGAAGCGCTTCTGGCCGACGTACTTGGTCTGCAGGAACGTCTCGAACGCCTCAGCGGCGTTGAGACGTCGCAGGATCCGCAGCTGCTCGTCGGTGGTGGCCTTCTGGTAGCCGACCTCGACCCGGTCCTGGATCCACTTGCGCTGCGCGGGGTCCTGGATGTGCATGTACTCGATGCCGATGCTGCGGCAGTACGAGTCGCGCAGGACACCGAGGATCTTGCGCAGCTTGAGGAACGGCGCGCCACCGAACCCACCGGTGGGGAAGGTGCGGTCCAGGTCCCACAGCGTCAGACCGTGGGTGGTGACGTCGAGGTCGGAGTGCCGCCGCTGCTTGTACTCCAGCGGGTCGGTGTCGGCCATCAGGTGACCGCGCACCCGGTAGGCGTGGATCAGCTCCTGTACGCGGGCGGTCTTGTTGATGTCGTCGTCGTGGCTGGTGTCGATGTCGCGGATCCAGCGGATCGGTTCGTACGGCACCTTCAGCGCGCCGAAGATCTCGTCGTAGAAGTCGTTCTCGCCGAGCAGCAGCTCGCTGACGACGCGCAGGAACTCACCGGAGACCGCACCCTGGATGACCCGGTGGTCGTAGGTGGAGGTCAGCGTCATGATCTTGCTGACGGCGTTCTTGTTGAGCGTGTCCAGGCTCGCACCGGACCATTCGGCGGGGTAGTCCAGCGCCCCTGCGCCGATGATCGCGCCCGCGCCCTTCATCAGGCGCGGCACCGAGTGCACCGTGCCGATACCACCGGGGTTGGTGAGGCTGATGGTGGTACCCGCGTAGTCATCGATGGTGAGGGCGCCGGTGCGCGCCTTGCGCACCATCTCCTCGTACGCGCTCCAGAACTGCGCGAAGCTCATGGCCTCGGCGCCCTTGATGCTCGGCACCACGAGGGTGCGGCTGCCGTCGTCCTTCTTCAGGTCGATGGCCAGGCCGAAGTTGACGTGTCCGGGCTGCACGAGGACCGGCTTGCCCTTCTCGTCCTCACCGAGCGCGTTGTTCATCTCCGGGACGACGTGCAGGGCCTTGACGATCGCCCAGCCGAGCAGGTGGGTGAAGCTGACCTTGCCGCCCCGGCTGCGCGCCAGGTGGTTGTTGATGACCGTGCGGTTGTCGATGAGGAGCTTGGCGGGGACGGCCCGGACGCTGGTCGCGGTCGGGACGTCCAGGCTCGCCTCCATGTTGGTGACGATGCGGGCCGAGACGCCGCGCAACGGGATGCGGGTGTCCTGCGCGGGCGCCGCCTCGGGCACCGTGTCGTTGACGGTGTCGCGTGCGATCGGCTGGGTGTTGGACAGTTCGGCCGAGCTCGGGTCCGGCGAGCTGTGCGCCTGGTGCTCGTTCGCGGCGTGGTCGCCGTCGGGGCGACCGTCCGGCTTCGGGTCGCGAGAGGGGATCTTCGCGCGCGCCTTGGACCGCTCGGCCGCGACCTCCTTGGCGGGCGTCGGCGCCTGGTCGGCGTCGGCGGCGGGCTTCGCGGCGGCGTCCCCACCGTTGCCCGCACCAGCCGGGCCACCGACGGCGGTCGCGGCGCCGGAGCCGGCCGTCGTACGGGACTGGGGGGTGGCTGCCTTCGTGGCCGACCCGTTGGACGTGCCGTTCGCCGAGGACCCGTTGGCTGCGCCGTTCGGCGCGGAGCCGGAGCCGTTGGACGACGCGGCGCCCTCGCCCTTACCGCCGGAGGCGGGGCCGCCGCCTTCGGGCCGGTAGTCGGCGAAGAAGCTCCACCACGCCTTGTCGACGGAGTTCTTGTCCTTCAGATATTGCTGGTACAGATCGTCCACCAGCCACTCGTTCGGTCCGAACGTCGCGAGCGGGTCGGGAGACTGGGATGACACGCGGAATGCGCCTCTTTCGGGGGAGTACGGCGGGCAGTGAGCGTCCGTCAGGGGTGGAAACGACAACGGCTCCAGCCTAACGCGGGACGAGGGTGACCCGACGGCGTGGTCCACGCCTTGTGTTACAAGTCGATGCCGGCGCTCACCCCCGTCGTGTCGCGGGGCCGTGCGGGTGGGTCAGAGCACGTCCTTGCGCTGGTTGATCGCGCTGCCGACGACCGCCAGCACCAGGCCGTACGCCGTGAGGACGAGCGCGCCCGCCCACCAGCTGAAGGTGTCGGTGCCGCCGGGGAAGTTCGGATTCAGGATCGAGCTGGTGAGGTCGCCGGGCAGGTACTTCGGCGCCCACTTCCAATGCAAGAGGGTGGTGAAGAGCACGTTGAAGAGGATGTTGCCGATGAACGCCAGGCCGATGGCGATGAAGACCGCGGCGATCTGATTGCGGATCAGCATGCCGAAACCGAAGCCAAGCAGCGTCCAGACCACGAAGATCAGCAGCATCAGCGCGAGCGTCTGCTGCACGTCGGAGTTCCCGAGGAGGAGCCCCGAGTTGCGGAAGCTCTTGAGCGTGATGGCGCCGCCGATGACCGAGGCGATGTCGTAGACGACGCCGTAGACGATGCCGACCACGATGATCGAGACGATCTTCGAGACCGTGATCGGCCAACGCTTCGGCTGCGCGAGCACCGTCGAGGTCCACGTCTTGTGGCGGAACTCCGAGGTGATCAGGATGACCCCGAGCGCGAGCGGGAAGAGCTGGGCGATCGTCGTGACGAAGCCGGCCGAGTAGACCGAGGAGATCGAGGCCGAGTTCGCCGTGGCGAAGAGATGCTGCTGCGGATCGGAGCTCTGCTTCGCGCTGTCGGTGCCGATCTGGAACGCCCACGCGAAGGAGATGAGCGCGCCCAGGAGGACGTCGCCGATCAGCAACCCCCACCACAGGCGCGTCGTGAAGATCTTGCGGATCTCTGCCTTGATCGCGCCCCCCATCAGCGGGCACCCCCCTCGGTTGCCTGCGGCCCGGCGGGTGCCGGCGTACCACCCGGGCCTGCGCCCAGGTTGCGATTGGTGTTCTCAGTCAGTTGGAAGAACAGGTCCTCCAGGTCGGCGCGCTCGGCGCGTAGCTCGTGGACGGGCACCCCGGCGGAGAACGCCGCGTCGCCCACCTGGATCAGGTCGTCGGTCGACACGGCGTACCGGCCCTCGGGCAGCGCCTCGACCTGCAGCCCGGCCCGGCGCAGCGCCTCGGTGAGGCGGTCGCCGCTCGGTGTCCGTACGACGACCCGGGCCTGACCGCGCAGCTCGCCGATGGTGCCCTGCCGCACGAACTGGCCGTTGGCGATGATCACGACGTCGTCGACCGTCTGCTCGACCTCGCTCAGCATGTGGCTGGAGATGAGCACCGTCTTGCCCTGGCCCGCCAGGTGGCGCAGGAAGCCGCGCAACCACCGGATGCCCTCGGGGTCCAGGCCGTTGGCGGGCTCGTCGAGGATCAGCACCTGCGGATCGCCGAGCAGCGCCGCGGCGAGCCCGAGGCGCTGCCGCATGCCCATCGAGTACCCGCCGGCCCGCTTCTTCGCGGCGGCCGGGATGCCCACCAGCTCCAGCATCTCGTCGACGCGCTTGTCGCTGAATCCGCCGGCGGCGGCGATCACCCGCAGGTGGTCCCGCCCGCTGCGGCCGGGGTGGAAGTTGGTGGCCTCGAGCGCGGCGCCCACGGTGTGCAGGGGGTGCGGCAGGTCGGCGTACTTGCGACCGCCGATCGTCGCGGTGCCGGAGGTCGGATTGATGAGCCCCAGCGCCATCCGCAGAGTCGTGGTCTTGCCCGCGCCGTTGGGCCCGAGGAAACCGGTGATCCGGCCCGGCTCGACCGAGAAGCTCAGGTCATCGACGGCCTTGAAGTTGCCGAAGGACTTGGTGAGGTTGCTGATCTGCACCGGCGCGCCGGGATCGCTCCCCGCGGCAGACGGTCGTACGGAACTGGCTGACACGGTCCCTCTCCCCTTCGTCGCTACGTGACATCGTTCCCGATCCGGCGCCGCTGCCCGACGATGTTGCGTTGGGTGCAGGCGTCCATCCGCGCGCGATTCCTCGCGGCGCAGACCTGCCGCCATCATCGAGCATCCCGCCGAGCGGCGGGTGCAGGAGTGGTCAACGGCGCGCCGGACGGCGTTCGTCGTGGAAGATGGTCCCGATGACTCAGTGGCTCCTGGTGTTCGCCGGCGTGGTGCTGACCCTCGGCACCGCGCTCTTCGTCGCTGCCGAATTCTCCCTGGTGGCCCTCGACCGTCCGACCGTGCAGCGGGCCGTCGACGAGGGTGACTCCCGGGCGGGAGTGGTGCTCGCGTCGCTGCGGCACCTGTCGACCCAGCTGTCGGCCGCGCAGGTGGGCATCACCATCACCACCCTGGTGCTGGGCTTCATCGTGGAGCCGTCGCTGGGGGCGTTGCTGCGGACGCCGCTTCGCGGGCTCGGGGTGGACGGCAGCGGCGCGGGGGCGGTGTCCGCGATCGTCGCGCTGATCATCGCCACCCTCTTCTCGATGATCGTCGGAGAGCTAGTGCCCCAGTTCCTCGGCTTCTCCGATCCGCTGCGGGTGGCCAAGGTGGTGGCCCGCCCGGTGCGGGCCTTCGCCCTCGTCGTACGCCCCCTGATCGTCCTGCTCAACGGCTCGGCCAACGCCTTGTTGCGTCTGGTGGGTGTGCAGCCGCAGGAGGAGCTGAGCGCGGCGCGTACGCCGCAGGAGCTGGCCTCGATGGTGCGCCGGTCCGCCGAGGCCGGAGTGCTGGAGGAGGGCACGGCCCGCCTGCTCACCCGGTCGCTGGACTTCGGCGAGCGGGTGGCCGCCGACGTGATGAGCCCCCGGGTGCGCTGCGCGTCCGTGTCGCGGACGGCGTCCGCGGCCGACGTGGTGGAGATGGCACGGACGACCGGACACTCCAGATTCCCCGTCCTGGGGCACGACTGGGACGACGTCGACGGCGTCGTGCACGTGAAGAAGGCCATCGCCGTGCCGCCCGAACGCCGCGACGACGTACCGGTCACCGCGTTGATGATCGAGCCCGTGCTCGTGCCCGAGACGATCACGCTGGACCCCTTGCTGCTGTTGCTGCGCGCGAGCGGTTTCCAGCTGGCGATCGTGGTCGACGAGTACGGCGGCACCAGCGGTGTCGTGACCCTCGAGGACGTCATCGAGGAGATCGTCGGCGAGGTCAGCGACGAGCACGACCGGGTCAGCGACCCGAGCAGGCTGCTCCCGGACGGGTCGTGGACGGTCCCCGGGTTGTGGCGCCCCGACGAGGTGCACGAGCGGATCGGCGCCGACGTCCCCGACGGGCCGTCGTACGAGACGATGGGCGGCTTCGTGATGGCCCGGGTCGGCCGCGTGCCGGTCGTCGGCGACGAGGTGCAACTTCCCGGCTGGGTGGTGCGGGTGGTGTCGATGGACGGGCGGCGGGTGGACCGTCTGCGGCTCTCGCCCTTGCTGTCCGAGGACTCGACGGCGTCGAGCAGGGAGGTCGCACCGTGAACCTATGGCTGTCCTTGATCTTCCTGCTCGGCAACGCCTTCTTCGTGGGCGCCGAGTTCTCGGTGATGGCGGCGCGGCGCTCGCAGCTGGAGCCGATGGCCGCCGCAGGCTCCAAGCGGGCGCGCGCGAGCCTGCAGGCACTGGAGCAGGTCTCGTCCCTTCTGGCCTGCGCGCAGCTCGGCATCACCGTGTGCTCAGTGCTGCTGGGTGCGGTCGCCGAGGGCGCGGTGCACCATCTGATCGCCGGGCCGTTGGAGTCGGTGGGCGTCCCGGAAGCGGGGTCCGAGATCGTCGCGCTGGTCCTCGCGCTGCTGATCGTGGCCTATCTGCACGTCGTGCTCGGCGAGATGGTGCCGAAGAACCTGGCCATCGCGGGGCCGGATCGTGCGGCGCTGTTGCTCGCGCCCGCTCTGCTGGCCGTGACCCAGGTGCTGCGCCCGGTGATCCGCGCCGTCGAATCGGTGTCGAAGTTCATCGTGCGGCGCTTCGGCATCGAGCCGAAGGACGAGATGCCCTCGACGTTCTCGGCCGAGGAGGTGCAGTTGATCGTCCAGGAGTCGCACCGGGAGGGGCTGCTGGCGGCGCAGCAGCAGCGGCGGGTGCAGGGTGCACTGGAGTTCAGCGACCGGGTGGCGGCCGACGTCGCCGTACCCCTCGACGAGCTGGAGACGGTCCCGGTCGGCATCACGCCCGCGCAGTTGGAGCGGCTGGTCGCCACGCGCGGCTACTCCCGCTATCCCGTGCTCGACCGCTCAGGCGTGATCGCGGGGTACCTGCACCTGAAGGACGTGCTCTACGCGCGCGACGAGGCGTACGACGAACCGGTGCCGCCCAAGCGGATCCGCCGCCTCGCGACGGTGCGCCGCCAGGACGAGGTCGAGGACGTCCTGCTCACGATGCAGCGCAGCGGCAGCCACGTGGCGCGAGTGGTCGACGACCTCGGCACCGCGACCGGGGTGGTGTTCCTGGAGGACGTGCTGGAGGAGCTGGTGGGCGAGGTCGACGACGCGACCCAGCGCCGCCCGGTCGCCCGCCGCTGACGCACTCCTGCCCGCCGAGTGGCATACATATCTATCGAGTGGCGTACCTACGTGTATGCCACTCGACACATATGTATGCCACTCGGTGGTGTGGGAGGCCCTAGCGGGAGTCGACGATACGGCGCATCTTGCCCACCGACCGTTCGATGGTGTCGGGGTCGACCACCTCGACGCGCACGCTGACCCCGATCCGTTCCTTGATGGCCGAACGGAGGTCCGCACCGGCGCGGGACGCGCGATCGGCGGGGGCGTCGGCCAGCCGCTCCACGCGTACGACGAGTTCGTCCATCCGCTCGGGGCGAGTGAGGACGCACTGGAAGTGCGGGCTGAGCGACGGCGTCGCGAGCACCAGTTCCTCGATCTGCGTCGGGAAGAGGTTCACCCCGCGCACGATCATCAGGTCGTCGGACCGGCCGGTGATCTTCTCGATACGCCGCATCGGCCGGGCCGTCCCGGGCAGCAGTCGGGTCAGGTCACGGGTGCGGTAGCGCATGATCGGCATCGCCTGCTTGGTGAGCGACGTGATGACCAGCTCACCGACCTGCCCGTCCGGCAGCACCTCGTCGGTGATCGGATCGACGATCTCGGGGTAGAAATGGTCCTCCCAGAGATGCAGCCCGTCCTTGGTCTCCACGCACTCCATCGCCACGCCCGGGCCCATCAGCTCCGACAGGCCGTAGATGTCGACCGCGTCGATCCCGACCCGCCGTTCGAGCTCCTCGCGCATCTGCTGGGTCCAGGGCTCGGCACCGAAGATGCCCACCTGCAGTGAGGATTCGCGCGGGTCGATGCCCTGGCGCTCCATCTCGTCGGCGATGACCAGCATGTAGCTCGGCGTCACCATGATCACGTCGGGTCGGAAGTCTCGGATCAGCGTCACCTGCCGCTGGGTCATGCCCCCGGACACCGGTACGACGGTCGCGCCCAGGGCCTCCGCGCCGTAGTGGGCGCCGAGCCCGCCGGTGAACAGGCCGTACCCGTAGGCGACGTGGATGATGTCGCCGGCCCGGCCGCCGCCCGCGCGGATGGATCGCGCCATGAGGCTCGACCAGGTGGTGATGTCCTCTGCGGTGTACCCGACAACGGTGGGCCGACCCGTCGTCCCCGAGGATGCGTGCACCCGTGACACCTGCTCGCGTGGCACGGCGAACATCCCGAACGGGTAGTTGTCGCGCAGGTCGGCCTTGGTGGTGAAGGGGAGCCGCGCGAGGTCGGACAGATCGCGTACGTCGTCCGGGTGGGCGCGGACGGCCTCGAACGCTGCGCGGTAGTGCGGGACGTTGTCGTACGCGTGCCGCACCGACCACTGCAGCCGGGTCAGTTGCAGTGCCCGCAACTCATCGACGCCGACGCGTTCGATGGGGTCGAGCGTGTCCCGCGCGGGCGTGCGATCCATCGCGACTCCTCAGCCGTCGTAGTCGACCGTCAACCGGTCGCTGGTCGGAATCGCCTGACAGGTCAACACATATCCGGCATCGACCTCCTCAGGTTCGAGGGCGTAGTTGCGCAGCATCCGCACCGACCCGTCAGTGACCTTGGCACGGCAGGTGCCGCACACGCCGCCCTTGCAGGCGAACGGCAGGTCGGGACGCACCTTCTGTCCGGCGTCCAGCACCGGCGTGTCGGTCGGCACGGTCACCAGACTGCTGCGGCCCTCCAACACGATCGTCGCCTGTGCGCCGTCGACCGGCGCGGCGTCCGTGTGGGTGGCCTCGACCGGCGGCACGTCGCCGACCCAGAAGAGCTCGCGGTGGATGCGTTCGCGCGGTACGTCACGACCGGTGAGGACGTCGTACGCCGCCTCGACCATCCCCAGCGGTCCGCACAGCCACCAGTGGTCCACCGACGGGACGTCGACGGTGCCGGCGAGGACGGCCGTGAGTCGCTCCACGTCGATCCGACCGCCGAAGAGCTCGACCTCCTGCGGCTCGCGCGAGAGCACGTGGACGATCTGCATCCGGGTGGGGTGGGCGTCCTTGCAGTCGGCGATCTCGTCGGCGAACATCACCGAGTCGGTCTGCCGGTTGCCGTAGAGCAGGGTCACGGTCGAGGCGTCGTCGGCCTCCAGCACTGACCGCGCGATCGACATCATCGGGGTGATGCCCGAGCCGGCGGCGATCAGCACGTGACGAGCTGGTGTCGTGAGATCGGGCACGAATCGGCCTGTGGGCGTTTGTACTTCGAGACTGTCACCGGCGCGTACGTCGTGCACGAGCCAACTGCTGACCGCCCCGCCTGCGACCTCACGCACTCCGATCCGCGGCGCCTCACCGCTCGCGGCGCAGATGGAGTAGGAGCGCCTCTCCTCACCGCGGCGCACGGTCAGGCTCTGCCCGGGCGCGAAGCGGAAGTCGTCGGCGAGCGCGGGCGGCACCGCGAAGGTGAGCGCTGTCGAGTCGTCGGTGAGCTGCTCGACGTGCTGCACGGTGAGCGCGTGGAAGTCGGTCCTCATATCGCCTTCACTGCTTCAAAGGGCTCGCCGCACGTGTGACAACGATGCAGCGAGCGACACGCTGTCGCACCGAATGCGGCGGTGTGGGAGGTGCTCGCAGATCCGCAGTGCGGGCACGGCGCGCTGGTGGGAAGTCCGAGCGTCACCGGCACCGGACCGGTGCCGGTCCATGCGGCTCCGGGGGGTGCGATCCCTGCGGCGCGCAGCTTGCCACGGCCCTCCTCGGTGATCCAGTCGCTGGTCCAAGCCGGCGCGAGTTGCGTTGCCACCTGGACGTTCTCGTATCCCGCAGCCTCGAGTCGACGGCGTACGTCGAGCCCGATCTCGCGCATCGCCGGGCACCCCGAGTAGGTCGGTGTGATGGTGGCGACGACGCGGTCCTCGAGTTCCTGGACGTCGCGCAGGATCCCCAGGTCGGCCAGGGTCAGCATCGGCAGCTCGGGGTCGGGAGTCTGCGCGGCCGCCGCCCACGCCGCACCGTGTGTCGTGGCCGAGCTGGCGGCCGCGGTCACCATGTCGCCTCCGGGTCGGCCCGGGCGACGCTCTGCAGCTCGGCGAGGAGATATCCGAGCGCCTCGGTGTGGATGCCGTCCCGGCCGGTGCGACCGTCGACGGCACCGACGGTGTGGGCGTCCTCGGGGATGCGCAGCGTGGCGGTCTCGAAGACACCCGCGAGCACGTCGAGCACCTGCGCCTCTGGCGGTTCAACGCCCAACGCCGACTGCGCGGCGCAGTGCCGCCACAGCTCGGGCACCACCGGCCAGACACGATCGAGCGCCGCCGCCGCCCTGTCGTGTGACAGGGGAGTGCCGTCGCCCAGCCGCACGACCCAGCCCGCGGCGTAGTCGCGGTGGTAGCGCAATTCCTTGACCCCCTTGGCGGCGATGGCGGCGAGCACCGGGTCGGCGACCAACTGCACCTGCTCGAACAGCGCGAGACGCCAGGTGCTGAAGACCATCAGGCGCACCACGAGCTGGGCGAAGTCGTCGTCGACGGGCTCGACGAGCCGCACATTGCGGAAGTCCTGCGCATCACGGAAGTAGGCGAGCTCGTCCTCGCTGCGGCCGAGGATCGTGCCCGCCCGGGCCAGCAGCATCCGCGCCTGACCGAGCAGGTCGAGAGCGACGTTGGCGACGGCGGTCTCCTCCTCCAGCTCGGGCAGCCGGGTGACCCACTGCTGCAGCCGGTGCGACATCACGAGGGCGTCGTCGCCGAGCATCAGGCAGTACGCCGCGAGCGCGTCGGCGTCCAGCTCGGGGGGCACGGTGGTGTCGATGCCCTCGAGAGCGTCCGTGAACCCGGTGCCGAACGCCCAGCGTTCGTCGCCGGTGTGGACGTCGGCGAGCGCGTCATAGAGGTGATCGGTCATCGCAGCCTCGTCACATGTGCGGCACGTCGGCCGGGATGTCGTAGAAGGTCGGGTGGCGGTAGACCTTGTCGCCGGAGGGCGCGAAGAACGGGTCCTTCTCGGCCGGGCTGGACGCCGTGATGTCGGCGGAGGCCACGACCCAGATGCTGACGCCCTCGTTGCGGCGGGTGTAGAGGTCCCGGGCGTGGTGCAACGCCATGTCGGCGTCCGCGGCATGCAGCGATCCGACGTGGACGTGGTTCAGCCCGCGCTTGCCGCGCAGGAAGACCTCGTAGAGCGGCCAGTCCGAGCGCACGGCACCGGGTGTCGGCTCGACCGGGACGCCCTCGGTGGGCACGGCCCCGTGGCCGCCCTCGGCGGTGAATTCACTCACGAGACAACCTTCTTCGCACCCTGTCGTGCTGCGGTCTTGGCGGCGTACGCGGTCGCGGCCTCACGCACCCACGCACCGTCCTCGTGCGCGGTGCGGCGGTGCTGCACGCGCTGGGTGTTGCAGGGGCCGTCGCCCTTCAGCACGGCGTCGAACTCCGACCAGTCGATCTCGCCGAAGTCGTGCCGCCCCCGCTCCTCGTTCCACCGCAGGTCGGGGTCGGGCAGGGTGACGCCGAGCTTGGCGGCCTGGGGCACCGTCATATCCACGAACCGCTGACGCAGCTCGTCGTTGGTGTGCCGCTTGATGCCCCACCGCATCGACTGCTCGGTGTTGGGGGAGCGATGGTCGGGCGGCCCGAACATCATCAGCGACGGCCACCAGAAGCGGTTGGTCGCCTCCTGCACCATCGCGCGCTGCTTTGCCGAACCGCGCATCATCGTGAGCAGCAGTTCGTAGCCCTGCCGTTGATGGAAGGACTCCTCCTTGCAGATGCGCACCATCGCTCGCGCGTACGGCCCGTACGAGGCCCGGCACAGCGGCACCTGGTTGCAGATGGCCGCCCCGTCGACGAGCCAGCCGATCACCCCGACGTCGGCGTAGCTGAGGGTCGGATAGTTGAAGATCGAGGAGTACTTCTGCCGTCCGGTGACGAGCTTGCCGGTCATGTCGGCGCGATCGGCGCCGAGGGTCTCGGCGGCGCTGTAGAGGTACATCCCGTGCCCGGCCTCGTCCTGCACCTTGGCCAGGAGGACCGCCTTGCGGCGCAGCGAGGGCGCACGGGTGATCCAGTTGCCCTCCGGCTGCATGCCGATGATCTCCGAGTGGGCGTGCTGGGCGATCTGCCGGATCATCGTCTTGCGATAGGCGTCCGGCATCCAGTCGCGCGGTTCGATCCGCCGGTCGTCGGAGATGGTCGTGTCGAAGTGCTGTTGCAGATCGTCAACGTGCGGGGCGGGAAGAGTCGTCGTCACGCCGTACTCCCTGGTGTCGAGACGCCGTCGGAATTACCGACCAGTCGTTCAGTAATTTACCCCGAGTACGTGACCTGCGCCACCTCCGGCGGTGCTCCGGTCCACCTCAGGGCCGGTGGAGGCGGTAGATCGTCACGTCACCGGAGTGGAAGACCCGCTGGGCCAGGTTCGCCAGTTCCGGTGACACCTCACTCGCTCGGCTGCTGCCGAAGAGGTAACGCACCCCGCGGTCGTAGAGCACGCGCAGGTCCTCCGCCGTGGGCGCGTTGAACGCGGCGTCGTTGAGCTTCAGCCGCGGCTTGTCATAGAACGAGGCGCTCCAGTAGAAGACGCCCTTCTCACCAGGTCGCGGGTGCTTCGCCGTCGCGTACGCCTGATCGGTGTAACCCCACGACTCGACGTACGCCCGACGCCCGCTCAGTCCGGTCACCCACAGGGCTCGCGCGTCGCACAGCGGGAACGTCGGCCCTTTGCGGCAGTGCACATTGGTCGCGATCAGCGTGGTCTCGGGGGTGTGGGCGCGCAGCCAGGTCGTGCCCGCGATGTCGCCCCTGGTGAGCAGGTTGGACGGCTGGTCGACAGTGGAGTGGCTGAGGCCGGTCTGGGCGAAGGGGACGGCGGCAGGGATCACGGCCGCACCGATCAGCAGGCCGGCGAGCACGCCGCGCACCCGGGTGCCGTAGCGGCGCCAGGCCATGAGCCCCGCCACGACGAGCACCACGCAGATCCCTGCGACGACCGTCACCGTGGTGAGCGCGGCGTGCGGTCCAGGGGCTCGGGTTCCGCTCAGTCGGCGTACGAGGCCGATCACCGCGCCGCCTGTGAGCGCGCTCGCAGCGAGCATCCACAGGGGCGGTCGGGTGCGGTGCACCACCACAGCGAGACCCCACGCGATGAGCACCTCGGAGATCGGCGCCACGCCGCGCAGGAAGTAGACCTCCGAATCGCTGGGATGGAAGACGAGCTGGGTCGCCACGAACCCGGCCACGAGCATGCCGGCGAGCAGGACGACGGCGGGGTCGGCGCGGAGCGGCAGTGCGAGCAGCAGGGCGGCGAACTGCAGCAGCGTGAGGACGCTGAGGACGATCAGCAGCCCGTAGAAGAGCGGGCCGCCGGGGTGGCTTCCCGGATCGAAGAGGGCGGCCACCCGGTTGCGTGACAGGGCCAAGGACTTGAGGGTCGAGACGTTGCTGCCACCCGCGAGGAACGGTGCGGTCAGGCCCAGGACGACCACGCAGACGCCGAGAGCGATCCAGGTGGCACGCGCGGGGCCCTCCCGGCCTCCCGGGCCGGCGGGCTCGCCTGGCCCCCCAGGCTCTCCTTGCGCCCCCGACCGACGCCGTCGGCGGAGGAGCTGCACCGCGCCGACCAGCAGCAGCCCGCACGCGATGACCGGCAGGTTGGAGGACTTGGACCCGGCACAGGTGAGCATCATCAGCCCGAGCAGCACCCAGCCGGCGCGGGTCGGCCGTGCCCCGCGCACGATCTCGATGAGCCACCACGTGGTCACCAGCAGCACCGGCACCCCCAGGATCTCCGATGGGGACAGGGGGACGAGGGCATCGGTCCCCTGCGCGCTCACCCAGCGCACCGGGTTGATCCCGGCGTCGGTCAGGAGCAGCACCAGCGCCACCACCCCGGCCTTGGGGGTTCGTGCCAGCCGGGTGGCGAGCAGGTAGGTGAGCGCGACGATGGCGGCGTACACCGGGAGATACCAGAGACGGCTGGCGACGACGAGCACGTCGACGTGCGACACGAGGGAGTCGGCGGCCATGTGCGCGTGCGAGAACCAGTGGTACACGAGGGTCTGACCGGACACCTGGGGCACGAGGGGCGGCACGGAGGTGCGCGCCGACGCGGCGACCGCGACGTGCCAGTAGAGGTCCGGGTACCAGCGCACTCGCGATGGCGGCAGCGGATTGGTCGCGAAGGTGCGGGTCGCGAGGAGCCCGACCGACACGACGTACGCGGCCGTGAGCGACCAGACCCCCCACCACGGCTCCCGTCGGGCGTACGGCGTGCTGCGCAACCGCGCCCGCCACTGGGGGATGAGGGCGGCCGCGGCCACCACCGGCAGTGGGTAGAGCACGAGCAACTGACCGGCACCGAGGGAGACGAAGGCGGCCCAGGCGAGCAGTTGGACCATGATGCCCACCACGAAGCCGATGGCGAGCTCTTCGAGCAATGACGCCGCCTGACCCCGGCACAAGCGCAGCACCAGCACGCCGGGCAGCAGGACCGACCAGATCGTGGCGACCAGGTAGATCGAGCTCTCGGCCAGGGGCACATGCGTGTGCGCCGCGGCGTACGAGGCGAGCAGGCAGACCACGACCGGCAGCCACCGCGCCGACGCTCCCACCACCGTGCGTCGCGCGGGGGTGGAGTGGCGTCCGGATGTCACGGCCCGACGGTATCCGCTGGAACGACGGGCTAGGTTCGGTTGCCGAGAGTGACCGATCGTTCGGTCGGTAAAGGCGAGGAGGCGAGATGGCGGATCTGCAAGCCGTGCACGCCATGATGGCGGCCGATCGGGCCTCGCAGTCACTGGGGATCGAACTGGTGGACTGCGCCGACGAGCGCGCCAGCACCCGGATGACCGTGCGTCCCGACATGGTCAACGGACACGGGATGGCGCACGGCGGGATGATCTTCAGCCTCGCCGACACGGCGTTCGCCTGCGCCTGCAACGCTGCCGGGCCGGTCACCGTCGCCAGCTCCGGCGACATCGTCTTCGTCTCGCCGGCGCGCGTGGGCGAGGTGTTGCTCGCCGAGGCGGTGCAGCGCGTCGGCTTCGGCCGCCAGGGCGTCTACGACGTGACGGTGCGCTGCGGCGACCGCGTGGTCGCGGAGTTCCGCGGCCGCAGCCACCGGATGGCGACCCCGGGGCGCGGCGAATGACGTCCGGTGAGGCACCCGGGCCCCCGCCCCTGCCCCGGACCGCGCGACGCGGCCGGCCCGGGTACGACCTGGACTCCCTGCTCGCGGTCGCGGTGGAGGTCTTCAACGAGCGCGGCTACGACGCGACGAGCATGGGTGATCTGTCCGAGCGTCTCGGGATCGCGAAGTCGGCGATCTACCACCACGTCGCGAGCAAGGAGGTGCTGCTGCGGCTGGCCCTCGACCGGGCCCTCGACGGCCTCGAGGCAGTGACCCAGGGCGCTCGCGAACTGGAGGTCAGCGCCGTACGCCGGTTGGAGCACCTGGTCCACGCGAGTGTGGTCCTCCTGCTGGACCATCAGCCGTACGTGACGCTGCTGCTCCGGGTGCGGGGCAACAGCCCGGTGGAACTCGCCGCGCTGCAACGCCGCCGCGCATTGGACCGGTACGCCGCCTCGCTGGTGCGCGACGCGGTCCGGGAGGGTGATCTGCGAGCAGACCTGGACCCGACCGTCACGGCACGGTTGATCTTCGGGCTCGTCAACTCCCTGGTGGAATGGACCCGTCCGGCGAGTCGCCAGCACACCCAGACGCTGCCGGATGCGATCGGCGCCCTGGTCTTCGACGGCCTGCTGGTCCGCGCCTGACGCCCGGGGGTGCCGCTAGCGGGGCAGGACGCTGTTCCGGGAGATCGTCGAGGCGGGGTGGCCGGGGTTCGCCGCCGCGTAGTAGCGCAGTTGGCTCTCGGTGAGCGCGTGGACGTAGTCCGTGGTCGGGTCGCTCAACGGGTCCGCCACCAGGTAGTGGGCGCCGGTCCAGCCGAGCACGGTCACCCAGTGCGATGCCGGGTGCGTGACCGACTTCTTGTACGGCATCCGGTACGCGTCACCCCCGCAGATCGAGGGTCGGCCGGCACGCGCGTACGCGAGCGTGTCGTCGATGCCGCCGTGCCATGCCGATAGTCCGTACGCCGCGAATGCCGTTGCCAGGTCGGGAAACTCGGTGCCTCTGGCGTTCCGCACCGTCGTGTCGGGCACGCGCATCGTGGTGTAGCGCATGTACCGCACGGCGGCGGCCCGGTCGGCGGTGATCCCGTCCCAGCTGTGCGGTGTCCTTCCCAGTGTGAGCAGCAGCGTGACCATCGCGACCGGGCCGCAGTTGGCCCACTGGGCAGCCCCGGTGTCCCGCTGCATCATCGCCATCAGGGGGCCGGACGTGACCGGTCCGAAAAGCGACTTCCACCCGTCCCGATCGACGTACGCGGCGCGGTTCATCCCGTGGCCGATCAGGAAACCGCGCACGTTCCGGTCGGTCTGGGTGTCGTCGTAGGGGGTGCGCAGGGTCATGCCGTAGCCGTGCTTGTCGAGCAGTGTCTGCACGGCGTACGTGCGGATATCGCTGACGCCGTAGCGCACCGAACGGCTGCACAACGACTGCACGGTGCCCGTGCCGGCGAGGCCCGTGGCGCTCAGCCCGACGCTGCGCTGGAAGGCGGCGGTCGCGGCACGGGTCGCCGGCCCGTAGGTCGATTCCCACGCCGTCACCTTGAAGCCGCCCGCGTAGAGCAGGTACTGCAGGGCCCTGACGTCATGGAAGCCACTGGAGGGGCCGATCGCCGACCACGAGGGGTAGGGCCGGCTCGGAACGGTCGCAGCGGACGCGCCCCCTCCCCGCACGACACTCGCCCCCGCGACCGCCGCGCCGACGCCTGCTCCGAGCAGCGTTCGCCTACTGGTGGTCATCACCGGTGGTCCCTCGCTTCGTTGCGCTCCGCGCCAGCCCCCGCCGCTGCCATCGACGCTACCAACCGAGCGGTGCCGACGGTTTGCGTCGTCGGCCAGGGCTGCAGCACTGTCCACGGACGCAGAACGCACACGTGGGCCGAAAAAAGGGCGAGACCGCAGGTCGCCCTGCGGTCTCGTGGCCTTGCTGGGTGCCCCCGGCAGGATTCGAACCTGCGCTTTCGCCTCCGGAGGGCGACGCTCTATCCCCTGAGCTACGGGGGCGGGCAGCGCTTTCACAGCGCGGCGTCACCGTACCAGTCAGGGCCGACCCACCTGCAATCCACACCGGGCGCCGGGGCTCCGACAGGACTTCGACAGGAACGGTCACGAACGGCGTCCGCCGACCGTGGCGCGCCCCGCGGGCGCGTCTCTCCCAGCGGTCGCCCGCTGCCCGTGGGCCGCGAGGTCGGTACCTTTACCCCGCCATGTCTGACATCAGCGCGCACGACTCCCGCGAGGCGGTGCTGGAGCGGGTCTTCCCGTCCGGCGCCGGCCTCACCGACGACGGCGCCGTCCGCATCGCCGGTCACGATCTGCGCGATATCGCCCGCGAGTGGGGGACACCGGCGTACCTGCTCGACGAGGCCGACATCCGGCGTCGTGCGAGGCAGTTCCGCGAGGCATTCACCGACGCCTTCGAGGCCATCGGCACCCGTGCGGACGTCTACTACGCGGGCAAGGCGTTCCTGTGCACCGCGATGGCTCGCCTGCTGCAGGAGGAGGGCCTGCGTCTCGACGTCTGCTCTGGCGGCGAGCTCACCGTGGCGCAACGCGCCGGCGTTCCGGGGGAGCGGATCGCGCTGCACGGCAACAACAAGTCACCCGCGGAGATCGCGCAGGCACTCGATGCGGGGGTCGGGCGGATCATCGTCGACTCGTTCGAGGAGATCGATCGCGTGGCCGCCGCCGCGCGCGAGAGGTCCGTGGTGGCGCAGGTGATGCTGCGCACCAAGACCGGGGTCGAGGCCCACACCCACGAGTTCATCGCCACCGCCCACGAGGACCAGAAGTTCGGATTCAGCCTCGACGGGCAGGTGGGCGAGGCCGTACGCCGCGTCCTCGCCGCGCCGGATGCGTTGCAGCTGCTCGGTTTCCACTCTCACATCGGCAGCCAGATCTTCGAGTCCGACGGGTTCCGCGAAGCCGCCCGACGGTTGATCGCGCTGCAACTGGAGGTGGCCTCCGACCATGGAGTGCAGCTGCCGGAGCTCGACCTCGGGGGAGGGTTCGGGATCGCCTACCTGCCGACGGACGAGCCGCTCAGCGCCCGTGAGATGGCCGGGGAGCTCGCGGCCATCGTGCGGGACGCGTGCGCGCAGGCCGGCATGCCGCTGCCGCGTGTCTCGGTGGAGCCCGGGCGGGCGATCGTCGGACCGGCGGGCGTCACTCTCTACGAGGTCGGCACCGTCAAACCGGTCCGCGTCAGCGACGACCTGGTGCGCACCTACGTCGCCGTCGATGGCGGGATGAGCGACAACCCCCGTCCGGTGCTCTACGACGCCGACTACACCTGCGTGCTCGCCGGGCGGCCGGGCAGTGCCACCACGACGCAGACCCGGGTCGTGGGCAAGCACTGCGAGAGCGGCGACATCGTGGTCCGTGACGTGGCGTTGCCGGACGACGTACGCGCCGGCGACCTCCTGGCGGTGCCGGCGACCGGGGCCTACTGCCGGTCGCTCGCCAGCCAGTACAACCACGTGCCGCGTCCGCCCGTGCTCGCCCTGCGCGACGGCGAGGTCGCCGTGTGGCTGCGGCGCGAGACCATGGACGACCTGTTGGCGCTGGAAGGGGAGTGACGTGAGCGAACCCGTGCGGGTGGCCCTGCTGGGCTGCGGAGTGGTGGGCTCGGCGGTCGCGCGACGGCTGCAGGAGCGGGCCGGTGAGTTCGAGGCGCGGATCGGGGCGCCGCTGCAGATCATCGGAGCGGCGGTGCGTGACGTCGAGAAACCGCGACCCGAGTCCGGCTTGTCGCAAGACCAGTTCACCACCGACGCAATGGGATTGGTCGCACGTGCCGACCTCGTGATCGAGCTGATGGGCGGGTTGGAGCCGGCCCGCGAGCTGCTGCTGCATGCGATGTCGTCCGGCGCCGGTGTCATCACCGCCAACAAGCTCCTGCTCGGCGAGAACGGTCCGGAGCTCTA
This sequence comes from Allobranchiibius sp. CTAmp26, assembly GCF_017565405.1. Lineage (GTDB taxonomy): Bacteria > Actinomycetota > Actinomycetes > Actinomycetales > Dermatophilaceae > Allobranchiibius. The sequence goes on from NZ_JAGEKR010000016.1 coordinate 107,967, forward strand.
CGAGGCCGCCGAGCGCTCCGGTGTCGACTTCTACTACGAGGCCGCGGTGGCCGGTGCGATCCCGCTGCTGCGCCCGCTGCACGTCTCCCTGGCGGGCGACTCGGTGCACCGGGTGACCGGCATCGTCAACGGCACCACCAACTTCATCCTCGACAAGATGGACCGCACCGGCGCCGAACTCGCCGACGTGCTGCGGGAGGCGCAGGAGCTGGGGTACGCCGAGTCCGACCCCACGGTCGACGTCGAGGGGTACGACGCGCGCGCCAAGGCCGCGATCCTGGCCTCCCTCGCCTTCCACACCCGGGTGTCCAGCCGCGAGGTGCACTGCGAGGGCATCATGGCGATCACCTCCGAGGACATCCGCGCCGCGCGGATGACGGGGCATGTGATCAAGCTGCTCGCGATCTGCGAGCGGGTGGCCGACGACGGCGGCGACGCAGCGCTGAACGTGCGGGTGCATCCGGCACTCGTGCCTCGTTCGCATCCCCTCGCCTCGGTGCGAGACGCCTACAACGCCGTCTTCGTACAGACGGAGCTGGCCGGTGAGCTGATGTTCTACGGGCCCGGCGCGGGTGGGGACCCCACGGCATCCGCGGTGCTCGGCGACGTCGTGCAGGCCGCCCGGCACCGGGTGAGCGGCGGACGCGGACCGGGGGAGTCGGCGTACGCCGGCCTGCCCGTCCAGAGCATCGGCTCCGCGCTGACTCGCTATTTCATCCGCCTGGAGGTCGACGACCGGCCCGGAGTGCTGGCGCAGGTGGCGAATGTCTTCGGCGCAGAGGGCGTTTCGATCGAGAGCATGCGCCAGGGCGTGGCACGGTCGGACACCGGTCGCGCCACCTTGCACTTGGTCACCCACGAGGCCACCGACGCCGCCCTCGCGCGCACGGTCGACCTGTTGCGGGTGCACGACGACGTCACGGCCGTGGCCTCGGTCCTGCGAGTCGAAGGAGCCTGACCCACATGGCACACCTGTGGAAAGGCGTCATCCGGGAGTACGCCGACCGGTTGCCGATGCTGGCGGGCGCGCCCGTCATCACGCTCGGGGAGGGCGGCACCCCGCTCATCCCCGCGAAGCACCTGAGCGACTTGGTGGGCGCGCAGGTCCACGTGAAGTTCGAGGGTCTGAATCCCACCGGCTCGTTCAAGGACCGCGGCATGACCGCGGCGATCTCGATGGCCGCCAAGGCCGGTGCGAAGGCCGTCATCTGCGCCTCGACCGGCAACACCAGTGCCTCGGCCGCGGCGTACGCCACCAAGGCCGGAATGACCTGCGGGGTGCTCGTCCCCGATGGGAAGATCGCCCTGGGCAAGCTCAGCCAGGCGATCGCGCATGGAGCCGAGTTGCTCCAGGTGGCAGGCAATTTCGACGATTGCCTGACCCTCGCCCGCAAGCTCGCGGAGTCCTATCCGGTCGAGCTGGTCAACTCCGTCAACCCGGCGCGCATCGAGGGTCAGAAGACCGCTGCCTTCGAGGTGGTCGACGTGCTGGGCGACGCACCCGACATCCACTGCCTACCCGTGGGGAACGCCGGCAACATCACGGCGTATTGGAAGGGCTATCGCGAATATGCGGGCGTGACAGGCGATCCGGCGGTCGCATCCCGTACGCCGGCCATGTGGGGTTTCCAGGCCGCCGGCGCCGCCCCGATCGTCAGGGGCCATCCGATCGACGAGCCGGACACCATCGCCACGGCGATCCGGATCGGCAACCCGGCGTCCTGGAAGCAGGCCGAGCAGGCGCGGGACGACTCCGGCGGTGTGATCGACATGGTGACCGACGATCAGATCCTGGCCGCCCACCGGCTGTTGTCCAGCCGTGAGGGCATCTTCGTCGAGCCCGGGTCGGCGGCGAGTGTCGCGGGTCTGCTGATGATGCACGAGCGGGGCGCGGTGCCTGCCGGCGCGACCATCGTGTGCACCGTCACCGGACACGGCCTGAAGGATCCGAGCTGGGCTCTGAAGACCGCCGACGGTTCGGACATCCAGCCCACCAAGGTCTCTGTCGACGCCGTCTCGGCAGCCGCGGCACTGCACCTCGAAGGCTGAATCTCCCGATGGCCCAACTGTTCCCACTCGGGCAGAGAGTCCGCGTCGAGGTCCCGGCGAGCACCGCGAATCTCGGGCCCGGCTTCGATTCGATCGGTCTGGCGCTCGGCATGGGTGACGTCGTCACCGCCGAGATCGTGCCCGCGGGCCTGCACATCAGCGTCGACGGCGAAGGCGCCGGCGTCGTACCCGACGACGAGACGCACCTCGTCTGGCGATCGATGCGCACCGCGTGGGAGCGCCTGGGCGTGTCGGGTCCACCGGGGTTGAAACTGCACTGCCACAACGGAGTTCCCCACTCTCGCGGTCTCGGGTCGTCGGCTGCCGCCATCGTCGCCGGAGTGGCGGCCGCGGTGGCGCTGGTGGAGCCGCACCTGGACGAGGCGGCCCGGCGTACCGTCAGCGACATCGCGAGCGACCTCGAGGGTCATCCGGACAACGCGTCGGCGAGCGTCTACGGCGGACTCACCGTCTCCTGGCGCGCCGGTGACCGGTGGCTGACGACGTGCCCGCCGGTGCACCCCGAGATCGAGCCGGTGATCTTCATCCCCGACAGCACTCTGTCGACCGACCGGGCGCGCGCCGTCCTGCCGGATGTCGTCCCGTTGGCGGACGCCGCGCGGACTGCAGGCCGCGCGGCACTGCTGATCGAGGCCATGACCCGCCGACCGGATCTGCTGCTCGCCGCGACGGCCGACTGGCTGCATCAGGAAGCGCGCCGCGCCTCCTACCCCGCCTCGATGCAGCTGGTGGACACCCTCCGGGCCGACGGGCACCCCGCCGTCATCTCGGGCGCCGGTCCGTCGGTCCTCGTGCTCACCACCCGCGGGCGAGCCGGCGCGATCCGCGCGGACGATCGGTGGGCGCGGACGACGCCGGGAATCGCCGCAGACGGTCTGCGCGTTGTTTCGCTCTGAGCGCTACGACGGTGTAGGTTTGCATTGCACATCACACCAAAGGCCGCGTGACGAAGTCCGGGTCTGTGAGTGCATCACCATTGCGAAGAACCCATCGCCGGGCTACCCCGGGCGGTTCCTCGCAAGGAAAATCGTGGCTGCCGAAAGTGCTTGCCACGCAATCTGATAACCGGTTCAGCCGGTTTCTGACGAGGGGGAAGGAACCTTCGTGACAGACACCACCGAACTTGCCGCGCCTGAGCAGGGCGCGCCTCGTTCCACCGGCTCGCTCAGCACTCTGAAGCTGGACGAGTTGAAGCAACTGGCCTCGACGATGGGCATCAGCGGTACATCCAAGATGCGCAAGAGCGACCTGTTGACCGCCATCCGCGAGCGTGGCCAGGGGGGCAGTTCGTCCACGAGCGCCGCGCCGCGTCGCGAACGCGGCCGGGTCACCGCGCCGGCCACCACTCCGCAGTCCACGCCCCCCGCGGCGGCCGTGCAGGCACCTGCACGCACTGCCGACGTCGAGCAGGGCAGCGCTCCCGAGCCGTCCTCGGCGCCGGAGCAGCCGCGTACGACGCCCGACGTCACCGATCGCGTGCAGCGGAACGGGCGGACCACCCAGACCCGCCAGGACGACGAGCCGCGTCGCGCACGTCGTGACGAGGGCGACCGCTCCTCCAGCGAGCAGTCCGGCAACGACCGCCGTGACCAGCAGGGCGCGAGCGACCGCGACGAGCGCAGCGAACGCAACCCCGAGAACCGCGGCAGCGACAGCCGTGGGGGCGACAACCGCGACGGGCGCCAGGGTGGCAACGCCCAGCAGGGTGACCGCGGCAACGACAACCGCGGGAACGACAACCGCGGGAACGACAACCGCGGGAACGACAACCGCGGTGGTCGACAGGGTGGCAACACCCAGCAGGACGGCCGTGGCGGCAACCGGGGCCAGGGGAACACGGGCAACACCGGCAACGCCGGTCCGAGTCGTAGCAACCAGGGCAACCAGGGCAACAACGCGAGCCGTGGCGGCGACGACTGGAACGACGAGCGCGGCGGCCGTCGTCGTCAGCGTGGTCGTGACCGCAAGCGCGGCCGTGGCGCCGACGATTTCGGCGACGTCGACACCCAGGTGCGCGAGGACGACGTCCTCGTGCCCGTGGCCGGCATCCTCGACCTGCTCGACAACTACGCGTTCGTGCGGACCACCGGTTACCTGCCGGGGCAGAGCGACGTCTACGTGCCGATCAACATGGTCAAGAAGAGCGGCATGCGCAAGGGCGACGCCATCACCGGCGCGGTCCGTGCGCTGCGCGAGGGCGAGCAGCTGCCGGCGCGTCAGAAGTTCAACGCGCTGGTCCGTCTCGACACCGTGAACGGCATGACGCCCGAGAAGGCGCGCGAGCGGGTCGAATTCGGCAAGCTGACGCCGCTCTACCCCCAGGAGCGTCTGCGCCTGGAGACCGAGTCGAACATCCTGTCCACCCGGATCATCGACCTGGTGGCTCCGATCGGAAAGGGCCAACGCGGACTCTTCGTGGCGCCGGCCAAGGCCGGTAAGACGATGATCATGCAGGCCGTGGCGAACGCCATCACGGTCAACAACCCCGAGGTCCACCTCATGGTGGTGCTGGTCGACGAGCGACCCGAAGAGGTCACCGACATGCAGCGCGCCGTGAAGGGCGAGGTCATCGCCTCGACGTTCGATCGGCCCGCCACCGACCACACCCAGGTCGCCGAGCTCGCCATCGAGCGCGCGAAGCGGCTGGTCGAGCAGGGTCTGGACGTCGTCGTCCTGCTGGACTCCATCACCAAGCTGGGCCGCGCCTACAACCTCGCCGCACCGGCGAGCGGGCGCATCCTGTCCGGTGGTGTGGACAGCGCCGCGCTCTACCCGCCGAAGAAGTTCTTCGGTGCGGCGCGCAACATCGAGTTCGGTGGATCGCTGACGATCCTCGCCACAGCGCTCATCGAGACCGGGTCCAAGATGGACGAGGTCATCTTCGAGGAGTTCAAGGGCACCGGCAACATGGAGCTGCGGCTGTCCCGGATGCTGTCCGAGCGGCGCATCTTCCCGGCGGTCGACCTCAACGCCTCCAGCACGCGCCGCGAGGAGATCCTCCTCGCGTCCGACGAGCTGAAGATCATGTGGAAGCTGCGCCGGGTGCTCGCCGCACTCGACCCGCAGCAGGGCATCGAGCTGCTGCTGGACCGGTTGAAGAAGACCAAGAGCAACACCGAGTTCCTGATGCAGGTGCAGCAGACCAGCTCGATCAAGCTCGACGACGAGGACTGATCCCGCACCCCGCGGTTGTCAGCGGATCGATGGCGCCCGCGCCAGGAATCCGCTGACAACCAGCGGTCGGTACGACGAAACGCCGCCCCCACCAGCTGGTGGGGGCGGCGTTCTCGTTGCCGTACGGGAGGGTCAGGCGGCCGTGGGCATCGCCGGCACGGCCTTGCGGTGTGTCAGGTCGCGGTGCGAGCTCTCGGTGAGCGACTGACCGTTGGTCTCCGGCGCCCACATGTAGGAGATGATGCCGCCGCCCAGCGAGACGGCGCCCATGATGATCAGGACGACCGACGTGCCGTAGGCGTCGTTGATGACGGGAAGCATGAAGGTGCCGAACGCCGCCGCGACACGGCTGGTGGAGCTGGCGACACCCAGGCCCGATGCGCGTACCGAGCTCGGGAACACCTCGGACGGGTAGATGCCGGTGGTGATCGACATGATCCCGTACGAGAAGAGGTACCCGAAGTACGCGACCACTGCCACGCCGACAGGCACGACGGAGTACGCCGCTGCCGTGAAGAGGAACGCGGCGCAGACGAACATCGGGACGATGGTGATGGGCCGGCGGCCGATCTTGTCGATGTAGAACCAGGAGAGCGTGGCGCCGACGAGGGCGATCAGGGTCCCGATCAGGGCGCCGAACAGCGCGTTCTTGAGGCCGATCGACGTGAGGATGACAGGGCCGAAGAAGGTTAGCGCGAAGTACGGCATCACGATCGCGCTCCAGGACAGGGAGGCGAAGAGCGTGCGCCGGATGTACTCCTTGGAGAAGAGCAGGCCGAAGTTGGTCTCCTGCGGCTCCTCGTCGGCGAGATCGCCCAGATCGCGCACCTGCAGCTCTTCGCGGTAGATCCGCTCGGCCTCGGTGTCGCGGCCCTTACTCATCAGCCAGCGCGGCGACTCGGGCAGGCCGTGGCGGATGACGAGGCAGATGAGGGCTGGTACGACGCTGGCGCCGAGGATGACCCGCCAGCCGCCGGGCCAGTAGGAGTTGATGGTGTATCCGACGAGATAGGCGATGACGTAGCCGACGTTCCAGCTGATCTCCAGCAGGCCGAGGTAGTTGCCGCGATCCTTCTTCTGGGAGAACTCGCCGAGCAGCGGCGAGCCGATCGCGTAGTCCCCGCCGACGGCGACACCCATCACGACGCCGAGGGCGAACACCTGCCACGCCGACTGCACGAAGAACAGCGCGAAGGCGCAGCTGCTGAAGAGGATCAGGTCAAAGGTGAACATCGGCTTGCGGCCGATCTTGTCGGTGATGTAACCGATGATCAGGCCGCCGAAGAAGGTGCCGATCAGCACCGACGCGGAGATCATCTGGTCCCAGAAATGGGTGACGTGCAGCGCCTCGTGGGCACGTCCGGCCATGGCCGCCGCGAACGTCGCGAAGACGAAACCGTCGATGAACATGCCGCCGCCGGTGGCCACCGTCATCTTGCGCAGGAAGTGCCGCACGGGTGGCGTCAGCGGTGCCTCGTGGTCCCTGCGCAGGGCGTGTTCTGGCGGTGAAGTGGCGGTTGTCATTTCTATAGGATCTCTCAGGAATCGCCTCATGGCTACTTATGGGTAAGCACACAGACCGCTCGGATACCTAACGGTCTCGAGTTTCCCCGGGGCCCGTGCGGGGCCCTTCGGCCGACGATCTTGCGACCGCCGACGGCGCGGTCCGCCCGTCGGAATAGCCCTCGCGGCGGTGTCGTTTAGGAGGAGGTCAGAGGTTCTGGCAGAATGGCCCGCTGGCCACCGGTTCACGCAGCGCGCGCATCGAGCGGGCGACCCGGAGGCAACCGACAGCTAGGAGAAACCCGTGAAGAAGGACATCCACCCCGCGTACGGTCCCACGACCGTCACCTGCACCTGTGGCGCGACGTTCGAGACCCGCAGCACGGCCGAGGGCGGCACCATCACCGCCGAGACGTGCTCGAAGTGCCACCCGTTCTACACGGGCAAGCAGCGAATCCTGGACACCGGTGGCCGCGTGGCCCGCTTCCAGGAGCGCTACGGCAAGAAGGCCGAAGCCAAGTAGCTCCTCCGACGCGCCGGCTCCACCCGCACGGGTGGGGCCGGCGCGTTGTTTGTGTCCCGAAGAGTCCCGACCCGACCGTCCCAAGGAGTCGCCGTGCTGGAATCCGCAGCCGCCGTCGCACAGGAGTACGCCGACCTCGAGGCCCGGTTGGCCGACCCCGCGATCCACGCCGATCCGACGGCCATGCGCAAGCTCAACAAGAGGTACGCGGCACTGGCACCGACCGTCGCGGCGTACCGGGCCTGGCTCGCGGCCGGCGACGATCTCGGCGCAGCGCGTGAGCTGGCGCAGGAGGACGCGTCGTTCGCGGCCGAGCTGCCGTCCCTGCAGGAGCGCTTCGACGCTGCCCAGGACACCCTGCGCAAGCTGCTGCTGCCGCGCGACGAGGACGACGACCGCGACGTGATCCTCGAGGTCAAGGCCGGCGAGGGCGGCGAGGAGTCGGCGCTGTTCGCCGGGGACCTGGTGCGGATGTACCTGCGATACGCCGAGCGCGCCGGATGGCGGGCGGAGCTGGTCGACGCCACCGAATCCGACCTCGGCGGCTTCAAGGACGCCCGGCTGCAGGTGCGCGCCAAGGGCACCATGGACCCGGGCACCGCACCGTGGGCGCTGCTGAAGTACGAGGGCGGCGTGCACCGCGTGCAGCGCGTCCCGGTCACCGAGAGCCAGGGGCGGATCCACACCTCGGCGGCGGGCGTCCTGGTGATGCCCGACCTGGATGACGGTGACGACGACGAGATCGAGTTCGGTCCGAACGACCTGAAGATCGACGTCTACCGCAGCTCCGGCCCGGGCGGGCAGAGCGTCAACACCACCGACTCCGCCGTCCGCATCACCCACCTGCCGACCGGCGTGGTCGTGTCCTGCCAGAACGAGAAGAGCCAGCTGCAGAACAAGGAGTCGGCGTTGCGGGTGCTCAAGGCCCGGCTGCGCCAGATCCGCCAGGACGAGCGGGACGCCGAGGCCTCGGCCGCGCGCAAGAGCCAGGTCCGCACCGTCGACCGCAGCGAGCGGATCCGCACCTACAACTTCCCGGAGAACCGGATCGCGGACCACCGCACCGGGTACAAGTCCTACAACCTGGACGCCGTGCTCGACGGTGACCTCGGCGCGGTGGTCGCCTCGGCGGTCGAGGCCGACGAGTCCGCGCGGATGGCAGCGGTCGCCGACCGCGACTGATGAACGAGCTGCGCCTGTTGCTGCGTGACGCCTCGCTGCGGTTGTCGCACGCCGGCGTCGGGTCGCCGGATACCGACGCGATCGCGCTGCTCGCGCACGCCTGGTCCACGGACGTCGCCGACGTGCGTCGCGCCGAGGTGCTGGGGCGGATGCCGGACGACGCCGTGCTGCGGCGGTTCTCGGCGCTAATCGGCGAGCGTGCGTCGAGGGTGCCCCTGCAGCATCTGACGGGCCGGGCGGCGTTCCGGCACCTCGATCTGGCGGTCGGCCCGGGGGTGTTCGTGCCCCGGCCGGAGACCGAGATGCTCGTCGATCTGGTCGCTCCCACCCTGGAGGCGCTCGCCGCCCCGGTCGTGGTCGACCTGTGCACGGGCTCCGGCGCGCTGGCCCTCGCAGTGAAGGACGAGCACCCGGCTGCTCAGGTGTACGCGGCGGAGCTGTCACCGGACGCGTGCGCCTGGGCGCAGGCCAACCGGGACCGCCTCGGACTCGACGTACAGATCCGTTGTGCGGACGCGCTGACGGCGTTCCCGGAGCTCGAAGGGGGTGCGGACGTCGTGCTCAGCAATCCGCCGTACATCCCGGTCGGCATGGTGCCGGTCGATGCCGAGGTGCGCGATCATGATCCGGCGCTCGCGCTCTACGGCGGCAGCGACGACGGGCTGCGAATCCCCCTCCAGGTGGCGGCGCGAGCGGCGCAGCTGCTTCGGCCCGGTGGCGTGATGGTGATGGAACACGCCTCGACACAAGGGGATTCGCTGCCTGCGCGGCTCCGGGCGCAAGACGTATGGCGCGAGGTCGGTGACCATCGGGATCTCACCGGTCTCCCTCGTGCGGTCCTGATAGTGCGCTCCTGAGAGTCGTCCTCATCTGGACGGTATGACTTATACCATGAGGTTCGACCGCGCGCTACGACCGCTGCGTTGATGGAAAAATTGACCAAATCCTTACCATTCACATACCTCTACTTGACGTCAGGTATACGTTCGGGTCGTTCTCGCCCGAGGGGTATCGATCGGGAGGGAATGATCGGCGAGACGCCACGGCTCTGAGCCATCCCGTGCTCTCGGTGACGCATGGGTGTCGCCGCGTGCGCAGGGCGAGGTGCCTGATTGTGGTGCGCGGTCGTGAGAGGCCGCGTGCGACAAGGCGAGCAACCGGTCGGCGTCCCCCGTTGCCTCGGCCCCCATCTCCGTACCCCATCTTGCGATTCCCCGCACCTTGTAGACCCGGTGTGGTGATGCAACACGTCATTTTCAGGAGGATGATGTGACTCAACTCCAATCAGCGCCCGAAATCGCTCTGGCGAGAAACGCATTGCTGGAGACTGTCGACCCCGCGCCGGCCGGCGTCGATCGAGGTCCGGCACGTTCGTATCAGTCGGTCGCCGTCGTGGGGCTCGGATACGTCGGCCTTCCCACTGCTCTCTCCCTTCTCGACGCGGGCGCCGAGGTCATCGGCATCGACATCTCCAGCCAGCGACTGGACAACATCCGGCGAGGCGACGTCGATCTCCTCAGCAGGGATCTGGGCCGCTTGCAGCGCACCACGGGCCACCCGCGGTGGTTCCTCTGCGACGACTTCGCCCGGCTGTCCTCGGCCGATGCGGTGCTCATCTGCGTGCCCACACCGGTGACCGAGAACCTCACACCCGATCTCGATGCGTTGCGGGGCGCGTGCGCCGCGGTCGTCGGGGCTGCCCGCAGCGGACAGACGATCATCCTGACCTCGACGACCCACATCGGAGCGACGCGGGAACTGTTGAGCGAGCCGTTGAGCTACCGCGGGCTCATCGCGGGCAGGGACATCCATGTCGCCTTCTCGCCGGAGCGGATCGACCCCGGGGTGGCGGACCACGTACCGGAGAACACCCCCCGGGTCGTCGGAGGGATGACGCCGAGCTGCACGGAGAGCGCAGCGCAGGTGCTCGAACTGACGAGCCCGACGATGCATCGGCTGACCTCGCCCGAGGCCGCCGAGATGACCAAGCTGGTCGAGAACACGTTCCGTGCGGTGAACATCGCGCTGGCCAACGAGTTCGCCGATGTGGCGGGTGAATTCGCGCTGTCGGTGTCCGAGGTGATCAATGCGGCCGCGACCAAGCCGTACGGCTTCACGGCGTTCTTCCCCGGGCCCGGCGTCGGGGGACACTGCATCCCCTGCGATCCGCACTACCTGCTGTGGCAGCTGCGCGGGCGGCGCCGCTCCGCGCCGCTCATCGACGCCGCCATGACGGCGATCGCCCTTCGGCCGCGGCGGGTGGTGGCACGAGCAGAACAGGTCCTGTCGCAGCAGCGCAAGCCTCTGCACGACGCGCGGATCCTCGTGCTGGGGGTCGCCTACAAACCCGGCGTCGCCGACCTTCGCGAATCGCCCGCTCTGGAGATCCTCAGGGACCTGCAGGCGCACAACGCGAACGTCTCGTTCTGCGATCCCTACGTCCCATCTCTCATGCTCGACGGCGAACAGCTCGAGCACTGCGAGAACCCGCAGGACGAGCGCTGGGATCTCGTCATCGTCCACACCCGGCACCCGGAGATGGACCTTCGGTGGCTCGTGGACCAACCGCTGGTGCTGGATTCCACCTACCGCCTCTCCGAAGTCGCGCGCGCCGCGCTGGTCTGAGGAATGACCCGTGATCCGTCACGGTTGCCGCTTTTCACCTACGAGACATGAATGTCGCGTACGAGACGATGGAGACGAACGATGAAGGCTCTGATCACCGGAGGGGCTGGTTTCGTCGGTTCGCATCTGACCGACCACCTCATTGCCCAGGGGCACGAGGTGACCGTGCTCGACGACCTGAGCACCGGTCAGCTGAGCAACCTCTCGGACGCGCTGGACGGCCCGAACGGCGCTCGCGTGAGCATGGTCGAGGGGTCGATCACGGACGCCGCACTGGTCGACGAGATGGTCGCGCAGGTCGACACCGTGTTCCACCTCGCAGCGGCGGTCGGGGTGTTCACGATCCAGACCAAGACCCTCGACAGCATGCGGGTCAACCTGCACGGCACGGAGACCGTGCTGGACGCCGCCCACCGCCACGGCGCCCGGTTCCTGCTCACGTCCACGAGCGAGGTCTACGGCAAGAACACCGCGATCGGTCTGCACGAGGACGCGGATCGCATCATCGGCTCACCGCTCAAGAGCCGATGGTCCTACGCCGAGGCCAAGGCGCTCGACGAGGCGTTCACCCACCAGTACGTCGTGCACCTCGGACTCGCTGCAGTCATGGTCCGGATGTTCAACACCGTGGGTCCGCGCCAGTCCGGCCGCTACGGGATGGTCCTGCCGCGTCTGGTGAAACAGGCTCTGGCCGGTGAGCCTCTCACCGTCTACGGCACGGGGAACCAGAGCCGCTGCTTCGGCCACGTGGGCGATGTCGTGCCGGCGCTGGCCACCCTCATCGAGACCGACGCCGCGATCGGTCAGGTCTTCAACATCGGCAATCCCGAGCAGGTGTCGATCAACGAACTGGCCGAGCGGATCATCGCCAAGACCGGGTCGGCCAGCCCCATCGTGCACCTGCCGTATCTCGAGGCGTACGGGCCGGGCTACGAGGACATGGAACGGCGCGTGCCGGACTGCTCCAGGTTGCACGACCTCATCGGGTTCACTCCCACCCACTCCTTGGACGACAGCATCGAGGCGGTCATCGACGACCAGTTCGATCAGGTCGGTCTCTCAGCCGACCAGTCGATCGCCGGCTGAGATGAGGGGAGCGACTGGTGCCGCACGAACACGCGGCCACTGACGAGCGCCTCTCGCTGCCCGGGGTCCTACCACGCGAGAGCGCGGGCCCGGGCACCCGACGCGACTCGTCGGACGATCGACGCGGGCGCCGGGCAGCCCGTTCGCAGTACCGGGTCGCCGTCGTCGCGGTCGTCGTGGTCGCCACGACGGCCGCCACCGTCCTGTTCGGCGGCTACCGGCCGTGGCACGTCGGCTCGCGCGCGCCCGCGTTCCAGGAGTCGGTGACGGTGCCGTACTGGAATCTCGCGGCCGGCAGCCAGGCTCTGGTCGCCCACCAGCGGGTGGTCACGGGAGCATCGCCGTGGATCTATGCCGTCGACGACCGGGGCGGCGTGATCTCTCAGACCCCGGTGACGTCGACCGGCCGGGTGAGCGATGCCCTCGCACGGCTCGAGAAGGCGGGTATCCCGCTGATGCCGACGGTCTCCAACGCGTGGGCGGGATCGTGGAGCCGTGAGCGCGTGGCACGGATCATCGACGACCCCGGCCTGCGTGCCCGCCACGTGAAGGCGTTGGTCGACCTCGCTTCCCAGCATGGCTTCGACGGCGTCGACATCGACTACGAGGAGATGCTCGCCCAGGACCGCGCGGCGTTCACCGCCTTCATCCAGCAGTTGGCCACGGCGTTGCACGCGAAGCACAAGAAGCTGGCGGTCGATGTCTTCGCCAAGACCACGAACCGCGGTTACGACCAGCGCAACGTCGCCCAGGACTACGCCGCGCTGGGCGCCGCGGCCGACCAGATCCGGATCATGGCCTACGACTGGCACTGGAGCTCCTCGGCGGCCGGTCCGGTGGCGCCGGTGGACTGGGTCGGCTCGGTGCTGCGGTACGCCGTCACCCAGATTCCGCGCGGCAAGATCATTCTCGGGGTGCCGACCTACGGGTACGACTGGGTCGGGACCAGCGGCCAACTCGTGAGCTGGGTGCAGGCCTTCGAGCTCTCGCGGAGACACAAGGCCGTCGTGCACTGGGACAACCAGTTCCAGAGCCCGTGGTTCACCTACACCTCGGCCACGGGTCGACGGCACACCGTGTGGTTCGAGAACGCCTACAGCTCCAGCGCCAAGATCGCCCTGGCCAGAAGCATGCGGGTGGGCGGGGTCTACCTGTGGCTCGTCGGGAACGAGGACGACCTGATATGGAAGCAGCTCGGGCCGAGCGGCTCGGCCTCGGCGACGGCTGGTGGGCGTACATGATCGTGTATCTCACCGCGGTCCTGGTGATCGGCCTGAACTTCAGCCTGTGGGGCCTCGTCGGCGCGCTGCGTCTCGGCGACGAGGCCCTGCGGGGGATGGGCCGCAGACGCCTGCCCCGCCTGGTGTGGCACCAGGGTCGGGCGGAGGTGGAGATCGTTCGCCCGCGCATGGTCAAACGGTCCGGCCTCCTGACCTGCGACGACGTGGCCATCCTGATCGCCGCACACAACGAGGAGCTCGTGATCGGGGCATCGCTGGCCGCGTTGTCCCGGCTGATCCCGTTGGACAACGTCTACGTCATGTCCGACGCGTCCTCTGACCGCACGGTGGACATCTGCCGCGACCAGGGCGCGACGGTCGGCGAGACGGTGACGAACATCGGGAAGGCCAACGCCCTGCGCTACGGGATTGAACACTTCGGGCTGCTCGACGCCTACCAGGCCGTCATGATCCTGGACGCGGACACCCAGCTGGACCCGTGCTACTTCGACGTGGCGCTTCCGCTGCTCGACGACCCGCGGGTCGCGGCCGTCGCCGGCTGCGCCCACACGCGCTGGCAGCGCAAGACGGGTTTCGTCGGCTCGGTGCTCGTGGCGCACCGGCAGCGGGTCTACGTCCTCACTCAACTGCTCCTGAAGTACGGCCAGACGTGGCGGGGAGTCAGTGCGACACACATCGTGCCGGGGTTCGCGAGCATCTACCGGACCCGGGTCCTTCGACAGATCGACATCAACCCCGAAGGCCTGGTGATCGAGGACTTCAACATGACGTTCGAGTTGCACGCGAAGAAACTCGGGCGGATCGCCTTCCACCCGGGTGCGCGCGCCTACACCCAGGACCCGGACCAATACCTGGCCTACGTCCGTCAGACCAAACGGTGGGCCCTCGGCCTGTGGCAGACGGTCCGACGGCATCGGTTCCGGGTGAGCGCGTTCAACGCGACGCTCGTGCTGCTCCTGCTGGAACTGATCGTCAGCAGCGTGCTGTACCTGCTATTCGTCCCGGTGCTTCTCCTGCTCGTCGTACCGGACGTGGTGCACCCGTTGTCGTCGGTGCCCCTCGTGGGCAGTCTGCACTCCGGACTGTCCGCGCACATCAGCGTGACGATGCTCGTCGTCGGCGTTCTGCTGCCCGACTACGCGTTGTCATGTTTCACCGCCGTCGTCGAACGGCGTCCTCGATATCTCTTCCTCGGCCTGTTCTTCGTTGCGATGAAACTGACCGATGCGGCGATAGCGCTCTACTCCCTGCCCAGAGCGTGGACCGAGCAGTCCACGGGTCGGTGGGTGAGCCCTCCGCGGAGAACCGTGCGGTCCTCTGCCCGAACACCAGAGGACGCCGGGGTCTCTCCCTCGTGAAGACGAGGCGACGCCACGGGTCCACCCCGATTGCGCGAGTTCATCAGAGCAAGCCATCAGTGATTGGAACGGGAGAATCATGTTGAAGGAAAAGACCGCGCGCGGCACCCGCGTCAGGAGGGGGTTGGCGATGGCGATCGGCACGGCGCTGAGTCTTTCCGCGCTGGTGGCCGTGAACTCCTCCCCGGCCGGTGCCGCGACGAGGCCCCCCACCGTGGTGTCGTTGACGTTCGACGACTCCAACGCCGACCAGATGGCCGCCGAGCAGACGCTGAAGGCCAACGGGCTGCCGGCCACCTTCTACACGGTCGACGGGTGGATCGGCGCCCAGGGGTATCTGACCCGCGCCAACCTCTCGACGATCAGCGCGGACGGGAACGAGATCGCCGGACACACCGTGACCCACCCCGACCTCATCGACATCAACCCGGCGGAGGCGCAGCGACAGATCTGCGACGACCGGGCCACCCTGGACAGCTGGGGTTACAAGCCCGTCGATTTCGCCTACCCCTTCGCGGACGCGAACCCGACCGTCGAGGCGATGGCCAAGAACTGCGGGTACAACACCGCGCGCGGTCTGGGCGACGTGGTCAGCCCGGGAGACTGCGCCGGATGCCAGTACGCCGAGCAGACACCCCCGGCCGACCCGTACTACCTGAAGGTCCCCGACCAGGTCGATTCCACCTGGACGCTGGCCCAGATGAAGAGCGAGGTCACCAACGCCGTCTCGCACGGGGGCGGTTGGCTCGTCCTCACCTTCCATCACATCTGCGCACCCATCACCGCGGCCGGAACACTCCCGTGTCCCGCGGACCAGTCGACGACCCCGACCATCTTCAACGCCTTCGCCAGCTGGCTGGCGAGCTACGCCAAGACCGTCGCCAACAACACCAGCGTCGCCACCGTCGACCAGGAGGTCCGCAAATACCTCGGCTCGGCCTACCCGGCGTACGTCACCCCGCAGGCCGTGCCCAACCCCGCACCGGCCCCGGTCGGGGTGAACGCGCTCAGCAACCCCTCGCTGGAGACCACCGATCCCAACACCGGGTTCCCCACCTGCTTCCAGCCCGGAGGGTGGGGCTCGAACAGCGCAGCCTGGTCCGCGAGCACCCCCGGGCACACGGGGACGGCGGCCGAACAGCTCACCCTCTCCAACTACTCCAGTGGGGATGCCAAGCTGCTCCCGACGCTGGATCTGGGCACCTGCTCACCATCGGTCGTGCCTGGTAAGACCTACAACCTGAGCACGTGGTACACCTCCACCGGCACCACTCAGTTCGCGCTGTACTACCGCGACAGCACCGGTGCTTGGTACTACTGGACCTCCAGCCCATGGTTCAACACCGCGTCGACATGGACCCAAGCCACCTTCACGACACCGCCGGTGCCCGCGAACGCCGTGGCGATGACCTTCGGGCTGGCTCTGATCAGCAACGGCACGCTGAACACCGACGACTACAGCCTGGTCGATCCGGGAACCGCGGCTGCCGCCAAGTCCGCTACGGCCGTCCCGGGGCTGAGCAACCCCACGTCGTTCCTGGATCCGGCGAGCGTGTTCGGCGCCGGGCTCGTCGCGGCGAATCGCACGGTGGCCAAGGCCCCGCACTCTCACTTGCGGCCACTGCTGCCGGGGGGCAGGACGGTGAAGTCGGGACACCGGATCGCGGTGCCGGAGCTGGGGCCGGTGGGCCGCGGGTAGTCGTCGTCGTTTGCCGGAGTCTGACGGGTTCCGGTTCGGTGCGAAGTGGCGGAACATAGGCAAGGAAACGTCACGACGTACGCGGAGGTGAGCCGGTTCGATGAAGCTGCGGTTTCCGGCCCTGTCCAGAAGGCTCGTCCTCCTGGGCGCGGTGCTACCGGTCGCGCTCGTGGCTGCCGTCCTGATCTGGGCGGTCTCGGGCACCACCCCGTCTCAGAATGCCGGCGCCGGGACGAGCCGGACGCCCTCGACCTCGTCGACCTCGTCGGCTTCGTCGACGTCCTCGACCTCGTCGGCTTCGTCGACGTCCTCGACCTCGTCGCCCCCCACATCCCTGCCGAAGCCCGGCCTTCGGCAGGGATCCGGTGGGGGTGGTGGTCGACCGGTCTCTCCGACGCTGGCCAGCAGGCGCTATCCGGTGCACACGGGGATCGTGGCCACGACGTTCTGGGTGGGGGAGATCTTCGACCCGAACGCGGCGGACGGTAGTCAGGTGATCTCGACCTACGACTCGTCGTGGGAGGTGCATTACGGGGGATGTGACGGGATCGTGTCGTCGCGACGATGCGCGACCGAGAAGCGCTTGGCGCCCACCTTCTTTCCGCGTCACATGAAGCCCCGGCAGAACCCGTTCTATCTCGATCTCCCCTTCGACGATGTGAACGACGCCGCGGCGTTCAAGCGACGCTGCGCGGTCGTCCCGTGGGCCTCCGACCCCGGATACGCCGGCCATTGCACCGACCCGAACTTCTCGTACATGAAGAACAGGTGGGTACGGATGACCGGCGCTACCGGGCGGGTCTGTTACGGCCAGATCGAGGACGCCGGCCCAGGGCAGTACAACGATGCCGCGTACGTGTTCGGCGCCAACAACGCCAGGCCGGTGAACGCTCGCTACGGCGGCGCGGGCATGGACGTCTCTCCCGCGCTCAACGGCTGCCTGGGGATGACGCAGCTGGACGGTGATACCGACCGGCTGTCGTGGAAGTTCGTCGACGCGGGCAATGTGCCACGGGGCCCCTGGAAGGTGCTCGTGACGACCCGGGGCGTGCTCAACCAGTGACCGTGGTCGTCGCCTCGTCGCATGTTTGGTCCCCGGTGGGCGACCACTACGTGCGCTCCGACCGCGGTGTCATCAAGGGCGCGGTCGCAACGGGCCGGTCGACGCCATCGCGCATCGGTCGGAGCTACTGATGGGTAAGGTGAGCCCCATCACACCGGATCGGTAGCGAGCAGGCCACCGTACGGTCGTCATCGTGGAGGCTCCATGAACGACACCTACGACTACGTCGTCATCGGCGGGGGAAGCGCGGGTTGCGTGCTCGCGGCCCGGCTCACCGAGGACCCGGGCACCACCGTGCTGCTGATCGAGGCCGGTGGTGAGGCGGACGCCGACGAGATCAGCATCCCGGCGGGTTTCCCGTCGCTCTTCCGCACCCGGTGGGACTGGAACTACCACACGACCGGGCAGAAGCAGTTGGACGCGCGCACGACGTACTGGCCGCGGATGAAGGCCCTCGGCGGGTGTTCGTCGATGAACGCGATGATCTACATCCGCGGCAACCGGCTGGACTACGACACCTGGCGTGACGCGCACGGCGCGGTGGGCTGGGGATACGACGACGTACTGCCGTACTTCAAGCGGGCAGAGCGTAATTCGCGTCTCGGTGATCCGTTCCACGGGCAGGACGGCCCGCTCCACGTCGAGGACCGCCGCTACGACCACGAGCTGAACGACGCATGGATCGCCTCCGCGGTCGCGTCCGGGATGGGCGCGACCGACGACTTCAACGGCGCCCGGCAGGAGGGCGCGGGGTTCTACCAGGTGACGTGCCACAACGGGCGTCGCTGGTCCACCGAACGCGCGTACCTCGAGCCCGCTCGGAGCCGCCGCAACCTGGACGTCGTCACCGGAGCGATGGTGCAGCGCATCGAGCTCGAGGGGGATCGGGCGGTCGGCGTGACGTTCGAGCATCTGGGGGAGCGGCGTACGGCGCGCGCGGACGCCGAGGTGCTGCTGAGCGCCGGCGCGATCAACTCACCGCAGCTGCTGATGCTGTCGGGGATCGGGCCTGGCGCGCACCTGCGCGAGACCGGGATCGACGTCCGGCACGATCTGCCCGGAGTGGGCGCCAACCTGCACGACCACCCGTTCGTGCCGCTGATCTGGGAGACCAAGGGCACCACCGACCTGCTGGAGTTCAACACCCTTCCCGGTGTCCTCAAGGCCAAGGTCCTCGGCCGCGGGCCGCTGACCTCGAATATCGCCCAGGCCGGAGCGTTCTTCCACAGTCGTGAGGGTCTGGCCGCGCCGGACCTGCAGGTGCACTTCACGCCGACCGGGTTCTGGGACAACGCCGCTCATGAATCCGGCTCGCGCAAGGTGTCGATCGGCGCAACGCTGGTCAATGTGGCCAGCCGGGGTCACCTGCGGCTGCGTTCGGCCGACCCGTCGTGGCACCCGAGCATCGACCCGGCGTACTACGACGACCAGAGTGACCTCGACGCGATGCTCGCAGGGTGTGAGCGGTTGTTGGACGTCGCGAACTCCGGTCCGCTGGCGGCGTACCTGGACACACCGTTCATGCCCGCCTCGGCGGCGCCGACCACCGCGCAGCTCGAGGCGCACATCCGCCGGGAGACACAGACGCTCTACCACCCGGTCGGCACATGCGCGATGGGCGAACATCCCGACGCGGTCGTCGACGCGGAGCTGCGGGTGCACGGGCTCACCGGCCTGCGCGTCATCGACGCCTCGGTCATGCCCGAGGTGCCGCGCGGCAACACCAACGCACCGACCATCATGATCGCCGAACGCGCCGCGGACCTGCTCCGCGGTCGCATCTCGGATCCGTCCCAGCACCTCGCCGACGCAGGAGTGAACCGATGAGCACAGCCATGGCAGACACCGCGGTCGACACCGCCGAGCACGACCCGCACACGTTCGAATCGCTGAACCCGGCGACGGGCGATGTGGTCGGCGTCCACTCGATCGACGACGAGGCGACCGTTCGCGAGGCCGTACGGCGCGCGCGCGCCGACGCCGCGTGGTGGGACGAGCTGGGCTTCGACGGCCGCAAGGAGATCCTCGGGAAGTGGCGTGGGGTGATCGCGCGGCGGATGGCCGAGCTCGCGGTCGTCGTACACGACGAGACCGGCAAACCGCACGCGGACGCCCAGCTGGAGATCGGCCTGACGGTCGAGCACCTGGCGTGGGCAGCCGGTCACGCCCGCAAGGTGCTCGGTCCGACCAAATCCTTCGCCGGGCTGCTGATGGCCAACCAGTCGGCGGTCGTCGAGCACCGTCCGCTCGGGGTCATCGGCGTGATCGGGCCCTGGAACTACCCGGTCTTCACCCCGATGGGTTCCATCGCCTACGCGCTCGCCGCCGGCAACTGCGTGGTCTTCAAGCCCAGTGAGCTCACGCCCGGCGTGGGTGAGTGGCTCGCCGCGTCGCTGCGCGAGGTCGTGCCGGACCGTGCGCTGCTGCAGGTCGTGACGGGCCTCGGCGAGACCGGTGCCGCTCTGTGCACCGCGGGCGTCGACAAACTGGCGTTCACGGGTTCGACCGAGACCGGCAAGAAGGTCATGGCTGCCTGTGCCCAGACCCTCACACCGGTGATCATCGAGGCCGGCGGGAAGGACGCCCTGCTGGTGGACGAGGACGCGGACGTCGCCGCGGCCGCCGACGCCGCCGCATGGGGCGCATTCTCCAACGCCGGTCAGACCTGCATCGGCGTCGAACGGGTCTACGTGCACGAGCGGGTCTACGACTCCTTCGTCGACGCGCTGGTCGCCCGGGCCAAGGACGTACGCCCCGGTGGTGGACCGGGGGCCAGTTACGGTCCGGCCACCATGCCCAAACAGCTGGACGTGATCCGCGGGCACATCGACGGCGCGCTCGCCTCCGGCGGACGCGCCCTGGTCGGTGGCGAGGGTGCGGTCGGTGACCGGTTCGTGCAAGCGACCGTGCTGGTCGACGTACCGGAGGACAACCCGGCCAACACCGAGGAGACCTTCGGCCCGACCGTCACCGTGAAGAAGGTCGCCTCCATGGACGAGGCCGTCGAGCTGGCGAACGCCACGCGCTACGGCCTGGGCTCGACCGTCTTCTCCAAGGCCAACGGCTCCGCGATCGCGCGGCGGCTGCGCTCCGGTATGACGGCCGTGAACGACGTCATCTCCTTCGCCGCCATCCCGTCACTGCCCTTCGGCGGTGTCGGAGATTCCGGCTTCGGGCGGATCCACGGGCCGGACGGGCTGCGCGAGTTCACCTACGCGAAGGCGATCGCGTCGCGGCGGATCAAGCCGGTCATGCTGCTGACCACCTTCGACCGGACCGCCAAGCAGGACTCGACCTTCACCCAGCTGATCACCGTGCTGCATGGCCGTGCGACCACCATGCAGCGTCCTGCAGCGGTGGTGAACAAGCTGCGCAAGTCCCGCTGACGCGTCACGCTTCGGCGGACGGCGTTGACGTTTTGCGTTTGTGGCCAGGGCTGCAGCCCTGGCCACCAACGCAAAAACCCCCACCCCGGCACAGCGGGCGACGTACGTCGGGTGCGCACGGGCCCGGTCAGGCCTCGTCGGTCTGAACGGCGACACCTTCGCCGACCTTGCTGTGCCGGTAGCCGTACGCCGCGTAGATGACGATGCCGAGCAGCGCCCATACGACGAACCGCAGCCAGGTGACCGGCTCCAGCTTGCTGATGAGCCAGATCGAGAACGCGATCCCGATCAGCGGCGTGACCGGCATACCCGGTGTCCTGAAGGTGCGCGGCAGCTCGGGCGAGCGGTAGTGCAGGACGATCACCGCGGCCGAGACCACGATGAACGCGAGCAGGATCCCGATGTTCGTCAGCTCGGCAGCGTCGCCGATGGGGACGAATCCGGCGATCGCGGCCGACACGACACCGATGATCCAGGTCGGGCGGTGTGGTGCGTGGAAGCGGTTGGTCTTCGCGAACCAGCCCGGTAGCAACCCGTCGCGGCTGATCGCGAAGAACACCCGCGAGGCGCCGAGCATGAATCCGAAGAGCACGGTGAGGATGCCGATGATGGCTCCGATGGCGACGACATCGGCGAACCGGTCCAGGCCGACGGATTGGAACGCCGTCGCGAAACCGCTGGTGGTGCTGATCTTGTCGTACTTCTGCATGCCCGTGAGGACGGTGCAGGCGAGCAGGTAGAGCACCATCGAGATCGCGAGCGAGAGCATGATCGCCTTCGGCAGGATCCGCGTGGCGTCCTTGGACTCCTCGGCGGCGGTGCTCATCGCGTCGTACCCGAACACCGCGAAGAAGACCGTGGCCGCACCGGTCACCGCGCCGCCGAAGCCGTAGGGGAAGTAGGGGTGCAGGTTGCCGCCCTTGATGTAGAACGCGCCGACGACGACCACCGCGATGACGATCGCCACCTTCACGACGACCAGCACGGACTCCGCCCGCGCGCTGGAGCGGATGCCGCGGTTGAGCAGCACGGCGATGAGCAGGCACAGGATCATCGCGAAGAGGTCGACCTTGTGACCCGACCCGGTGCCGGGCGCACCCAGCATCCAGGTCGGCAGGTGGGCGCCGAAGTCGTTCAGCAGGAACGAGAAATAGCCGGAGATGCCGATGGCGACGACGGCCACGATGGCCGTGTACTCCAGCAGCAGGTCCCACCCGATCAGCCAGCCGACCAGCTCGCCGAGCACCGCGTACCCGTAGGTGTACGCCGAGCCGGCCGCCGGGATCAGGCCGCCGAACTCGGCGTAGGAGAGGGCCGCACACGCCGAGGCGATGCCGGCGATGATGAAGGAGATGCTGACCGCCGGCCCGGCGACGCCGTTGGCGACCGTGCCTGCCAGGGAGAAGATGCCGGCTCCGATGATGGCGCCGATCCCGATGGCGGTGAGCTGCCAGAGGCCGATCGAACGCTCCAGGCCCCCGGCCTCCTCCTGGCTGACGATCGGCTTGCGGCGCAGCACCCCCTGCCGCGGTGCGATCTTCTGATCCCCGGTCATGACGACCTCCTGTCATCGCGGGTGCACCGGTCCGGCGCGCCCGTCTTGCGAGCCTAGCCACGCAGCGACAGGTTGGCTCTGGTGCCCGGGACCGGTCATGTATACGGTGTGCACATTGGCGCTCGCAGCCGCCCGGCGCCGGCTCGACGAGCTGGAGGGTGCGCTTTCCGGCTCGATATTCGTTCTGGCACAGGAGATCTCATGGCCGACAGCACCGCCGAACAGCTGACTGTCACCCGTTTCGTCGAGGCACCAGCTGCGGAGATCTTCGACGTGCTGGCGCACCCGACCCGACACCAGGACACCGATCCCGCGCCCTGGAGGTGGGTCCGCGAACCCGTGCAACCCGACCCCATCACGCATGCCGGGCAGGTCTTCGCGATGAACATGTACCTGGACAGGGTCGGCGGCGACTACCGCGTCGACAACATGGTCACGGCGTTCGAGCCGCCGCGGTTCATCGCCTGGCGGCCCGGCGGCATCCGGGACGGCGACCTGCACCTCGGCGGCTGGGAGTGGCGCTACGACCTCGCGCCCGAGGGCGAGGGCACCCGGGTCACGCTCACCTACGACTGGAGCGACACCTCCGCGCAGACCCGGGCCGATTTCGGCGGGATGCCGCCGTGGCCGCCGGCGTACCTGCAGGAGTCGATCGACCAGTTGGCCGCGACCTGCGAGTCGTCGCACCAGGGGCCGTGAGTCGTCGTCCGCGGCGCGCGCACTCCGTCGGCGTGGCACGATCGCGCAGGTGAGCCCGAGCCCCGACGCCGACACGCAGGCGCGCCTGCGTGGTCTTGCCCTGTTGCGCCGGGTCCGTGACCGGATGGATCGGGAGTACGCGCAGCCGCTGGACGTCGAGGCGCTCGCGCGCGGGGTGCATATGTCGGCGGGACACCTCAGCCGGGAGTTTCGCGCGGCGTACGGCGAGTCGCCGTACGCCTATCTGATGACCCGGCGCATCGAGCGGGCGATGGCCCTGCTGCGGCGCGGCGACCTCAGCGTCACCGACGTGTGCTTCGCGGTCGGGTGCTCCTCGCTCGGGACCTTCAGCAGCCGCTTCACCGAGTTGGTCGGGGTGTCGCCCAGCGCCTACCGGCGCGAGGCTGAGTCGGGGATGCCGGGCATCCCGTCCTGCGTGGTGAAACAGGTGAGCAGGCCGATCAGGAATCGAGAAGCGCGGATGACCGCGCCCGATCTAGCGTGAGCGTCATGGACATCACTATTCACAATGCCTTTCTGCCACAGACCGATCCGGCCGCGACCCTGACCTTCTACCGCGACGTCCTCGGTTTCGAGGTGCGGAACGACGTCGGTTACAACGGGATGCACTGGATCACGGTCGGACCGTCCGGCCAGCCCGGCACGTCCATCGTGCTCTTCCCGCCCGGCGCCGATCCCGGCGTGACCGACGAGGAACGTCGCACCATCACCGAGATGATGGCCAAGGGCACGTTCGCGATCATCACGTTGGCCACTGCCAACCTGGACGAGACCTTCGGCCGGCTTCAGGCCGCGGGCATCGAGGTGGTCCAGGAGCCGATCGAGCAGCCGTACGGCGTGCGCGACGCGGCCTTCCGCGACCCGTCCGGCAACCTGATCCGCATGAACGAGGTCCGTTGAGTCGTCGCAGCGGGGGCCACGCCGCCGACCGCCACGACCTGATCACGGTGCGGGGCGCCCGGGTGAACAACCTGAAGGACGTCAGCGTCGAGATCCCGAAGCGTCGGCTGACGGTCTTCACGGGGGTGTCGGGTTCGGGCAAGAGCTCGCTCGTCTTCGGCACCATCGCCGCGGATTCCCAGCGGCTGATCAACGAGACCTACAGCGCGTTCGTCCGCGGGTTCATGCCTACCCTGGCGCGGCCCGACGTCGACGTGCTCGACGGCCTCACCACGGCGATCGTCGTGGGGCAGGAGCGGATGGGCGCCGATGCGCGGTCCACGGTCGGCACGGCCACGGACGTCAACGCGATGCTGCGGGTGCTCTTCAGCCGCGTCGGCACGCCGTACGTCGGCTCACCCCAAGCGTTCTCCTTCAACGTCGCCTCGATGAGCGGCGCCGGCGCGGTGACCATGGAGCGCGGTGGTCGCCAGACCAAGGAACGCCGCAGCTTCAGCATCACCGGTGGGATGTGCCCCCGCTGCGAGGGCCGGGGCTCGGTGAGCGACTTCGACCTGACCCAGCTCTACGACGCGGATCGCTCGCTGAACGAGGGCGCGCTCATCATCCCCGGCTACAGCATGGAGGGCTGGTACGGCCGGATCTTCCGCGGCTGCGGCTTCTTCGACCCCGACAAGCCGATCAGGAAGTTCACCAGGAAGGAACTGGACGCGCTGCTGTACAAGGAGGCGACCAGGATCACGGTGGACGGGATCAACCTGACGTACGAGGGGGTCATACCGAAGATCCAGCGGTCGTTCCTGTCCAAGGACGTCGACACCTTGCAGCCGCACATCCGCGCGTTCGTCGAGCGAGTGGTCACCTTCTCCACCTGTCCCGACTGCGGCGGGACCCGGCTCACGAAGGAGGCCCTGGCCAGCAAGGTCGGCGGCCTCAACATCGCCGAGGCGTCCGCGATGCAGATCAGCGACCTCGCCGGGTGGCTGCGGGGTCTCGAGGAGCCGTCGGTGGCGCCCCTGCTCGAGTCGTTGGGGGAGTCGCTGGACTCCTTCGTCGAGATCGGCCTCGGCTACCTCAGCCTCGACCGTCCGTCGGGGACGCTGTCCGGCGGGGAGGCGCAGCGGGTGAAGATGGTCCGCCACCTCGGGTCGTCCTTGACCGACGTCACCTACGTCTTCGACGAGCCCACGATCGGGCTGCACCCGCACGACATCCAGCGGATGAACGAGCTGCTGCTGCGCCTGCGCGACAAGGGCAACACCGTGCTCGTCGTCGAGCACAAACCCGAGACCATCCAGATCGCCGACCACGTCGTCGATCTCGGTCCCGGAGCCGGTACGGCGGGCGGCGAGGTCCGGTTCGAGGGCTCCGTCGCGGGGCTGCGCACGGCCGACACCCTCACCGGTCGCCACCTGCAGGACCGCGCGCGTCTCAAGAGTGGGGTGCGTACGTCGACGGGTGCGCTGGAGATCCGGGGCGCCGACCTGCACAACCTGCAGAGCGTCGACGTGGACATCCCGCTCGGAGTGCTGGTCGCCCTCACCGGCGTCGCCGGGTCCGGCAAGAGCTCCCTCGTGCACGGGTCGCTCGCGGGCCGGGACGGGGTCGTCACGATCGACCAGAGCGCGATCAAGGGGTCACGGCGCAGCAACCCGGCGACGTACACCGGCCTGCTGGACCCGATCCGGAAGGCGTTCGCGAAGGCCAACGACGTGAAGGCCGCGCTCTTCAGCTCGAACTCCGACGGTGCATGCCCCGCGTGCAAGGGCGCCGGCGTGATCTACACCGATCTGGCGATCATGGCCGGGGTGGCCACGACCTGCGAGGTGTGCGAGGGCCGGCGTTTCCTGACAGCGGTGCTCGAATACCGGCTCGGCGGCCGCGACATCAGCGAGGTGCTGGCGATGTCGGTGACGCAGGCCGAGCGGTTCTTCGGCGAGGGCGATGCGGCAGTCCCCGCCGCGCACACGATCCTCAGACGGCTGGTGGACGTCGGCCTCGGCTACCTCACCATCGGCCAGCCGCTGCCGACCCTGTCGGGCGGCGAGCGGCAACGGCTGAAGCTGGCGACCCATCTCGGCGAGAAGGGTGGGGTCTACGTCCTGGACGAGCCGACCGCCGGGCTGCACCTGGCCGATGTCGAGAGGTTGCTCGCGCTGCTCGACCGGCTCGTCGACTCCGGCAAGACGGTGCTCGTGGTCGAACACCACCAGGCGGTCATGGCGCATGCGGACTGGATCGTCGATCTGGGCCCCGGCGCCGGTCACGACGGCGGCCGCGTCGTCTTCGAGGGCACGCCGGCCGATCTCGTCCGGGCCCGATCCACCCTCACCGGCGAGCACCTCGCGGACTACGTCGCCCGCTGACGAACGTCGTACGGACGGTGCCGGGCGCCCGAGTGAGCTGCGAGGGCGCCGCGTGGTCCCGGGCGAGCCACCGGCAGGTCTTCGTGCGTGCGCCAGGGCGCCGCGCGGTCCCATGTCGAGGGCAGTACCTGCTGCGCAGAGCATCCGGGTCGGTGGCAGGCGTGTGCTCTGGCCGGTGCGGACCATTAGCCTGGAGCCTCCTACCCCGACAGCCTCTGCAGGAGTCCTTCGTTGAGCCCCGTCTTCGACTGCGCGATTCCGCAGACCAGGGAGGACGGTCTCGCCGCTGCGAAAGCAGCGCTCGACCAGGGCGAGTGCGTCGTCCTCCCGACCGACACGGTCTACGGCATCGGGGTCGACGCGTTCAACCCCTCCGCGGTGCAGAAGCTGCTCGATGCCAAGGGTCGCGGCCGTGAGATGCCGCCGCCGGTCCTCGTGCCCGGACTCCCGACCGTCGACGGTCTCGCCATGTCGGTGCCGTCGTACGCACGGCGCCTGATGGAGCGGTTCTGGCCCGGTGGCCTCACCCTCATCCTGCGCGCGCAGCCTTCGCTGGCCTGGGATCTCGGCGACAACAACGGCACCGTGGGACTGCGGATGCCGGACGACCAGGTCGCCCTTGCGCTGCTGGAGCAAGTGGGCCCGATGGCCGTGAGCTCGGCGAACCGGACCGGGAAGCCGACCGCCACCACGGTCACCGAGGCCGGGTTCGCGCTCGGGCCGGCGGTGGAGGTCTACCTCGACGGTGGCGAACGCAGCGGACACGAGCCCTCCACGATCCTGGACTGCACCAAGCCCGACCCGGTCCTGCTGCGTGCCGGTGCCGTCAGCGCCGAGGCGTTGCGTGAGGTGCTGGCCGGCGTCGAACTGATCGAGCCGTCGACCGGCGACGGCGTCAGCCTCTCGAAGGCTCCCGAGAACGACCCGTGGTCCTCCGGGGAGCCGGTCGACCTCTCGCAGACCGCACCTGAGGGCGTCGCCGACAGCGTCGAGGACGACGCCGAGGTGATCACCGAGCCCGGGTTCGAGCCGCCGCAGGACGGCGTTCTCCCGTCCGGGGCACCCCTGCCCACCGACGTACCCGACCCGTCCTCGGACCTGCCCGAGGGCGCTCACCCTGCACCCCGTTCCGCTCCCACGTCCGACGCCTAAGGTGACCCGATGACCGCTTCGCCCACGCCCTTCTACGGCTCCGACTTCGATGCCCTCGCCGCGTTCGATCCCGAGATCTCGGGGGTGCTGCTGTCCGAGCTGGACCGGCTGCGCAGCGGCCTGCAGCTGATCGCCAGCGAGAACATGTCCAGCCCCGCGGTGCTCACCGCCCTCGGCTCGACGCTCTCCAACAAGTACGCCGAGGGCTACCCCGGCCGCCGCTACTACGGCGGGTGCTCGGAGGTCGACAAGGCCGAGAACCTCGCGATCGAGCGGTGCAAGGCCCTCTTCGACGCCGAGCACGCCAACGTGCAGGCGCACTCCGGCGCGAGCGCGAACCAGGCCGTCTACGGCGCGTTCCTCAAGCCGGGCGAGACCATCCTCGGCATGTCGCTGCCGATGGGCGGGCACCTCACCCACGGCACCAAGGTCAGCTTCTCCGGCAAGTGGTTCAACGCGGTCGGGTACGGCGTGGAGAAGGAGTCGGAGAACATCGACTACGCCGAGGTCGAGGCGCTCGCCAAGGAGCACCGCCCCAAGGTGATCCTCGCCGGCGGGTCGGCCATCCCGCGGCTGATCGACTTCGAGTTCTTCCGCAAGCTGGCCGACGAGATCGGCGCGATCTTCTGGGTCGACGCCGCGCACTTCATCGGCCTGGTCGCCGGCAAGGCGATCCCCTCGCCCGTGCCGTACGCCGACGTGGTCACCTTCACCACGCACAAGGTGCTGCGCGGTCCGCGGTCGGGCGCGCTGGTCTGCAAGGCCGAGCACGCCGCGAAGCTGGACAAGGCCATCTTCCCGATGATGCAGGGCGGCCCGCAGATGCACACCATCGCGGCCAAGGCCGTCAACTTCAAGGAGTGCGCGACACCCGAGTACGCGGCGTACGCCCGTCAGGTCATCGAGAACGCGCAGCAGTTGGCGACGTCGCTGGGGGAGAAGGACATCCGCCCGACGACCGGCGGCACCGACACCCACCTGTCCCTGCACGACCTGCAGGGCGTGCAGGTGACCGGCGCGCAGGCCGAGGAGCGGGCCGACGCCGCGGGCATCGTGCTCAACAAGAACGCGATCCCGTTCGACCCGCAGAAGCCGAACGTCGCCTCCGGCATCCGGGTGGGCAGCCCCAGCGTCACGACGCAGGGGATGGGCACCCCCGAGATGGTGCAGATCGCCGACCTGATCCACCGGGCCATCACCCAGACCGACGGTGACCCCGACCACCCGGTCGCCAAGGACGTACGCGCCGAGGTCACCGACCTCGTGGGCCGCTTCCCGGCGTACCCGAGGCCGGCGTAGGGCTCACGCCCGACCCCTCGTCCTCCCAGTGCGCGAATACCTGCTCGTCGCGGTCGTCGCCGGGGTCGTCACCTATCTGACGACCCCGGCGATCCGTGCGTTGGCGGTGCGGTTCGGCGCTGTCACCCCCGTGCGCGGGCGCGACGTGCACTCCGTGCCGATCCCGCGGCTCGGCGGGGTCGGCATGCTGCTGGGGTTCGCCGCGGCCGTCCTCATCGCGAGCCGCCTGCGGTACATGTCGCAGCTGTTCCAAGGCGCGAATCATCAGGTGGTGGCGACGCTGATCGCGGCGGCGTTCATCACCGCGGTGGGCGCGGTCGACGACTTCCGCGAGCTGGACCCCCTGACCAAGCTCGCCGGTCAGATGATCGCCGCGGGCGTGATGGCATTCGGTGGCGTGCAACTGTCCGCGCTGCCCACCGGCGACTCCTCGACGATCCTGCCGCAGCCGATCCTGATCCTGCTCACCTTCGTCATCGTGCTGGCGACGACCAACGCGGTGAACTTCGCCGACGGCCTCGACGGCCTGGCCGCGGGCTTCGTGGCCATCGCGGCGATCGCGTTCTTCCTGTGGGCCTACCAGGTCGCCCATCAGTATCAGAACGCCTCCGACAGCGTCTTCCGTACGTCGGCCTTCGTCTCCGCGGTGACCGCCGGGTGCTGCCTGGGGTTCCTGCCGCACAACTTCTTCCCGGCCCGGCTCTTCATGGGAGACGCCGGCGCACTGCTGCTCGGTCTGCTCCTGTCGGCGTCGACCATCTCGTTCACGGGCAACATCCAGCCCAGTCAGGTGGGGTCGCAGTCGGCGGCCTTCTGGGTGCCGATCGCCCTGCCGATCGCCATCCTCGCGCTGCCGGTCCTCGACGTGATCCTCGTGGTACGGCGTCGCGGATTGAAGTTCTGGAAGCCGGATCGCGGGCATCTGCACCACAAGATGCTCGACATCGGTCACTCCCATCGCCGTGCCGTGCTCCTGCTCTACCTCTGGTCGGCGTCGCTTGCGCTGGGCGTCCTGATGTTCACCTACGTCTCCACGACGTGGGCCCTCACGGCACTCGTGCTGCTGGTCGCGCTGAGTGCCGCGCTCACCCGATGGCTGCCGAGGTGGAAGCGCACCAGGAGCTTGTGATAGTTTTCACAAAGTAGCCGAACGGCTATTTTGCCCCTTCGCGTGACGCCCCGGGAGACCGATGCGGACGCCCACGATCCGGCAGGAGAGCGAGCCCAATGACGGACTCAGTGCCCTCGCAGCCCCCGCCTGACGCCGTACCGGCGCAGGGGGAGCGAGCCCAGCCGTCGCCGTTCGACACCATGCTGAAGACGGCGTTCGTGCCGAGCCTCGGAGCCGGTGTCGTGACCGCCGTCGTGGCATGGATCGCGGCCGGCGGTCGAGCGGGTCTCTCCGCAGGTTTCGGAGCGGCTCTGGCCCTGGTCTTCTTCGCTGCCGGTCTGCTGGTGATGCGCAAGGTGATCGACGTGAACGCGGTGGCCCTCATGGCCGCTGCGATGGCCGTCTTCTTCGGCCAGTTGATCCTCGTGCTGCTGGTCATGCTCGCGGCGACCACCGTGCTCGACCTCGACGCTCTGCCGACGATGATCGGCGTCGTGGTGGTCGTCCTGGTGTGGCAGATCTTCCAGGTGCTGGGCTTCCTGCGCAGCCGCCGACCGGTCTACGACCCACCATCCGCCGGTGGTGAAGCGACGTGAAGGACGGTCGACGGGGTCGGGTAGTCTGGGCGCCGGATTTCGCGCAGACTGGCGCATCCGTGAGCCACTACCGTCCTTCGCCACCCTGGTGCGTGCTGTCAATCGCATCAGAAGGTGGCACCACAAGCTGGACAGTTGCTGAATCCATGACGACGAAGGAGATTCTGTGAGCGCGACACTCGCTGCCGCCGCCGCCCCTCACGCGGCGGTCGCCGCAGACGGCGGCTTCAAGGCTCCCGGCGTCGCCGACTTCTGGCAGCCGCTCGTCGGTCAGGGCGCTTTCGCGTTCACCCGCCCGGCCCTGGTCCTCATCCTCTCGGTGGGACTGCTCGGCTGGTTCTTCGTCAGCGTCAGCCGGAAGCTGGAGGTCGTGCCGAGCAAGCGGCAGTTCAAGGCCGAGCTCGTCTATGGCTTCGTGCGCGACACCATCGGCCGCGACGTTATCGGCAGCAAGGACTTCCGCCGGTTCCTGCCCCTGCTCTTCACCTTGTTCACGGTCATCCTCGTGAACAACCTCGGGGGCATCATCCCGTTCGTGCAGTTCCCGACCTTCAGCCGGATCGCCTTCCCGATCGTGGCGGCCCTGATCGTCTACGTGGCCTACCACGTGGTGGGAATCCGCTCCAAGGGTGGCGTCGGGCCCTACATGAAGTCGATCATGCCGCCGGGCATCCCGTGGTGGATCGGCTGGTTCGTCTACCTCCTCGAGCTGGTGACGTTCTTCATCACCCGTCCGCTGACGCTCGCCCTGCGACTCTTCGGCAACATGCTGGCGGGCCACCTGCTGCTGCTGGTGTTCACGGTCGGAGGGGAGTACATGCTCCTGCACGGCGGCAACATCGGGATCCGTGGCGCCGGTGTGGTGTCCTTCCTCTTCACGATCGTGATGACCCTCTTCGAGCTGGTCATCGAATTCCTGCAGGCCTTCATCTTCACCATGCTGGCGGCGATCTACATCGCCGGCGCCCTGGCCGAAGAGCACTGAGTCTCCACCCCGACTTTCACACGTCCGACGTGTCGACATCCGAGTCGACTCGCCAACGAAAGGAAACACCATGAAGGGCAGTCTCTCGATCGTCGGCTACGGCCTCTCCGCGATCGGCCCCGGGATCGGCATCGGCCTGATCTTCGCGGCATACATCAACGGTGTGGCCCGTCAGCCGGAGGTCCGCGGTCAGCTGCAGACCATCGCCTTCATCGGCTTCGCACTCGCCGAGGCGCTCGCGCTGCTGGGTCTGGTCTTCGGTTTCGTCTTCACCTGATCGAGGCGAACACCTCGACGTACGTCAATAGCCCGATACGCGGACAGAAGGACTAAGCCGTGCACATTCCAACGCAGGTCACCGCGGAGAGCCCCTGGGCCCAAGCCGGTCACGTGATCGTTCCGCATTACGCGGAACTGATCATCGGGATCATCGCGTTCGCCGTCATCTACGCCCTCTACGCCAAGTTCGTCGTGCCGCGACTGGAGCAGATGTACGACGAGCGCACCGCCGCGATCGAGGGCGGCATGGCGCAGGCAGAGGAAGCGCAGGCTCAGGCCGCCGCTGCCAAGCAGAAGTACGAGGAGCAGCTGACGCACGCCCGTGCGGAGGCGTCCCGGATCCGCGAGGACGCCAAGGCCCAGGGCGCGACGATCATCGCCGAGGCTCGGGAGCAGGCAGGCACGGAGGCCGAGCGCATCGTCGCCTCCGCGCACAAGCAGACCGAGGCCGAGCGCCAGCAGGCGTCGGTGCAGCTGCGCAGCGAGGTCGGGGCCATCTCGACCAACCTCGCCAGCCGCATCGTCGGTGAATCCCTCGACGACGAAACCCGTCGCCGTGGGATCGTCGACCGGTTCCTCGCAGACCTGGAGTCCGGTGACGTGAAGCCGGAGAAGGTCGGGTCCACCGGCACTCCGGACGCTGGGGCGGGCAACTGATGGACGGAAGTTCGCGAGCGTCGTACGCCGCCGTCCGGGGCACGCTGCGCGAGCAGCTGTCGGGCGACGGCAACGACGCGGACGCGACCACCGTGGGCGAGCAACTCTTCGCTGTGACCTCGGTGCTCGACAGCAGCGCCTCACTGCGCCGTGCCCTGGCCGACCCGTCGGCTGGGGACGACGCGAAGACCGGTCTCGCCGACCGCCTCTTCGGCGGCAAGGTCGGCGACCAGACGCTGGCCGTCGTCCGGGCCCTCGCGAGCAAGCGCTGGGCGGCCGAGCGCGACCTGGCCGACGCTGCCGCCGGTCTCGCCGTCGAGGCCGTTCTGACCGGCGCCGAGCGCGCCGGGCGGATCGATCAGGTGGAGGACGAACTCTTCCGCTTCGAGCGGACCGTGGCAGGCAACCCCGAGCTGCGTGACGCGATGACTGATTCGCAGCGCAGCGGCGAGGACAAGAGCGGCCTCGTGCGCACGCTGCTCGACGGCAAGGTCGCGCCCGAGACCGAGCTGCTCGCACGGCAGGCCGCCGACCACCCCCGAGGGCAGCGCTACGAGCGCGTCCTGGATTCCTACGTCGCCTCGGCGGCACGGTTGCGCGAGCAGCTGACCGCCACCGCGTTCGTCGCCCACCCGTTGGACGAGGACCAGCGGCAGCGGCTGGCCGGCGCGCTGACGGAGATCTACCGCCGCGAGGTGCAGGTCAACGTCATCGTCGACCCGCAGGTCGTCGGCGGCGTCCGGGTGCTGGTCGGCGACGAGGTCATCGACGGCAGCCTCGCGAATCGACTGGACGAAGCACGACGGTTGATGTCGCGCTGACGCACGCCGACCGGCGTACGCCGGTCACCTTGAACTGACAGCCCATGCTTGACCGGCCGCAGCGGCCGACACGAAGGAGAAGAAGATGACGGAGCTCTCGATCCGCGCAGACGAGATCCGGGACGCGCTGGAGGGGTACGTCTCCTCCTACGAGCCCGGCGCCGCGGCCCGCGAAGAGGTCGGCCGGGTGAGCGACGCCAGCGACGGCATCGCCCACGTGGAGGGTCTGCCCTCCGCCATGACCAACGAGCTGCTCCGCTTCGAGGACGGCACGCTGGGTCTGGCACTGAACCTCGACGTGCACGAGATCGGCGTCGTCGTGCTCGGTGAGTTCGACGGCATCGAGGAGGGCCAGGAGGTCAAGCGGACCGGAGAGGTGCTCTCCGTGCCCGTCGGCGACGCGTTCCTCGGCCGGGTCATCGACCCGCTCGGTCACCCCATCGACGGCCTCGGAGACATCAAGCCCGACGCGCGCCGCGCCCTGGAGCTGCAGGCTCCCTCGGTGGTGGAGCGCAAGTCGGTGCACCAGCCGCTGATGACCGGCATCAAGGCCATCGACGCGATGACCCCTATCGGCCGCGGCCAGCGCCAGCTGATCATCGGTGACCGCAAGACCGGCAAGACCGCGATCGCGACCGACACGATCATCAACCAGAAGGCCAACTGGGAGTCCGGCGACCCGGAGAAGCAGGTCCGCTGCATCTATGTGGCCATCGGTCAGAAGAACTCCACCGTCGCGGAGGTCCGCGGCGCACTGGAGGAGGCCGGTGCGATGGAGTACACCACCATCGTCAACGCCTCCGCGGGTGAGCCGGCCGGCTTCAAGTACCTCGCGCCGTACACCGGCTCGGCCATCGGCCAGCACTGGATGTACGACGGCAAGCACGTCCTGATCGTCTTCGACGACCTGTCCAAGCAGGCCGAGGCCTACCGCGCCGTGTCGCTGCTGCTGCGTCGCCCGCCGGGCCGCGAGGCCTACCCCGGCGACGTGTTCTACCTGCACAGCCGCCTGCTGGAGCGCTGCGCCAAGCTGTCCGACGAGCTGGGCGCGGGCTCGATGACCGGTCTGCCGATCATCGAGACCAAGGCCGGTGACGTCTCGGCGTACATCCCGACCAACGTCATCTCCATCACCGACGGCCAGATCTACCTGCAGGCCGACCTCTTCAACTCCAACCAACGTCCCGCCGTGGACGTCGGTGTGTCGGTCTCCCGCGTCGGTGGCGCGGCCATGACCAAGGCGCTGAAGGCGGTCACCGGATCGATCAAGGTCGACCTCGCGCAGTACCGCGAGATGCAGGCCTTCGCGATGTTCGCCTCCGACCTGGACGCGGCCTCGCGCCGGCAACTGGCCCGCGGTGAGCGGCTCATGCAGCTGTTCCGGCAGCCGCAGAACGCGCCGTACCCCGTGGAGGACCAGGTCGTCAGCATCTGGGCCGGTACGACCGGTCAGGTCGACGACATCGAGCCGGAGGACGTCGGCCGCTTCGAGCGGGAGTTCCTGGACTACCTGCGCCGCGAGGACAAGGGCACCCTCGACTCGATCCGCGAGACGCTGAAGTTCGACGACGACAGCCGCAGTGCGCTGGAGTCGGCGATCACGAAGTTCAAGCAGCAGTTCGAGGGCGGCAAGAAGAAGAGCGGAGCCGGCGCCGAGTCGCACGACGAGATCGACAGCAACGAGGTCGACCAGGCGAAGATCGCCCGGCAGAAGAGCAAGCAGGACTGAGCAGCCTTCCCGGTACGCCGCGCCGCGGCGTACCGGGACAGCCTCACTCACGTTCTCGATCACCACAACGGAAGGGCACTCATGGCAGGGCAAATGCGGGTCTACCGACAGCGCATCCGCTCGGTGCAGTCCACCAAGAAGATCACCCGCGCGATGGAGCTCATCGCCGCGTCCCGGGTGGTCAAAGCGCGGCAGGCCGTCAACAAGTCGACGCCGTACGCGCTGGCGCTGACCCGTGCGTGCTCGGCCGTGGCGACCCACTCCAACACCGATCACGTGCTCACCACCGAGCGTGACAACCCCCAGAACGCCGGTGTCGTGATCTTCACCAGCGACCGCGGGCTCGCGGGCGCGTACTCGGTCAACGCGCTGAAGAAGAGCGCCGAGCTGGTCGAACGGCTCACCGGCGAGGGCAAGCAGATCTCGTCCTACCTCCTCGGCCGCAAGGCGATCGGCTACTACCGGTTCCGCCGTCGCGAGTCGGTGGAGAGCTGGGAGGGCTTCTCCGACAGCCCCACCTTCGAGATGGCCCGCGAGATCGGCGAGCGCGTCGTGGAGGACTTCCGCAAGGGCTCCGAGAACGGCGGCATCGACGAGGTGCACCTGGTCTACACGCGCTTCCAGAACATGGTCGTGCAGGAGCCGGTGGTGCTGCGCCTGCTGCCGCTGGAGATCAGCGACTCCGACGACGTCGATGGCGACGGTCAGGCAGATGCCGTCGCCCCCCTCTACGAGTTCGAGCCGAGCGCCGAGCAGGTCCTCGACGCGCTGCTGCCGAAGTACGTGACGGCGCGCATCTTCAACGCCCTGCTGCAGTCGGCCGCGTCCGAGCTGGCCGCCCGTCAGCGCGCGATGAAGTCCGCGACGGACAACGCCGAAGAACTCATCAAGACCTACTCCCGCCTCGCCAACCAGGCGCGCCAGGCGGAGATCACCCAAGAGATCAGCGAGATCGTTGGCGGGGCCAGCGCACTCGAAGACGCCAGCTGACCCCGGCTACGACGAAGGACTGAACAGATGAGCACAGTTGCCACCCCAGAGAAGGACCAGACCGCCCCTGAGGCGGGCGGCGTCGGCCGGATCGCCCGCGTCATCGGGCCCGTCGTCGACGTGGAGTTCTCGGTCGACTCGATGCCCGAGATCTACAACCTGCTGACCCTCGAGGTCGACCTCACCGGCGAGAACATCGAGGGCGAGGGCAAGACCCACGTCAACCTCGAGGTCGCCCAGCACATCGGCGACAACATGGTCCGGGCCATCTCGTTGCAGCCGACCGACGGTGTCGTCCGCGGCGCCCCGGTGCAGGACACCGGCGGCCCGATCAGCGTGCCCGTCGGCGACGTCACCCTCGGCAAGGTCTTCAACGCCACCGGTGACTGCCTGAACCTCAAGGACGGCGAGAAGCTCGACATCACCGAGCGCTGGGGCATCCACCGCCGCTCGCCGGCGTTCGACCAGCTGGAGTCCAAGACCCAGATGTTCGAGACCGGCATCAAGGTCATCGACCTGCTCACCCCGTACGTGCAGGGCGGCAAGATCGGCCTCTTCGGTGGTGCCGGTGTCGGCAAGACCGTGCTGATCCAGGAGATGATCGCCCGCGTCGCCCGCGACCACGGTGGTGTCTCGGTGTTCGCCGGTGTCGGCGAGCGCACCCGTGAGGGCAACGACCTCATGGTCGAGATGGAAGAGGCCGGAGTGCTCGGCCAGACCGCCCTCGTCTTCGGTCAGATGGACGAGCCGCCGGGCACCCGCCTGCGCGTGGCGCTGTCCGCGCTGACGATGGCGGAGTACTTCCGCGACGAGCAGAACCAGGACGTGCTGCTCTTCATCGACAACATCTTCCGGTTCACCCAGGCCGGCTCCGAGGTCTCCACGCTGCTCGGCCGGATGCCGTCCGCGGTGGGTTACCAGCCGACGCTGGCCGACGAGATGGGTGTGCTGCAGGAGCGCATCACCTCCACCCGCGGTCACTCGATCACCTCCATGCAGGCGATCTACGTGCCGGCCGACGACTACACCGACCCGGCGCCCGCGACGACGTTCGCGCACCTGGACGCCACGACCGAGCTCTCGCGTGACATCGCCTCCATGGGTATCTACCCCGCGGTGGACCCGCTGAGCTCCAGTTCGCGCATCCTGGACCCGCGCTACATCGAGCAGGACCACTACGACACGGCCGTCCGGATCAAGGGGATCCTGCAGCGCAACCGCGAGCTGCAGGACATCATCGCGATCCTCGGTATCGACGAGCTGTCCGAAGAGGACAAGGTGCTGGTGAACCGGGCCCGCCGGATCCAGCGCTTCCTGTCCCAGAACACCTACGTCGCCAAGCAGTTCACCGGCATCGAGGGTTCGACCGTGCCGCTGTCGGAGACGATCGAGGGCTTCACCAAGATCGCCGACGGCGACTACGACGACACCCCCGAGCAGGCGTTCTTCATGTGTGGTGGCCTCGAGGACGTCGAGCGTCGCGCCAAGGAACTGCACGAGCAGGGCGACTGATCGCTCTCGTTCGACCCGCTCCACCGAGAACGGCCATCCGGTACCCCCGGGTGGCCGTTCCGGCGTCCGGGCGGGTGTGCCGAGCGCCGTACGCGGATCGGCGCGCGGCCCAGTAGGGGTCGAGGTGGGGGTTTTG
The DNA here is from genome assembly GCF_017565405.1 of Allobranchiibius sp. CTAmp26. GTDB lineage: Bacteria > Actinomycetota > Actinomycetes > Actinomycetales > Dermatophilaceae > Allobranchiibius. The sequence goes on from NZ_JAGEKR010000016.1 coordinate 145,685, forward strand.
CGTCTGCGGCCAGGGCTGCAGCACTGGCCACGAACGCAAACCGGCACCACGGACGCAAACTGTCCGCCAACGACGCAAACCTGCACCACCGTCGGATCCGGGTAGGAGAGCGCCTCAGCCGGGGTCGGGTTCGGCGCGGCTCGCGAGCGCCAGGCAGCTGCCGAGCGTGACCACGAAGCCCAGGACCGCTACGACCGCGAGATGCCGGCGTACCCCGTCGCCCAGCAGGGTCAGGCCGATGGCGGCCGGCAGCACCGTCTCGACGGCGAACGTGACGGCGGCGACGGTGGTGGTGCGGCCGCGGTCGAGCGCCAGCCCATAGGAGACGGCGGCCAGGACACCGTGGGCGATCAGCGCCCAGAACACCGGCTCGGTGAAGAACCCCCACCAGTGGTGGGGGAGGTGCAGCACGCGCGCAGCGACCCCGAGCATGCCGAATCCGACACCGGACGCCGTGGCGAGCGTGAGCGCGGAGGCTCCGGCATCCGCGACGGCGTACCAGCCCGTGACCAGCAGGGCCGCGACCAGGACGGCGGCCGCCAGGAGCAGCCATCCGGCGAGATGACCGACGTGCCGGGCCGGTCCCTCATGCGCGCTGACGGCGAGAAGCGCGAGGCCGACCACCACCCCGATCAGAGCGCCGATCTCCCGGCGCTGCAGTCGGACTCCGAGGAAGAGCACGGCGAGCACGGCGGTGATCGCGACGGACGAGGCGACGGCGGACTCGACGAGGAAGAGCGGCAGCGTGCGCAGGGCGGCCGCCGACAAGGCGAAGCCGACCAGGTCCAGGATCAGCCCCCAGACATACATCGCGACGCCCGGCACCCGAGCCCGCCAGCCCGGTTCCGGCGGCAGCGCCGACAGGCGGCGTACGGCGATCGCCTGCAGGATGGTCGCGGCGCCGTACGCGATCGCGGCCGCGAGCGCGCCGAGGAGGCTGAGGGTCACGGGACGTCAGCGAGGGCGGGTCATCGCGACGCGGCGGGCCTGGTCGGCGTACCGGTCATCGATGGCGCCGGGGGCGAACTCGCCGTACCGGTTGCGGACGGCCTGCTCGAGCAGCAGGTCGGCGAGGCGGGGATTCTTGGGCAGCACCGAACCGTGCAGGTAGGTGCCGAGCACATGGTGGTGCTGCGCGCCCTCGGTGCCGTCCTCGCCGTTGTTGCCGGCCCCTTGGACGACGGTCGCGAGCGGCTGGGCGCCCGCGCCGAGATAGGTCTTGCCGCTGTGGTTCTCATACCCCACCAGGTCCCCGACGTCGGGATGGCGGGTGGTGATGTTGCCGATCAGACGGGTCGTGCCGCCGACGGTGTGCACGTCGAGCAGCCCGATCCCTGGCAACCGCCGGCCGTCGACGGTGTCGAAGTGATGGCCGAAGAGCTGGTAGAGGCCGCAGACCACGAGCATCGGCACGCCGTTGCCAGCCAGGCTGTGCAGGCGCGGGCCGAGCCCTTGCAGGTCGTCCACGATGACCCCCTGCCCGCTGTCCTGCCCACCGCCGCCGACGATCAGGTCGACGTCGTCGGGGAAGGCATCCCCGGGGTTGTAGTCGAGGATCTGCGGGTCGTACCCGTGCCAGGTGAGGCGCTGCTTCAGCACCAGGGTGTTGCCCCAGTCGCCGTAGATGTTCATGTCCCGCGGATAGAGCTGCAGGATGCGGACCGGCCTGCTCATCACGCGATCACCTTGTCCAGCGCGCCCTTGGTGCCGAGCACCTTGCGGATGGCCAGCATGGCCGTGTACGTGCAGTAGATGCGCTTGTCCTGACCAGTGGTCGCGCCCAGGAACTCCTCCAGGGCGCGCTCCGGGTCGGGGGTCACGCCGCCGACCGGCACGTCGTCGTACTGCAGGCGCAGCGCCATGTCGTACGCGCGGACGCCGCCGACCGTCGTGACCCCGCCGGCGCGCAGCGACCCGAAGTCGACGTCCCAGAGCCAGCTCATGTCACGCCCGTCGGCGTAGTTGTCGTTGATCGCGATCATCGTGGCGGTATCGGCCGGGTCGTACGACGAGAGCGCGAGCCGGAAGCCCGCCGGGTTCTTCACAAGCACCATGGCGCACGTCTGCCCGTCGATCTGCAGGGTCTCGCCGCGACCGAACGCCGGTCGCACCTTGGAGAGCGCCTCGAGCATCTGCGGCTCGCGCAGATCGTCGCCGAGCACCGCCCGGGTGAGGGCGATCGCCGCCGTCGCGTTCAGCACGTTGTAGACGCCGGTCAGCATCAGGCGGGCGCTGTGCGCGCCGCCGGCATAGGAGATCTGCGCGCGATCGCCTTCGAAGGAGTCCAGTTGGGTGTCGTCGACATAGACGGCGGGGGCGGGGTGCGGCGCACCCTCCGAGCCGCCGTACAGGTTGTCGTCGGAGGGGAAGCGCGCCGACACCTCGATGCTCGTGCCGTAACTGCGCAGCGCGGGGCCGACGATCCCCTCGGCGAAGGCCTGCGCACCGAGCCGGGGGTCGTCGCGGTTGACCACGACGGCGTCGGTGGTGGCGCGGGCGATCGACTGCAGCATGCGCGCGGTGTGGTCGATCTCACCGAACCGGTCCAACTGGTCGCGCATCACGTTGAGCAGCAGCGAGTAGCGGGGCGCGACCTCCTTGACGAAGTGCACGGCGTGCGCCTCGTCGAGCTCCAGGACCGCGATGTCGGCCGGCAGGTGGCCTCGCAGGTCGACCGCACCGAGCAGCGCAGCCGCGACACCGCGTACGAAGTTGCTGCCGGTGCGGTTGGTGAAGACCCGAAGGCCTTGCGACTCCAGCAGATCCACCACGATCTTGGTGGTGGTCGTCTTGCCGTTCGTACCGCTGACGACGACCACGCCGCGGGGCAGGGTGGCGAGCACCCGGCGTACGTACGACGGGTCGAGACGCTCGACGAACAGGCCGGGGAAGGCGGAGCCCCCTCCGCGCGCGAGTGCGGCGCGACGGACGACCTTGCCGAGCGCGGTGGTCAACGGGATCGGCACCCGGCGATGGTATCCGCCGGAGGCGCGGGATCGAGGGACAGGCCGGTTCGAAGCCGGTGGGTACCCGGTAGGCTTGGGCTCGTCCGACGCACCCGGCCGGCGCCTGCGCGATGCCATCCATCGCCGGCGCCCGACCAAGGAGTTCTACCGTGGCCCCACTCGACGTCCAACTTGTCGCCGCCGACCGTCTGGTCTGGGAAGGCGAGGCGAACGGGGTGAGCGCTCGGACCACCGAGGGCGAGCTCGGGATCCTGCCCGGTCACGCGCCGTTGCTGTCGGTGCTCGTCGACGGCGAGGTGCGCATCGATCCCGCTGACGGACAGCGTCGGGTCGCCAAGATCGACGGTGGCTTCGTATCGGTCGACAACGACAAGGTGACCGTCGTCGCCGAGACCGTCGACGCCTCCGACTTCTGAGCCGGCGCATCGATCCGCAGGACGCCCAGTCTCGTGAGCAAGAGCTTCCTGCAGTCCAGTGAGCTGGTCGCGTTCGGTCTGGGGGTGTTGCTGGCCCTGCTAGCGGTTGCCGTCGTCGCGTTCGTGCTGCGCAACCGGTCGATCGGGCGTGGCCACACCGCCTACCTGGTCGCCGTGCAGAAGGGGCCGCACTTCCGACTCGGCCAGGCCCAGGTGTCCACCTCGAGTGTGCGCTGGTACGGGATGCGCAGCATGTCGGTGCGTCCCTCGCAGGTCTGGCGGCGTGGCGACCTCGAGCTCGGCCCGCCGCGGCCCGCGCCCAAGAACTCCTCGATGGTGCTGACCGATCCGGTGCGGGTCACCTGCCGGATCGACGACCGGACGTTCGAGATCGCGATGAACAACGCCGACTACACGGCGCTGCGCTCCTGGTCCGAATCCGCACCGCCCGGCATCCACGCCGACGTCGCGTGAGGGTGCCTGAGCCCGCGTGGGTCGAGCACGTCGTCTGGTGGCAGACCTACCCCCTCGGTGTGGCGGGTGCCGACACGACCGGCGCATCGCGGGAGCCGACGCCGGCGTTCGCCCGGATCGGTGACTGGCTCGACTACGTCCTCGCACTCGGCGCGTCCGGCATCGCGCTGGGACCGATCTTCCGGTCCAGCACCCACGGGTACGACACCACCGACTACCTCAGCATCGACGAGCGGCTCGGCACCGACGCGGACTTCGACGCCCTCGTCGCGGCGGCGCACGCCCGCGGAGTGCGGGTGCTGCTCGACGGGGTCTTCAACCACGTCGGGCGGGACCACCCGGCGTTCCAGGACGTGCTCGCCCGCGGTGCCGACTCGCCGTACGCCGGGTGGTTCCGGCTGCGCTGGCCCTCCGGTGCCGACGGCCCGCCGGAGTACGACGACTTCGAGGGGCACTCCCAACTGGTCGCGCTGGACCACTCCTCGCCGGCCGTCGCCGAGATGGTCACCGACGTGATGCGGCACTGGCTGGACCGCGGCGCGGACGGCTGGCGACTGGACGCGGCGTACGCCGTGCCGCCCTCCTTCTGGTCCCGGGTGCTGCCCGCCGTGCGCGAGACCCACCCCGACGCGTACGTCGTGGGCGAGGTCATCCACGGCGACTACCCGGGCATCGTGCGCGAATCGGGGATGGACGCGGTCACCCAGTACGAGCTGTGGAAGGCGATCTGGAGCTCGGTGCACGATGGGAACCTCTTCGAGCTGGCCGCCGCGCTGCAGCGGCACGACGACTTCCTCGACACCTTCGTGCCGCTCACCTTCGTCGGTAACCACGACGTCACCCGCATCGCCAGCCAGATCACCGACGAGCGCCACGTCGCGCACGCCGTGGTCGTGCTGCTGACGGTCGGGGGTACGCCGAGCATCTACTACGGCGACGAGCAGGCCTTCCGCGGCGTGAAGGAGGAGCGCGTGGGGGGAGACGACGAGATCCGGCCCGCACTGCCCGCGCACCCGGAGGACCTCTCGCCGCTCGGGGAGCCGACGCTACGGCTGCACCAAGAGCTGATCGGACTGCGCCGACGCCACCCGTGGCTGCACTCCGCCCACACCTCGGTGGTCGAGCTGGCCAACGCGACGATGGTCTACGACGCGACCGGCGACGGCGGCGAACGGCTGCGCGTCGCGCTCAACCTGAGCGACGACGGCTACACCATCGACGCGGACGGGCTGTCGTTGCAGGCGGGTTCGGCATCCCACCCGGGCGACGGGCACCTCGTGGTCGACCCGCACGGCTGGGCCGTCCTCGGCTGATCCGCCCTTCGCCGAGTGGCATACATATATGTCGAGTGGCACAGTCCTACGGGGTGCACTCGAAACATAGGTATGCCACTCGGGGAGTCAGCGACCGCCGCCCGGGGTCCACTGGACGTCGCCGCCACGCTCGAGGTTCGCGGTGCGGGCGGCGAGGAAGAGCAGGTCCGAGAGCCGGTTGAGATAGCGCGCGGTGAGCGGGTTGACCCCACCCGGCTCGCCGCTGTCCGCGGAGGCCTCGCCGTCGCCGTACTCCGCGATCGCGGCCCAGGTAGAGCGTTCGGCGCGCCGGGCGACGGTCCGCGCCAGGTGCAGGTGGGCTGCCCCCACCGATCCCCCGGGCAGGATGAACGAGCGCAGCGTCTCCAGCTCCTCGTTCAGCCGGTCGCAGTCGGCCTCCAGCTCGTCGACCCAGGCGGCCTGTACGCGCAGTGGCGGGTGCTCGGGGTCGGCCACGAGCGGCGTACAGAGGTCGGCGCCGACGTCGAACAGATCGTTCTGGATACGGCGCAGCATCGTGGTCAGGTCCGCGCGCAGCCCACCTGCCGCGACCGCCACGCCGATGCAGGAGTTGGCCTCGTCGACGTCGGCGAAGGCGACCAGTCGCGGATCGGTCTTGCCGGTGCGGCTGAAGTCGCCGAGCGAGGTGCTGCCGTCGTCGCCGGTGCGGGTGTAGATCCTGCTGAGGATGACCATGGCCCGATCCTCTCAGGGCCGGCCCCCTCGCGCTCCCGACAGTGGCGCAGTCGAGGCCGAGTGACGCAGGTAGACCTGCGTCGCTCGTGCATACCTGCGGCACTGCCGACCGAGGGTCAGCCGACCGCGGTCGCCGCCGCGCGGCGCGGGTCGGCCGCTGCGAAGAGCGAACCGTCACCGGAGCGGTACGCCGCCGCGACTCCGCCGAAGTACATGGCCCGGGGCGGGTGCGCCACGGCGTCCCGACCGACCACCGCCGCCTCGATGCGGGGGTCGGGTTCGTGCTGGACGACCTCCCGGTCGCCGACGAGCTGCACGTGCAGCCGCGGTGCGTCGATGCCCTCCTGCAGGTCGGCGTCGGCCAGGCAGTAACGGCCCATCACCTGCATCAGCGCGGAGGTGATCCGATCGGCGCCGGGGCTGCCGATGGCGAGCAGGCCGCCGTCGTCGCTGCGTGCGGTGGTCGGCGCCATGTTGGAGGCGATGCGGGTGCTGGGCGGCAGCGCGTGCAACCCGAGCCGGTTCAGCTCCGGCTCGCCCAGGCAGTTGTTCAGGATCAGGCCGGTGCCGGGCACCGTGACGCCGGAGGAGTATCCGGCCGACGTCGTGATCGAGCACGCGGTGCCGGTCGCGTCGACCACGGACACCTGCACGGTGTCGCCGCTGGTCGACAGGGCGGCGCGCGCACCGTCGGTGGCACTGCTCAACAGTGCGGTTCCGGCCGCCGCCAGGTCGACCGCGGTGTCCAGATGCGCCTCGCGGTAGCGCAACACGCGGGTCTGCACGTCGATCAGTGCGGCAGGGTCAGTGCCGGTCTCGGCCAGCAGCCGCAGCATGGTGGTGAGCACCGGACCGCCGATGGACGGCGGTGGGTTGGTGGCGACGTCCCAGCGGCCCAGACGGGTGCGGTTCGCAGGGCGGCCGACCGCGGCGTACGCCGTGAGGTCGGCCCTGGTCAGCAGGCCGCCCTCGCGCTCCAGGTGGTCGGCGACCGCGCCGGCGAGGTCGCCGTCGTACAGGGTCGAAAAGCCCTCGCGCTCGACGATTTCGAGAGTGTTCGCAAGGTCGGGGTTGGTCATCATGTCACCCGGGCCGAGCGGCGCGCCGTCGTGGAAGTGGGCCTCCCGCGTCACGGGATCGAACGCGTAGAGCGGGTCGCCCACCAACTGCAGATAGCTGCCGCTCGCCGAGCCCAGCTCGAACCCGTCGCGTGCTGCCGTGATCGCGGGTGCGAGAACGTCGGCGAGCGAGGCCCGCCCGAAGCGCTCGCGTGCCATCGCGAACGCCGCGAAAGATCCTGGGGTCGCGGCGGATCCGGCACCGGCGTACACGGTGATGCCGCCGGCGTAGTTCAGCGACAGCTCTCGCAACCCCTGGCCGAAGCGTTCGCCGGGCACACCACGGCCGGGCATCTCGCAGTTGCCGTCGATCACGATCGGCGAGCCGTCCGCCGGCCACACGTTCACGAACGCGCCGCCGAGGGCGCTGACGATGCCGGGCTCGGTCACGTACGCCACCATCACCGCGGCGATCGCGGCGTCGACGGCGCTTCCGCCGGCGTGCGCGACCACGAGCGCCGCGTCGGTCGCCGACCGGCTGGGGGCGGCGACCGCGATGCTTGTCATGCGGTCAGAAGAGCCGGGTGGTGGCGTCGTCGATGCCGCGCAGCGCGTCGTAATCCAACGTGACGCAACGAATCCCGCGGTCCTGCGCGAGCACGCGCGCCTGCGGTTTGATCTGCTGCGCGGCGAAGACCCCGGACACCGGGTGCAGGTGCGGGTCGCGGTTGAGCAGCTCCAGGTAGCGGGTGAGCTGCTCGACGCCGTCGATATCGCCGCGGCGTTTGATCTCGACGGCGACCGTGGCACCGCCCGCGTCGCGACAGACGATGTCGACCGGCCCGATGGCCGTCGGGTACTCGCGGCGCACTAGCGAGTAACCGTCGCCCAGGGTGTGGATATGCTCGGCGAGCAGCGCCTGCAACTGCGCCTCGACGCCGTCCTTGACCAGGCCCGGGTCGACCCCGAGGTCGTGGGAGGAGTCGTGCAGCACCTCGTGGATCAGCACCCGCAGCCGGTCCTCGGACTTCGCGTGCTGCACCGACCACGTCATCACCACGCCGGTCTCGCGCTCGTCCTCGGTGGGGTCCACCTGCGCCATCGAGCACGGCGGGGACATCCAGTTCAGCGGCTTGTAGGACCCGCCGTCGCTGTGGACGAGGACCGAACCGTCGGCCTTGACCATCAGCAGTCGGGTCGCCAGAGGCAGATGGGCGGTCAGTCTCCCGGTGTAATCCACGCTGCAGCGGGCTATGACGACGCGCACGACCGGCAGCCTAACGGCAGTACGCGGTCTGGGAGACTGCGCGCATGACGGGCGAGATCGCACAGGTAGGGGTTATCGGGCTGGGCACCATGGGTGCCGGCATCGTCGAGGTCTTCGCTCGCGCGGGGCTGCGGGTCGTCGGCGTCGACGGCAGCCAGGAGCTCGCCGATCGCGGCCGCGGCTTCCTGGAGTCCTCGACCGGACGGGCCGTCTCGCGCGGCCGGCTGCAGGAGAACGAGCAGCAGGAGATCCTCGACAGAGTCACGTGGACCGCGGAGTACGACGCGCTCGCCGACTGCGACCTGGTCATCGAGGCGGTGCCCGAACGGTTGGACATCAAGACCTCGATCTTCACCAGGCTGGACGAGGTCGTGCGCCCCGATGCCGTCCTCGCGTCCAACACCTCCAGCCTCTCGCTGACCGAGATCGCAGCCGCCACAGCGCATCCCGATCGGGTCGTCGGCATGCATTTCTTCAACCCCGCGCCCGTCCTGAAACTGGTCGAGGTCATCACCACCGTGCTGAGCGACGACGCCGTCGTCGAGCGGGTCCGCGGCCTGGCCGAGCGGCTGGGTAAGAAACCCGTCGTCGTACGCGACCGCGCGGGCTTCGTCGCCAACGCGCTCCTGATCACCTACCTGGCCCGCGCGATCCGCACGTACGAGACCGGCCACGTGACCCGCGAGGACCTCGACGACGCCGGGCGCGTGGGCGTCGGCTTCCCGATGGGGCCGCTCACGCTGTCCGACCTGATCGGGCTCGATGTGGTCAAGGAGGTCTGCGACGTGCTGTACGCCGCCACCCACGACCCTTCTGCCGCGCCGCCCGCCCTGTTGCAACAGTTGGTCGCCGCAGGGCGACTGGGGCGCAAGACCGGCTCCGGCTTCTACGACTACGAGAAGCCGGGCTCCGGCACCGTGACACCCGCCCCAGTGGAGGCCGACGGCCCGCCCGCAACCGAGGTCGTCGTGGTCGGCGACTCGACTGCGGCGTCCGACCTCGCCGGGCAGATCGGCGGCGGAGGCGCGTCGTCGGTCGAATGGGTGAGCACCGCGGGCGCCCGCGACTCGCTCGCCGGGATCGACGTGGTGATCCTCGCCAGCGACACCAGTCCCGACTGGGTGGCCGAGCTGTTGGCCACCATGGACGGCGGCGCCACCCTGGCCGTCGCGTCACCGGGCGGTGCCGCGGCGACGCCGGCTGCCTCCAGCGGCGTCACGGTGGTGGCCCTGCGTGTGCACCCGGCGACCAAGGGTGGGCGTCTCGCCGAGATCCTGCGCTCGACGGGCGCGGCGCACGTCGCGTCGTTGCGCGCGACGTTGGCCTCGGCCGGTTTCGTCGTGGTCGGTGGCCGGCTGCGCGCCGGCGGCGTCGTCGACGCACTGCTCTACCCGCACCTGAACGACGCGGTGCGGATGCTGGACTCCGGATACGCCACCGCGAGCGACATCGACACCGCCATGACAGCTGGGTGCGGCTACCCCGAGGGTCCTCTGGCGATGATCGACCGGGTCGGTTCTGCGCAGGTCGCCGCCGTCCTCACCACGATGCGCGACGAGACCGGCGAGGTGGGGCTGACCCCCTCGCCGCTGTTGCGCGAGGCCACCGCCGCCGGCCAGTCGCTGCACGGCTGAGCCCATGCCGCGGCGCAGGCGGCCACCCCGTCGTACCCCAGGACCAGCACCCGACATCTCCCGGGTGCTGGAGACGGGGGTACGCCGCGAGCAGTATGCCGGCGGCTCGTGGATGGTGCGCCCGGTGCGAGGCAACGCGAACGGGCGGGTCTACACCTGCCCGGGCTGCAGCCAGCAACTGCCTGCCTCGCTCGCGCACGTCGTCGTGTGGCCGGACGACGGCCTGGGTGACGTGAGCGACAGGCGGCACTGGCACACGGGCTGCTGGACCGCCCGGGACCGCCGCCCGCCACGCGGCTCCTGGAGGTAGGACCGCCGACGAGAGTGGGGGTCGCCGCGCGCCGTATAGAGCGCGCCACGACTCCACCTGTGACCGGCTACATCGTGCGGCCGGCCTCGTGCTTCTTGCGGTAGAGCAGGTTGAGCGACTCCACGCCGATGGCGAAGGCGATCGGGCCGTAGATCGCGGCCTTGGACAGGTGCACGTCGAAGCCCTCCGCGATCAGCGTCGACCCGATCAGCACCAGGAAGCTCAGCGCGAGCATCTTGACGGTCGGATGCGCGTTCACGAAGTCGCTGATCCGCCCCGCCAGCACCATCATCAGACCGATCGACAGCACGACCGCGGCGATCATGATCGACAGCTGGTCGACCATCCCGACGGCCGTGATGACCGAGTCGAGGGAGAAGACGGCGTCGATGAGCAGGATCTGCACGATCACCTTGCCCATCGTGGAGGTCACCCCGGTCGCCAGATGGGCCTCGCCGGCGCCCTCGATCTTGTCGTGGATCTCGGTGACGGCCTTGTAGACCAGGAAGAGTCCGCCGGCCAGCAGGATCAGGTCACGGCCGGAGAATTCCAGCGCCTTGGCGTCCCCGATCGAGAAGATCGGCGAGGTCAGCCCCACGATCCAGGACGCGACCGCCAGCAATCCGATGCGCAACAGCAGTGCCAGGGCCAGTCCGATGATCCGCGCCCGCTGCTGCTGGGACTTCGGCAAGCGGCTGGTGAGGATCGAGATGAAGACGACGTTGTCGATGCCGAGCACGAGCTCGAGTGCGAAGAGCGTGAGGAAGGCGACCCACAGGTCCGGGCTGGAGAAGAAGTCCATGATTGAACGGCCAACGATCAGTAGGGGTGTGGGGGTTCCGGTTCCGCGCCGCCTCAGACTTGTGGGGAGTTGCGCGCTCTATACAGCGCGCGCGTTCCCACAAGTCTCAGCCGGCGGGCTGGACCAGCTCGACCAGGACCCCGCCCGCGTCCTTGGGGTGCACGAAGTTGACCGAGCTGCCTGCCGTGCCCCGCCGCGGCTCGTCGTACAGCAACCGCATGCCACGGTCGCGCAGGGTGGCGCTCACGGCTTCGAGGTCGCCCACGCGATAGGCGATCTGCTGCATGCCCGGGCCGGAGCGGTCCAGGAACTTCGCGATCGTGGAGTCGGGGCCGGCGGGCGCGAGCAGCTGGATCTGGGCACCGTCGTCGCTGCCGGCCCGCAGCATCGCCTCGTGCACGCCCTGGTCCTCGTTGGTCTCGCGGTGGGTGAGCTGCATCCCGAACGTCGCCTGGTAGAAGTCGATCGCTGCGTCCAGATCGGGTACGGCGACGCCCACGTGGTCGATCGCGGTGAACAGATGGGTGGGCAGGCTCGGCATACCGGCAAGGCTAAAGTGAAACCGGTCACCCGGGATATCCCGGGACCGCATCCACTCGTCCGCAACTCGCTGGAGCAGATCCCTGATGACCGACAGCGCGACCGATCGCACCCCCGTCCTCGTGGCCGGATCCCGTACGCCCATGGGCAAGCTGATGGGGGGCCTCAAGGACCTGTCCGCGGCCGACCTCGGCGGTTTCGCGATCAAGGGCGCGCTGGACAAGGCCGGCATCAGCGGCGACCAGGTCGACTACGTGATCATGGGCCAGGTGCTCACCGCGGGCGCGGGCCAGATCCCCGCTCGCCAGGCCGCGGTGAAGGGTGGCATCCCGCTCACCGTGCCCGCACTGACCATCAACAAGGTGTGCCTGTCCGGTGTCGATGCCATCGCGCTCGCCGCCCAGTTGATCCGCGCCGGTGAGTTCGACGTGGTGGTGGCCGGTGGCCAGGAGTCGATGTCGCAGGCGCCGCACCTGCTGGAGAAGAGCCGCGGCGGTTTCAAGTACGGCGACGTCACGATGCGCGACCACATGGCGCACGACGGCCTGTGGGACGCCTTCACCGACCAGGCGATGGGCGGGCTCACCGAGGACGCCAACAAGGCCGACCAGGAGTTCAGCCGCGAGGAGCAGGACGCGTTCGGCGCGCGCAGCCACCAGCTCGCGGCCCAGGCGTGGAAGAACGGCCTCTTCGACGACGAGGTCGTCAGCGTGCTCATCCCGCAGCGCAAGGGCGACCCGGTGGAGTTCCGCGACGACGAGGGCATCCGTCCCGACACCACGGTGGAGTCGCTCGCCAAGCTGCGTCCGGCGTTCCGCAAGGACGGCACCATCACCGCCGGCTCGGCCTCGCCGATCTCGGACGGGGCGTGTGCCGTCGTCGTGATGAGCGCGGCCAAGGCCGCCGAGCTGGGGGTGACCCCGCTCGCCGAGGTCGGCGAGCACGCGGTGGTCGCCGGTCCCGATTCGAGCCTGCAGTCTCAGCCGGCCAACGCGATCGCCGCGGCGTGCGCGAAGGCGGGCATCGAGCCCACCGACCTCGACCTGGTCGAGATCAACGAGGCGTTCGCCGCCGTCGGGCTCGCCTCGACCAAGCAGCTCGGTCTGGACCCGGAGAAGGTCAACGTCAACGGCGGCGCCATCGCGATGGGCCACCCGATCGGTATGTCGGGTGCGCGCATCGCGCTGCACCTCGCGCTGGAGCTGAAGCGGCGTGGCGGCGGTGTCGGCGCTGCTGCCCTGTGCGGTGGCGGTGGCCAGGGCGACGCGCTGATCGTGCGCGTCCCGAAGTCCTGAACACCAGCCAAGCGCAAGGGATCTCACGGATGCGCTCGCGACCGGCCGACGTGCCGGCCCTGGTTGCTGCGGCCCGCGACGGTTCACCGCGGGCCGTCGCCCGGCTGATCACCCTGGTCGAGAACGCCGACCCCGCCCTGCGCGAGGTCATGGCGGCCCTCGCGCCGCACACCGGGTCGGCGTGGGTCATCGGCCTGACCGGCAGCCCCGGCGTGGGGAAGTCGACGACCACCAACACACTGGTCGCGGCCTTCCGGGAGCGGGGGATGCGGGTGGGCGTCCTCGCCGTCGACCCCAGCTCGCCGTTCTCCGGCGGCGCGTTGCTCGGCGACCGGATCCGGCTGCTGGACCACGCGCTCGACCCACAGGTCTACACCCGCTCGATGGCCAGCCGCGGGCACCTGGGCGGGCTGTCGTTCGCGGCTCCGCAGGCGCTGCGGGTGCTCGATGCTGCCGGGTGCGACGTGATCCTCGTGGAGACGGTCGGCGTCGGCCAGAGCGAGGTCGAGATCGCCGCGCTCGCCGATACGACGGTCGTCCTGCTGGCGCCCGGCATGGGTGACGGCATCCAGGCCGCCAAGGCCGGGATCCTGGAGATCGGCGACGTCTTCGTGGTCAACAAGGCCGACCGCGACGGCGTCAACGTCACCGTGCGCGACCTGCGCGCGATGATCAGCCTGGGGGAGCGGACCGAGGCCGACGGGTGGCGCCCACCGGTGGAGAAGCTCGTCGCCGAACGCGGCGAGGGCCGCGACGACGTCGTCGCCGCGCTCGACAAGCACCACGCCTGGCTGGTCGAGCACGACGTGCTGCGCGAACGGCGGATCGCCCGCGCCGAGGGCGAGATCGCAGCGATCGCACTGCAGACGCTGCGCCTGCGGATGACCGATCCGCGCCGGGACGACAACCTGAACGAGCTCGCGGCGCGCGTCGTCGCTGGCAAGATCGACCCGTACGCCGCCGCGGACGAGCTGGTCGACGCCCTCTGAGGCTGCCCGGCGCCGGCGCGGCGGCGCGGTCGGCGTGAAGCTGGGGGGTGGCGGCCCTCCTAGACTTTCGGTATGACGATCCGCACTCCCGCGATCCTGTTGATCGGCACCCAGCAGCGCGACGCACTGACCCGAGAGTTCCGCCGGTACGAGGTCGACTACCGCATCGAGTACGCCGACGGGCTGGCCGCCGCGATCGCGGTCACCCAGACGCTGCACTCCCAGGACGTGCCGATCGCGCTGGTCGCGGCGCAGATGGAGCTGCCGGACGCCGCCGGTCTGGTCGCGCTGGACTGTGTGCACGCCATCAGTTCCGCCGCCAAACGGGTCATCGTGCTCGCCTGGGAGGAGTTCAAGTCGGCGATGGAGGTCGTGCGCGAAGCCCAACTCGCCGGACGGATCGACACCTCCCTGACCGTGCCCCGCGGCGTACGCGACGAGGAGTTCCACACCGCGGTCACCGAGCTGCTCTCGGACTGGGGCTGGACCTCCGACGTCCCCGTGGTCGAGTCGGTCCAGATCGTCAGCGACGGCATCTCGCCGCTCAAGTCGCAGATCTGCGACTTCCTGGAACGCCTCGGTGTCCCGTTCCGCGTCTACGCACCGGACAGCGACGTAGGCCGCGACGCCTTGGCCGGGCTGCACGGCGCGGAGCCGGCGTACCCGCTCGTCGTCTCGCCGCTCGGCGGGGTGATGAACTCCCCAAGCATCGCCGAGATCGGTGCCCTCTTCAGCATGGGCCGCGAACCGCAGGACGGGCGCGTCTACGACCTCGCGATCGTCGGTGCCGGGCCCGCCGGACTGGCGGCGGCGGTGTACGGCGCGTCCGAGGGGCTGACGACGATCATGCTGGACGCCGACGCCGTCGGGGGCCAGGCCGGCAGCAGTTCGATGATCCGCAACTACCTGGGCTTCCCCCGCGGGATCTCCGGGATGCGTCTCGCGCAGCGGGCTCGCACCCAGGCGAACCGCTTCGGCGCGCACATCTACTCCGCGCGGCCGGTGCACGCCGCGCGACTGGCGAGCGGGCCGAACGACGTGCACACCCTCACCCTCGACGACGCGCAGGTGCAGGCACGCGCGCTGCTGGTGGCGACAGGGGTCGCCTACCGACGACACGGCGTCCAGGCCGTCGAGGACTTCGTGGGGCTCGGGGTGCACTACGGCGCGGCGACATCGGCGGCCCGGGGGTGTGAGGGCAAGGACGTGCACATCGTCGGCGGCGGCAACTCCGCCGGACAGGCAGCCGTGCACCTGGCGCGCTGGGCTCGGTCGGTGACCATCGTGATCCGACGCCCGGACCTGTCCGAGACCATGTCGGACTACCTGACTCGCGAGATCGCGGGAAACCCGCGCATCGCGGTGCGTGCGTGCAGTGAGGTGATCGACGCCGGCGGTGCAGGTCGCCTGGACTGGATCACGTTGCGCGACAAGAACACCGGTGGCGAGGAGAAGGTCTCCTCGCACGGGCTCTTCCTGCTGCTCGGTGCCAAGCCGTGCTGCGACTGGTTGCCGGACGACGTCGTACGCGACCGGGCCGGCTTCGTGGTGACGGGGCGGGACACCCCGCAGCACACCTGGGTCGCCGGTCTGCCCCCGGCGTCGCTGGAGACCACGGTGCCCGGTGTCTTCGCCGCCGGCGACATCCGCGCCGGGTCGATGAAGCGGGTGGCGTCGGCCAGTGGGGAGGGCGCGGCCGCCGTACCCCTCGTGCACGCCTACCTCGACAGTGGCGAAAGACCTGTTCTCACACCGGTGCCAACCTCCGCGACCCCTTCGTCGTCTTCACCTGTATGAACACAACTCGCCGAGCGCTCTCCGCTGCCGCTCTCATCAGCCCGTTGGCCCTGCTGGCTGCCTGTGGCAGCTCGAACTCCGCCGGTTCGTCATCGACGGCCGCCCCGGCGTCCGTGACCAGCACCGCCTCCACCACGCCGTCCGGCAGCGCGACGACCTCCGGGTCGGGCAGCGTGTCGGGCACGAGCTCGTCGGTGACTACCTCGTCGGCCACGACATCGGCCGGTTCGTCGTCGGGCACCTCGACCCCGACCGGCGTCAACGGGTCCGCCGGCCCTGCGTCCGCCGGACGCTGCGCCGCGACCTCGTTGAGCACGGGCGTCAGCCGGGTGGGCGCCGCTGCGGGGTCGGCGTACTACACGATCAGTCTGCGCAACACCGGTCAGGCGACGTGCACGCTGGACGGGTATCCCGGAGTGAGCCTGGTGGGCGCGAACGGGGTCCAGCTCGGACGTGCCGCAGACCGCAACCCGGCCGGGACGTCGAAGACGCTGACCCTGGCCAAGGGTGCCGGCACCACCTTCATCCTGCAGGTGGCCAACGCCGGCGACTACTCCTCAGGTCAGTGCCGGCCGACGGCAGCGCGCGGCTTCCGCATCTACCCCCCGGGCAGCACCCAGGCCCTCTTCCTGGCGCGCTCCGGCGTGACCGGATGCGCAGCCACGACCGTGCACCAGCTGACGGTCGGTCGAGTCGGCTACAACCCGGGCTGACCCGCTTCGAGCGTGCCGCCGCCGACGCGTCAGACGCGGGCGGCGGCGCGCTCGACCTCCAGGAGTGAGGTGCTCTCGCGCTCCTTCTCGAACGCCGCATGGCCACCGCGCAACCCGAAGAGGCGCTTGCTCCAGATCAGCCACGCGACGGCCGCGAGGTTGATCAGGAACGCCACGATCTTGAACGCGCTCACCTTCTCGGTGAGTTCGTAGATCTCCAGCGGCAGGAAGATCGCGGTGCCGACGACGGCGACGTACTCGCCCCAGCGCTTCATGATCCAGAGCCCGTAGGCCTCCAGGAGCTCCAGCAGCCCGTACGCCAGCACGCCGGCGGCCAGCAGCACCAGGGTCCCGTGGCCCGCGTCGAGCGCCCGCTGCAGCAGGCGGGTGGGCGCCGCGTCCGCGAAATCGATGCCGGTGCGCCGGGACAGGTCGCGCACCGCCGGCAGGTCCTTGTCGAACACCCGCTGCACAGAGTCGCGGGCGCCGACGAACCTCCAGACGACGTACGCCGCCGCGATCAGGAACAGTCCACGGAGCAGACGTTCGATCGCGAGCAGCCGGATGATGAACGCGTCGCGCAATGCCTTCCCGCGCAACGGCGTCGGCGCATCGTCGGCCGGGCCTGACGCGGCCGGCGCCCCGATGGCGTAGTCGCCGCACCGCAGGCAGCGCCATGCCTCACCCTGGGCGGTCTCGGTCCGCAGACGGCCGGCGAGACCGCTCTCGTCCGGTGCGTAGGTCAGGTGGCCGCGCCGTCCGCAGAATCGCAGCTCCCAGCGACGGGCGGTCGTCTTCCTGCGGGCTTCCTTGTCCTTCACGGTCCGCAGCCTAGGCGCGTCACCTCAGAGCACGTCGCGCAGCGCAGCGTCGACCTCCCGCAGGACCGCGGCGTGGCCGTCGCTCGCCGTCCGCGCCGCGCGGGCCACCGCCGCGAGTCGCTCACACGTCGCGAGGTCGTGCAGCGACAGTGCGTAGCGCACCAGGTCGACCTTGCCGGGAGCCATCGACAGGCTGGTGACTCCCAGACCGGCGAGCACCAACGCCATCAACGGGTCTCCTCCTGACTCCCCGCACACGCCCATCGGCTTGCCGTGGGCGCGGGCACCGGCGCACGCGGCGTCGATCACGTCGAGCACCGCCGGCTGCCAGGGGTCGAGCAGGTCCGACAGCGCGCCCTGCATCCGGTCGGCCGCCATCGTGTACTGCGCCAGGTCGTTGGTGCCGAGCGAGCCGAAGTCGACGACGTCCAGCACGTCGCGCGACCGCAGCGCCGCAGCGGGGATCTCGATCATCACGCCGGCCGAGGGCAGGCCGTGGGCGCGGACCCGCTCGGCGAACCATTGCGCCTCGTCCACCGTGGCGACCATCGGCGCCATCACCTTGACCTCGGCCGCCGTGCCCTGCGCTGCCGCACCGAGCGCCTCCAGCTGGTGGTCCAGCAGATCGGGGATCGCCTGACCCATCCGCAGCCCCCGCCGGCCGAGCGCGGGGTTCTCCTCCTCGCCCAGATCGGCGAACGCCAGCGGTTTGTCGGCGCCCGCGTCCAGGGTGCGGACGACGACCCGCCGGGTGCCGAACGCCGCGAAGACCGAGCGGTAGATCTGCGTCTGCTCTTCCACAGTCGGGGCGCTCTGCTTGCCGAGGAAGAGGACCTCGGTACGGAAGAGGCCGACTCCCTCCACGTCCATCGGTCCAGCGCTGATCGCGTCCTGGGCGGTGCCGATGTTGACCAGCAGCGCGACCGGGTGCCCGTCCATGGTGCGGCCGGGTCCGGACGCCGCCTGCAGCGCCGTACGACGGGCGAACGCCTTGCGCTGCATGGTGTCCTGGGTGGCCTGGTCCGGGTCGACCGTGACCACTCCGGTGTCGCCGTCGACGGCGACCACGGTCCCGACCTCCAGGTCGGTCGCCCCGGCCACCTGGACTGCGGCGGGGATGCCGAGGCCGGCGGCAAGGATCGCGGTGTGGCTGTTGCGGCCGCCCGCCTCGGTGACGATGCCGCGCACCAGCGTCGCGTCGAGCGTCGCCGTCTCGGCGGGCGCCAGGTCACGGGCCACCAGCACACACGGGCCGTGCAGCGCCGGGATGCCCGGCTCGGGCTGGCCGAGCAGTCGGGCCACGACTCGGTCGCGTACGTCGCTCAGGTCGGTGACCCGTTCAGCGAGGTATCCGCCTGCTGCCTGGAACATCGCGCAGTACTCCGCGACGCTGGCCTCGACCGCACGGGCCGGCCCGGAGCCGTCGGTGATCCGTTTCGTGACCGCCTTGAGCAGTGCCCGGTCGCGGGCCATGAGCGCCGCCGCGCCCAGGATCTCCTTGGCCGCGCCGGGGGCGTCCTCGGCACGACGTTCCAGACCCACGGCCACGTCCTCGAAGGCCCGCTCGACCGCGGTGATCGAGGCCGCCGCCTCCTCGGGCCCCTGGGGCCCGGGCTCGGCGGCGGGTGCGGTGATCGCAGGGCTGACCTGCACCACCGGTCCGACGGCCGAGCCCGGGCTGACCGGCACACCGCTCAAGGTGCGCATCTCAGTGGGCCGCGTCCAGATCCTGCGACAGCAGGTCCACCAGGGAATCGAGCGCTGCGTCGGGGTCGTCGCCGGTGACGGTGAGCTCGACGTCCTCCCCGTGCTTGGCGCCGAGTGCCATCACTCCGAGGATGCTGGTCGCGTCGACCGGCTCCTCGCCGGGCCGGGCGATCGTGACCTCGGCGCCGGTGGCACCTGCCGCCTGCACGAAGAGTGCGGCCGGCCGGGCGTGCAGACCCACGCTGGAGGCGATGGTCGCCGTACGGGATTGCGTTGCCATGTGAGATTCCTTGTCGTTGCTGGTGATTCGAGAGTGTGCGAGTCGTACGGCGGGTCAGGCGCTGACGAGCTGGTCGGCAGCCGCCGTCGCCTGCACGCTGGTCGTGGAACGCATCGACTTCAGCCCCACGACGATCGCCGCGGTGATGAGGGTGCCGATGATCACGGCGAGCACGTAGGTGAAGGGGTTGCCGATCAGCGGCGCTACCCAGATGCCGCCGTGCGGGGCGCGCAGGGTGTTGTTGAAGAGGATCACCAGTCCGCCGGTCGCACCGGAGCCGACCATCGAGGACACGATGACCCGCCACGGGTCCGCCGCAGCGAACGGGATCGCTCCCTCGCTGATGAACGAGGCGCCGAGCAGCCAGGCCGCCCGCCCGTTCTCCTGCTCCGCCGGGGTGAAGAGCCGCTTGCGCACGGTGGTGGCGAGCGCCATGCCGAGCGGGGGCGTCATACCGGCCGCCATGACCGCGGCCATGATCCGCAGCTGCGGGGCGTCGCCGTTGCTGGCCGCGACCGTCGCCAGACCGGTGGTCGCGAAGGTGTAGGCCACCTTGTTGACCGGGCCGCCGAGGTCGAAGCCCATCATCAGACCGAGGACCACACCGAGGAGCACCAGACCTGCGCCGTTGGTGCCCAGGTTGTTGAGCCCGTCGGTCAGGTGATCGGTCAGCCACTTCAGGGGCCGGCCGAGGATGATGATCATGATCGCGCCGGTCAGCAGGGTCGAGATGAGCGGGATGACCACCACCGGCATCACGCCGCGCACGCCCTTGGGCACCTTCCACCGGCTGACGAAGAGGGCGATGAAGCCGCCGATGAAACCGGTGGCGATGCCGCCGAGGAATCCGGTGCCCATCGTCGCGGCGATGGAGCCGCCGACGATACCGGGCGCGATGCCGGGCCGGTCGGCGATGCCGAACGCGATGAAGCCGGACAGGATCGGCACGAGGAAGCCGAACGACGCGGCACCGACGACGAAGAGCAGCCCGGCCCAGTTCATCCCGCTGGTGGGGTCGAAGTGGGTCATCAGGTTGTAGGACTTCGCGAGCCCCGCGGCGTCGGTGAGGCTGTAGTTGGTGACGCCGATCGCACCCTTCTTCCCACCCGCGACCTGCGCGAGCATGAAGGACAGGGCGATGAGGATGCCGCCGGCTGCGACGAACGGGATCATGTAGCTCACACCGGTCATGAGCCACTGGCGGATCCGGGTGCCCACCGACGCGCCCTGGTCGACCTTGGTCACCAGTGCGCCGCCGCCGGCGGCTGCGCCCGCGCCTGCGCCCGCTGCGGAGGCGGCCTGCGGGTTCGCCGCGCGCTCCTCGGCGAGCCGCACGGCCTGCGCGATGAGCGCCGGCGCGTCGGCGATGGCCTTCTTCACTCCCACGTCGACGGTGGGCTTCCCGGCGAACCGGGACTTGTCCTTCACCTCGAGGTCGTGGGCGAAGATCACCGCGTCCGCGGACGCGATCGTCTCGGTCTTGAGGGGAGACGAGCCGGCCGAGCCCTGGGTCTCGACCTCCATCTCGTGGCCGGCGTCCCGGGCGGCCTGTTCGAGGGCTTCGGCCGCCATGTAGGTGTGCGCGATACCGGTGGGACACGAAGTGACACCAACGAATTTCATGATCCGACTACTTCCTTGTTGACGAGGTCGACGACGGCGGCCGGGTCGGCGGCCTGGGCGAGGGATTCACGGAACTCCCGGCGCATGAGCTTCCGGGCGAGGGCGGCGAGGATCTTCAGGTGGTCATCGCCGCCGCCCTCGGGAGCGGCGATGAGGAAGATGAGGGTGGCCGGGCCGTCCTCGGCGCCCCAGTCGATGCCGGTGGTGCGGCCGAAGACCAGTGACGGCTCGGTCACCGCGGCGCTGCGGGCGTGCGGGATGCCGATGCCGCCGGGCAGGCCGGTCGCCATCTGCTCCTCGCGCTTGCGGACGTCGGTCAGGAACTGCTCCAGGTCGGTCACCCGCCCGCTCGTCACGAGGGTCTGCGCGAGGGTGCGGGTCGCCTCGTGGCGGTCCGTCGCGCTCAGGTCGAGGACGACCTGGTCGGTGGTGATGATGGACATGGGCTGTTCCTTTCGTGGGGTTGCTGTGCGACGGGCCGGACCGGCCGTCGGATGGGGTGCGTCGATGTCAGTCCGCGAGGGCCAGGTCCTCGTCGGGCGCGTACGTCGTCTCGGGGCTGATGCCCGCGAGGTCCGCCGGGCGGGGCACCTGGGTGCCGGGAAGCTGCACCGCCGCGGTGCCCCAGGTCACGCCGGTGGCCAGTGCCTCCGCGAGCGTCCCGGAACGCTCCAGGGTGAAGAGCATCCCCGCGAGGAGCGAATCTCCCGCTCCCACAGTAGATTTCGGGCGGTTCGTGGTGGCCTTGCTGAGGGCGACGGTGTCGGCGTCGACGGCCAGGGCTCCGTCGCGTCCCAGGCTCACGACCACGGCACCGACGCCACCGCGCACCAGCTCGGCGGCTGCGGCGCGTACGTCGGCGAGCCGGTCGAGCGGCCGCCCGACCAGCTCGGCGAGCTCGGTGCGGTTGGGTTTGATCAGGTCCGGCCCGGCGCTGACGCCGGACTCCAGGGCCGCACCCGACGCGTCGACGGCGCACCGGACGCCGGCCTCGCGCGCCAGGCGTACGGCGTGGGCCGGGAAATGCGCGGGCATGCCCGGGGCGAGCGATCCGCAGACGGCGAGCCAGGTCGCGTGGGGGAGCAGGGACGCGGTCTGGTCCAGGACGGCCGCGGTCTCGGCGTCGCTGAAACGGCTGCCCGGCTCGTTGACCTTGGTGGTGGTGCCGTCGGGCTCCACGATCGCGGTGTTGACGCGGATCGGCCCGCCCACGGGCACCACACGAGCGGTGACCCGCTCCTCGGCGATGAGCAGCTCCATGAGGCGTCCGTTGTTGCCGCCGCACGGGAAGACCGCGATGCTCGTGGACCCGTTCGCCACGAGCGCGCGGGTGACGTTGACGCCCTTGCCGCCCGGCTCGAGGCGGCTCTCCAGGGCGCGGTTGACCTCGCCGCGGGCCAGCCGGTCGAGCACCAGGGTGCGGTCCAGCGACGGGTTGGGGGTCAGCGTGACGATCATGCGCGCACCACCTGCGGTCCGAGCTGCTGGATGGCGCGCGCGTCGTCGGCGCTCAGCGCGTCGTCGGTGACGACCGTGTCGATCTCGTCGAGGTCGGCGAACCGGGAGAAGTGCGCCTGGCCGTACTTCTCGGCGTCCATCAGGACGACGCGTTCCTTGGCCGAGGCGATCATCGCCCGCTTGGCCGCGGCCTCGCGCTGGTCGGGCGTGCTCAACCCGTGCTTCAGGCTCAGCCCGTTCGTTCCGAGGAAGGCCACGTCGGCGTAGATGCCGGCGAGCGCCGCGGTGGTCCAGTCGCCCACGGCGGTCAGCGTGCGCCCGCGCAGGTAGCCGCCGACCAGGTGCAGGGAGATGGACGGGAAAGCCGCCAGCGTGCTCGCGACCGGCAGGGATGTGGTCACGACGGTCAGCTCGCGGTCCCGCGGGAAGAGCTCGGCGAGCCGCGCGGTCGTCGTGCCGCCGTCGATGATCACGGTGCCCTCGGCCGGGAGCAGGTCGATCGCCGCGCGGGCGATGCGCTCCTTCTCCTGCGCGTTCGCCTCCGTGCGGGCCGCGACCGTCGGCTCCACGTCGAACCGTTCGACCGGGATGGCGCCCCCGTGCACGCGGCGTACCCGGCCGCGGCGCTCCAGGACGGTGAGGTCGCGCCGCACCGTCTCCGGCGTCACGTCCAGCTCGCCGGCGATGGCCGCGACCTCGACCCGGCCGTCCGCCTGCGCCGCGCGCAGGATCAAGGCCTGCCGTTCGGCGGCGTACAGGGTGGGGGCGCTCTCCCGTGTGTGTTCGGTCACAGGGATAGGTGTAGTGGGTCACACGGGGCGATGTCAACAGAAACGGGTAAATACAAATCGAAACGGACATTCAGGCCACGCGGTACGAGGGAGTAGCACGCGTGCCGACGTAACCTGGCTCACATGGAAAACCACCGCGAGTCGAGCCAGGGCCACCGCCGCTGGCAGGACCGCTTCGCCGCCGCCGAGACCAAGGGCCTGGTGCGTGACGCGGACTTCACCACCTTGTCCGGAGTGCAGGTCGATCCCGTCTACGGGCCCCCCGAGGGGGAGGCGCCGGAGGACATCGGGTGGCCGGGTGAATTCCCTTTCACCCGAGGGCTGTACGCGACCGGTTACCGCGGTCGTCCATGGACGATCCGGCAGTTCGCCGGCTTCGGGAACGCGGTGCAGACCAACGAGCGCTACAAGATGATCCTCAAGCGCGGTGGCGGGGGGCTGTCCGTCGCGTTCGACATGCCGACCCTGATGGGCCGTGACTCCGATGACGCGCTCGCCCTCGGCGAGGTCGGGCACTGCGGGGTCGCGATCGACTCGGCCGCCGACATGGAGACGCTCTTCGCGGACATCCCGCTCGGCGAGGTCACGACGTCCATGACGATCAGTGGACCTGCGGTGCCGGCGTTCTGCATGTATCTGGTCGCGGCCGAGCGGCAGGGCGTGGACATCACCACGCTCAACGGCACCCTGCAGACCGACATCTTCAAGGAGTACATCGCCCAGAAGGAGTGGCTCTTCGCGCCCGAGCCGCACCTGCGTCTGATCGGCGACCTGATGGAATACACGAGCGGGAACATCCCGGCCTACAAACCACTCTCGGTCTCCGGGTACCACATCCGGGAGGCCGGTTCGACGGCCGCGCAGGAGCTCGCGTACACCCTGGCCGACGGCTTCGGCTACGTCGAGCTGGGCCTGTCCCGGGGCATGGACGTCGACGTCTTCGCTCCTGGCCTGTCCTTCTTCTTCGACAGCCACATCGACTTCTTCGAGGAGATCGCCAAGTTCCGTGCGGCGCGCCGCATCTGGGCGCGGTGGCTGCGCGACGAGTACGGCGCGAAGACCGACAAGGCGCAGTGGCTGCGTTTCCACACGCAGACGGCCGGGGTCTCGCTGACCGCCCAGCAGCCGACCAACAACGTCGTGCGTACGGCGGTCGAGGCGCTCGCGGCCGTGCTCGGCGGCACGAACTCGCTGCACACGAACGCGCTCGACGAGACGCTGGCGCTGCCGAGCGACCAGTCCGCGGAGGTCGCGCTGCGTACCCAGCAGGTGCTGATGGAGGAGACCGGCGTGGTCAACGTGGCCGACCCGCTCGGCGGCTCCTATTACGTCGAGGCGCTGACCGACCGGCTCGAGGCCGAGGCGGAGGCCATCTTCGACAAGATCCGGGAGATGGGCGAGTTCGGCCGGGAGCGCGACGCCTCCGGCGCGGTCGAGCACTCGATCGGCCCGATCACCTCCGGGCTGTTGCGCGGCATCGAGGACGGGTGGTTCATGTCCGAGATCGCCGAGGCGGCGTTCCAGTACCAGGTCGCGCTGGAGAAGGGCGAGAAGCGGGTGGTGGGCGTCAACTGCCACACCGAGTCGCTCGCCGGGGACCTGGAGATCCTGCGCGTCTCGCACGAGGTGGAGGTCGAGCAGGTGCGTGCGCTCGGTGCCCGCAAGGCGGCCCGCGACGGGGTCGCCGTCGACGCCGCACTGGCGAAGATGGTGGCGGCCGCGAAGGGCAGCGACAACCTCATCGAGCCGATGCTGGCCGCGGTGCGGGTCGAGGCCACGATGGGCGAGATCTGCGACGCGCTGCGCGACGTGTGGGGCGTCTACCGGGAGCCCGCGCGCTTCTGAGCGCACCTTTTCCATCGAGCGGAGGGGTCCGGCCTCGAGCGGAGGGGAGATGACCCCTCCGCTCGTCGGTGGACCCCTCCGCTCGGTGCTGTCTGCCGTTGCTCGTTGTCCGTCCAACGGTGCGGGTGGTTGATTGGCGTGATGGAGACACAGGTTCGGCTGTCCGACATCACGATGAACGTCCGCAGTGCCGGGGA
Organism: Allobranchiibius sp. CTAmp26; assembly: GCF_017565405.1. GTDB lineage: Bacteria > Actinomycetota > Actinomycetes > Actinomycetales > Dermatophilaceae > Allobranchiibius. The sequence continues at coordinate 170,677 of NZ_JAGEKR010000016.1, forward strand.
GGGGCCGCTGCTCGTTCTCCTGCACGGCTGGCCGCAGACGTTGTACTGCTGGCGAAAGGTCACTCCCGCCCTCGCCGAGCGGTTTAACGTCGTCGCGCCCGATCTGCGGGGATACGGGCACACCGACAAGCCGGTGGGCGACTACACCAAGCGGCGGATGGCGGCCGACATCCGCGAGCTGGTCGAGGTGCTCGGTTACGACCGGGTGCAGATGGTCGGTCACGACCGGGGCGGGCGGGTCGCGCACCGGTTCGCGCTCGACCACGCCGACGTCCTCACCCACCTGACCGTGCTCGACATCACGCCGACCCTGGGGATGGTCCGCACCGCCACGTACGAGGTCGCCGCCGGCTACTGGCACTGGCTGTTCCACCAGCGGCCCGATCTGCCGGAGCTGCTCGCCGGTGCGAACGTCGACGGGTATCTGCGCTATCTGATCGACGACTGGACCTTCCAGCACGCGGCGATGGCAGACGGGGTCCCGCACTACGTCGAGGCGTTCAGCCGGCCCGGTGCCCTGCGGGCCGGTTTCGACGACTACCGCGCCACTCCCCAGGACGTCGAGCACGACCAGGCCGATCAGGATGCCGGCCATCGGGTCGAGTTGCCGGTGCAGGTGCTGTGGGGTGACGCCGGTCTGGCGGCCGGCGCCGGCGCGCTCGATGCGTGGAAGGACTTCGCCCCGGCGGCGTTCGGTCGGGCGATCCCCGAATGCGGTCACTTCATCGCCGAGGAACAGCCCGAGCAGCTGGTGGAGGCCATCCTCGCCCACCACCCCGCAGGCGTTTGATCGGTGAGTCGGGCGCTGCTGAGCGCACCCCTCCCATCGAGCGGAGGGGTCCCGCCTTGAGCGGAGGGGACATGACCCCTCCGCTCGTCAGTGGACCCCTCCGCTCGGTGAGTCGGTGCCGGTTCGCGGGACCCTGGCGCCGGTGCCGGGCGGCACACGACAGAATGGGCGCATGAGCGACCAGCCGATCACCCCTGCGTCGTTGCGCGGCGCCATCGACCTCTCAGGACTGGCCAAGAAGCCGGCGCGTCCCACTGGGGGCCCTCGGGCCTCCGCTGCTGCCGGTGCACCCGCAGCCCCCGGCGCGGACCAGCTGGTCCGCGAGGTCGACGACGTCAGCTTCGGCGACGCCGTCCAGCAGTCGATGGACGTCCCGGTCATCTTCGCGCTCTACTCCGGAGCCCGCCCCGCGAGCCGCGACCACATCGACGTCCTCGCCGGCGTGGTGCGGGAGTACGCCGGGCGCCTCGTGTTGGCCTCGGCCGACATCGACGTCGCCATGCAGATCCGTCAGGCGCTGCAGGTGCAGCAGGTGCCGATGGTGCTGGCGCTGGTCAAGGGCCAGCCGCTGCCGCTCTACGCTGGCGATCAGCCGGTGGATGCCGTCCGCGACGTCTTCGACAAGGTGCTCGAGGCGGCGGCGGCGAACGGCGTCACCGGGCGGGTCCCGGTCGGTGAGGCGGCGGCTCCGAGCGATCAGCCGGCGGAGCCCGAGGTGTCGCCGTTGCACGAACAGGCCTACGCCGCCATCGAATCCGGCGACTACGCCGCTGCGGTCACGGCGTACGAACAGGCGATCGCCGCGGATCCTCAGGACGAGGAGGCCGTGCTGGGCCTGGGCCAGGTGCGGTTGCTGCAGCGCACCGATGGCGTCGATCTGAACGAGGCTCGTGCGGCGGCCGCTGCCGCTCCGACCGATGTCGACAAGCAGACGGTGGTCGCCGATCTGGACGTCCTCGGCGGACACGTCGAGGACGCCTTCGTGCGTCTGGTCGACCTCGTGCGCGTCACCTCCGGCGACGAGCGCAATGCCGCCCGCCAGCACCTGATAGGACTCTTCGACGTCGTCGGGCCGTCCGACCCCCGGGTGAAGAAGGCGCGCACCGCGCTGATGTCCGCGCTCTACTGAGCCACGCGCGAGATGGACTGGCGGCGTACGCGCCACGAGCTGCCGAGCGCGTTCTCCGGGCCCCTGTACGTCCAGGTGTGTCGTCCTGACCACCTCGCGGACGATCAGCCCGTGCCGTTGCTATGGGTGCACGACGGCCCGGCGTACGACACCGAAGCCGGGCTGGTCGACTGGGCCGCGCAGCGCGTGGATCGCGACGAGCTCCCACGAATGCGGTTGGTGTTGGCTGATGTCCGGCGTCGCACCCAGTGGTACACCGCCTCGCCGCGTTACCTGAGCACCTTCTCGATGGGGCTGATGGCGCTCGAGCGGCGGTACGCCGTGGGCTCGCCGGTCGCGGTGCTGGGCGCCAGTCTCGGCGGCCTCACGTCCGTGCTGGCGGGGTTGGCCGATGAGCGGGTCGGTGGGGTCCTCGCCCAGTCGGGGTCGTTCTTCACGCGGGCGACGGACCGGCAGATGTTCGTCGCCGAGACGCACGGGCGGGAGGCGGACCTGGTGCGCTTCGACCGAGTGGCGGACGCGGTCGGGGAGCTGTCCCGCTCGCGTACCGCGGACCGCCGTTTCGAGGTCGCGATGACATGCGGGCGCGAGGAGGACAACCTCGCCAACAACAGGTTGGCGGCGACAGCGCTGCGGGCAGCCGGGATCGCCGTGGAGCTGACGGAGGTCGACGGGGGCCACGACTACCCGGCGTGGCGCGATGCGCTCGATCCGGCGCTGCCGCGGCTGCTGCGAAGCGTCTGGGGCTGAACGTCGTTCCCGCACAGGGGGTGACCGGCCCGGCATACGGTGAGCTGCATGGGCATGCGGGTGGGCGATGAGTGAGCATCTGATCGGGTTGTTGCTGGGCGCCGAGGACGACTGGCCCCGGGCGTTCGAGGAGCTGGTGCAGCGGATCGGGCCGGTGCGCTACGAGGGGCGCACGCACGACATCCGCGCCGAGCGCCTCACCATCGAGCCGTTCAACTTGCGCTCCACTCCACGTACGGACCTGGTCATCGACCGGCTCGCGCACTGGTACTACCACCCGCGCGAATGGCTGAAGAAGGTCGCGCTGATGGACGACGTCTACCTGCTGAACAGCCCGTTCACCTTCCAGTCGATGGAGAAGCACTCGGCGTACTGCGCACTGATGCGCCTTGGGATGCACGTGCCCGAGACGGTGCTGGTGCCGTACAAGAACCCGCTGGACAACGTGCGCTGGGCCTACACGTCGGGCCGGTACAACGCGCCGTTCGACCTCGCCGAGGTCGCGCAGGGCGTGGGGTACCCGATGTTCATGAAGCCGTTCGACGGCGGTGCGTGGCGGGGAGTTTCGATGGTGCGTGACGAGGCGGAGCTGCACCGTTCGTACGACGAGTCCGGCGAGATGCTGATGCACTTGCAGGCCGCGGTCGACGGATTCGACGTGTTCGCAAGGGCACTCACCATCGGACCGGAGACGATGGTGATGCGGTTCCGCCCGGACGAGCCGATGCACGAGCGGTACGCCGTGTCGCACGACTTCCTCAGCCCGGCGGTCGGCGCCGAGACGCGCACCATCGCCCAGACGGTCAACGCCTTCTTCCGGTGGGAGTTCAACAGCTGCGAGATGCTGGTCAAGGACGGCGTTGTCTACCCCATCGACTACGCCAACGCGTGCCCGGACGTCGCGATCACCTCGCTGCACTACTACTTCCCATGGGCGATGAAGTCCCTGCTGAAGTGGTCGGTCTACTGCGCGGTCAGCGGCCGTCGCGCGCGGACCCAGGTCGACACCGGCCCGTGGTTCGAGGTCGCCGACACCGACGCGTCGTACGACGCGAAACTGGCTGACTACCAACGGCTCTCGGACGACTATTTCGAGGTGGAGAAGTACCGGGAATTCGTGGGGGTGGCGCTCCCGCACGTGGACGAGATGGTGCTGGAATGGGTGAGCTCGCCGGCGTTCGACGCGATCCTGGTCGACACCGTGCGCTCGACCTACCCGACGCACGAGCACGAACGCTTCCTCGCCCACTTCCGTGGCCTGACAGGCCTGTGGTCGCGCGACGAGGCGGCGCTGTTCGGCTGACGCGCCGGCAGCGGCGCGCGGGCCTTCCACTCCGGGGACCGGGGGTGCTGCCAGACGGCAACGTGCTGAACATCGCCCCGGCACAGCGGGTGATGCTCAGGCCGGCGGGTTCACCGTGGCCTCGTCGAGGTTCCGCAGGATGCGCACGACCACCTGGGTCGGCGTCAGGGTCGAGTTGTCGATCCAGAGCCCGACGCGCTTGGTGTTGAACTCGACCTCGTTCCAGACGTTCTCAGCCGCCGAACCGTCGCCGTACGCGGTGGTGCCGCGCGCCAGCTCGCGCTCGTGAAGCGCATCGACCGACGGGTGCAGCACGATCAGGTGCAGCGGCCCGGTGTCCGCCAGATCCAGGAAGTCGTCCAGGTAGTCGCCGACCATGTCGTCGGCGACGACCGTGTCGAAACCGTTGGCGCGGTAGACATCCGCCAGCGTGAGCGCGCCGGCGTACCGGGTGAAGAGCTGCTCCAACGCCCCGATGGTCGGCTCGGCGGTCATCGGCATCCGGCCTGCGGCGACCATGTCCGCCATCACCGCACCGTCCACGAAGATCGACTTGGTGAGGGCATCCGCCAGCGCCCGGCCGACGGTCGACTTGCCGCAGGCCGGGGCTCCGGTGATCACGAACAGGCGGCCGGCGTCGTCCTGTTGGGCGAGGTTGTCGGACATGCGGCGATTCTGTCAGGGCGCCCGAGAGCGGCGGCCGGGATGTCACACGGCGGTGTTAGGAAGGGGACGTGCCGGAGGTGGTGGGCCCATGAGGACTCTGACGAACGAGTACGACGTGCGCGGCCCCTGGTCGCTCGCGACCAGCAGGCGGTTCTGGGAGGGGTTCACTCCCGCAGCGCTCGCACCGCAGGCTGCGGATTCGCTGTCGACGGTGTTCCGTGTCGAGGCCGACTGGTCCTGGGCGGACACCGAGGTCACCCAGCAGGACGGGTCGGCCGTGGTGACGGTGCGTGGGGACGGCGATCTGGACGCGGCCGCGGCACAGGTGACACGGTTCCTGTGTCTCGATGTGGACGCCGAGCGGTGGCCGGACGTGGGTGGGCGCGATCCGGTGATCGCGGATGCGCAGCGGCAGTTGCCGGGCCTGCGACCGTGCGGATTCCACTCGCCGTACGAGGCGGCGGCATGGGCGGTGCTGTCCCAGCGTGTCCGCATCGTGCAGGCCGCCCGGCTGCGCACCGGCATCATCGACGAGGTGGGCGACGAGGGCGCGTTCCCCAGCCCGCGACGACTGCGCAGCGCCGACCTCGACCTGCCGGGGCGCAAGAGCGAGTACCTGCGCGCGGTGGCCGACGCGGCGCTCGCGGGCGCTCTCGACACTGTCACGCTGCGAGCGGTCGACGCCGAGGAAGCGAAGCTGCGGGTCCAGCAGATCAAGGGGATCGGCCCGTTCGCGGCTGAGCTGGTGGTGCTGCGGGGGGCGAACGTGCCCGATGCAGTGCCCGCTCACGAACACCGACTGGAGGCCGAGATCACCGAGCGGTACGGCGAGGACGCCACCCTGGACGAGGTGTCGCTGGCCTGGCGCCCGTTCCGCACGTGGGCGTGCGTCCTGCTGCGGGCGATGCGCGAAGATCGCACTCACGAGACCGGCTGACCGAGTGGCATACCTATATGTCCAGTGGCGCACCTCTACGGGGTGCACTCGAAAGATGTGTATGCCACTCGGGACAGCGGTCAGGCGCCGAGCGCCGCCCCGACGATCTCGCGCGCTTCGTCCTGCACCTGCTTCAGGTGGTCGCCACCCTTGAACGACTCGGCATAGATCTTGTAGACGTCCTCCGTGCCGGACGGCCGCGCGGCGAACCACGCGCTCTGCGTCGTCACCTTCAGTCCGCCGATCGCCGCGTCGTTCCCGGGCGCGGCGGTCAGTTTGGCGGTGATCGGCTCTCCCGCAAGGGAGTCCGCGGTCACGTCCGATCCACTGAGGGCGCCCAGCTTCGCCTTCTGCTCACGGTTCGCGGGCGCGTCCACCCGGGCGTACGCCGGTGCGCCGAACTTCTCGGACAGGTCGGTGTAGTGCCGACTCGGCGACTTCCCGGTCGTGGCCTGGATCTCCGAGGCGAGCAGGGCGAGCAGGATGCCGTCCTTGTCGGTGGTCCAGGCGCTGCCGTCGAACCGCAGGAACGACGCGCCCGCGGACTCCTCGCCGCCGAACCCCACACTGCCGTCGAGCAGCCCGGGCACGAACCACTTGAACCCGACCGGCACCTCCCACAAGGTGGCGCCGATGGACTCCACGACCCGGTCGATCATCGAGGACGACACCAGCGTCTTGCCGACGCGGTCGCTGGACCAGTTCGGACGCGCGCCGCCGTAGAGGTACTGGATCGCCACCGCCAGGTAGTGGTTCGGGTTCATCAGGCCGGCGTCGGGCGTGACGATGCCGTGCCGGTCGGAGTCCGCGTCGTTGCCGGTCGCGATGTCGTAGGAGTCCTTCTGGGCGATCAACGAGGCCATCGCCGAGGGGGAGGAGCAGTCCATCCGGATCTTCTCGTCCCAGTCCAGCGTCATGAAGCGCCACGTCGGGTCCACGAGCGGATTCACGACCGTCAGATCCAGGCCGTGCCGCTCGCCGATCTCGCCCCAGTAGTAGACCGACGCCCCGCCGAGCGGGTCCGCGCCGATCCGCACGCCGGCGTCCTTGATCGCACTCAGGTCGACGGCGTTGGGCAGGTCGTCGACATACGTGCTGAGGAAGTCGTACGCCGAAGCTGCCGCCCGGGCCTTCGCGAAGGGCACCCGTCGCACGCCGTCCAGACCCGCCTTGAGATACGCGTTCGCGGCCGCTGCGATCACCTTGGTCGCGTCGCTGTCGGCGGGTCCACCATGCGGCGGGTTGTATTTGAATCCACCGTCGCTCGGCGGGTTGTGCGACGGCGTGACGACGATCCCGTCAGCCAGTCCGCTGCCGGTCGTGCGCCCACCGTTTGCCCGCAGGATCGCGTGTGACACCGCGGGCGTGGGTGTCACCGAGTCCTTGCTGTCCACGAGCACCGTCACGTCGTTCGCGGCCAGCACCTCGAGCGCGGAGACCCACGCCGGCTCGGACAACCCGTGGGTGTCCCGGCCGATGAAGAGCGGACCGTCGTACCCCTGGTCGTGGCGGTAGTCCACGATCGCCTGCGTCGTGGCCAGGATGTGCGCCTCGTTGAACGCGGAGTTCAACGAGGACCCGCGGTGGCCGGAGGTGCCGAAGACGACCTGCTGGTCGAGGTTGTCCGGATCCGGCTCGTCGGCGTAGTACGCCGTGACCAGGTGGGCGACATCCACCAGGTCCGAGGGCTGTGCCGGTTGTCCTGCGCGGGACGGTGCCATCGTCATGCTCCTTGCTGCGTCGTTGCAGTCGTGGACGTGCTCGTGCCGTCATGCTCCGGCACGAACCACAGCGCCGCCAGGGGCGGCAGGGTCATGACGGCCGAGTACGGCTGACCGTGCATCGGGAACGGCTCGGCGGTCACGCTGCCGAGGTTGCCCCGGCCGCCGCCGCCGTACCCCTCGGCGTCGGTGTTGAGCACCTCGGTCCAGGTGCCCTCGTGCGGCAGGCCGATGCGTACGCCGGTGTGCTCGGCGCCGCTGAAGTTCGCCACGACCGCGACGACATCGTCGTCGGACTTGCCGAATCGCAGGTAGGAGAACGCGTTCCGGTCACCGTCGTCGGCGTCGATCCACCCGAATCCCCGCGGCTCGTTGTCCAGCTCCCACAGCGCCGGATGCGCGGCGTACAGACGGTTGAGGTCCTTGACCAGGGCGTGCACGCCCCAGTGCGCGGGCTGATCGAGCAGCCACCAGTCCAGGCTGCGGCCGTCGGCCCACTCGGCCTCCTGCGCGAACTCCTGGCCCATGAAGAGCAGCTGCTTGCCCGGGTGGGACCACATGTTCGCGACGTACGCGCGCAGGTTGGCCAGCTGCTCCCAGCGGTCGCCGGGCATCTTGCGCAGCAGCGATCCCTTGCCGTGCACGACCTCGTCGTGGCTGATGGGCAGCACGAACTGCTCGCTCCACGCATAGACGAGCGCGAAGGTCATCTCGCCGTGGTGGTACTTGCGGTAGATGGGCGGGTTCGCCATGTAGCCCAGCGAGTCGTGCATCCAGCCCATGTTCCATTTGAAACCGAAGCCCAGTCCGTCGGCGTTCGTGGGCTGGGTGACACCCGGCCACGACGTCGATTCCTCGGCGATCATCACGGTGCCGGGGTTGCGTCGGTACGCCGTGGCGTTGGTCTCCTGCAGCAGCTTCACCGCATCGAGGTTCTCCCGGCCGCCGTAGATGTTCGGGATCCACTCGCCCTCGTTGCGGGAGTAGTCCAGGTAGAGCATCGAGGCGACACCGTCGACCCGCAGGCCGTCGGCGTGGAACTCCTCCAGCCAGTAGAGCGCGTTGGCGAAGAGGAAGTTGCGCACGTGGGGGCGGCCGAAGTCGAAGACGTAGGAACCCCATTCGTTGTGCCAGCCCTTGCGGGGGTCGGGGTGCTCGTAGAGCGCCGTGCCGTCGAACTTGGCCAGCGCCCACTCATCGGTCGCGAAGTGCCCGGGCACCCAGTCGAGGATGACGCCGATGCCCGCCTGGTGCAGCTTGTCGACGAGGAAGCGGAAGTCGTCCGGGGTGCCCATCCGCGAGTTCGGCGCGTAGTAGCCGGTCACGTGGTAACCCCAGCTCGGCGGGTAGGGGTGCTCCATCACCGGCATGAACTCCACGTGGGTGAAGCCCAGGTCGCGCACGTAGTTGACCAGATCCTCGGCCATCTCGCGGTAGCTGAGTCCCTGACGCCAGGAGCCGAGGTGCACCTCGTAGACGCTCATCGGCCGGGTGTGCGGGTCGACCGAGCCGCGGTCCGTCAGCCACTGCTCGTCGCCCCATTCGTACGCCGTCTGCGTCACCACGGACGCGGTCGCCGGCGCCGTCTCGGCGGCGCGCGCCATCGGGTCCGCGCGGTCGCGCCACACCCGGTCGGCACAGCACACCTTGAACTTGTAGTGGGTGCCCGCGCTGACGCCCGGCACGAACAGCTCCCACACGCCGGAGTTGCCGAGCTGGCGCATGCCGTGCGCCTCGCCGTTCCAGAAGTTGAAGTCGCCGATGACGCGGATGCCCTTCGCATTCGGCGCCCATACGGCGAACGACGTGCCGGTCACCTGGCCGAGCGGACCGTCGTACGAGCGGAGGTGCGCACCGAGCACGGTCCACAGCTGCTCGTGACGTCCTTCGCCGATGAGGAAGAGGTCGATGTCGCCGAGGGTGGGCAGGAAGCGGTACGGGTCGTCCTGGACGTGCTCGTAGCCGTCCTCGTAGGTGGTGATCAGCCGGTAGTCCGGCAGCTGCGCGACGGGCAGGCGGCCGGTCCAGATGCCTTCGTACTCATGCGACAACGGCACCCGGGTGCCGTCCTCGAGGAGCACCTGCACGGACTCGGCGAACGGTCGCAGCGCGCGGACGAACGGGCCGTGGTCGTCGGTCTGGCCGCCGAGCACGCTGTGCGGATCGCCGTGCACCCCCATCAGCAGGGCGTCCGCCTCGTGGACCTCCACGGGCGGGGGAGGGAGGATCGCGGCGGTGCTGGGCACGGTGGTCTGCCTTTCGTCGGCGAGGAGCCGAAGGATCGCGGTGGTCGGGATGGCGAGCCAGGACGGCCGGTTGCGCGCCTCGTACTCGACCTCGTAGCTGGCCTTGTCGATCTCGAACGCGTCGAGGATCGGGCGGTACGTCGTCAGGTCCAGTCCGCCTGCCGCGACGTACCCGTCGACGAACGCCGAGCGGGCAGCCTGCGCCCACGTACGGCGGTCCTCGCTCGTCTCCCGCTCGGCGGAGCCTGCGGCGTAGTCGAAGGACCGCAGCATGCCCGCGACGTCGCGCAAGGGGGAGTCGGGTTCGTTGCGCTCGGCGAGCGGTCGTAGAGGCTCGCCCTCGAAGTCGAGCAGGACCCAGCCTCGCTCGGGGACGTCGAGCACCTGGCCCAGGTGATAGTCACCGTGGATCCGTTGCAGCGCGGGCCATTCCGCGTCGTTCGCGGCTTTCATCAGGTCGCGGAAGGTGTCGATGTGGGCACCCAGTTCAGGCGCTCGTTCACATGCCTGCGTGAAGCGGTCGCGCATCCCGTCGGTCACCCGGGCGATGTCGACCACGCGCGCCGGCTCGGTACCGAACGCGGCGGCCAGCGCGGTGTGCACCGCGGCGGTCGCCGCACCGAGGCCCCGCGCCTGCCGGGTGAAGTCGGTATCGGACACAGCTGCCGCGGCCGCTTCCCGCCAGGCGTCCTGCACCCCCGGCAGGAACTCCTGCGCGAACGCGACGTGACCCTGCTGCGTCCCGCCGGCCACACCGGGCCACGTCGCGTGGATCGAACCGAGCATCGTGGGGACCTGCGGGCTGTCCGCCTCCGACAGTGCCGACTGCAGGACGACATCGGGGTTCTCACCGTCGTGCAGCACCCGGAAGACCTTGAGGATGAACGACTTGGAGGCACCGTCGGCGTCGGTCACCTCGTAGATGACGGACGTGTTCGACTGCTCGCCGGACAGGACCCGGCTACGGACGATCTGCGGCATCGCGGCGGCCTGCGTGCCGCTGCCCTGCACGCGTACCGCGCTCTGCTCCTGCCGCACGGATCCGTCGTCACCGTGGATCTCCAGTGGCACCTGCGTGCCGCCGGTGACGATGCAGCGCAGCAGGGCGGCGGCGCAGACGGGGTCGTGGCACCCGTCGTACCCGTAGCGGGTGCCGAGCGTGCCGTGCTCGGTCACGCCGATCAGCGCGTGCTCGAGCCCGGCGACCGGCTCCGCGTGCCAGGTGACCGGGATCTGGTAGACGACGGGGTCGCCCGTGCCGCCCGAATCCGCAACCACCATCACCTCGACGCCGACCTCGCCCTCGGGGTCGTCGAAGCGGTAGAACCCCAGGCGCTCCAGCTTCGGGGTGTGTGCCTTGCCGGTGTACCAGCGCTGCCCGCCGATCCATCCGGCGATCAGGTCGAGTTTGGTGGGCTGCAGTGTCGTTTCGTACCCGATGGCCATACTCGCGACTATTTCACCGGGTGCACCGTGCACGCGAGTCGATGACGGAATGCTGGGACGCCAGCACCCTCGAGTGGCATACCTATGTGTCGAGTGGCGCACTCATACGTACGCCACTCGACACATATCTATGCCACTCGGGGGTGGGCCGGCCCCGGTCAGTCGTCGGCGCCCTGGATGCGCAACCAGAAGAAGTCCCGCGATCCGAGCGTCAGCGTCGTGGTGCCCGACTCGTCGAGCGGCGGGAACCAGCTGCCGCCGAAGAGGTCGCGCATCCGTGCACCGGCGAAGCGCTCACCTGTCTGGATGGTGACCGCCTGCGGACGGCTGGACAGGTTGCTGACGCAGAGCACGTTGCGGACCTCCAGCTCGTTCTCCTGCGCGTCTTCGTCGCTGACGCAGCGGGTGAAACTGAGCACGGCGTCGTTGTCGGACTCGCAGATGGTGAAGTCGCCGAGCCCGAAGACCGGGTAGCGCGAGCGGATCGCGAGCATCTCGCGCAGCCAGTGCAGCAGCGAAGACGAGCTGCCCATCGCCGTCTCGACGTTCACGTTGTTGTAGTGGTAGACGAGGCTGGAGATGACTGGGAGGTAGAGCTTGCCCGGGTCGGAGGTGCCGAAGCCGGCGTTGCGGTCCGGCGACCACTGCATGGGCGTGCGGACGGCGTCGCGGTCCTCGAGCCAGATGTTGTCGCCCATCCCGATCTCGTCGCCGTAGTAGAGGCACGGCGAGCCGGGCAGTGACAGCAGCAGCGCGTGGATCAGCTCGATCTCGGCGCGGCTGTTGTCGAGCAGCGTCGAGAGTCGGCGGCGGATGCCGATGTTGGCGCGCATCCGGGTGTCCGGGGCGTACCAGCCGTACATCGCCGAGCGTTCCTCCGGCGTCACCATCTCCAGCGTCAACTCGTCGTGGTTGCGCAGGAAGGTGCCCCACTGGGTGCCCGCCGGAATCGCGGGGGTCTCCTCGAGCACCTTCACGATCGAGGTGGCCTTCTCCTCGCGCAGCGCGTAGTACAGCCGCGGCATGACCGGGAAGTGGAAGCACATGTGGCACTCGGGGCGTTCCTCGGTGCCGAAGTAGTCGACCACCTCGTGCGGCATCTGGTTGGCCTCGGCCAGCAGCACCCGGCCCGGGTACTCGGTGTCGACCATCTCGCGCAGGTCGGCCAGGTACTCGTGCGTCCGCGGGTGGTTCTCGCCGTTGTGGCCCTCCTCGATGAAGAGGTAGGGCACGGCGTCCAGCCGGAAGCCGTCGATGCCGAGATCCATCCAGAAGCGGACGATGTCGAACATCTCCTCCTTCACGGCCGGGTTCTCGAAGTTCAGATCCGGCTGGTGGGAGAAGAAGCGGTGCCAGAAGAACTGCCGACGGACCGGGTCGAACGTCCAGTTCGAGACCTCGGTGTCGACGAAGATGATCCGCGCGTCGGCGTACTTCTCGTCGGTGTCGGACCAGGTGTAGTAGTCGCCGTACGGGCCTTCGGGGTCGCTGCGGGAGGCCTGGAACCACGGGTGCTGGTCGCTGGTGTGGTTCATCACCAGGTCGGTCACGATCCGGATGCCGCGCGCGTGGGCCTGGGAGACGAGCTCGATGAACTCCGGCAGCGTGCCGAACTCCGGCAGCACCGCCTTGTAGTCGGCGATGTCGTAGCCGCCGTCGCGCAGCGGGGAGGCGTAGAACGGCGGCAGCCACAGGCAGTCGACGCCCAGCCACTGCAGGTAGTCGAGGCGGTTGATCAGGCCACTGAAGTCACCCGAACCGCTGCCCGTGGAATCGCCGAAGGCGCGCACGAGCACCTCGTAGAAGACGGCCTTGCGGTACCAGTGCGGATCGTGGCGCAACCCCGGCTGATGGAGGTTGAACTGCTGCGGACTCACTGGTCAGGCGCTCCTCACGTGGATGATGTGCACCGGCTCGCCCTCGGGGCCGAGCCGGACGTAGTTGTGCTCGCCCCAGTGCCAGGTCGCACCGGTGAAGCATTCGTGCGCCGAGAACCAGCTGCCCGCCGGGAGGCCGAGCGCCTCCAGGTCGAGGTGCACGGTGGACTCCCGGGTGGCGTGCGGGTCGCAGTTGGCCACGACGATCACGACGTCGTCGCCGCGCCGCTTGGAGAAGACCAGCAGCTGCGGGTCGTCGACACCATGGAAGGTCACGTTGCGCAGCCACCCGAAGGCGGGGTGCTCCCGGCGGATCTCGTTGAGGCGCGTCAGGTACGGCGCGAGCGACTGACCCTCGCGCGGACCACCGGGCTCGAAGTCGCTCCAGCGCCGGTCCTTGTACTGGTACTTCTCGTTGTCCAGCTGCTCCTCGGCGCCGGGCCGGGCGACGTTCTCGACCAGCTCGTAACCGGCGTAGATGCCGTACGTCGGCGACAGCGTCGCGGCCAACGCGGCGCGCAGCTTCCACGCGTTCGGGCCGCCGTACTGCATGTAGGGCGTGAGGATGTCGTGCGTGGTCGGCCAGAACGAGGGGCGCATGTAAGCCGCGGACTCGGTCGCCAGCGACTCGACGTACTCCCGCAGCTCGGCCGGGTCGTTGCGCCACGCGTAGTAGGTGTAGCTCTGCTGGAAGCCGACCTTGCCGAGCGTGTGCATCATCGCGGGGCGGGTGAACGCCTCGGCCAGCCAGATCACCTCGGGGTGCTCGCGGGCGACGTCGGCGATGATCCACTGCCAGAACTCCACCGGCTTCGTGTGCGGGTTGTCGACCCGGAAGATCTTGACGCCGTGGTCGATCCACACCTGCACCACGCGACGCACCTCGGCGTAGATGCCGTCGGGGTCGTTGTCGAAGTTGAGCGGGTAGATGTCCTGATACTTCTTCGGCGGGTTCTCCGCGTAGGCGATGGTGCCGTCCGCGCGGGTGGTGAAGAAGTCGGGGTGCTCGGTGACCCACGGGTGGTCCGGCGAGCACTGCAGGGCGAGGTCGAGCGCGACCTCCAGGCCCGAGCGCTTCGCGGCGGTGACGAATCCGTCGAAGTCGTCCCAGTCGCCGAGGTCGGCGTGCAGCGCGTCGTGGCCACCGTCGGCGGCACCGATCGCGTACGGCGACCCGGGATCCTTCGGCCCGGCGTGCAGGCTGTTGTTCGGGCCCTTGCGGTTGGAGTTGCCGATGGGGTGCACCGGCGTCAGGTAGACCACGTCGAAGCCCATCGCCGCGATCGCGGGCAGCCGCTCCGACGCGGTCGCGAAGGTGCCGCTGACCCAGTCGCCGTCCTCGTCCTGGTGGCACCCCTCGGAGCGGGGGAAGATCTCGTACCACGCACCGTTCAGGGCCAGTTCGCGCTCGACCAGCCAGGGGTAGGTCGTGCTCGGGCTCACGCTCTCGCGCAGCGGCTGGTCCGCAAGCACCCGGCGTACGTCGGCACCCGTGCCCGCGGACAGGCGCACGTCGGCATCGGCCGAGGTGTCCTGCAGACCGGTCACAGCGGCCTCGAGCACGGCGGTGGACTCGGCGTCGTACGAGCCCTTCTCGAGCGCGCGCTGCAGCACCAGCACGCCTTCGTCGAGCATCAGGTCGACGTCAACACCGGCCGCGACCTTGATGATGGCGTCGTGCGACCAGGTTGCGTACGGGTCGGACCACCCCTCCACGCGGTAGGTCCAGCGCCCTTCGCGGTCGGCGCTGACCGTGCGCGTCCACAGGTCCAGTCCCGGGTTGACGCAGGTCATCGGCAGGTGCGTGACCCCGCCCTGCGGGTCGGTGGTCACCACGGTCGCGTTCACCGCGTCGTGCCCCTCGCGGAAGACCGTCGCGGAGATCACGAACTCCTCGCTCACGACCGACTTCGTCGGCAGCGTGCCTCCGTCGACGACGGGGGAGACGTCCTGCACGGGAATCCGGCCGATGGCGCGTTCCGCGCCGGGTGACGGGGGAGTGAGGGAGTGTGCGCTGGTCGCGCTCGGAAGCCGACGGCTGATGGCAGGCGAATCAGTCACGCGACGACGCTACAAGGTTTGGCAGTCGGACGCCCCACGGCGGGTGACCCGGACGGCTCTACGATCTTCCTCGTGAAGGCCATCCGACGTTTCCACGTCCGCACCGTCCTCCCCGAGCCGCTGGCTCCGCTGGGCGACCTCGCCAGCAATCTGCGATGGTCCTGGCACAGCCGCACGAGGAACCTGTTCCGGGACATCGATCCGCAGCGGTGGGAGGCCGTGCGACACGACCCGGTCGCGCTGCTCGCATCGTTCTCCGCCGACGAGCTGTCCCAGCTCGCCGCCGACACCGTGCTGGTCGAGCGGGTCCACGCGGCCGCCCGCAGCCTCGAGCGTTACCTGACGGCGCCGTCCTGGTACGACGACTTCGCCGCCGACCAGGAGGCGCCGCGGGCGATCGCCTACTTCAGCGCCGAGTTCGGCATCACCCACGTGCTGCCGCAGTACTCCGGCGGCCTCGGCATCCTCGCCGGCGACCACCTGAAGTCCGCCTCCGACCTCGGCGTGCCGATCGTCGGGCTCGGTCTGTTCTACAAGACCGGCTACTTCTCCCAGTCGCTGTCCGCGGACGGTTGGCAGCAGGAGACCTACCCGGTCCACGATGCGGACGACCTGCCGCTTTCCCTCGTTCGCGAGGACGACGGCACCCCGGCGCGGGTGACCCTCGACCTGCCGGACGACCGCACGCTGCACGCCCGGATCTGGCGGGCACAGGTGGGGCGGGTGCCGCTGCTGCTGCTCGACTCCGACGTCGACGGCAACGACGACGCCGGGCGCGAGCTCACCAGCCGGCTCTACGGAGGTGGCGGCGAGCAGCGGCTGCAGCAGGAGATGCTGCTCGGCATCGGCGGGGTGCGGGCCACCCGCATCTGGTCGCGCCTCACCGGCACCCCCTTGCCGGAGGTCTACCACTGCAACGAGGGCCACGCGGGCTTCCTCGGCCTGGAGCGCATCAGCGAGCTGGTCACCGGTGAGGGTCTGGAGTTCGACGACGCCGTCGAGGCGGTGCGCGCCGGCACGGTCTTCACCACGCACACTCCCGTGCCCGCCGGGATCGACCGGTTCGGCAAGGACCAGATCGAGCGGCACCTGGGCACCTTGCCCGGCGTACCCGCCGCCAAGGTCCTACCCCTCGGGTCCGAGACGTACGACGGTGGCGACCCCGCCGTCTTCAACATGGCCGTGATGGGGCTGCGGCTCGCGCAGCGCGCCAACGGGGTCTCGCAGCTGCACGGCGCCGTGAGCCGCGGGATGTTCGACGGGCTGTGGCCCGGGTTCGACGACTCCGAGGTGCCGATCGCGAGCATCACCAACGGTGTTCACTCCCCGACGTGGGTCGATCCGAAGGTCGTGGAGCTGGGTCAGCGGTTCCTCGGACCGGAGCGGATCCGCGAGGAGCAGGCGTGGGACGCGCTCGGCCAGGTGCCGGTCGAAGAGTTCTGGCGGGTCAAGCGGGAGCTGCGCGAGCAGCTGGTGCGCGATGCCCGGCGGCGGGTCCGTGAGTCGTGGCTGCTGCGCGGCGCCTCGTCGGCCGAGTTGGGATGGACCGATGAGATCCTCAGCCCCGACGTGCTCACCATCGGCTTCGCGCGGCGGGTGCCGACGTACAAGCGCCTGACGCTCATGCTGCGCCACCCCGCGCGGCTGCGCCGGATGCTGTTGGACCCGCAGCGGCCCATCCAGCTGGTCATCGCCGGCAAGAGCCACCCGGCGGACGAGACCGGCAAGAAGCTGATCCAGCAGATGGTGCAGTTCGCCGACGACCCGGAGATCCGCCACCGCATCGTCTTCCTTCCGGGCTACGACATCGAGATGGCCCAGACGCTCTACCCCGGCTGCGACGTGTGGCTGAACAACCCGCTGCGCCCGTTCGAGGCGTGCGGTACGTCGGGCATGAAGGCCGCGCTCAACGGCGGGCTCAACCTGTCGATCCTCGACGGGTGGTGGGACGAGTGGTACGACGGTCACAACGGCTGGGCCATCCCCACCGCCGACGGGGTGCAGGACGCCGATCGCCGCGACGACCTCGAGGCGAACGCGCTCTACGACCTCATCGAGAACAACGTCGCCGCGACCTTCTACGACCGCGACGACGACGGCCTGCCGCAGCGCTGGCTGTCGATGGTGTCGCACACGCTCGCCACGCTCGGGCCGAAGGTGCAGGCGACCCGGATGGTCAAGGACTACACCCAGCAGCTCTACGCGCCGGCCGCGCAGGCGGCCCGGCGGCGGGCGCAGGACGGGTACACGCAGGCGCGTGAGCTCGCGGCGTACAAGCAGGAGGCGGCAGCCGCCTTCCCGCACGCCCGGGTGGACCACGTCGACGCCGACGGGGTGTCCGACAGCCCGCAGGTGGGCGATCGGGTGCACGTGCGCGCGTACGTGACCCTGGGCTCGCTGCAGCCGAACGAGGTCGACGTGCAGGTCGTGCACGGGCGCGTGTCGGAGTCGGACGAGCTGAGTGACGTCACCACCGTGCCGCTGTCGTTCGTCGAGACCGACGGATCCGGCCGGCACCTGTTCGCCGGTGAGGTCACGATCCAGCGCACCGGCTCGTTCGGGTACACCGTGCGGGTGCTGCCGCACCACGACGGGCTGGCGAGCCCCAGCGAGCTCGGCCTGGCGCTCAACGCCTGAGTCGAGGCGGAGTCGGGCGCAAAGCGACTGACCCGTGGCCCGTCTCGACGGTGTTCGCGTTCATTGACGGCGTTCGAACACCGTCAACGAACGCGAACGCCGTCAGCGTCACGCTGCCGGGTCACCGGCCGCGCGCGAACGAGGTCAGGCGCTCTCGATCGTTTCCTTGGACTTGGCGATGGCGAATCCCCACGCCTGCGCGACCTTCGGCTTCGGCGGGATCGACACCTCGTCGGGGTTGGTGACGATGTCGAGCAGCGCCGGCCGCCCGCTGGCGAGCGCGCGCTGGATGGCCGGAGCGACCTCGTCGGGGTCGGTGACGCGCACCGCGTCCAGCCCCATCGCGGCTGCCACGGCGGCGATGTCGGGGTTGTCCAGCTCGGTGCCGAACTCGGGCAGTCCGCCCTGCTCCTGCTCCAGCTTGACCATCCCGAGGCGCCCGTTGTCGAAGACGACGAACGTCGCCGGCAGGTCGTAGGTGACCGCCGTCCGCAGGTCGCCGAGCAGCATCATCAGGCCGCCGTCACCGCAACAGGCGATGACCTGACGGGACCGGTCGAGTGCCTGCGCACCGAGCGCCTGGGGCATCGCGTTGGCCATCGAGCCCAGGTTGTAGGAGCCGAGCAGGCGGCGGGTGCCGGAGAACTCGATGAAGCGGGAGAGCCAGACGGTCGACATCCCTGTGTCGCTGGTGAAGATCGCATCGGGGTCGGCGTGCTCGTTCAGCGCCTGCGCCACGATCTCGGGGCGGATCAGCTTGTCGGGGTTGTCGCCCAGGCTGCGCAGTCGGCCGAGCAGCTTCTTGTCGTGATCGGGGTCGGTGAGCCGCTGCTGCGCCTCGTGCCAGGTGGCGTACGCCTTGGTCGCCTTGTCGAGGTGCCGGCCGGAGGGTCGCTTGTCGGGCAGTTGGGGGAGCAGGGCGTCCAGCGTGGGCCCGACGTGGCCGACCAGCGCGTGCTCGACGTTGATCCGCCGGCCGATGTGCTCGGCCCGCGAGTTGAGCTGGATGACGGTCTTGCCCTTCGGCAGCCACTCCCGGTAGGGGAAGTCGGTGCCGACCAGGAAGAGCACGTCGCAGTCGTCCAGCGCCTTCGCGGCGGCCGGGTTGCCGATGAGGCCGGACTGCCCGACGGCGTACGGATTGTCGTGCTCCAGGCCCTCCTTGGCCTTGAGCGTCAGCACCATCGGCGCCTGCAGGCGATCGGCGAGGTCGAGCACCTGCTGGCGCGATTCACGGCCGCCGCGACCCACCAGCAGGGTGACCGCGTCGGCGTCGGCCAGCACCCGGGCCGCCTCCTGGATCTGCGCCACGGGGGCCGCGGCCTCGGCGGGCCGGGGTGCGAAACGGGGCGCCGCGTCGTCCTCCAGCTTCAGGTCGCCGATGTCGCCGGGCAGCGTCAGCACGGCGACGCCTTGCTGCGCGTACGCCGTGTTGACCGCCTGCTCGAGGATCTGCGGCATCTGCGCGGCGGACGTGACCGTGTGGGTGAAGACCGACACGTCGCTGAAGAGCACGTCGTTGTTGACCTCCTGGAAGAACTCGCTGCCCATCTCCTCGGTCGGCACCTGCCCGCAGACGGCCAGCACCGGGGCATGCGACTTCTTGGCGTCGTACAGCCCGTTCAGGAGGTGGATCGAGCCCGGTCCTACGGTGCCCATGCAGACCCCGATGGTGCCGGTCAGCTGGGCCTGGGCGCCGGCCGCGAACGCCGCGGCCTCCTCGTGGCGCACCCCGATCCATTCGATCCGGTCCTCGCGGCGGATGGCGTCGGTGACGGGGTTGAGGGCGTCGCCCACGACCCCCCACACGGTGGTGACACCGTGATCGGCGAGGGCGGCGATGAGGTTCTCGGCAACGTTCACGGGTGGGCTCCTAGCGTTGGTGCGAGCGTTGGGGGACGAAGCGGTCGGGGCTCGCAGAGTCCCAGTCGTCGATCCAGCTCTGCGGTGCGCCGGCCAGCAACTGGCCCGGCGAAAGCCATTCGTACATCTCGTAGTACGACTGCGTCTGGGTCGCATCGATGTTGCGACGCAGCATGTGCGGACTGAGCTCCTCGGGGCGGGTGGCGCCGAGGGTGGCCATCATGGACGCCGCCTGCTTGACGGTGGCCTCCTGGTAGCGCTTGACCCGCATGCTCTTGTCGCCGACGTCCAGCGCCCGGGCGCGTGCCTCGCTCTGGGTGGCGACCCCGACCGGGCACTTGTCGGTGTGGCACTTCTGGGACTGGATGCAGCCGACGGCCATCATCATGGCGCGCGCGGAGTTGGTGTAGTCGGCGCCCTGGATGAGGCGTTTGACCACATCGCTGCCGCCGACGACCTTGCCGCTGGCGCCGATCCGGACCTTGTCGCGCACTCCGATGCCGACCAGGGCGTTGTGCACGATCATCAGCCCGTCGGTGAGCGGCATGCCGACGTGGTCCTCGTACTCCAGGGGCGCTGCCGCCGTGCCGCCCTCGCTGCCGTCCACGATGATGAAGTCCGGCGCGGTGCCGACCTCGAGGATCGCCTTGCAGATGGCGAGGACGTCGCGGCGCGAGCCGACGCAGAGCTTGAAGCCGGTCGGCTTGCCACCGGTGACCTCACGCAGCCGCGCCACGAACTCGATGAGCTCCACCGGCGTGTGGAATGCCGTGTGCGCGGCGGGGCTCACGCACTTCTGGCCCTGGGGTACGCCGCGTACCTCGGCGATCTCCTTCGTGACCTTGGCCGCGGGCAGGACTCCGCCGATGCCGGGCTTGGCGCCCTGGCTCAGCTTGATCGAGACGCACTTGACCTGGTCGCGGTTCGCCTTGTCGGCGAACTGGCTCTCGTCGAAGTGGCCGTCCTTGGTGCGGGTCGCGAAGTATCCCGACCCGATCTCCCAGATCAGGTCGCCGTTGTGCTCCTGGTGGTACTTCGACAGCCCGCCCTCGCCCGTGTCGTGCGCGAAGCCGCCCATCTCGGCGCCTTTGTTGAGCGCCCGGATCGCGTTGGCGGAGATCGCACCGAAGCTCATCGAGGACACGTTGACCAGGGCCATGCTGTAGGGCTTCTTGCAGTCCGGGCCGCCGACCATCACCCGCGGCGGCTGCTCGGGCGCCTCCAGCGGAGTGGTGCTGTGCACGAGGTACTCGTACCCGGGCTGGTAGACGTCGCGCTCGGTGCCGAAGGACAGCTCGGCGGCGGTGCCCTTCGCCCGCTCGTAGACCATCGTGCGGGTGTCGCGGTCGAACGGGCGCCCGTCCCAGTTCTTCTCGATGAAGTACTGCTGGATCTCCGGGCGGATCTCCTCCAGCAGGTAGCGCATGTGGCCCACCACCGGGTAGTTGCGCAGCACGGAGTGCTTCTTCTGAATGAGGTCGCGCGCCGCCAGTGCCGCGACCGCCCCTGCGCCGATGCCGAGCCCGGTGAGTCTGCCCATACGTCCTGCCCCTGCCTGTGAGAGAGATCCATGACGAAGTACCCACGGCACGCGTTGTCTAACGAGCGTGCCGGACGTCGCCGAACGTAGCCCAGGTCCCTGACACGTGGCTGCGCTCACCGCAGACGGTCGTCCACGCGCGCAAACACCGGTCCGGACGATCCTCCGTACGATGGCCGGGTGTTCGCCCCCCTCACCTACCTGACCGGAGCGGCGCTCGCGGTACTCGCCCTGCTGGCGGCGTACGGCCTGGCCCGGGGGCGGCCGATCGACAACCCGATGTTCTGGACGGGACTGGTCGCCGAAGGGCTGATCGTGGTCCAACTCGTCGTCGGGGTCGCGTTGTCCGGGCACGGCGGGCACGGGATGTCGGCGGCGCTCTTCATCGCCTATCTCGCGGGCCTGGTGGTGGCACTGCCCGTCGCCGGTGTCTGGGCGATCGCCGAGCGGGAGTCCCGCTCGAGCTCCGGGGTCATCCTCGTGGCGGCCCTGGGGCTGTTGGTGATGCTGGTGCGGTTGGTGCAGATCTGGAACGGACACGGATGAGGCGGATCGCGGCCCGTAGAGTGCTGCCGTCCTGGCTCCAGAAAGGCCTCTCATGACCCGCCCAGCAGCGATCCCGACCTGCGTCCTCGCGATCGCTCTCCTCGCCCTGACCGGTTGCAGCGGCAAGACCGACGCGACCCGCCCGTCCGGCTCGTCGACCCGCCCCAGCGCGACATCGACGACGTCCGGTACGTCGTCGTCCACCTCGTCGTCGACCCCGTCGAGCGCCTCGGAATCCTCGTCGGCGACTCCGACTCCGTCGAAGGGCGCCGATCCGTTGGGCGCCATCGCGTCGTCCGACTTCGAGTCGGCGCTGCTGAGCTCGGTGCAGGTGTCTCGCTTCGCCCAGGACATGACGCGCTCCACCGACGGCGACGACACGCAGTTCTCCGGTGAGGGCGGCACCTGTCCCGAACTCGCGAAGTACGCCGGCTCCGCAGGAGTCCTGCCTGGTGGCGAGGACAGCAAGCAGGAGGTGAGCTACGACAACAGCGATGTCATCGACACCGTCGACCAGCTGCGGGGGATCGACGAGATCATCGAGACCCACGCGTCGGGCGACCCGGTGGCGGCGCTCGCCGGTTACCGCGCCGCGATCGTCGGGTGCGACTCGGCGATCGTCGGCGACGACGGGTCCCGGTACCGCGTCAGACTGACGTCCGCGCCGCGAGGGTACGGGCGCTCCGTGCTGTCGGTCGAGGTCACCGTGACGAGTGCGGGGGAGGCGTTCCGGGTGGACGAGACCGACATCGTCTCCGGGCGGAACGTGCTGGGTCTGGCCACGACCGGGTTCGCCGCGGCCGAGCGTTCGAAGCTCCTCGCCAAGACCTGGTCCAATCTGTCGACGCACTCCGGTGGGGCCGGCTCCGTCTGAGATGCGGGTCAACTCTGGTTTCGGGCGCATCCTCGTCGCGCTCTACGCGCTGTTCGCTCTCGCGGCGACCGGTCGGTCGGTCCTCCAGATCTCGCAGACCTGGCCGCACCCCGCCCTGCCCTACCTGCTGTCCGCGCTCGCGGCCGTCGTCTACATCGTGGCCACGGTCGCGCTGGCCCGCGGGGGCGATCGCAACGCGCGAATCGCGTTGTACACCATCAGTTTCGAGCTGCTCGGCGTCATCGCGGTCGGCATCTGGAGCTACGCCGACGGCGCGGCGTTCGTCGCGCAGGGCCAGGCCGGCGACACGACGGTCTGGGCCAAGTTCGGCCAGGGCTACGGCTACGTGCCGCTGCTCCTGCCGATCCTCGGCCTGTGGTGGCTGCGTCACACCCGCCGCGCCGCGCCCGACGAGGTGCGCTGACCCGCGACCCTGACGCAGTTGTGTACGAAAGACACAGGTCTACCTGCGTCCCTCGTGCACAACTGCGTCACCGTCGGGCAGCCGGGCAGTCAGGACAAGGGCCGAACTCACAAGTCGTCGGGGTCGCCCAGGAAGTCTGCGATCGCCCGGCCGAGTGCCTTGTCGGCGACGGCGCTCATATGGTCGCCGGGGACGACCTCGAGCTGGCCGTTCGGGAGGGCATCGGCGAGCTCCTGCGGTGAGCCGTTGTCCAGGTCCTGCTCGCCGCAGACCACCAGCGTCGGCTGCACGATCGACGACAGGTCGCCGCCCGGGGTGTCCTGGAAGGACTCCAGCACCTGCAGCAGCGCGACCGGGTCGCCACCGACCTTGCGCAGGAACGACCGGCTCTTCCACTGCGGCGAGTAGCGCGGGAACTCCTCGGTGCTGGTGAGCACCTCTCGGAAGTGCTCACCGCGGCCGCCGGTCCGGGTGATGCCTTCTAAGCCCATCCCACCGAGGACCGCGCGTCCGGGGGTCGCCCCGCGCACGAGCATGCGGGCCGTCGTACGCGCGCCGAGGGAGTAGCCGCCCAGGTCGTAGTCGGTGCTGCCGGTAAGCCCGAGATGGTGGACGAGTGCAAGGCCGTCGTCCGCGAGGACGTCACCCTGATACCGCTGCGGGTCATGGGGTTTCGCGCTATCGCCGTGCCCGCGCAAGTCGGGCATCACGACCCGGTAGCCGCGGTCGGCGATGGTCTGGGCGTGGCCGTAGGCGATCCAGTTCACCCGCGCTGTGGAGAAGAAGCCGTGGATGAGGACAAGGGTGCGGCCTGCGCCGACCTCGTGGAAGGCGAGTCGCTCGCCGTCGTACGCCTCGAAGTAGGAGACCACGTCACACCCCCCGGAAGATCGCCAGCGTCGCGGGTGGCACGTCGTACGCCGCCCCGACTGTCGTCTCTACCTGCGGCACGTCATCCACCCTTTCGAAACGGCTGTCCCACAGCAGTTTCCATGCCGACACCCCGGACTGTCCGGGCAGGGTGACCGAGGCGTCGTGCGCGCTGCCGTGGAAGAGCAGCAGCAGGCGGTCGTCGTCGATGTCCGCGCCGTCGAAGACGACGGACAGCGTGCGGGTGCGCCCGTCGTTCCACTGGTCCGCGGTGAGGAGACGGCCGTCGAGCGCATGCCAGTGCAGCGCCGGGAGGGCGTCACCGTCGACCGGGCTGCCGGGGAAGAAGTGCCGCTGGCGCAGCACCGGGTGACGGCGCCGCAGGTCGAGCAGGTGGCTCACCGTGTCGTTGAGGTCGCGCTGCCAGTCCGCCAGATCCCAGTCGTACCAGGAGATCTCACTGTCCTGGCAGTACGGGTTGTTGTTGCCGTGCTGGGTGCGACCGAATTCGTCGCCACCGGTCAGCATCGGCACACCGGCGGACAGCAGCAGGGTGCCGAGCAGGTTGCGCATCGACCGCCGCCGCAGCGCCTCGACGCCCTCTGTGGCGTCGACGTGACCCTCGATCCCGTGGTTCCAGGAGCAGTTGTTGTCGCTGCCGTCGCGGTTGCCCTCGCCGTTGGCGCCGTTGTGCTTGGAGTTGTACGCCGTGAGGTCGGCCACGGTGAAGCCGTCGTGCGCTGTCACGAAGTTGATCGACGCGAGCGGTCCGCGCCGCGAGTCGCGGAAGAGATCGGCCGATCCGGCGATGCGGGTGCCGAGTTCACGCACCCCGTGGCCGTCCTCGCCGGCCGCGTCGCGCGCGAGGTCGGGCAGCCAGAAGGTGCGCACGGTGTCGCGGAACCGGTCGTTCCACTCACCGAACGGCGGCGGGAACTGCCCGGTGCGCCAGCCGTGGATGCCGAGGTCCCAGGGCTCGGCGATGAGCTTGACGTCCGAGAGCACCGGGTCGGTGCGCAGCGCCATCAGGAACGGGTGGTCGGGGTGGTAGCCGTCGTCCCGGCCGCGCGCGAGGGCCACCGCCAGATCGAAGCGGAAGCCGTCGACGTGCATCTCCTGCACCCAATAGCGCAGCGAGTCCAGCACCATCCGCACGGTGATCGGGTGCCGCAGGTCGAGGGTGTTGCCGCAGCCGGTGACGTCGATGTCGTCGCCCCGCTCGTCGAGGCGGTAGTACGCGCGACTGTCCAGCCCGCGCCACGCCAGCGTCGAACCGCCGGGCGCGCTCTGCTCGCAGGTGTGGTTGTAGACGACGTCGAGCAGCACCTCGATGCCGGCGGCGTGCAGCAGCTTGACCATGCCCTTGAACTCCGCCACGGCCTCGACCGGGTCGCTCGCGGCGGCGTACGGCAGGTGCGGGGCGAAGAAGCCCAGCGTGTTGTAGCCCCAGTAGTTGCTCATCCCGCGCTGTACGACGTGCGGCTCGGAGACGGAGGCGTGCACGGGCAGCAGCTCGAGGGTGGTGATCCCCAGGCGTCGCAGGTGCGCGATGGTCGCGGGGTGGGCCAGCCCGGCGTACGTGCCGCGCAGCTCCTGCGGCACCCCCGGCAGGTCGTGGGTCACGCCGACCACGTGGGTCTCGTAGATCACCGTGTCGCACCACGCGGTCATCGGCGCGCGCTCGTCGCCCCAGTCGAAGCCGTCGCCGACGACCACGCTGCGCGGGACGTACGCCGCGCTGTCCCGGTCGTCGCGCACGTCGGCAGGCTCGCCGACCGCCAGGGACTGGTCGACCACCGTGCCGTAGACCTCGGGGCGCCAGTCGACGGTGCCGTCCACGGCCCGCGTGTAGGGGTCGAGCAGCAGCTTGGCCGGGTTGTGCCGCTGGCCGTTCGCCGGGTCCCAGTCGCCGTCCACCCGGTAGCCGTAGCGCTGCCCCTGCGTCACACCCGCCACATGCGTGGACCAGGTGCCGTGCACGTGGCGCACCATCGGCACCTGGCGTTCGGCACCGGCGTCGTCGAAGAGGCACAACTGCACCCCGGTGGCATGGCCCGCGTAGACCGCGAACTCGGCGCCGTCGCCGGTGAGGGTGGCGCCGTACGGCGGCGGGACGTGGTCGGGGCGGCGCAGGGCGGGCATGGGCGCCAGCGTAAAGACCC
Organism: Allobranchiibius sp. CTAmp26; assembly: GCF_017565405.1. Classification (GTDB taxonomy): domain Bacteria; phylum Actinomycetota; class Actinomycetes; order Actinomycetales; family Dermatophilaceae; genus Allobranchiibius. Next base: position 196,519 of record NZ_JAGEKR010000016.1, read on the forward strand.
CGGGTATCTTGACGGCATGACTGATCCGACCTCGATGCCCAACTTCCCGCCACCCGCCGACGAGCACCCCCTGCGCGGGCGGGTGCTGGACGTCCTGCAGGACATGCAGGCGCAGCCCGACATCGACGCCGATGGTGACGTCAGCTTCAACGTGCAGGAGCAGCAGCTCTTCGCGCGCTGCACCGAGGGCGAGGTGAGCCTGCTGCGCATCTTCGGCCAGTGGCAGATCACCGAGGACATGCCCGACGACCTGGTCAAGCAGCTGCTGGCGTGCAACGACGTCACGCTCAGCCTCAACATCATCAAGACCGGCATCGCCAACGGCACGCTCGTGGTCTCCGGCGAGCACCTCGTCCAGGACGGCGACAACCTGGAGATGATGGTGGCCTCCACGACGCAGATGGTGCTGCAGGCCGTCCAGCTCTGGCACCAGACGGTGCTGGGGGAGGGCCCGCACGTCGCGAACACCGACCCGAGCGAGCTGCCCGGCCCCGACGAGAACCCCGACGGCGAGGTCTGAGGGTGACCGAGGCACGATCGACGTACGGGGAGTTCGTCTCCCTGGACGTGGCGGACGGCATCGGTGTGGTGCGCATCGACCGCCCGAAGATGAACCCGTTGAGCGGTGAGGTCCAGGAGGGCCTGGCCGCCGCGGCGGTGGAGGTCTCCGGCCGCGACGACGTCTCGGCGGTCATCCTCTACGGCGGCGAGAAGGTGTTCGCCGCGGGCGCCGACATCAAGGAGATGCAGACCCTGGAGTACGTCGACATGGTCACCCGCGCTCCGCGGCTGCAGGCCTGCTTCGCCGCGATCGCGGCCATCCCTCAGCCCACGGTCGCGGCCATCGCCGGATACGCGCTCGGCGGCGGCTGCGAGCTGTCGATGACCTGCGACTTCCGGATCGCCGCGAACGACGCCAAGCTCGGTCAGCCGGAGATCCTGCTCGGGATCATCCCCGGGGCCGGCGGCACCCAGCGCCTCACCCGCCTGGTCGGACCCGCGCGAGCCAAGGACATCGTCTTCACCGGCCGGATGGTGCCGGCGACCGAGGCTCTGCAGATCGGGTTGGTCGACGAGCTCTGCGAGCCGGGCTCCGTGCTCGAGGCGGCCAAGGCGCGGATGAGCCGGTACGTCGGTGGCCCCCGGGTCGCCCTGCGCGCCGCCAAGGAAGCCATCGACCGGGGGCAGGACGTCGACCTCGACACCGGCCTGGCGATCGAATCGGCTCTGTTCGCAGGACTGTTCGCGACGCAGGATCGCGCGACGGGCATGGCGTCGTTCGTGCAGGAAGGTCCGGGCAAGGCGCGCTTCGCCGGACGCTGAGAACCGCGGCGAGCAACCTGTTACTCGCCAGTAACGTTGTGGCGTACCCTGGATGGTCGAGCCTGCGGGACCGTGCCGGGTTCGCCGTACGACGCGCCGTACGACCCGCGTCACCGCGTGACACCAGTTATCGAGCACCACGTCAACGAAGGGCAAGGACATGAACATCGTCGTCTGTGTCAAGTACGTGCCGGACGCGCAGAGCGACCGCACGTTCAGTGACGACCACACCACCGACCGCACCAACGTCGACGGCCTCCTGTCGGAGCTCGACGAGTACGCGGTCGAAGAGGCGCTGAAGCTCGTCGAGGCCGGCGAGGGTGAGGTCACCGTGCTCACCGTCGGCCCCGAGGTCGCCGTCGAGGCGGTCAAGAAGGCACTGAAGATGGGCGCCCACAAGGGTGTGCACGTCTGCGACGACGCGATCCACGGGTCGGACGCCGGCGCCACCTCGCTGGTGCTCGCCAAGGCCGTGGAGAAGATCGGCAAGCCCGACCTCGTGCTGACCGGCCTGGCCTCCACCGACGGCACCATGAGCGTCGTACCGGCCATGCTCGCCGAGCGCCTCGGCCTGCCCCAGGTCACCCAGGTCTCCGAGCTGTCGGTCGCTGACGGGTCCGTTAAGGGCCGCCGCGACACCGACATCGCATCCGAGACCGTCGAGGCGTCGCTGCCCGCCCTCGTGGGCGTGACCGACCAGATCAACGAGCCGCGCTACCCCTCGCTCAAGGGGATCATGGCCGCCAAGAAGAAGCCGGTCGAGACGTGGTCGCTGTCCGACCTCGGTCTGGACGCCGCGCAGGTCGGCTTCGAGGGCTCCTGGACCAAGGTCGTCGACGTCACCCAGCGTCCGGCCCGCGAGAAGGGCGAGGTGCAGCCGGACGAAGGCGACGGCGGCACCAAGCTCGTGGAGTTCCTGAACAAATCCAAGCTCGTCTGACGCAGCGACACCTCAGAAGGAGACGTAACACCCATGGCTGAAGTCCTCGTCCTGGTCGACCACACCGACGGTGCGGTCAAGAAGACCTCCGCGGAGCTGCTCACGATCGCCCGTCGGATCGGTACGCCGTCCGCCGTCTTCATCGGCTCGCAGGTGGAGGCCGCCCGGCCCCGTCTCGCGCAGTTCGGTGCCGAGAAGGTCTACGTCATCGACAACGCCGACGTCGCCGACTACCTCGTCGCGCCGCTCGCCGAGGCCCTCGAAGCCGTGGTGAAGCAGGCCGGCGACGTCGCGGCGATCCTCGTGCCCACCAGTGGCACGAACAAGGAAGCCGCCGCCCGTCTCGCGGTCAAGCTCGAGTCGGGCCTGATCACCGACGCGCAGGACGTGCAGGCCGGTGACGACGGCATCGTGGTGACCCAGACGGCGTTCGCCGGCGGTTACACGCTGCAGGGCGTGGTCACCCAGGGCACCCCGATCATCACCGTCAAGCCGAACACCACCCCGCCGCAGGCCTCCCAGGCCGGTGCGCAGGTCGTGCCGGTCGAGCTGACCGTGTCCGACACCGCCAAGGGCGCGAAGATCACCGAGGTCCAGGAGAAGAAGAAGTCCGGTCGCCCGGAGCTCACCGAGGCCGCGATCGTGGTCTCCGGTGGCCGCGGCACCGGTGGCGACTTCTCCCCGGTCGAAGGCTTCGCCGACGCGCTCGGCGCGGCGGTCGGTGCCTCCCGCGCCGCCGTCGACGCCGGGTGGTACCCGCACAGCAACCAGGTCGGCCAGACCGGCAAGCAGGTCTCGCCGCAGCTGTACGTCGCGTGCGGCATCTCCGGCGCGATCCAGCACCGCGCGGGCATGCAGACCTCCAAAACGATCGTGGCCGTCAACAAGGACGAAGAGGCCCCGATCTTCGAACTGGTCGACTTCGGCATCGTCGGCGACCTGTTCAACGTGCTGCCGCAGGCCACCGAGGCCGTCAAGCAGGCCAAGAGCTGACGCTCGCTCCACCCGCACGTCGCCCCTTGCACCTCGTCGGTGCAGGGGGCGTCGTACGTCTGCGACACGTCCGACCGGTGCGAGGATGTCGGGATGGTCGCCCAGGTCGTCGCCGTCCACGTCAGCGGCGTGCACGAGTTCAGCAAGCAGCCCGCCGCCAGCATCGTGCTGGACGAGGGGCTCGGCGTCCGCGGCGACGCGCACTACGGCGTCACGGTGCAGCATCGATCGCGGGTGGCCAGAGATCCGAGTGAGCCCAACCTGCGTCAGGTGCACCTGATCCCCGTCGAGGTGCTCGAGGAGCTGGGGCGTGCCGGGTACGACGTCGCGCCGGGTGACCTCGGCGAGAACATCACCACCCGCGGCGTGGCCCTGCTCGACCTGCCGGTCGGCACTCGGCTGACGATCGCGGAGGCGACCGTGACGGTGATGGGCCTGCGCAACCCGTGCCGGCAGATCGAGGACTTCCGCCCCGGTCTGCTCAAGCGACTGGTGCGCACCACCCCGGACGGGCAGGTCGAACGTCTCGCGGGCGTGATGGGGGTGGTGTCGCGCGGGGGCACCGTGTCGGACGGCGATCCGATCGCGGTGCAGCCGCCGCCCGGGCCGGCGATGCCCCTCACCCGCGTCTGAGGTCGGCCGCTCGCCGTTTGGGCCCGCTTGGTCCCAAACGTGCGCCCACCGTCGTACCAAGCCGTCGTTTGGGCCCGCTGGGTCCCGAACGCGGCCCCGCGGCCGTCCCGAGCCGTCGTGTGGGCCCGCTGGGTCCCGAACGCGGCCCCGCGGCCGTCCCGAGCCGTCGTTTGGGCCCGCTGGGTCCCGAACGCGGCCCCGCAGCCGTCCCGAGCCGTCGTGTGGGCCCGCTCAGTTCCGAACGTGCGCCCACCGTCGTACCGAGCCGTCGTGTGGGCCCGCTCGGTCCCGAACGTGCGCCCACCGTCGTACCGGGCCGTCGTGTGGGCCCGCTCGGTCCCGAACGCAGCCCGCAGCCGTTCGCAGGTTGCCGTCTGGGCCCGCTCGGCCCCGAACGTGCGCCCACCGTCGTCGTACGGGGCCGGACCGGCTCGCAGCGGGCGCGTTCGCCTGACACGCTGGGGGCATGAGTCCCAAGGTCGCCACCACCACCCACGTCGACGCCTCCGCGCTCGCCGATTTCGTCCGTCCTCGGCACCGGTTCGTGCTGATCACCACGCGCAAGGACGGCTCGACCCAGGCGTCGCCGGTCACCGGGGGCGTCGATGCGCAGGGTCGCCTCGTGATCTCCTCCTACCCCGAACGCGCGAAATCCCGCAACGCCGCACGCGATTCGCGGGTGAGCGTGCTGGTGCTGTCCGAGGAGTTCGATGCCGAATGGGTGCAGGTCGACGGCGACGCGGAGGTGCTGTCGGGCGATGCCGCGATCGAGCCGCTCGTGGAGTACTTCCGAGTCATCTCCGGCGAGCACTCCGACTGGGACGAGTACCGCGAGGCCATGCGCCGGCAGGGCAAGTGCCTGATCCGTGTCACCCCCGTGCGCTGGGGCCCGATCGCGACCGGCGGCTTCCCGCCGCGGCTCGCGGACTGATCTTTTGGACATGCACATCGGGGCGGATGTGCCCCGATGTGCATGTCCAAAACCGTGAGGGCTACTTCGCCGAGGTCGACCAGGCGGCCGCCGCCCGTTTGCTGGTGGGCGAGGTCAGCTGCAGCAACGTCCAGCTGTGCGGCTGCGCGCCCTTGGGCACCCAGAAGACGATCGTGTAGCGCCCGGAGGCGTCGGCCTTCACCAGCGCGCTGGTGAGCGTCTCGCCGGGTGAGGGGATGCTGCCGAAACGACAGCTGCGACCGCCGCCGTCCAACAGCACGAACTGCCGCCGGTCGACGTACGCCGCGGCGCCCCGGGCCGCGACCGAGAAGCTCACGGCCACCCCGTCGACGTCACCCGGCACGGTCGGGGAGGGGCCGAGCTGGCGAGCGGTCGGCGCCTGCGGCGTGATGGTGACGCCGATGCCGCCCTGGACGGTCGACCCCGTCGCGCCGAAACGCGCGGTTGGGATGCCCTTGCGGTCGTACGTGGTGTGGGGGCCGTCGCACGCGTTGGTGACCGTGCGGTGCGGCGCCGTGCCCTGCTTGGACCACTTCGCGAGAGCGCGCATGTCCGTCGGGTTCTCCACGTAGACCACGGAGTAGTTCGCCAGGTCCGCGTCGGCGGGCACCAGGAAGGCAACGTTGCCGTCGGCCCCGCGCTGCTCGTCGATCGTGGTCAGCGAGAAGGCCCCGGAGAGCGGGTTGTGTGCAGGTCGGGGACAGGCCCGGCCCTGCGGGTCGAGCATCACCAGCGAACCGGGCGACACGACGTACGACCCGTTCTGGACCACGCGGGTCGAGACGTGCACCGACGCGATCCGGTAGCTGCTGTCGCCGCTCGAGACCTGGGACAACGTGGGTGCGCCGACCTGGGTGGCCACCGCGCGATGGTCGGCGGTCGGGACCGGGACGTCGTACGCCGTGGCGCCGCCGGAGTACGACACCCCCCGCTCGCCGGAGCACCCGCTCGGTGCGGCCACGGTGGTGCGGATCGGCTTCGCGGACGGACCGTGGCTGCAACCCGTGAGCACGGATGTCGCAAGCACGGCGACGGCAGCGGGACCGCCGAGGCGCGTGGCGCGGGAGAACAATGCGGACCTCTCGTCGTGGCGGAATCAGCGAGCAGTCTGTCAAAGACGGGGTGCGCGCGCGGGCGGGTCCCAGGACCGGCTCGTAGAATCGACCGATGCCCCACTACCTCGACCATGCCGCCACGACGCCTGCCCTGCCGCAGGTCGTCGCCGCGGTGGCCGAGCAGATGAGCGTCCCGGGCAACGCGTCGTCGCTGCACACGGCGGGTCGCGCCGCCCGACGGGTGGTCGAGGAGTCCCGCGAGATCATCGCGGCCGGGCTCGGCGCCGGCCCGTCGGAGGTCGTCTTCACCTCCGGGGGCACCGAGTCGGACAACCTCGCGGTCAAGGGCCTCTACTACCAGCGGCGCGCCGACGATCCCCGCCGCACCCGGCTGATCGTCTCGGCCATCGAGCACCACGCGGTCCTGGACTGTGTGGACTTCCTGGTCGAGTACGAGGGCGCGCGGATCACCTGGGTCGAGCCCGACCCGCTCGGCCGGATCGATCCGGCCCGGGTCCGGGAGGCCATTGAGCAGGACCCCGCGGACGTCGCGCTGGTCTCGGTGATGTGGGCCAACAACGAGGTCGGCACCGTGCAGCCGGTGGCCGAGATCACTGCCGTGGCACACGAGTTCGGCATCCCGATGCACACCGACGCCGTGCAGGCGATGGGTCAGCTGCCGATCGACTTCGCCGCGGTCGGTGCGGACCTGCTCACCGCGAGCGGGCACAAGATCGGCGGCCCGCTCGGGGTGGGCGTCCTGCTGGCCCGGCGCGACGTGCGGTTGCGACCCCTCACCCAGGGCGGCGGGCAGGAACGCGGGCTGCGCAGCGGCACCCTGGACGTCGCGGCGATCCGCGGGATGGCTGTCGCGACCACGCACGTGACCGAGGGCCGGTCGCGAGAGCGTGACCGGCTGGCGTCGCTGCGGGACAAGATGATCCGCGGCGCGCTCGACGCCGGGTTCGACATCACGGTCAGTGGACCGCACGAAGTCGGCGACGTCTCGCGCCGGCTGCCGGGCAACGTGCACCTGCTGGTGCCGGACTGCGACGGCGACTCCCTTCTCTATCTGCTCGACGCCGCGGGCATCGAGTGTTCGACCGGGTCGGCCTGCCAGGCCGGGGTGCCGCGTCCGAGCCATGTGCTGCTGGCGATGGGGGTGCCCGAGGCGCAAGCCCGTGGCGCGCTGCGCCTGTCGCTCGGGCACACCTCCGACGACGCCGACGTCGCGGCCTTCCTCGACGCGCTTCCGGCCGCGGTCGAACGCGCCCAGCGCGCCCACCACGCCGGTCGAGCGGGTCAGGCGCCCGCTCGTACGAAGGGGAACTGATGCGGGTCGTCGCCGCGATGAGCGGTGGGGTCGACTCGGCGGTGGCCGCCGCCCGGATGCTCGACGCCGGACACGAGGTGGTCGGCGTGCACCTGGCGCTGTCCCAGTCCGCCGCGACGCTGCGCGAGTCCGCGCGCGGGTGCTGCACCATCGAGGACGCCGGCGACGCGCGCAGGGTCGCCGACCGGCTCGGCATCCCCTTCTACGTGTGGGACATGGCCGACCGCTTCCGCGAGGACGTGATGGAGGACTTCGTCGCCGAGTACGCCGCGGGCCGCACCCCCAACCCGTGCCTGCGCTGCAACGAGCGCATCAAGTTCGCGGCGCTGCTGGACAAGGCGCTCGCGCTCGGCTTCGACGCGGTCGCGACCGGGCACTACGCGCAGATCGTCGATGGACCGGACGGTCGGGAGCTGCACCGCGCGGTCGACCCGGCCAAGGACCAGTCCTACGTGCTCGGCGTCCTGGACACCGACCAGCTGGCGCGCTCGTTCTTCCCGCTCGGCGACACGACGAAGCCGCACATCCGCGAGGAGGCCGCCGAGCGCGGTTTCTCCGTCGCGAAGAAGCCGGACAGCCACGACATCTGCTTCATCGCGGACGGCGACACCAAGGGCTGGCTGACCAGCCGGCTCGGTGCGGCGCCCGGTGAGATCGTCGACGACTCCGGCGAGGTGGTCGGCACCCACGAGGGCGCGTTCGCGTACACCGTCGGGCAGCGCCGAGGGCTGGGGCTGAAGGTGCCGCGCGACGACGGTGCCAAGCGGTACGTCGTCGACGTGCAACCCGCCACCCGGCGGGTCGTGGTCGGCACCGCCGAACTGTTGGGTGTGGACCTGTTGGAGGCCGACCACGGCCGCTGGTGCGGTCCCGCGCCGAGCGGCGAGGTGCGGGTGGGCGCCCAGGTGCGTGCCCACGGCGAGGAGATCCCGGCGACCGCCACCGCCGACGGCGAGCTGGTGCAGGTGCGCCTGGACCGCCGCGTCCGCGGTGTGGCGCCGGGGCAGTCGGTCGTCCTTTACGACGGCACCAGGGTCGTGGGATCGGCCACCATCGCCCGGACGGGCCGCGCCGACGCCCCCTCCTGACCGGGGCCGCCGTTCGTTCGGTCGCGATCCCCGCGCGGGAGAGGCCGACGGGTGACAATGGCCGGGCGCCGGTGACCGCCGGCGACAGGGGCGAAGGAGTGTCGGATGCGGATCCGTCAGGTGGTGGGGGTGGCTGCGGCCGTCGTGATGCTTGCTGCCTGCGGCGGGGGAGGCGGCGCCCCGACGGTGCAGAACGCGACGTCGTCCGCCGCGACGTCGTCCTCCGGATCGTCGGCGCCGAGCACCAGCACGTCCACCAGCTCCAGTCCGTCCAGCAGCTCGAGCAGCTCGAGCAGCACCGCGTCGGGCGTGTCGGCGGCTGTAAAGACCGGGCAGTGCCTGACGGACACCACGACGTACCAGGTCGTCCCGTGCACGCAGACGCACGTCTACCAGGTGACCGCCGTCATCAAGGACTCCCGCGTCAACACCGACCCCACTGCTCGCCAGGTGCTGCGGCAGGAGACCTGCAACGCCTCGCTCGTGAAGTTCAGCGGTGGCGCGCCGGTGGGCCTGCTCGCCGTCGGGAACCCGGTCGCGCTGGTCGACGACCCGCTCAACTCCACCCGTATCGTGTGCCTCATGCATCTGCGCACCGACGGCGACGGTGCGAACCTGCCCATCAACTACACGCTGCAGGGCAAGCTGAAGGGCGCCGCCGCCTTCAAGTACACCTTCTGCGTCGACAAGGTCGCGAAGGGATTCAACATCGTCAAGTGCTCCGAGCCGCATGTCGGCCAGACCACCGGTGGGTACCTGTCCGGCCGGTACGTCGACAAGTTCCCCGGTGACGCGCACCTGATCGCCCAGCGTGCCCAGCAGTGCCCGCCCCTCGCGCAGGCGTTCCTCGGCACGAAGTCGCGCGCCGACATCAAGCAGGACGGCCTCTACGTGACCAAGACGGCCTGGGCGCAGGGCGATCGGTACGCCGCCTGCTTCGTCAAGGTCACCTCGGGCACCGTCAAGAAATCGCTGCAGGGAATCGGCGACAAGCCGCTGACGTCCTATCGGTGAGCCGGCGGCGTACGAGCCGGTCGTCCGCATCGCACCGCGCGTCACCGGCATCGGGTCGTGGCCGGGCACCGATCCGCGGCGGGTCAACGGGCTGGTCCGCGACCTGCTGGCCGAGAACGGGCTGCCGTATCTCGCGGAGCTGCCGGACCGCGGGCCGGGCGCCGATCTGATCGGGCGGACCGCGGCACTCCTGCCCGACCTGTCGGTCGACCTGCAACCGAGCGGGTGGCGGCTGTCCGGAGGCCGGGGTCGGGACGCTGCCCGCGGCGCGGCGTACCTGCGCCAGGATCTCGACGAGCTCGCCGAGGCGTACGACGGGTACGCCGGTGAGCTCAAACTGTCGTTGTGCGGGCCGTGGACCCTCGCGGCGTCCGTGGCGCTGCCCAGGGGCGAGAAGGCGCTGTCCGATCCCGGAGCCTGCCGCGACCTGCGCCAGGCGTTGCTGGCGGCCGCGACCGAGCACGTCGACAAGGTCAGTTCCCTCATCCCCGGCGCGGACATCGTGCTGCAGTTCGACGAGCCCTCGCTGACCGGCGTCCTGGCCGGCAGTGTGCCGACGGCGTCGGGCTTCTCCCGCCTGCGCAGCGTCGACGAGCAGACCGCCCGGGAGGCCCTCACCGAGCTGACCGCCGGGCTGGCGCCGCGGGTCCGATCCGTCGTCGTGCACACCTGCGCGCCGTCCCCGCCGCTGCGGATGCTCGCCGACGTGCCGGACCTGGCCGTGGCCGTCGACGTCGCCCTGCTGGGTGGCGCCGAGTGGGATCTGGTCGCGGAGGCCGTCGAGGCATCCCGCCCACCGTGGCTCGGCGTCGTGCCCACCGACGCCACCGGCACGCACCCGGGCAGGTACGTCGAACGGGTACTCGCGATGTGGCGACGCCTCGGCCTTCCCGACGCCGGCCTGTCCACCCTGACCCTGTCGCCCGCGTGCGGGCTCGCGGGGCGCTCACCGGACGCCGCGCTGGGCGTCGCCCGGCTGGTGCAGGCCGCTGCCCACGAGCTGGGGGAGATCGCGCAGGGCTCCTGACCTCGTCGGGTCGCGGCTGTCGGTGGGCTGCGGCAGGATTGCCCGCGTGAGTGAGGAACCCGTCCCCGCCGACGACGTCGCCAGCGGTATCCCCGACGATGCCCGGCACGAGTGGACCCAGGTGGCCGAGGAGGTCCGGGCCCACCAGTTCGCCTACCACGTGAGGGATGCCCCCACCGTCAGCGATGGCGAGTACGACGCCCTGATCCGGCGGCTGAACGAGCTGGAGGAGGCTTACCCGCCCCTGCGTACGCCGGACAGCCCCACCCAGCAGGTCGGCGCGACGTACAGCACCGAGTTCACGCCCGTCGACCATGTCGAACGGATGCTGAGTCTGGACAACGCGTTCAGCGACGAGGAGATGGCCGCGTGGGCCGCGCGGGTGGAGCGCGACGCGGGCGGCGCGGACGTGCACTACCTGTGCGAGTTGAAGATCGACGGCCTGGCGATCAACCTGCTCTACGAGGACGGCCGCCTGACGCGCGGAGTCACCCGCGGCGACGGCCGCACCGGTGAGGACGTCACGCTCAACGTGCGCACGGTCGAAGGGATCCCGCACACCCTGTCCGGCGGAGAGGTCGCCGTTCCGGCACTGGTGGAGGTCCGCGGTGAGGTGTTCTTCCCGGTCGAGGCGTTCACCGCCCTCAACGAACGGCTGGTCGAGCAGGGCAAGGCGCCGTTCGCCAATCCCCGCAACGCCGCCGCCGGATCGCTGCGCCAGAAGGACCCGAAGGTCACCGCCACCAGGCCGCTGCGGATGCTCGTGCACGGCATCGGTGCCCGGCGCGGGTTCGACATCGCCCGGCAGAGCGAGGCCTACGACCTGCTCGGCGCGTGGGGACTCCCGGTGTCCTCGCACTACCGCGTCGTGGACACCCCGGCGCAGGTGCAGGAGTACATCGAATGGGCGGGCAGCCACCGGCATTCCGTCGAGCACGAGCTGGACGGCGTCGTGGTCAAGGTCGACGAGGTGCCGGTGCAGCGTGCCCTCGGCGCGACCTCGCGAGCGCCGCGGTGGGCCATCGCGTTCAAGTACCCGCCCGAGGAGGTCAACACCAAGCTGCTGGACATCCAGGTCAACGTCGGGCGCACCGGGCGGGTGACGCCGTTCGGGGTGATGCGGCCGGTGAAGGTGGCCGGGTCCACGGTCGAGATGGCCACCCTGCACAACGCCTCGGAGGTGCGCCGCAAGGGCGTGCTCATCGGCGACACCGTCGTGTTGCGCAAGGCCGGCGACGTCATCCCCGAGATCGTCGGCCCCGTCGCCGAGCTGCGCGACGGCAGCGAGCGCGAGTTCGAGATGCCGACCGACTGCCCGTCGTGCGGGACACCCCTGGCGTACGAGCGCGACGGCGACAAGGACATCCGTTGCCCGAACGCGCGATCGTGCCCGTCCCAGCTGCGCGAGCGACTCTTCGGGCTCGCGGCGCGCGGTGGTTTCGACATCGAGGCGCTGGGCTGGGAGGGCGCGACCGCCCTGCTGGACGCCGGGGTCCTGCAGGACGAGTCGACCCTCTTCCGTCTGACCCCCGAGCAGCTGGTGCGCGTCGACCTCTACACCCGCGCCGCCAAGAAGAACGATCCGGCCGAGGCCATCGTCGACGGGAAGGTGCTGTCCGCCAACGGTATCCGGCTGATCGACAACCTGGAGACCGCCAAGGAGCAGCCCCTGTGGCGGGTGCTGGTCGCCTTGTCGATCCGGCACGTCGGGCCCACCGCGGCACGGGCGCTCGCGGGGGAGTTCGGATCGATGGACGCCGTGCGGGAGGCATCGCAGGAGCAGCTCGCCGCCACCGACGGGGTCGGGCCGGTCATCGCGCAGGCCGTCGTGGAGTGGTTCGGCGTCGACTGGCACCGCCAGATCGTGCAGCGGTGGGCGCAGGACGGCGTCCGGATGGCCGACGAGGTCGACGCCTCCATCGACCGCACCCTGGAGGGTCTGACCGTCGTAGTCACCGGATCGCTCGAGGGGTTCTCGCGGGACGAGAGCAAGGAGGCGATCATCGTGCGCGGCGGGAAGGCCAGTGGCTCGGTCTCCAAGAAGACCGACTTCGTGGTGGTCGGCGCCAACGCCGGCACCAAGGCGACCAAGGCCGAGGATCTCGGGCTCACGATCCTGGACGAGGCAGGGTTCCGCACGCTGCTGGAGCAGGGCGCGGACGCCGTACGCCCCGCCCCGGCAGACGCCGATGACTGAGCCGGCGGGCACCCAGGGCGACCTGCTCGCCGCGGTCCTCGTGCACGTCGACCGCGCTCTGGACGGGATGGTCGCGACGGTGCGACAGCTGGGGGACGAGGGCGTCAACGCACCGACCGGGCTGGCAGGCGGCAACACCGCGTTCCAGCTCGTGCGGCACTGCTGCGGGGTGCTGGAGTTCTGGGGTGGCCGGGTGCTCGCAGACCGACCCATCGAGCGGGACCGCGCCGCCGAGTTCGAGTCCGCGGGGTCGGTGAGCGAGCTCGTCGCGCTCGTCGGAGTCCACCGCGACCGGTTCCGCACCGACCTCGCGGACTTCGACGGCCCGGCCGATCCGGCCGGCCCGCTGCGCGAACGCGACCTGGATCGCGGCGAGCTGCGGACCCAGGCCGGCGTCCTGCTGCACGTCTACGAGGAGCTCGCACAGCACCGCGGTCATCTCGACCTGACCGCCGACATCGTCACGGCCGGGGGTCTCTCGTAGGGTCGGGCTCGACTCCACCCCATACGAACGAAGGATCGTTGATGGCACTGCCCGACGTCGTTGTCGAAGGATCGGTGGCCCTGGTGACAGGCGCAGCCGGTGGGATGGGCGAACACATCGCCCGCGGCCTGGCGAGCCGTGGTGCGAGCGTGGTGCTCTTGGATCGCGACGAGACCGGCCTGGCCAGGGTCGCGCAGCAGATCGGCCAGGAGAGCCCGTCGGTGCGTGTCACGACGTACGTCGTCGACCTGGCCGACCGCGCCGGCACGGACGCTCTGATCGCCCGGGTCGTGGGCGCCCACCCCGACGTCAACCTGCTCTTCAACAACGCCGGAGTCGCCCTCGGCGGCCGGTTCGTGCAGACCTCCGAGCAGGACTTCGAGTGGCTGCTGGAGATCAACCTGCTCGCTCCGATCCGGATCACCCGCGCGCTGCTGCCGATCCTCATCGAGAACGGCAACGCCCACGTGGTCAACACCTCCTCGCTCTTCGGCCTGGTCGCGCCTCCTGGCCAGACCGCGTACAGCACCAGCAAGTTCGGTCTGCGCGGGTTCTCGGAGTCACTGCGCCATGAGCTGGCCGAGGAGGACCAGCCCGTCGGCGTGACGGTCGTGCACCCGGGAGGCATCCGCACCAACATCGCCGTCAACGCGCGCGTCGCCTCAGGCGTCGACGAGGCCGAGAGCGCCGCGCAGAAGAAGTCGTTCGCGGCGATGCTCAGCTACCCCGCCGACCGCGCCGCCGAGGACATCATCGAGGCCATGATCAACCGGCGGCCGCGGCTGCTGATCGGGCAGGACGCCAAGGCCCTCGACGTGATGGCCCGCACCCGACCGGCCGGCTACTGGAAGCTGATGAAGGCTTCGATGGCGGCGGTCGCGAAGCGCAAGGCGAAGACGGCATGAGCCCGACGTACGAGACCATCCGCTACGAGGTGACCGACGGCATCGCGACGGTCACGCTCGACCGCCCCGACGCACTCAACGCCTTCACGGTCACGATGGCGAACGAGCTCATCGACGTCTTCGGGTACGCCGCCCGCGACGACCAGGCGCGCGCGGTGATCGTCACCGGCGCCGGCAGGGCGTTCTGCGCCGGCATGGATCTGTCGGTGGGCGGCAACGTCTTCGGCCTCGACGGCTCGATGGACCCGACGCCGGACGATCTGGTCGACCGCTTCGAGGACCCGGCCGTCGTCGAGGGCGTCCGAGACACCGGCGGGCGCGTATCGCTCGCGATCTACGACTGCCCCAAGCCGGTGATCGCCGCGATCAACGGCGCCGCGGTCGGCGTCGGAGCCACGATGACCTGCGCCATGGACTTCCGGCTGGCCTCGACCAAGGCCCGGATCGGCTTCGTCTTCGGCAGGATCGGCATCGTGCCCGAGGCCTGCTCGACGTGGTTCCTGCCGCGCATCGTGGGCATCCAGCAGGCGCTGGAGTGGGCCTACACCGCGGACATCCTCACCGCGGACGAGGCGAAGGAGGGCGGGCTGGTCCGGTCGGTCCATGAGCCGGACGAGCTGCTCGCCGCCGCGACGGCCCTGGCCCACCGGTTCACCGACGATCGCAGCCCGGTGGCGGTCGCCCTGACCCGCCAGATGATGTACCGCAACGCGGCGACCCCGCATCCGCGGGAGGCACACCGCGCGGAGTCCCTCGCGATGTTCCGGACCAGCGAGGGCGACGGCAAGGAGGGGGTCGCGTCGTTCCTGGAGAAACGTGCCCCACGGTTCAGTGGATCGGCCTCCGACCTACCCGACGTCTTCCCGACCGCCTGAACCGCCCATCGAGCGGAGGGCTCCGCTCGCGAGCGGAGGGGTCATGACCCCTCCACTCGGCGGTGGACCCCTCCGCTCGATGGCGGACGGTGGGCATACCGGCGGGCGGCGCTGCGTTGCACCCGGCATGAGTGACGTGACGATCTTCTGGCGGCCCGGCTGTGGCTACTGCTCCCGACTGCGTTCGAGCCTCGGCTCCGCCGCCGACAAGGCGACCTGGCGCAACATCTGGGAGGACGACGAGGCGCGCCGGTACGTCGCGGGTGTGAACAACGGCAACGAGATCGTCCCCACCGTGGTGATCGGCGGCGCCGCTCACACCAATCCCGACCCGGACGTGGTGCTCACGGCTCTCGCGGGCTGAGACGGTCCCCGCGAGCTGAGCGTGTGGGGTGGGGTACGGCCGCGCCGGTGGCCGTCGAGGGCACCCATAGACTGGCTCGCATGCCTGAGCTGTCCCGCGCTGAGGTCGCGCACGTCGCGATGCTCGCCCGTATCCAGTTGTCCGACGCCGAGCTGGACAAGCTCGCCGGGCAGCTGGACCAGATCGTCGGCTTCGTCGCCACCGTCGGTGAGATCGCGGCCGACGACATCCCGCCGATGTCGCACCCGCTGCCCCTGGTCAACGTGTCCCGGCCCGACGTCGTACGCCCGAGCCTGAGTTCGGCCGACGCGCTGGCCGCGGCGCCCGACGCCCAGGCCGGTCGCTTCGCCGTCCCCCGCATCCTCGACGAAGAGTGAGTAAGAAGTGAGCCCGGCCTCCGTGCCCTCCAGTAACGACATCGTCCGGCGCGGCGCCGCCGACCTCGGCGCTGCCATCGCCGACGGCAGCCTGTCCAGCGTCGAGGTCACCCAGGCCCACCTGGACCGGATCGCCGACGTCGACGACTCCGTGCACGCGTTCCTGCACGTCGACGCCGAGGGCGCGCTCGCGGCCGCCCGCGCCGCCGACGAGGCCCGCGCGGCGGGGGAGACCCGCTCGCCGCTGGCCGGAGTGCCGATCGCGGTGAAGGACATCGTCGCCACCAAGGGCCAGCCCACGACCGCCGGCAGCCGGATCCTGCAGGGGTGGATCCCGCCGTACGACGCCACCGTCACCACCCGGCTGCGCGCCGCGGGGCTTCCCATCCTCGGCAAGACCAATATGGACGAATTCGCCATGGGCAGCTCCACCGAGCACTCCGCGTACGGGCCCACCCACAACCCGTGGGACCTGGACCGGATCCCCGGTGGCTCCGGCGGTGGGTCGTCGGCCGCGGTCGCCGCGTTCGAGGCGCCCCTCGCGATCGGCACCGACACCGGCGGTTCGATCCGCCAGCCCGCTGCGGTGACCGGCACGGTCGGCACCAAGCCGACGTACGGCGGTGTCTCCCGCTACGGACTCATCGCGCTCGCCAGCTCGCTGGACCAGGCCGGCCCGTGCACCCGGTCGGTGCTCGACGCCGCGCTGTTGCACGAGATCATCGGCGGCCACGACGTGATGGACTCCACCTCGATCGACGCACCGGTGCCCGGTGTCGTCGAGGCGGCTCGCCGTGGTGACGTGGCGGGGCTGCGGATCGGCGTCGTCGACGAGATCTCCGGTGAAGGTTTCCAGCCCGGCGTCCGGGCCCGGTTCGAGGAGTCGCTGAAGCTGCTGGAGGCGCGCGGTGCCGAGATCGTGCGCGTCGGGTGCCCGAGCTTCGTCAAGGGACTCGCGGCCTACTACCTGATCCTGCCCAGCGAGGCCTCCTCCAACCTCGCCAAGTTCGACGCGATGCGCTACGGCCTGCGGGTCGGCCCGCAGGGAGTGGCCAGCCCCAGCGCCGAGCAGGTCATGGCCGCCACCCGCGACGCCGGTTTCGGCGACGAGGTCAAGCGGCGGATCATCCTCGGCACCTACGCCCTGTCCGCCGGCTACTACGACGCGTACTACGGCCAGGCTCAGAAGGTGCGCACGCTCATCGCCCGCGACTTCGCCGCGGCGTTCGAGCAGGCCGACGTGCTCGTCACCCCGACCGCGCCGACCACGGCGTTCAAGCTGGGCGAGAAGCTCGACGACCCGATGGCGATGTACCTCAACGACGTCGCGACCATCCCGGCCAACCTCGCCGGAGTACCCGGCATGTCGATCCCCAACGGCCTGGCCGAGGACGGACTGCCCACCGGCTTCCAGATCCTCGCCCCGGCCACCCGCGACGACCGCCTCTACGAGGTCGGCGCGGCCCTCGAGGCGGCCCTGCTGGAGCAGTGGGGCGCGCCGATCCTCGACCAGGCACCGGCACTCCCGGTGCGGGAGGTGACCCGATGAGTGTGCTGGACGCCGTCGTCGACTACGACGACGCGATCGCGCGGTACGACCCGGTGATGGGCCTGGAGGTCCACGTCGAGCTCAACACCGCGACCAAGATGTTCTGCGGCTGCGCGACCGGCTTCGGCGCCGAGCCGAACTCCCAGGTCTGCCCGGTCTGCCTCGGCCTGCCCGGGGCGCTGCCGGTGGTCAACGCCGCGGCCGTCGAGTCGGCGATCCGGATCGGTCTGGCGCTCAACTGTTCGATCGCGCCGTGGTGCCGTTTCGCCCGGAAGAACTACTTCTACCCGGACATGACCAAGAACTTCCAGACCAGCCAGTACGACGAGCCGATCGCCTTCGACGGCTACCTCGACGTCGAGATCCCGAACGCGGCCGGTGACGGCACCGAGATCTTCCGCGTCGAGATCGAGCGCGCGCACATGGAGGAGGACAGCGGCAAGTCCCTGCATGTCGGTGGCTCCACCGGGCGTATCCAAGGCGCGGAGTACTCCCTCGTGGACTACAACCGTGCGGGCGTGCCGCTGATCGAGATCGTCACCCGCCCGGTGCGCGGCGCCGGCGAGCGGGCACCCGAGGTCGCCAAGGCGTACGTCGCCGCGCTGCGCGACCTGCTCAAGGCCCTAGACGTCAGCGACGTACGGATGGAGCAGGGCTCGGTGCGCTGCGACGCCAACGTGTCCCTGATGCCGCGCGGCGAGCAGGAGCTCGGCACCCGCACCGAGACCAAGAACGTCAACTCGCTGCGGTCCATCGAGCGCGCGATCCGCTACGAGATCAGCCGTCACGCGGCGGTGCTGGACTCCGGTGCCGCGATCCACCAGGAGACCCGGCACTGGCACGAGGACACCGGAGTGACCACCTCCGGGCGGCCCAAGTCCGACGCCGACGACTACCGCTACTTCCCCGAGCCCGACCTGGTGCCCGTCGCACCGTCGAGCGACTACGTCGAGCAGCTGCGGACGACGCTCCCAGAGCCCCCGGACCAGCGCCGTAAGCGACTCCAGAAGGACTGGGGCTACACGGATCTGGAGATGCGCGACGTACTCAACGCCGGTGCCACCGAGCTGATCGAGCAGACCGTGGCCGACGGCGCCAGCCCTGCCGCGGCTCGCAAGTGGTGGACCGGTGAGCTCGCCCGGCGCGCGAACGCCGACGGTCGCACCATCGACGATCTCGGGGTGACCCCGGCGCACATCGCTGAACTGTCCGGTCTGGTGGCCTCTGGTCGCCTCAACGACGCGATGGCACGGCAGGTGCTCGACGGCGTCGTGGCGGGGGAGGGCACGCCGACCGAGGTCGCGGACGCCCGCGGCCTGGCGCTGGCGCAGGACGACGGGGCCCTGGAAGCCGCCGTCGACAAGGTCATCGCCGCGAACGAACCGATCGCCGCGAAGGTGCGCGAGGGCAAACTCAACGCGGCCGGTGCGCTGATCGGCGGCGTGATGAAGGAGATGAGGGGTCAGGCGGACGCGGCACGCGCGCGCGAGCTGATCCTGGCTCGACTGACCTGACCCGGCGGGCAGCCCGCCTCGCGGTGGCACGCCCCACCACGAGAGGCGGACTTCATGGAACGACCCGGTCTGATCACGCAGTTGGGCATGGCCCGCTCGTTCATCAAGGACGTCTACGTCAACAAGGCGAGGACCGAGTACGGCGCGCGGGTGCTGCGCGCACCCGTCGCGCGGGCCATCACCTGGCCGGGTCGGCTCAACCCGTACCCGTACTTCGACCAGGTGCGCGACCTCGCGCCGCTGTCGCCGTCGCCGCGCGAGGCAAACGTGCACCTCAGCGCCAGCCATGACGTGTGCAAGCACATCCTGAAGAGCCGCGAGTTCGGAGTCGGCGGCCGCACCATCGTCGGCAAGGACGAGGTCGAGTTCAGCATGTCGCTGCTGGAGATGGACCCGCCCGAGCACAGCCGTCTGCGCCGGGTCGCCGCGCCCGCGTTCACTCCGCGGCGGCTCACCGCGTACGGCACGACGATCGAGAAGATCGTGCACGAGCGGCTGGACGCGGTGACGCCCGGCGCGCGCTTCGACCTGCTGCACCAGCTCGCGGGGCCGCTGCCGATCCGGATCATCTCCGAGTTGATCGGCGTGCCGGAGGCGGACGACGAGCTCTTCATGCGGTGGGGGACCGCCCTCGGCAGTGCCCTGGAAGGGGTGCACTCGCTGCGGCACGCGCAGCAGGTGCTGGGGGCCAAGCTCGGCCTGGACCGGATGTTCGAGCGGCTGGTGCAGGAGCGGCGCGCCGATCCGCGGGACGACATGCTCTCGCTGCTGGTCGCCGAGGAGGGCGGTGCGGTCCGGTCCGAGGAGATCCTGCCGCTGTGCACGCTGCTGCTCGTCGCGGGTTTCGAGACGACCGTCAACCTCATCGGCAACGCCGTCCTCGCCCTCATGCGCAACCCCGACCAGTGGGAGTTGTTGGTCGGCGACCCCGCGGCGTACGCGCCCAGGGTGGTCGAGGAGACCCTCCGGTACGACCCGCCGATCCAGTTCACCGACCGGGTCGCGTTGCAGGACACCACGGTCGGTGGGTACGACGTGCCGGCCGGTGACCGCGTGCTGTGCATCCTGGCGGGGGCGAACCGGGACCCCGCGCGGTTCGCCCGGCCGAACTTCTTCGACATCACCCGCACCGACAACTCCGACCACCTGGCGTTCTCCGGAGGTGTGCACTACTGCGTGGGCGCTCCGCTCGCGCGCCTGGAGGCCGAGGTGGCGCTGCAGGTGCTCGCCGAACGGATGCCGACGTTGCACCTCGCGGCGACCCCGAAACGGCGCAACAGTGTCACCATCCGAGGGCTGCGCTCGCTGCCCGTGACGGCGGGAGCCTGATGGACCCGGTCGTCGCACTGCCGCAACAGGACTGGGCCGACGCGCTCACCGACGTGCCCGGCATCGAGATCGTCACCTGGGACATGGAGGACGTGCCCCCGCGCGACGACATCGCCCTGGTCGTGCCGCCGTACATGAGGGCCGGCCGGCGCCAGCTCGGTCACCTGCAGCAGTGTCCGCAGCTGCGGGCCGTGCAGCTGGTGACGGCGGGGTACGAGCACGCACAGCCCTATCTGCCCGCAGGCGTCCAGCTCGCGAACGGTGCAGGGATCCACGACACCTCGACGGCGGAGTTGGCCGTCGGACTCGCGCTGGCGTCGTTGCGGGGGATTCCCGAGGCGACCCGGGCGGCAGAGAAGGCCACCTGGACGTCGATGACCGGACGGCGCTCGCTGGCCGACCGGCGGGTGCTGATCCTCGGCTACGGCTCCATCGGCCGTGCGATCGCCCGTCGACTGCAACCGTTCGAGGTCTCGCTCACCGCGGTCGCCTCGCGGGCACGCGCGGGCGACGAACTCGTCGACCGCATCCACGGCACCGATGAGCTGCCCGACCTGCTGCCGCACCAGGACGTGATCATCGTCGTGGTGCCACTGTCCGACGCGACCCGTCGGATGGTCGACGCGGACTTCCTGCGCGCGCTGCCCGATGGTGCGCTGCTCGTCAACGTCGCGCGCGGCGGGGTCGTGGACACCGACGCCCTCGTCCGGGAGTGCGCGGCCGGTCGGCTCACCGCCGCGCTCGACGTCACCGACCCGGAACCCCTGCCGGACGGGCACCCGGTCTGGACGACGCCCGGAATGCTCGTGACCCCCCACGTCGGGGGAGCCACCACGGCGTTCGTCCCGCGCGCCCTGGACTTCCTGCGCCGCGAACTCGGCGCGTTCGGCAAGGGCGAAGCGCTGTCCCACGTGGTCGCCACCGGCTGACCCGATGGCGCACGAGGGGGAGACCGGCGAGCACCTTGCGGAGCGGGCCGGTCGCGGGGGCCTCTGGTACGCCGCCGTCCTGCTCGCCGCGGCCGTCGCCGTGCTCGCGATCCAGGCGCTGCTGACCGTCGCGTACGTCGGACTCTCGGGCGACCATGCCAGCCGCGGCCCGAAGGTCCTCGTGGTCAGTGCGGACCGGGGCGTGGCCGGCGGGATCGCCAACCGCCTGAACGCCCTCGACGGACACCCGCTGCGCGCGTTCGTCGCCCCCGACCGTGCCGCCGCCGAGAGCGAGCTCGCCGGCAACGACGCGTCGGCCGTCCTGGTCTTCAGCCCGAACCAGCCCTCCGACACGATCCTCACCGACTCGGCGGCAGGGTCGGTCGACGCAGCCGCCGCGACGGCGATCCTGCGGGCGGACGACACCGCCCAGGGACGCAGCGCTGCTGTCCGCGACGTGGCACCGACCCAGCCCGGCGATCCGGGCGGGCAGATGAGCGGATATCTGGTGCTGTGCCAGTCGGTCGGCGGTTTCGTCATCGCCACCGCCCTCGGGGTCTGGCTCCACCGCAACCGGGCCGGCTTCTCCCGATTGCGCCGGACCGTGCTCGTCGCCATCGCGTTCTCACTCGGGTCGGGCGCGTTCGGAGCGTGGCTGCTGCTGTGGGTGACCCGCTCCATCACCGCGCCGTGGCTGCCCCTGGCGCTCGCGGGCGCCCTGGTCGCGGCGGTCAGCTCCGTCCTCACGTTCGCGGCGATCGGTGTCTTCGGACCCGCGGGCGCGGTGCTCCCGGCCCTGATGCTCGCGACGTTCAGCGGGCCCTACGCCGCGGCCGACGCCTCGTTGCCGGCGATCACCCACGCCGTCGTCCCGTGGCTGCCCGGAGGGGCCGGCGTGGACCTGGTGCGGGACGTCATCTACTTCCACCACACGCACGCCCTGCGCCCGGTGGGCACGCTGGGCTGGTGGCTCCTCGGTGGCCTGCTGGTCACGTTCCTGGCGGGCGCCAATGCCCGCCGGGTGGGCGATCTGCCGCCGGATCCCGCACAGTGACATGCTCGGTGACATGACGACCGCCCGCCACCGTCTCGTCCTCATCCGTCACGCCCAGGCCGCCAGCGGCGACGGCGACACCCCGGATCACGACCGCCCACTCACCGAGCGCGGACGCCAGGACGCCGCCGCGCTCGGACGCTGGCTCAAGGACGCCGACATCCGGCCCCAGGAGACCCGCTGCTCCACCGCGACGCGCACCCGGGAGACCTGGGCCGCCGTGGTCGAGGCCTCCGCCATCGGCGCCATCGTCGAGCACGACCAGCGGGTCTACAACGCGGACCCGCCCGCGCTCCTGGACGTCCTGCGCGAGGTCGACCCCAAGACCGAGACGGTGGCGATGGTCGGGCACGCGCCCGGCATACCGCTGCTCGCCGCGGACCTGTCCGACGGTCAGGGCGACTCGGAGGCGGTCGCGGCACTCGAGCAGGGGTACCCGACGTGCACGGTCGCCGTGCTGGACATCGACGGCGAATGGGCCGAACTCGCCTCCGGCGGTGCGCAGTTACGTGCCGTACACACCGCTCGCGCCGACTGACGGAACGGGGCTCTCGACCGTCCGCTCCGGTCGCTCGATCGCCGTGTCCAGCGAGCGCACCCGCGAGCGGACGACCCGTCGCGCGCCGCCGGTGGCCAGCAGCCCGCCCATGACGAGGCCGGCGCCGATCGACAGGGTGGACAGCACCGCGATCGCGAGGCGCCAGCCGGAGTTCGGCGTGTGGGCCACCAGGTTGAGCAGCGAGTCGGCGACGGGGAGCGCGGGCAGCAGGGCGCCACAGAACGCCGGCACCGCGTAGACGGTGGCCGAGGTGTGCTGTCGGGCGGCCCACCAGGTGCACGCGGCACCCAGCGCGGTCGCCGCGAGGAAGGTGGCCTCGGTGTTGCCCAGCCCGGCGTGCAGACAGCCGCGCAGGACCAGTTGCGCGAGCACGCAGGCCAGCGCCGCGGCCGGTATGACGCGCGCCGCCGATCCCTGCGCGATGCAGTTGGCGCTCGCCGCGATCGCCGAGGCGAGGGCCGCGAGTCCGAGGCCCAGGGGATGCAGCCGGATGTCGGTCGGGTCGACCTGGACGGGCAGTTCGCGGGTCAGGGACAACCCGAGCTGCAGGCCGAAGAGGATGCCCATGATGACCAGGCCGATGCCGATCGACCGCGAGGCGGCCGTGGCCTTGAAACCGGTGATCGCATCGCGGCCGAACGTCACGATCGAGGCATGCGGCAGGAGCAGCACCAGGCAGGCGGCCAGGCTGGCCGCGGCGCCGCCGGCGGTGAGCAGCTCGGTGTAGATCGCGACCGTCGCGAACGCGCCCGCGATCGCGGCCTGCGCGCCGGCGGCGAAGAACGCCGGAAGTCCCCGTCGGGACAGCAGCAGGGAGACCTCGGTGACGACGCACACCAGCAGGAACGCCGCGAGCGCAGCGCGCGGCGAACCACCGCACTGCAGCGCCACGCTCACCGCGAGTACGGCGGTCGCCACGGTCATCACCTGCGGCCCCCATCGCGGAGGGAGCTGCGCGACCCCGCTCAGCGAGCGCGTCGCCTCTGCCAGGCCGGTGCCCTCGAGCACGACCTGCTCGACGACCCGGTGCAGTCGGTCCACCCGGCCGAGGTCGGAGGTCTCGGTCCGGATGACCCGCATGGTGACGATCGGCTGCCCGTCGGCGGGCGTGTACATCAGGTAGATCGACTCCGAGGCCAGGTCGATCTCCATCGGCAGCAGGTTCCACGTCGAGCACACGGCGACCACGGCCACCTCGACGCTGCGCGTGTCGGCCCCGGCGGTGAGCATGAGCTCGCCGAGGTCGAGGCAGAAGTTGAGGATCTCCCGGGCCGAGTAGTGCTGGTTGGCGGGCGTGACCCGGAAGGTCACGCCGTCGTAGATCGACCCGCGCAGCAGGTCCCGCGCGTCCCGTCGCTGCTGCGCCGTGGGTTGCCGTGCGACCCGGCCACCCGCGCGTACCCGTCTCGTGGCCTGACCCACGGCGCGGCTCACCACCGGTCGAGGAGTCAGTGGGCGCGGGGGCCGGGCGGACGCGGGAGTGTCTTCGCCGCTCCAGGAGGGCATGCCGAAGCGGTGCGCGAGGGAGAAACGCATCCGCGCATTGTGCAGGGTGGATCCGTGGGTACGACGCACCGTCGCGCCATCCGGACAGGTCCCTCCGGCGTGGCCACCGTGGCGCAGGTACGCCCGAGAGACACACGCCGGCCTGTGCTTCTCGGACCTACCTGAGTCAGCGTGGCGGTGTGCCTACTCTGCAGGTGTGGATCACCGGGCGTCGCAGGCGGAGCGCGGACGTGACCTGGAGCGGCTGCTCACCTTCATCGACGCGATCGTCGCGATCGCCATCACGCTGCTCGTCCTGCCCCTGGCGGACCTGGCCTCCGGGGTCACCGACAACCAGTCCGTCGCGGCGCTCATGCGGGTCCACCAGGCGCAGATCTGGTCCTTCCTGCTCAGCTTCGCGGTGATCGCCCGGCTCTGGTTCGCCCAGCACCGAGCGGTGCGGCACCTGCAGGACGCGGACCGGGCGGTGTCGTGGTTGCTCGTCGTGTGGACACTCACCATCGTCTTCCTGCCGTTTCCGACGGCCCTGGTCGCCGAAGCGGGTCATCAGGCGACGGTCAAGGTCCTCTACATCGGCACCATCGCGGTGAGCATGGCCATCATCGGCGTGATCGCCGGCGTCATCCGACGGCGGCCGGGGCTGGCCGACGGAGAGGGTCTGCCGCAGGTGGAGCCGTCGGCGGTGAGCGCGCTTCTCTTCGGGGTGGCGCTGGTGGTCACCCTCGTCGTCCCCGCTACGAGCTACTACCCCTTGCTGCTGCTTCTGGCGGAATCCCCGCTGCTGCGGCTCTACCGCCGGTGGGCCCCGCAGCGTGACATCAGACCGTGAGGCGTGCCAGCGCCGTCACCAGGTGCTCCAGCACTCCGTCCCACGCCGCCACGTGCTGGTCGACGATGAGCATCGCGCACCCGTGCAGCCCCGCCCACAGCGCGCTCGCATCGCCCTCAGGGTCCGTGCTGCTGGAGGCGCCCGCGTCGATACAGGCCTGGATGCCCTCGACGAGGATCGCGAACGCGCGCAGGCCTGGGCTGTCGCCGGTCGTGGGCGGACCCGTCATGGTCTTGGCGCCCCCGAAGAGCACCCGGTACCGATGCGGTGACTGCTCGGCGTACGCCAGATACGCGGCGCATCCCCGGCGGAGGCGACTGACCGGATCCTGCGGTCCGGTGTCGATGGCGTGCTGCGCGAAAAGCCGTAGCTGGGTGAAGGATTCGTCGATCACGGCCAGCACGATGGCGTCCCGATCCGGGAAGTGCGCGTAGATCGAGGGTGCGGAGATCCCGACCTCCCGAGCGACCGCGCGCAAGGTGATCGCGTCCTCCCGGCCCTCCCGGTCGAGGATCCGGCCCGCGGCCGCCACGATCTCGGGCCCGAGGGAGGCACCCTGACCGCGCGGATTCCGTGGACGTTCCGTCGTCGTCATGACGATCACTTTACAAGTGTTAGGTGAGGGTGCAGGATTACGGATGTAAGGCAACAGCCGTTAACTCATTCGGGAGCAACCGATGGATGTCACGCCCACCCCCTTCTCCGGCCATCCCCGACGCCGCCAGGTGCTCGCGGTCATGTGCCTGTCGTTGCTGATCGTCGTGGTCGACAACACCGTCCTCAACACCGCACTGCCGTCCCTCGCCCGGGCGCTGCACGCGACCAGCACCGACCTGCAGTGGATCACCGACGGATACACCCTGGCCTTCGCCGCTCTGCTGATCGTGGCCGGCGCGCTCGGCGATCGGTTCGGGCGGCGCGGCGCACTCCTGCTCGGTTTGTCGATCTTCGGCGCGGGTTCCGTGGCCGCCGCGCTGTCGGGCAGTCCCGAGGCGCTGATCGCCTGCCGTGCGGTGATGGGCGTCGGCGGCGCCTTCGTGATGCCCGCCACGCTGTCCATCCTCACCAGTGTCTTCCCGGCCAAGGAACGTGCCGGAGCCATCGCGGCCTGGTCCGGTGTGGCCGGCATCGCGATCGTGGTCGGGCCGACGCTCGGCGGATTTCTGCTCGAGCACTTCTCCTGGAGCTCGGTCTTCTGGATCAACGTGCCGCTGGTCGTCGTCGCGCTCGGCGCCGTCACGACCGTCGTACCGGCGATGCCGCCCTCGGCGTCCGCGGACGGACGCCGTCCCCGCCTCGACGTCCTGGGCGCCGGGTTGTCGGCGCTCGGAATGCTCGCTCTGATCGACGCGGTCATCGAGGCCGGCGACCGGGGATGGACCTCCGCCCTCACCCTGGGTGAGGGTGCTGCGGCCGCTGCCTTGTTCGCGGCCTTCATCGCCCGGGAGCTGACCACCGCCCACCCCCTGATCGACGTACGGATCTTCGCCAACCGGGCGTTCTCCGCCGCGGCCGTCTCCGTGGGTCTGATCTTCTTCGCGCTGTTCGGCTCGCTCTTCGGCCTCACCCAGTACCTCCAGCTGGTGCATGGGTACAGCCCGTTGTCCGCCGGTCTGCGCGCGCTGCCCTTCGCGGCGGCCGTCCTGGTGGCAGCGCCACTGAGCAGCCCACTGGCTGCGCGGGTCGGTGCCCGGGTGGTCATCCCCGCCGGACTGGTGTTCATGGGCGCCGGCCTGCTGGCGTTGTACGACGTCACCCCGACCACCGGCGTCGTGCACATCTCGGTGGGTGTCGCCCTCATGGGCACCGGCATGGGCCTGGCCCTGGCGCCCGCGGGCGAATCGATCATGAGCGTGCTGCCCGAGCGTGAGCGGGGCGTCGGGAGCGCCGTGAACGACACCGTGCAGGAGCTCGGTGGAAGTCTCGGCGTCGCGGTCATCGGGAGCCTGGTGACGGCGGCGTACCGCTCGAACTTCACGGCCGCTGCCGTGCACCTGCCGGCCACGATCGTCCAGCCTGCGCGCGGGTCGGTCGCAGCCGCGGATGCGACGGCGACGCACTCGGGTCCCTACGCCGCGTCGGTCACCCAGGCTGCCGACCAGGCGTTCACGAGCGCCATGACCCACGGCTTCCTCGTCGCGGCGCTCGTCGCGCTGGTGGGAGCCGCGCTGACGGCCTGGGCCCTCCCGGGACGGGCCGCGACGTCGGTCGTCGAGCCCGAGATCCCCCGACTGGAGCCCGTCACGTCCTGAGCGCACGCCGTGCCCCGGAGCCCACGCCCGTCCCGTGGACCCCGGGGCACCGGTCTGCCATGCGGGAATAGGCTGCCGGACATGTCTGGGACCCCTGATCTGAAGCCCCGCAGCCGCGACGTCACCGACGGTCTGGAGAAGACCGCATCCCGCGGCATGCTGCGCGCGGTCGGGATGGGCGACGAGGACTGGGCCAAGCCCCAGATCGGCGTGGCGAGCTCCTGGAACGAAATCACCCCCTGCAACCTCTCGCTCGACCGGCTCGCGACCGCGTCCAAGGAGGGCGTGCACGCGGCCGGTGGCTACCCGCTGGAGTTCGGCACGATCAGCGTCTCCGACGGCATCTCGATGGGCCACGAAGGGATGCACTTCTCCCTGGTCAGCCGCGAGATCATCGCCGACTCGGTCGAGACGGTCGTCAGCGCCGAACGCCTCGACGGCACAGTGCTGCTCGCGGGATGCGACAAGTCGTTGCCCGGCATGCTGATGGCCGCCGCGCGCCTCGATCTGGCCAGTGTCTTCCTGTATGCCGGGTCGATCCTGCCGGGCATCGCCAAGCTGTCGGACGGCACCGAGAAGCAGGTCACGATCATCGACGCCTTCGAGGCCGTCGGTGCCTGTGCCGCCGGGCTGATGAGCCGAGCGGACGTCGACACCATCGAACGCGCCATCTGTCCGGGCGAGGGTGCCTGCGGCGGCATGTACACCGCCAACACCATGGCGTCGGTCGCCGAGGCCATCGGCATGTCGCTGCCCGGCAGCGCCGCGCCGCCCGCGACCGACCGCCGCCGTGACGGGTTCGCCCGCAAGTCCGGTGAGGCCGTCGTGGAGATGCTGCGCCAGGGCATCACGGCACGGGACATCATGACCAAAGAGGCGTTCGAGAACGCGATCGCCGTGGTGATGGCGTTCGGCGGATCGACCAACGCGGTGCTGCACCTGCTCGCGATTGCCCACGAGGCCGACGTCGACCTGTCGATCGACGACTTCCAGCGGATCGGCTCCCGGGTGCCGCACCTGGCGGACGTCAAGCCGTTCGGCAGCTACGTGATGACCGACATCGACAGGGTCGGCGGAGTGCCCGTGGTCATGCGCGCGCTGCTGGACGCCGGGCTCATGAACGGCGACTGCA
The DNA here is from genome assembly GCF_017565405.1 of Allobranchiibius sp. CTAmp26. Taxonomy (GTDB): domain Bacteria; phylum Actinomycetota; class Actinomycetes; order Actinomycetales; family Dermatophilaceae; genus Allobranchiibius. Next base: position 224,732 of record NZ_JAGEKR010000016.1, read on the forward strand.
TGACCGTCACCGGTCGGACGATGGCGGAGAACCTCGCGGACGTGCCGCCGCCGGACATCGACGGCAAGGTGATCCGCGCGATGAACGAGCCGATCCACCGCACCGGCGGTATCACGATCCTCAAGGGTTCGCTCGCGCCCGAGGGCGCGGTCGTGAAGTCCGCCGGCTTCGACAGCGACGTATTCGAAGGCACCGCAAGGGTCTTCGACGGGGAGCGTGCCGCGATGGACGCCGTCTCCGAGGGCTCGCTCAAGCCCAAGGACGTCGTCGTCATCCGGTACGAGGGCCCCAAGGGCGGCCCGGGGATGCGCGAGATGCTCGCGGTCACCGGCGCCATCAAAGGCGCCGGGCTGGGCAAGGACGTGCTGCTGCTGACCGACGGGCGTTTCTCGGGGGGCACCACCGGCCTGTGCGTCGGTCACGTCGCGCCCGAGGCGGTCGACGAGGGGCCGATCGCGTTCGTGCACGACGGCGACCCCATCCGCCTCGACGTGGCGGGCGGCACCCTCGACCTGCTGGTCGACGAGGAGGAGATGGCGCGTCGTCGTACGGCGGGCGTCACGCACCCCGAGTCCAAGTACACCCGCGGCGTGCTCGCCAAGTACCGGCGACTGGTCGGCTCGGCGAGCAACGGCGCCGTCTGCGACTGACCACCGAGATCGCGGGGAAGCTTCCCGCGCGGTTGACCCTATGTAGGGCGTCGATCCTGGTTGACTGCGCTCGTGCAGCACGCGGTCGTCTTCGACGGACTCTTCAAGACCTTCGGCGGCCGGGTGGCGGTGGACCGGCTGTCCCTGCAGATCCCGGTCGGGTCCGTCTACGGGGTGCTGGGGCCGAACGGCGCCGGCAAGACCACGTCGATGCTCATGGCGAGCGGCCTGCTGCGCCCCGACGCCGGACGAGTGGAGGTGCTCGGCCGTGACGTGTGGGCCGATCCGGTGGCGGCGAAGGCGTTGTTCGGTGTCGCGCCGGACGGCCTGCGACTCTTCGACAGTCTGAGCGCGCAGGAGCTGCTGCGGTTCGTCGGCGAGTTGCGCTCGATGCCCGGCCCGGTCATCGCCGAGCGCGCCACCGAGTTGCTCCACGTGCTCGGTCTGGCGGACGCCGCGAACGTGGTCGTCGCCGACTTCTCGGCGGGCATGACCAAGAAGATCGGTCTCGCCTGCGCGATGCTGCACGCGCCGCGGGTCCTGATCCTGGACGAGCCGTTCGAGTCCGTCGACCCGGTCTCGGCGCAGACCATGCGCAGCGTCCTCTCGCGGTACGTCGCGGGCGGGGGCACCGTGGTGATGTCCAGCCACGTGATGGAGCTGGTCGAAGCGGTCTGCGATCACGTCGCGGTCATCGTCCGCGGCCGACCTCTCGCGGCGGGGCGCACGGCGGACGTACGAGGCGGCATGAGCCTGCACGAGCGGTTCCTGCAGTTGGCGGGGGTGGGCACGAACGAGCTCGGAAGCGGGTTGCAGTGGCTGCAGTCCTGATCCGGCTCAAACTGACGATCCTGCGCCGGTCGCTCGGAAGGGACACGTCCCGGCTCATCAGCTTCGTGTTCGGCCTCGTGGCCGGGGCGATGGTGTGCCTCGGGTCGATCCTGGCCACCGCGGGCCTGCGCAGCGGGTCCGTGGCGGACGCATCCGGTGCCGTCGCGGCGCTGGCCACGGTGACCATGCTCTGGATGGTCACTCCGCTGATGATGGCCGGAGTCGACAGCTCGCTGGACACCGCCGCGTTCTCGCTGCTTCCGCTCGGTGCCCGACGCCTCATCCCCGGGCTGACGCTGGCGGCGTTCGTCGGCATACCCGGCGCGGTCACCGCGGTGTTCGCCCTCGATCAGATCGCGGTCTGGAGCAGATCCGTGCCCGCGACGCTCGCGGCGATCGTCGCGGGCCTCCTCGGTGCCGCCACCTGTGTGGTGCTGTCGCGGGTGGTCACCTCCCTGATCGCCCGCTCGATGTGGCGACGGCGTGCGCGGTTCCTCGTGACCTTGGTGCTGCCCGTGGTCTACCTGGTGCCGTTGATGCTCGACCAAGTCCTCCAGCGCGGCCATTCGAGCCTGGAGGCCTCCGCTGTCCGGCCAGCAGCAGGCATCGCGGGGTGGACCCCGTTCGGGTGGGCTTGGGCGGTCCCGTGGGAGGTCGCGCGCGGCGCGTACGCCGGTGCGGCGGTGCACCTCGCGCTCGCCGTCGCGTTGCTGGTCGTGCTGGCGGTGCTGTGGGAGCGGGTGCTCGACGTCGAACTGACGACCACCGCTCCGAGGCAGGTGGGGACGGTCCACGCGTCGCGGGCCCGGTCGGGACGGTCCGGCCCGCTGGCCGCGATCGCCCGCCGACGACTGCTCGGCTGGCGTCGCGATCCGCGGCTCACCATGCAGGCGGTCACCCTCGTCGCCGTATCCCTCATCCCGGCAGTGCCCGCGCTCTTCGGTCCTGGCCATCAGGATGGTCCGTCCGGACTGGTCCCGCTGGTCCTGTCGGCCTCGATGGCAGGCGTGCTGATGGCGAACGACCTGGCCTACGACGGCACGGCGTGGTGGCTGCAGGTGGCTGCCGGCGTCCCCGGCTGGGTCGACCGCGCCGGGCGGGTGCTCGCGATCGGGGTGAGTGTCCTGGCCTTCGATGTCCTGGTGTCGATCGTGCAGGTCGCGTTCGGGACACGGACCGCCTGGTTGGCGGTGAGCGGGCCGTTGCTCAGTGCGCTGCTGATCGCCCTCGGCATGGGGGCCGCCCTGGGAGCGATGGATCCGGGGACCGCTGCGCGCCGAGGACCGAATCCGTTCGCCGGCAGCGCCGGAGGCGGTGCGCGGGGGTGCCTCACCGCGCTCGTGATGTTCGGCGTGCCGGTGTTCCTGGTCGCACCGGTGATCGTCGGCGCGGTCCTTGCCGGGCACTCGACCCTCCTCCAGTGCCTGGTCCTCACGGCGGGAGCGCTGTGGGGCGCCGGCGGGCTCGTGGTCGGGATCTGGTGGGGCGGCCGGATCCTGGACCGGGGCGCACCCGAGATGCTCGGCAAGCTGCGCACGTTCGGCTGAACCGCTCTCGAGGGGAGGGAGTGCATGCGGCACAGTGGTCGCATGACTTCCATCGCCATCTTCGGCGGCCACGGCAAGGTCGCACTCACGCTGTCCCGACTCCTCGTCGGCGCGGGCCACGACGTCCGGTCGATCTTCCGCAACGAGGACCACGTGCCCGATGTCGTCGCGACCGGCGCCACGCCGGTGGTCACCGACCTGGAGACCACCGACGTCCCGGCGATGGCCGAGCTCCTGCACGGGGTCGACGCGGTGGTCTGGACCGCGGGTGCCGGCGGCGGGAGCGAAGCACGCACGTACGCGGTCGACCGCGATGCCGCGATCCGCAGCATGAACGCCACGGTCTCAGCTGGTGCGACCCGCTACGTGATGGTGTCCTATTTCGGAGCGGGTCCCGATCACGGTGTGCCGCACGACAACTCGTTCTTCGCGTACGCCGAGGCGAAGGCTGCCGCCGACGAGTACCTGCGCGGGACGGGCCTCGACTGGACGATCCTCGGACCGAGCTCGCTGACCGACGACCAGCCGACCAGCCGCATCGAGATCAACGACGGTTCTGTGAAGGGCGGTTCGGTCGACCGCGCCGATGTGGCAGCCGTCATCGCCGGCGTCGTGGAGCTTCCGACGTCGTACAGCCGGATCATCGAGTTCAACAACGGACCGACCCCGATCGGGGAGGCCCTCGAGGCGCTGTGACCCCCCGCGGTTGTCAGCGGATCCCTGGTGCCGGCGCCAGTAATCCGCTGACAATCGGGTGCAGTTCTCGAATGATGAGACGCCGGTCTCACATTGTTGACGGTGGTCCGGTCCGGTTGCAGACTGTGGCTGTGGCCCGAATTCTCGTACTTGTGAGGCACGCCCGCTGACACACCGTCGGTGAGCGTGCCAGCCCTCAATGCCTGCGAAGGCTGGGGGCCTTTTTCATGCCATGTTCCAGCAGGGTCAGGACCGAACGCGAGGACAACGATGACCAACGTGACGCACAAGCCGTCCACCCCGGTGCCCGCACCTCCCGCCGGCGCTCGCGCCGCGACGCCGCCGCGCGAGGTGACCGGTGCGGAGAGCCTCGTTCTCTCCCTCGAATCCCTCGAGGTGGACACGGTATTCGGCATCCCGGGCGGCGCGATCCTGCCGGCGTACGACCCGCTGATGGACTCCACGAAGGTGCGCCACATCCTGGTCCGCCACGAGCAGGGCGCGGGTCACGCCGCCCAGGGGTACGCCGCCGCGACCGGCCGGGTCGGCGTCTGCATGGCGACCAGCGGGCCGGGCGCCACCAACCTGGTCACCGCGATCGCCGACGCCTACATGGACTCCGTGCCGATCGTCGTGGTCACCGGTCAGGTCGCGTCGCGCGTGATCGGCACGGACGCCTTCCAGGAGGCCGACATCCGCGGCATCACGATGCCCATCACCAAGCACAACTACCTGGTCACCGACGCGGCAGACATCTCCCGGGCGTTGGCGGAGGCCTTCCACATCGCCTCGACCGGCCGCCCCGGACCGGTGCTGGTCGACATCAGCAAGGACGCGCTGACCGGGCGGACCGACTTCTCCTGGCCGCCAGCGTTCGACCTGCCCGGGTACCGGCCGGTCACCCGGCCGCACAGCAAGCAGATCCGGGCCGCCGCCGACCTGATGCTGGCGGCCAAGCGACCGGTGCTCTACGTGGGCGGCGGAGTGATCCGTGCCGAGGCCAGCGCCGAACTACAGCAGTTCGTGGAGCTGACCGGCATCCCGGTCGTCACCACCCTGATGGCCCGTGGCGCGTTCCCGGACAGTCACCCGCTGCACCTCGGTATGCCGGGGATGCACGGCTCGGTCGCCGCGGTGACCGCGCTGCAGAAGTCGGATCTGCTCCTTGCGTTGGGTACTCGGTTCGACGACCGGGTGACCGGTGAGATCTCGACATTCGCGCCCGAGGCGAAGGTGGTGCACGCCGACATCGACCCGGCCGAGATCTCCAAGAACCGGATCGCCGACGTGCCGATCGTCGGCGACTGCAAGGAGGTCATCAACGAGTTGATGGCGCTCGTGCGCGCGGACCACGAGGCGGGGCGCCAGGGTGACTACGACGCCTGGCGCACTCGGAGCACCGGGTGGGCGCAGACCTTCCCGCTGGGGTATTCGCCCGAGGAGGGTGCGACGGCGATCCCGCCGCAGTACGTCATCGAGCGGATCGGCGCCCTCACCGGCCCCGACGCCGTCTACGCCGCCGGGGTCGGCCAGCACCAGATGTGGGCCGCCCAGTTCGTGAAGTACGAGCGGCCCAACTCCTGGATCAACTCCGGGGGACTCGGCACGATGGGGTACGCCGTCCCGGCCGCCATGGGCGCGAAGGTCGGCGAACCCGACCGCACCGTGTGGGCGATCGACGGCGACGGGTGCTTCCAGATGACCAACCAGGAGCTCGCGACCTGCGTCATCAACAACATCCCGATCAAGGTCGCGATCATCAACAACTCCAGCCTCGGCATGGTGCGCCAGTGGCAGACGCTGTTCTACAACGAGCGTTACTCCAACACCGACCTGAACACCTCGGTGGGCTCGCGGGTGCCGGACTTCGTGAAGCTCGCGGACGCGTACGGCTGCGTGGGCTTGCGATGCGAACGCGCCGAGGACGTCGACGACACGATCCGGAAGGCGTTGGAGATCAACGACGTTCCCGTCGTCATCGACTTCGTGGTGGAGCGTGACGCAATGGTGTGGCCGATGGTGCCGGCCGGCGTCAGCAACGACATGGTGACGACTGCTCGAGCGATGACGCCCGTGTGGGATCGCGACGACGAGGCAGGAGACGCCTGATGGCGCGGCACACGCTCTCGGTCCTGGTGGAGAACAGCCCCGGTGTGCTCGCGCGCATCGCGGGGCTGATCTCGCGCCGCGGCTTCAACATCGACTCCCTGGCCGTCGGGCCCACCGAGCACGACACGGTGTCCCGGATGACGATCGTGGTCGACGTCGACCCGGTCGCGCTGGAGCAGGTCACCAAGCAGCTCAACAAGCTCATCGAGGTGCTGAAGGTCGTCGAGCTGGAGGCCGGTCACTCGGTGCAGCGCGAGATCGTGCTGATCAAGGTGCGCTGCGACGCGGCGAGCCGGGTGGAGATCGTGCAGATCACCGAGCTGTTCCGATGCAACGTGGTGGACGTGTCCGTGGACTCCATCGTCATCGAGGCGACCGGCACTCCCGAGAAGTTGATCGCGCTGCTGGACGTCCTCGAGCCGTACGGCGTGCGCGAGCTGGTGCAGTCCGGGCTGGTCGCCATCGGTCGGGGGAGCCGGTCGATCACCGACCGCAGTCGCCGTTCGGCCTGAATCACTTTCCTATTCAACGAATCCGATCTACCAAGGAGATCCACACCGTGCCTGCTGAGATGTTCTACGACGACGACGCCGACCTGTCGGTGATCCAGGGCCGCAAGGTGGCCGTCATCGGCTACGGCAGCCAGGGGCACGCCCACGCCCTCAACCTGCGCGACTCCGGCGTCCAGGTCGTCGTCGGTCTGCGAGAGGGTTCCTCGTCCCGGGAGAAGGCCGAGAACGAGGGCCTGCAGGTGATGACCGTCGCCGAGGCCGTGCAGCACTCCGACGTGGTCATGCTGCTCGCGCCGGACCAGGTGCAGCGCGGGCTGTACGCCGAGGAGATCGCACCGCACCTGAAGCCGGGCAACGCCCTCTTCTTCAGCCACGGCTTCAACATCCGCTTCGACTACATCGTGCCCCCCGAGGGCGTCGACGTCGCGATGGTCGCGCCCAAGGGCCCGGGTCACCTCGTACGCCGTGAGTACGCCGACGGGCGCGGTGTGCCGGTGCTCGTGGCGGTCGAGGTCGACGCCTCCGGAAAGGCCTGGGACCTCGCGACGTCCTACGCCAAGGCCATCGGCGGCCTGCGCGCCGGCGGGATCAGGACGACGTTCACCGAGGAGACCGAGACCGACCTCTTCGGTGAGCAGGCGGTGCTGTGCGGCGGTGCGTCGCAACTGGTGATGTACGGCTTCGAGGTGCTCACCGAGGCCGGATACCAGCCCGAGATCGCCTACTTCGAGTGCCTGCACGAGCTGAAGCTCATCGTCGACCTGATGATCGAGGGCGGCATCGCCAAGCAGCGCTGGTCCATCTCGGACACCGCCGAGTTCGGCGACTACGTCTCCGGCCCCCGCGTGATCGACCCGCACGTGAAGGAGAACATGCAGGCCGTGCTCGCCGACATCGTGAACGGCAAGTTCGCCCAGCGCTTCATCGACGACCAGGACGCCGGTGCGCCGGAGTTCAACCGGCTGCGCAAGCAGGGCGCCGAGCACCCGATCGAGGCGACCGGCAAGCAGCTGCGCGGGCTGATGAGCTGGATCAAGGACTCCGACTCGGACTACGTCGAGGGTTCCGCCTCGCGCTGACACCCGTCGCACCGAAGGCCGCCACCCGGGCAGGGTGGCGGCCTTCGTCGTACGAGATGTCACTTTCGGAGGGTGATCGGGCGTCCGCACCCTCCGAAACCGACATCTCGGCTGGGCGAAGGGCGTTCGCGACGTGGTTCGGCGGGTTAGGTTGTGGTCGGTTCGCTGCTGGTGAGGCAAAGGTGTTGCAGGTGGGGGAGATTCGATGATTCTCGACGCAGTTGGTCCGTTGGGGTCCCAGGTCTCGACCTGTTATCCACACGATTACGCCGTCGTTGACGTGGAGACGACCGGTCTCGCTTCCGCGACGGACCGAGTGGTGCAGATCGCGGTCACACAGATGGGCGCGGACGGCGCCATCGGTGAGTCCTGGTCGACTCTGGTCGACCCCGGGCGCGATCCTGGTCCGACACACGTCCACGGTCTGACGGCGGCTGATCTACGCGGCGCACCACAGTTTGGAGCCGTCGCGGGGCCCCTGTCCGACCTCTTGTACGGGCGGGTCCTCGTTGCCCACAACGCAAAATTCGACTGGTCGTTCCTGCAAGCGGAGTTCGGAAGGGGGCGACACGATGTCGCCATCGAACGCCGGCTCTGCACTATGGCGTTGACCCGACGACTCAATCTCAACGTCCCCAACCTCACGCTCGGAACACTTGCAAACTACTGGGGAGTGTCCCAGCACCGCGCACACGACGCTGTCGACGACGTCCGGGTGCTGGTGGAGGTGCTGCGGCTCGAACTCGTCATGGCCTATCAGATGGGCCTCGACCTTCCCCTCACGATCGACAGCCGAATCCCGGTGGGGTCTCTGTATCCGACGCCGGCACCCCGGGCAGAGAAGTGCCCGTGGTTGTGGCCCGGAGAGTGGCAGCTTGGTCGACAGCTGGTCCAGGGCATGAAGGTGGTCGTCACGGGACCGACTGCGGTCGATCGCTCGGAATTGATGCGGGACGCCACCGCTGCCGGACTTGACGTGATGAATTCGGTCAGCTCGCGGACGAGCGTGGTGATCTGCAACTCCGATCAGTCATCGACGAGGAAGTTCGCCCAGGCCGTGCGTCTCGGCATACCGCTGATATCGGAGCCGGACTTCCGGCGAATGCTTGGTTCAGTCCGTCCGGGGACCCCCCTCATGCGTGCTCTCGGCCGGACAGATATCGATCCCACGGGTATCGAGGCGACGGTGGAACGCCGAGTGCGTTCTGAGCAGAGCTCGCGAGCCACGCCGGTCCCTGGTCCCGATACGCCGGAGCACGCTGTCGGCGACGGCGGGGTCACTGGGCGCAATGTGATCGGTCCCGGAGACCGCGTCCTGGTGCTCGGTGGCTCGCATGAGCAGTGTCTGCGCGTTCGGCGGCGGGTCATGGCGCTCGGGGCGCAGCCGGCGGTAAGGCTGACTGCGTCCATTTCTCACGTCGTGATGTTGGGTCGAGCCGATCAGGACCCGCGGCTGGCGCGTGCCCGCGAGATGGGCGCGTGCATGCTTCGTGGCGAATCATTCGTCGTCGAAGAACCTGCCAGACCGCTTGCGGTCACGGAGCAGACGCCAGCGAGCGAGAGCGCGGCGGTGCACGGTGGCGTCCAGCTGCCGCGGGGTGGTGTCATCGACCTCCCGGGAGGTAAGCAGTTCGCGCTCACGGTCGAGTGGGATTCGAATCTGCTGCGCGGCGAAGTGGACATCGTCGGGTTCGTACTCGATGAGAGGGCCGCTGTGGGGTCCGACGAAGACTTCGTCTTCTACAACCAGTCCAAGCACCCGTCAGGTGCCCTTGCGCTGGGCTTGGACATCAGCGGCGAGGTCACCGCTGAGGTCGACCCACGACTGTTGCCTGAACCTCGGTGCATCCGAATTGCCGCGTCGCTCGATGGCGATTGTTCGTTCGGCGACGTCGGCGCGCTTGAGCTCACGCTGCGTTCGAGCCTCGGAGAACCCATCGCATCGACGACGATCGATGCAGCGACGTCGGAGACGTCGCTGCTATTGGCCGACTTCTACCTCCGCGGCGACGTGTGGCGGTTCCGTTCTATCGGTCAGGGATACGAGCGAACATTGGCGGAGCTCGCGCGGCAGTACGGGGTCGAGGTCGAAGGCTGACCCGCGGGCTTCGTCGTACGAGATGTCACTTTCGGAGGGTGATTGGGCGTCCGCACCCTCCGAAACCGGCATCTCGCGTCACTGGGAGGTCGTGGGCGCCGGGGTCGTCGGGGTGGCGGGAGTGGTCGGCTTGTAGCCGGCCGCGGAGTAGATGGTGGGCATCAGCCAACCCCACACGATCTTCCCGCCCGCCACGGTGTAGTGCACCCCGTCGCTGCGGATCTTGACCCCGTCGATCACGTCCAGCGGCTTGCCACCCGGGCACAGCTTCGATGCGACGTCGGCGATGCGCACCCGCCCGGGGTGCTGCTGGGCGAACGTCGCGAGGACGGCGTTGACGGCCTTCCCTCGGTACGCGGCGTTTCGGATCGGTGAGATGTCGACGCCTGCCACCACCGAGGAAGTCCAGTCGTAGCACGGCACGTTGGGGATGACGACCTTGGAGTTCGGACCGAGATGCGCCAGTGCCTTGTTGAGGTAGGACAGCAAGTACGCCGCGTACGCCGGGGTGCCGGCGTTCACGATCGAACCCGCCGGGGTGACGTGGTCGAAGACCTCCCAGCCCCCCAGGCTGAGCAGGACGACGGGATTCTTGTCACGCTGCAGGTGCGAGGTCCAGCCCGGGTAGAGATCCGAGCACTCCGGCGCAGCCTGCGCGGTCTGCTTCTTGCCGTAGATCGCGAGTTGCTGTGGCATGAGCCCGCACCCGAAGACGGCGTTCCCGTCGAGGCCCACCTGAGGGAAGGTCGATTGCGGGAAGCTGAACTCCAGCGAGATGCCGACGGAGTCGCCGAGCACTAGGACGCGGACGGGCTTGTTGACGTCCATCTGGCCGACGCCGTAGCTCTTGCCGGTCTGGCCCTGGACGAGAGGGTTGCCGCTCGCGCTTGACGTCGTGAGGATGACGGCGAGCGCGGTCACCGGCAGGACGAGCGCCCCGGTCAGGGTCCCGCCGAGGGTGCCGATCCACTTGCGCAGCCCATGGATGCGGATCGGGTTCTCCACGAGATAGAACGAGGCCGCGCCGGCGGCGAAGCTCAGCGCGAATCGCAGCAGGAACAGGCCGGGGCCGCCGAATCCGACCCGTTTCGGGGTGAGCATCACGAAGATCGGCCAGTGCCAGAGATAGAGGCCGTAGGAGATCTTTCCGATCCAGGCGAACGAGCGGAAGCCGAAGATCGCGGCGATCGGTCCTTCCTGGTCGAGCTCGACGACCGCGATGACCGCGAGGGTGGCGAGCACGAAGACGAAGAACCCGCCGCGCCAGGTGAAGTCGTTCTGATAGCTGACGAAGAGGAAGAAGAAGGCCATCACGGCCATCCCCACCCCGCCGATGACGGTCAGACGCCGATAGTCGCGGGTCAGGCGGCGGCGCGGCGCGTAGCTGAGGTAGACCGCCAGCGCGCTGCCGAGCAGCAACGACTGCGCGCGGCAGTCGGTGCCGTAGTAGATACGGGACGGGTCACCGCCGGGCTGGTAGAGCCAGGCCATCCATACGGCGGACAGGACCGACAGCCCCACCAGGATCTGGGTGATCCGGCGCCGGTTGCCCCGGGTCAGGGCGATCAGGGCGATCATCAGCGCCGGGAGCACGAAGTAGAACTGCTCCTCGATCGCGAGGGTCCACATGTGCCGGTACGGCGAGGGGTCGCCGTACTGCTGGAAGTAGGACTCTCCCTCGGAGATGAAGTGCCAGTTGGCGTAGTAGAAGACGGTGGCGATGCCGTCCGAGCGCATGGTGGCCCGCGCGTACTGGTCGAGCACGTAGGGGCAGATCACCGTGATGCCGATGACGGCGAGCACGAGCCCGGGCAGCAACCGGCGGGCGCGCCGTACGTAGAAGCTCGCCAGGCTGATCGAGCCCCACTTGCGATTCTCGGCGATCAGGAGACCCGCGATGAGGTATCCGGACAGGACGAAGAAGACATCGACCGAGTAGAAGCCGCCCGTCGGCAGGTTGTTGGTGGCGTGGAAGATCATCACCAGGACGATGGCGAGGGCACGCACACCGTCCAGCGCCGGCCGGTGCCGCTTCTTCGGTGCGCTGGCGGAGCGCTTGTGGGCGGCTTCCTTCGCGGCGAGCGTCGTCAAGGGATCTCTTCGGGTGTGATGGAAGTTACTCGGCAGTCAGTGTAAAGGACCGGGTCCGTCGAGCGAGTCGAACGCGCGGCTTCCAGGCGGTCCCCACCCGTCTCGAATGGTGGGATGCCTGTATCGGATCTTGGATGGTCGCCGCTACCGTCGAGTTCAGAACGGCGCCCGAACGGCGCCCAGCGGTCATGGCCAGAGCGCGCTCGACGGTGGAGACCCCACCAGGGCGCGCAGCGGCTCACACCGAGCATGTCAGGAGACGGACGATGTCCGAAGAGCAGATCGAGATCCAGCGGGCGTTGCAGGAGTCCATGGACCTGCGCGACTGACGCGTCGCACCTGTTCGACGGAAGGGCCCCGGCATCACGCCGGGGCCCTTCGTCGTCGCTGAGAGGGTCTCGATATCCGAGACCTGCGTTTCAAATGGCAAGACGAATGACTAGCGTGCTGAGGCATGACCACCACTTCCACACCCACTGCGTCGGACTCCATCGACCTGGCCGTGATCGGCGGGGACGGCATCGGCCCCGAGGTGGTCGCCGAGGGCCTCAAGGTCCTCGAAGCGGTCAGCGCGGCGAAGATCGCGCGCACCGAGTACGACCTGGGCGCCCGTCGTTGGCACGCGACCGGCGAGATCCTCCCGGAGTCGGTCGAGGACGAGCTGCGCGGGCACGACGCGATCCTGCTCGGTGCCATCGGCGACCCGTCGGTGCCCAGCGGGGTCCTGGAACGCGGGCTGCTGCTCAAGCTGCGCTTCGACTTCGACCACTACGTCAACCTGCGCCCGTCCGTGCTGTTCCCCGGCGTGCGCTCGCCGCTGGACGTGGCCCGTGTCGCGCCGGACGGCATCGACTTCGTCGTGGTCCGGGAAGGCACCGAGGGTCCGTACACCGGCAACGGGGGGGCGCTGCGGGTGGGCACCCCCGCCGAACTCGCGACCGAGGTCAGCGTCAACACCCGGTTCGGCGCCGAACGCGCCGTGCGGGACGCGTTCGCCCGCGCCCAGGCCCGTCCGCGCAAGCACCTCACGCTGATCCACAAGCACAACGTGCTGTCGTACGCCGGCCACCTGTGGCGTCGTACGGTCGAGGAGGTCGGCGCGGAATTCCCCGAGGTCAGCACCGACTACGCGCACGTGGACGCCGCGACCATCTACCTGGTCACCGACCCGGGCCGCTTCGACGTCATCGTCACCGACAACCTCTTCGGTGACATCGTCACCGACCTGGCGGCCGCGGTGACCGGCGGGATCGGCCTGGCGGCATCGGGCAACATCAACCCCGAGCGCACGGCACCGTCGATGTTCGAGCCGGTGCACGGCTCGGCCCCCGACATCGCCGGGCAGGCCAAGGCCGACCCGACGGCGACGATCCTGTCGGTCGCGATGCTGCTGGAGCACCTGGGTCGGCCCGACGAGGCGCGGCGCGTCCAGGAGGCGGTGGCCGCCGACCTGGCGGGGCGTGGCGACGCTCCCCGCTCGACCACTCAGATCGGCGCCGCCATCGCGGAGCGGGTATGACGCCCGGGCGTAACCTGGCCCCACCGCCGCACTTGTAGCGCGCGTCACACTCCGACGCGCCGTACGCCCCGAGGAGACCGCCATGGCACTGACCTTCGATGTGACCCGACGCCCCGACGTCGTCAGCGACACCGACCGTGCGGCGGTGCTCGCCGATCCCGGCTTCGGCAACCACTTCACCGACCACATGGTGACGGTGACCTGGACCAAGGGTGACGGCTGGCACGACGCCCGCGTCACGCCGTACGGCCCGATCGCGATCGACCCGTCGGCCGCCGTCCTGCACTACGCGCAGGAGATCTTCGAGGGGATGAAGGCCTACCGGCACGCCGACGGCTCGGTGTGGACCTTCCGGCCCCAGCAGAACGCCGCCCGGTTCGCCCGCAGCTCGGCACGGATGGCGCTGCCGGTGATGCAGGAGGCGGACTTCATCGATTCGTTGCGCGCCCTGGTGACCGTGGACGAGGCCTGGGTGCCGCCCGCGGACGGCGGCGAGACCTCGCTCTACCTGCGGCCGTTCATGTTCGCCTCGGAGCCGTTCCTCGGGGTTCGGCCGGCCAACGAGGTCACCTTCTGCGTGATCGCCTCACCGGCGGGCGCGTACTTCAGCGGCGGCGTCAAGCCGGTCTCGCTCTGGATCTCCACCGACTTCGCCCGGGCGGGTGACGGAGGCACCGGCGCGGCCAAGTGCGGCGGCAACTACGCCTCGTCCCTGGCGGGTCAGCTCGAGGGCATCGAGCACGGCTGCGACCAGGCCGTCTTCCTGGACTCCTCGTCGCACACCTACATCGAAGAGCTCGGCGGGATGAACCTGTTCTTCGTCTACAAGGACGGCCGCCTGGTCACCCCGGAGCTGACCGGCTCGATCCTCGAGGGCGTCACCCGCGACTCGATCCTGGAGCTGTCCAAGGACCTCGGCCTGCAGCCGGAGGAGCGCCGCATCCCCATCCAGGAGTGGAAGGACGGGGCCGCATCCGGCGAGATCGCCGAGGTCTTCGCGTGCGGTACGGCGGCCGTGGTCACCCCGGTCGGCGAGCTCAAGTGGGACGGCGGGTCGTGCGACCACCGCCGCGACGGGCACGACGACGCGATCGCGTTGAAGATCCGCTCGTCGCTGCTGGACATCCAGTACGGCCGGGTCGAGGACTCGCGCGGCTGGCTCACCCGCCTCGCCTGACCGGTCGGGCAGCTCGCCGAGTGGCATACATATCTATCGAGTGCACCTGTCCCAGGTATGCCACTCGAAGGACATGTATGCCACTCGGCGTGTGATCACCTGGTGAGACGGTGATGTCGGATGGTGGACGGGACACAACGGACGGTGCGACGATGCTGCGCGTGATGACCTTCGGGTCCGCGGTCACCCCCGCGGCGACGATTACCGACTAGCGCGTCGGACGACCCGGCGCGCTACCTCCCGTTACCCCGGGAGGTTTTTTCGTCCCCGGGCATCACCCACGCGCCGGAGACGGCGCCGGATCGGGATTCACCAGCCCGCCCCGCCCCACCCGAAAGGCCCGCGATGAGCGGCTTCGACCTCTACGACACCACCCTGCGCGACGGCGCCCAGCAGGAGGGCCTGCACCTGACCGTCGACGACAAGCTGGTCATCGCGCACCTCCTCGACGAGCTGGGTGTGGGCTTCATCGAGGGCGGCTGGCCCGGTGCCAACCCGAAGGACACCGAGTTCTTCCGGCGGGCCCGCACCGAGTTGACCCTGCGGAGTGCGCAGTTGGCCGCCTTCGGGAGCACCCGGCGCGCCGGCGTACGCGCCTGCGACGACCCGCAGGTCGCGGCCCTGCTCGAGGCGCAGACGCCGGTGGTGACGCTCGTCGGCAAGTCGCACGTGCGCCACGTGACCGATGCCCTGCGCACCACTCCCGCAGAGAACCTCGCGATGGTCGCCGACACGGTGGCCCATCTGGTCGACCACGGCCGCACGGTCTACCTGGACGCGGAGCACTTCTTCGACGGCTACGAGGCCGATGCGGCGTACGCGATCGAGGTGGTGCGGGTGGCAGCCGAGGCCGGCGCGGCGGCGGTCGTGCTGTGCGACACCAACGGCGGGATGCTCCCGCACGACATCGAACGCATCGTCGCCGAGACGGCCCAGCGCACGGGTATGCGCCTGGGCATCCACTGTCACAACGACAGCGGCTGTGCCGTCGCCAACAGCATCGCTGCGGTGCGGACCGGCGCGACGCACGTGCAGGGCACCGTCAACGGGTACGGCGAACGCACCGGCAACGCCGACCTGATCGCCGTGACCGCCAACCTGCAGCTCAAGCTCGGCATGCGGTTGGTGAGCGAGGAGCAGCTCGCGACTGCCGTGCACGTGAGCCATGCCGTTAGCGAGATCACCAACCTCCCGCCGTTCGAGCGCGCGCCGTACGTCGGTGCTAGCGCGTTCGCGCACAAGGCCGGCCTGCACGCGAGCGCGCTGCGGGTCGACCCCGACCTCTACCAGCACATCGACCCGGCGTCGGTCGGCAACGAGATGCGCACGCTGGTCTCGGACATGGCGGGCCGTGCGAGCATCGAGCTGAAGGGCCGCGAACTCGGCTACGACCTCGCCGGGCAGCCCCGACTGCTCGCCGATGTGCTGCAGCGGGTGAAGGAGATGGAGGGCGCCGGGTGGAGCTTCGAGGCCGCCGACGCGTCGTTCGACCTGCTCCTGCACGAGGAGGTGCACGGGCGCCCCGCGGCGCTCTTCCGGCTCGAGTCGTGGCGGGTGCGCACCGACGCCGAGGGCAGCGGGAGTGCCCTGTCGGAGGCGACCCTGGAGTTGAGCGTCGACGGGCAGCCGCAGGTCGCGGTCGGCCACGGCAACGGCCCGGTCAACGCCCTGGACCACGCGCTGCGGCACGCCCTGACCCCGATCTACCCGCGCCTCGCGGATCTGGAGCTCATCGACTTCCGGGTGCGGATCCTCGATGCCGACCACGGCACCGACGCGACCACCCGGGTGCTCATCGATACGACCGACGGCGACCGCACCTGGACCACGGTGGGGGTGGGCCCGAACATCGTGCACGCCAGCTGGATCGCCCTGGTCGACTCCTTCACCTTCGGGTTGTTGCGCTGCCCGGCGCGCGGCGGGCAGGTTCCCGTTCCCGCTGCGTCCATGTGAGGTCCGCGAGTGGGTTGTCGGCCGTGCGGTCACTTTCCTGCGTTGGGGGGACGGCGCGCGGGTGGGCGATCGGCCGTGCGGTCACTTCCTGCGGCCGGCTGGTTCGCCGGTGTCGGCCGACGTGATTAAGGTCGAGGCGTGCGTATTGCGAGGTACACGACAGGCGAGGATCCGACGTACGGGCTGGTCGACGGTGCGGGGGAGAAGATCGCCCAGATCACCGGCGACCCCCTCTACTCCAAGATCGAGCTCACCGGCGTCACCACCACGGTCGACGAGGTGCGCCTGCTCGCGCCGGTGATCCCGCGCTCGAAGGTGATCGGCATCGGCAAGAACTACGCCGAACACGCCCGCGAGATGGGTGGCGAGGCGCCGAAGGAACCGCTGATGTTCCTGATCCCGAACACCGCCGTCATCGGCCCGGGCGACCCGGTGGTCATGCCCCGACAGAGCGAGCGGGTCGATTACGAGGGCGAGCTCGCGGTCGTCATCGGCAGGATGTGCCGCGACGTGTCGGTCGAGGAGGCGCAGTCGGTCATCTTCGGATACACCTGCGCCAACGACGTGACGGCGCGGGACCTGCAAAAGAGCGATGGCCAGTGGGCCAGGGCCAAGGGTTTCGACACGTTCTGCCCGCTCGGTCCCTGGATCGAGACCGATCTGGACGTCAGCGACCTGCGGCTGCGCACCCGCCGCGGCGACGAGGTGGTGCAGGACGGCACGACCGCCGACATGATCCACGACATCCCGACGCTGATCTCCTACGCGTCGCAGGCGTTCACCCTGCTGCCCGGCGACGTGATCCTCACCGGCACGCCGGAGGGCGTGGGGCCGGTCGAGTCCGGACAGAGCGTCGAGGTCGAGATCGAGGACATCGGGGTGCTGCGCAACCCGTTCGTCCGCTATGCCGCCGACTCGTGATCAACATCTCCAGCCGGCTGTCGGTCGGCGGCCGGGGCCGACCGTAGGCTTCCATCGTGTCTGATGCCCCGATCGGGATCTTCGACAGCGGGTACGGCGGCCTCACCGTCGCCCGTGCCGTCCTGGATCAGCTGCCCCACGAGTCGGTTGCCTACCTGGGTGACACGCTGCGCGCGCCGTACGGCCCGCGGCCGATCGCCGAGACCCGCGCCTTCGCCCTGCAGTGCCTGGACCGGTTGGTCAACCACGGCGTCAAGGTGCTGGTCATCGCGTGCAACACCGCCAGCGCAGCAGTGCTGCACGACGCCCGGGAGCGTTACGACGTGCCGGTCGTCGAGGTGATCCGCCCCGCAGTACGCCGTGCCGTGCGCGCCACCCGCAACGGCCGGATCGGCATCATCTCCACGCGGGGCACCCACCAGTCCGGCGCCTATCTCGACGCCTTCGCCGCCGCGCCCCAGCTGCAGGTGACCAGCGAGCCGTGTCCGCGCTTCGTGGACCTGGTGGAGGCCGGCGTCACCGGAGGGCCGGAGATGCTGTCGTACGCGCGGGAGTACCTCGAGCCGCTGCGCGAGCGTGACATCGACACGCTGGTCCTCGGCTGCACCCACTACCCCCTGCTCACCGCGGTCATCTCGTACGTGATGGGCGACGGCGTCACGCTGGTGTCGTCGGCCGAGGAGACCGCCAAGGACGTCTACCGCGTGCTCGCCGACCGACGCGACTTGCGACCGGATCACCTTGCGGCCCCTGAGCATTCGTTCACCACCACCGGCGACCCGGACCGGTTCCGGGCACTGTCGAAGCGCTTCCTCGGGATGGGCCCGGAGTTCGACCACGTCTTCGTCAACGACTTCGCCCAGCGCTCCATCGTGCGACCCTCGAGCGACCCGGACGACGATCCGGACGCCGACCAGGTCGAGCGTCCGCACCACCTGACGGCGGGGTCGCCCCGATGAGACTCACCGTGGTCGGATGCTCCGGCTCGTTCCCCGGGCCGGACTCCCCGGCGTCCTGTTACCTGGTGCAGGCCGAGCACGAGGGTCGCACCTGGAGCGTGCTGCTCGACCTGGGCAACGGCGCGCTCGGGCCCCTGCAGCACCACGTGCGGCTGGATCAGATCGACGCGATCGTCATCAGCCACCTGCACCCCGACCACTGCCTGGATCTGTGCGGGCTCTTCGTGGTGCAGAAGTACGACCCGACGGTCGGCGGCACGCCCCACCCCCCGGTGCCGGTCCACGGCCCGCAGGACATCGGCGCGCGCATCTCCCGGGCCAACGGCGTCACCCTGGAGGAGACCCAGGACGTGCACGGCCTCGACCCGGAATTCGACTTCCGCACCATGACCTCCGGCGTCACCTTCACCGTGGGGCCGTTCACGATCACCCCGCACCTCGTCAACCACCCGGTCGAGGCGTACGGCGTCCGGATCGAGGCCGATGGCCGGACGCTCGCGTACACCGGTGACACCGACGTATGCGGCGCGCTCACCGACCTGCTCGGCGGCGCGGACCTCGCCCTGGTCGACTCGGCGTTCGTCGAGGGGCGTGACACGGTCGAGGGCATCCACCTGACCGGTGCGCGGGCCGCGCAGGCAGCGCTCGACGCCGGCGGCGTCGAGCGGCTCATGCTGACCCACATCCCGCCGTGGAACGACCCGGAGACCTGCCGCAAGGAGGCGGCCGCCGTCTGGCCCGGCGAGGTCGAGCTGGCCCGTCCCGGCGCGTCGTACGAGGTCTGACCGACCGCGCTCCTTCTTTCTTCGCCGAGCGGAGGGGTCCGTGCTCGAGCGGAGGGGTCATGACCCCTCCGCTCGACGCCGAAGCCCTCTGCTCGATGGCAGGGGTGGGAGTGTCAGGTGAGCCTCCTATCGTGGAGGCATGACGGACACCACCACCTCGCACCCGGCCGCACCGACCTCCGCCACCTCCACGGGCGCCGGTCGTCACGACGGGCGGACCGCCGACCAGCTGCGCGAGGTGCGCTTCACCCGCGGCTGGCTGGACCACGCCGAGGGGAGCGTGCTGGTGGAGTTCGGTAAGACCCGGGTGCTGGTGGCCGCATCCTTCACCGAGGGTGTGCCGCGTTGGATGAAGGGCCGGGGGACCGGCTGGATCACCGCCGAGTACGAGATGCTGCCGCGCGCCACGAACACCCGCTCCGACCGCGAGTCGCGTAAGGGCAAGGTGGGGGGCCGCACCCACGAGATCTCCCGGCTCATCGGCCGCAGCCTGCGCGCCGTGATCGACACGAAGGCGTTGGGGGAGAACACGATCGTGCTGGACTGCGACGTGCTCCAGGCCGACGGCGGCACCCGCACGGCGTCCATCACGGGCGCGTATGTCGCCCTCGCGGACGCCATCGAGGACGCGCGTGCGAAGGGTCTGATCACCAAGGGCGCGCAGCCGCTCACCGGGTCGATCGCGGCGATCAGCGTGGGCATCGTCGACGGGCAGCCGGTGCTCGACCTGGACTACCCGGAGGACTCGACCGCCCAGACCGACATGAACGTCGTGATGACCGGTGCCGGCGGGTTCGTCGAGGTGCAGGGCACCGCCGAGGGCGCGCCGTTCGACCGGTCCGAGCTGGACAGCCTGCTGGCCCTGGCGGCCGGCGGCATCGAGGAGATCACCCGCAAGCAGCAGGAGGCGCTCGCCGTACCGCTGGAGGCGCACCGCCGATGACGACCGTGGTGCTCGCGACGCGCAACACCGGCAAGCTGCGCGAATTCCGGGCGCTGATCGACGGGTGGTCCGGGCTGCAGGGCATCCGCATCGTCGATGTCTCCGAATTTCCTGATGTGCAGGACGTGGTGGAGTCGGGAGTGACGTTCGAGGAGAACGCCACCTTGAAGGCGCGCGCCGTGGCGGAGGCCACCGGGCTGCCGGCCATCGCCGATGACTCGGGCCTGTCGGTCGACGTCCTCGGCGGCTGCCCCGGAGTCTTCAGTGCTCGCTGGGCCGGCACACACGGCGCGGACCAGGCGAACATCGACCTGCTGCTGGCCCAGACGATGGACGTGACGGCCACGATGGCCGCCCACTTCGTCTGCTGCATGGTGCTCGCACTGCCCGGCGGAGCCGAACGCGTCCGCCGCGGCGAGCTGCACGGCACCATCACTCGCAACCAGCGCGGCACCGATGGTTTCGGCTACGACCCCATCTTCGAGCTCCCGGACGGTCGCACGCTCGCCCAGCTGCCCGCGCAGGAGAAGAACGAGATCTCGCATCGGGCGATCGCGATGCGGGCCATTCGCGAGGACCTGGGAGGCACCCTCACGTGAGCGCCACGCGCCAGGCCGAAGAAGAGACCGTCACACCATCCGCGGCCCGTTCATGGGTCGCGGTCCTTGGCGGCATCGCTGCCGGTGCCGTCACCATCGGCGTCGCGGAGCTTCTGGCCGGCCTGATGGAACGCTTCGGCTGGAGCGGCGGGATCCCCTCCCCGGTCATCGCCGTGGGCGAGGCCTTCATCGACCGCACCCCGCCGTGGCTGAAGGATTTCGCGGTCAACAAGTTCGGCACCAACGACAAGGCGGTGCTGCTGGCGGGCATCGGGCTCGTGCTCTTCCTGCTCTCGTGTGTCATCGGACTGCTCCTGCGCCGTCTGCCGGTGGTGGCGCTGGTGGGCTTCGTCGTGCTGCTCGCCGTCGCGATGGCAGCGGTGCTGACGCGGCCGGGCGCGCGTCCTGCCGACCTCGTCCCGACGCTCGTCGGCGGACTGGCGGGGCTGTGGGTGCTGCATCGATGGCGTGGGCTGTTGAGCGTGGGTGCCGGCCGGCGTGAGATGACCACCGAGCGTCGGCAGGTGCTCACCTGGACCGTGCTGAGCGTGATCGGTGGAGGCCTCGCTCTCGCCGCAGGGCGTGCCGTCAGCGGCAGCGCCCGGGCGATCCAGGCCGCGCGCGAGACATTCGTGGCGCCGCGGGTGCAACGCCCGGTGCAGGTGCCGCCGGTCGCCCCGGTCGGCGACGTACCCGGCATCACCCCGTACATCGTGCCCAATGGGCAGTTCTACCGGATCGACACGGCATTGCAGGTGCCGCAGGTCGAAGCGTCCGGGTGGAGTCTGAAGGTCACCGGGATGGTCGACCACGAGGTCGAGATCGACTGGAAGACCTTGCTCTCCAAGCCGATGCAGCAGGCCATGATCACCTTGATGTGCGTCTCGAACGAGGTGGGCGGCAGTCTCAACGGCAACGCGATCTGGACCGGGTGGCCGGTGCGCGAGCTGCTGAAACTGGCCGGGCCGAAGCCGGGCGCGGACATGGTCCTGTCCACCAGTGTCGACGGGTTCACCGCCGGTACGCCGATCGGTGCGCTCACCGATGGACGCAACGCGCTGCTCGCGGTCGCGATGAACGGCAAGGCGCTGCCGGTGGATCACGGCTACCCCGTGCGGATGGTGGTGCCGGGTCTCTACGGGTACGTGAGCGCGACCAAGTGGATCACCCATCTGAAGGTCACGACGTACGCGAAGGACCAGGGCTACTGGACCCCGCGCGGCTGGTCGGCGATGGGACCGGTGAAGATCTCCTCGCGCATCGACGTGCCGCACGACGGCCGTTCGGTCGCGCCCGGCACGGACGGCACCGTGCCCATCGCGGGGGTCGCATGGGATCAGCACACCGGCGTCAGCGGTGTCCAGGTACGCATCGACAACGGTCCGTGGCAGAGTGCCCAGCTCGGCGAGCAGGCCACCGTCGATGCCTGGCGGCAGTGGGTGCTGCACTGGCCCGCGACCAAGGGACGGCACACCGCGACGGTGCGCGCCGTCGATGCCAAGGGGCACGTGCAGATCTCGGCGGAGGCCGCGCCTGCGCCGAACGGCTCGACCGGTCTGCACTCGGTCACCTTCACCGTCGCCTGACGCTGGGGTCACCGCCCGAGTGGCATACATATCTTTCGAGTGGCGTACATCTACGTGCGCCACTCGAAACATATGTATGCCACTCGGCGGGAGGGGCGTCCGGTCAGCTGCGGTGCACGTGCACGTAGTGGTCGACGGGAGGGACCTGTTCGTAGAACGGGTGCAGCAGGGCACGCCACTGCTCGTAGTCGGCCGACCCGCGGAACCCGACGGTGTGATCCTCGATCCGCGCCCATTCCACCGACAGCACGTAGTGCGAGGGGTGTTCGACCGACCGGACCAACCGCACCGAGCGGCACCCGGTCTGTCGCCGGATGGTCGGCGCGGCCTGCGCGAACGCCGCCTCGTACGCCGCCTCCTGCCCCTCCCGGACGTGCAGCTCCACCTGCTCGAGCACCGGCGCCGCCGGGCGCGGGTCGCCGGGATGGATCGCCATCAGGTGCTCGGCCTGCCAGACGCCGTCGTACCGCAGCGCGCGCTGCCGGGTGCCCTCGATCGCGAACCCGACCCGCTCGTACGCCCGGATCGCGCGGGGGTTGAAGGTGAAGACCGTGAGGGTGATCCGCGCCAACCCGACCGCGAAGGCATGCTCGATCAGCAGGGCGGTCGCCTCCGTGCCGAGCCCGCGACCCTGGCCCTCAGGGGCGAGCAGGATCCGGAAGTTGCAACTGCCCGCGCCCGGGTCCCACTCGTTGAGCACGACCTCTCCGACGCATCGTCCGGTCACCACGTCGACCACGGCGAGATCCATCCGGTCCGGCTGCTCGGCGCGCGACAGATACCAGTCGCGCAGCTCGGCGTCGGACTCCGTGCGACCTGCCTGGGCCTGCGCCGTGGAGGTCACGCTTCCGGTCAGTCGCCGCACGTCGGGGTCGCCGATCGCGGCGGCCATCGCGGGAAGGTCGCCCTCCTCGAACGGTCGCAGGACGACGCGTTCACTGGTGAGGACGGGTTTACGGGCGAGCGGTGGGTCCGTGGCCATCGGGCGAGACTAGGCGACCGATCGTCGTACGGCGCGGGGTCCGGCGCGATGCGCTTGCGCCGACGCGACCCGAACGCGAGGGTTACCGGCATGGCGATGCGCTGGTGGTCCGTGGTGGTCGATTGTCACGACCTGGCAGCTCAGGCACGGTGGTGGGCGCAGACCCTGGACTGGGAGCTGGTGTACGAGGCAGCTGACGAGGCGGTCATCGTCCCGCCGCACGCGATGACGACGGAGCCCGCATCGGTGCAGGAGTGGCTGCAGGTGGGGCCCGGGCTGGTCTTCGTGCAGGTCCCGGAGGGCAAGGCGGTCAAGAACCGACTGCACCTCGACCTGGCGCCGCACACCACGCAGGACCGCGACTCCGAGATCCGGGCGCTGCTGGACCGGGGCGCCACCAGGGTCGATGTCGGGCAGGACGACACTGTGGTCACCTGGGCCGTGCTGGCCGACCCCGAGGGCAACGAGTTCTGCGTGCTCTCTTCGAGAGAGTGACGCGATGACACTGCTGGACCTGCCGGACGGCCGACGGCTCGACGTACGCGTCGACGGACCCGACGACGCACCTGTGCTGCTCTTCCATCACGGCACACCGGGGTCGGTGCCGCCGTTCCGCTTCCTGGTCCGCGCAGCGAGCGCTGTCGGGCTGCGCACGGTCACGTACGCCCGTGCGGGGTACGGCGATTCGACGCGCAACCCCGGCCGCGACGTGGCCGCCGTGGTGCCCGACGCGGTCGCGATCCTCGATCACCTCGGGGTGGCGCAGTGCGTGACCGCCGGCTGGTCCGGCGGGGGGCCGCACGCACTGGCCTGCGGGGCGCTCGCGCCGGACCGGTTCAGCGGGGTGCTCGTGATGGCCGGTGTGGCTCCGTACGACGCGGCGGGCCTGGACTTCCTGGCAGGGATGGGCGAGGACAACGTCGAGGAGTTCGGTGCGACGCGGGCGGGCGAGACCCGGTGGCGCGAGCTGATGCAGCCGGAGGTGCGCGCGCTCGCGGACGCGACACCGCAGAACATCATCGAGAGCATGGCGTCGCTGCTGCCGCAGGTCGACCGGACCGTACTGAGCGCGGAGTTCGGCGACGACCTGGCCGCCGGATTCCGCGACGGTCTGCGGGCCAGCGGGGACGGTTGGCTCGACGACGACCTGGCGTTCGTGCGCTCGTGGGGCTTCGACCTGGCCGAGGTGCACGTGCCGACGTCCCTCTGGCAGGGCAGCGAGGACCTCATGGTGCCGTTCGCGCACGGTGAGTGGCTGGCGCGGCACCTGCCCGGCGTCCGCGCACACCTGCTGCACGGCGAGGGCCACCTGTCGGTGGTCATCGGCAGCATCGCGGCGATGCTCGAGGAGCTCGTGGCGTCGCCTGCCTGACGTGCGCGTCATACCGGCGCGGTCGAGCGAGTGACGGTGACGGCGTTCGCCACGATTGACGGCGTTCGAACACCGTCAATGACCGCGAACACCGTCAGCGTGGGTCGCACGGCGACGCCAGGACGTGCGCGAGGCGGGACTCGAACCCGCACACCCGAAGGCACCAGGACCTAAACCTGGCGCGTCTGCCAGTTCCGCCACTCGCGCGCCGGATCATCGTAAGGCGCGCCGGACGTCAGGCGAGCTGCAGTGCCTTGCGCAGCGACGCGACGTGCCCGGTGGCCCGCACGTTGTACTTGGCGAGGGCGATGCTGCCGTCCGGGTCGACCACGAACGTCGAGCGGATGACGCCGACGACGGTCTTGCCGTAGAGCTTCTTCTCGCCCCAGGCGCCGTACGCCTCGAGCACCTTCTTGTCGGGGTCGCCGAGCAGCGGATACGTCAGCGACTCCTTCTCGGCGAACTTGACCAGCTTGTCCTGGCCGTCCGGGGAGATTCCGAGCACGTCGTACCCCGCAGCGCGCAACGGCTCCAGGGAGTCGCGGAAGTCGCAGGCCTCCGTGGTGCACCCGGGCGTCATCGCCGCCGGGTAGAAGAAGATCACCAGGTGCCGGCCGGCGTAGTCGGAGAGGGAGACCTGCTCCCCGGTGTGCGAGGTGAGGGTGAACGCCGGTGCGGTGTCGCCGGTCTCGAGTCGTGTCACGTTGTACTCCCGAATCGTTGGGTTGCAGGTGCGTTATCGTCTCAGCAGAGTCCGAACGCCGGTCAATCCAGTTCAGTGCGACCCACCAAGCCCCACTCGAGGAGAACCCATGGCCGACAAGTCCAAGCCCGCAGCGCCGACCGCCAAGGACATCGAGGCCGACCTCGCCGCCAGCCGGGAGCGGCTGGCCAGCACCATCGACGAGCTCGCCTTCCGTGCGCAGCCCAAGGAGATCGCCCGCCGTGGCGCCGAGGGCGCCAAGTTGAAGGTCAACGACCTGACCCGCACCCCGACCGGTGAGTTGGAGACCGACAAGATCGGGTACGCCGTCGGCGGCGTCGGAGCCGTGACCCTGCTGCTCGGTCTGCTGCGCCGGGCTCGCTCCTGACCTTGCCGAACGGCGCCCAGCCGGCGCCACAACCGGGTCGGCTGCCGATCCGGATGCTGCACGACCGGCTGCTGGTCTCGACCGAGGGTGAGGCGGGAGAACGGCGTTCGGGCGGCGGAATCGTCATCCCCGCGACCGCCAGCGTCGGTCGCCGCCTGGTGTGGGGACAGGTGATGGCCACCGGCCAGCACGTACGACAGGCGCAGGTGGGGGACCGGGTGCTCTTCGACCCCGAGGAGCGCGCCGAGGTCGAGCTGTCGGGGAGGGACTACATCCTCCTGCGCGAGCGCGATCTGCATGCCATCGCCCAGGACGAGACCGACGAGGGCGGCACCGGGCTCTACCTCTGATCTGTCGTTCATCCCGATCACCTCCGGTCGTCACCTCCCGGACAGCTTCGGGGGATGGGGTGCGGAGAGTTTTCGGCGTCCGGCCGAGCACCCGCCCCAGGAGGACCCTCGATGACCCCTCGTAGGAACAGGGCCGCCGCCGTGCTGTCGCTCGGCGCACTCGCCGTCACGGCAGCAGTCCCGGCATTCGCGCACGCGGCACCGGCCAGACCCACCGACCCGCGCTCCGCAGTGCAGCTGTTCACCGAGCAGGTCCCCTCCCTCGGCACCGTGGGCGGCGTCCGCATCGACGGTGCCGGGTACGGGTCGTCGTTCACCGCGAAGCCCGGCTCGTCGACCGTCTTCTACGGCCTCACCGATCGCGGCCCCAATGCCGACGGACCGAACGGCACCAAGGTCGAGCCCCTGCCGGACTTCACCCCCGCCATCGGCGAATTCCGCCTGGCGGGCGGAAAGGCCAAGCTGCTCAGGTCGATCCCGCTGCGGGCCGCGGACGGTACGCCGTACAACGGTCGGGTCAGCCTCGCCGGCAGCACCGGGGAGACGATCACCGATCCGGCCGGCACAGTGCTCGCGCCGAGCCCGTACGGCTACGACCCCGAGGGACTCGCCGCGATGCGGGACGGCAGTTTCTGGGTCTCGGACGAGTACGGCCCGTTCGTCACGCACTTCACCAGGGACGGTCGTCAGATCGAGCGCCTCAGCCCGTTCGACGGGTCGCTCCCGGTCGAGTTGCGCGAGCGTGAGCCCAACAAGGGAATGGAGGGGCTCACGGTCACTCCGGACGGGCGGACCCTCGTCGGGATCATGCAGGCCGGGCTGAACGCACCCGACGGCCCCAAGTCCAAGAACGTCACGCCGGTGCGCATCGTCACGATCGATCTGCGGACCCGGCGGACGGCCGAGTACCTCTACCTGCTGCACAACACGGCGGGTCCCACGACCGCGGTCAGCGAGATCAGCGCGATCGACGACCACACCTTCCTGGTCGACGAACGCGACGGGAAGATGGAGCCGGGCGCGAACAAGAAGCTCTACAAGGTCGATCTGCGCGGCGCCACCGACGTCGGCAAGTTCGCCCGGGTGCCGGGCGCGCGGTACGACGACTCGGCCGGCGGCCTGCTGGTGGGCGGCAGGACCATCGAGGGGCTGGTGGGCAAGGCCGACACCGCGGACTCCACGTCTCTCCTCGCGGCCTCGCACATCCGCCCGGTCACCGCGAGCCTCTTCCTGGACGTCGCTGGCCTCGTGACCGCGATCGACCCGAAGGGCGGCTATTTCGGCCACGACAAGGTCGAGGGTGTGGCCGTGCTCAACCACGGCCGCCAGGTGGTCATCTCCAACGACAGCGACTTCGGCATCGACGGACTGGCCAACGACACCCCGCCGTTCCAGTTGCACGCCAAGCTGCTGCCCGACGGCACCCAGGACACCGGTCAGCTGCTGCGCGTCGACCTGAGCAAGGTGCCGGCGGCATACGTGGGGTGAGACGAACCGTAGGAACGACTGATGCCCGGCAGCGTGCTGCCGGGCATCAGTCGTGGTGCTGGTGGTGCGCCATCAGGGACTCGAACCCCAAACCCGCTGATTAAGAGTCAGCTGCTCTGCCAATTGAGCTAATGGCGCGAGGACCGCAAGGCCTCGCAGACTGTATCAGGGGCGTTCTGCGGTCGCGAAATCGATTCGGGTGAGACGCATCCGGGGGCTGTACGGGTAGGTTTCGAGCACCGCTGCATGTCCCGACTCGAAGGACCGACACGATGACCGTCATACCGGACCTGCCCGTCGAACGGCCTCAGTACGAAGTGCCGCTGACGCCGGAGAAGCCGTCCTGGGCTGTGGCGTTCAAGCGCGCTCGCGCGCGGTTCTCCCAGGACGACTGCACCGACAAGGCCGCCGCGCTGACCTACTACGCGATGCAGTCGCTCTTCCCGGGGCTCATCGCTCTGTTGTCCCTGATCAACGTCTTCGGCAACGGCAGGTCTACGACCGCGAATCTGGTCAAGATCGCCGCGGACATCTCCGGGAAGTCGACCAGCGACCTGAAGTTCGTCACCACGTTCATCGACAACGTGCACACCGCCGGCGGCGGCATCATCGCACTGGTCGTCGGCATCGGCGGAGCCATCTGGTCGGCGTCGGGGTACGTCGGCGCGTTCGGGCGTGCGCTCAATCAGATCTACGACATCGGCGAGGGGCGCCCGTTCATCCGGCTGCGCCCGGTGCAGTTGCTGGTCACGGTCATCGACATCGTCCTGATCATGATCCTGATCTTCGCCCTGACCACGACCGGCAAGGTGGCGACCTCGATCGCCTCGGTGGTCGGCATACCGAGCCAGGTGGTGCTGATCTGGGACATCGCCAAATGGCCGTTCGTGGTCCTCATCGTCGTCTTCCTGATCTCGCTGCTCTACTGGGCCACCCCGAACGTGCGCAAGACCAAGCGGATGCTGCTCAGCTGGGGCGCGCTGGTCGCCTTCGTGGTCTGGGTGATCGGCTCGGTCGTCCTGTTGACGTACTTCACGTTGACCAACGGGTCCAGCTACACCAAGACCTACGGCATCTTCGCGAGCGCCATCATGTTCCTGCTGTGGTTGTGGATCACCAACCTGGCGATGCTGTTCGGAGCCGAGCTGGACGCCGAACTGATCCGCACCCGGCAGCTGCGGTCGGGAATGCCGGCCGAGGAACTGATCCTGCTGCCGGCCCGCGACGAGAGTGGGCTGGAGAAGAAGTCGGACAAGCAGCTGGCCCTCGTCGAGCGGGCCTACGGGTTGCGGGCCGAGGCCGAGCGGGAGACGGAGAGCCCCGACACGCAGGCCCTCGAACGGTTCGTGCAGGACCAAGCAGAGTCCAGGGAGGGCAAGAATCCCTACGGCCCCGATGTCCGCACGATGCGCGTGACGCAGGACGAGAGCGTGACCGACACCCCGCGGCAGGTCGGTAACGTCCGGCTCGACCGCGACGAAGACTCCTCGACGACAGGAAAGCAGGCAGTGATGACCCCCACCTCTGGTGACCCCGCGGAGCAGCGGGAGCAGATCGAGAAGGCTCGCAGCGAGCGGTCGGCCGTAGCCGTCGCGAACGCCCGCCGCGAACGGGTCGTGCGCGACCGGCTCGCTGCCGTCGAGGCGAAGGCCGCGCAGAAGCGCGCCGCGCAGGACAAGAAGCGCAAGGAGCAGCTGGCGGCCTCGCAGGAGGCCTTGCCACAGAGCAAGCGGTGGGAGGCCGTGGAGGCCGTCCGCGCCCAGTTCGCCCCGCGTACCTCGCGGGCGCGTGATGAGATCGAGGTCGAGCGCAGCGCCCGTCGTGCGGAGTTCGAAGCCAGCGCGCGGGAGGCCGCAGAGCGTCGGGCCGCTGCGGCGCGCGACGCGGCCGCTCCGCTGCCCGCCGACGGTTCGCACGTCGCCGAGGAGCACGAGCTGCCGGTGCGGCCGGAGGACATCGACGCCCGTGAGAGCGCGTCTCGCGCGATCGTCGACGCCGAACGCAGCCACCGGCGTGAGGAGTGGTACGCCACCCACCACCGCTGACGGCGTACGCCCGGAGAACGTCGAACCGCCCGTCACGACGCGTACGTCGTGACGGGCGGTTCGTGTGGGGTGAGTGACGGGACTTGAACCCGCGACCACCGCGACCACAACGCGGTGCTCTACCAGCTGAGCTACACCCACCATGGCGCTGCCGGGAGCCCGGGGCGGACCCGGGCGAAGGCAGCGCGGACGATCATACCTGCCGCACGCAGGTGCCCCGGACCACCCCGGGGACGGCTCTCAGTGCGCTTCGAGCGGCTCCGCGAGCGCGCGGGCAGCCTTGGTGTCCGGGCCCGGCGGCGCCACGAAGACCGCCTGGCGCCAGTAGCGCAGCTCGTCGATCGACTCCCGGATGTCGGCCAGCGCGCGGTGTCCACCGTGCTTGGCGGGAGCCGCGTAGTAGGCCTTGGGGAACCACCGGCGCGACAACTCCTTGATGGAGGACACGTCGATGATCCGGTAGTGCAGGTGGGCCTCGAGCGTCGGCATGTCCCGGGCGAGGAATCCCCGGTCGGTGCTGACCGTGTTGCCGCCGAGCGGCCAGCGGCGCTCCTCCGGCGCGTACTCGGTGATGTAGGCCATGACCTGCTCCTGCGCGTCCTGCAGGGACATGCCCCCGGCGAGTTCCTCCAACAGGCCGCTGGAGGTGTGCATCTCGCGCACGAAGTCGTTCATCTGCTCCACGGCCGCCGTCGGTGGCTTGACGACGACGTCCACCCCGTCGCCGAGCTGATTGAGGTCGAAGTCGGTCACCAGCGCGGCGACCTCGATGAGGGCGTCGTGCTCCAGGGACAGTCCGGTCATCTCACAGTCGATCCACACGATGCGGTCGGTGCGTGCTTTGTCGTCGCTCACACGGGCCACCCTAGGGGCCGGGTCCGTCAGGCGAATCACACCGTGCGCGTCTTATCTTTGACGGTGTGAGCACTGGAGTACCCCGCAGTACGCCGGCCGCGGGGGATGAGCGGCCGTCGCGCCGTCCCGCCCTGCTGCTGCACCGGCCGATCCTGCGGCACTGGCTGGCGGTCGCGCTGCTGGCGGTGTTCTTCGGCGGCTGCGGATACTCGGTCCTGGAGATCGTCCAAGCGCAGTCCGGGGTGACGGCCACGGTGCTCGGCGTGATGCTGTCTCTCGTCGTCCTCGGCATCATCGTCCCGGTGCTGCTCTGGCTCGACAGGTTCGAGCGGGAGCCGCCCCAGCTGCTGGTGATGGTCTTCGCGTGGGGCGCGTGCGTGGCCCCTCTCGGTGCGCTCACGCTCAACCAGTTCGGCGGCACCCTCGTCGGCGTCAAACCCGGTGACGGACTGCTCGACATCACGGTCGCGCCGGTCGTCGAGGAGAGCCTGAAGGGCCTGGCACCGCTGCTGATCCTGCTGCTGTGGCGCCGGGAGATCGACGGTGTCGTCGACGGGATGGTGTACGCCGGGATGACCGCTGCCGGGTTCGCGGCGGTCGAGGACGTCTTCTACCTGGCGCAGGGCTACTCCACCGCGGGTCGGCACGGTCTGTTCGCGACCTTCCTGGTGCGTGTCGTGATGAGCCCGTTCGCCCACCCGCTCTTCTCGGTATGCGTGGGCATCGGGATCGGTCTGTCGGCGACGTCCGGTCGCTGGCTGGTGCGCATCGGCGCGCCGATCCTCGGGTGGTGCTGCGCCGTGGCCCTGCACGCTGCCTGGAACGCCGGTGCCGTCCTCGCGATCCACGGAACCGTGTGGACCTATCTCCTGCTGCAAGTGCCGCTCTTCGCGGCGTTCGTCGCGCTCGTGGTGTCGGCGCGGCGACGGGAGGCGCAGCTGATCGACCGGCACCTGCGCCACTACATCGAGACCGGCGACCTCACCCTGCCCGAGGTGACGATGCTCGCCTCGATCCCCGAACGCCGTTACGCCCGCGCCTGGGCCGGTGCCCACTACGGACGGCTCGGCGAGCACCAGATGCGCCAGCTGCAGGATGCCGGTAGCGAGCTCGCGCTCCTGCAGGCCCGCATCGCGCACGGCCAGCGCGGGGCGCGGTTGCGGGTGGACGAACGCGAGCTGCTCACCGTGATCGCGGGATGCCGCGAGCCCTATTTGGACACCGCGCTCTACCGCCGCGGCTGAGCGCACGTCCGCGCTGCGGTCACTTTCCTGCGCCGGGCAGCGGCGGCATTCAGCCCGAGCGGCGGCGGATGAGCCGGCCGACACCCACCGACACGAACGGCAGCAGCAGGAAGGCCACGAAGCCGAACCAGTCTCCCTTGCGGGCGAACGGGATGAGCAGCACGACGTACAGCACGAAGAGGAGGGCCATCAGCACCATGGCCTTGCGGGTCATACGCGCTCCACGTCCAGGTCCCTGTCGTCGGGTGGGCAATGCCTGCGGTGCTGCTGGTGCCCCCGGCGTGACTCGAACACGCGACCTAGGGATTAGAAGGCCCTTGCTCTATCCAGCTGAGCTACGGGGGCGAGCGCCGACAAGTGTAGGGCGCAGGTCGGTGCGGCCCGGCAAGTTGAGTATGCCGACCCGACAGGCGATGCTGGGCCGGTGACACGGGCGCTCGAGGGGACAGTGCTGCTCCCCGCGCTGCAGTCACTGCGGACCCACGTGGAGCAGACCGCACTGCCGCTGGACGTCGAGGGCGTCGCGGCCACCCGGCGTACCCGCTCGGAACTGCTCGCCCAGCTGGACGACTACCTGATCCCCCGCGCCAAGTCCCTCGACGCGCCGTTGCTCGCCGTCGTCGGCGGGTCGACGGGTGCCGGCAAGTCGACGCTGGTCAACTCCATTGTCGGAGAACACGTTTCCAAGTCCGGTGTGCTGCGGCCCACGACGTTGGCCTCCACGCTGGTGCACAACCCGGCCGACGAAGGCTGGTTCGCCGGCGACCGGGTGCTGCCCGGTCTCGCGCGCCTGACCGGCGAGCACACCGAGCTCACCGACCCGGGCACGCTGCACCTCGTGTCGTCGCCCGGTCTCCCGCAGGGGGTCGCGCTCCTCGACGCGCCCGACATCGACTCCGTGGTCTCCGCCAACCGCGACCTCGCGCGGCAGCTGATGTCGGCAGCCGACCTCTGGATCTTCGTGACCACAGCCGCCCGGTATGCCGACGCGGTCCCGTGGGAGCTGCTGCACCAGGCGACGGACCGGGGGACCTCCGTGGCCGTCGTCCTCAACCGGGTGCCGACGGACGCCATGGAGGACGTGCGCTCGCACTTCGCCGGCATGCTGGCCGAGCAGGGTCTCGGGCAGTCACCCGTCTTCGCGATCATCGAGACCGGACTCGAGGACGGGCGGCTGCCCGACGAGGAGGTCGCCCGGCTGCGCAGCTGGCTGAACTCGCTGGCCTCCGACGCTCAGGCCCGCAACATCGTCATCCGCCGCACCCTCGACGGGGCCCTGGACTCCTTGCAGCAGCGGGTTCGCGCGTTGCAGGACGGCATCGCGGCGCAGAGCGAGGGCGCGGCGAGGTTGCGCAAGGAAGTCGACGACGGGTTCGCCGCGGCGACGTCCGGGGTGGACGAGGGCATGAAGGACGGCTCACTGCTGCGCGGGGAGGTCCTTGCCCGCTGGCACGAGTTCGTCGGCACCGGCGAGGTGCTGCGCCAGCTGGAGCGCCACGTCGGGCGCGCCCGGGACCGGGTGACGGCGTACGTGCGCGGGCGTGGCAAGGCACAACCGGCCGACGAGCTGGGGGAGGCGCTGCAGTCCGGCGTCGTCGTGCTGGTCCGCTCCCACGGGCAGTCCGCGGTCGACGGGATCGCCCGCGGCTGGCGGCTGACCCCGGGTGGGGCGCCGCTGATCGGAGCGCACCCCGAGATCGCCCAGTTGTCACCGGATTTCACCCAGCGTGCCGAGGAACTGGTCCGCCGCTGGCAGGGCGAAGTGCTGCAGATGGTGCGCGACGAGGCCGCCGGCAAGCGCACGACGGCGCGGTTCCTGGCGTTCGGCGTCAATGGGCTGGCCGTGATGCTGATGCTGCTCGCGTTCTCGGCGACCTACGGCCTGAGCGGAGCCGAGATCGGCATCGCAGGAGGCTCGGCGGTCGTGGCGCAGCGCTTGCTCGAGGCGCTCTTCGGCGACCAGGCCGTCCGCACCCTGTCGACCCAGGCCCGCAAGCGGCTGCTGGATCTGAGCACCGAGCTGTACGAGCAGGAGAGGACGAGGTATCTGCGCGTGCTGGAGGACGGGGCGACCATCTCACCGGAGGACGGCGGGCTGCGTACGGCGATGGGTGAGCTGAAGGCGGCACGCCGATGACCCCGATCCTGGGGCGTCACAAGGCCGCCGCGCCCGTCCCCGCCGAACAGTTGGCCCAGTGCAGCGAGGACCTCACCGCGGCGCTCGACCATGGCGGGTCCCGGCTGCCCGCGCATGACGTGGCGCAGGCTCGGGCGTTGCTGGACAAGGCGCGGGCACGTACGGCGCTCACCGGTTCGCGTACGGTCGTCGCCCTCGCCGGGGCCACCGGTTCCGGCAAGTCGACGCTCTTCAACGCGCTGGTGGGAGAACCGATCTCGCGGATCGGCGCCCGCCGCCCGACGACGTCCTCGCCTGCCGCGGCGATCTGGGGGGACGAGCCCAGCGCCGACCTGCTCGACTGGCTGGGCGTGTCGACCCGGCACCAGGTGGCGGCGACCTCGCTTCGCTCCGCGGAACTGGACGGCATGGTGCTGCTGGACCTGCCGGACTTCGACTCCACCATCGCGCAGCACCGTGCCGAGGCCGATCGCGTGCTGGAGCTGGCCGACGTCTTCGTGTGGGTGACCGATCCGCAGAAGTACGCCGACGCCGTCATGCACGACGAGTACATCTCCCGGTCGGCCGGTCACGACGCGGTGACGCTCGTCGTTCTCAACCAGGTCGACCTGCTGCAGCGCGCACAGGTGGGCGAGTGCGTCGCCGACCTGCAGCGGCTCCTCGTGGCCGACGGGTTGGGAGACGTCCGGATCATCCCCACCTCCGCCGCCCGCGGACACGGTGTCGACGACGTCGTCTCCGCCGTCGCGCAGGTCGTGCAGCAGCACAACGCAGCCGAGCGGCGGCTTCTCGGCGACCTCACGGTCCGCGCCACCGGGCTGCGCACGCACGTCGGCGACAGTGAGCCGCCCGTCCAGGACGCCGGGCCCGAGCTGGATCGCGCCCTGGCGCAGGCGGCCGGCGTCCCCGTCGTCCTCGACGCCGTCGAGCGGGACTACCTCATGCGGTCCACCCAGCACGGCGGCTGGCCGTTCACCCGGTGGATCACGAAGCTGCGACCCGCGCCCCTGTCCCGGCTCGGCCTCGACAAGGTCGTGAGCGGTGGCCTCAGCCGGCACGAGAGCAGCACCGTGCTCGGCCGGTCCTCGCTGCCTCCGCCCACCCCGGCGTCGCGCGCCGCGGTGGACGTGGCGAGCCGCGAGCTCGCCGAGCGGGCCTGTGCGGGGCTGCCGCAACCCTGGGCCGACGCGGTGCAGGACGCGGCGGCTCCGAACGAGAAGCTGTACGACGAGTTGGACCGCGCCGTGATGGGCGTGCCGCTGCGGGGCCGCAACCCGGGATGGTGGTCCGTCGTCGCCGTGCTGCAGTGGCTCTTCGCGATCGTGGCCGTGCTCGGGCTGCTGTGGCTCGTGTCGCTCACCGTGCTGAGCTTCGGTCAGGTGCACCTGGACCCCCCGACGGTGGGGATCATCCCGATCCCGTTGCTCATGCTCGTGCTCGGGCTGCTCGCCGGGCTGGCGCTCGCCGTGCTGTCGAAGTGGATCGCGCGGCGGGGCGCCGCCCGCCGGAGCAGGGCGGTGGGCGCGCGGATGCGCCAGGAGATCAGCGGGGTCGCGGCGCGGCAGATCACCGACCCCGTTGCGGTGGTCCTCAGTGACCACCGCCAGACGCGGGTGCATCTGGAGGCGGCGGCGGGCTGAGCCTGTTTCCTCCACATCCCCGGCCGGTGGAGCGCGTCGTCCACACCCTCGGGTCTGCACCTGCCGGTGCCCCGGCGATGCGCGCATCGTTCATCTCAAACGGGCACCTCCCGGTGCCCTGCGAAGGGAGTGGGGATGAACGAAGTGGAGATCACGTTGACCGGGAACGTCTCGCTGGACCCGCAACGGCATCAGACCAGGTCCGGTGACAACTTCCTGTCCTTCCGGGTCGCGGTCAACGAACGCCGCTACGACCAGGCGTCCGGCGGCTACATCGACGGGACGGCGAGCTCCTACCGGGTCGTCGCCTGGAAGCAGCTGGGCCGACATCTGCACGGGTGCCTGCGCAAGGGCGATCCGGTGATCGTGCGCGGTGTGCTGCGCATCAACGAGTGGACCGCGACCAACGGGCAGGCACGCTCCACGCCGGAGGTCACGGCGTACCACGTGGGCCACGACCTCGCGTTCGGCGAGGGCAGTTTCCGGCGGGTGAGTCGCTCCGCGCCGACGGGAGTCAGTCCCGTGGGCCGGGAAGCGGAGGCATCGGAGGCGGTTCCGCCTGCGGCCGGGACCGACGACGACGGCTCGGGAGGTTCGCAGTCCGCCGCTTGACCACCGGCCGATTCGGTCGCAGTGCGCGCCGCGACTAGCCTTCCGGGCATGGCTGAGTTCATCTACACAATGACCAAGGCGCGCAAGGCGGTCGGCGACAAGGTCATCCTCGACGACGTCTCGATGTCGTTCTACCCGGGCGCCAAGATCGGCGTCGTCGGCCCCAACGGCGCCGGCAAGTCCACGATCCTGAAGATCATGGCGGGGCTCGACCAGCCCTCCAACGGCGAGGCCCGCCTCTCGCCCGGGTTCAGCGTCGGCATCCTGCTGCAGGAGCCGCCGCTGAACGAGGAGAAGGATGTACGCGGCAACGTCGAGGAGGGCATGGGTCAGATCAAGGACGATCTGGACCGGTTCAACGAGATCTCCGAGCTGATGTCCGCGCCGGACGCCGACTTCGACGCGTTGATGGCCGAGATGGGCACGCTGCAGGAGAAGATCGACGCCGCGAACGCCTGGGACCTGGACTCCCAGCTGGAGCAGGCGATGGATGCGCTGCAATGCCCGCCCGGTGATGCGGACGTTACCGTCCTGTCCGGCGGTGAACGGCGCCGCGTCGCGTTGTGCAAGCTGCTGCTCAGCAAGCCCGACCTGCTGTTGCTCGACGAGCCCACCAACCACCTCGACGCCGAGTCGGTGAACTGGCTCGAGCAGCACCTGGCGGCCTACCCGGGCACCGTCCTGGCGGTGACCCACGACCGGTACTTCCTGGACAACGTGGCCCAGTGGATCGCCGAGGTAGACCGCGGCCGCCTCTACCCCTACGAGGGCAACTACTCGACGTACCTGGAGAAGAAGCAGGAGCGCCTGCAGGTGCAGGGCAAGAAGGACGCCAAGCTCGCGCGGCGCCTGAAGTCCGAGCTGGAGTGGGTGCGCTCGAACGCCAAGGCGCGCCAGGTCAAGAACAAGGCCCGCTTGGCCCGCTACGAGGAGATGGCCGCCGAGGCGGACCGCACCCGCAAGCTGGACTTCGAGGAGATCCAGATCCCGCCGGGCCCGCGCCTGGGTGCGCAGGTCATCGAGGTCAAGGACCTCAAGAAGGGCTTCGGCGAGCGGGTGCTCATCGACGGGCTCTCCTTCACGCTGCCGCGCAACGGCATCGTGGGCGTGATCGGCCCCAACGGCGTCGGCAAGACCACCCTCTTCAAGACCATCGTCGGTCTGGAGGAGCCGGACAGCGGTTCGGTCAAGATCGGCGAGACCGTCGACATCTCCTACGTCGACCAGAGCCGTGGCGGCCTGGACGCGGAGAAGTCGCTCTGGGAGGTCGTGTCCGACGGACTGGACTACATGAAGGTCGGCAAGGTCGAGATTCCCTCTCGCGCCTACGTGTCGCAGTTCGGCTTCAAGGGCCCGGATCAGCAGAAGAAGGCCGGCGTCCTCTCCGGTGGGGAGCGCAACCGGCTCAACCTGGCACTCACCCTCAAGGAGGGCGGCAACCTGCTGCTGCTCGACGAGCCCACCAACGACCTGGACGTCGAGACGCTCGGGTCGCTGGAGAACGCGCTGCTGGAGTTCCCGGGCTGCGCCGTGGTCATCAGCCACGACCGGTGGTTCCTGGACCGGGTCGCGACGCACATCCTGGCCTACGAGGGCACCGAGGAGAACCCGGCGAACTGGTACTGGTTCGAGGGCAACTTCGACGCGTACGAGGAGAACAAGGTCGAGCGGCTCGGCGCCGAGGCAGCGCGCCCGCACCGGGTCACCCACCGTCGGCTCACCCGCGACTGAGCAGACACCGACCCCGCCGTCGGGGGGTAGGCACATGGTCGAGGGGTGCGGTAATTGCCCCACCCCTCGACCATTTCTGCACCCCCGATGGGGTCAGCGGTGACGCAGGCGGTGCTCCAGGCCGTTCCTCACCGACGGCCACTCGTGCGCGAGCACTGAGTAGACGACCGTGTCGCGCAGGGCGCCGGTGCGCTCGCGCTTGTCGGCGCGCAGGACCCCGTCCCGTCGGGCGCCGAGCCGCTCGATGGCCGCCTGCGACTGGTGATTCATCCAGCTGGTCTCGAAGCGCACGCATTCCACGCCCAGCGTCTCGAACGCGTGGCTCATCAGCAGCAGCTTGCTCTCGGGGTTGCTGCCGGTGCCGTGGGCCGACGCGCGGTTCCAGGTGTAGCCGATCGACACGCGCGGCACGTCGAGCTGGATGTCGTAGAACGTCGTGCCGCCGAGGACGGCGCCGTCGGACTGCCGGATCGTGGTGAACGGCAGCATGAACCCGCTCGCCTGCAGGTCGAGACGGTGCTGCACGTCGGAGGCCATATCGTCCGGGCTCGCGATGCTGGTGTACCAGCGGTCGTACATTTGCCCGTCCTCGGACGCCTCGACGAGCCCAGCGAGGTGGTCGGGGGAGAGCGGTTCGAGTCGCACGAGGCGCCCGGTCAGCGTGATGGGGTCGAGTCGTCCGGCGGCCATGCCGATCAGCCTGGCAGAGGAAGGATCCGCGCGACCGCAGGGGTCACTCAGGCCGCGGTTTGACCCGCACCATGCCTTCCTGGGCGACCGAGCAGATCAACGTGCCGTCGACACCGAAGAGCTTGCCGAGGCCGAGACCGCGCCCGCCGGAGGCCGACGGGGACTCCTGCTCGTAGAGCACCCAGTCGTCGATCCGACCAGGCCGGTGGAACCACATGGCGTGGTCCAGCGACGCCGGCCGCAGCCCGGGGGAGGACCAGACCAGACCGTGGCGGCGCAGCACCGATTCCAGCAGCGAGTAGTCCGAGGCGTAGGCGAAGACGGCGGCATGCAGCAACGGGTCGTCCGGAAGCTCGCGTAACGACTTCATCCACACCATCTGGTGGGCCGAACGTTGCCGGCTGGGGTGGATGTACAGCGCGCCCTCGACGTTGCGGACATCGAGCGCTCGGCGACGCCAGTGATGTGCGGACGGGTGGTCGATGCCCTGCAACTCCTGCTCGGTGGTCCAGACCCGCTCCGGGTCCGGCGCCGACGGCATCTCCGCCTGATGGTCCAGTCCGTCGGCCGGCCGTTGGAAGGACAGCGTCGCGGACAGGATCGTGTTGCCGTACTGCATGGCGTGCACGCGGCGCACCGAGAAGGAATTGCCGTCGCGCAGGTTCTCCACGGCGAAGCGGATCGGGTGGGTGGAGTCGCCGGGACGCACGAAATAGGCGTGCAGCGAGTGGATCTGGCGATCCTGCGGGGTGCTGCGACCGGCAGCGATGACGCTCTGGGCCAGCACCTGGCCGCCGAACGCGCGGCCGTGCGGGGTGACCTGGCTGCGCCCCACGAAGACGTCGAGCGTGCGCTCGGACAGGTCAGCCTCGTCCTCTGCCTCCGGCGCCGTCTCGGGCCGGAAGCTGGCCGTGCCCACCGGTTTCAGGTCGAGCACCTCGAGCAGTGACCCGACGGGGTCCTGCTCGGCCTGCTCTACTCCGATGGCACTGAGTTCGTCGGCGTCGGTCACCCGGGTGACTCTACCCAGCGGCTCGCAGCCGACCGGCATACGGATAATCGTCGTATGCCGAACCCCCTCTTCCACGTCAGCGTGCCCCTGCGCTGGTCCGATATGGACGCCCTGCGCCACGTGAACAACGTGCAGTTCCTGCGTCTGCTGGAGGAGGCGCGCATCCTCGCCTTCGACCAGTGGTTCGACGGTTCGGACGAGGCTCACGAGCGGCCCCGGCTCCTGATCGCGCGCGCCGAGATCGACTACCTGCGTCAGTTGCACTACCGGCGCGAGCCGATCTGCATCACGACCTGGGTGACGCGGATCGCGGGTGCCTCGTTCGACCTCGGCTATGAAGTGCGCGAAACCCCCGAGAGCACAGAGGTGTTCGCGTCCGCCGAGACGACACAGGTCGCGTTCGACATGGAGACCCAGCGGCCCACCCGGTTGACCGCCAGCGCCCGCGAGATCCTGCAGCAGTACGCCGGTCCGCCCGTCGCGCTGAAGCGTCGACCCGTCGATCACGCGTGACGGTGGACCCCAACCCCGTCGTGCAGCTGGCGGACGAGCAGACCCGCTCCGATCTGGCCACCTTCTGCGCGCGGGCGCGGGCGCTGGACGCCGACGGCGCCGTGCGTCTGCAGGCCGGAGGGGCCTCCCTGGCGGTGTGGGTGGGCGTGCAGTCCTCCCGCGAACTGTCCGGTCAGGGCACCACGCTCGGGTTGCGGGTGCTTGCGTTGTCCGAGGCCGCGCAGGTGGACACCGTCGTGCCGGTGGCGGCCGTCGGTGACCGGCTCGCCCGGCAGCCCTCCAGCACGCGCCTGGACATCCCGCCGCAGGAGGTGCGCGCGTCGTGGGCCTCGGTGAGCCCGCCGCGCGGCGGATGGTCGCCGGCCGGTTCGGTGGCGGTCACCGAGCTTCGCGAGATCGCTCAGCACGGCATCGCGGAGATCGCGCAGGGTGTGCCGACCGGCTCGGGCGCGGCGGCGGTGGAGGATCTGCGACGGCGCGTGTGGGGCCGGCCGCTGCCGGGCGAGCGCGCGGAGACACTGCCCGGGTCGGTGGCGTTCGCGGCGTACGCGCTGGGGTTCCTGGTCGGGGACAGCGCACAGGTGTTCACCGCGGGGCGCTGGCACAGGGTGACCACGCCCGCCGGTCACGTCCTCTGCCGTTAGGCGTCGCGGGTCGTCCACACGGTCGTGTCGACCGGCACCGCATGGTCCTGCAGCGGGCCGCTGGCGACGACGACCGACCACCCGGTGGGTACGGGGTAGGGCGTCGGCCCGAAGTTGGTGATCGACCGCACCGGGCCGTTGTCGAAGACCAGCACGTCGGGTTCCGCAACGACCCACTGCAGTTCCCCGATGGCCAGGGCGTGCGCGCGACGCAGTCGCAGCAGGCTTCGGTAGAGCTCCAGTGTCGAATCCGCCACTCCCACCTGCTGATCCACCGCCAGCTCTGCGTACGACGGGGGCTGCGGCAGCCACAGCTCACCGGTGTCGTTGAAGCCGTCCGCAGGTGCTTCCTTCTCCCAGGGCATCGGCACGCGGCATCCGTCACGCCCCTTGTCCTGGTGCTGGGTGCGGGCGTACGTCGGATCCTGTCGCGCCTCGTCCGGCATCGTGGTGTGGTCGGGCAGCCCGAGCTCCTCACCCTGGTAGAGGTAGGCACCCCCGGGCAGCGCGAGCATCAGGGTGCTGGCCGCCCGCGCCCGCCGCAGGCCGAGCTCCGCGTCGGGTTGCGGGTCGTCGGCGCCGATGCCGTTGAGCTTCTCCGCGCCGGCCGGCAGCCCGAGCCGAGTCGCGTGACGGACCACGTCGTGGTTGGACAGTACCCAGGTCGTCGGCGCGCCGACGGCGGCGTTCGCGTCCGACGTACGGTCGATGACCTCGCGCAGCTCCGTTGCGTTCCAGGGGCTTTCGAGGAATTCGAAGTTGAACGCCTGATGGAACTCGTCGGGTCGCACGTACTTGGCGAGGTTCTCCGCCGGCACGACCCACGCCTCCGCGCACATCATCCGGCCGTCCCCGTGGCCGTCGTCGGTGGTCGCGTCCGCGACGTCGTAGGAGTCCAGGACGGCGCGCCAGGAGCGGTAGATCTCGTGCACCCCGGGCTGGTCCCACATCGGCGCGCGTTCCTGCTGGCGGCCGTCGGCCATGTGCATGGCGCCGTCCCAGTCCGGCAGGCCGGGCACCTTGGCCAGGCCGTGCGCGACGTCGACGCGGAAGCCGTCCACGCCCCGGTCGAGCCAGAAACGCAGGACGCGCTCGAACTCCTCGCGCACCTGCGTGTTGTCCCAGTTGAGATCGGGTTGTTTGCGGTCGAAGAGGTGCAGATACCACTGGCCGGGCGATCCGTCGGCCTCGGTGACGCGTTCCCACGCCGGGCCGCCGAACATGCTCTGCCAGTTGTTCGGGGGCTCGGCTCCGTTCATGCCGCGGCCGTCGCGGAACATGTAGCGGTCCCGCTCGGGTGAGCCCGGTGCTGCTGCCAGAGCGGCCACGAACCACACGTGTTCGTCGGAGGTGTGATTGGGCACCAGGTCGACCACGAGCTTCATGCCCAGGTCGTGCGCGGTGGTGACGAGCCGCTCGGCGTCCGAGAGGTCGCCGAAGAGCGGGTCGACGTCGTAGTAGTCGGCGACGTCGTAGCCGGCGTCGGCCTGCGGCGAGGTGTAGAACGGCGAGAGCCACACCGCATCGACGCCCAGCTCGCGCAGATAGGGCAGGCGCCGCACGATGCCCGGCAGGTCGCCGATCCCGTTGCCGTCGGCGTCGGCCCACGACCGCGGGTAGATCTGGTAGATGACGGCGGTCCGCCACCAGGGCTGAGTCTTACTCTGCGTCAAGGGAATTCACCAGGGAGTAGGCCGCTCGCGTGAGGTAGTCGCGCAGCAGGAGGTCGTGGGTCTGGTCGAGGTCGAGCGTGTCGACGGCGGCCATCATGTGCAGGATCCAGCGGTCGCGCTGGGCCGGTGTGACGCTGAACGGCATGTGCCGCATCCTCAGACGGGGGTGGCCGCGCTCTTCGCTGTACATCGTGGGGCCGCCCCAGTACTGCTCGAGGAACCCGCGCAGGCGGTCCTCCGCAGGCCCGAGATCCTCCTCGGGGTAGAGCGCGCGCAACGGCGGGTCGGACGCGACCCCGCGGTAGAACTCGTGCACGAGTCTGGCGAAGGTCTCATGCCCTCCCACCTGCGCGTAGAAGGTCTGCGGATCCGGGTCGGGCATGTTCTGCAGTCTGTCAGCCGGCATCAGTTCGGCGGGACGGTGGTGTACGGCGGCAGGTGAGGCGCGGCGATGCCCGCGGCGTCCAGCGCGACCTTGGCGCGCTCGCGGATCTCGCGCGACACGGCGTACTGCTCGCCCGGCACGCACTTGGCGATGATCCGCAGGGTGACGCTCCCGCCGGTCACCGACTCCACCCCGGCCACCACCGGTGTCTCCAACAGTTTCTCCTTCCAGGGAGATTCGTCGTCGACCAGCTCGGTCACCTCTCGCAGCGTGCTGAGCGCCTTCTCCACGCTCTGGTCGTAGGCGATGGGCAGGTCGACCGTGGTGGTCGCCCAGCCCTGCGACTTGTTGCCGATCCGCAGGATCTCGCCGTTGCGCACGTACCAGACCACCCCGTCGGCGTCGCGCACGCGCGTGATGCGCAGGGTCACCTCTTCGACCGTGCCGATGGCCTGACCGGTGTCGATGACGTCGCCGACGCCGTACTGGTCCTCCATGATCATGAAGATCCCGGACAGGAAGTCGCGCACCAGGCTTTGTGCTCCGAAGCCGAGCGCGACCCCGCCGACGCCGGCGGACGCGAGGAGGGGAGCCAGCGGTACGCCGAGCTCGGCCATCACCATCATCGCGGCGATGCCGTAGATCACCAGGGTCGACACCGAGCGCAGCAGCGACCCGGTGGTCGCCGCCCGCTGCTTGCGCCGCTCGGTGTCCAGGCCCGCGGCCTGCCGGATGACCCGGCCGGCCCGTCGGGTCGCCACCGTGCGCTCGCGGGCACGGGTCTCCATCACCTCGACGGCCCGGCGGATGGCCCGGTGCACCAGCCAGCGCAGCACCATCGCACCGATCACGATGCCCGCGATGGTGATGGGGGTGCCGAGCAGTAGTCCCCAGCCGCTGCGGTCGCCGTTGGTCACGAAGTGCACAAATGCCATGGCCCCCAGTGTGACTGCCCGGGGTCGCCCCACCCAAGTCAGCGGACCAGGGTGGCCGCTCTGCAAGACTGCGGCCATGTCCGAGGGGTCTCCGCTGGCGCAACTCGCCCGCGCACATGGTGTTGCCACCGAGTATCGGGACTGGAAGGACAACCACGTCACCGTGTCCGACCAGACGATCAGCTCGGTGCTGACCGCGTTGGGTGTGGACGTGTCGGACGACGCCGCTGTGACCGAGGCGCTGCGAGTGGCTGCGGACGGCAGCTGGCGTCAGGTGCTCCCGACGGTCGTGGTCGTGCGCAAGGGCACCGAGTCGTGGGTGCCCGTGCATCTCCCGGACGGTGAGAGTCTCTCCGCCCGCATCGAATTGGAAGACGGTGCGGAGCAGGATGTCGCGCAGGTGGACCACTGGGTCGATCCTCGTGAGATCGAAGGCGCGCTGGTCGGCGAGGCGACCGTGGCGCTGTCGGCGTCCC
The DNA here is from genome assembly GCF_017565405.1 of Allobranchiibius sp. CTAmp26. Lineage (GTDB taxonomy): Bacteria > Actinomycetota > Actinomycetes > Actinomycetales > Dermatophilaceae > Allobranchiibius. The sequence goes on from NZ_JAGEKR010000016.1 coordinate 268,662, forward strand.
TGCCCCTGGGCTACCACCAGCTCGTCGTGCGCACCGGCGAGGAGGAGCACCGTACGACGGTCATCGTCAGCCCCGCGCGGTTGTCGCTGCCGTCGGCGCTGCGGACCGACCGGGCCTGGGGACTGCAGGCGCAGCTGTACGGCGTTCGCAGTGCTCGCAGTTGGGGCATCGGCGACGCCGCCGACCTCGCCGAGCTCGGCACCTGGGCGGCCCGCAACGGCGCCGACTTCGTGCTCGTCAACCCGGTGCACGCCGCCGAGCCGGTCGCGCCGATGGAGCCGTCGCCGTACCTCCCGACGACGCGGCGGTTCGTGAACCCGATGTACATCCGGGTCGAGGAGGTCCTCGAGATCGGCTACCTGTCGGCGGCCGAGCACCAGTTGGTCGAGTGGCACGGCGACGACGCGCGGCGGCTCAACAACCTGGAGCAACTCGACCGGGACGGTTGCTGGACGGCCAAGGAAGCAGCGCTGCGGATGCTCTTCCGGGTGCCCCGCACGCATCGCCGGGTGCGGGAGTTCGAGCAGTTCTGCGCGGACGAGGGCGACGGCCTGGTCGACTACGCCACCTGGTGCGCTCTGGTGCTGGATCGAGGGCTGCCCTGGCAGGATTGGCCGCAGGAGCTGCAGGATCCGCACTCCGACGCCGTACGCGCCGAGCGTGAGCGCCTGGCCACCGAGGTCGAGTTCCAGTGCTGGCTGCAATGGATCGCGCAACGGCAGCTCGCCGACGCGCAGGCCGAGCTGCGCAGCGCGGGCATGGGCGTCGGCGTGGTCGCCGATCTCGCGGTGGGGGTCCACCCGTCGGGTGCCGACGCGTGGGCGCTCGGCGACGTGCTCGCGCGCGACATCAGCGTCGGTGCGCCGCCGGACGACTACAACCAGCTCGGGCAGGACTGGAGCCAGCCGCCGTGGCGGCCTAATCGCCTTGCCGAGCAGGCGTATCTGCCCTATCGGGAGATGATCCGCACCGCGCTGGGGATGTCCGGTGGGCTGCGCGTCGACCACATCCTCGGCCTCTTCCGGCTCTGGTGGGTGCCGCGTGGGGAGTCGCCCACGAAGGGCACGTACGTGCGGTACGACCACGAGGCGATGGTCGGCATCCTGGCGCTGGAGGCGCACCGGTCCGGTGCCGTCGTGATCGGTGAGGACCTCGGCACCGTCGAGGGCTGGGTGCGCGACTACCTCGCCGAACGCGGCATCCTCGGCACCTCGATCCTGTGGTTCGAGCGCGACGCGGACGGCGCGCCGTTGCCGCCGGAGACCTACCGCCAGCTCTGCCTCGCCAGCGTCACGACCCACGACCTGCCTCCGACGGCCGGCTACCTGCAGGGCGAGCACATCAGCGTCCGGCACAGCCTGGATCTGCTGACCCAGCCGCTGGAGGAGGAGATCGCCCAGGACGATGCGCAGCGCGAAGCCGTCCTGTCGGTGCTGCGTCGCCGCGGGCTGCTCGGCGAGCGGTCCTCGATCGAGGACCAGGTCGATGCGCTGCACCGGTTCCTGACCTGGTCACCGAGCAAGATGCTCGGGGTGTCGGTCAACGACCTGGCGGGCGACGTACGGACCATCAACCAGCCGGGCACCCACGACGAGTACCCCAACTGGCGCCTGCCCCTCGCGGACGGTCAGGGCCGGGCGATGAGCCTGGACCAGCTGATGGTGTCGCGTCGAGCCAAACGCCTGATCCGCTGCGTCACCCAGCGCGAACGCTGACCCGCCCCGCGATCCGTCGTCGTACGGGACCGAGCGGGCCGCAACGAGAGCTGGCGCACCCGACGTAGGCCTCGTTCGGGGCCGAGCGGGCCGTAACCAGAGCTGGCGCACCAGGTGGAAGCCTCGTTCGGGGCCAAGCGGGCCGAAACGAGCGCCGAACCCTCAGCCCTGGGCGTCGCGGGCCTGCGCCCGCAGCGCCCGGATCACCGCGTCACGGTGCTCGCTCATGATCCGGCGCAGCGCGTCCGGTGCATCACCGTTGTCGCGCAGCCAGGCCTGCGTCGCATCGAGCAACCCCTGATCGGCGAGCGTCACCGGATACATCCGCTTCGCCACACCGGAGGCGATCGCGAAGGTGCGGCCCTCCCACATGGTGCGCACGCCGGCGTGGAAGCGTTCGACGTAGGGCTGCAGGAGCGACACGTCGTGCGCCGTGGCGAATCCCGCGGCCACCGCGACCAGCGTCTGATTGGGCAGGTCCGACCCCACGAACGCGGCGGCCCAGGCAGCCTCCTTCGCTTCCGTCGTCGGGTACGCCGCCCTCGCACCGGCCGCTCGCTCCGCGCCGGTCGACGTGCGGTCGCTTGCGAGCTCCTTCTCGATCACGTCGTCGCCGATGGCACCGGACGCCGCGAGCGAGGTCAGCAGAGACCACCGCATGTCAGTGTCGATCGAAAGCCCGGCCAGCGGCGCGCTGCCGTCCAGCAGCCCCTGCACCGTGGCTATGTCCTGCGGCCGGACGGCGACCTGCGCGAAGGCGCGCGCGAACTGCAGCTGGGCGTCACTGCCCGCGGCCGCGCTCCTCAGCAGACGGCCCAGGCCGTCGGCCACCTGGTGGCGTGCCGCCTCACGGTGCCCGGGAGCGACGTACACCCGCCGGCTGGCCGAGATCTGCTCCAGTGCGACCTTCATCGCTGTCGAATCGTCCTCTGCCGCAAGGACTTCGAGCATGAACGCGATGAAGTCCGTCGCCGCTGTCTCGGCCTCGCGCGTCATGTCCCAGACTGCCGCGGTCACCAGCGAGCGCGCCAGCGAGTCCTGCAGCGCCGTGGGGTTGGCGAGCACGGTCGCCAGGGACGCCTCGTCCAGCCGGATCTTCGTGTACGCGAGATCCTCGTCGTTGAGGAGCAGCAGGTCCGGGCGAGGTGCCCCGACGAGCTCGGGGACCGCCGTGCGGGGACCGTCGACGTCCAGCTCGACGTACGACGTGCGCTCCAGCCGCCCGTCGCGCAGGTCGTAACAGCCCACACCCATCCGGTGCGGACGCAGCGTGGGGTGACTGTCCGCCGCGGTCTGTTCGATGGTCACGGACGCCAGGCGACCGTCGGCGGTCTCGATCGACGGTCGCATCGTCGAGACCCCCGCCGTCTGCAGCCACGTCTGCGCCCACGCGGTGAGGTCGCGGCCGGAGGTCTGCTCCAGCTCGGCGAGCAGATGGCTCAGGTCGGTGTTGCCCCACGCGTACCGCTGGAAGTAGGACCGCAGCCCGGCCACGAAGGGTTCGCGACCGACGTACGCCACCAGCTGCTTCAGCACCGAGGCGCCCTTGGCGTAGGTGATGTGGTCGAAGTTGTTCTCCACGTCCGACCAGTTGCGCGCGTCGGCGGCGATCGGGTGGGTGGAGCTGAGCTGGTCGGCGATGTAGGCGGAGGACTTCTCCGCCAGGCTGAAGGTCGTCCACGCGCTGTCCCAGCGGGTCGCCTCGGCCTGCGCGGTGGTCGAGGCCCATTCGGCGAACGACTCGTTCAGCCACAGGTCGTCCCACCAGCGCATCGTCACCAGGTCGCCGAACCACATGTGCGCGAGCTCGTGCAGCACGGTGAGCGCGCGGCGTTCGACCAGCGACTCCGGCACGGCCGAGCGAAAGACGTAGATCTCGGCGATGGTGACCAGGCCGACGTTCTCCATGGCGCCCATGTTGTATTCCGGGGCGAAGAGCTGGTCGTACTTGGTGAAGGGGAACTCCCGGTCGAACATCTCCTCGAAGAACGCGAATCCGCGTTTGGTGAGGTCCAGGATGTTGTCGGCGTCGAGGTGCTCGCGCAGCGACCGGCGGCACAGCACGCCCAACGGGATCTCCCCGGCACGCGTGGTGACCGAGTCCCGTACGACGTCGTACGGGCCGGCCGCGAAGGCGGTCACGTACGAGCTGATCGGGGGAGTGGGCGCGAACACCCAGGTGGCGGAACCGTTCTCGCCGGTGGTCGGCTCGGGTGTGGGCTCGTTCGACAGCACCTGCCAGGTCGCCGGGGCGGTGACGGTGAAGGCGAAGCGGGTTTTCAGGTCCGGTTGCTCGAAGACGGGGAACGCGCGGCGGCTGTCCGCGACCTCGAACTGGGTGTAGAGGTAGACCTCACCGTCGGCGGGGTCCACGAAGCGGTGCACACCCTCGCCGGTGTTCATGTAGCGGCCGACGGCCTCGATGCGCACGACGTTCTCCGCGGCCAGACCGGGCAGAGTCACCCGCGCTCCGTCGAAGTGGGTCGCCGGGTCCAGCGGTGCGCCGTTCAGTTCGATGGAGCGCACCGACTCGCCCAGGAAGTCCACGAACGTCGCGGCGCCGGGCGTCGCGGAGAACTCGATCCGCGACGTCGTGCCGAAGGTCTGCGGGCCGGTCGTGAGGTCGAGGCTCACAGCGTGCGCGTGCACCTCGACCAGCTCGGCGCGAGCGCCGGCCTCGTCCCGGGTCAGTTCCTGCAGTGCCACGTGGTCCCCTTGCATCGTGTCTCCCGGGCGGCTCCCGGGCTCGGCCATCCTGTCATCCGCCGCAGTGGCAAGATGATGAGCGTGACCACTAGCCAAGCCGAAATGTTCTTCGATCCGATGTGCCCGTGGGCATGGATGACCTCCCGGTGGTTGCTGGAGGTGGAGGAGGTCCGGGACGTCGAGATCAGCTGGTCGGTGATGAGCCTGTCGGTGCTCAACGAGGACCGTGACCTGCCCGACGACTACCGCGCCATGATGGACCGGGCATGGATGCCCGTGCGCGTGGTCATCGCCGCGCAGCGCGAGCACGGTCCCGAGTCGCGGAAGAAGCTGTACGACGCCATCGGCACCCGCCTGCACCCCGGCGGCCGCGGCAAGGACGAGGACGACCTGCGCGCGGTGCTGCGCGAGTCGCTCGACGAGGTGGGTCTGCCGCAGGACCTGCTCGAACACGCGCAGAACACCCCCGGCGACGAGATCGACAAGGAGTTGCGCGCGTCCCATCAGCGGGCGATCGACATGGTCGGAAACGACGTCGGCACCCCGGTCGTCAGCGTGGAGGGCACGGCGTTCTTCGGTCCGGTCGTCACCCCGGCACCCAGGGGCGACGCCGCGGGCAAACTGTGGGACGGCTGCCTGCTCGTCGCCGCGACCCCCGGTTTCTACGAGCTCAAGCGGTCGCGCGAAGCGTCGCCGGACTTCAGCTGAGAGGGCGCGCGGATGCGGGTGCACATCGGAGGGGACCACGCGGCGTACGACATGCACCGTGAGTTGGTCCGTTGGCTGGGCGAGCAAGGGCACGACGTGGTCGATCACGGCGCGAAGGAGTACGACGCGCAGGACGACTATCCGGTGTTCGTGCTGCGCGCCGCGCAGGGTGTCGCACAGGACGAGGGCTCGCTCGGCGTCGTCCTCGGCGGCTCCGGCAACGGGGAGCAGATCGCGGCCAACAAGGTGCCGGGCATCCGCGCCGCGCTGTGCTACACGACCGAGCTGGCCCAGCTCGCCCGGCAGCACAACAACGCGCAGGTGATCTCGCTCGGTGGGCGTTTCAACACGGTCGAACAAGCCAAGGCGATGGTTGCCGTGTTCCTCGAGACGCCGTTCTCCGGCGAGGAACGCCACCAGCGGCGCCTGGACATGCTGACCCGCTTCGAGAAGGACGGCTCGCTGCCCCCGGAATGACGCAAGGCGAACGGCGGGTCTGCGCGGCGTAATTGTTGTGTAAAGCCTGCGTATGGGCGTGCTGATTTCGAGTGACGCCGGGTTACGTTGCGCGTATGGCTGTTCATGTCCACTTCACGCCTCGCGATGCGACGCGCGAAGACGGCGGACATCGGTCCACCATCGGGGCCGGTGTCGTTGCGGCGTTGTGCATCATTCTCGTGCTCACCGTGCTGTCCCTACGGTTCGACGGACTGCTCGCCTCGGCACTCGTGCTGGCGGCCGGTGGGGGCGCCCTGGGCCTGGGGCTGTCATCGGTGCGGCACTCCCCATTGCTGTCCCACGCGGTGTCCGCGACGCTGCTGAGCGAGCTGCACGAACGGGTGCGCGTACAGGGTCGGATGCCCGAACTTCCCCTCGGCTGGCGGGTCGAGTCGGCGACCCGCGCGGCTGGTAACGATCGTTTCTCCGGGGACTTCGTGATCGGCAACCGCACCGACGAGCACCGCTTCGAGGTCGCCCTGGTCGACGTCTCGGGCAGCGGTCACGAGGCGGGATCGCGCTCGATGCTGATGGGCGGGGCGGTGAGCGGCCTGCTCGGCCCCGTCGCGCCGCAGGACTTCCTGCCGGCCGCCAATGACTATCTGGTACGACAGAACTGGTCCGAGGGTTTCGCCACCGCGATCCACGTGTGCGTGGACCTGGTCGACGGCAACTTCTCGGTGGGGTCCGCGGGTCACCCGGCTGCGGTCCAGTTCCATGCAGCGAGCGGCACCTGGACGATGGTCGAGGGTGCCAGCGGCACCTGCCTCGGCGTGCTCGAGGGACAGAACGCCCGCGACTACCCCCGGGTGGAGGGGGTCCTGCAGCACGGTGACGCCCTCCTGCTCTACACCGACGGCGTCGTCGAGACGCGCGATCTCGACCTGTCCGAGGGGCTGGCGCAGGTGCTCGACACCATCCGCGCGCTGCCGACGTCCGCCGGGTCGGCCGGGCGGGTGTGCGAGGCGGCTCGTTCGGGCCCGGGCGACGACCGCACCGCTTTCATGCTCTATCGCGACTGAGACGCGCCGCGGGCCGTCGCCGACCGACGTACGAGATCCCCTGACATGACAAGAGTGCCGAACCCCGTCGGGGTCCGGCACTCTCCCAGAGCTGGTCGGTGATCGCCCTCAGTTCTGGTTCCCGTCGCCGGCGTCGCCGCCCCCGGCGGTGTCCGCGCTGTTGCCGCCTTGTCCTCCACCGAGGCGCTCACCGACGGCCTCCTGGCCCTTGTCGACCTGGTCGGCGTACTTGCCACCGGTCTTGTCGTCGACGAAGTCCCCGCCCTTCTCGACACCCTCTTTGAGCTTGTCAGGGTTGTCGTTCGCGAAGTCGCTGGCCTTGTCCTTGGCGCTGTCGAACAGTCCCATGAGTTCTCCTTCGAGAGGGCCGCGACCAGATGCCGCAGCCATGCGTTCCACGTAAGCACAGGTGGGGTCGACAGTCGAGAGGTAGATCGCTCGGGCAACCCGCGCACACGCTTCACTCCCGGCTCTGCAGGGCGCGCTGATGAGGGTGGAGACGCGGGTCCGCGCGGCGTCGGTCCAGCGGTTCGGAGCGGGTGACGAGAATCGAACTCGCGTAGCCAGTTTGGAAGACTGGGGCTCTACCATTGAGCTACACCCGCGTGGCGCTGCGTCGTCCCACCCGGTGATGTGTGGTCCGGCGTGCTGCGCCGAGGCGATAGCGTACTGGCTCGCGTGGTGTGGTTCGCACCGAGCCGCGCAGCACGGGGTATGGCGCAGCTTGGTAGCGCGTCCGCTTTGGGAGCGGAAGGCCGCAGGTTCAAATCCTGTTACCCCGACGAAGGAGGGGCAACAGGATGCCGGGAGCGGGCGGAACGAAGTGAGCCCGTGGTTCCTGTTACCCCGACCAACTCTGCTTGAGATGTCGATTCCGGACGGTTCCGAAGCAGGAGAACCCTCCGAAACTGACGTCTGGGGGCACCCGCGCGCAGGGGCCACCAGGCCACCGGTTTGCTCGCGCCCCGCTTCGTCAGGGAACATGGCAGACGGTTCCCGCTTTCGCCGCCCGGTCGTCCGGGTCGCCGACGCCCGCCTTGCGACGTACGCCGGCAGAGAGCCCCTTTCGATCTATGGAGTCTGTGCAGTGAAGAGCGCCGTCGACACCCTGAGCCCGACGCGGGTCAAGATGACCATCGAGGTCCCCTACGCCGAGCTGGAGCCGAGCGTCAGCGCGGCCTACAAGACCATCGGCAACCAGATCCAGGTGCCGGGCTTCCGCCAGGGCAAGGTGCCGGCCCGGATCATCGACCAGCGGGTCGGCCGCGGCGCGGTGCTGCAGGAGGCTGTGAACGAGGCGCTGCCGGAGTTCTACGGCCAGGCGCTGGAGAGCAACGACGTGCAGCCGCTCGGCCAGCCCGAGGTCGAGGTCACCGACGTGCCGGCGACCGAGGGTGATGAGCTGAAGTTCACCGTCGAGGTCGACGTCCGCCCGCAGTTCAACCTGCCCGACTTCTCCGCGATCAGCGTGACCGTCGACCCGGTCGAGGTCACCGACGAGGACGTCGACGCCGAGATCGAGACGCTGCGCGAGCGGTTCGGCACGCTGGCCCCGGTCGAGCGCGCCGCCGCCGAGGGTGACTCGCTCACCATCGACCTGTCCGCCACGATCGGCGACGAGAAGATCGACGACGTCACCGGCGTCTCGTACGTCGTCGGCAGCGGCAACATGCTCGAAGGCCTGGACGACGCGGTCACCGGCCTGTCCGCTGGCGACACCGCCACCTTCGAGGCTGCGCTGGCCGGCGGCGAGCACGAGGGCCAGGCGGCCCAGTGCATCGTCACCGTGCAGTCGGTGAAGGAGCGTCAGCTGCCCGAGGTCGACGACGAGTTCGCCCAGCTCGCCTCCGAGCACGACACCGTCGCGGAGCTGCGCACCGACATGACCGCGCAGGCCGAGCGCGGCAAGCGTTTCCAGCAGGGCATCCAGGCGCGCGACAAGGTCCTGGACCAGCTGCTGGAGGACCTGGACCTCGCGGTGCCGCAGAGCATCGTCGAGGCCGAGGTGCACCAGCACCTGGAGGGCGAGGACCGCCTCGAGGACGACGAGCACCGCGCCGAGGTCACCGAGAGCACCACGAAGGCGCTGCAGAGCCAGTTCCTGCTCGACAAGATCGTCGAGGAGAACGAGGTCCAGGTCTCGCAGGAAGAGCTGATCGAATACCTGATCATGTCGGCCCAGCAGTACGGCATGGACCCCAACCAGTTCGCGCAGGCGCTGGACCAGCAGGGCCAGGTGCCCGCCGTGATGGGCGAGGTCGCCCGTCGCAAGGCACTGAGCACGGTGCTGGAGCGGGTCACGGTCATCGACACCAACGGTGAGACCGTCGACCTGAACGCGCTGAACGAGGCCGAGCAGGGCGCGGATGACGAGGACGCCGACGACGCTGCGGACACCGACGTCATCGAGGTCGCGGGCGACACCGACGCCGAGACCGATGCCTCCGACGCCACCTCCACCGAGGCGCCCAAGGCCTGAACCACCTTCTGATCCAACGGGGTCCGCACATCGATTCGATGTGCGGACCCCGTCGTCATGTCCGGCGTACGCCGCGCGCTTGCGCTCACGGCGAACACGGCCGAGATCGGGGACGGAACGGCGCGGGCCGGGCGTTAGGGTCCAGTAGAAGCTGATTCGACCGCTTCGTGACCTCGCGCAGGCGGGGCCGTCCGGAGCAGTCCGACGCGATGAGAGAAGAGAAGACCTTGAGTGACATCCAGAAGGTCTCGATGGCGACCCAGGCACCGGCCGGGGGACTCGACGACCAGATCTACAACCGGCTGCTGAAGGAACGCATCATCTTCCTCGGCTCCGACGTCCGTGACGACAACGCCAACGTGATCGCCGCGCAGCTGCTGCTGCTGACGGCCGAGGACCCGAACGCCGACATCTGGCTCTACATCAACAGCCCCGGTGGATCGATCTCCGCCGGCATGGCCATCTTCGACACGATGAACTGGATCCCCAACGACGTGGCCACGGTCGCGATGGGGATGGCGGCCAGCATGGGGCAGTTCCTGCTCTCGGCCGGCACTCCGGGCAAGCGCTACGCGACCCCGAACGCCCGCGTGATGATGCACCAGCCGTCCGGTGGTCTCGGTGGCACGGCCTCTGACATCAAGATCCAGGCCGAGCAGATGCTCTTCATCAAGGGCAAGATGGCCGAGCTGATCGCTCAGCACACGGGTCAGACCGTCGAGCAGATCACCTCCGACTCCGACCGGGACCGTTGGTTCTCCGCGCAGGAGGCCAAGGAGTACGGCTTCGTGGACCACGTCTTCGAGCGTGCCGAGGACGCCCCCGGGCAGGTGAAGGCATGACCAACTGGACCGATTCGAGTGGAGTACAGATGAATTCGCCGTACGGCGGTCACGCTGGTCTATCTATCCCAGCACCGTCGAGCCGCTACATCCTCCCGCAGTTCGAGGAGCGCACCTCCTACGGGATGAAGCGCTCGGACCCCTACAACAAGCTCTTCGAGGACCGCATCATCTTCCTCGGCGTGCAGGTCGACGACGCGTCGGCGGACGACATCATCGCCCAGCTGATCGTGCTGGAGAGCCAGGACCCCGACCGGGACATCCTGATGTACATCAACTCTCCCGGTGGCTCGTTCACCGCGCTGACCGCGATCTACGACACGATGCAGTACATCCGCCCCGACGTGCAGACGTTCGTGGTCGGACAGGCGGCCTCGGCCGCCGCCGTCCTGCTCGGCGCCGGTGCGGCCGGCAAGCGCTACGCCCTGCCGAACGCGCGGATCCTGATCCACCAGCCCGCGATGGAGGGCACCGGCGGCACGGCGTCCGACCTCGAGGTCACCGCGAACGAGATCTTCCGGATGCGCGAATGGCTGGAGGACACCTTGGCCTTCCACACCGGTGCGACCGCGGAGCAGATCCGCAAGGACATCGAGCGCGACAAGATCCTCACGTCGGCCCAGGCCAAGGAGTACGGCCTGATCGACCAGGTGCTGACCAGCCGTAAGGCCTCCGTCCAGGACTGACGCTTCACGGTCGTCCCGTACGCCGCTCACCCTCGCCGGGGTGGGCGGCGTACGTGCGTCTGGGGCGGCCTACCGTGGAGGGATGAGCATCCGTCAAGGCAGCACGGTCAGCTGGAAGTGGGGCCAGGGCACCGCGGAGGGCACGGTCACCGCGGTGCACCACGACACGGTCACCCGCACCATCAAGGGCAGCGAGATCACCCGCAACGGCAGCGATGACGACCCGGCGTACGAGATCGAGCAGGACGACGGGACCACGGTGTTGAAGCTGCACAGCGAGGTCGAGCGGGCCTGAGGGGCACGTACGAGAGGCGTTGCGCCGACAGCGGACAGGCGTGACTTGTGCCGCGACACCGGGTTTCAATGACCTGGGCGGAAGTCGCCGACGGGTAGCGTCGGGACCTCGACACCCGTCGCACGTTGTTCCCTGTAGGACCGCCGGAAAGGATCGCCACGTGGCACGCATCGGAGAGGGCGGTGACCTGCTCAAGTGCTCGTTCTGCGGAAAGAGCCAGAAGCAGGTCAAGAAGCTGATCGCCGGTCCAGGGGTCTACATCTGCGACGAGTGCATCGATCTGTGCAACGAGATCATCGAGGAGGAGCTCGCCGAGACCTCCGAGGTGGGGCTGGACAAACTGCCCAAGCCGCGCGAGATCTTCGAGTTCCTGCAGCAGTACGTCGTGGGTCAGGACGCCGCCAAGCGTGCGCTGGCCGTCGCGGTCTACAACCACTACAAGCGCATCCAGGCCGCCGAGCAGACCACCAAGAAGGACGCAACGGCCGTCGAGATCGCCAAGTCCAACATCCTGCTGATCGGTCCGACCGGCTGCGGCAAGACCTATCTGGCGCAGACCCTCGCCCGGATGCTCAACGTGCCCTTCGCGATCGCCGACGCGACCGCGCTCACCGAGGCGGGATACGTCGGTGAGGACGTCGAGAACATCCTGCTGAAGCTGATCCAGGCCGCCGACTTCGATGTGAAGAAGGCCGAGACCGGCATCATCTACATCGACGAGATCGACAAGGTCGCGCGCAAGAGCGAGAACCCGTCGATCACCCGTGACGTCTCCGGTGAGGGTGTGCAGCAGGCGCTGCTGAAGATCCTGGAGGGTACGACGGCCAGCGTGCCGCCGCAGGGCGGGCGCAAGCACCCGCACCAGGAGTTCATCCAGATCGACACGACCAACGTGCTCTTCATCGTCGGTGGCGCGTTCGCCGGGCTGGAGAAGATCATCGAGTCTCGCGCGGGCAAGCAGGGGCTCGGCTTCGGATCGGAACTGAAGCTCAACACCGGCCTGCTGGAGAGCTTCTCCGACGTCCTGCCGGAGGACCTGATGAAGTTCGGGTTGATCCCGGAGTTCATCGGTCGACTTCCGGTCATCACCACGGTCGAGCCGCTGGACCGCGCCGGCTTGGTCTCGATCCTCACCGAGCCGCGCAACGCGCTGGTGCGTCAGTACGAGAAGATGTTCGAGATCGACGGCGTGGAGCTGGAATTCAGCGAGGACGCCATCGAGGCCGTTGCCGAGCAGGCGATGCTGCGCGGCACCGGCGCCCGCGGGCTGCGCGCGATCCTCGAAGAGGTGTTGCTGCCGGTGATGTTCGACGTGCCGAGCGATGACGACATCGCCCGTGTCGTGATCACCCGCGAGGTCGTACTCGACAACGTCAACCCGACGATCGTGCGCCGCGAGGCCACCCCGCCGACCCGCAAGCGCGCGCCGCGCAAGGAATCCGCCTGATCCGATCCACCGTCACGAAGGCCCCGCAGCACTCCGGTGCGACGGGGCCTTCGTCGTCCCCGTACGTCGCCCGCTCACCCGTCGACGTCGGTCCGGGTCAGCTCCCGGCGTAGCCACAGGAGCACACCCACGAGCAGGAGCAGTGCGATCACCGTGAAGACGCCCGTCGGGGCGAGCCGCTGCGTGCTCCAGGCCAGCGCCGCACACCAGGTCAGTGCCGTGAGGGCGCCCACCACCGCGATCCGCGCACCCCATCGGGCCGCCACCGCGCGCCCGACCGGCGCCCCTGGATGTCCGTGGGCCACCAGGGCCAGACAGCCGTGGTTCGCCAGGAGCGCCCACGCGACGACGAGGGTGTATCCGTCGACACCGCGTGTGCCGGCCCAGACCCACCCCAACGCGGTGACCGCCGTCAGCAGGTTGGCTCCGACCCCGGTGGCGTCGAGCAGCACCAGGGCAACGGCCACGGCGAAGAGCACGATCTCCAGTGCGTTGACATCACCCGCCACCGGGATCATCACCTGCACGAGGACCGCGCTCAGCACCGCCGCGAGCAGCAGGAGCAGCCGATGCGGATGTAGTTCGAGGATGCTCGCGGAGTCGACGCGTCGTACGGCGGTCATCGGGCCCGGCTCCCCACCCCGGCGGCACCCATCCGGCGCAGCACCGGATCCAGCGAACCCGGCCCGCGCCATGGCACCACAGCCAGACCGTGCGCCTGCAGCCGATGGATGCGCACCTGGCGCTGCAGCATGCTGAGCCGTTGCGCGGCGTCCCCGGATGCGGTGACTCCGCTGGTCGGCAGCGAGTCCACCAACACGGTCGGCAGGCCGCGCTGGGCCGCCTCGGCGGCGAGCGTGGTGGCCGCGGTGCCGACCAGCGGAGTCACCACGACGACGAGCGTGCCCCGCGACGCGTGGATCCGGTTGCGGGCGCCCGCACCGGCGCCGAGTGCGCCGGCTCGCACCCCGGACAGCTCGTGCAGGATCCGACGCAGCTGCCCCGAACCGCCCCTGCTGCGTACGCGTTCGGGTCGCACGCTGCTGAGGACCTGCAGGCCGACGCGTTCGCCGCGCTGGAGCAGGTGCGCCGCCATGGCGGCACACGACCGGACCCCGATGTCGAGCGACGTCTCGGCGTGCGTCGCCGGGTCGCCGTACTCGTCCTCGGCGTCCAGCACCAGGAGGATCTCGCTGTCCAGCTCGGCGTACGTGGTGCGCACGTGCAGCTGCCCGGTCCGCGCCGAGATCGGCCAGTGGATCCGGCGCAGTCGATCGCCGTTCTGGAAGATCCGGATGTCGGCGAACTCCGAACCGTCGCCGCGGCGCAGACTGCGGTTCTGGCCGACCAGTCCCGCGGGGCGGGGCGCGCCGCCGGTGGCGGTGAACGCCGGAATGCCGGGGGTGACCTGGACGCGGCTCGGTCGGAACGACAGCGGACCCACGCGGTAGCCCGACCACGCGCTGAACGCGACGCAACTGCCGGAGCCGACCTCGGCGGGTCCCCAGCGCCGGGCGGCCCACGTCATCGACAGCTCGGCGGTGTCGCCGGACGGTATGGCGCGCAGCAGGCCGGACGCCGGGTCGGTGTCGACGTGCACGGTGGACGAGGTCGTGGCGTCGACGATCTCGGCGCCGTCCAGACCGGTGAGGCGAAGGGACCACGTCTGGCTCGCCTCCTCATGGGTACGCGGCACCGTCGACGCCTCGGTCACGCGCGGCCGCCCTTCCGGGCGGGTCAGCAGCGACCAGATGGAGATGATCAGCAGGGGAGCGGCCAGGACGACCAGACCGGCGTTCTGCGACAGGACCGCGACGACGAGCAGGCCCGCCGCCAGCGCAGTCGCGGTGAGCAGAGCCGGAGTGGGGCGCCAGCTGTTCACGGGATGGTCACGACCGCACCCGGGAGGAGGGAGCGGCAACGGTCTGCAGCAACTCCCGGACGACGTCGACACCGGACACGGAGGTCATCCACAGCTCGGGCAGGACGCTGACCCGATGCGCGAGCACGGCGGTCGCGACGCTCTTGACGTCCTCCGGCGTGACGAAGTCCCGGCCGCGGACGACGGCCACCGCACGGGCGAGGAGGACCAGCGCGAGCGAGCCGCGCGGGGAGGCCCCCAGCGCCAACTGGCCGTGGGAGCGGGTGGCCGTCGCGAGACGCACGCAGTACTGGGTGACGGAGGGGTCCACGCGCACCTGCTCGACGGCGTCCTGCATCGCGATCAGCTCGGCCGCGTCGACGACCGGGGAGAGGGTGATGGCCTCCTCGCGGCGCGCCATCCGGCGTTCGAGGACATCGATCTCCTCGGCCTCGTCGGGGTAGCCGAAGGCGATGCGGCTGAGGAAGCGGTCGAGCTGGGCCTCGGGCAACGGGTAGGTGCCCTCGTACTCGACCGGATTGGCGGTCGCCATGACGTGGAACGGCCGGGGCAGCGCGAAGGTCTGGCCTTCGATGGTGACCTGCCGCTCCTGCATCGCCTCCAGCAGCGCGGCCTGCGTCTTGGGCGGCGTCCGGTTGATCTCGTCCGCGAGCAGCAGGCCGGTGAACACCGGCCCTTCCCGGAAGACGAACTCCGCGCGTCCCTGGTCGTAGACGAACGACCCGGTCAGGTCCGAGGGGAGCAGGTCCGGGGTGAACTGGGCGCGTGCGAAGGACAGCCCCAGCGACTGCGCGAACGACCGTGCGGCCAGGGTCTTGCCGAGGCCGGGATTGTCCTCGATGAGGACGTGCCCGCCGGCCAGGATCGTGGCCAGGACCACCTCCAGCTGCTTGCGTTTGCCGATCACGGCGAGCTCGACCTGGTCCAGCACCTCCCCGGCCCTGCGGGTGGCGTCGGAGGGGGTCATCGGTGCGGTCATAGCTCCTCGATCGATGTGACGATGTGGTCCAGATCCGCCGTGCCGAGCCGCGGGGCGGGGTCGCTTCGCAGATAGCGCTCCAGCGGTGGGGGCAGTGTCTCGAGCGCCGGGAGTCCCCGCAGCGGGCGCTGATCGAGACGGTCCTGCACCAGTCGGCGTACGGCGTCCTGCAACGCAGCGGGCGCCGCGGGTGAGGTGCGGCGGCCACGGGTCGTCGCCTCGTCACACAGTCGGCGCAGATAGCTCGCGGCGGGGTCGCCTCGTGTGTAGTGCGCGGGGTACTCCTCCGGCTCGGTCCATCGGACGGCGGACGCTGCTGCGCCCGCGTCGGTCGCGAACCACCACACCGCGCATCCCGCGAGGACGCCGGCGACGAGCGGCAGAGGGGCGACGTCGTCGTTGCTCAGCTTCACGCCGACGACCACGACCGCGACGACCACCGCGGCGAAGAGTAGACGTGTCGCCCAACGACCCCTCGTGACGATCACCGGAGTACCCCTTCGCGGGTCGGGTCGTCTCGCTGCGGTGCCAGCGCGCTGAGGCACCGGGTGGCCTCGGCGCGGTCGGCCTCGGTCATCGGATGGTCGCTGAACCGGGCTTCGCGGTAGAGGTCGGCCAGGCGCAGGATCCACCGCCCGGGCACTGCCATCTCGTCCAGGACCCGAATCGTCAGTTCCGCCGACGTCTCACTGCGGCGCGGCGCCACCCCGGCGTCGGCGGCGATGCCCTCCAAGCGCACCCAGGCCGCAATGATGCCGGCCCGCGGCGACCCCTCCTGGACCGCGCGCAGCAGATCCGGAAGGGACTCGGTCAGGACCTCCGACGAGGCGGACCCGACGACCGGGCGGCCTTCGCCACGTCGTGCCCGCAGCTCGCGGCGGCGCTGCAGCGCCGCCGCGATGGGGTCGGCTGCCAGGACGAGACCGGCGATGACCAGCACGAGGAAGAGCACGACGAGGAGCACGCCGAGCACTGCCAGCAGCGTGAGTCCGGCGTTCCCGGGCAACCGCTGCCCGGTCGGCGCCGAGGACCGCGACGTCGTGGCGGGCGTGGGGAGGGGCGTCGCCGAGGGCGGCACCGGCGTCCGCGCGGAGCTGTGCACGATCGCGGGACGACGTGTCGTCGCAGCCAGCAGCGAGATCACGAGCACCGCGGCGCCCACCGCGATCAGGAGCACCCGTCGCTGCAGGTTCGTCGCGCGTCCCCCGCTGACCATGCCGCGACTGTAATCCGCTTCACCCGTGCCACCCCGGCGACTGTCCGCATTTCCGTGCGGACGGGCGCACGAAACCGCGGACAACCGGCGCGCGGGTGACGGGTCAGGCGCCGCGCGGGGGAGGCGGCACCAGCTCGACGTCTTGTACGGCGAGGGCCGGCCCGTCGGCGTACGTCATGCCGGTCACCTTGCCGGCTGCGCGCAGGTCGTCCTCACCGGCGCGGATGAGCTCCTGCACGTCGGCGGGCGCGGTCAGGGTCATCGAGGTGACCTGGGCGCGCATGCCGAGCTTCGCGTCCGACTTGGCCTTGCGGATGCCGGCCAGGGCGTCGCCCACCACCCGCAGTGCACGCGAATCGCCCTCAGCGGCACCGCATTCGGCGACGGTCGGCCACGACGCGCGGTGCACCGAGCCCTCCTGCCACCACGACCACACCTCTTCGGTGGCGTAGGGCAGGAACGGTGCGAAGAGCCGCAGCAGCACCGACAGCGCGACCCGCAGGGCCGCGCGGGCACTGGCCGCACCCTCGTCCCCCTGCGCGCCGTACGCCCGGTCCTTGATCAGCTCGATGTAGTCGTCACAGAAGGTCCAGAAGAAGCTCTCGGTGATCTCCAGCGACCGCGTGTAGTCGAAGCTCTCCCACCCGCGGGTCGCGGTCTCGACGACGTCGCGCAGGCCGGCCAGCATCGCGCGGTCGAGCGGATGCGTCACCGCGGCCGGATCGCCGTCGGACTCGCCGATGGTAAGCGCGAGCTTGCTGGCGTTCAGCAGCTTCATCGCGAGGCGCCGGCCCACCTTCATCTGCCCGGTGTCGTACGCCGAGTCGGCACCCATCCGCGCGGACGCGGCCCAGTAGCGCACCGCGTCGGCACCGAACTGCAGCACGACGTCGAGCGGAGTCTCGGCATTGCCCTTGGACTTGGACATCTTCTTGCGGTCCGGGTCGAGGATCCAGCCGTTGATCGCCGCGCCGCGCCAGGGCGCCTCGCCGTGCTCGTAGTGGCTGCGCACCACCGAGGAGAAGAGCCAGGTGCGGATGATGTCGTGTCCCTGCGGGCGCAGGTCCATCGGGAAGATCGCGTCGAAGAGGGCCGGGTCGTTGCGCGACTCCGGGTCGCTCGTGACGGGCCACCCGGCCGCGATCTGCGGGGTGAGCGACGAGGTCGCCCACGTGTCCATGATGTCCGGGTCTGCGGCGAAACCACCTGGCACGCCGCGCTGTTCGGCGGAGTAACCCGATGGCGCGTCGACCTGGGGGTCCAGCGGCAGCTGGCTCTCGTCGGCGGCGATCGGGCGCGTGTGGTCGACCTCGCCGTCCGCGTCGATCGGGTACCAGATCGGGAACGGCACCCCGAAGAACCGCTGCCGGCTGATCAGCCAGTCGCCGTTCAGGCCCTCGACCCAGTTGGTATAGCGGCTGCGCATGAAGCCCGGGTGGAAGTCGATCTCGCCGCCGCGGGCCACCAGCTCCTTGCGCAGCTCCTCGCTGCGGCCGCCGTTGCGGATGTACCACTGGCGACTGGTCACGATCTCCAGCGGCTTGTCGCCCTTCTCGAAGAAGTTCGCCTTGCGCTGGGTGTTCTTCGGCTCGCCGTCGAGGTCGCCGCTCGCCACCAGCGCGTCGACCACGGCCTTGCGCGCGGAGAAGACCGTCTTGGTGGCGAGTTCGTCGGCGTACAGCGTCTCGCCCGGGCCGCCCGCGATCCACTCCGGCGTCTCGCCCTGGATGCGGCCGTTACGGGTGATGACGGAGCGGATCGGCAGCTCCAGCTCGCGCCACCACACCACGTCGGTGAGGTCGCCGAAGGTGCAGCACATCGCGATGCCGGCGCCCTTGTCCGGCTCAGCGGCGGGGTGTGCCAGCACGGGAATCTCGACGCCGAAGAGCGGTGAGGTGACCGTCGTACCGAACAGGCCGGCGTAACGCTCGTCGTCCGGGTGGGCGATGAGCGCGACCACGGCGGGCAGCAGCTCCGGGCGGGTCGTCTCGACGTAGACCGGGTCGGAACCGTTGCGGTGAAAAGCGATCCGGTGGTACGCGCCGGGGTAGTCGCGCGCCTCGACCTCGGCCTGCGCGACCGCGGACTGGAACGTGACGTCCCACAGTCCCGGAGCCTCGGCCTGGTAGGCCTCGCCGCGGGCGAGGTTGCGCAGGAACGCCTGCTGCGCGACGGCGCGCGAGCGGTCGTCGATGGTGCGGTAGGAGTGCTGCCAGTCGATGGAGACCCCGAGCGTGCGGAAGAGCTGCTCGAACGACTCCTCGTCGCGTGCGGTGAGCTCCTCGCACAGCGGGATGAAGTTCGCGCGGCTGATCGGCACCTGGTCGGCGGCCTTCACCGACTTGCCCTCGGCACCCTGCAACGGGGGCACGAAATCGGCGTCGTACGCCGCAGTGTGGTCCCCACGCACGCCGTAGTAGTTCTGCACGCGACGCTCGGTCGGCAGACCGTTGTCGTCCCAGCCGATCGGATAGAACACCTCACGACCGCGCATCCGCTGGTAGCGGGCCATGCAGTCGGTGTGGGTGTAGCCGAAGACGTGCCCCACGTGCAGGCTGCCGCTGGCGGTCGGCGGCGGGGTGTCGATGGAGTAGACCTGCTCGCGCGGCAGGGTCAGCGCGCGCTCACGGTCGAATGCGTACGTCTGCTCCCGCGCCCATACCGCGCCCCACCGCTCCTCGAGGCCGTCGACCGTCGGCCGGTCGGGGACGGAGGAGACGAGTGCAGGGGGGCGTTCGGTCATGGCCGCAATGATCCCAGACGGACGCGGACGCCTTCACCGGGGTTTTCGGCGGCCGTCGCGCGGTTGTCAGCGGAGAAGTGATGCGGGCGCCAGTAATCCGCTGACAACCGGTCGCGCCGCGGAGTGATTGTCAGCGGAGAAGTGCCGCAGGCGCCAGAGATCCGCTGACAACCGCCGGAGCGACCCTTGCGACAGCACCGCCCCCCGCACCCGGATCGACTACCGTCGGTCGACGTACCCGCCGCACCCCTGAGGAGAGAACGCGCCATGACCCAGCCGTCCGACCAGCGCGCGAGCGACACCGGCGCTGCCGTACGCCGTTTCGTGGAGGCCTTCCCTCCCGGCGCGGACGTGCGCGTGCCGAGCCTGGCGTTCCTGGAGTACGCCGAGGGCCGACTGCCCGACGCGCTCGTGGAGCTGTGGCGCGCGTACGGCCTCGGGTTCTACGGCGACCAGGCGCTCGCGATCGTCGACCCGGGCCACTGGGTGTCGACCTTGCAGGTCTGGCTCGGCGACCAGGTCGGGAGCGTCCCCTTCGCCGTCACCAGCTTCGGGCACCTCTACCACTACGAGCGGGTCGACGGGCGGGACGTGATCTCCTGCCTCGACCCGCACTTCCAGACCAACACCGTCATCGACGGCGACATGACCGCGTTCCTGGGGGAGCACCTGCCCGGCCCGACCTCCCACCCGCGTGACCTCGCCGGACCGCACAAGGGCGCCCGGCAGCGCAAGGGCGAGCTGCGCGAGGGGGAGATCTACTTCTTCACCCCGATCCTGGCGCTCGGCGGCAAGGTGCACCCGGACAACCTCGACCGCGGCGACGGTGCGCGGCACCTGGACCTGATCCACGAGCGGGTCGGCCAGCAGCATCGCTGACCTGCGGACTCACGCGGGTCCGCGCCAGGCGAACCGGTAGCTGACGCTCGCCATGGCCGTGGCGTCGCCCGATGCATCCGCCTGCACATCGACCTCCAGGTCGTACGCCGACGTCATCGCGTGCAGCGTGCGCTTGGAGCCTGCGAACAGAGCGGGGATCGCGGACGTCGGCAGTCCCAGCGCCGGTGCAGCCCGCAGCAACTGCGCGCGGGCCGAGGCGACCGACATGACCGACTCCGTGGTGGTGCGGCTCGGCGCCGCCCGTTCACGAGTGCGTTGCGGGTCGCCGTCCAGCCCTGAGGTCGAGGTCAACGAGTTCACGGCGAGGGTGACGGTGTCGTGCGGCGTACGCAGGGTCAGCCGCACGGGCGCCGTCGACGGCGGGGTTGGCTGCACGTCCGCCTGGCCGTAGTCGTCCAGGAATCCCAGTTCGGCCCGGCTCGGTCGAGTGCGCGCGTCGAGGTCCATCCGCCCGTCGTGCAGGACGGCGTCGACGGCGGCGTTGTGGTAGCGATCGAAGCTGAAGTAGTAGTACCGCTCACCGGGCGACGACAGCGTGGCCGACAAGTTCGACAGGCGTTGCACCTCGACGAAGAGGTCGCGCGACGGTGAACCGTCGACCAGCGCATCGACAGCGGACGGTCGGTGGGTGATGCCGAGCATCGAGGACTGCTCGGCGAGTGCCGCGTCGGCGGCGGCGTCGGACGGGTAGAGGACGTCGATCGTGAAGTACTTCGGCCGGTGGCTGCGGTCGATGTCCACGGCACCACCGACGTCGTCGGTGTCACCGTCGATGACATGGGCGGGCAGCCGCAGGACGCCACGGGGCAGCGTGATGCTCAGCTGGTACGTGTGCCGGTAGTGAGCCTCGTATCCGCGCCAGCTCTCGTCGGCGGGCAATCCGAAGGCGGCGCGGGTCGGGGTCTGCCGGAAATCGAGCGAGACGCGGCCATGGTGCACGATCGACGGCGGCGTCGGAGCCGCACCGGACCGGGTGCCACCCGCGTGGAAGCTCACACTGCACCCCGCGAGAGCGACGGTGACGATCACCGCTGCCGCACCCGCGCTGCGCCCCATGCAGGAAGTATGGGCACATCGCCGCGGCGACCGGGTGCATCATGAGATCCCTCGCACGAGACGAGCGGTGACCACCGCGGTGAGGACGGTGACATGCGGACTCCACCATCGCCCGAAGGGCCGCTCGACGGCGGCTGGGGCTTCCAGATCCCCGGCAAGGACTACGACTCCTTCATGGGCCGCTACTCCCGTCCGCTCGCGACGCAGTTCGCGGACGCCGCCGACGTGAGCGCGGGTCTGACAGTGCTCGACGTGGGGTGCGGCCCGGGCGCGTTGACGGGCGAACTCGTCACGCGGCTCGGGGTCCGCTCGGTGATGGCGTGCGACCCCTCCGCCCCGTTCGTGCAGGAGTGCTCGGCGCGTCACCCCGGCGTCGACGTACGTCCCGGGGCCGCTGAGGAGATTCCGTTCGACGACGCGTCCTTCGACGTCGTCCTCGCGCAGCTGGTGCTGCATTTCGTCGGTGATCCGGAACGCGCGCTGGCGCAGTTCCGACGGGTGCTGCGGCCGCAGGGGCGGGCGGCGGTCTGTGTCTGGGACGCCGCGGGCGGCATGCAGATGCTGCGGGCCTTCTGGGACGCCGCGCTCGCGGTCGATCCAGCGGCTCCCGACGAGTCGCGCCACCTGCGCTTCGGGCAGGCGGGCGAGGTCAGCGAGCTGTTCGCGGCGGCCGGGTGGCGCGCACTGCCCGAGACCACGCTGACCGTCAGCGCGGCGTACGACGACTTCGACGATCTGTGGTCCGGCTTCCTCGCGGGTGTCGGGCCGGCCGGCGCGTACTGCCTCGGTCTGTCCGAGCAGCACCGTGCGCAGGTGCGCGCGCAGGTGTTCCACGGCCTGGGTTCGCCGACCGGCGGTTTCTCCTTGGACGCGGTGGCTCGGTGTGCCGTCGCGGTCGCCCCCTGACGCCCACCGCGTCGAAAGACCGCCCACCTCGTCGCCCCGTGCGCCGCGCGGGGGCGATCCCGCGCCGACGCCGTACACTCGTCATTACAGCGTTCGAGCCGTCATCAGCGGCGAGCTTCCGGAAGAACGGCGTTAGCAGCGCCCAGTAGACCCGGACGGGACGAGCCCGTCACAGCTCAGGAACAAGCGGTCGTGCGTTCCCGCCCAGCGGGACGTGCGGCAAGCGGGGTGGTACCGCGGTGTCGCCGGTGACAGACCGGCGTACGTCGTCCTCGGGCAGTGCAGAGGACGATTCGCAGACCGAAGGATGCACCCGCATGACCTACCCGAAGGTCGATCCCACCGCCGACGGCGGCCCCGCAACGACGGGCTCCGGTGTCGCACCCAGCCCGGACTTCCCGGCCATCGAGGGCGCGGTGCTGGACTACTGGGCGAAGGACGACACCTTCCGGGCCTCGGTGCAGCAGCGCGACGCGGGCCAGGACGGCAGCAACGAGTTCGTCTTCTACGACGGCCCGCCGTTCGCCAACGGCCTGCCGCACTACGGCCACCTGCTGACCGGCTACGTCAAGGACCTCATCCCGCGCTATCAGACGATGCGCGGCAAGCGGGTCGAACGACGCTTCGGCTGGGACACCCACGGGCTGCCGGCGGAGCTGGAGGCCATGAAGCAGCTCGGCCTGAAGACCAAGGACGAGATCCTCGACATGGGCGTCGAGACGTTCAACGACGCGGCGCGCGCGTCGGTGCTGCGGTACACGGGGGAGTGGGAGTCCTACGTGCACCGGATGGGCCGGTGGGTGGACTTCGAGAACGACTACAAGACCCTCAACCCGCAGTACATGGAGTCGGTCACCTGGGCGTTCAAGACGCTCTACGACAAGGGCCTGATCTACGAGGGCTTCCGCGTGCTGCCCTACTGCTGGAACGACGAGACGCCGCTGTCCAACCACGAGCTGCGGATGGACGACGACGTCTACCAGATGCGCCAGGACCCGGCCGTGACCGTCGGACTGCGTCTGGAGACGGGGGAGCTGGCGCTCATCTGGACCACCACGCCGTGGACGCTGCCGTCCAACCTCGCGATCATGGTGCGCCCGGACATCGACTATGTCGTGCTGGAGTCGGACGTCACCGGCACCACCGAGCGCTACATCCTCGCGGCGGCCCGCGCGGCGTCGTACGCCAAGGACCTCTTCGGTGCCGCGGACGCCGACTGGGAGTCCCACGTCGTGCAGCGGCTGACCGGGGCCGACCTGCTCGGTCGCACCTACACTCCGCCGTTCGGCTACTACCTGGGCCACGAGAACGCCTTCCGCGTGGTCGAGGCCGACTTCGTCACCACCGAGGACGGCACCGGGCTCGTGCACAGCGCGGGCGCCTTCGGTGAGGAGGACATGGTCGTCACCGACCGCGAGGGCATGCAGCCGGTGATCCCGGTCGGCCCCGACGGGCGCTTCACCGCACCGGTCGACGAGTACGAGGGCATGCAGGTCTTCGACGCCAACTCCCACATCATCGACGACCTCAAGGCCGCCACCCGCGGAGCGACGGAGCACGGCCGGGTTACCCCGGGCACCGTGCTGCTGCGCCGCGAGACCTACGACCACAGTTATCCGCACTGCTGGCGTTGCCGCAACCCGCTCATCTACATGGCGGTGTCGTCTTGGTTCGTGCAGGTCACCGCGATCAAGGAGCGCATGCTCGCGCACAACCAGGAGATCACCTGGGTGCCCGGCGGCGTGCGGGACGGCCAGTTCGGCAAGTGGCTCGAGGGCGCACGCGACTGGTCGATCACCCGCAACCGCTTCTGGGGCAGCCCCGTGCCGGTGTGGAAGT
Source organism: Allobranchiibius sp. CTAmp26 (assembly GCF_017565405.1). Lineage (GTDB taxonomy): Bacteria > Actinomycetota > Actinomycetes > Actinomycetales > Dermatophilaceae > Allobranchiibius. Next base: position 292,581 of record NZ_JAGEKR010000016.1, read on the forward strand.
CCGACGACCCGGCCCACCCCCGGATCGACGTCTACGGGTCGTTCGAGGAGTTGGAGCGCGACTTCGGCGTGCTGCCGGGTCGGATCGACCCCGCCACCGGTGAGCGCGTGCCCGATCTGCACCGCCCCTACATCGACGAGCTGACCAGGCCCAATCCCGATGACCCGAGCGGGAACTCGACGATGCGCCGGGTGAGCGACGTGCTCGACGTGTGGTTCGACTCCGGGTCGATGCCCTACGGCCAAGTGCACTACCCGTTCGAGAACGCCGACTGGTTCGAGCACCACTTTCCGGGCGATTTCATCGTGGAGTACATCGGTCAGACCCGCGGCTGGTTCTACACGCTGCACGTGCTGGCGGCGGGTCTCTTCGACCGGCCGGCGTTCAAGTCGGTCATCTGCCACGGCATCGTGCTCGGCTCCGACGGCGCCAAGATGTCCAAGTCACTCGGCAACTACCCCGACGTGTCCGAGGTCTTCGACCGCGACGGCGCCGACGCGATGCGCTGGTTCCTCATGGCCAGCCCGATCCTGCGCGGCGGCAACCTCGTCGTGACCGAGCAGGGCATCCGGGACGGCGTCCGTCAGGTGATGATGCCGCTGTGGAGCAGCTGGTACTTCTTCAGCCTCTACGCGAACGCCGCCGGGTACGAGGCGAAGTGGTCCACGGCCAGCACCGACGTGCTGGACCGCTACCTGCTCGCCAAGCTGCGCGACCTGGTCGACACCACGCAGGCCCAGCTCGACGTCTACGACATCGCCGGGGCGTGCGAGAGCGTCGGCGGGTTCCTCGACGTCCTCACCAACTGGTACATCCGCCGATCGCGCGAACGTTTCTGGGATGCGGAGGCGCGCGGTTCGGACGCTACGCACGCCGCGTTCGACACGCTCTACACCGCGCTGGAGGTGCTGACCCGGGTCGCGGCGCCGCTGCTGCCCTTCGAGGCCGAGCAGATCTGGCGCGGCCTGACCGGCGGCCGGTCGGTGCACCTGACCGACTGGCCGACCGCCGACGACCTGCCTCGGGACGAGGCGCTGGTCGAGGCCATGGACCGGGCGCGCGCCATCTGCTCGACCACCTCGAGTCTGCGCAAGGCCCACCAGCTGCGGGTGCGGCTGCCCCTGCCGAGCGTCACGGTCGTCGTGCCCAACCCGCAGGCGCTGGCCGACTTCACCGGCGTCATCGCCGACGAGGTCAACGTGCGCGACGTACGGCTCGCCGACCTCGCGGACGCCACGCAGGAGGAGTACGGCGTCACGCAGCGGCTCTCGGTGAACGCTCGGGCCGCGGGCCCGCGTCTCGGCCGGGCCGTGCAGCAGGCGATCAAGGGCAGTAAGTCCGACGACTGGTCGGTGGCGGACGACGGCACCGTGACCAGTGGTGGACTCGCCCTGCTCGAGGGTGAGTACACCCTGGAGACAGTGGTTTCCGGCGACGCCGCATCCACGCAGGTGCCCGCCATGCTCCCCAGCGGCGGCTTCATCGTCCTCGACACCGCCGTCACCGACGAGCTGCGGGCCGAGGGGCTCGCGCGCGACGTGATCCGCGCGGTGCAGCAGGAACGCCGCGAGGCGGGCCTCGACGTGAGCGACCGGATCAGCCTCTCGGTCGCCGGTGACGACGACGTGTGGCAGGCCGTGGTCGCCCACCAGTCGTTGATCATGGGCGAGACCCTGGCGGTGCAGTTCGGCGCCGCCGGCGCCGGTCACGAGCTTCCCGGTGGCACCGTCGTGCAGCTCGGTGACGGCAAGAAGGTCACCATCGCCGTCAGTGTGCCGAGCCGGCCGGGGGACCGGCGATGACCGCCGGTCAGGTGTCCGCCGAGATCGTGATCCGCGAGGCGGTCGGCGACGACCTGCGCGGGGTCATGGAGGTGGGTCGGCAGACCTGGCCGATCACGTACGGACCCATCGCGGGTGACGACTACGTGGCCATGGGTCTGGCGAAGTGGTGGACCGCGGACGCCACGATCCCTGCCATCCGGTCCGGACGGGCGACCGTGGCCGCGATCGGGGACGAGATCATCGGGGTGTCCGTGGTCGGACCCCTCGGCGACGAGATCGCCCTCTGGAAGCTCTACGTGCTGCCCGTGCATCAGGGCAGCGGCGTGGGGTCCCGACTGCTGCGTACGGCGATCGACCGTGCGACCGACGACGGATGGAAGAGCATGGTCCTGTCCTACCTGGACGGCAACGTGAACGCTGCGGGGTTCTATGCCCACTTCGGTTTCGAGTTCTACGACCGGGAGACCGCGGGTTCCGGTGTGCCGGACAGCATCTGGGTGCGCCGCGTGCTGCGGGGTGACGCGTGAGCAGCGGGCGTCCGGACGCCGCGGCGCGGGAGGCCGCCGCGCAGCTGGAACTGCGCAAGCGGCTGCGCGAGGTCGAGGCCGAGATCCTCGCCCGGGCCCCAGAGAGCACTCCGGAGCCGTCGCTGCAGCGCGTCGTGCAGGTCATGGAGCTGCTGGGCGAGCCTCAGCGCACCTTCCCGGTGATCCACCTGACCGGCACCAACGGCAAGACGAGCACGACCCGGTTCATCGAGCGCATCCTGCGCGAGATGGGTCTGTCGACGGGGCGGTTCACCTCGCCGCACCTGCACGACATCCGTGAGCGGATCGCGTTGAACGGCAAGCCGATCGACCCCGAGCGTTTCGTCGCGACGTACGACGACGTGCTGCCGTACGTGCAGCTCGTCGATCAGCGCGCGGCGGAGGCCGGTGAGCCGCGTACGACGTACTTCGAACTACTGGTGGTGATGGCGTACGCCGCGTTCGCAGACGCCCCGGTGGACGTTGCCATCGTCGAGGTCGGTCTCGGGGGTCGGTGGGACGCGACCAACGTCGTTGACGGGCAGGTCGCGGTCATCACCCCGATCGACATCGACCACCAGCGGCTGCTCGGCAACACCGTCGAGGAGATCACCCTCGAGAAGCGCGACATCATCAAGGCCGGTGCGATCGCGGTGGTGGGTCGCCAGGAGCCCGACGTGCACGAGCTGATCGCGGAGCGCGCCCAGGAGGTGGGCGCCACCGTGGTCGCCGAGGACGAACGGTTCTCCGTGCTGGCCCGCGACCAGGCGGTCGGCGGTCAGCAGGTGTCGGTCCGCGGTCTCGCCGGCGACTACAACGATCTGTTCCTGCCGCTCTTCGGCGACCACCAGGCGCACAACGTCGTCACGGCGATCGCGGCCGTCGAGGCCTTCGTCGGGGGAGGCGAGCAGCCGCTCGACATCGACGTGCTGCGTGAGGCACTGGAGCGGGTCACCTCGCCGGGCCGCCTGGAGATCGTCCGCCGGTCGCCGACCGTGCTCGTCGACGCCGCGCACAACCCCGCCGGTGCGCGGGCGCTGCGGGACGCCCTGGAGGACTCGTTCAACTTCGCCAAGCTCGTCGGTGTCGTGGCGATCCTGCAGGACAAGGACGCCGACGCGATCCTGCAGACGCTCGAACCGGTGCTGGACGAGATCGTCGTGACGCGCACCCGCTCCGCGCGGGCGACCGACCCCGATCGGCTGGGCGAGCTCGCCACCGAGATCTTCGGCGAGGACCGGGTCTTCGTCGTCCCGAGCCTGCCGGAGGCCTTGGACCGGGCCGCGGAGCTCGCCGACGAGGGTGGCGTGGCCGGCGGGGTGCTCGCGACCGGATCCGTCGTCACGGCGGCCGAGGTGCGCGCGCTGCTCGGGTCGACCGACACGTGAGCGGCGCGAGCGTCCCCTCACACCGTTACGCCCCCGGTGGCGTGCTGGTGTACGGCGTCGGCGACCGGATGACCCGGCGGCTGGCCGCCGTCGTGGTCGCATTCCAGGTGGTCGTGGTCCTGCTCGGCGGCCTGGTGGCGTACGCGATCGCGAAGTCCCGCGACGGCGTCGGCCACCCGGCGTACCTCTGGGTCGGCGGGGTGCTGGCCGTGCTCTGCATCGTCACGGCGGGAACGATGCGCCGCCCCTGGGGTGTCGCGCTGGGATGGGCGGTCCAGATCGCTACGCTGGCCGCGGTTTTCGTGGTGCCGTTGATGTTCGTGGTGGGGGTGATCTTCCTCGCGCTGTGGATCACGGCACTGGTGCAGGGCCGCAAGATGGACCAGCTGACCGCCGACTACTTGGAGCAACAACCGTGACCGTCCCGACCGCTCGCATCCCGGTGACCGCATGAGTTGGATCGAAGCGGTGCTGCTCGGCATCGTGCAGGGTCTGACCGAGTTCATCCCGGTGTCCTCCTCGGCGCACCAGTTGATCGCCGGTCGGCTCTTCTTCCACAACGACGGCGGCGGATCGGCGTTCACCGCCATCAACCAGCTCGGCACCGAGACGGCGGTGCTCGTCTACTTCTGGCGGGACATCGTGCGGCTGATCCGCGCGGGCGTACTTGCGCTGCGGCGCAAGCTGCCCTGGTCCGACCCGGACGCGCGGGAGTTCCTGCTGGTCATCATCGGCACCCTGCCGATCGGCGTCCTCGGACTGATCTTCAAGCACGCGATCGAGGGCCCGGCGCGCAATCTGTGGATCACCGCCAGCATGCTGCTGCTCTTCGCCCTGGTGATCGCCTACGCCGACAGCACCGCGCGGCAGACCAAGCAGGTCGAGGACCTCACCACCCGCGACGGCATCTTCTTCGGCCTCTGGCAGGCGTTGGCGCTGATCCCGGGCGTCTCCCGGTCCGGCGGCACGATGAGCGGCGGGTTGCTGATGGGCTACCGCCGCGAGTCGGCCGCGCGCTACTCGTTCCTGCTCGCGATCCCCGCGGTGTGGTCCTCCGGCCTGTTCGAGCTGGCCGGTGAGGTCTCCAAACCCAACCCCGACGGCTGGGGACAGGTGGCCGTCGCGACCGTCCTCGCCTTCGTCATCGGATACGCCGTCATTGCTTGGCTGATGCGCTACCTCACGACGCACACGCTGCGCCCGTTCGTCTTCTACCGGCTCGCGCTGGCCGTGGTGCTCTTCGTGCTGCTCTCGGTCGGCGCCCTCCAGGCCACCTGAGGCGGCCCACCCGCCGACTGCGCATGTCGCGGTGGTCCAGGGTGCAGTCTCGGGTCGCGACATGCGCAGTCGGCACCGCGTACGCCGTACAAGTAGGGTTTCGCCCGTGACTGAGCAGACCGAACGCACCCTGGTGATCGTCAAACCCGACGGCTTCCGCCGCGGCCTGACCGGGGAGGTGCTGCGCCGGATCGAGGCCAAGGGCTACGTGCTGGCCGACCTGCACATCACGACCCCGGACCGTGAGCGCCTCGCCCGGCACTACGAGGAGCACCAGGGCAAGCCGTTCTACGAGCCGCTGGTGGACTTCATGTCCTCGGGGCCCGCGACGTTCGTCGTGGTCGAGGGGCAGCGCTGCATCGAGGGGTTCCGCGCCCTCGCCGGCGCCACCGACCCGACGAAGGCACTGCCCGGCACCATCCGCGGCGACCTCGGACGCGACTGGGGCGAGAAGGTGCAGGCCAACATCGTGCACGGCTCGGACTCACCGGAGTCCGCCGCCCGCGAGATCTCCATCTGGTTCTAGTCACCCCACGAAGACCACCCCACGAAGTTCTCCCCCGCTTCGCTCCTCCGATACTTCGCGGGGACCCCGGTTTCACTCCACGACGTCCTTCATCCGCCGAGGTTCTCAGTCGGACGTTCGGGGACGAGCGGGCCGAAACGCAGCTGATACGCGGGTCGAGGGCGTGCGTTTGGGGCCGAGCGGGCCGAAACGCAGCGTGGGCGCGGGTCGGGGTGGCCGTTAGGGGACGAGCGGGCCGAAACGCAGCTGACACGCGGGTCGAGGTGGCCGTTTGGGGACGAGCGGGCCGAAACGCAGCTGACACGCGGGTCGAGGTGGCCGTTTGGGGACGAGCGGGCCGAAACGCAGCTGGTACGCGGGTCGGGGGCGTGCGTTTGGGGCCG
>NZ_JAGEKR010000017.1 GCF_017565405.1 Allobranchiibius sp. CTAmp26
ATCGCTGTGTGCCCGAGGCGTTTTCAGCGCACCTGCACGGGAGCCTCGCGGCCGTGTGCGAGCGCCAGATCGAGCAGCCCGGGGAAGCGCGCGTCCAGATCGGCGCGGCGCACCTGGTTCATCCTGCGGGTGCCCTCGTCGGACTGCAGGAGGACGCCGGCCTCGCGCAGTACGCGGAAGTGATGGCTGGCGGTGGACTTGCCGACGGGCAGCTCCAGCGAACAGCAGGGCACCCCGCGGTCGATGCCGTCCAGCGCCGAGACGATGCCCAGCCGCACGGGGTCGCTCAACGCGGCCATTACGCGGGACAGGTCGATGTCCTGCTGGTCGGGGTGTGTGAGGGGCGCCGAATTCCTACTCGCCATGGTCACAGCCTCTCATGTTCGACGACTGTCGACTATCGACCGCACGGGTGTTATGTTCGTTTGACACCGAACATCAACCGGAAGGTCGCACCATGCGGATCGGGATCATCGGAGCAGGCAACATCGGCGGCGCCCTCGTGCGCGGCCTCGTGCCGCTGGGGCACGAGGTGCAGGTCGCCAACTCACGCGGACCACAGACGCTGCAGGAGTTGGCCTCCGAGACCGGAGCGAGCGCCGTCACCGTGCAGGACGCCGTGCGTGACAAGGACCTGATCGTCGTCACCATTCCCCAGGCCAAGGTCGAGGCGCTGCCGAGCGGCCTCTTCGCCGATGTCCCTGGCGACGTCGTGGTCGTCGACACGGGCAACTACTACCCCCGTGAGCGGGACGGCCGCATCGCCGACCTCGAGGACGGCACCGTCGAGAGCGCGTGGGTCGAGGGCCGTATCGGCCACCCTGTGATCAAGGCCTTCAACAACATCTACGCAGCACACCTGCACGAGAAGGGGCAGCCGCAGGGCAGCGACGGCCGCATCGCCCTCCCGGTCGCCGGCGACGACGCGAGCGCCAAGAAGGTCGTCCTCGAACTGGTCGACGCACTCGGCTTCGACCCGGTGGACGCGGGCACGATCGCCGAGTCATGGCGCCAACAGCCGGGCAGCCCGGTCTACACCACCGACCTCGACGTCGCCGGCGTGCGCGGCGCGCTGGCCGACGCCTCGCAGCAGCGCCCGGAGGCCTTCACCGCCACCCCGAACAGCCCCGGCACCTACTCCGACCCTCGATAGGGCCAGGCCCACCTGTCCTGTTGGACAGGTGAACGGGGTGCCACGCCGACGTACGTTGGAGATTCCGGAACCAGCTCAAGGAGTCACCGATGCCACGATTCATGGATGTCCACTCGATCGACGGGGGCGTGAGCGTCGAGGACGTGCAGAAGGCCCACGCCGCGGATCTCGCGACGCAGGACGAGCACGATGTGAAGTACCTGCGCTACTGGGTCGATGAGAAGCAGGGCAAGATCTTCTGCCTCGTCGACGCCCCGTCGGCCGAGGCGGCGTCCACCGTGCACCGCGAGGCCCACGGCCTGGTCGCCGACGACGTCTACGAGGTGCATGAGGGCGAATAGCCGACCGAATGCGAGAAGTCCCGGACCATCTGGTCCGGGACTTCTCGTATGTGAAGTGGAGCTGAGGGGATTCGAACCCCTGACCCCTTCCATGCCATGGAAGTGCGCTACCAACTGCGCCACAGCCCCGTAGTCCACCGCGGTGGACGACCGGCACACTCTATCCGGCGCTCCAGCGGCAGCCAAATCGGCGTGGTATCAAGCCGATCCAGCGCCGTCTGGCGCGTCCCGCTGCATCGCCTCGCGCTTCTTGCGGGCATAGACCTGCCGGCGAGCGCGGGCGACGACGGTGCCGTCCGCGAGCGTGAGGTCGAGCTCGAACCAGTGCAGCACCTTCTCCCCCGCGTCGCAGCGCTCACGGATCTGCGCGGCCACCGCGGTCGGCACCTCGAAGACGCCGTAGATCGTCCCGGTGCCCGGTGAGACGTACTCCAGCTGCGCCGCCTGGTCCCAGACCTTGTAGTCCTTGCCCAGCTGGTGCATGAGCAGCAGCGCGTAGAACGCGTCGGTCATGGCGCCGATCGAGCCACCGAACGCCGTCCCGTGCTGATTGCGGTTGATCCGGGTCAGGACGAGCTTCACCCGCGCCCGGGTCCAGTCGTCGTTGATCTCCTGCACCCGGATGCCGGCTCCCAGCATCGGAGGCCACAGGTTCAGCAGCCGGTTCAGCCGCTGCGGGGTGAAGTGCTTGCGGGACTTGCTGGTCCGGTCGCTCAACGGTCGACGTTCCATCGCTCGATACGCCATCCGGAGCGGTGCTCGACCAATTGGGCCCAGTGACAGTTGAAGAGCCCGCCCAGGCAGTGCCAGGCCACGCCCTGCTCCATCCCCGCCAGCTCCGCGGCCAGCGCGCGTCCGGTGACACCGTGCGAGACGACGGCCATGGTGACGCCGGGTCCGAGCTTCGAAACGACCTCGTCAATGAAGGCGTCGACACGCGTCGCCACGTGGGCGACGGACTCGCCCGTGCGCCCGCGTCGCAGGTCGTCGCCGGCGGTGATCGCCGCCTGCTCGTCGGGGAACTGCTCGGTGACCTCGGTGGTCGTCATGCCCGCCCACTCGCCGACGTCGATCTCGCGCAACCGGGCGTCGCACAGTGGTTCGACCCCGACCGCTGCCCCCAGGGCTCGCGCGGTGTCGAGAGCCCGTGAGAGGTCCGAGGTGTAGATGACGTCGATGCCGTACGACGTGAGTGCGGCCGCGGCGTCCTGCGCCTGCCGGCGTCCGAGATCGGACAGCGGAGCATCGAGGCGGCCCTGCCAGATACCGGCCGCGTTGAAGGTGGTCTGCCCGTGCCGCAGCACGATGATGCGGCGGGGTGGGACCTCGTCCGCCGCCCGGGAGTCCGTGGACTCCCCACCGACGGTCGTGCTCATGCGCCGAGCTCGATCACCGGACAGTCACGCCAGAGTCGGTCGAGCGCGTAGAAGTCGCGCTCCTCCTCGTGCTGCACGTGGACGACGATGTCGCCGAAGTCCAGCAGCACCCAGCGGTCCTCCCGCTGGCCCTCGCGCCGGATCGGCTTGACGCCGAGGGTGTGCAGGCGTTCGAGCACGCCGTCGACGATGGCGGCGATCTGTCGTTCGTTACCGGCCGCAGCCACGACGAAGATGTCGGTGAGGGCCAGCTGGTCGCTCACGTCGATCGCGATGACCGAGGTCGCGAGCTTGTCGTCCGCGGCCGCGGCGGCGGCCCTGGCCAGATCGACGGCCTGCTGCGTGGCAGCCACTCAGTCCTCCCTGATCTCACCGGCACCTGGCCGGTAGAGGTTGTATTTCCCGATGTACTGCACGACTCCGTCGGGCACCAGGTACCAGACGGGTTGACCCGACTGCACCCGTCGCCGACAGTCGGTGGAACTGATGGCCATGGCCGGGATCTCCTTCAGGATCACCCGTTCCCGCGGCAGACCGGCATCCGAGAGCAGGTGGCCCGGGCGGGTGACTCCGATGAACTGGGCCATGTCCCACATCTGGTCCACCCCGCGCCAGGACAGGATCTGCGAGAGTGCGTCCGCGCCGGTGATGAAGAACAGTTCGGCATCCGGGCGCTGGAGCTGCAGGTCCTTGAGAGTGTCCAGGGTGTAGGTCGGGCCCTCTCGGTCGATGTCGACCCGGCTGACGCTGAACCTGGGATTGGACGCCGTCGCGATCACCGTCATCAGATACCGGTGCTCAGCGGGCGTGACCCGCTGCTTGGCCTTCTGCCAGGGCTGACCGGTGGGCACGAAGACCACCTCGTCCAGTCCGAGCAGTGTCTGGACCTCGCTGGCGGCGACCAGGTGGCCATGGTGGATGGGGTCGAACGTGCCGCCCATCACCCCGAGCCGGATGGTCAGTGGTCGGTCTTCCGGCCGGCCTGCGAGCGCGGCTTGCCGGCGGTGTTGCGGAAGGACCACAGCACCGCGAGGAGCAGCAGGAAGACACTGAACGCGATGACGCCGTATGCCAGGTGCGCCATCGGCAGTACGTGCTCTTTGAGCGCGGGCACGGAGTCGTCCGTCGCGAAGGAGACGAGCGAGGATTTCATAGGCGCAGCCTAGCCGGTTGGCTCAGCATTCCCGCAGCCGCGCCGGTTACGCTGACCGTGCCATGAGAGTAGAGCTGTCCGTCGTCGTCCCGATGTTCAACGAGGAAGCGGTGCTCCCGCTCTTCGTCGACAGGCTCCGGCCCGTGCTGGACCGGATCGGCGCGACGTACGAAGTGGTCGCCGTCGACGACGGATCCAGCGATCTGACCGCCGCGACGCTGCAGCGCTTCAAGCGGAACTGGCCGCAGCTGCGGGTGCTGCGGCTGCGTACGAACTCCGGTCACCAGGCCGCCATCTCCGCCGGGCTGGTCGAGGCCCGGGGCGACTGGATGGTCACCATCGACGCCGACCTGCAGGATCCGCCCGAGGTCATCGCCGAGATGCTGGAGGTCGGACGCCGCGACCGGGTCGACGTCATCTACGGGGTGCGCACCGACCGCAGCACCGACACCGCGTTTAAGCGCGGCACGGCCAAGCTCTTCTACACGACCATGCGGCGCATCTCCGGTGTGGACGCACCGGTGGACGCCGGGGACTTCCGGATGATGTCGCGTGCCACGGTGGACGCGGTGAACGCGCTCCCCGCGCACGGCCGCGTCATCCGCCTGGCGGTGCCGACGTTGGGGTTCCCGTCGGCGTCGGTCGGCTACCGCCGCGACGAGCGCGCGGCCGGCAGCTCGAAGTACCCGTTGGCCAAGATGCTGCGGTTGACCGCGGACTCGATCACCGGTTTCTCCCAGGCCCCGCTGCGGTTCGCCACGTGGTTCGGGCTCGGCGGCTTCGTGCTCGCCTTCGCGATGCTGATCCTCGCGGTGATCCGCAAGCTGGAGGGCGACGCCGTGTCCGGGTGGCCCTCAACCGTGGTCATCGTCGCCGGTTTCGCCGGCCTGCAGCTGCTGTGTCTGGGCATCCTGGGCGAGTACGTCGGCCGCATCCACATGAGCCTGCAGGGCCGACCGACGTACTACATCGCCTACGACTCGCTCAACGACGAGCTGGGCGGGCCTCCGGTCGGCCCCGACCCGGCCGGCGAGTCGCTACCGTCCAACAGACCGACCACGCGCCCGTCGGCCGGGCTCTAGCCGAGGTCCTGCGGAGGGGTCCGGTGTGAGGGTCGAGGTGTCCGTTCCCCGCCGCACGAAGGGCTAGATCACATGCCTGCGTTCCCGCAGCTGCCGGACGGCTTCCGCTACGGTGCCGCGACCGCGTCCTACCAGATCGAGGGCGGCACCACCGAAGGTGGCCGCGGCACGTCGATCTGGGACCGCTTCTGCGCCGAGCCGGGGCACATCAAGAACGGCGAGACCGGCGAGGTCGCCTGCGACCACTACCACCGCCACGGCGAGGACGTCGAGCTCCTGCGACGCCTCGGCCTGGACGCCTACCGGTTCTCCATCGCGTGGCCGCGCATCCAGCCCACCGGGAAGGGCGCGCCGAACCAGGCCGGCCTCGACTTCTACGACCGCCTGGTCGATGAGCTCCTCGCCGCCGGGATAGAGCCCGCGGCGACCTTGTTCCACTGGGATCTGCCGCAACCCCTGCAGGACGCCGGGGGCTGGCAGTCCCGCGAGACGGCGACCCGACTCGGCGACTACGCGACGGTCGTCGGTGAACGGCTCGGCGATCGGGTGTCCATGTGGATGCCGGTGAACGAGCCCGTCATCGTCACCCTGCTGGGTCACGCGCTCGGCGTCCACGCCCCGGGCCTGCGCCTTGGCTTCGACGCGCTGCCGGTCGCCCACCATCAGCTCCTCGGACACGGTCTCGCCACCCAGGCGCTGCGAGCCGCGGGGGCGTCCACCATCGGCATCGCCTCGAACCACGCGCCCACCTGGGCCGCGTCCGATGCCACGGAGGACAAGACCGCGGCAGCTCTGTACGACACGATCTACAACTGGGTCTTCGCCGATCCCGTCCTGACCGGCACCTACCCGGAAGGCTTCGCCGACCTCATGCCGGGTCCGGTGCAGGAGGACCTGTCGGTCATCAGCACGCCTCTGGACTTCTACGGCATCAACTACTACCAGCCCGCGGTCGTCGGCGCGCCCGGCACGATCCCGCACGCATCCGCGTTCGAGTCGCTGCCGGACGACCTGCCGTTCCAGGTCGGCCACGCACAGGGTTACCCCACGACCGGCTTCGGGTGGTCCGTCGTCCCCGACGGCCTGCGCGAGATCCTGGTGACCTTCAAGGACCGGTACGGCGATCGGCTCCCGCCGATCTACATCACCGAGAACGGCTGTTCCTCCCCCGACACGGTCGACGCGGACGGCTCCGTCCATGACGCATCGCGCATCGACTACCTGGCCGATCATCTCGGCGCGGTGCGTGCCGCCATCGACTCGGGCGTCGACGTCCGCGGATACTTCACCTGGTCACTGCTGGACAACTTCGAGTGGGCCGAGGGATACGGCCAACGCTTCGGCCTCGTCCACACCGACTTCGACTCCCAGCAACGCACGCCCAAGGATTCCTACACCTGGGTGCAGCAGCAGCTGGCCCAGCGCTAGCGGCGGATCTGCCCGTCGCCCTCGACGACCCACTTGGTGCTGGTCAGCTCCTGCAGCGCCATCGGTCCGCGGGCATGCAGCTTCTGGGTGGAGATGCCGATCTCGGCGCCGAAGCCGAATTCGCCGCCGTCGGTGAACCGGCTCGAGGCGTTCACCATCACCACGGCGGCGTCCACCTGGGCCACGAACTGCCGCCCGCGGGCCCGGTCCTCGGTGACGATGACCTCGGTGTGGCCGGTGCCGAACCGGTCGATGTGCGCGATCGCCGCCTCGAGCGAGTCGACCACCCCCACGCTCATCTCCAACCCGTGGAACTCCGCGGCCCAGGCCTGATCGGTGACGGGCCGGTACGGCGTGCCGGCCCGATCGGCGTACGCCGCGGCTCGCGGGTCGAGGTCGAGGACCACGCCCGCGTCATGCAGGTCGGTCAGGAGTCCGGGCAGCACGGCGTCGGCCGCGTCGCGATGCACGAGGAGCGACTCGGCGGCGTTGCACACGCTGGGCCGCTGAGTCTTCGCGTTGAGCGCGATGTCGCGGGCCATCACCGGGTCGGCGCCGGCATCGACGTAGACGTGACAGTTGCCGATGCCCGTCTCGATGACCGGCACCGTCGCGCCGAGGACGACGGTCTGGATCAGGTCGGCCCCGCCGCGGGGGATCACCAGGTCGACCAACCCGCGCGCCGTGATGAGGGCCGTGACCTCGTCACGGCCGCCGGTGAGCAATTGCACGGCGTCGGCGGGCAGGTCACGCTCCTGCAGCGCCCGGCGCATCGTCTCCACCAGCACCGCGTTGCTGTCCGCCGCGGCGGATCCACCGCGCAGGATCATCGCGTTACCGCTCTTGAGACCCAGCCCGGCTGCGTCGACGGTCACGTTGGGGCGGGCCTCGTAGATCATTCCGACGACCCCCATCGGCACCCGCACCTGCCGGATCTGCAGGCCGTTCGCCAGGGTGGAGCCGCGGACGACCTCGCCCACCGGGTCGGCCAGACCGGCCAGGTCGCGCAGCGCCTGAGCGATGCCCTCGACCCGCTCGGGCGTCAGCCGGAGGCGGTCCTGCAGGCTCTGCGACATACCGCCCTCGGCACCGCGCCGCAGGTCGGATGCATTCGCGCGGACGACGTCCTCGGTGGCGGCCGCGACGGTGTCGGCCAGCGCGAGGAGTGCTGCGTCCTTCTCGGCGCGGGACAGCAGCGCGAGTCGGCGGCTCGCGGTGTGCGCGCGCTCCCCCGCGGCGCGTACCCGGGCATCCGCGGTGCTCGCGTGCGTGGTCGTCATCCCGCGATTCTAGTGACGGTGGCGCCCGTCCACCGGCGCATCTCAGGTCGGGCTGACCCGTCCGCGGCGGCTGCGCACGACCGTGCCGATCACGACGATCGCGATGGTCGCGTAGGTCAGATAGTTGCTGTAGCGCGACAACGTGTGCACGAAGTCCTTGGCAGGAGCGCCGATGCGGTACCCGGCGTACATCCAGATCCCCCGGTAGACCACCGCCGCCGCGAAGTCGATCAGCAGGAACTTGCGCAGTCGCATGCCCACGTCGCCCACGAATGCGTTGACGATGGCCGACGGGAGGAAGGGCACGAACCAGACGAGGAACACCGCCGGTCCGCCGAACCGCTTCGCCAGCCGCTCGGCGATGGCCGCGGTCCGCGCCGCCCAGCGCGACCGCCCGGCGACGACCTCGATGATGCCGTGACCCCACAGGCGCCCGGCCCACCAGAAGATCCAGTCGAACTTGATCGAGGTCAGCGCGGCCATGAGCAGGCCGGCCCACCAGTAGGGCTCGTGACCGGTGCGCAACCGGGCGCCGATGTCGACCATCGCGATGTTGGATCCGCTGAACGCGGCGAGCGCGTAGGTGTTGAGCCCGAGCAGCCAGGCCCGCAACGGCAAGGTGGCGAGGCCGTAGATCCCCAGCAGGGCGACGCACGCCCAGCACCAGAGGTCCTTCTTGCCTGGTTTGCCGGTCCAGGGCATCCGCGGGTCATCCCACCACTCCCGGGATGCGTCGTCCTCGGCCGGCGGCTTCTCGCCGGGCGGCAGATCGGGGCGTGCCGACCACGGATCGGTGCCACTCATCGACGCCTCCTGCTCAGCACCACGAGATCGTCGCGATGGATGACTTCACGTTCGTACGCCGGTCCGAGCTCGCGGGCGAGCTCCTTGGTGCCCCGGCCCAGCAGAGCAGGCAGCTCGTGCGAGCCGTAGTTCACCAGTCCCCGCGCCACCACCCCACCGGAGGGGTCCACGACGTCAACGGCGTCACCGGTGCTGAAGGTTCCCTCCACCGCGCGGATCCCGGCGGGCAGCAACGACGTACGACGCTGGGTCACCGCCGCGACCGCTCCGTCGTCGAGCACCAGCCGACCCTGCGGCGCCGTCGCGTGCTCCAGCCAGATCCGCCGGGCGCGGCCCCGCCCGCGGGTCGGTGCGAAGACCGTGCCCACGTCGCCCGCCGAGAGAGCGACATCGGCGTGACCCGCGGCGGTGAGCAGCGTCGGCACACCGGCCGAGGTGGCGATCGCGGCCGCCTCCACCTTGGTCACCATGCCGCCGGTGCCCACCCCCGACGCCGATCCGCCGATCTGCACGTCCTGCAGCGCGTCGACCGTCGGGACGAACGACACGCGCGCGCTGCCGGGACGCGACGGCGGCCCGTCGTACAGGGCGTCGACGTCCGAGAGCAGCAGCAGGCCGTGCGCGTCGATGAGCTGGGCGACCAGGGCGGCGAGCCGGTCGTTGTCGCCGAACCGGATCTCGTGGGTCGCGACGGTGTCGTTCTCGTTGACGACCGGGACGACGCCCATCGACAGCAGTCGTTCGAGGGTGTGCCGGGCGTTGAGGTAGTGGCCCCGCCGGGTGACGTCGTCCGCGGTCAGCAGCACCTGGCCGACGACCAGGCCGTGCGCGGCGAAGGCCGCGGTGTACGCCGCGAGCAGCACCCCCTGCCCGACGCTGGCCGCCGCCTGCTGGGTCGGCAGGTCGGTCGGTCGCCGGGGCAGGTCCAGCGGCGCCATTCCGGCAGCGATCGCGCCGGAGGAGACCAGCACGACCGCGTGCCCTTCCGCGCGATGCGCGGCGAGGGCGTCCACCAAGGCGGTCAGCGCGGCGAGGTCGAGTCGTCCGCGGGCATCGGTCAGTGAGCTGGAACCGACCTTGACGACCAGGGGTGAGGCGCCGGCGAGCTGCTGGCGCAGTCCCTGCTCGTCCTCAGCCGGCATCGTCGTCGGGATCCGCCGACTCGGTCACCTCGACCGGGTCGCGGTGGGTCCACACCTCGGCGCGTCTTTCGGCGGCGAGGTCCTCACGGGCCTCGCGCTGACCGTCCTTGCGGGCGTGGAACTGGTCGCGTCGCTCCGCGCGGGTCGGACGCTGCGGCTCGTCCAGGCGCAGGTCGGTGCCGCGCGCCCCCAGCAGCTCCGCGCCCGAGGCCATCGTCGGCTCCCAGTCGAAGACCACGGCGTTGTCGGCCGGCCCGATCAGGACGGTCGACCCGGGTACGGCGCCGGCCTTGAAGAGCGCTTCCTCGACCCCGAGCCGCGCGAGGCGGTCGGCGAGGTAGCCCACGGCCTCGTCGTTGGCGAAGTCCGTCTGCCGCACCCACCGCGTCGGCCGATCGCCCACGATCCGGAAGAGCTCGCCGTCGGGGGTGTTCTCCCGGCGCACCTCGAAACCGGAATCGTCGACGGCCCTGGGCCGCAGCACGATCCGCTGCGGCACGACCTCGGCGGCCTCCGTGCGGGCTTCCTGCACGTGCGCGGCCAGCGCGAAGCTCAGCTCCCGCAGGCCGGTGTGCGCGACGGCCGAGACGACGAAGACCTGCAGTCCGCGCGCCTCCAGGTCCGCGCGCACCATCTCGGCGAGCTCCTGCGCGTCGGGCACGTCGGCCTTGTTGAGGATCACGATGCGGGTGCGCTCGGACAGCGGCCGGCCGCCGAGCGAGTCGTCCGCGACGTACTCGGACAGCTCGTGCTCGATGGCCTCCAGGTCGGACATCGGGTCCCGGCCCGGCTCCAACGTGGCGCAGTCGATGACGTGCGCGAGTACCGAGCAGCGCTCGACGTGGCGCAGGAACTCCAGCCCGAGGCCCTTGCCCTGGCTCGCGCCGGGGATCAGACCCGGGACGTCGGCGATCGTGTAGCGCAGCGACCCCGCGGTCACCACGCCGAGGTTCGGCACCAGGGTGGTGAAGGGGTAGTCGGCGATCTTCGGTCTGGCGGCGGACATCACCGACACCAGGCTGGACTTGCCGGCCGACGGGAAGCCGATGAGCGCGACATCGGCGAGCGACTTGAGCTCCAGCACGATGTCCAACGCGTCGCCCGGCTCACCGAGCAGGGCGAATCCCGGCGCCTTGCGACGCGGCGAGGCCAGCGACTTGTTGCCCAGGCCGCCGCGACCGCCTCGGGCGACGATGTAGCGGGTGCCCATTCCGACCAGGTCGGCGAGCACCGTGCCGGTGCCGTCGGTCACGACCGTGCCCTCGGGGACCGGCAGCACCAGGTCCGCACCGTCGGCGCCGTTGCGCTCGTCGCCCGCTCCGGGGCGACCGTTGCCGGCCACGCGGTGCGGGCTGCGGTGGTACTCCAGCAGGGTCGTCGACTGAGGGTCGACCTCGAGGACGACGTCGCCGCCTCGCCCGCCGTTGCCTCCGTCCGGTCCCCCGAGCGGCTTGAACTTCTCGCGGTGCACCGACGCGACACCGTGCCCACCACTGCCGGCACCGACGTGCAGGTGCACGCGATCGACGAAATTAGTGGCCACGGAGGTACTCCTTCAAAGAAAAATCGGGGGCGGGTCCGACCCGGACCCGCCCCCGTCACAACGTGGCTGAACGCCTCAGGCGGAGACGTCCGCCAGCTGCGCGTCGATGATGTTGACGGTCTTGCGGCCGCCCTTCTGCCCGAACTTCACGGCGCCGGGAACGAGCGCGAACAAGGTGTCGTCCTTGCCGCGGCCGACGTTCACACCGGGGTGGAAGTGGGTGCCGCGCTGGCGGACGATGATCTCGCCGGCACTGACGACCTGACCGCCGAAGCGCTTCACGCCGAGTCGCTGTGCATTGGAATCGCGGCCGTTCTTGGAGGACGACGCGCCCTTCTTGTGTGCCATGTCTGAAGCCTTACGTGTGGAGGGGAGAGACGATCAGTCGGTCAGACTGAGCTCAAGAATTGATCTCGGTGACCTTGACCTGCGTCAGCGGCTGACGGTGGCCCTGACGCTTGCGGTAACCGGTCTTGTTCTTGTACTTGATGATGGTGATCTTCGGCCCCTTGGCCGCCTTCACCACTTCGGCCTTCACGGTGACCTTCGCCAGCTTGGCGGCGTCACTGGTCACGGTCTCGCCGTCCACCAGGAGCAGCGGCTTCAGGTCGATGCTCTGACCGGCCTCCACGGAGACCTTGTCGATGATGAGGACGTCGCCCACGGAGACCTTCTCCTGGCGACCGCCTGCGCGAACAATCGCGTACACGTCGGAACTGCCTTTCGTTGAGGCGCACTCGCTCTGGTATGACCGGCCGACAGCGACCCTGCGGTGCAGGACGTCGAAACGGTGGGTGCGCCAGCCTTTGATTCTACTGGTCGGTGCTGGCGGCTTCCAAATTCGCGGTGTCCCCGGCCGTAGGGGGACCTGCGGGTGCCACGACCCGCTTGCGCTTGCGACGAGCCGGCGGGGCGGCGACAACCGCGGGCGCCTCCACCGGTGCGGGCTCGGCGACGGCGGTCGCCGGCGCTTCGGCAGCCACCACGGTGGCCGGCTGCTCGGGAGCCGGTTCGGCCTGGGGTGCGGGGCCGGCCGCGGTCTCGACCCGGCGTACGTCGTCGTGCACGGCATCGATCGACTCCTGAGCCGCGTCGCCTGCCTTCTCCCCCGCGCTCAGCGCCGCGGCGTGGGCAGCAGCGGCGATCTGCGCGGCCGACGGGCCGGTCGGAGCGGGCTGCTGCTGCGGTGCCGCCGGGGCCTCGGAGCGGCTCTTGCCCCGCCGTCCACGGCCCCCGTTGCCATTGCCGCTGTTGCCGTTTCCGTTGTTGCTGCCGTTGCCGTTGTTGTTGCTCGAACCGCCGCTGTTGTTGCCCGAGGTGTCCCCACCCTTGTCGACCGGGTGGTCGTGCACGATGATCCCGCGGCCACCGCAGGCGGTGCACTCCTCGGAGAAGACCTCGATCAGGCCGGAGCCGACCCGCTTGCGGGTCATCTGCACGAGCCCGAGGGAGGTCACCTCGGCGACCTGGTGCTTGGTCCGGTCGCGGCCCAGGCACTCCAGCAGCCGGCGGACGACCAGGTCCCGGTTGGACTCCAGGACCATGTCGATGAAGTCGACCACGATGATGCCGCCGATGTCGCGCAGCCGCAGCTGGCGCACGATCTCCTCCGCGGCCTCGATGTTGTTCTTGGTGACCGTCTCCTCCAGGTTGCCCCCGGAGCCGACGAACTTGCCGGTGTTCACGTCGACGACGGTCATCGCCTCGGTGCGGTCGATGACCAGCGAACCGCCGGACGGCAGCCAGACCTTGCGGTCCATCGCCTTGGCGAGCTGCTCGTCGACCCGGTGCACCGTGAAGAGGTCCTGCTCGCCGGTCCACTTCTCGAGCCGGCCGGCCAGATCGGGCGCGACGGCCTGCAGGTAACCGTCCACCTGCTCCCACGCCCGGTCACCGGAGATGACGAGCTTGGTGAAGTCCTCGTTGAAGACATCGCGGATCACCCGCAGCGCCAGGTCGGGCTCGCCGTGCAGGAGCGACGGGGCGTGACCGGTCTTGGCATCGGCCTGGATCTTGTCCCAGGTGCTCTGCAACCGCTCGACGTCGGCCTTCAGGTCCTCTTCGCTGGCGCCTTCGGCGGCGGTCCGCACGATCACACCGGCGTCCGCGGGCACGACCTCCTTGAGGATCTTCTTCAGCCGGGCACGCTCGGTGTCGGGCAGCTTGCGGGAGATGCCGGTCATCGCGTGACCGGGCACGTAGACCAGGAAGCGGCCGGGCAGGGAGATCTGCGAGGTGAGCCGGGCACCCTTGTGGCCGATGGGGTCCTTGGTGACCTGGGCCAGGACCGTCTCGCCCGACTTCAGGGCGTTCTCGATGCGCTTGGCCTGCCCGTTCTCCAGGCCGGCGGCATCCCAGTTGACCTCACCGGCGTAGAGCACGGCGTTGCGGCCGCGGCCCACGTCGACGAACGCGGCCTCCATGCTCGGCAGCACGTTCTGCACGCGGCCGAGGTAGATGTTGCCCGCCATCGAGGACTGCTGGGAATCGCGGGAGACGTAGTGCTCGACCAGGACACCGTCCTCGAGGACACCGATCTGGGTGCGACCCTCACGCTCGCGGACCACCATGACCCGGTCGACGCTCTCGCGACGGGCCAGGAACTCGGCCTCGGTGATGACGGTACGACGGCGACCGGCCTCGCGGCCTTCGCGGCGGCGCTGCTTCTTGGCCTCCAGGCGGGTGGAGCCCTTGATCGCGGTGACCTCGTCGCGACCGGCGCGCGGCTCGCGCACCTTGGTCACCGTGCCGGGCGGGTCCTCGCTGTCGCCACTCCCGGATCCGCTGCGGCGGCGTCGGCGGGTACGGCGGCGGCCGTCACCGTCGCCCTGGGGGTTCGCCTCGGCGGCCTCGGCTGCCTCGGATCCGCCCGCCTCGTCGGCCGTGGTGTCGCCGGAGTCCGAGTCGTCACCGCCGGACTGCTTCTTCGCAGAGCGGGGCGCAGTCTTGCGGCCGCCGCCGTCGTCGTTGCCGCCCGAGCTCTGCTCGGCATCGGTGGCGCTGTCGGCCTTGCTCTTGCGCCCGCGCCCGCCGCGACGACGGGGACGAGCGCCGTCGGAGTCGGCGTCCTGGCTGCCCGAACCGTCGTTGCCGTCTTCGGCCGACGACCCGCGCGACCCCGAACTCGCGGCGTCCTGCGACGGCTCCGGGTCGGGAATGCGCGGCGCCCGGGCCGTCGTGTCCGGGGCCTGGAAGAGCAACCCAAACGCGGGTGGCGCCGCCGGGGCCGACGGGGCGCTGCCCGTGGTGTCGGAACTGGTCTGCTGGTCGTTCTCGGGGCCCATGGCCCCTCCTTCGCGTCAGCACGCGGTGCGTCCACAACAAGGGGGCCCGAAGGCCCGCACGCCCGCGTGGTGCGGGTATGGCCGATCGCGGATGTCGCGACCGAAAAGTCGGCTGTTGCGGCCTGCCCGGCTCGCGCGAAGCGCGGCACCGAGGTGACCGTCGTCCTTGGACGCAGCTACAGGACCGGCGAAGTTGGCGCCGCCGCTGGTTGCGGTGAGGACGGGGCATCCGACACGTTGTGCTGCATCGGACGACCATCACGATTGTCTCACACGGGAGCGAGGGGATCGTGAAGGACGCGGCCGGTGGCCGCCGAGTCGGGTCAGCGCCGGAAGTACCGCGCCCCGACGTACGACGTGGGCCCGGACAGGAACGCCCGCCGCTCCACGGAACCGATGTCTCTGCCGTCACCGACCTGGACGCTGGGTGCCACGTCGTCGCCGAACGGTCGGCGGTAGGCACGGAACGGCGCGAGGGTGAGCGCTTCTCGGCGCATGAGCGCACGCAGTCCCTGGCCCAGGTCGCCCGGGCTGAGGAGCAACTTCGCGCCCCAGGCCGACAGGCCACGGCCGTACCCCACGGCCTGCGACTCCAAGGCGTCCGGGGTGTCGCGGTGGCGGTGCCACACGAAGGCTGCCGGTTCGTAGACCAGCGACCGACCGCGCGCGATCACTCGGTAGAAGAAGTCGAGGTCCTCGCCACCCTTGCTGCGCGTCCCCGGGCCCAGGTACGGGTCGAAGCCACCGATGTCGGCGACCACGGAGCGGGCGGTCGCGAAGTTCGCGCCCGTCCCGTAGCGCCCCACCTGGAACGGGAAGAAGGGGATGTCGCTCGGCGGAGCGGTCATTCGGAAGACCCGTGGAAGGAGCACCTTGCTCCAGCCGACCCGGCGGTCGAACCAGGCCTGCGACTCGGTGCGCAGTTCCCCGGTGGGCACCAGACCGCTCACACATCCGACGTCGTCCCCGCCGCGGGCGAACCCGCGTGCCAGGTTGTGCAACCACCACGGATCGACGACGACGTCGTCGTCGGTGAAGGCGATCCACTCGTGGCGAGCGGCGGCGACGCCTGCGTTTCTGGCGCGGGAGGTGCCGGGCCGGTGCTCGGTGACGACGCGGATCCGGTCGGCGTGCATGCCCTCGACCACGGCGCGCGTGGCGTCGTCCCTGGGTGCGTTGTCGACGACGACGACCTCGAAATCGGCGCCGTACACCTGCTGCTGCAGCGAGGTGAGCGCGACCCTGAGGTGGTCGGCCCGGTCACGGGTGGCAATGACGACGCTGAAGGGATGGGTCGCGAAGGTGTCGTCGGCCGGTACACCAGATCCGTCGGTCAGCTCGTCGATCGCGGAGGCCATCTGGCCCGCGTCCACCATGCCGTCACGCACGTCCATCGTGACGAACCCCAGCACGGCGCCGGTACGCCGCACCATCAGGCGGGCGCGGTGATAGCCCTCAGCACCCGTCAGATGGACGGCGCCCTCCGACCGGGTCGGCTCTCCCCCACCGTCCAGGCGGACCTCGCCGATCCAGACGGCGTCACCCCAACCCGGGGCGTCGGGCACGGTGAACACCGGTCCGTGGATCTGCATGTGGGGCACTCTTCTCGAGAACGACGGGTGGGAGGCGCAACAG
The DNA here is from genome assembly GCF_017565405.1 of Allobranchiibius sp. CTAmp26. Lineage (GTDB taxonomy): Bacteria > Actinomycetota > Actinomycetes > Actinomycetales > Dermatophilaceae > Allobranchiibius. Next base: position 16,222 of record NZ_JAGEKR010000017.1, read on the forward strand.
TACCGAGCGCACCGCCCCTCGGGCAGCGCCCGTGCGTCACACCAGCCAGGGCTCGCCGGGGCGCATCAGCCGCTGACGCAGCGGCCACGCTTCATACGTCAGCTTGCGTACGACGGCGCAGATCATCCGGTCGGTGGCCGGGATCCGCCAGAGGGGGTTCGCGCAGATCCGATGCAGCAGCGCCTTGTACTCCCTGTACTGCAGCGGCGAGTGCTGCGAGGACAGCGCGGTCGTGCTCACCCGGAAGGCGGCGAGCTCCTCCAGCTGCCCGAAGAAGGTGCCCACCGCCAGCAGCCGGATCCACAGGTCGAGGTCCATGGGGTGCAGCAGGGACCCGTCCCAGCCACCGATCGCGTCGTAGTCGGCGCGGCGGAACATCACTCCCACCGGCTCACCGACCGGGTTGATGCCCCCGCTCAGCACGGTCCGGCGGGCGACGTGCCGCCCGTCCTGAGCGCCGGCCACCCCGCGCAGGCCCATCCGCCGCGCGAGCACGCGGCCGTCCTCATCGATCAGGGCCCGCCTGCTCGCGACCAGGCTCACTCCCGGGAATTGCTCCAGCACCGCCGACTGCAGACGCACCGCCGAGTGGTGGATCAGGTCGTCGGCGCACAACAGCTTCACGTATCGCCCGCGCGACACCTCGATCACGCGGCGCCAGTTGGTCGGCAGGTCGACGGTCTCCTCGTTGCGGTGCACGGTCAACCGCGGGTCGTCGATCCCGGCCAGGATCTGTGCAGTGCCGTCCGTGCTGCCGTTGTCGAGGACGACCACCTCGAAGTCGTCGCTGTCCTGGGCCAGCGCGGATCGGATGGTCTCGGCCAGGAACCGTTCGCCCTGGTAGGTGGGTATGCAGATCGAGATCCGCGGTGCCGCGTCGCGACACCGATCACCAGCGCGAGATCCGTCGATGCCCATCCCCTTATGACCATCCTGCGGGCCGGAGACCGTGCCGGTCCGCTCGTGCGAGAGCCGCCGGTGGCTCAGGTCCTTCCCGTGCGAATGCACCCGACCCTAAACCCGGCACTCCCCTGCTGGGCCGGGTTGCTCACAACCGGTTCCGCGCCGCCTCAGTCCGTCACGGCGACTTCGTCGGTCGCCGACGCGAGTGGATCGGCGACGGTTCCGTCCTCGCGCAGCGGGCCCTGCCGGGACCGGGTGACCAGCGGCGGCCGCGTCGGGCGCAGGTCGGCGACGTCGGCGAGAGCGCTGAGGACGTCGTCCGGACGCACCGCTGGGGTGAGGTGGCGCAGTCGCAGACCCAGTCGGGCCGAGTACGGCGGGCCGTCGGCCGGTCCGGCCTGCGCGTGCAGCACCGCCTCGCGAACGTCGAACGTGCGCGGCCCGCGCTTCATCATCCGGGTCACCTCGATGCGATCGCTCGCCAGGAGTCGGTCGGTGGCCGCCCCGAGGGTCGCGACATCGACGTCGGCGAAGTCCAGCACCCAGTCGCTCGCCTCGAGCAGGTCGGCGAGCGCGCCGGCGGCCGCCTCGCGGACGACGACCACGTCCAGCCCCTCCGGGAGCGCCTCGTCCAGGTCACGATGCAGCGCCGCGGGATCGCGGTGCTCGCGCAACTGGATCTCGAAGTACTCCGCCTCGCTCGCCGTGCCCGTGGGTGCGGCGTTCGCGTAGCTGATCCGCGGATGGGGGTGGAATCCGGCGGAGAACGCCATCGGCACCGCGGCCCGTCGCAGCGCCCGCTCCAGCGCTCGCTGGAAGTCACGCGTCGAGGAGAACCTCAGTCGCCCACGTTTGGCGTACTGGATGCGCAGCTTCTGGACGGCCGGGTCGGGGGCGGGCCCTTCCGGGACGCGTTGACGGGGTGGCACGGGAGGCCACGGTAGCCGCCGCGCTCGGTGTGACGGAGTCGGCACTCACGCGCGCCCTGACGGCGTTCGCGTTCGTTGACGGTGTTCGAACGCCGTCAACGGTGGTGAACGCCGTCAACCTCACGCGGCGGCTTCGCGGCTCAGCGCTCGCAGGCCACGCCGTCCTTGTCCGCGTCCGAGGGCTTGTTGGCGTTGTAGAGCGCGGTGTTGACGTAGAAGTTGGTGACCGGGTGCTTCTTGCGCGCACCGTGGGGCCCGGAGTCCCGGGCGCCCTTGCGGCCGACCCCGTGCGGGTACTTCTTGGTCAGGTTCTTGCAGCCGTGGAAGTTCACGATCGCCGGAGCGGCGTGCGCGGGCGCGACGATCGTCGCGGGCAGGAGGGAAGCGCACACCGTCAGGACGACGGGAAGGGTACGGGGCATCCTGAATGAGCTCGTTTCGTGAGGGGGCGGCCCTGATGCCGCCGCCGGAGCTTATCGACCGTGCGGCGTGCGTGGGGCTTTCAGGCCCTGCTCAGACAACTGTCAGCGGAAGCAACTTCTTGCCCGTGGGCCCGACCTGGATGTCGGTGTTCATCTGAGGGCAGACACCGCAGTCGAAGCACGGCGTCCACCGGCAGTCGTCGACCTCGGTCTCGTCCAACGCGTCCTGCCAGTCGGCCCAGAGCCAGTCCTTGTCCAGCCCCGAGTCCAGGTGGTCCCACGGCAGTACCTCGTGCTCGGTGCGTTCCCGGGTGGTGTACCACGCGACGTCGACCCCGGTGTCGTCGAACGCCGCCTCGGCGCAACGCATCCACCGCTCGTACGAGAAGTGCTCGCTCCAGCCGTCGAACCGGCCACCATCGCGCCAGACGGCTTCGATGACCCGCCCGACCCGGCGGTCACCGCGGGAGAGCAGTCCTTCGACCAGGCCCGGTTCCCCGTCGTGGTAGCGGATCCCGATCGCCGCGCCATAGCGCTTGTCGGAGCGGATCGCCTCCCGCAGCTTGGCCAGACGAGCGTCGGTCTGCTCGGGATCGAGCTGCGCGCACCACTGGAACGGGGTGTGCGGCTTGGGTACGAAACCACCGATCGAGACGGTGCAGCGGATGTCGCGGCGGCTGCTCACCTCTCGGCCGACGTCGATGACCCGCTTGGCAAGGTCGGCGATCTGCAGCACGTCCTCGTCGGTCTCGGTGGGCAGCCCGCACATGAAGTAGAGCTTGACCTGCCGCCAGCCCGCGCCGTACGCCGCGGCGACCGTCTTGATCAGGTCGTCCTCACTGACCATCTTGTTGATGACCTTGCGGATCCGCTCCGAGCCGCCCTCGGGCGCGAAGGTCAGTCCCGAACGGCGCCCGCCTCGGGTCAGCTCGTTCGCCAGGTCGATGTTGAACGCGTCGACCCGGGTCGAGGGCAGCGACAGGCCGGTCTGGGTGCCCTCGTAGCGGTCGGCGAGCCCCTTGGCGATGTCGGCGATCTCGGAGTGGTCGGCCGAGGAGAGCGACAGCAGGCCGACCTCCTCGAAACCGGTCGCCTCCAGGCCCTTCTTGACCATCTCGCCGATGCCGGTGATGGACCGCTCGCGCACCGGCCGGGTGATCATCCCGGCCTGGCAGAACCGGCAGCCGCGGGTGCAGCCGCGGAAGATCTCCACCGACATGCGCTCGTGCACGGACTCGGCCAGCGGCACCAGCGGCTGCTTGGGGTACGGCCAGGCGTCCAGGTCCATCACGGTGTGCTTGGACACCCGCCACGGCACACCGACCGTGTCCGCGGCGGGCGCGACCCGCTGGATGCGTCCGTCCGGCAGGTAGTCCACGTCGTAGAACGCCGGGACGTAGACGCCGCCGGTGCGCGCGAGGCGCAGCAGCAGCTCGCGCCGGCCACCGGGCCGGCCTTGCCGCTTCCAGGCCGCGATGTGGTCGGTGATCGCCAGGACCGCCTCCTCGCCGTCGCCGACGACGGCGGCGTCGATGAAGTCGGCCACCGGCTCGGGATTGAACGCCGCGTGCCCGCCGGCCAGGACGATCGGGTCGTCCTCACCGCGGTCCGCGGCGTGCAGCGGGATCCCGGCGAGGTCCAGCGCGGTGAGCATGTTCGTGTAGCCGAGCTCGGTGGAGAAGGACAGCCCGAACACGTCGAAGTCGCCGACCGGGCGGTGTGCGTCGACGGTGAACTGCGACAGCTCGGCGGCACGCATGGCGGCCTCCATGTCGGGCCACACCGAGTAGGTGCGCTCGGCGAGGGCGTCCGCGCGTTCGTTGAGCACCTCGTACAGGATCATCACGCCCTGGTTGGGCACGCCGACCTCGTACGCGTCGGGGTACATGAGCGCCCACCGCACCGTCAGCTCGCGGCCGTCGGCGTCGTACCCGCCGCACTGCCAGTCCTTGACGGTGGAGTTGAGCTCCCCGCCCACGTACTGGATCGGCTTGCTCACCTGCTCCAGCAGTGGTTCGAGGTCGTAGAAGATCGACGCGCCCGGCATGCCACCAGGGTAGAGCCGTCCGGGCGCCGCGCCGCGACGCGTCCGGCGCTCAGGCGTAGAGCGCGTCCAGGTCCTCGCCGTACTTGGTGATGACGACCTTGCGCTTCAGCTTCAAGCTGGGGGTGATCTCGCCGTCCTCGACGGTCAGGTCGTGGTCCAGGATGAGGAAGCGCTTGATCTGCTCCCACCGGTTCAACCCCGCGTTGAGCTTGTCGACGTAGCTCTGCACCATCTCGCGCGCCGCGTCCGAGGTCACGATCGTGCGGTAGTCCTCACCCGCCAGCCCGTGGTTCTTCGCCCAGTCCGTGATGGCCTCCTCGTCGAGGGTGATGAGGGCCGAGACGAACGTGCGGCTCTCACCCTCCACCACCAGCTGGGAGGCGTACGGGCACAGCCCCTTGAACGTCGCCTCGATCTGGCCAGGCGCGACGTACTTGCCGTTGGAGGTCTTGAAGAGGTCCTTCTTGCGGTCGGTGATGCGCACGTGACCGCTCGGCAGGATCTCGGCGATGTCGCCGGTGTGCAGCCAGCCGTCGCTGAGGGTCTCGGCCGTCGCCTCGTCCAGCCCCCGGTAGCCCTGCATCACGCCGGGGCCCTTGACGAGCAGCTCGCCGTCGTCGGCCAGCTTCAGCTCGGTGCCGGGCAGCGGCCAGCCGACCGTGCCGATCTTGTTGGCGTACGGGCGGTTCACGCAGGTCGCGGCGCTCGTCTCGGTCATGCCGTAGCCCTCCAGGACCGGCATGCCCATGGCGTCGAACCACTTGGCGACCTCGGAGTTGAGCGCGGCCGACCCGGAGATGAAGAACCGGACGCGTCCTCCGAAGCGCTCACGGATCTTGGCGAGCACGATCTTGTCGCCGAGCCGGTGCTGCGCACCGAGCAGCGCGCCGACCGGCTTCTCCTCCGAGCGGCGTTCGGCGACCTGCTTGCCGTTGGCGCTGGCCCAGTGGAAGAGCTTGGCCTTCACGCCACCCTCGTCGTCCATCATCGTGGTGATCCGGCCGTAGACCTTCTCGAAGATGCGCGGCGCGGCGCCCATCCAGGTGGGTCGTACGACGGCCAGGTTCTCGACGATCTTGTCGACGCGACCGTCGATCGCAGTCGGGAAGCCGACCTGGATCGGCAGCGTCAGCAGCAGCTTGCCGAAGACGTGCGACAGCGGCAGCCAGAGGTACTGCAGGTCATCGGGCGTGAGGAGGCCGGTCGACCCGGTCGCCGCGACCTCGTACATCCACGCGTCGTGCGGCAGGCGGACGCCCTTGGGCTTGCCGGTCGTGCCCGAGGTGTAGATGAGGGTCGCGAGGTCCTGCGGTCCGAGCTGGTCGACCCGCTCCTCGAGCACGCCTTCGTGCTCGCGCACGTAGTCGGTGCCGAGCTTCTCCAGATCGGCCAGGGACAGCACCCAGTCGCCGTCGCCCGCGCCGTCGATGACGACGACCTTGGTCACGTCGGGGATGGCGTCGCGCCCCTGCTTGAGCAGGGCCACCTTGGCCTCGTCCTCGGCGATCACGACGGTGCTGCCGGAGTCCGAGACGATGTAGAGGACGTCGTCCGGGGTGGAGGTCGGGTAGATCGTGGTCGTGGCCGCCGCGGCGAGCATCACGCCCAGGTCGGCCAGCGCCCACTCCACGCGGGTGGCGGACGCGATCGCGACCCGGTCGCCCGGCTGGACCCCGACCGCGACCAGACCGCCCGCGATGGCGCGTACCCGCTCGTCGGCCTGCGCCCAGGTCAGCTGCTTCCAGTCATCACCCGAGGGATAGCTGTACGCGTGCGCCGAGGGGGTCTGTTGCACCCGGTCCAGGAAGAGTCGGGCGACCGACGGTGCCCGCCCGTCGATGGCGGACTGGTCGTACTTCTCGTCCTGCGCGCTGATCATGTGCTGGCTGCTCCACGGATGGGTTCGACGGGGGTGCCGGTGTGGCGTGGGCCACCCTACTGCCCAGTCAACAAAGCCCGCGCCCGATCCACGTCATGACCCATCTGTTCGATCAACGGCTCGATCGAGTCGTACCGGATGTTGCTGCGCAGCCGGTCGGTGAACTCCACGACGACCACCTCGTCGTACAGATCCAGGTCGGTGCGGTCGAGCACGTACGCCTCGACGGTGCGCTGAGTGCCGTCGAACGTCGGGTTCGTGCCGACCGAGATCGCGGCGGGGAGCCGCTCGCCACCGTGCTCGGTGCGCACGAGCCATCCGGCGTACACCCCGTCCGCGGGTACGAAGCCGGTCGCGTCCTGCGCGAGATTGGCGGTGGGGTAGCCCAGTTCGCGGCCTCGCTGAGCGCCGCGCACGACCATGCCGGTGACCGCGTGGGGTCGCCCGAGGATGCGGGACGCGGCTGCGACGTCACCCGCCACCAGGTCCGAGCGGACCTCGGTCGAGGAGTATCGGCCGCCTTCGCCGACGTCCTCCTGCACCTGCACCTCGAAACCGAACTCGGCCCCGAGCTCACGCAGGGTGTCGACGTCGCCCTCGTTGCGCGCGCCGAAGCGGGTGTCCCGGCCGACGACGACCGCGTGGGCGTGCAGCCCGTCGACGAAGACCGTTCGCACGAAGTCGCGGGGCGACATCGCGGCGAGCTCGAGGGTGAACGGCATGACCAGCACCGCGTCCAGCCCGATCTGCTCCATCGTGACGAGCCGGTCCCGCAGCGAACTGACGAGCACCGGCGCGTGCTCCGGATGCAGCACCGCGAGCGGGTGCGGCTCGAAGGTGACCGCCACCCCGGCGAGCCCCTCGCGTCGAGCCCGTTGAACGACCGCCCCGAGGAGCGTGCGGTGTCCGAGGTGTACGCCGTCGAAATTGCCGATGGTGACCACGCTGGGACCGAATCCCGACGGCAGGTCGGAGGTTTCGGTCAGGCGCAGCACGCCGCAACTCTAGCCCGCGGTCAGTTCGCGTTTGTTCAGGCCGAACGCGTACCAGGCCCCGACGGCCAGCAGCCAGGTCAGCACGAACACGCCGACGATCACGAAGCCGACCCCGTTGAGGTCGATCGACCCGATGGCGGCGATCGGCCCACGGGTGATGCTGAGCTGGTCGGCGAAGATCGAGCACAGCTCGATGCTGCCGATCACGACGGCGACGAAGATCGACAGCCCGGTGACGGTCGCGTTGTAGTAGAGGCGGCGCAGCGGCTTGGCGAATGCCCACTTGTAGGCCTTCCCCATGAAGATCCCGTCCGCGGCGTCCAGCAGGCTCATGCCCGCGGTGAAGAGCACCGGCAGCGTCAGCACGGCGTACCAGGGCAACGCGATCGCGGCGCCGCCGGCGAGCACCAGCAAGCTGATCTCGGTGGCGGTGTCGAAACCGAGGCCGAAGATGAGGCCGATGGGGTACATCTGCGTCGGCCGGGTGACCGAGCGGGTGAGCCGGCCGAGGAACCGGTTGAAGAAGCCGCGGTTCTGCAGGTGCTCCTCCAGGGCCTGCTCGTCCAGCTCGCCGCCGTGGGCACGACGCCAGACGCGCACGATGCCCACCAGCGCCACCATGTTGAGCAGTGCGATGAGCCACAGGAACAGACCTGAGACGGATGTCCCGACGATGGCCGTGACGGTGTGCAGGCTCGAACCGCCGTTGCGGACCGAGGTGGCAAGAGCACGCACCCCGAAGGAGAGCAGCACACACAGCCCGAACACGACCGAGGAGTGCCCGAGGGAGAACCAGAAGCCGACGCTCAACGGGCGCTTGCCGTCGGTCAGGAGCTTGCGGGTGGTGTTGTCGATCGCGGCGATGTGGTCGGCGTCGAAGGCGTGCCGCATGCCGAGGGTGTACGCCGTGATGCCGAGGCCCACGCCGAAGACCCCCTGGCTGCCGACCTTGTAGTGATGGGGGGCGATGACCGCGAAGAGGGTGACGAAGCCGATCACGTGCAGGGCGATGACGGCGAGCGCCATCCCCGCCACCGAACGGCGGTCCGCAGGCGTGAATTCGGCTGCGAAGGAACGCAACCGGCCCGGTCGAGCAGCGCCGGAGAGGTCTGCGACGGACTGGACCACGTGATGCCTCCCGAAGTGATTGATCGACTCCGGCGACCCTACCTCTCAGATGCGACTGAGTCGCACGTGCGTCGTCAAACCTGTTCCAAAGGAGGGAAGACCACCTGGGATCTGGTGCAGGCTCCGGACTCGTCGAGGATGGCCACCAGGTCCCCGGTCGGGCCGATACCGGCGACCGGCTCCTGCCGTACGCCCTCGTGCTCGATCCGTTTCCCGTGCCGCAGATCGCGCTCCTGCTCCCCCGTCAGCTCGCGCACCGCGAACTGCTCCCGAGCGGCCTGTGCCATCGGCACGACGGGCAACACCCCGCCCTGCTCACGCAGCGCGGTCAGCTCCTGCAGAGCGGCCGCTGCGGCCACGTCGAAGCGCCCCACCCTCGTGCGCCGCAACGCGGTGAGGTGCCCGCCGACCCCCAGGTCCGCGCCGAGATCCCGCGCCAGCGCACGGACGTAGGTGCCAGAGCTCACCTGCACCTCGACGTCCACGTCCAGGACGGGCAGACCATCCACGGCAGCGACGCGTTGCGCGCGTACGTCGAACCGCGCGACCCTCACCGAGCGGGCCCGCAGCGCGACCTCCTCGCCGCCGCGCACTCGAGCGTAGGAACGCACCCCATCGATCTTGATGGCACTGACACTGCTCGGCACCTGATCGATGTCGCCGGTCAACCGAGCGACGGCACTCTCCAGGGCGACCGGGTCGACATCCTGGGCACCACGGGCGTCGGTCACGTCGCCCTCGGCGTCGTCGGTGACGGTGCTCTGACCGAGGCGGACGGTGGCGGTGTACGTCTTGTCGCAGCCGACGAGGAAGGTCAGCAGCTTCGTGGCCCGGCCGATGCCGATGAGCAACAGCCCGGTGGCCATCGGGTCCAGGGTGCCTGCATGCCCCACTCGGCGGGTGCCCGCGAGGCGCCGGCACCGCGCGACGACGTCGTGACTGGTCCAGCCGGCCGGTTTGTCGACCAGCAGAAGCCCGTCGATCCGACTACTCCGACTTCTTGTAGGGGTCGGCCTCGCCCGCGAAGCTCGCCTGCCGCTTCTTCTCGGCCAGCTCCTCGTCGCGCGTCCGTGCCGCGCGCAGGGCGTCCTCGATCTGTGCGACGCCCTCCGGGATGGCGTCGGGCACGAACTCCAGGGCAGGCGTCAGCCGGATGCCGAGCCCCTTGCCGACGTGCGACCGGATGCGGCCACGGTTGTCCTCCAGCGCCGCCTCGCTGTCCGTGCGCTCCTGGTCGGTGCCCAGGAAGGTGTAGAAGACCGAGGCGTGCTGCAGGTCACCGGTGACCCGCACGTCGGTGATGGTGAGGAAGCCGAGACGCTCGTCCTTCAGCCGATGCTCGAGATAGTCGGCCACCAGGAACTTGATGCGTTCGGCGATCTTGCGTGCGCGTGCTGGGTCGGCCATGGCGCGATTCTCGCACCGGGACACGGTGTTCCGCCAAACCGGTCTATGCCTTGCGGGCCACGATCAGGTCGCGGTCGATGGAGGCGTCCACGCGGTGCCGCAGGTCGTCGTACCCCGATCCGGTGCGGACCTCGAGGCCGTGCTCGGTGAGCAGTTGCTCCAGCGCGTCCCGGGGGGCGACGTGCCGGTTGTAGGACAGGCCGACCGCTCCCCCGCCGCGCAGCACCCGCACCCACCCCGGCAGCGCCTGGTCGAGCAGTTCCAGTGGGCTGCGGGCCAGTTCGTCGGCCTGGGAGCCGTGCTGCACGCCGTACGGCGCGTCGGCCACCACCACGTCGACGCTGCGCGCCCGCAGGAGGCCATCGAGGTCGCGGGTGTCGGTGTTGAGGTACTCCACCCGCTGCACCTCACCGGCGCGGAAGCTCTCCTTGCTCGCCGCGATCTCGATCTGCAGCCGCCGACCGCGCATCCGCCCGTCGGTGCGCAGGGCGGTCTCCTGCACGGTGTGCTTGTAGCGGTGGGTGCGCATCCAGGTCTTGATGAACGCCGCGTACGCCTCGTGGTCCTTGCGGTCGATCTCGACGCCGGTGACGTCGTAGCCCAGGGAGAGGGCCAGGTTCAACGTGGTGCCGCGCCCGCACATCGGGTCGAGCACGTCCAGCGAAGCGTCCAGCCAGCGCTGCGGCCGTGCGGTCGCGGCAGCCGTGACACCGAGTACCAGCCGGGTCCACTGCTCGTTGGTCTTACCGGAGTACTTGGGGATCGTCACCAGGTCGCTGGGGTAGATTTCCCGGCGCCGCAGCGGCACCGGCCGCAACAGCTCGCCCTCTCGTTCAAAGAGCGCGGCGCTGGCCGACAGGTTGGAGAGCACGTCGACCAGGTCACCGGCGTCACCCTCGGCGCTCACCGCCAGATACTCCACGCCGGCGAGATCAGCGGGCTCCACCTCGACCGCCCGGTCGCACAGCACCCCGGTCAGGATGCGCGCCTCGGCCGCGACCAGGGCGCGGGCGGCGCCGGCGTACACCCGGTTGGCGCTGGGGGCGATCATCAACAACAGCTCCGTCACGGGAGCACACGCTATCTGTCACCGGGCGGGGCTACGTTGCACGCATGGGCACGCGAGCGCTCCACGCGGCGACCGTCGCCGGCGACGAACGGTCCTGACGTGCTCGCGGCCGTGCTGGCGTTCATCGGTGCCCTGCTCGGGGCAGGCATCCCCGCGCTCATCGCGCTGCGGGGCCAGCACCAGCAGGCCCGCACGGAGTGGAGCCACCGCCTGGATCGGGCGATCCACGCCCTGTCCTCCCCCGATCCCGAGGTCCGCGACGTCGGCAAGGAGCTGCTCGCCAGCCTGATCGAATCCGACCTCGGCAGCGCCGCGGACCGCGAACTGGCGCGACGCATCGCCCGAACCGGTCTGATGCAGGACGCCGTGGACACGGTCGATCGCCCGCGTGAAAATGAGAACGACGTCGAGGAGGACAGATGAGCCCGGAAACCCCTTCAGTCACGCGATCCGACATCCGCCTGGCTCGCGCCCTGGTCAACGACGCGAGGAAGCGCGGCGAACGCGAAGACCCCCGGATCGAGAAGATCGCGCGTCTCGAGACCGGCACGCCGCGCACGACCTGACCGTATTTCTCGCCCGCGACACGACGAACGGCCCGACACCCTCGCGGGTGTCGGGCCGTTCATGTACGCACTCGTCCTTCACAAGACGAGCTGAGCCTTCTCCGCTCCGCTTCCTCACACTTCGCTTCGGCCGGACCTCGCTTCGCTCGGCCCAACCTCCGCTGCGTGTTCGTCAGCTACGCGGCTTCTCGCGCATCTCGTACGTCGTGATGAGGTCACCATCCTGCAGGTCGTTGAACGACCCCAGGTTGATACCGCACTCGTACCCGTCGCGGACCTCGGTCACGTCGTCCTTGAACCGACGCAGACCGGCGATCTCCAGGTTCTCGGTGATGACCACGCCGTTCCGCGTGATGCGCGCCTTCGAACCGCGTCGCATGAGACCCGAGCGCACGAGCGAACCGGCGATGTTGCCGAACTTGGAACTGCGGAAGATCTCGCGGATCTCCGCCGTGCCCAGCTCCACTTCCTCGAACTCCGGCTTGAGCATGCCCTTGAGGGCCGCCTCGATCTCCTCGATGGCCTGGTAGATCACCGAGTAGTACCGGATCTCCACGCCCTCCTTCTCGGCGAACGCGGCGTTCTGGCCCTCGGCCCGCACGTTGAAGCCGATGATGACGGCGGTCGCCGCCACGGCGAGGTTGATGTTGTTCATCGTGATCGCGCCGACACCGCGGTCGATGATGCGGATCTCGACCTCTTCGCCCACGTCGATCTGCATCAACGCATCTTCCAAAGCCTCGACCGAACCCGAGCCGTCACCCTTGAGGATGAGGTTCAGCGTCTCGACCTTGCCCTGGGCCAGAGTCTGGTCCAGATCCTCCAGGCTGATCAGCTTGCGAGCCCTGATCAGCGAGGCCCGACGGTCGTCGGCCTCACGCTGCTCGGCGATCTGCCGTGCCGTGCGGTCGTCCGGCACCACGATGAACGTGTCGCCTGCGCGTGGGACCGCTGCCAGACCGGTGACGAGCACCGGACGGGACGGACCCGCTTCGGTCAGGTTCTCGCCGTGCTCGTCGAGCATGGCGCGGACCCGGCCGTGCGCCACACCGGCGACGATCGAGTCACCGACGCGGAGCGTGCCGGACTGCACCAGCACCGTGGCCACCGCACCGCGTCCGCGGTCCAGGTTGGCCTCGATCGCGACACCGCGAGCTTCCTTGTCGGGGTTCGCGCGCAGGTCGAGCGCAGCGTCGGCGGTCAAGAGGACCGCTTCGAGCAGACCGTCGATGTTCTGCCCCTGCTTGGCCGAGACGTTGACGAACATCGTGTCGCCGCCGTACTCCTCGGCGATCAGGTTGTACTCGGTCAGCTGCTGGCGCACCTTGTCCGGGTTGGCGCCTTCGACGTCGATCTTGTTGACCGCGACGACGATCGGTACGTCGGCCGCCTGGGCGTGGTTGAGCGCCTCGATGGTCTGCGGCATGACGCCGTCGTCGGCCGCGACGACCAGGATCGCGATGTCGGTCACCTTCGCACCTCGGGCACGCATGGCCGTGAAGGCCTCGTGACCGGGGGTGTCGATGAAGGTGATCGCGCGGTCCACGCCCTCGTGCTCGGCGTGCACCTGGTAGGCACCGATGTGCTGGGTGATGCCACCGGCCTCACCCTCGGCCACCTCCGCGTTGCGGATGGCGTCCAGCAGTCGCGTCTTACCGTGGTCGACGTGACCCATCACGGTCACTACCGGCGGACGAGCCTGCAGTTCCTCGTCCGTCTCGGCCTCGGCCTCGGCCTCCAGGTCGATGTTGAAGGCGCCGAACAGCTCCTTCTCCTCGTCCTCGGGCGAGACGACCTGGATCTGGTAACCCAGTTCGGCACCGAGTGCCATGAAGGTGTCCTCGTCGAGCGACTGGGTCGCCGTGGCCATCTCACCGAGGTGGAACAGCACCGTGACCAGGCTCGCCGGGTTGGCGTTGATGCGATCGCCGAAGTCGCTCAGGGACGCACCGCGGCGCACGCGCACGACGGTGTTGCCGTCGCCGTGCGGAACGCTGACGCCACCGATGGTGGGCGCCTGCATCTGCTCGAATTCCTGGCGCTTGGCGCGCTTGGACTTGCGCCCACGCACCTTGCCGCTACCGCGCCCGAAGGCACCGGGCGCGGCGCCGCGGGCCGGTCCACGGCCGCCGCCCGGACGACCGGCGAAACCGCCGGTGCGAGCGGGGCCGCCACCGGCACCGGGTGCACCGCGACCGCCGCCGCGCGCCGGGCGGTCACCCGGACGAGCTGCAGCGGCACGATCGGGCATCATGCCGGGGTTCGGACGTGCACCCCCGGGGCCGCCACCGGGTGCGCCGGCGCGTGCTGCCGCCGGACGCGGGGCGCCACCGGGACGCGGGCCTGCCGCACCACCGGCACCACGCGCGCTGGAGGGACGGGGCATGCCCTGGCTGGGCGCGAACGGGTTGTTGCCGGGGCGCGCGTTGCCGCCGCCCTGACCACCGGTGCGCATGCCCTGGCTGGGCGCGAACGGGTTGTTACCCGGGCGCGGACCGGCCGGACGAGGAGCCGACGGCCGTACGGCACCGCCAGCGCCACCGGCGCTCGCAGCGGGCGCCTCGACGTCCGGACGAGCCGGTGCGGGCGGGGCGGCCGCGGGTGCGGGCGACGCTGCCGGCTCCGACGTACGCGCTGCCGGGACGTCAGCAGCCGGCGTGGCCGGCTTGGTGGGGCCGGGCGCGGGCGCCTTGCGTGTCGCGGGAGCTGCGGGAGCGGCCGGGCCGGGGCGAGCCGACGTGCCACCGGGCACGGCGGTCGGCCGGGTCGGCTGCTGCGGCGCCTCGGTCACGGGGGTCTTGGGAGCGGCCGGCGCTGCGGGCGCGGCGCCGGGACGACCGGAGGCACCGGGCTTCGGGGCGCTGGGGGCAGCCTTCTCCTCGGGCACGGCGCTGCCGGCACCCGGAGGCGGGCTTTCCTTGATCTTGCGCACGACGGGCGCTTCGATCGTGGAGCTGGCGGTCTTGACGAACTCGCCCTGCTCCTTGAGGTAGTTGAGTAGTTCCTTGCTGGGCATCCCGAGCTCTTTGGCGAGCTCGTGCACTCGGACCTTTGCCACGCTTCTCCTGTTCGGATTTGCGACGGTCCGAGCGGCGGCCGGAGTTCATCCGGGGCAGCACAGACCGTCTGTCAGTGAATGCTCATTGCTGAGGACTCATCGGGTGCTCATAGCGATAAACCCGCTTCCGGTCTTGTCGTGCCGCGCGGTGCGGCAGGTCGCTACATCTTCAACATGGTCAAGCGGCAGGCACGCAGCTGTCACGCAACGCCTCGACATCGAGGACGGCGCTGTCGCGCGGCACCGGGAGAGCCCGCTGCAGTGCACGACGGCGTACCGCCTGATCCAGGCAGTCCGCGGACGGATGCAACCAGGCCCCTCGGCCCGGATGCCTGCCACGCTCGTTGGGTACGACGCGCCAGGCGCCGTCCTCCACGATCGCGGCCACCCGCAACAACTGCGACCGATCGGCGCGTTGCCGACATCCCACGCACGTGCGCAAGCCGCGATGAGCGACTGGCGGGGGTGTGGAACGACGGTCGCGTCTCCGCTCGACCATCATCAAGTCTAGCGCAGCCGACCGGCAGGCCCGTCCGCGCCGCTGCTCGGCGGTCCGGACGGGGCCGCACCGGCCTCGGGCTCCGCGGGCGCCGTGTCGGACCGGATGTCGATGCGCCAACCGGTCAGCTTCGCGGCCAGGCGAGCGTTCTGCCCTTCCTTGCCGATCGCGAGGCTCAGCTGGAAGTCGGGGACGACGACCCGCGCCGCCCGGGCCCTCTCATCGACGATCTGGACCGACTGCACCCGTGAGGGCGACAGTGCCGAGGCGATGAAGTCCCGGGGATCGCGGGCGAAGTCGACGATGTCGATCTTCTCGCCGTGCAGCTCGGTCATCACCGCACGCACCCGCGAGCCCATCGGCCCGATGCAGGCGCCCTTGGCATTCAGTCCGGGGACCGTCGAGTGCACCGCGATCTTGCTGCGGTGGCCCGCCTCACGAGCGAGCGCGGCGATCTCGACGCTGCCGTCGGCGATCTCCGGCACCTCGAGGGCGAAGAGCTTGCGCACCAGATTGGGGTGGGTCCGGGACAGGTTGATGGACGGGCCCTTGAATCCGCGCTTCACCGCCACCACGTAGCACCGCAGTCGCTCACCGTGCACGTAGCGCTCTCCGGGCACCTGCTCGGCGAGGGGGAGCACGCCCTCGACGGTGCCGAAGTCGACGTGCACGTTACGCGGGTCGCCGGACTGCTGGATGACGCCCGCGACGATGTCGCCCTCGCGGCCGCGGAAGTCGCCGAGGATCGCCTCGTCCTCCACATCGCGCATCCGCTGCACGATGACCTGACGGGCGGTCGAAGCCGCGATCCGCCCGAAGTCGGTGGGGGTGTCGTCGAACTCCGGTCCGCGTTCGCGGACGGCCGGGGCATCCTCGCCCTCCGGCGGGGCGGCAGGCGCCTCGCGGGCGAGCACGGTGACCCGGCCACTGGCGCGGTCCAGCTCGACCCGGGCGTCCCGGTAGCTGCCGTCGATCCGGTGGTACGCGGCAAGCAGCGCCTGCTCGATGGCGGGCACGATGACGTCCATCGGGATCTCCCGCTCGCGCTCGAGCGCGCGCAGTGCGGCCATGTCGATGTCCATCAGTCCTGCTCCTCGGTGACGTCGGCCATCTCAGGCACGTCGGACGTGCTGGGCCGGTTAAATTCGAGCTCGACACGGGCGCGTGCCGAGTCGGCGTACCCGAAGTTCCGGGTCGCGCCGGTGTCGTCGACGAGGTCGAACGAGTCGGTGCCGGCGGCCGTCAGGCGGCCGGTCAGCTGCTCGTCGCCGGTCGTGGTGAGGGCGATCAGCCGACCGACGTTGCGCCGGAAGTGCTGGGGGGCCTGCAAGGGGCGATCCGTGCCGGGTGAGCTGACCTCGAGTACGTACGCCGCCTCCCCCATGGCGTCGGACTCGTCCAGCGCGTCGCTCACGGCACGGGTGACCTCGCCCACCTCATCGAGGGTGAGCGATTCGACAGGAGATGCGCGGTCCGCGTCGTCGACGGTCACGTCGCGGTCGACGAGCACCCGGACGAGACGCCGCTTTCCCGCGGGCGTGACGGTGATGTCCTCGATGGTCATGCCGCTGCGGGCGACCACAGGAGTGAGCACGGCCTCGATGTGCCGGGAGCGTTCGGTGCCTGCGCCCCTGCCCTTGGACGGATCCATCCCGCGACCTCCTGTGTTCTGTTGTGTGCCGTACGACGGGACACACTACTCGCCACAGGGGGGTACCTCCGACGCAGAAAGGCTCGGAAGGCTCGGGAAGGCTCAGAGACCCGAGGAGGTGAGCCCCCGTCGACGCAGGACGGTCCGCTCCAGCGGATCGAACACGGCGAGCTCGACGACGACACCCACCAGCAGGATCAGGATGATCGCGCTGAGCACGGTCGGCATGTCCGAGTCCTGGGAGCCGTTGCTCAGCAGTCCGCCGAGCCCGGTGCCGAGCTGCGCGGAGGTGGCGACCAGCTCGGCGGCCATCAGGGAGCGCCAGGCGAAGGACCACCCCTGCTTGAGGCCGGTCAGATAGGTGGGCAGCGCAGCGGGCAGCAGCACCGAGCGCATCAGCTCGAAGCGTCCGGCGCCGAGCACCGTGCCCGCCTCCCGCAGCAGCGGCGGTGTCTGGTCGACCCCTCCGATCAGACCGTTGGCGATGGAGGGCACCGAGCCCAGCAGCACGACGGCGTAGATGAGCGCCGGACCGCCCTGGAAGATGACCAGAGCGAACGGCACCCATGCGACGGAGGGCAGCGATTGCATCGCCGAGAGCAGCGGACGGAATCCCTTGCGCAACAACGCGACCTGGCTGACAAGTGCGCCCAGGACCGTGCCGATCACGATGGATGCGAGGAAGCCGATCAGGCCGCGGTGCACGCTGACCCAGATCGCCTCCCACGCGGTGCCGTGGGTGATCAGGCCCCAGAGGTTGGAGGCCACGCTGGAGGGCGTCGGCACGATGTACGTCGGCTTCAGGTGCGCCCAACAGGCCACCTGCCACAACAGGATCAGCCCGACGACGACCGCCACGGGTGCGAGCACCCCGGTGATGTCGAAGCGGCGTCGACGACCGCCGGGCGCGTTCTCCAGGGCGTCCAGTCCGCCGGCCAGTTGCGCCAGGTCCTGATCCCTCTGTGCCTGCTGGGTCTTGCTCTGCTCACGCGTGGGCATGGCGACCGATCTCCTCTCGCAGAGCGTGCGTGATCTCGTCGGTGAGTCCCGCGACGTCGTCCTGCGGGACGTCGCGGGTGTCCCAGGTGCGCAGCACGCGCCCGGGTCGTGAGGACAGCAGCACGATGCGCTGGCCGAGCAGCACCGCCTCGCGCACGTTGTGGGTCACGAAGACGATCGACAGCTGGTCGGCGCGCCACACGTCCAGCAGCTCCTGGTGCAGCAGGTCACGGGTGATCGCATCGAGCGCGGCGAACGGCTCGTCCATCAGCAGCACCTGAGAGCCCTGGGCGAGGCTGCGGGCCAGGGCGACCCGCTGCCGCTGGCCGCCGGACAGCTCGTGCACCCGGCGGCTCGCGACGTTGCCGAGTCGGACGGCGTTCAGCAGCTCGGTGCACCGGCCGGCCCGCTCCTGCCGCGGCACTCCCGCCAACCGCAGCGCGAGCTGCAGGTTGCCCTCGGCGGTCAACCACGGCATCAGGGCGGACTCCTGGAACATCAGTGCCGGCTGACCTCCCTGCACGTCCACCTCACCGCTGGTCGGACGGTCGAGCCCGGCGAGGAGACGCAGCAACGTGCTCTTGCCGCACCCGGACGCACCGAGGACGGTCACGAACTCCCCCGCCGCGACGTCCAGATCCAGCCCGTCGAGCGCGAGGACCGGTTCACGCGCGCTGCCGAACGCCTTCCGCAGGCCGTGCACCCGCACGGCCGGCGTACGGCGTTCGTCCGCCTGCGCTCCCGGTTGCCTGGTGACTGCCGTCATCACGAGCTCCCTTTGACACCCAGGCCGCCGTCGGACACGGCGGCCAGCTTCTGCTTCTTCAGGACTGCGTTCAGGGGAGCGAGGTCGTAGATCCCCTGCAGGTCGGCGTTCTTGCTGAGCAGGTCCACGTCGGCGGCGTGCGTCGCGAGCTCCTTCAGCGAGGAGGCGTACGGGTCCCACCCGACCTTGACGTTCTTCAGCGCTGCGACCACGACGGCCTCGGGCAACTTCTTGCCGGTGAGCTTGCCGAGGTCGGCGTCGAGCTCGGTCGCCGCCTTCGCGGGGTCGGCCGTGATCGACTTCGCGGTCGCCACCTGCGCACCGAGCAGCGCCGACACGGTCGTGGGGTTCTTCTTGAGATAACTGGTGGAGACCAGCAGGTTGGTCGTGACGAAGTTGCCGCCGGGCCACTGCGTCTTCTCATCGACGAGCACCTTGGCCCCGGCCTGCTGCTGCAGGCGCGACACCCAGGGCTCCGGGAGCCACGCGGCGTCGATGCGACCCTGCTTGAAGAGGGTGAGGGTCTGGGCGTTGTCCTGGGAGACCACGTTGACGTTCTTGCCGCCGCTGCCGGTGAAGCCCAGACCGTGGTTCTTCAGGTAGTACTTCAGCGCGATGTCCTGGGTGCCCCCGCGCTGCGGGTCCGCGACCGTCTTGCCCGCCAGCTGGGACACGTTGGTGATGGACGGCTTCACGACCAGGGCCGCTCCACCGGAGGCGCCACCCGCGATGAGACGGACCGCCGAGCCGTGGCTCTTGATGAAGGCGTTGATGGCCGGGTTCGGACCGACGTACGCCGCGTCGATCGCTCCGGACAGCAGCGCCTGCACGGCCGTCGGTCCGGCGTTGTAGATCGTGGTGGTCAGCTTGGTCTTGCCCAGCGCCTTCGCGTAGCTGCCGTCGCCGACCCCTACGACGGGGACGGCATGCGTGACGTTGGCGAAGTAGCCGAGCTTCAGCGTGCTGGCGGTGCCGGCGGGGGCGCCCTTGGGCGCGCCGGCCGCTGAGGACGAACCGCAGGCGGCGACGCTCATGCTGGCAACGGCGGCGAGAGCGACGACCGCACCGGTCGTCACAAGGGGTCGGGCAGCGGGGCGAGGAGACATCGGGTTCCTATTGGGGACAAGCGGAAACGGGCAAGGGAGCAAAGAGGGGGTTCAGGGGACCAGGGCACCGAGGTCGGCGCCCGACATACAGGCGGCGAGCGTCGCGCCGGTCGCCGGATCGACGACGACGAAGGCACCGGTGCCTCGCAGTCGCCGGTAGTCGTCGATCGCCACGTCCTCGGCGAGCTGGACCGTGCATCGGCCGATGTCGTTGAGCTGCAACGGTGCCGAGCTCGGCTCCCAGCGAAGCTCGCTGACGTCCCACACGTCGGTGACCGGCCCGAGCATCCCCCGGACGGTCTTGGTGCCTGCCTTCACGAGCACGCGCTGCCGCGCCGACGAGGGCGCGTCGCCCATCCACGTGACGACCGCGTCGAGCGACCGTGTGACGGCGATCGGGTCGTCGGTGGTGAGCACCTCGCCGCGCGCGATGTCCAGCTCCTCCGCCAGACGGATGGTCACCGACTGGCCTGCGACGGCCACCTGTTCGGGCCCGGTGGGAGTGTCGATCGCGATGACGGTCGAGGCCGTGCCGGACGGGCTGGCGTGCACGATGTCGCCCACCTGCACCCGGCCCGACGCCACCCGGCCGGCGAGACCGCGATAGTCGGGGTACTGCGCCGTGCGGGGACGGATGACCAGCTGGACCGGCATCCGGAAGGGCTCGGCGGTGTCCTCCAACTCGGTGTCCAACTCCTCCAGGAGGGCGAGCAACGGCCGGCCGGTGTACCAGTCGGGCGCCGCGCGTACGACGCCCTCGCCGGTGAGCGCGCTCGTGGGCACGGCGACGACGTCACCCAGGCCCACTCCCCTGGCGATGTCGTGCAGTTCGGCCTGCACCTGCTCGAAGCGGTCCTGCGACCAGTCGACCGCATCCATCTTGTTGACGGCGAAGACGACGTGACGTACGCGCAGCAGCGAGAGGAGGGCGGAGTGCCGCCGGGTCTGGGCCGAGGCCCCGTTGCGCACGTCGACCAGGACGACGGCGGCGTCTGCCGTCGATGCGCCGGTGACAGTGTTACGGGTGTACTGCACGTGTCCTGGTGTGTCAGCGAGGATGAAGCTGCGCCGATCGGTCTTGAAGTACCGGTAGGCCACGTCGATGGTGATGCCCTGCTCACGCTCCGCGCGCAGGCCGTCCGTCAGCAACGCCAGGTCGAACTCGGTGGCGCCGCGGCTGCGGCTGGCACTCTCGACGGCGTCGTACTGGTCGGCGAGGATCGACTTGCTGTCGTGCAGCAGCCGACCCACGAGCGTGCTCTTGCCGTCGTCGACCGAACCGGCCACGACCAGTCGGAGCGGTGCGTGCTGGGACGCGATCGCGGTACTCATCAGAAATATCCCTCGCGCTTGCGGTCTTCCATGGCGGCCTCGGACAGCCGGTCGTCGGCCCGGGTAGCACCGCGCTCGGTCAGCCGGCTGACGGTGACTTCCTCGATGACGCTCGCGACCGTGGTGGCCTCGCTCTCGACGGCACCGGTGCAGGACCCGTCTCCCACGGTGCGGTAGCGCACCGAACGGGTCGAGAGTGTCTCCGCGCCGCGCGGACCGCCCCACGGGCCGGGCGTGAGCAGCATGCCGTCGCGCTCGAAGACCGGTCGCTCGTGCGCGAAGTAGATGCTGGGCAGCGGGACGTTCTCCGCCTCGATGTAGCGCCAGACGTCCAGTTCGGTCCAGTTCGAGATCGGGAAGACTCGGGTGTGCTCGCCCGGAGCGTGACGGCCGTTGTAGATGTGCCACAGCTCGGGGCGCTGACGGCGCGGGTCCCAGCCGCCGAAGGCGTCGCGGATCGAGAAGATGCGCTCCTTGGCCCGCGCCCGGTCCTCGTCACGGCGGGCACCACCGAGCAGCGCGTCGAAACGGTGCTCGGCGATCGTGTCGAGCAGCGGCACGGTCTGCAGCGGGTTGCGCGTGCCGTCGGGACGCTCCTGGAGTCGCCCATCGGCGATCCACTCCTCGACCCGGGCCACCACGAGATTCACGCCGGCATCGGCGACGACCCGGTCGCGGAACTCGATGACCTCGGCCAGGTTGTGCCCGGTGTCCACGTGCAGCAGGGTGATCGGCAACGGCGCCGGCCAGAGCGCCTTGCGCGCCAGGTGCAGCACGATGGCGGAGTCCTTGCCACCGCTGAACAGCATTGCGGGGCGGTCGAACTCGGCCACGACCTCCCGGATGATCTCGATCGACTCCGACTCCAGGTCGCGCAGGGCGGCCACGTCGGTGGCAAGGGGTGGGGCGGCTTCGATGGTCATGCGACCTCACTCTCGGCTCGGACCAGTCCGCGCAGCGCGTCGACGGCATCGTCGAGCGGTACGCGGCTGGTGTCGATGGTCAGATCGGGCTCGGTGGGCGGCTCGTACGGGTCGTCGACGCCGGTCATCGCGGTCAGACCGCCCGCGGCGGCGCGCGCGTACAGGCCCTTGACGTCCCGCTCCTGGCACACGGTCAACGGGGTGGAGACGTAGACCTCTCGGTACGGCGTGCCGTGGTCGCGGTGATGCGTGCGCACGGCGGCGCGCGCATCGGCGTACGGCGCGATCACCGGGACGACAACCGTCACACCGTGCCGGGCGAGCAGTTCCGCGACGAAACCCACCCGCCGTACGTGGGTGCTGCGGTCCTCGCGACTGAAGCCGAGCCCCGCAGACAGATTGGTCCGCAACTCGTCGCCGTCCAGGATCTCCACCTCAGCGCCGCTCGCCGCAAGCTGATGGGCGAACGCGCGGGCAACCGTCGTCTTGCCGGCGCCGGACAGACCGGTCAGCCAGATCGTCGTCCCGCTCACAGGTGGATACCGCACTCGACCTTGTCGGTGCCGGACCAGCGGCCGGACCGAGGGTCCGCGCCGGGCGCGACCCGCGCCGTGCAAGTCGCGCAGCCGATCGACGGGTACCCCTGTGAGAGCAGTGGATTCATGATCACGCCGTGCTCGTGCACGTAGTCGTCGATGTCCTGGTCGCTCCACGCGGCGAGCGGCGCGATCTTGATCCGCTCGCGGCGCTCGTCGAAGGAGACGACCGGCGTGTTCGCCCGCGACGCGCTCTCCACTCGTCGCAGGCCCGTCGCCCAGGCGTCGTAGCCGTCGAGCGCGTCGTCCAGCGGATGGGTCTTGCGCAATGCACAGCACAGGTCCGGGTCGCGCTCGTAGAGGCGCGCGCCGTAGGTCTCGTCCTGCTCGGCCACCGTCTGTGCCGGGGTCAACGAGACGACGTCGACCGGGTAGTCGCGAGCGACCTGGTCGCGCACCTGCAGCGTCTCCGCGAAGTGGTAGCCGGTGTCGAGGAAGAGCGCGTCGACACCCGGCAGGATGCTGCTCGCCAGGTGCAGCAGCACCGTGTCCTGCATCGACGCCGCCACGGCGAACCGGTCGCCGAACGTCCGACCGGCCCAGCCGATCACGTCGTACGCCGACGCACCCTCCAACTCGCGTGCGGCGTTCGTCGCGACCTCGCGCAGATCCGCGGTGACGGTCATGACGCCGCCTGTCCGCGGAGCCCGTGGAACTGCACCACGAAGACCCGCAGGCAGCTCCCGCAGCTCCACGCGCCGCGCGGCTCGACCTCCGGCCGCAGGTCCTCCTCGGCGCAGTAGGGGCAGTGGAAGGGCACGACCCGGTTGGTGGCGCTCATCGCAGTGAGTCCTCGTCCGCCCGCACAGCCCATTGCGCGAATCGCTCTCCGGGAGTGCGCTGTTCATCGAAGCGGCGAGCAATGCGCTCGATGTAGTCGCCGAGCTCGGCCGAGGTGACCTTGAGGGCGCGCAGCTTGCGCCCGAACCCGGCGTCGAGCCCGAGGCCACCGCCCAGGTGCACCTGGAAGCCCTCGACCTGCTGGCCCGCCGAGTCGGTGACGATCTGCCCCTTGAGGCCGATGTCGGCGACCTGGATGCGGGCACACGAGTTGGGGCATCCGTTGAGGTGGATCGCGAGCGGCTGCTCCAGCGCGAGATCGTCCAGGCGCTTCTCCAACTCCTCGACCAGAGTCTGTGCCCGGGCCTTGGTCTCGACGATCGCGAGCTTGCAGAACTCGATGCCGGTGCAGGCCATCACCGAACGGCGCCACGGCGACGGCTTCGCGTGCAGTCCGGCCGCCGCCATCCGCTCGATGAGCGACTCCGTGCGCTGCGGGTCGACGTCCAGCACCACGAGCTTCTGGTGGGTGGTGAGCCGCACCCGGTCCGACCCGGCCGCCTGCGCGGCGGCCGAGATCTCGGTGAGCACCGTGCCGGACACGCGTCCCGCGACCGGCGCGAAACCGACGTACGCGCGGCCGTCCCGCTGCTCGTGCACGCCGACGTGGTCCAGGGGCTGCTCGGGCAACGGTGCCGCAGGACCGTCCGGAAGCGCGCGCTGCAGGTACTCGGTCTCGAGCAGCTCGCGGAACTTCTCGGCGCCCCAGTCGGCCACCAGGAATTTCAGGCGGGCACGGTGACGCAGCCGCCGGTAGCCGTAGTCGCGGAAGATGCGGATCACCCCGTGCCACACCTCGGGGATCTCCTCCAGGCGCACGAAGGCACCGAGCCGGGTGGCGAGCTTGGGATTGGTCGAGAGCCCACCGCCGACGAGCAGGTCGAAGCCGGGGCCGAGATCAGGGTGGACGACGCCGACGAAGGAGACGTCGTTGATCTCGGGCGCGGTGTCGGGCAGCCAGGAGATGGCGGTCTTGAACTTGCGCGGCAGGTTGGACAGCTCCGGGTCGCCGATGAAGCGGTCCCGGATGGCGTCGATGGCCGGGGTGGCGTCGATGACCTCGTCCGCGCTCACGCCCGCCACCGGGGAACCGAGGATCACCCGGGGGGTGTCGCCACACGCCTCGGCGGTCGTCAGGCCCACGCCCTCGAGGCGGTCCCAGATCGCCGGCACGTCCTCGATGCGGATCCAGTGCAACTGGATGTTCTGCCGGTCGGTGAGGTCGGCAGTGTCGCGCCCGTACTGCGTGGACACCTCGCCGATCACCCGCAGCTGCTCGCTCGTGAGGGTGCCGCCGTCGATCCGGACCCGGAGCATGAAGTACTCGTCGTCCAGGTCCTCGGGCGCGATCGAGGCGGTGCGACCGCCCTCGATCCCGGGGCGGCGCTGGGTGTAGAGACCCCACCAGCGCATCCGGCCGCGCAGGTCCGACGGGTCGATCGAGGCGAAACCCTCACGGGAGTAGACCTCCTCGATGCGGGCACGTACGTTGAGTCCGTCGTCCTCCTGCTTGAACACCTCGTTCGGGTTCAGGGGCTCGCGCTCTCCGAGGGCCCATTGGCCGTTGCTGCGCGTGACGGTCGACATGGTTATAACCATTCCTTTTGGTTGGACCAAGGTCAAATGATGACTGATGTGTCTCAACCGTCGAGACCGGGGTCTCACCTACGATCGGCGGTGTGACCCGCCCGCCGACCACGCGCCCGGGCCGACGGACCGTGCTCGCGGCGTTCTCGCTCGCCGCGGCGGCGAGCCTCACCGGCTGTGACATCCGCCTCGAGAAGGGCTCACCCCGGCTTCCCGGCGTCGCGACCCAGGGTCCGCCGGCCGATCAGACCGCGCTGTTGCGTGCGCTGAACACGGTGCGCTCGCTGCAGGCCGCGGCAACGGATGCGGACGGGCCGTGGGCGGCCAAGCTCGCCGCGGCGTACGGCGTCGCGAGCAACCGCCTGACCCAGGTGATGTCCACGGACGGGATCACCGTGCCGACCGCGTCGGCGACTCCTGCGCGCACCGGCCTCACCGCCGCACGACTCGGTGGTCTCCAACGGGCGACACTCTCCCCCACGGCGTACGGCGACGCGGTGCATGCCACGTCCGCGAACGCGGCGATGCTCGCGGCGCTGCTGGCCTTCGGAGCGGCCGGTGCGACGGTGCAGGGCGCGGCGCCGGACTGGACCGGCGAGACGCTGTCGGCGCCGATGTCGGCCGCTCTCCTGCCCTCGGTCCGCGCTGCCCTCTACGGCATGGAGGTCATCGCGGCGAGGACCGCCGTGCGCGCCCGATCACGAGCAGCCGCGGGCGTCATCACGATGACCGCCGCGCGCTCACGGCTCGAACTCGCGGCCGGCGCCAAGGCGCCCGCCGCCCGACTCGTCTATCCGTTGTCCGTGCAGCCCGCGACGGACGCCGCCCGCACGACCCTGGCGAGCGATCTGCTCGCCGATGTCGTCACCGCCTGCGCGAGCCAGCTCGCGTCGGCACCCGGGACGAGCGCCGACCTGCGCGCCCTGGTCCACCTCTGGAGCGACGCCACCGCCCTCGGCTGGCGCTGGGGTGTCGTACCCACACCGTTCCCCGGCCTGCTGGGGTGAGCGGGTTCGCGGTCACGATCCCGCCGGCGTTCTCGGCGACGGTCGACGGGCGACCGGCCGAGGGCGGCGGGCCGGACGGCACGAGCTGGCTGGCGACCCTTCCCCGGCTCGTCGAGGAGAGCGCCGAGCTGTGGCAACTGGAGCTGGACGCCGACCCGTCGGCGACCCGGCACGGCGAGTGCGCGCTCGTGGTGCCATGCCGGCGTGATGGCGAGCCGGCGGTACTGAAGGTGACCTGGCCGCACCCGGAGGCGAGGTATGAGCATCTGGCCCTGCGCAACTGGGACGGCAGGGGCGCCGTACGGCTCCTGGCGGCCGACCCCGGCCGGTGGGCCATGGTGCTCGAGAGGCTGCACGGCGACACCAGCCTCGAGACCGCCCCGATCCTGGACGCGTGCGAGGTGATCGGAGGGCTCTTCCGTCGTCTCGACGCCCCACCCATGGCACGGGTGACGAATCTGCCCGACGAGTGCGTGAGGTGGCAGGAGCTGTGCCGCGCCGGATCACCGCGGGTGCCGCGCCGGATGACCCAGCAGGCCGCGTCCCTGCTGGGCGATCTCGCACAAGGCAGCCGCGCGGATCTGGTGCACCAGGATCTCCACTTCGCCAACGTGCTCGCAGCCGACCGTGAGCCGTGGCTCGCCATCGACCCGAAGCCGATCAACGCGCAGTGGGAGTTCGCGGTCGCCCCCGTCCTCTGGAATCGGTGGGACGAGGCGCTGCGAGCGACCAGCGTGCGCAGCCACCTGCGGACCCGGCTCAGCGTGCTGTGCGAAGCCGCCGGGCTGGACGAGGACCTGGCCAGGCACTGGTCGTTCGTGCGCCTCGTCCTGAACGCCCTGGGCGAGTGGCTGTCCGGTGCTCCGGACCAGAGCGCGCTGTCGTGCTACCTCACGGCGGCGAAGGCCATGCAGGAGTGAGCCGGTCTGACAGCGGCCTGAGTTACTCTGACGCCGCCATCGAGACCGACACCTAGGGACATCAGTGAGCACCTCGAACGCCCGAGAGACCGGCAAGGCCAAGCTGGCCCGCCTGCAGGCCGAGCAGAAGCGCGAGCGGCAGCGCAAGGTCATGGTCGCCATCACGGCCGCGGTCGTCGTCGTCGTGCTGGTCGTGGTCGGCGGCTTCTACCTCGTCTCCCGCCAGCAGCAGAAGCAGAACGACGCCAAGGCCAAGGCCAACGCCCGCAACTCCGCGTTCGTCGGCCAGGTGGAGAACGTCCCCGCCGCTGCGTTCAACACCGTGGGTGCGGGAAGCGCCGCGCAGGCGCCGAAGGCCACGAACGGGTCCCCGGACACCGTCGACGGCAAACCCCGGCTGCTCTACATCGGCGCCGAGTACTGCCCCTACTGCGGTATGGAGCGCTGGGCGCTGACCTCCGCACTGTCCCGGTTCGGCACCTTCAAGGGCGTCGCGAGCGCGGTGTCGACCGCGAACGACAACCCGGCGAACATCCCCACGATGACCTACCTCAACGCGTCGTACACCTCGAAGTACGTGGCGTTCAAGTCCTACGAGACCGCCGACCGCACCGGCCAAAAGCAACTGCAGAAGGTCTCGGCGGCCGACTCTGCCCTGCAGAGCAAGTACGACTCGCAGGGCAGCATCCCCTTCCTGCTCTACGGCGGCCTCTACACCAGTTCCGGCGCGACGTACGACGGGACGGCGCTGCAGAACATGAGCGGCGCGGCCGTCGCCCAGCAGATGCTGTCGCCCACCACGGCCATCAGCAAGGGCATCCTCGGCGCGAGCAACGTGATCTCCGCGCAGATCTGCGTCCTCACGAAGGGCGCCCCGGCCGACGTGTGCTCCTCCCCCGGCGTCAAGGCGGCCTCCGCCAAGCTCGCCAAGTAAGGCCGTGCGCGACCTCCCCCGGCGGCCTCGGTGGCTGCCACCGGTGAGTCTCGGCCTGAGCGTTCTCGGTCTGGCGGTGTCGATCTACCTCACGTACGAGCACTTCACCGGGTCCTCGACCCTCGCGTGCTCCGGGTCGGGGCAGGTCGACTGCCTACGGGTGACGACCAGCCAGTGGTCGAAGCTGCTGGGCGTTCCCGTGGCGCTGCTCGGGCTGCTGTTCTTCGTGGCGATGACGGCGCTGTGCCTGCCGCGGGTCTGGCGCCGCGCTCCACGGTCGCTGGACCTCGTGCGCATCGCGGCGACCGGGGTCGGCCTGCTGATGGTGTTCTACCTGATCTGGGCGGAGTTCTTCCGGATCCACGCGATCTGCCTGTGGTGCACCGGGGTTCACGTCATCACGTTCGTGCTGTTCTTCGTGCTGGTCTTCGGGCTGCTCTTCACCGACCCGCCCGAGCTCGTCGACGACGAATCGGACGTGATCGACCACGACTCCGCGGCGAGCCGCCGGTCCGACTGAGGCTCAGCGGCCGGCGTTCCAGCCGCGCACGATCGCGAGCACGTCCATGAGTTCCTCGGCCGTGGCGTCCGGTGTGGCGTCGACGTCCACCCGCTGCGCGGCGGGAATGACCGAGTGCGGGATCCAGACGGCGCGCATCCCCGCCTGCTGCGGTCCGTGCACGTCCTCGAAGAGCCGATCGCCGACGTACACGCATCGCTGCGGGGGCACGCCGACGGCGCTCGCCGCAGCGCGAAACGCCTCGGGGTGCGGCTTGGTCCACGCGATCTCGCTGGAGTACACGTCGGCGTCGATCAGGTGCGCGACGCCGTCCCGTTCGAAGATCGCGCGGTGGTACTCACTCGACCAGATCGTGTTGGACAGCACCCCGACCCGGATTCCGCTGTCCCGCAACGCCGTCCACAGCGGTTCGACCTGCGGGTCGGTGAAGGTGTGCGGCTCCCAGAACTTCTCGTACGCCGCCCTCGCGGCGGTGTGCTCGATGCCGCCGAGACCCGCCTCGGCCAGGATCTGATCGAGCGCGGCGCTGCTGTGCGCCTCTCGGGCCCGGCCCCACGCGTCGCCCTCCGCGCGCTGCAGTTCTCGCGCGAGCTCGCGCGCGCGGTCCTCCTCCTCGTGCACGGCGTCCGCGAAGACGCGCCACTGCTGCTTCAGGTCGACCTCGTGCCACGGCGTGAGGGTGCCGCCCCAGTCGAAGATGACCGCGTCGACGCGGGTCACGCCGAGGGCCGCACCTCGGCGAGCACCTCGACGACCGCGTCGCCCACGGCCACCTCTCGGCGTACGCCGCTGCGGCGGTCCTTCAGCTCCACGACGCCGTCGGCCAGACCCCGGCCCAGCACCAGGATGGTCGGCACGCCGATGAGTTCGGAGTCCTTGAACTTCACACCGGGCGACACCTTGCGCCGGTCGTCGTACAGCACCTCGATGCCTTGCGCCTCCAACGCATTGACGATCTCGTCGGCCTGGAGGAAGACGGCCTCGTCCTTGCCGGTGGCGACGATGTGCACGTCGGCGGGCGCGATCTCGCGGGGCCAGATCAGGCCGATGTCGTCGACGTTGTCCTCGGCGATCACGCCGACGGCTCGGGTGACGCCGACGCCGTACGAGCCCATGGTCACCGTGACGAGTTTGCCGTTCTCGTCGAGGACCTTGAGGCCGAGTGCCTCCGCGTACTTGGTGCCGAGTTGGAAGATGTGGCCCATCTCGATGCCGCGGGCGAGCGAGAGGGTGCCGTTGCCGGACGGGCTGAGGTCGCCCTCGCGGATGGTGGCGGCCTGGATGGTGCCGTCGGCCTCGAAGTCGCGTCCGTGGACCAGGTCGATGACGTGGCGCCCGTGCTCGTCGGCGCCGGTCACCCACGCCGAGCCGCGCGCGATGGACGGGTCGAGCAGGTAGCGGATGCCGCTGGCGTTGTCCGCGCCGAGCACGCCCGGGCCGATGTAGCCCTTGGCCAGGCTGGGGTGGGCCGCGAAGTCCTTCTCCTCGAACGCGACGACCTCGGCCGGATTGACCTTGGCCTCCAGCCGTTTCGGGTCGACGTCCCGGTCGCCGGGCAGGCCGATGGCGAGCGGCTCGCGGAGGCCGTCCGGGTGCTCGAGCATGACGATGACGTTCTTGAGGGTGTCGGCCGCCGTCCAGACGCGGCCGTCGTCGCGGGGGTGCTTCGCGTTGAGCGCGGACACGAGCGTCTCGATGGTGGGCGTGTCCGGGGTGTCCTCGACGTGGGCTGGGCCGGCGGTCACCTCGACCTCGGGCGCCTGCGGCACCACGACGGCCTCGACGTTCGCGGCGTACCCGGACTCGTCGCGCACGAAGGTGTCCTCGCCGTGCGGGCTGACCGCGAGGAACTCCTCGGACGCCGAGCCGCCCATCGCGCCGGAGTCGGCCTGCACGATGACGTACTCGAAACCGAGACGCTCGAAGATCTTGACGTAGGCGTCGCGGTGCGCGTCGTAGGACTTCTGCAGTCCCGCCTCGTCGATGTCGAAGGAGTAGGAGTCCTTCATGATGAACTCGCGGCCGCGCAGGATGCCGCCGCGCGGACGCGCTTCGTCGCGGTACTTGTTCTGGATCTGGAAGAGGCTGAGCGGAAGGTCCTTGTACGAGGAATAGGTGTCGCGCACGGCGAGCGCGAACATCTCCTCGTGGGTGGGACCGAGCAGCAGGTCGGAGTCCTTGCGGTCCTGGAGCCGGAACAGGTTGGGCCCGTACTCGTCCCACCGGCCCGTCAGGTCGTACGGCTCGCGCGGCAGGAGCGCGGGAAAGCGCACCTCCTGCGCTCCGATCTGCGTCATCTCCTCACGGATGATGCCCTCGACCTTCGCCAGCACCTTCATGCCGAGCGGCAGCCAGGTGTAGATCCCGGGGGCGACGCGGCGCACGTAACCGGCGCGCACCAGCAGCTTGTGCCCCGGCAGCTCCGCATCGGCCGGATCCTCGCGCAGGGTTCGCAGGAACAGGGTCGACATGCGCAGGGCCACGGGTTGGCACTCCTTGATGGTGCGGTGGATGGGTCGCCATGAGGATATCCGCCCGGCGCGGCGTCCCTCTCCCGAGTTTCCGCCCACCCTCCCCCGTCGGGGGGTAGGGATATCGACGAGGGGTGGGCACATACCCCTCCCCTTCGTCGATATCTCCACCCCCCGATCGCGGGCTGGGCCGCGGCTGTGGATAACCGGACTATCCCGGAGCCGTGTGCGCGATCGTGGCTCGGATGACGGAGCCCAGCGGCCTGGCCGCCCACCGCCCCACCGCCGTGCCGGCAGCGCAGCTGAAGGTGCTGAAGGACCAATTCCTCGACGTCCCGCCGAACGAAGCGGTCACGTGGTTCCACCTGCGGCGTGATGCCTACATCGAAACCGCCGTCTGGGAGACGCTCAGCGCCGAGAAGCGACTCGCCGTCCGCGCGCACGTCGTTGCCGCGGCCTCGCCGGGCCAGCGGGTCTTGTCGCACCACTCCGCGGCGGCGATCTGGGGTATCCCCATCGTCGGCCCGTGGCCGGAGAAGGTCGAGGTGCTGGTGCCGGACGACACCCACGGCGTCAGCCCGGGCATCCAGCGTCGGCGGACCCAGAACATGCCGCTCGGTGTAGCTCGAGGCGGCGTGACGGTGACCTCTGCAGCACGCACAGCCGTTGACCTGGCAAAGCTAGCCTCCCTTGCCTCGGCGGTCGCGTCGCTGGACCACGTACTGCACCACAAATTGGCCGGCCGAGCCGATCTGGAAGCCGAGGTAAGGGCTATCCCCAAGAACGCGCGCGGCAGGAGGCGCGCACTCCTCGCGGTCGCGCTCGCCCGGCACGATGCCGAGTCGCCTGCCGAGTCACTCAGCCGAATCAGGCTGTACGAGTTCGGAATGCCTCGACCGACGTTGCAGGTCGACTTCCGCGACGCCCAGGGCTTCATCGGTCGAGTCGACATGTACTGGCCGCATCTCGACCTCATCGGTGAGGTGGACGGGCGGCTCAAATACGGCCTACCGCCCGGCGCGTCCTCCGACGTAGCGGCAGACGTGCTGTGGCGGGAGAAGCTGCGCGAGGATCGCCTCCGACGCGTCGCCGACAGGCTGACCCGGTGGACCTGGGACGACGCGTTGAAGCGCGAAGGACTGCGCCGCGCGCTGAAGAGCACCGGCCTGCGTCCCACCTTCGACCCGAGCTGGCTGGAGCTCCTGGACGAGCGGTGGATCGCTTGACGCACCCACCCCGTCGAGGGGTGCAGTAATCGTCGAGGGGTGGGGATATAAGCCCACCCCTGGGTGTTTTCCCTACCCCCCGACGGGAGGGGTCAGGGGTGCAGGAGGGTCAGGGGTGCGGGAGGGCGCGCTGCACGATGGCCTTCATGGCCGCCGCACCGACACTCGCCGGCAACGTGCCGAACACGCCGCGGCCGCCGCCTTCGACTCGGGACGCGACGAAGGCATCCGCGACGTACGACGGGCTGTGCCGCACGACGAGGGCGCCCTGCAGGACCACCGCCATCCGCGCGGCGATGCGGCGCGCGTGACCCTCACCCGACGCCGGATCCGCCGCGGCGGCGCGCAGTTCGTCCACCACCTCGTCCGCGGCAGCATCCAGCGCTGGCGCCCCACCCGCCGCGAGAGCGACCTCCTCCCGCCACGCCTGCACGGCCTCCGGGGAGCGGGTCGCCGCCCGGAGGACGTCGAGCGCGTTGACGTTGCCACTGCCTTCCCAGATCGAGTTGAGGGGCGATTCGCGCACCAGCAGCGGCATCCCCGACTCCTCGACGTACCCGTTACCGCCCAGGCACTCCATCGCCTCGACGCATACCGGCGGCGTCCGCTTGCACACCCAGAACTTCGCCAGCGGCAGGGCGATCCGTCGCAGCGCGATCTCGTGCGGATCGTCGCGCCGGTCGACCGAGCCGGCGAGGCGCAGCGCGAGCATCGTCGCCGCCTCCGACTCCACGGCGAGGTCGGCGAGCACGCCCGTCATCGCCGGCTTGTCGATCAGCACCGCCCCGAACGCCGACCTGTGCGCCGCGTGCCAGGTCGCCTCCGCGACCGCCCGCCGCATCAACGCCGCCGACCCGAGGACGCAGTCGAGGCGGGTCGCGGCGACCATCTCGATGATGGTGCGCACCCCGCGACCCTCTTCCCCCAACCGCACGGCGTGCGCGTCCTCGAACTCCAACTCGGCCGACGCGTTCGAGCGGTTGCCGAGCTTGTCCTTGAGCCGGACGATGCGCACGGCGTTGCGCGAGCCGTCGGGGCGCACCCGGGGCACGACGAAACAGGTGAGTCCACCCGGCGCTTGCGCGAGCACGAAGAACAGGTCGTTCATCGGCGCGGAGGTGAACCACTTGTGACCGCGGAGCGTGAAATCACCCGACGAACACGCAGTGGCCACAGTGGTGTTGGTGCGTACGTCGGATCCGCCCTGCTTCTCGGTCATCCCCATGCCGGCGAGCAGTCCCGACTTGCCGGAGGGTTCGCGCAGGCCCGGGTCGTACGTCGTGGACGCCAGCAGTCCGGCCCACCGAGCCGCCTGCACGGGATCGGCGGCGAGCGCGGGCACTGCGGCGTACGTCATCGTCATGGGACAGGCGTGGCCCGGTTCGATCCCGGTCCAGGCGATGAAGCCCGCGGCGCGCCGCAGGTGGGCGTTCGGCTCCTCCGAGGTCCACGCGGCGCCGGCCAGCCCGAGTCCGACCCCGGTGCGCAGCATCCAGTGCCAGCTGGGGTGGAACTCCACCTCGTCGACCCGCGCGCCGAACCGGTCCGCCGTGCACAGCACGGGTGGGTGGGCGTTCGCGAGTCGACCGTGCTCGCGGGCCTCGGCGGAACCCGCGATCGAGCCCAACTCGCGCAGCGATTCCAGGACCGCCGCCTCCCCCGCGTCATTGCTCGCCTGGGCCCGGATCGCACCGACCAGAGCCGCATCCGCGGCGACGGCGTCGTGCCCCTCGAGAGGAGGTGGCTGGTTCTCGGGGGCGCGCTCGAACAGGTCCGCATGGCTCATCTGGCGGAGATTATCCCGACGCGGCGGTAGCGTCGTCGCCATGGCGTCGACTCTGACTTTCGAGACCTATCTCGACGGCATCCAAGAGGCCACCGCTCGACTGCGTGAAGAGGCCTGGCAGGCCGGATCGCTCGCCACGGTGCCGACCTGCCCCCAGTGGAACGTCGGCCACCTCGTCGCTCACCAGGGCATGGTGCATCGGTGGGCGGCCGGCGTCCTCGCCGGCGGCCCCGCTACCGACACCGAGGAGGTCGAACGGGAGGGCCTGGAGACCACTGATCCCGGCGTGTGGTTGCAGGACGGGTGCGACCAGCTCGTCGGCAGGTTGCGCGCCACCCCGGACGACGCGGACGTGTCGTTCTTCATGGACACGCCGCTGTCCGGCCGGGACAGCTGGGCGCGTCGGCAGTGTCACGAGACCACGATCCACTCCATCGACGCCCTCGCTGCGCGGCTCGGCCAGCCCGCGGAGGCCGAGGAGGTCGACCTGTCACCGGGATTCGCAGTGGACGGGGTGGATGAGTTGTTGTGCTCGTTCATGCCGCGCAGGAAGTTCGACCTGCGCTCCAGCGGCCCGGTGTCGGTCACGGTGCACACCATCGACACCGGCGACTCATGGCTCCTGTCGTTCGGTCAGGACCTGCCGGTGGTGCAACGCGACCGGACCACCGACCACCCCGATGCCGCGATCGAGGGCAGCGCAGTGGCTCTCTACCTCGCGTTGTGGAATCGCGGATCGCAGATCAGGGCCGAGGGACGCGACGTGCTCTCCCTGTGGCGGGACCGGATGAAGGTGACGTGGGACTGAACGCGCCCACGCCCACCGCGGCGCTGGTGTTGCGCGGCCGCACGTACGACGCCGCGAACCCGGCCGTGATGGCCATCGTCAACCGCACCCCGGATTCGTTCTGGGAGGGCAACCGCCACCACGACCTGTCCGCAGCCCTCGACGCGCTGCACCTGGCGGTGGCGGACGGTGCCGACATCGTCGACGTGGGCGGGGTTCGCGCCGGCCAGGAGGGCCCGGCGGTGGATGCGGCCCTCGAACGCCGGCGGGTGCTGCCGTTCCTGGAGGCGGCGCGGACGGCGTACCCGCACCTGGTGCTGAGCCTCGACACCTGGCGCAGCGAGGTGGCGGGTGCCGCGGAGGGCGTCGTCGACCTGATCAACGACACCTGGGCCGGACACGATCCGCGCCTGGTCCACGTCGCCGCACGGATCGGCGCCGGGATCGTCTGCTCGCACACCGGCGGGCTCCCGCCGCGCACCGATCCGGTCGCGGTGCGATACGCCACCGCCGAGGGCGACGAGGAGGAGGCGCTCCTGCGCGATGTCCGCGCACAGCTCACCGGCGCCGCGCGCGACGCCTTGGAGGCGGGCATCCCCCGCGAACGCATCCTGCTCGATCCGACGCTCGACTTCGGCAAGACGACCCGCCACTCGTTGAGCCTGCTGCGGCGTACGTCGGACGTCGTCGCCCTGGGTTTCCCTGTGCTGCAAGCCATCTCGCGCAAGGATTTCCTCGGCGAGACCCTCGACCTGCCGGTCGACCAGCGACTTGAGGCAGGGCTCGCCGCCACGGCCGTCGCGGCCTGGCAGGGCGCCACGGTGTTCCGCACGCACGATGTGCTCGCGACCCGACGGGTCCTCGACATGGTGGCCGTGATTCGCGGCGACCGAGCACCGCAGCGCACTGTCCGTGGCGAACCGGGTGCCGCCGAGGGCTGAGCGACCTGGTCGAGCGCGCCCTACCGCGCTCTCCATGCCCAACGGATCAAAGGCCACTGCAGGGGCAGGCGCACCAGCAGCACCCCGAGGGTGATGCCCCGCTGAGTGTTCGCGCCGTTCCGTACGAGGTCCTCGCCGGCGTCGACGACCATCTGCACGTTCGCGGGGAACACGGCCACCAGCAGCGCAGCCGAGGCGATCGCCGCGTAGTGCCGGGTACGCGGCACCATCAGCCCGACGGCGCACAGGATCTCGGCTGCGCCCGAGAGGTAGACGAGCTCGCGGTGGTAGGGCAACACGTCCGGGACGGTGTCCTCGAAGACCTGCGGCCGGAAGGTGTGGATCACGCTGGACCCCGCGAAGAGAGCGGCGACGATCTTGGTCCCGGTGGAGAGGGGTGGCATGGCGCCCACCCTCGCAGACGCGATCGCGCGCGGCGTCACAGGATGACGGTGGCGAAGGTGTCGATCTCCTCGAAACCGGTGGCGTGGTAGGTGCGCAACGCCGGCTCGTTGTAGGAGTTGACGTAGAGGGTGACGTCGGTGGCCAGGTGGTCCTGCACGTGCTGCACGACGGCGTTCATCGCAGGTTCGGCGATGCCGTACCCGCGGGCCTGCGGCGCGACCCAGACCCCCTGGATCTGGGCGACCCCGAACGCCAGCGAACCGACGTCCGCCTTGAAGAGGATCCGGCCGCCCTCGCTGATCACATAGGTGTGTCCCGCGCGGATCAGCCCGCGCACCATCCGCCGGTAGTCCTGGTCGGACCCGACGTACGGCGGATAACCGATCTCGGCGGTGAACATGTGCGCCGAGGCGGGCAGCACCAGGTCGAGTTCGTCCTCTCGCGCGAGCCGTACCCGCGGGTCCATCGGCCGCCCGACCGCTCGCGGCGACGTCGTGACGGCCATCATCGGCTGCTCCGGGCGGATGGAGCGCGCCGAGCCCCACATCGGCTCCAGCCGCTCCCACAGGCCGAGCACCTGCTCCGCCTCGCCGAAGATCGAGGAGCACCGGCGTCGGTAGCGGCGCAGCTTCGCGGCGAAGACATCCAGGGCGGCGTCGTTGCACGAGATGGGTACGACGTTGGCCGAGACCCAGCACATCGCGGTCAGCTCCGCGCCCCCCAGGCCGAGCAGCGAGCTGGCGAACGCGGGACCGCCCTCGACCAGCCGCGCACCCACGAAGACGTTGCTCATCGCATCCTGTCGGCACAGGTCGAGAGCGGCCTCGTAGTCGCTCGACCCGAGCGTCCGCGCGGGACTGGAGGTACGCAACACGGTAGTCAGCCTGCCTCGGATCGGACGGTGAGATGGTGCAAACGATCAGTATCCCTGCGGTTGGTAGCGTCGCCGCCATGCCCGACGAGACTCCGACCGTGCCCGGAACGCCCGTCCTCGTGAACTTCCGCAAATGGGACGGACGCGAGCACTGGCAGGAGCCGACGACCTACCTCGGCACCGACGAGCACGGCGTGTGGCTCGGCATGCGACGCGGTACGACGTTCCACCGCCCCGGGCACGAGATCGTCTCACAGGCCGACTCGGTGAAGCTGGCGTCCGACGCTGGCTGGTTCGCGACATTCAACGGTCCCGGGCACCGGATCCAAACCTACGTCGACATCACCACGATCGGCGACTGGTCCCGGTCCGCCGACGGTTTCGTCTTCACCCTCGTCGACCTCGACCTGGATGTCGTGCGGGAGCACGAGGGCCGGGTCTTCGTCGACGACGAGGACGAGTTCGCCGAGCACCGGCAGCTGTTCGGCTACCCGGACCACATCGTCCGCCAGGCCGAGCTGGACTGCGCCTACGTCTTCGAGGCGGTCGGTGCGCGCGCTGAACCGTTCGCCGGGAGTCCCGACGACTGGATGGCGAAGCTGCTGGCGGGATCCGTCAGCTGACGGTGACGCTGGGGGAACCCGTCTCGCCGTCGACCGGCTCACCCATCTCCTCGGCGATCCGCATGGCCTCGTCGATGAGCGTCTCGACGATCTGGCTCTCCGGGACCGTCCGCACGACCTCGCCCTTGACGAAGATCTGGCCCTTGCCGTTGCCGGATGCGACGCCCAGGTCGGCCTCGCGGGCCTCCCCCGGGCCGTTGACGACGCAGCCCATCACGGCGACGCGCAGCGGCACGGTCAGGCCCTCGAGGCCCGCTGTGACCTCGTCGGCCAGCTTGTAGACGTCGACCTGGGCGCGACCGCAGGACGGGCAGGAGACGATCTCCAGCTTGCGGGGCTTGAGGTTGAGCGACTGCAGGATCTGGTTGCCGACCTTGACCTCCTCGACCGGCGGCGCCGAGAGGGAGACCCGGATCGTGTCGCCGATGCCCTTGGACAGTAGGGCGCCGAACGCGGTCGCCGACTTGATGGTGCCCTGGAAAGCCGGGCCGGCCTCGGTGACGCCGAGGTGCAGCGGCCAGTCGCCCCGTTCGGAGAGCATCTCGTACGCCGCGACCATGATCACCGGGTCGTTGTGCTTGACCGAGATCTTGAAGTCGTGGAAGCCGTGCTCCTCGAAGAGCGAGGCCTCCCAGACCGCGGACTCGACCAGTGCCTCGGGCGTGGCCTTGCCGTACTTGTCCATGATCCGCTTGTCCAGCGACCCGGCGTTCACGCCGATCCGGATCGACACGCCGGCGTCCTTGGCGGCCTGCGCGATCTGCTTGACCTGGTCGTCGAACTTGCGGATGTTGCCGGGGTTGACCCGGACCGCCGCGCAACCGGCGTCGATCGCTGCGAAGACGTACTTGGGCTGGAAGTGGATGTCGGCGATCACCGGGATCTGGCTCTTGCGGGCGATGATCGGCAGCGCGTCGGCGTCGTCCTGGCTCGGGCAGGCGACCCGCACGATGTCGCAGCCGGACGCGGTGAGCTCGGCGATCTGCTGCAGCGTGGCGTTGATGTCGGTGGTCGGCGTCGTGCACATGGACTGCACCGAGATCGGCGCATCGCCGCCCACGTAGACGGAACCAACCTTGATCTTGCGCGTGGGGCGGCGCGGCGCCAGCACGGGTGCGGGAGCGGACGGCATACCGAGAGAGACGGTCATCTGGTGGCCAGCATTCCTTCGAAGGAGGTCAGTTGAGTTTGACGGGATTGACGATGTCGGCATAGAAGAGCAGGCCGAACATCACGAGCAGCACCATCGAGACGCCGTACGCGATCGGCAGCGCCTTGGCGACGTCGACGTAGATCGGGCCCTTGATGCCGCGCGCCCGGGCGATCGGGCGTTTGACGGCCTCCCACAGCGCGCCGGCGATGTGACCGCCATCGAGCGGGAGCAGGGGGACGAGGTTGAAGACGAACAGCGCGAGGTTGAGCGACGCGATGAGTCCGAGCAGCAACTCGATCTTGTCCACGAACGAGACCTGGCTGCTCTCGGTGACGTCGCCGGCGACCCGGCCCACACCCACCACCGACATCGGTCCGTTCGGGTCGCGCTGCCCGCTGCCGAACGCGGCGTTGAAGACCCCGACCATCTTCTGCGGGATCTTCACGAAGACCGAGGCGGTCTGCCGCACCCCGTCGCCCACGATGGAGGGCGCGTCGGTGAGCGGCTGACGTCGTACGACGCTCGTGCCGCCGATGCCCGCGCCGATCAGGCCGCCGCGGATGGTCTCGGTGCGCCCGGACCAGTTGAGCACCGGGTTGCCCTGCGCGTCGGTCTTGGGCAGGGTGCGCAGCGCGGGCGTCACCTGCAGGGTGCGGCGTACGCCGTCGCGCACGATCACGATCGGGATCTGCTGCTGCGGGTGGGCCCGGATGACCTTCGTCGCGCCCATGGTGGTGCTGACCTTGACGCCGTCGACGGACTCGATGCGGTCGCCGGTCCGCAGACCTGCGGCGGCCGCGGGCGACGGGGTCGGGCAGGTCTTCGGAGTGGTGCCGGAGGTGTTGGCCAGGCACGGGGTGACCGAGCCGACGTCCGCGGTGACCTGGGTCGGCAGACCGATGCCGCACGAGATGACGATGAGCAGCACCGCCGCGATGACCAGATTCATGAACGGACCACCGAACATGATGATGACCTTGCGGTGGGTCGGTAGTTTGTAGAAGACCCGGTGCGCCTCGTGCGGCTCGACCTCCTCGAACGCCGCGTCGCGGGCCTGGTCGACCAGCTGGCTCCAGCGCCCCGTGGAGGAGGCACGCACCCGGCTGGGGTCCTCACCCGGCGCGGGCGGGAACATCCCGACCATCCGGATGTAGCCGCCGAGGGGGATCGCCTTGACGCCGTACTCGGTCTCGCCGCGCCGCCGGGAGAACAATGTCGGCCCGAAACCGATCATGTACTGGGTGACCTTCACGCCGAACTTCTTGGCGGGCACCATGTGGCCGACTTCGTGCAGCGCGATCGAGATGGCGACGCCGATCACCATCAGCACCACACCGAGCAGAAACATCACCCGACTAGGTTCTCATGCGCGGTGAAACCCGCCTCCGTCACTGGGCCGTGAGCAGTTCCTGCGCGCGCCCGCGGGCCCAGTCCTCGGCGTGCAGCACCTGCTCGACGGTCAGCTCGCCCGCCTCCGCATGGTGGTCCGCCACGACCTGCGCCACCGTGTCGACGATGGCGGTGAACCGCAGTCGCCCGTCGTGAAAGGCGTCGACGCACTCCTCGTTCGCCGCGTTGTAGACGGCGGGATACGTCGACCCGGCCGCACCCACCTGCCGGGCCAGACCCACGGACGGGAAGGCGTCGTCGTCGAGCGGTTCGAAGTCCCAGCTCGAGGCGGTGGTCCAATCGATCTGCGGGCCCGCGTCCGGCACGTGCCGCGGCCATCCGAGGCCCAACGCGATCGGTACGAGCATGCTCGGCGGCCCGCATTGGGCGACGGTGGAGCCGTCGACGAACTCGACCATCGAGTGGATCATCTGTTGCGGGTGCACGACGACGTCGATCCGATCCAGCGGGATGTCGAAGAGCAGGTGCGCCTCGATGACCTCCAGCCCCTTGTTGACCAGCGTCGCGGAGTTGGTCGTCACCATCCGGCCCATCGAGAAGTTCGGATGGGCCAGCGCCTGCTGCGGGGTGACATCGTGCAGCTCCTCGCGCGGTCGGCCGCGGAACGGGCCGCCGCTCGCCGTGACCAGCAGGCGGCGTACCTCGTCGTGGTCGCCGGCCTTGAGGCACTGGGCGATGGCGCTGTGCTCGCTGTCGACCGGCACGATCTGCCCTGGCGCAGCGAGCGCCGTCACGATCGGACCGCCGACGATCAGGGATTCCTTGTTGGCGAGGGCGAGTGTCGACCCGGCCCGCAGCGCCGCCAGGGTGGGGCGCAGCCCGATGGATCCGGTGATGCCGTTGAGGACGACGTCGGCGCCGCACGACGCGGCCTCCGTCGCCGCGTCCGGTCCGACGACGACCCGTGGCGCGTACGACGGTCTGCCCGCCGCACTCGCCGCGTCATCGATCGCACGGCGCAGATCCGCCTCGGTGCCGTCCGCGACGGCGACCAGCTCGACGCCGAGCTCGACCGCCTGCCGCGCGACCGTCGCGAGATCGCGCCCGCCCGCCGCGATCGCGACGACCTCGAACGACCCGCGGCGTTCGCGCACGATCTGGACGGCCTGGGTGCCGATCGACCCGGTCGAGCCGAGCAGGGCGATCGTGCGGGGACGGACGTCGTTGCTCACCGCGCCATTGTGCCGGGCGCCAGATCGGCGCGCTCAGCTCGCCTTCGCGATGCCCAGGTGCGCCGCGATCGCCCGAGCTAGTCCGAGATGGGCTCGGGACTCGCGATCCGGCGCAGGGCTCACCACGTAGGTGCCGGTGTCACCCCAGATGACGGACACGGTCGTCGTCTCCAGTCCGGGCGCGCGCTCGGTGACGTCGGCCCTGGCTATTGCGTGGCCCCAGGGAGCAGGCTCGGCCTGCAACCACTCACCGTCGACCACATGAATCCGTAGGGGAACCGCGTCGTCCGCGGGTGACAGGTCGGGTGCGAGCGCCGCGAGCATCAGTCGTTCCGCGCTGCCCGTGGGCAGCACGTCGAAGTCGTGCACCCCGTCGTTCGAGATGTCCTCGCAGACCGTGGTGGGGCCTGCGTCGTACACGTGGCGCAGCGTGCGAATGCCCTCGGCGCACACCTCGATCCGGTACGAACGCTCGGGATTCGCGCGCGCCTGCAGCAGGTGAACGAGCTCGTCGGGCATCAGCAGACCTTCGCCGGCCTCGACCGCGACGCCATGTGCGCACAGGGCCCGGTAGGCGACGTCGACGGCCACCGAGCGTTGGATGGCCTGCAGCCGATCCAGGTACGGCGTGTCCACCTCGTCAGAGGCACCGAACAGCTCCAACTCCTCATCGGTGAGCCGGAAGAGCGGTGCCGTCATGGGGTCACGACCGGGCGGCGCACGACCAGGAGTCGTCGCACCGGGCCGGTGCGCATGTGGCCGGGGTCCCAGAGGTCGTTTCGCGGCCCGGCACCGATCGGCCGCACCGGGCCCGTGCGCATGCGTCCGGGGTCGACGACACCCAGGTCGGGCACGCGCACGGGGCCGGTGCGCATCCGCCGCCCCGACGACTGAGGCGCGCGCTGCGGATCGACACCGTCCAGAGCGTGCGCGAATCGCGCCTGATGGCAACGGATGCGCGACCACATATCCTCGATCCGCGCCTCCAGACAAGACGCGACACCGACGGTCACAGTGCCGTCGAGAGAGGCACGTCGCGCTTCGAGGCGAGCGAGATCCGTCAACTCCCGGTCCAGGTGCTGTGCCGTCGCGATCGCCACCCGGGCCACCTCGCGAAGGCCGGTTGCGGTGGCCCGCAGCCCTCGGGCGTAGTCATCGACCGCGCCCATGTGCACCAACGCGGCACTCCCCGCCCACCGACCGTCGAGGCGGGCACTGGACCCGCAGGCCACCGAGGCGTCGTGCTCCAGGTCGTCCGCCGCCCGCAGCATCTGGCGTGCCGCGGCCCGGATCGCGACCGGGTCGGGTCGGCGGGTCATCGACCCGGCCGCATGCCGCGCTCGACGCGGGTCTCCTGTGCGGCGTACGCCGCCGCGGCGCGCCGCAGTGCGCGGATCAGCCCCGCGCGCTGCTCGTCCAGCCCGGCGAATACAGCTGTCGACCGCTGAATGAATCTCGCGGCAGCAGAGGGCGACTCAGCTCCCGACACCGCCTCAGCCAGAGCGAGGACAGTCCGCGCGGCGCCGTACTCCGCCGGGTGCGGGATCGCGCCGAGCGCCCGGGCGTCGTGCTCCAGGGCCTCCGGCGACACCCGCAGCCGACCCCGTCGGTCC
The DNA here is from genome assembly GCF_017565405.1 of Allobranchiibius sp. CTAmp26. GTDB lineage: Bacteria > Actinomycetota > Actinomycetes > Actinomycetales > Dermatophilaceae > Allobranchiibius. The sequence continues at coordinate 58,766 of NZ_JAGEKR010000017.1, forward strand.
ATCGCCGTCTCCTTCCACCGCGTGCGACTGGTTGCACGTTACGAGGAGCCCGCCGGCTGCCGCAGGAGTTGTCCACAGGCCCGGCGGCTGGTCAGGCGGCCGCGCCGGACGCTGACGGCGTTCACCACCATTGACGGCGTTCGAACACCGTCAACGAACGCGAACACCGTCAGGACCGGAGGCCCACGGGATGCCCAGCGCGACCGCTAGAGCGCCAGGCCGACGTACTTGGTCTCGAGGTACTCCTCGATCCCCTCGAAGCCACCCTCACGGCCGTAACCGCTGGCCTTGACCCCGCCGAACGGCGCGGCCGGGTTGGAGATGATGCCCTGGTTGACGCCGACCATGCCGTACTCCAGACCCTCGCTCACCCGGATCGCCCGAGAGAGGTCGCGGGTGTAGAAGTACGACGCCAAGCCGTACTCGGTGGAGTTGGCGCGGTCGATCGCGTCCTGCTCGTCGGTGAACGTCTGGATGGCCGCAACCGGTCCGAAGATCTCCTCGCGGACGAGGTCGGCGTCGGCCGGTACGCCGGTCAGCACGGTCGGTGGGTAGAAGAACCCCTCGCCGTCGCCGGGCTCGCCGCCGCAGACGACCTTCGACCCGCGCTGCGCCGCGTCGCGCACCAGGGCCGCGACCTTGTCGACCGCCTTGGCGTTGATCAGCGGACCGACGGTGACCCCGTCGTCCATACCGTCGCCGACGACCATCGCACCCATCCGCTGCGCGAGCTTCTCGCCGAACTCCTGCGCGACGTCCTCGTGCACCAGGAACCGGTTGGCCGCCGTGCAGGCCTCACCGATGTTGCGCATCTTGGCGAGCATCGCCCCGTCCACGGCCGCGTCGACGTCGGCGTCCTGGAAGACGATGAACGGCGCGTTGCCGCCCAGCTCCATCGACAGCCGCAGCAGCTGGTCGGCGGACTGCTCGACCAGCTTGCGACCGACCGCCGTGGAGCCGGTGAAGGTCAGCTTGCGCGTACGCGGGTCACGGATGAGCGGCTCCATGACTCCGCCGGAGTCCGTGGTGGTGACGACGTTGAGTACCCCCGCGGGCAGCCCCACCTCCTCCAGCAGCTGCGCGAGCGCCAGCATCGTGAGCGGCGTCTCGGCGGCGGGCTTGACCACCATCGTGCAACCGGCCGCGATGGCCGGGCCGATCTTGCGGGTGCCCATCGCGAGCGGGAAGTTCCACGGCGTGATCATGAGCGTGGGACCGACGGGCGCCTTCATCGTCACCAGCCGGGTGGCGCCGTTCGGCGCCGTCGACCAGCGCCCGGAGATGCGCACGGCCTCCTCGGAGAACCAACGGAAGAACTCCGCGCCGTAGGTCACCTCGCCTCTGGACTCGGCCAGCGGCTTGCCCATCTCCAGCGTCATCAGCTCGGCGAAGTGGTCGGCGCGCTCGGTGATGAGCTCGAACGCCGACCGAAGGATCTCCCCGCGGTCGCGCGGCGGCGTACGCGCCCAGTCCGCCTGTGCCGCCGCGGCAGCCGCGAGCGCCGCGTCACCGTCGGCGGGTGACGCGTCCGCGACGGTGGCCAGCGTCTTGCCGGTCGCGGGGTTGTCGACTGTGAGGGTCTTGCCACCCTCGGCGTCGCGCCACATTCCTCCGATGAACAACTGCGTCCTGACCTGCTCGACCGCTCCGGTCATGTCATCTCCTCGTCGAACCTGTGCGTGATGAGCTGCTGATCAACAACGGTCAGCTGTTGATGTTCGCCATCACGTGCTTGATGCGCGTGTAGTCCTCGAACCCGTAGCGGCTGAGGTCCTTGCCGTACCCACTGTGCTTGAAGCCGCCGTGCGGCATCTCGGCGACCAGCGGGATGTGGGTGTTGATCCAGACGCAGCCGAAGTCCAGCGCCTTGCTGACCCGCAGCGCGCGACCGAGGTCACGCGTCCACACCGACGACGCGAGGCCGTACTCCACGCCGTTCGCCGCGCGGATCGCGGCCTGCTCGTCCTCGATGCGCTGCACCGAGATGACCGGGCCGAAGATCTCGTGCTGGCTCATCTCGTCCTCCTGGGTGAGCCCGGAGACGACGGTGGGCTCCAGGAAGTACCCGTCGCCGAGGCCGCTCATCCGGTGCCCGCCGGCCGCGATGTTCGCGTGGTCGGGCAGCCGGTCCAGCATCCCGGTGACGTGCGCCAACTGGTTGGCGTTGTTGACCGGGCCGAGAAGCGCGTCCTCGTCGTCCGGCAGGCCCACCTTCGCGTCGTTCTTCGCGTACGCCGCGAGCGCAGCGACGAAGTCGTCGTGGATCTTCGGGGAGACCAGCACCCGCGTCGCGGCGGTGCAGTCCTGGCCGGCGTTGAAGTAGCCGGCGGTGGCGATGCCCTCGACGGCGGCCTCGATGTCGGCGTCGTCGAAGACGATGACCGGCGCCTTGCCGCCCAGCTCGAGGTGCACCCGCTTGAGGTCGCGCGAGGCGGCCTCGGCGACCTGCATGCCGGCCCGCACCGACCCGGTGATGGCCACGAGCTGCGGCGTCGGGTGCTCCACGACCTTCGCACCGGTCTCGCGGTCACCGGTGATGACGTTGAACGTGCCCGCGGGCAGGAACGGCGCCGCCAGCTCGGCGAGCAGCAGAGTCGTCTCCGGGGTGGTGTCGCTGGGCTTCAGGACGATCGCGTTGCCGGCGGCGAGCGCCGGAGCGATCTTCCACATCGCCATCATCATCGGGTAGTTCCAGGGCGTCACCTGGCCGACCACGCCGATCGGCTCGCGGCGGATCCACGAGGTGTGCCCGGCGAGGTACTCCCCCGCCGACACGCCCTCCAGCACCCGAGCCGCACCGGCGAAGAAGCGCAGTTGATCCACCATCGGCGGCACCTCCTCCGATGCCGTCAGCGCGAAAGGCTTGCCGGTGTTCTGCGCCTCCAACTTCACGAAGTCGTCGGCCCGCGCCTCGATCGCGTCGGCGAACTTCAGCAGGGCCTGCTGACGTTCGCTCGGGGTCACCTGACCCCACTCGGAGAACCCCTTCTCGGCCGCCGCGTACGCCGCGTCGACGTCCGCCTGCACGGAGATCGGCGCCTGGGCGACGACCTGCGCGGTCACGGGGCTGATCAGGTCGAGGGTCTCCTCGCCCCGTCCGTCGACGTACTCGCCGCCGATGAAGTTGCGCAGTTGGCGCGGGGAATCGGTCATGGTGCTGCTCTCCTTGTGGCTGCGAATCATGGGCGTCGAAAGGTTCGTACTAGCACTCGATCACGTTCACCGCGAGGCCGCCGCGGGCGGTCTCCTTGTACTTCACGGACATGTCGCGGCCGGTCTCGCGCATGGTCTTGATCGCCTTATCCAGGCTGACCGTGTGGATTCCGGTGCCGTTGCGGGACAGGCGTGCCGCGTTGATCGCCTTCACGCTGGCGATCGCGTTGCGCTCGATGCAGGGGATCTGCACCAGCCCGCCGACCGGGTCGCAGGTGAGTCCGAGGTTGTGCTCGATGCCGATCTCGGCAGCGTTCTCCACCTGGGACGGCGAGCCGCCCATGACCTCGCACAGCGCGCCCGAGGCCATCGCGCAGGCCGAGCCGACCTCGCCCTGGCAGCCCACCTCGGCTCCGGAGATCGAGGCGCCCTCCTTGAAGAGGATGCCGATCGCGGCGGCGGTCAGCAGGAACCGGACCACGCCGTCGTCGTCCGCGCCGTCGACGTACGTCGTGTAGTAATGCAGCACCGCGGGGATGATCCCGGCCGCGCCGTTCGTCGGCGCGGTGACCACCCGGCCACCCGAGGCGTTCTCCTCGTTGACCGCCAGGGCCCACAGGTTGACCCAGTCCATGACCCGCAGCGGGTCGTCGCGCAGCTCACCGACCGTGAGCGCGGCGTACAGGTCGGGCGCGCGCCGGGGCACCTTCAGACCGCCCGGCAGGCAGCCACCGTGCCGTAGCCCGGCCTGGACGCACTCGCGCATGACCTCCCACAGGTGCAGCAGTCCGGCGCGTATCTCGCTCTCCGTGCGCCAGCTGAGTTCGTTGCGCAGCATCACGTCGCTGACGCTCATCCGCTCCAGCTCGCAGATCGCCAGCAGCTGTCCGCCGGTGGTGAAGGGGAACTCGACCCGGGTGTCGTCCAGCACCACCCGGTCGGCCCCGGTCGCCGCGCCGTCGACCACGAAGCCGCCGCCGACCGAGTAGTAGGTGCGCTCGAGCAGCAGAAGGTCGCCGTCGTACGCCTCGAAGGTCATCCCGTTGGGGTGGGCCGGCAACGACTTGCGCCGGTGCATCACCACGTCGTCGTCGGCATCGAAAGCGATCGGGCGCTCACCGCCGAGCGACAGCTCCCCCGCCGTGCGCACGGCCGCGACCTGGCCGTCGGCCGCGTCGGTGTCGACCGTCTCGGGCACTGCGCCCATCAGCCCGAGGATCACGGCCTTGTCCGAGCCGTGCCCGTGACCGGTCGCGCCGAGCGAGCCGAACAGCTGCGCGCGCACCCGGGTGACCCGGTCGAAGACGTCGCTGCGGCGCAGGCCCGCGACGAACGTGCCGGCAGCCCTCATCGGACCGACCGTGTGGGAGGAGGACGGGCCGATGCCGACGGAGTAGAGATCGAACGCACTCAGAGCCATCCCGCGCCACCTCCTGCATGTCGTGTCGAGCGGGATCCCGTCCGACCTCGCCCCGACCTTCGCAAAGTACCGCCCAGTACGCTATCTGGCAACGAAATCAGGGTCATAACCCTTGCTTACCTCCGAATTTCGTGCAAACCTACCGTCGTGAGCGATGCTATTCGTACATCGCCGATGATGCTCGACGACACGTCCAAGGCCATCATCGCGCGACTCCAGCAGGACGGTCGGGCGGCCTACTCCTCGATCGCCCGCGAGATCGGCCTGTCCGAGGCCGCCGTGCGCGGACGCGTGCAGCGGTTGCTGGACGCGGAGGTGCTGCAGATCGTCGCCGTCACCGATCCCGCCCAGGTGGGGTTCCGACGCCAGGCGATGATCGGGCTGCGCGTCACCGGCGACCTGGGCGACGTCGCCCAGCGCCTGGGCGAACTCCCGGAGATCGCGTACGTCGTGATGACCGCCGGCCGCTTCGATCTGCTGGTCGAGGTCGTCTGCGAGGACGACGAACACCTGCTGCGCCTCCTCACCGACACGATCCGCACCATGCCGGGCGTCACCGACACCGAGACGCTCGTCTACCTCAAATTGCACAAACAACGCTACGACTGGGGCACGAGATGACCACAACTGCGCAAGAGACCACCGCTCACGCCGCGTCCAGCACGGGCGCGGGCACCACGCCCGCCGGTACGCCGCGCTACGAGGCGGCCCGCGACCACCTCTGGGGGCACTTCACCCGCCAGTCGGTCTACGAGCCGACGTCCTCCGGTGGCCAGGGCGCCAACGTGCCCGTCATCGTCAAGGGCGACGGCGCGTACATCTGGGACGCCGAGGGCCGCAAGTACCTCGACGGGCTCGCCGGACTCTTCACCGTGCAGGTGGGCCACGGTCGCGAGGAGCTCGCGCAGGCCGCTGCGAAGCAGGCCAAGGAGCTGGCGTTCTTCCCGATCTGGTCCTACGCGCACCCCTCGGCGATCGACCTGGCCGAGCGGCTCGCGGCGTACGCTCCCGGCGACCTGAACCGGGTCTTCTTCACCACTGGCGGCGGCGAGGCCGTGGAGTCGGCGTGGAAGCTCGCCAAGCACTACTTCAAGCTGCAGGGCAAGCCCGGCAAGCACAAGGTCATCAGCCGCGCGATCGCCTACCACGGCACCCCGCAGGGCGCGCTGTCGATCACCGGCATCCCGGAGCTGAAGGAGATGTTCGAGCCGCTGGTACCCGGCGCGTTCCGGGTGCCGAACACCAACATCTACCGCGCGCACGACGACCTGCGCGACGACCCGAAGAAGTTCGGCCGGTGGGCTGCCGACCGGATCGGCGAGGCCATCGAGTTCGAGGGTCCCGACACCGTCGCGGCCGTCTTCCTCGAGCCGGTGCAGAACGCCGGCGGCTGCTTCCCGCCCCCGCCCGGGTACTTCGAGCGCGTCCGCGAGATCTGCGACGAGTACGACGTGCTGCTGGTCTCGGACGAGACGATCTGCGCGTTCGGCCGGATCGGCGAGATCTTCGCCTGCCGCGACTTCGACTACCAGCCCGACATCATCACCTGCGCCAAGGGCATGACGTCCGGTTACTCCCCCATCGGCGCGATGATCGCCAGCGAGAAGCTGTTCGAGCCCTACAAGCACGGCACGACGGCGTTCCCGCACGGCTACACCTTCGGTGGCCACCCGGTCTCGGCCGCGGTGGCGATGGCCAACCTCGACATCTTCGAGCGGGAGGGCCTGACCGACCACGTGCACCAGAACGCGCCGAAGTTCCGCGCGACGCTGGAGAAGCTGAAGGACCTGCCCATCGTCGGCGACGTGCGCGGTGAGGGCTTCTTCTACGGCATCGAGCTGGTGAAGGACAAGACGACCCGGGAGACGTTCAACGAGGACGAGTCCGAGCGGATGCTGCGCGGATTCCTCTCCAAGGCGCTCTTCGACGCCGGCCTCTACTGCCGCGCGGACGACCGCGGCGACCCCGTCGTACAGCTCTCGCCGCCACTGATCATCGGACCCACCGAGTTCGACGCGATCGAGGGCATGCTGCGCGACGTGCTGACCCGGGCCTGGGACATGCTCTAGATCTGACGCACGCCCGATCAGGGTCGTCGCGCGCTCCATGGGGCGCGCGACGACCCTCTTCGTTGTGCGGTGCTTGTCGGTGCGTGCCCCTAACGTTCTGGCATGTCCCGCGCGGTCACGCATCAGCAGGTCGCCCGGATGCGGCTGGCCGCGCAGTGCCTCGTCGGTCGCTCGCTGGCGACGCCCGAAGACGTCGTACGGCATCTGACGTGCACCCAGTCCCAGGACTGGCGCGCCTGCCGCGTCGCCCTCGCGGCGCGCACCACCGCGCGGTCAGTGCAGGCCGTCGACGCGGCGTACGACGCCGGACGCATCGTGCGCTCCTGGCCCGTCCGCGGCACGCTGCACACCGTCCTCGCCGCCGATCTGCGCTGGATGCTGGCGCTCACGGCCGATCGGATCCGCGCGCAGTACGCCACGCGTCTCGCCGGACTGGGCGTCGACGCTCCGCAACTGGTGGCCGTGCGCGAGCTGACGCGCGAGCTCCTGCGCGGCGGTGCGGCGCTGACCCGACGTGAGCTGCTGGATATGTGGACCGCCGCCGGCGTCGACGTCTCCGGCCAGCGGGGCGCTCACCTGGTGGTCGACCTGTTGGTCGACACGATCATCTGCCTGGGACCGATCCGCGACGGGGTCCAGCAGTTCGTGCTGTGCGACGAGTGGCTGCCCGCTGCACAGCCGCCACCCGATCCTGTCGCGACCTGGGCCAGGCGGCATCTGGTGTCGCACGGTCCGGCGGCTCGCGCGGACTTCCTGTGGTGGACCAAGCTGCTGGTGCGGGAGGTCGCGCCGGTGTGGGAGCAGATCGTCGACGGTCTCGACGAACTCACGCTGGACGGGGTCACCCTCTACGCGACGCCCGAGGTCGTCGAGGCCGGCATGTCCCGCGCGACCCTCACGCCGATCCTCACCGCGGCGTTCGACGAGATCCTGCTGGGGTACGCCGACCGCTCCGCGACCCTGCCACCCGCGTTCGCCGACCACATCGTGCCGGGAGGCAACGGGGTGTTCCGCCCCGTCGTGCTCGACGGCGGCCGCGCCGTGGGCACCTGGTCGGCGCCGAAGGATCCACGGGAGCCGCCGCGGGTCGAGCTGTTCGAGCACCCGCCGAGCAGACGGCTGTCGGCCGCCCGCCTCATGGTGCCTGCCCGCTGACGAGTCACCGGGTGGAGCTCGGCGGCGGGATCGATAGCCTTCGGTCCATGCCAACTCCCCGTGACCAACGCGAGCTCGACATCGTCCTCTTCGGCGCCACCGGCTTCGTGGGCAAGCTCACCGCCGAGCACCTGGCGGCGTACGCCCCGGCAGGTGTGCGTATCGGCCTCGCTGGGCGCAACACCGCCAAGCTCGAGGACGTCCGCACGTCCCTGGGCCCCTCGGCCTCGGACTGGCCTCTGATCAGCGCGGATTCGAGCGATGACGCCTCGCTGGCGGCGCTCGCGGAGCGGACTCGCGTGGTCATCACCACCGTCGGCCCTTACGCGAGGTACGGCCTGCCTCTGGTGAAAGCCTGCGCCGAGGCCGGCACGGACTACGTCGACCTGACCGGCGAGGTGCTCTTCGTCCGCGAGTCGATCGACCTTTACCACGCCGCCGCTGTCGCGTCCGGGGCGCGCATCGTGCACTCGTGCGGATTCGACTCGGTGCCCTCCGACCTCGCCGTGCTGACCCTGGCCGAGCGAGTCGCGGCGGACGCCGCGGGTGAGCTCACCGACACCACGCTCTTCGTCACGATGAAGGGCGGGGCCAGTGGCGGGACGCTGGACTCGATGAAGGGTCAGATCGACGAGGTGCGCTCCGACAAGGCCAAGCGTGCGGTCGCCGTCGACAAGTTCGCGCTCTCCCCCGACCGTTCGGCGGAGCCGCAGGGCGAATGGCGCGACAGCGTGTCCGTGCGCTACGCCCCCGAGGTGAAGGCGTGGACCGGGCCCTTCGTGATGTCGACCTTCAACACTCGGATCGTGCGGCGCAGCAACGCCCTTCGCGGTCACGACTACGGCAGCGCGTTCCGTTACCGCGAGGTGCAGAAGACCGGCGCGGGTCTCGCGGGACGCGCCACGGCATACGCGCTGGCCGGTGGACTCGCGGCCGCCTTCGGTGCGCTGAGCCTGTCGCCGTTGCGGCCGCTGGTCAACCGTGCGCTGCCCAAGGCGGGTGAGGGTCCGAGCGCCGAGGCGCGCGCCAAGGGCTTCTTCAAGGTCGACGCCCGCACGACCACCACCGACGGCAGGGCGTACCGCAGCGTCGTTGCGGCACAGGGCGATCCGGGTTATGCGGCCACCTGCGTGATGCTCGGCGAAGCCGCGCTCGCGCTGGCGACCCAGCGCGAGCAGTGCCCGCTTCCCGACGGCCTGACCGGTGGGGTGCTGACCCCGGCCACGGCGCTCGGCGACGTGTACGCCGCGCGGCTGCGCGACCGCGGCTTCACCGTGCAGGCCGAGCGCGTCTGACTCCAGGGGTCACGGACCGCGCAGCACCGGGGCCAGTGCGTCGAGCACCGCCGTGTCCTCGATCGTGCCGGGCACCTGCGGGTCGTCGCCGTCGGCGAGCTGGCGCATCGTGCGGCGCAGGATCTTGCCCGACCGGGTCTTCGGCAGCGCCGCCACGATGTCGACCCGCTGCAGACCGGCGATCGCGCCGACCTGCTCGCGGACCAGCTGGGTGAGTTCGGTACGGATGCGCTCCTGCTCCTCCTCGGACGGCTCGTCGGCGCCCTTCAGCACCACCAGTGCTCGCGGCACCTGACCCTTCAGCTCGTCGGCGACGCCGATGACCGCGCACTCGGCGACGGCCGGGTGACTCGCCACGACGGCCTCGAGGCCGCCGGTCGAGAGACGATGCCCTGCGACGTTGAGCACGTCGTCGGTGCGCCCCATCACCCAGACATACCCGTCGTCGTCGATGTACCCGCCGTCGCCGGTCAGGTAGTACCCGTCGTACGCCGACAGGTAGGACTCGACGTACCGGTCGTCGTCGCCCCACAGCGTCGCCAGGGTGCCGGGCGGCATCGGCAGCTTGATGCACAGCGCGCCCTCCTGGCCCGGTGCACACGGCTCGCCGTCGGCGTCGAGCACGCGGACGTCGTACCCCGGGCTCGGCATCGTCGCCGACCCGGGCTTGATCGGGAAGAGCTGCGTGCCGATCGGGTTCGCGCAGATCGGCCAGCCGGTCTCGGTCTGCCACCAGTTGTCGATGACCGGCACCTGCAGCCGGTCGGTCGCCCACTGCCAGGTGTCGGGGTCGGTGCGCTCCCCCGCGAGGAAGAGGGTGCGCAGACTCGACAGGTCGCGTCCGGCGATCAGTGCGCCCTCCGGGTCTTCCTTCTTGATGGCGCGGATGCCGGTCGGGGCGGTGAACAGCCCTGCGATCCGGTGCTGTTCGATCATCCGCCAGAACGTCGACGCATCGGGTGTGCCGACCGGCTTGCCCTCGAGCAGCACGGTCGTGCAGCCCGCGAGCAGCGGCGCGTAGACGATGTAGGAGTGGCCGACCACCCAGCCGACGTCGGACGCGGTGAACCACACGTCACCCGGCTGCATCCCGAAGATGTGCGTCATCGACCAGTGCAGCGCGACCGCGTGGCCACCGGTGTCGCGCACGATCCCCTTGGGTCGGCCGGTGGTGCCGGAGGTGTGCAGGATGTACAGCGGGTCCGACCCCAGCATCGGCACGCAGCCCGCGGCCCCGACACCGTCGGGGCGCATGGCCGTTCGCCAGTCGATGTCCCGCTCGCCCATCGGGGCCTCGGCCTGCGGGCGCTGGAGTACGACAACGCTCTCCGGCGGGTGCTGCGCACGCTCGATCGCCGCGTCGACCATCGGCTTGTACTCCACCACGCGGGTGCGCTCGACCCCGCACGAGGCGGTGATGAGCACCTTCGGGCGGGCATCGTCGATCCGCGCGGCGAGCTCGGCCGGGGCGAACCCGCCGAAGACCACCGCGTGCACCGCGCCGATCCGCGCGCAGGCCAGCATGCTGACGACTGCCTCGGGGATCATCGGCAGGTAGATGACGACGCGGTCGCCCTTCTGCACTCCCAGTGCCGTGAGCATCCCGGCGGCCCGCCCGACCAGGTCGAGCAGCTGCGCGTACGTGTAGGTGCGGCTGTCCTGCGTCACCGGGCTGTCCCATATCACCGCGGGCTGGTCGGCCCGCCCGGCGATCACGTGACGGTCGAGCGCGTTGAAGCAGGTGTTCATCCGGCCGTCGGGGAACCACCGGTACAACGGCGCGTGGGAGTCGTCCAGCACGGTCTTGGGGAAGTTGATCCAGTCGATGCCGCGCGCGGCATCAGCCCAGAACGCCTCCGGGTCCCGCATGCTCGCTTCGTATGCCGCCTCGTACGCGCCGCTGCTCATGCCCGTCATTCTCCACGCCGACTGCGCATGTCGGGTCCCGATTCACCCCGGATCGGGCACGCGACATGCGCAGTCGGCGGGTCGGTCGGTCAGTAACCGCCCTCGCAGATCAGGTGCAGGTTGGAACGCAGCGACGCCGGCACCGCGCAGCCCACCCCCGCCGTGCCGAGGGTGACGACGGTCCACCGGCCCTTGACGCGGTGCAGCGCGACGCTCGCGTCATCGGTGCGCTGGTCGATCGGGTGCACCACGGCCGAGGCCCACGAGGCATTCGTCGACGCGACCCGGATGGAGCGCACAGCGACGTCGGACGCCGGCACGTCCCCGAGCAACGGGCTGTGCTTGATGGCCGCGGTGATCGCGGCGTTCGTCGAGCTCGTCGAGCTCGTCGAGCTCGTCGACCGCGTCGTGATCCCCCGATGGGTCACGATGGCGGGCGACGTCCGGTGGCTGACGGCGTTGTTCAGGCTCGTCACGCTCTTCACCGAGTGCGCGGCCGGGGCCGCCTGGGCCACCGACACCGCCCCCGCCGCCGCGATCGCCACTGCTGCCGGAATCACACACACCGCACGCTTCATCTGCTGTCCTTCTCCTTGCTCTGCGACCGGTTGGTCGCTCCCCGAGTACGCCGGTGATGTCCACCGGCACTTGGGCAGACGTACGAGCACTCGATTCGGTTGTCTCGGGAGGCGGTTCGAGACCGAACCGTGATCCCGACCGGCAGGATGGCCTCGTGGGCACCGGGGAGATCACCAGCAGTCGGGCGTTGCGCAGCAGGATCGCCCGCGGAGAGTCGTTGAAGGGGCTGCGCCTGCAGGACATCGACCTGCGCGACGCGATGCCCGATCTGCTGACGATGTCGGACCTGACGGGTCTGGTCGTCCTCGGCGGCGTGGTTCCCGACGCGCTGATCGCGCACCTGCGCGCGGCGGGTGCGCTGGTCTTCCCGCCCGACCCGTCGTTGCCGGTGAATCCCTACCGCTCGCGGCTGTACGAGCCGCGCGAGCTCTACGCGGGGCTGGCGGCCCACGGGTACGTCGGCACTCCGGACCGTCGCGCGTACGACTGGCTGCTCGACCCGGCCACGACGCGCGACGCCTACGCGACGGTGATGCGGGCGATCCACGACGATTCGATCGGCGATGCCCTCGACGAACGGCTCGACGGCCACCACGTCGTAGGAGTGATGGGCGGGCACGACGAGCTGCGCAGCAGCCCGGCGTACGCCGACGCCGCGGGTCTCGGGCGCACGCTGGCCGAGGCGGGCTGCCTGGTGCTCACCGGTGGCGGTCCCGGCGCGATGGAGGCAGCGAGTCTCGGCGGCTGCGCGACCGACGCCGCCGGTCTGCGGGCTGCCCTGGTGGAGCTCGCGAGCGTCCCGTCGTACCGGCCGGACATCGGGCGCTGGGCGCGGACGGGTCTGGCGGTGCGCGACCGCTACACGGACGCGGAGCATCGGGCCCGGGTCATCGGCGTGCCCACCTGGTACTACGGCCACGAGCCGCCGCACGTCTTCTGCGCCGGCATCGCGAAGTTCTTCAGCAACGCACTGCGCGAGGACACCCTGCTCGCACGCTGCGACGCCGGGGTCGTGGTCCTGCCCGGCGCGGCAGGCACCGTGCAGGAGATCTTCCAGGCCGTCACCCGGATGTACTACGCGGCGTCGCTGGCTTCTCTGCCGCCGCTGGTGCTCGTCGGCGAGCGGCAGTGGACCCGCGATGTGCCGGTCTGGGACCTGCTCACGGCACTCGCCGCCGATCGCCCGATGGCGAGCGCCGTGCACCTGGTGGACTCGACCGAGGCCGCGGCAGACGTCATCCTCGGCGCTTGACCACCTGTCTCAGGCGGTGGAGGCCGCCAGTTGCCCGCAGGCCCCGTCGATGTCCGAGCCACGCGTGTCGCGCACCGTCGTCGGGATGCCACGCGCGCGCAGCCGCTCGACGAACTGCTGCTCGACGCCGTGCCGCGACGCGGTCCACTTCGAGCCGGGCGTCGGGTTGAGCGGGATCGGGTTGACGTGCACCCACCCGCTGCCGCGGGCGGCGAGCTTCTCCCCCAACAGGTCCGCGCGCCAGGCGTGGTCGTTGATGTCGCGGATGAGCGCGTACTCGATGGACACCCGCCGTCCGGTCTTCTCGTAATAGCGGTACGCCGCATCGAGCGCCTCGTCGACCGACCACCGGTTGTTGATCGGCACCAGCTCGTTGCGCAGCTCGTCGTCCGGGGCGTGCAAGGACAGCGCCAGCGTGACCGGGATGCCCTCCGCCGCGAGCTTGTCGATCGCGGGCACCAGCCCGACGGTGGACATGGTGATGTGGCGGGCGCTCATCCCGAGACCGGACGGCGGCGGCTCGACGAGCCGGCGGATGGCATCGATCGCGCGTCGGTAGTTCGCCAGGGCCTCCCCCATGCCCATGAACACCACGTTGGACACCCGCAGCGGCGACTCACGATCCTCGTCGACGCCGCCCGGCAACTGCCCGGCCCGCAGCATTCGGGCGCCCGCGACGACCTGCTCGACGATCTCGGCGGTCGACAGATTACGGGTCAGGCCCTCCTGACCGGTGGCGCAGAACGGGCAGTTCATCCCGCACCCGGCCTGGCTGGAGATGCACATGGTCACCCGACCGGGGTAGCGCATCAGCACCGACTCGACCAGCGCACCGTCGAAGAGGCGCCACACGCTCTTGATGGTCTGACCGTCGTCGGCCTCCAAAGTGCGCACCGGCGTCAGCAGCGGCGGCATCAGCTCCTGCACCAGGCTCGCCCGCTCCGCCTTCGGCAGATCGGTCATCTCGGCGGGGTCGTCCACGAAGTGTTCGAAGTAGTGGGTCGACAGTTGCGCCGCGCGGAAACCCTTGTGTCCCAGTGCCTCGACGGCCGCCTTCCGGCCGGCCGGGTCCAGGTCGGCCAGGTGCGTCGGCGGCTTGGAGCGCCGGGGCGCGGTGAAGGTCAGCTGCCCCGGCGTAGGACGGGGGGTCGGGGCGGGCAGGTCGACGGTGGGCATACGACCATCGTCCCAGGTGCGGGCCGAGCCGCGAAAACTCGCAGCGCTCGAAGGGTCAGGAGACGAACGGCGTGAGGATCGCCCAGACGACGGGCACGGTGATCAGCAGCGAGTCCAGCCGGTCCATCAGGCCGCCGTGACCCGGGATCAGGTTGCTCATGTCCTTGATGCCGAGATCGCGTTTGATCATCGACTCGCACAGGTCACCGACGGTCGCGGTCACGACCGCGAGTGCCCCGAGCAGCGCACCGATCCACCAACGACCGTCGAGCAGCAGGGCCACTGACAGCGCGCCGGCCAGGATGCAGCAGCCGACCGAGCCGGCGAAGCCCTCCCACGACTTCTTCGGCGAGACGCTCGGCGCCATCGGGTGCTTCCCGAAGACGACCCCGACCGCGTACCCGCCGACGTCGCTGGCGATGGTCACCAACACGAAGGTGACGATGCGCAGCGGGCCGTCGTGCTCGTGGAGCAGCAGCATCGCGAATCCGACGAGGGCCGGCACGTAGAGCACCACGAAGGTGCCACCCGCCGCGTCCGGGACCGCCGACTCCTCCTCGCCGAAGGACCGCCACACGACGACGACCAGCACGGCAAGGACCACGGACGACGCGAGCGCGACCGGACCCCACAGGTAGGCGATGACCGGTACGGCGGCCGCCGCGACCAGCGTCGGCACCGCCGGCGGGTAGATCCGACCGTGCTGCATGGCACGCAGCAACTCCCACACGCCGACGACCGAGGCGAGTGTCGCGAGAGCGACGAAGAACTCCTGTCGAACGAAGAGGGAGGCCAGCACGAGCACGCCGAGCAAGACGCCCACGCCGACCGCGGCGTACAGGTTGCGGCCCGCGCGAGGGGTGGGGTTCCCGCGGTCCGGGGTGGCGCCGACGGGGGCAGCCGGGGAGCGGCCCGCTCGCGCGTCCCGGCGGGTCAGCGGTCGAGGGGAGGGTGATTGATCGGGCATGGGAGGGGTCGGGCGGAACCGCTCAGACCGAGAGCAGCTCCGACTCCTTGCTCTTCATCAGCTCGTCGACCACGTCGACGTACTTCTTGGTGGTGCTCTCCAGCTCCTTCTCGGCGCGGGAGCCCTCGTCCTCGCCGACGTCGCCGTCCTTGACATGCTTGTCGATCTCTTCCTTCGCGCGACGGCGCACGTTGCGAATCGACACCTTGGCGTCCTCACCCTTGTTCCGGGCGAGCTTGATGTAGTCGCGGCGCCGTTCCTCGGTCAGCTGCGGCAGCTGGATCCGGATCAGGTTGCCGTCGTTGCCGGGGTTGACGCCCAGGTCGGACTCACGCAGCGCCTTCTCGATGGCGGCCATCGAGCCCTTGTCGAAGGGCTGGATCAGCACGGTGCGCGCTTCGGGCGTCTGGAACGACGCGAGCTGCTGCAGCGGCGTCGGCGCGCCGTAGTAGTCCACCAGGAGCTTGTTGAACATCCCCGCGTTGGCCCGACCGGTGCGGATACCGGAGAAGTCCTCCTTGGCGACCTCGACGGCCTTCTCCATCTTCTCCTCTGCCTCGAAGAGACTCTCGTCGATGCTGCCGTCCATGGTGGGGAACTCCTTCGTACCGCGCGATTGAGGGTGGGCGTCGTACCGGCGACAGGGTCAGGCCGGCGACACCAGCGTGCCGATCCTCTCACCCTGCAGTGCCTTGGCGATGTTGCCCTGACCCTCCATGCCGAAGACCACCATCGGCAGCTTGTTCTCGGCGCACAGTGCGAACGCCGTCTGGTCCAGGACCTTCAGGTCGCGCTCGACCGCTTCGGCGTAGGTGAGTTCGTCGATACGGGTGGCGGACGGGTCCAGCTTCGGGTCGGCTGTGTAGACCCCGTCGACCCCGCTCTTGGCCACCAGCACCACGTCGCAGCGGCTCTCCAGGGCCCGTTGCACCGCGACCGTGTCGGTGGAGAAGAACGGCATGCCCATCCCCGCGCCGAAGATCACGACGCGCCCCTTCTCCATGTGCCGGATCGCGCGCCGCGGGATGTAGGGCTCGGCGACCTGGCCCATGGCGATGGCCGTCTGCACCCGGGTGTCGACGTCCTCCTTCTCCAGGAAGTCCTGCAGCGCCAGGCAGTTCATCACGATGCCGAGCATGCCCATGTAGTCCGCGCGGACCCGGTCCATGCCCTTCTGCTGCAACTGGGCGCCGCGGAAGAAGTTGCCGCCGCCGATCACGATGGCGATCTGTACGCCGGACCGGGCCGCGACCGCGATCTGCTCGGCGATGTCCTTCACGACGTCGGGGTCGACCCCGACGGCTCCCCCGCCGAAAACCTCGCCCGACAGCTTGAGCAGGACCCGGGCCGGGCGGTCGATGGAGGGCTGGGTGGTCACGTGACTACTCCCGAGTGATCGGCGTTCAGGGGTCGGTAGATACTTCCACAGATTCTCGGCGGGCAGCCACGCCGACGTCCTGGGGCAGGGAGTGCGAGGTGCAGGAAAGTGACCGCATCGCCCACTCCCTATCCCGGCCGCGCACGGCGGTGCAGGTAAGTGACCGCAGCGCCGATTCCCTACCTCGGGACACAGAAACCGCGCGGTACACGAGGGCTGACCCCCGTGTACCGCGCGGATTCACGCGCCACGTGCTTCGTCAGACGCCGAACTTCCTCGGCGCCCTCCTCACACTCCGCTACGGGCGCACCTCGCTTCGCTCGGCACACCCTGCGCTACGTGCTTCGTCAGACGCCGACCTTGAACCGGACGAAGGCAGAGATCTGCACGCCCGCCTCGTCGGCGACCTTGGCGACGGTCTTCTTCGGCTCCTTGGCGAACGGCTGGTCGTGCAGCACGTTCTCCTTGAAGTACCCGTTGACCCGGCCCTCGACGATGCGCTGCAGGGCCTGCTCGGGCTTGCCCTCCTCGCGCGCCGTCGCCTCGGCGACCCGGCGCTCGTTGGCCACGGTCTCCTCGTCGACGTCGTCGCGGTGCAGGACCGTCGGGTTGAACGCCGCGACGTGCATTGCGACGTCCCGGGCGGTCTGCTCCGAGCCGCTCGCACCCACCAGCACACCGATCTGCGCAGGCAGGTCCGGGCTGGTCTTGTGCAGGTACGCGGCCACGACCGGCGCCTCGATGCGGGCGACGCGCTTGATCTCGATCTTCTCGCCGATGGCGGCGTTGGCGTCGTCCAGCAGCTCCTTGACGGTCTTGCCGTCGTCGCCGGACGCCACCAGCAGGCTGTCCGCGTCCGCGGCGCCCGAGGAGACCGCGACCTTCAGGACGACGGCCGCCAGGTCGCCGAACTTCGGGCTCTTGGCCACGAAGTCGGTCTCGCAGAGCAGCTCCACGAGCGTGCCGACGCCGTCACCGGCGGAGGCGGCGACGAGGCCGTTCTCCGTGGTGCGGCCCTCGCGCTTGGTGACACCCTTCTGGCCCTTGACCCGCAGGATGTCCGTGGCCTTGGCCTGATCGCCGTCGGCCTCGTCGAGCGCCTTCTTGACGTCGAGCATTCCGGCGCCGGTCGACTCGCGCAGCGCCTTGATGTCAGCGGCGGTGTAATTCGCCATAGCTATGCCTCGCTCCTTCGCGAAGAGACGTGAAAAGTGGGTACGACGCTCGTGGGCTCAGGCGCCCGCGGTGTCGTCGGCCGGTGCGTCGGTGGCCGGGGCCTCGGCAGCGGCCGGAGCCTCACCGGTGGTCTCGGCGGCAGCAGCCTCGGTGGCAGCCTCCACGCCCGCGGCGTCACCGGTGGTGACGTCGGCGTCGGCGGTCTCCACGGCGGCCTCGGCCGTCTGGGTCGGCCCGGCAGCGGTGTCCGTGTCGGCGGCAGCGGTCTGGGAGTTCAACAGCTCCTGCTCCCACTCGGCCATCGGCTCGGCCGGCTCGCCCTCGCCGGAACGACCCTGCGATCGGGTGATCAGACCGTCGGCGACGGCGTCGGCGACGACGCGGGTGAGCAGCGTGACCGAACGGATCGCGTCGTCGTTGCCCGGGATCTTGTAGTCGACCTCGTCCGGGTCGCAGTTGGTGTCCAGGATCGCGATGACCGGGATGTTCAGCTTCCGGGCCTCGGTGACGGCCAGGTGCTCCTTCTTGGTGTCCACGATCCAGACGGCCGAGGGGACCTTGGCCATGTCGCGGATACCGCCGAGGGTGCGCTCCAGCTTGACCTTCTCGCGGTTCATCACCAGAAGTTCCTTCTTGGTGCGACCGGAACCGGCGACGTCGTCGTAGTCGATCTCCTCGAGCTCCTTCAGCCGCGCGAGGCGCTTGCTGACGGTGCCGAAGTTGGTGAGCATGCCGCCCAGCCAGCGGTGGTTGACGTAGGGCATGCCCACGCGGGTCGCCTGCTCGGCGACCGACTCCTGCGCCTGCTTCTTGGTGCCGACGAACAGGATCGTGCCGCCGTGCGCCACGGTCTGCTTGACGAAGTCGTACGCCTCGTTGAGGTAGGTCAGCGACTGCTGCAGGTCGATGATGTAGATGCCGTTGCGCTCGGTCATGATGAAGCGCTTCATCTTCGGGTTCCAACGGCGGGTCTGGTGCCCGAAGTGGACGCCGCTCTCGAGGAGCTGGCGCATTGTGACGACGGCCATGCCGAAGTCCTTCCGTTAAGTGTTTCCAGTTGTCTTCCACCGGCACGGGTGCGCCGGTGAACCTGGTGTCCAGACGACCCGGACCGCTCGCCCAGCGAGTGCTGCGCGGTCGGACTGACGGGTGCGCCCCGGCATACACCTCCCGAGGAAGGCGCGGCGCCGGACGTGGACACGCGAATTCGACCCTCGCAACATCACCCGAGGTGATCTCGCCAAGGCCGTGGATCCAGTGTATGGCGCGCGCAGGCCATGGTGCGAATCGGCCCGCCTAGCATGGCCGTCATGACAGCTCCCCCGGTGCCCTCAGCGCCTCTCGCGCCCCTGGTGAGCCGGATGCGCGGCTTCGGCGAGACCGTCTTCGCCGAGATGACCCAGCGGGCGGCAGCTGCGGCAGCAGTGAACCTCGGCCAGGGGTTCCCCGATGCGGACGGGCCGCAGGAGGTGCTCGACGCCGCGAAGGACGCCATCGACTCCGGCCAGAACCAGTACCCGCCCGGCATCGGCGTGCCGGTGCTGCGGCAGGCGATCAGCGCCCACCAGCGCCGCTTCTACGACCTGGACGTCGACCCCGACACCGAGGTACTCGTCACCGCGGGCGCCACCGAGGCCATCGCCGCGACCATCCTCGCGCTCTGCGAACCGGGTGACGAGGTCGTCACCTTCGAGCCGTACTACGACTCCTACGCCGCCTCGATCGCTCTGGCCGGCGCCGTACGGCGTACGACGCCCCTCACCTTTCCCGACTTCGCGGTGGACGAGGACGCGTTGCGTGCGGCGTTCTCGCCGCGGACCCGCCTGGTGCTGCTCAACACCCCGCACAACCCCACCGGCAAGGTGTTCACCCGGGCCGAGCTGGAGCTGGCCGCGTCGTTGGCGCGCGAGCACGACGCGTTGGTGGTGACCGACGAGGTCTACGAGCACCTGGTCTACGACGGCGAGCACATCCCGGTCGCGACATTGCCGGGCATGGCGGCGCGCACCCTCACGATCGGGTCGGGAGGCAAGACCTTCGCCACGACCGGCTGGAAGGTGGGCTGGGTGCACGGACCGGCGCACCTGGTGCAGGCGGTGCGGACGGTCAAGCAGTTCCTGACGTTCGTGGCCAGCGGACCCTTCCAGCCCGCCATCGCCGTCGGTCTCGGACTGCCCGACGGCTTCTTCGTGGAGTTGACCGACACGATGAGGCGTCGCCGCGACCTGCTGGTCGACGGGCTGCGGCGGCTCGACGTGCCGGTCAGCGTGCCTGCCGGCGGCTATTTCGTGATCGCCGACCTCGCCCGCTTCGATCCCGACGCGCTGCGGCTGTGCCGGGCGATGCCGACCGGGGTGGGTGTCGCCGGAGTGCCGGTGAGCGCGTTCCACGACGATCCGGCAGAGGTGGCGTCCCTGGTGCGGCTCGCGTTCTGCAAGCAGGACGACGTCCTGGCCGAAGGGGTACGGCGACTGGCTCACCTGGCGGACTGAACGGGTCTACGTTCGAGCGATGAGCGAGCGCGTAGTCCGAACGGTGCTGTCCGGGATGTCCTACACCGAGTGCCCGCGCTGGCACGAGGGTCGGCTGTGGTTCGTGGACTTCTATCTGCACGAGGTGTATTCGGTCCTCGAGGACGGAACGGACCTGCGGGTCGAGGCGCGGGTGCCCGCCCAGCCCTCAGGGCTCGGGTGGCTGCCGGACGGCGATCTGCTGGTGGTGTCGATGAGGGACGCCAAGATCCTGCGCCGAACTGCCGACGGGTCGCTCGTCGAGCACGCCGACCTGGCACGTCACGTGACCGGGCTGCCCAACGACATGGTGGTCGACGGGCAGGGCCGCGCGTACGTCGGCAACTTCGGCTTCGACCTGATGTCCGGTGACGACATCGAGACGGCTCCTCTGCTGCGGGTCGACCCGGACGGTTCGGTGACGAAGGTCGCCGACGACCTGTGGTTCCCGAACGGCAGCGTGATCACCGACGACGGTGTGCTGCTGGTCGACGAGACCTTCGGCAACCGGGTGTCCGCGTTCGACATCGCCGCCGACGGGTCGCTCGGGCCGCGCCGGGACTGGGCGACGTTCGGCGCGTTGCCGACCGCACGGGACCTGGCGACCGCCGTACCGGAGGCCGTGGTCGCTCCTGACGGGTGCGGGCTGGATGCCGAGGGGTGCCTCTGGATCGCGGACGCGACCTACGGACGGGTCGTGCGAGTACGCGAGGGCGGCGAGATCGTCGACGAGGTGCGGCCGGGCACGGGGGTCTTCGCGTGCATGCTGGGCGGCTCCGAGGGCACCACCCTGTTCATGTCGTGCGCGCCCGACTTCGACGAGCACGCCCGCAGCGCGGCCCGCGAGGCGCAGATCATGGCCGTCACCGTGTCCGTGCCGCGGGACGGTCGACCGTAGGGCGGTTCGTCCACATCCCCCTGCGCTATCCACAGGGGACTCCCGCGTCGATGACCGGGCGGAGCGGCAGCGCGCAGGCTGCCGCCCATGGATCCGATGCTGCTGTTCGTGACGGTGTGGGCCGTGCTGCTGGGCCAGGGCGCGGCGCCCGCCCCGACCTCCGGTTATGTCTGGCCGCTCGATCCGAGGCCGAGCGTGGTGCGCGGGTACGACGCGCCACCGCAGCCCTGGGCGGCCGGCCACCGCGGGGTGGATCTGCTGGGCCGCACCGGGCAGCCGGTGCTCGCCGCGGCCGCCGGTGTGGTCCTCTTTCGCGGGGTGGTCGCGGGGCGCGGGGTGATCACGGTGGCGCACCCGAACGGGTGGCACACGACGTACGAACCGGTCGCCGCGGCGCTGGCAGCCGGCACACCGGTCCGCGCCGGTCAGCAGATCGCCACCCTCACTCCCGTGCAGAGCCACTGCGCGCCGCGGGTCTGCCTGCACTGGGGTCTTGTGGTGGCGCCGGGCGTCTACCGCGATCCGCTGACCGTGTTCGAGCCCCGGGTGCCGATCCTGATCCCGCTCGGATCGTGAGGACCGCGTCTGCGGGAGAGCACCGGCGCCCTGCCGTACGGCGGGGCGCCGTGCTCTCAGTGCTCCCGGTGCCGTCAGTGGTTCGCCTGGAACCAGGGCTGGGCCCACCCGACGTACGTCTCGCCCCACTTGCTCTGGATCTCGGCGATGGTGGTCTTGGTGTAGGTGCCGTTGCCGTGGATGTCGTTCGAGGCGAAGGTCCCGCCCCCGAGGGAGATCATCACGTGTCCGAAGCTGCTGGTGTGGAAGAACGCGAGCCCGCCGGCCGGGACCGAGGTGTCGCCGCTGTGCTTGTACTTGGACGGGATGGCCGCCCAGTGCGAGTTGGCGGACTGGGAGCCGCTGGCACCGAAGCCGTAGGCGAGTGCCACGACGTGGTCGCACCGGTGCGCGTAGTCCGAACTGGTCCGGCCCAGGTGGTTCCTGGCCCAGGTCACGGCGGCGGCGCACGAGCGCGGGTCGTTGGTCCCCTTCGTCGAGCAGCCCGCGGTGGGCGGCGGGGTCGAGGTCGTGCCGCATTCCGGCGCGACCCGGCCGTCGCTGCCGGTCTTGACGTAGGTGTCGGAGACGTAGCCCTTGCCGACCTTGTCCCACAGAGTGCTGGTGCCGTACATGCCGGTGACCTTCGAGCCATGGGTCTGGCACGAGATCGTCACCTTCGCGCCGTTGGCGTAGCTGCCGGTGCTGCGCGCCGAGGTCGACGCCGACGCACGCGCCGTCAGTGGTGATCCGTGCGTGTGGACGGTGCCGGCGTGACCCGTGGCGAAGGCCGGCCCGCCGAGGGCCAGCAGGCCGGCGGCACCGATGCCCACGACTGCTCCGGCGCGGGTGGCGTACTTCGTGATGGTGGTGCTCATGATCGTTCTCCCTTGTGACAGTTCGGATTTCGGGGTTGGTTCGGGGATGTGACGCAGCAAGACGCGTTCAGGTTTCACACAGGTCGCACGACGTACGGCATGAGGTCCGAGCCGGGTGCGCTCAGTGCGGCCTCGCGGACGCTGTGGCTGTCGCGGGGGACGTCGGCCTCGAGGATGCGGTTCTTGCCGAGGTAGATCGCGACGTGGTGCGTGCTCGAGCCGCTGCCCCAGAAGACGAGATCGCCCCGCTGCATCTGGGAGCGCCTCACCCGGTGGGCATGCGCGTACTGCGCCGTGGTGTTGGAGCCGACGTCCACCCCCGCGCCCTTCCAGAACGCGTAGAGGGTGAAGCCGGAGCAGTCGAAACCGAACCGGTCGGAGTCGTGGTAGCCGCTCGGCGAGGTGCCGACTCCGTACGCCGGTCCGCCCTTGCCGCCCGCGCCCCAGGAGTAGGTCAGACCCTTTCCGGTCTGTGACCTGGCAGCCGCGATGACCCGATCGACCTTCTGGGCGTGGGTGCCTCCCTGCGGCCCGCGCGGGCCGTCGATCCGGCCGTACTGCTTGGCGCTCAGGGATCCGTCGTCCTCGGCGCACTTGGTCATCCCGGACACGTAGCCGTCGGTGCCGGTGGTGAGGTACTTGTCGGGCACCCACAGCTTGTCGGTCGTCTTGTCCCAGAGCGTTCCCGTGTGCGCCGCCTGACAGGTGACCGGCACCTGGTGGCCGGCCTTGTACTTGTCGACGACGGCGCCCTTCGCGGTCGAGCTGTCCCCGATGTGCTGGCGCCCGTTGAGGGTCACCTTCGCCGGGAAGGACCGGGTGGCGGCCTCGGCACTCATTCCGTGACCGACGGCGGTGACCCCGATCGCGGCGGTCAGGCCTGCCGTCGTAAGGATCCGAAGCGGTGTGCTGGTGCGGACGGACATGCGATGCCTCCTTGGACGCTGCGCCGGATGCGCGGCATGGCAACGAAGTTCGCAGGCAAGACGTGGTGTTCGACACCCGTGGACGGAACCTGACGACACCTGACACCGTCTTACGGACACGTGCTGCCGTTACATTGCGGCGGGAGCAACCGTTCGGGGACGGTTGGACGACGCGACGACCGAGGAGCACCACCGTGCCGACCAACGACCGTCAGCAGACGGTGCAACGATTCGCCGACGAGCTGTCCGCCCTCCGCAAATCCGCCGGCAACCCGTCCTTCCGCAAGATGGCCGAGACGTCCGGGTGCATCTCGCACACCACGCTGCACGAGGCCGCCTCGGGCAACCGTTTCCCGTCGTGGGACACCACCAAGCAGTTCGTCCTGGCGTGCGGCGCCGACCCGGCGCAGTGGGAGGAACGGTGGCACGCGGCGGCTCGTCATGTCGACCTGTCGACGGAGCGCACCACACCGGCCGCTCCCCCCGCGGCCGCCGAGCCCGTCGCCGCGTCCGCGGCGACCCAACCGACGCCCGACCGACCCCGCCATCGCTGGTGGGAGCCGACCTGGGTGCCGGTGGCGATCGTGTTGGTGGCGGCCGTAGCCGTCGCCGGCCTCGTCCTCGCCTTGAGCAGGCGCTCGTCCCCCGCGAACGCGTCCGGTACGTCGGCCACGGCCGCCCCGCAGGTTCCCACCGGGCAGACCAACCCCGGCCAGTCGGGCGGCAGCCCGACCGGGTGCGTGGTCTCGAAGGCGCCCGCGTCGGCGATGCCGCCGGTCACCCCCGGCGACTCCTCCACGTTCGGTGCGGACGTCTCCTACCCGGACTGCGCGACAGTGCAGGTGGGGCAGACGTTCACCAAGCAGTGGCGTCTGGACAACGTCGGCACGGCCACCTGGACCGGTCGCTCGCTCTCGCGGGTGGGAGCGCCCCAGGGCGCCGCGGACTGTCGGACGCGCAAGCGCGCCATGGTGCCGACCACCGGACCCGGACACTCCGCCGTCGTCTCCATCTCGGTGACCGCGCCCTCGACGGCTCGGACCTGTTACGTGAAGTTCGAGATGCTCGACGCGCAGGGGCGTCGCACCTTCCCCGGCAACCGTCCCGTCTACTTCTACGTCTACGTCGTCAACTGACCCTCAAGCCCGCGGGTGGGCCTGGGTGTACGACGCCCGCAACCGCTCCACCGAGACGTGGGTGTAGATCTGGGTGGTCGACAGGCTCGCGTGGCCCAGCAGTTCCTGCACCATGCGCAGGTCCGCGCCGCCTTCGAGCAGGTGCGTGGCGGCACTGTGGCGCAGGCCGTGCGGCCCGAGCGCCGGGGCATCGGGCAGCTCGCGCACCAGTGCGGTGAGGCTGGTGCGCACCGTGCGGGGATCGACCCGGCCCCCTCTACGGCCGAGGAACAGCGCGGGCCCGGATGCCGGGGTCGCCAGCGTGGCGCGGTGGGAGATCCACCGATGGATGGCGTCCGCCGCCGGCACGCCGAAGGGCACCGTGCGCTCTTTGTCCCCCTTGCCGATCACCCGGACCAGTCCGGTCGCCAGGTCGAGGTCGTCGAGATCGAGCCCGACGAGCTCGCCCACCCGGATGCCGCTGGCGTAGAGCAGTTCGAGCATGGCGTGATCGCGCACCCGCACCGGGTCGCTGTCGTCGGCCGCCGTACCGGCCAGGGTCAGGAGCGCATCCGCCTCCTGACGCCGCAGGACCGCGGGCAGGTGCCGGCCGCGGGTGGGTGAGACCAGGCGAAGTGCCGGATCGACCTCGATGCGCCCGGTGTGCCGCGCCCAACGGAAGAAGCCCCGCGCCGCGGCGGCGCGGCGAGCGATGCTGGTGCGGGCCGCACCCGCCCGGTCCTGCTCGGCGAGCCAGGACCGCAGGTCGGCCAGTCCGATGTCGGCGAGCGCGACCACGCCCGCGCCGGAGAGGAAGTCCGCGAGACCGTGCAGGTCGGTCAGATAGGCCCGCACGGTGTGCTCGGAGCGGCCCTTCTCGAAGCGCAGGTGGCGCTCGAACACCGGCAGGCAGCCCAGCAGTTCGCTGGGTGCCGCGTCCGGTGCTTCGCTCGCCACCCCGCCACGCTAGCCCGGGCGAGCGTGCACCGAGGCGTGGCTGGCCGACGCTGACGGTGTTCGCATCCGTTGACGGCGTTCGAACACCGTCAACCGTCGCGAACGCCGTCAGGGTCACCCGGCACGACGCCACCCGTCCGGCGAACGTGCCGCAAGTCCACGCATCTCCAGCGCACCGAGCCCACCGAGCACGTCCCCCACGGACAACCCGGCCGATCGGGTGAGCTGGTCGACGGTGGAGGACCGACGCACCGGCAGCGCCTCCAGGACCCGGCGGTGCACCTCGGGCAGGTCGTCACCGGGCGCCGGCGCCCCCTCGACGCGGGGCGCGAGATCGGTGCCGAGATCGCCGAACAGCTCCGCGCACTCGGCCGCATCCGTCACCAGGGAGGCGATCCCCTGTCGGATCAGTTCGTTCGTGCCGACACTGGCCGTCGAGGTGACCGGCCCCGGCACTGCGGCGACCACCCGGTGCAGCCGCTCCGCGTTGCGGGCCGTGTTGAGCGATCCGGAACGGATGCCCGCCTCGACCACGACGGTGCCCGGTGTCATCGCCGCGATCAGCCGGTTTCGGGCGAGGAAGCGGTGCCGCTGGGGTGACGCGCCCGGCGGGCACTCGGACAGCACGGCGCCGGTGCGTGCGATCTCCTCGAGAAGGTCGTGGTTGCCGGCCGGGTAGAGCCGGTCCACGCCACCGGCCATCGCCGCGATCGTCACGCCGTCTCCCGCCAGCGCCCCGCGGTGGGCTGCCGTGTCGATGCCGTACGCGCCACCGGACACGACGGTGAATCGGCGTACCGCCAGGTCGTGCGCGAGCTCGCCCGCGACGGACTCGCCGTACGCCGTCGCCAGCCGCGCGCCGACCACCGAGACGCTGCGCTCGAGGACCCGTGCGAGATCCGCCGGGCCCCGCACCCACAGGCACATCGGCGGCATCTCCAGGTCGTCCAGACCGCAGGGCCAGGTGGGGTCACCGGACACGAGCACCCGGATGCCGAGCCGTTCGGCGGCGTGCAACACCCGGTCGAGGTCCAGATCAGCGACCCGCGCGGCGAACCGGTCGTAGAGCCCGCCCACATTGCTGGCGATCGCCTCCCAGGCACCGGCCGGTCCCCTCTCCTGGACCAGCGTGCAGATCGTCGGGTCCATCGGCTCTCCGACCTTGGACAAGGCGACCCGCGCCGCTCGATCGTCGGCCTGCGTCCTCACGCTGCCGCCTGACTGGTGCGCAACGCGAGTGCCCGCAGCAGATGCTCCGGGCCGGGCGCGTCCAGCTCCTGCAGGTCGGCCAGGGTCCATCCCACGCGCAGACACCGGTCGTATCCGCGCATGGTGAGCGTGCCCGTCTCCAGAGCACGATCGAGCACCATGGTGGTCTCGCGCGGCAGCCGCCAGCGGCCGCGCAACGCCGGGCCCGGTGCCGTCCCGTTGATCTGCCATCCGCACCCGTGCCAGCGCCGCGCCTGCCGCTCGCGCGCCTGCACCACCCGCGCGGCCACCGCGGCGCTCGGCTCGCCACCGGGCCCGGCGAGGCTCGCGCGGGTCACCGGAGCGACCTGCAGGTGCACGTCGACCCGGTCCATCAGCGGACCCGAGAGTTTGTTGAGGTAGCCCCGCCGCATCAGCACCGAGCAGCTGCACCCGCCACCCTTGCCGTAGTTCTTTCCGCACGGGCACGGGTTGGCGGCCAGCACCAGCTGGAAGCGTGCCGGGTAGGTCGCGACCCGGTCCGCCCGGGCGATGGTCACCCGCCCCGCCTCGAGGGGCTGGCGCAGCGCGTCGAGCACATCGCGCCGGAACTCCGGCGATTCGTCGAGGAAGAGCACCCCGCGGTGGGCCCGGCTCACCGCGCCGGGCCGGATTGGACCGCTGCCGCCGCCGATCACCGCGGCCATCGAGGCACCGTGATGGGGCGCGACGAACGGCGCCCGATCGATGAGCACCTCGGCGCCGAGCGCACCCAGCACCGAGTGGATGGCGGTGACCTCCAGCGCGTCCGCACGCTCCAGCGGCGGCAGGATGCCGGGCAGCCGCTCGGCGATCATCGTCTTGCCCGCGCCGGGTGGTCCGATCATCGCCATGTGGTGTCCACCGGCGGCCGCGACCTCCAGGGCGTGCCGTGCCTCCTCCTGACCGGACACGTCCCGCAGATCGGGCAGCTCCCGTGCGGCCGCGGTCGCCGGCGGGTCGATCGGCAGGTCGGGCAGCGGGCGTCGTTTCCTGACCAGGTCGTAGCGGACGACGAGCTCCGGGAGGGTGCGCATCGGTGTGATGAGAACTCCTGGGACGAGCGCGGCCTCCGCGGCGTTCGCGGCGGGTACGACGACGTGGGTGACCCCCGCCGCCACGGCGGCGAGCACCGCCGGCAGGACGCCGTACACCGGGCGGATCGACCCGTCGAGGGCGAGCTCCCCGAGATGCACGATGTCGCGCACCACCTCGGTGGCGACGACACCGGCCGCGGCGAGCGCGGCGACGGCGATGGCCAGATCGAACCCGGACCCGTGCTTGGGCAGCGCGGCGGGTGACAGGTTCACGGTGATCCGACCCGAAGGCAGCTCCAGCTCACTGTTGCCGCACGCCGCGCGGATCCGCTCCGGCGACTGCCGGCACGCGGCGTCCGGCATGCCGGTGACCGTGAACGCCGGCAGCCCCTGCGAGGCGTTCGCCTCGACGTCGACCACCGTCCCCTCGATCCCCCGCAGCGTGACGCTGCGGGTGCGCCCGAGACTCACCAGACGTCCCGGACGTGCTCGATCACCGGTGCGCTGTGCGGACGCACGAGGATGCCGACGACGTCGATCCTCACGCGCGCCACACCCACGGGATGCTCGCGCAACCAGGCGTGTGCCAGGTGTCGCAGGCGCGCAGCCTTGAGTCGGGTGACCGCCTCGACCGGTGACCCGAACGTCGTGGTGCGGCGGGTCTTCACCTCGACGATGACGAGGGTGTCGTGCGCCTCGTCGAAGGCGATCACGTCCAGCTCACCCTCACGGCACCGCCAGTTGCGCTCGACCACCACCATGCCCTGCGATCGCAGATAGTCCACGGCGTAGTCCTCGCCCGCGCGTCCGAGCGCGTGACGCGGATCCACCCGCGGCCCCGGTCCTGAACTCTTCATCCGGCATCACCTCCGCCCCCGACCCTGGCGCGGGAGGACCGTCCCGGCTGCGGCTGCGCAGCCGCCTGTGGACGGGGGCCCAGTCACACGGGGGATGTGGATGAGCGCGGACCCCGGGGCGAACGCCGTTGCGCGGTTACCGCCGGCCGGGACTCGACCGAACTGCGTCACCGTCGCTCCGCTCAGTCGGGCAGCTCCATCTCGGTCATCGCTTTCCGGCGAGATGAACCTGCCCCGACCTCGCTCCGCTCAGTCGGGCAACTCCATCTCGGTCATCGCGTTCTGGCGAGATGGACCTGCCCCGACCTCGCTCCGCTCAGTCGGGCAGCTCCATCTCACGGGCCGGCAGCTCTTCCACGTTCACGTCCTTGAAGGTGATGACGCGGACCTGTTTGACGAACCGCGCGGGGCGGTAGACGTCCCAGACCCACGCGTCGCTCATCCGCACGTCGAAGAAGACCTCGGCACCCTCGCCGCGGACCAGGACGTCGACCTCGTTGCACAGGTAGAACCGGCGCTCGGTCTCGACGACATGGCTGAACAAGCCCACCACGTCGCGGTACTCCCGGTAGAGCGCGAGCTCCTGCTCGGTCTCGTACTTCTCCAGGTCCTCCGCGCTCACGCCCACTCCTTCATCGCGTCCGATGCACTCTGCTCGAACGTATCGGCGGCGTCGGCAGGTGCGCCGACGATTGCGCCGTCGGCGCAGTCGCCGACCCCGCCGAACGGCCGCCAGCTGCGCCGGTGCAGCTCGCACGGTCCGTGCTTCTCGATCGCCGCCAGGTGATCGGGCGCTGAATACCCTTTGTTGCCGGCCCAGTTGAACTGCGGATAGGCCTCGTGGAAGTCGCGCAGCATCGCGTCCCGCTCCACCTTGGCGAGCACACTGGCCGCCGCCACCGAGGAGCACTTCATGTCGGCCTTGATCATCGTGGTGACCGGCGGGATCGGCCGGTCGAGGCCGGGTGCCCGAAGCTGCCCGGCGACCGCGACGTCCGGCCCGAACCCCGCCACCTGCTCCACCGACAGCAGCACGGGTGAGACCTCGCGGTCGGACAGCCAGTCGTAGTTGCCGTCCAGGATCACCAGGTCGGGCTCCACCTCGAGCATCGCCAGGGCCCGGCGACCGGCGAGACGCAGAGCGGCCATGATCCCGATCCGGTCGATCTCGGCGGCACTGGCATGGCCGACGGCGTACGCGACCGCCCACCTGCGCAGCCGGGGCACCAGCCGTTCCCGCGCGGCGGGGGTGAGCAGCTTGGAATCGCGGACCCCCTGCGGCGCGGTAGGACTGTGCTCGTCGATCACGACGGCGCCCACGGAGACCGGCCCGGCGAGCGCGCCGCGGCCGACTTCGTCCATCCCGCACAGCAACCGGTGGCCCTCGCGCTGCAGCGCGCGTTCGACGCGCAGGCTCGGTCGAGCGGGCGTCATGACGTCACGGTCTCGGCTTGGGCACGTCGGCGAAGACCGAGCCGTACGTCGGCAGGCCGCCGATCCGACTGATCGGCCAGGCGATCGCGACGACCTGTCCGGTGATGTCGCTCATCGGCACGGTCCCGTCGACCCCCTTGCCGTCGATGTTGTGCACCCGCGAGTCGGCCGAATCGGCCCGGTTGTCGCCGAGCACCCACACCTTGCCGGCCGGCACGGTGATGTCGAACCGGGCCTCGGGTCCGTCGTCGGACTTCTCACCCGGCGGCAGGTAGCGCTCGGTGATCGCGTGCCCGTTGATGGTGAGCTGGTCGTTGGCGTTGCAGCAGACCACGCGGTCGCCCGGCAGCCCGATCACCCGTTTGACCAGGTGGTCCGGCCCGCCGGGGAGCACTCCCACACCGATCAGGCCGTCCTTGACGATCCGCTTGAACAAGGTGGGGCTGGACTCGTTCGGCCCCCAGGTGGCCGGCTTGGAGAAGACCACCACGTCGCCGCGGTGCAGCTGCGAGTGCTGCGGGGTGAACTTGCTGACCAGGATCCGGTCGCCGGTGATGAGCGTGTTCTCCATCGACGGCGACGGAATCGAGAACGGCTGCACCAGGAAGGTCTTGACCAGGAAGGACAGACCGAGCGCGATGACCACGACGATGGCCAGCTCTCGCAGGAACACCCACCGGTGGCGAGCCCGCGGCTGCCCTTCAGCGGCGGGTACCTCGCCGGGTGCGGGCCGGCGGTCGTCCGGGGTGTCCGACTCGGCGTTGCGCTCGGGTCCGTCGGAGGAAGCGCCCTGTGCGGGGCGGTGGCGAGAGTTGTCAGTCATACGTCCGTCAAGGGGAAGGAACCTTCGCGAAGGTCGCGGAGTAGTTGCTGAGCCAGGTTATGCGGTCCAGGGGCCACACCACTGCATCGGCCCGCCCGGTGACGTCTTTGATCGGCACCGAACCGGTTGCGCCCGAGCCGTCGTCGTGGAAACGCGAGTCCCCCGAATTGCCCCGGTTGTCGCCCATCACCCAGATCCGGCCCGCCGGGACGGTGATGTCGAACCGCGGGATGCTCGGTTTGGTGCCCGCCGCCAGGTACGGCTCGGTGATCGAGGCGCCGTTGATGGTGATCCGACCGGCGCTGTCGCAGCACTTCACGTGGTCACCGGGCATCCCGATCACCCGTTTGATCAGGTGGTTGTCGCCCGCGGGGTAGAGACCCACGAAGGACAGCAGCTTCTGCACCGGTCCGGGATTGGGCGTCGTCCCCTCGTCTCCGAGCCAGTCGTCGGGGTCCTGGAAGACCACGACGTCCCCACGGTGCAGGTCGAACGGACCCGGGGTGAGCTTGCTGACGACGACACGGTCACCGGGCACCAACCCCGGCTCCATCGACTCCGACGGGATCCAGAACGGTTGCAACAGGAAGGTCTTGATCAGGAAGGAGAGCAGCATCGCGATGACTATGACCACCACGACCTCGCGGGCGGCCACCAGCCAGCGCGGCGTACGGCGTCCGGGTGCAGATGCCGTCGCGGGCTCCGGTGCCGCTGGGGATGGAGCGTCCGGAGTCCCGGGAGACGGTGACGGGTGCGGCGTATGCAACCGCAGGCCGATCGTGGGCTCGTCCGCGGGGTCGACGGGTGTCGCCGGGGTTGCCTTCGGGAGCGGGCCGACCACCTGCTGCGGGCGGGTGGCGCCGGCCGGAAGCCTCCAGGCGTGCGCGCCGGGGCGCAGCCAGCGTCGCGGTCCGTGTCCTCTGCCCCCCGGATCGGATGTCACCACGCGAGTGTGCCCCACGAAGATGGGACCCGACGGTGCAGGGACGCCTTCGCCACGTCGGACGACGACGAGGGTGGACGCGACGACGGCGCGAACCCCGGAGGGATCGCGCCGTCGTCGGTGCGTGCGGAGTCGATGACTCGGTCGGTTCAGGCCTTGGCGGTCTTGGCCGAAGGAACGTCGCGCTTCTCCTTGATCTTCGCGGCCTTGCCGCGCAGATCGCGCAGGTAGTACAGCTTCGCGCGGCGCACGTCACCGCGGGAGGCGACCTCGATGTGGTCGATGACCGGGGTGTGCAGCGGGAACTTGCGCTCCACGCCGACGCCGAAGCTCACCTTGCGGACCGTGAAGGTCTCACCGATGCCACCACCGTGGCGGCCGATGACGACACCCTGGAAGATCTGCACGCGGGAGCGGGTGCCCTCGACGACCTTCACGTGCACCTTGACGTTGTCACCGGCCCGGAAGTCGGGGATGTCGGTCTTCAGGCTGGGGGCGTCGATCGCGTCGAACTGATGCATGACGAGCTACTTCCTCGTGGCGCCACAGGTCGCCACCGTTGATGAACGGGGAGTGCGTCGGGCTGCTCGGGCCACATGCCCCGAGGTTCTCGGGCCACGTCCCCCTGTGGCGGGGGTCCGTTGTGCGTGCTCGACGCAACCACACAGTCTGCCAGACCGGGCGCCAGGCCTGAAATCGAGCTCGGATGCAGACGTCGCAGGTCAATCGCGCGGCTTGCGCAGCCGCACCGTATGCCCGAACGGCCCCTTCCCCGCACGCCGGTAGCCCGCCCTGCGGTACATCCGCAGCGGGCCCAGGCTGCGTTCACCGGTGAAGAGGCTGTACGCCGTCGCACCCTCCGGCGCCCGCGCCTCGATCTGCTCCAGCAACCACCCGCCGAGACCCCTCCCGCGCAGGTCGGGAGCAACCATCACGCGCTCGATCTCCCAGGCGTCCTCGTCCAGTCGCCCGCGGGCGGAGGCGATGAGCCGGCCGTGGGACCGCACGACGTACGTGGAGGTGGTGTGCAGCGACTCGGCCAGCGACGCGTAGGTCTCGTGCTGGGCGGGGATCTGCAGGGTGTCGTTCTCGATGCCGGTCGTGAGCCAGCAGGCGTGCGTCAGGGTGAGCAGCTCGCCCACGTCACCGGGGCCGGCCGGCACCAAGGCGAGGTCGTCCGGAGCCGCCGCGGCGGAGGCGTGCAGCAGGTCGGGCCGACGCCGCGCGGTGCGCTCGAGCTGCTGGTCGTGGCGCCAGCGGGCGATCGCGGCGTGGTCGCCGGACAGCAGCACCTCGGGCACCGCCCGGTCCCGCCACTGCGCCGGTTTGGTGTAGACGGGGTATTCGAGCAGGCCGTCCTCGTGGGATTCCTCCTCGAGGGAGGCGGCGTTGCCGATGACACCCGGCAGCAGCCGCGCGACGGCCTCGATGACGGCGAGCGCGGCGACCTCGCCCCCGTTCAGGACGTAGTCGCCCAGCGAGATGACCCGCACGTCCATCCGTTCGGCCGCGTGCTCGTAGACCCGCTCGTCGATGCCCTCGTAGCGGCCGCAGGCGAAGATCAGCCGCTCCCGGCTCGCCAGCTCACGGGCGGTGCGCTGGGTCAGCGGCTCGCCGCCGGGCCCCGGCACTATCACCAACGGCCGCGGGTCGCCTTCCCCCACAAGGGAGTCCAACGCCTCGGCCCATGGTTCGGCCTTCATCACCATGCCCGCGCCACCGCCGTACGGCGTGTCGTCGACCGTGCGGTGCCGATCGTGGGTGAAGTCGCGCAGGTCGTGCACGCGGATGTCGAGCAGGCCGTCGCGCCGCGCCTTGCCGATCAGCGACAGGTCCAGCGGGGCGAGGTAGTCGGTGAAGATCGAGACGACGTCGATGCGCACCGGTCAGCTCCTCCCGAGGTCGAGCAGGCCGGGTGGGGGGTCGATCTCGATCCGCCCGGCATCGATGTCGACGACAGGCACGATCTGCTCGACGAACGGCACGTACGCGGTGCCGCCGCCCTCCAGCGAGATCTCCAGCAGGTCCTGCGCCGGTCGCTGCAGCAACGCGACCACGACACCCACGAGGGCGCCGTCGACGTCGTACACCTGCAGGTCGATCAGGTCGTCCTCATACCAACCGTCGTCGTCCTCCTCGTCCGGCGCCGCCACCAGGCGGGTGTCGCGCAGCCCCTCGGCGCCGGTGCGGTCATGCACCTGCTCGAAGCCGAGGATCCACGTCGTGCCCTGCATGCGCGCCGACCGCACCGTCAACTCGCCGATCGACGGTTCGGTGCGGAAGCGCGCACCCGGTGTGAACCGCTCCTGCGGCCGGTCGGTGTGCAACTGGACCGTCACCTCGCCCCTCAGCCCGTTCGCGCGCCCGATGCGCGCCACCATCACCTCGTCCATGGCGGGAAGTCTCCCAGCTACCGCTCGTCGTCGCGTCGGGCGCGTCCGCCGCGATCGACCCGAAGGAGTCTGCTACGTGGTTGGATCGGCGCACGATCAGCCATCCGGCAGCCGTCACACCTTTCGGAGGAAGCATGAGTTACGACCAGTCCGCACCCCCGCCCCCGCCCGGCGACTACGGCCAGGGCGGCGGCTTCCAGCAGGGAGGCGGCCCCGGTGACGGCGGGTACGGCGGCGCCCCGCCGCAGCAGAGCACCAAAGCAGTGGTGGCTCTCGTGCTCAGCATCCTCGGTGTCTGCTGCTTCGTCTTCCCGATCGTCGGGATCATCCTCGGCGTGCAGAGCAAGAAGGAGATCGAGAACTCCGGAGGCCGTCAGAAGGGTGCGGGCCTCGCGCAGGCCGCGATCATCGTCGGTGCCATCCTCCTGGTCCTGGCCGTGATCGGTGACGCGATCTACTTCTCGCGTCGCTGAACGTCAGGTCTCGAAGAACGGCGGGCACCCGGAAGTTCCAGGTGCCCGCCGTTCGTCGTACGCGGACTCGGTCATGGAGCGAGGGCTGCGCCCCAGGGTGTGTTGCGCGCGACCATGAAGACGACCGCGAGGGTGGAGAGCACGTAGGTGAACGTGGTGGCGTGCTGCCGGGCGAAGGGCACCCCGACTACCCCGCGCCAGCGGTCGCGTAGGGCCGTGAGCCACCATCCGACGACGACGGGCATCAGGAGCACCACGAAGACATTGCTGGAGAGTGCGGCCCGCAGGTTGCCGTTGGTGAGGTCGTTGACGGCTCGCAACCCACCGCAACCCGGGCAGTAGATCCCGGTGAGTGCATAGAGCGGGCACATCCCCCACGAACCGTGCTGGTGCGGATCCCGGAAGTGCAGCGCCACGGTGGCCGCGCCCACCAGCAGCCCGCCGACGGCGAGCGGGCGCACCCGGCGCCACAGCGACGTGGGCCCGGCGGCCTCCGCGCCGGGCGTCGCCGACGGATGCACTGGCGCGGCACCGAGCTGGGTCATGCTCGTCAGTGTCTCAAACGGTGGGGACGGCCGGTGCCGGTTCGGGCTCGGCATCTCGGCGTACGTCGGGCATCACGACGCTCAGCGCGGACAGCACCGCGGCGAGCGCCAGCGGGACGATCAGCGCGCGGGCGATGCCGAACGTGTGCACCAGGCCCCCGATGACCCCCGGACCGAGCAGACCCGCGGCGTACCCCATCGAGACCACGATGGACAGCCCGCGTCCACCGGCGAGGTTGCCCGCGGACCCGTAGATCTGCGGGGCGACCAGCCCCATCCCCAGTCCGACCACGGCCCACCCGAGCAGCAGGAGCCACAACGGTGAGGCGATCACGGCGATCAGGTATCCCGCTGCGGCGACGGCCGCACCGAAGCGGACGACGGCGCGCCGACCGATCAGGTGCACTGCCGCGTCGCCGAAGAGCCGGATGGTGACCATCGTCGCCGAGACCGCGACCACGCCGAGTGCGGCTGTCGAATCAGACACGGTGGCAATGGATTTCACGTCGTACGCCGACCAGTCCATGGCTGTGCCCTCGGCCACGGCGAAGCAGATGGCCATGACCCCGAGGAGCCATGCGGCACGCGGGATCGCGGAGCGTGCGCCGTGCTCGTCGGCGTGCCCGACGATCTGCGACTGCGCGGAGAGTCGTTCCTGGAAGACCAGGCTCACGAGCAGCGCGACACCCACCACCGACATCGCGGCGAGCACCAGTCGGCCACCGGACAGGTTCCCGCGGCCGAGCAGGAGCACGAGCAAGGACACCGCGAGCGTGCCGACCGAGAAGAACGCGTGCAGCCGACTCATCACGGGTCGCGCGCGGTGCTGCTCGACCTGGACCGCCAGGGCGTTCATCGACACATCGAGGGCACCGTTGCCGAATCCGAGCAGGACTCCGGCCACGCAGGCCGTCCACACCGATCGGGCCCACGGGAGCAGCAGCAGACCGAGGCCCATCGCGAGAGTGCCTGCCTGCATGGGCCGCAGGGCACCGTGCGCGTCGGAGAAGCGGCCACCGACGTTGATGCCCACGATCGCGGAGAAGCCCAACACCATCAGCAGGACACCGACACCCAGAGCATCGGTGTGCAGCTGCTCGCGAAGCGCGGGCGTCAGTGCGCCGACCGCGCCGTACCCGAACCCGTTGGCCACGAACGCGACGAGCACCCCCGCCAGTGCGGAGGAACTCCCGAGCGCGGGGCGGCGGGATGCGGCGGTCGTCATCAGTGGAGTCCTTCGAGGTGGGGGGAAAACGACGACGCCAGGTGCCCGGGATGTCCCGGGCCACCTGGCGTCGCTGGAGTGCTCTTTCAGCCGGTCAGCGCACCTGGTCGGTGTCGACGATGTCGACGCGCACGTTGCGGCCGCTCGCGAGAGCGCCCACGACGGTGCGCAACGCGGACGCGGTGCGACCGGAGCGTCCGATCACCCGGCCGAGATCGTCGGGGTGCACGCGCACCTCGAGCATCTCGCCGCGGCGGCCGTCCTTGTGCTGGACGACGACGTCGTCATCGTGATCGACGATGCCCTTGACCAGGTGCTCCAACGCCTCTTCGAGCAAGGTGCTCAGCTCTCCGAGGGCGCTGCGGAGTCGTCCGCGGCCTTGGTGTCCGCCTTGTCGGCGGCCGGCGCGTCGTCGGCAGGAGCCGCGGCGGCCTTCTTACGGGTGGTGGTCGCGCTGCCCTTGCCCGCGTCGTCCGACGCGTTCTGGGCGGCGGCCAGTGCGGCCTCGTACGCGGCCTTCTTGTCGCGCGGGGCTTCCTTGACGCGCAGCGTGCCCTCGGCACCCGGCTCGCCCTTGAACTTCTGCCAGTCACCGGTCACGCCGAGCAGCGCACGGACCTGTTCGGTGGGCTGCGCTCCGACGCCGAGCCAGTACTGCGCGCGCTCGGAGTCGATCTCGATCAGGCTGGGGTCTTCCTTGGGGTGGTACTTCCCGATCTCCTCGATCGCCCGGCCATCGCGCTTGGTGCGCGAGTCCATGACGACGACGCGGTACTGGGGGGTGCGAATCTTGCCGAGTCGCTTCAAACGAATCTTGACGGCCACGGTGGTGGTGTCTCCTGTATCTCATTGGTGAGCGCGGCGAGACCGGGTGGGGAACACACGGGGAGCCGATGCTCGGGGTAGGCGCGCGGGCACAGGGAGGGCCGGCCGCACGCGGGTACGCCGATCAGTCTGCCAGAACGCCGCGCACGGCCGAAATCGTCGAGGGTGCCGGGTAGAGCCCCGCGGCCCGCGCCCTGCTGCGCGCGAGCCCGAAGAGCATCCGCGCGGTCGGCAGCGGCACCTGTGCCAGCTCCCCCAGCTCGATCACCGCGCCGAGCAGCGCATCGAGCTCCACCGGCCGCCCCGCGTCGAGGTCCTGCAGCATCGACGTACGGAAGGCCCCGAGCCGCCGGGTGATCCGGTGCCGGTCGGCAGGGTCCTGGTCCATCGGCACTCCGAGCGCCCCGCCGAGCGTCTTGGCCTCGAGCATCACCGCGTCGACCAGCTCCATCACCAGCTCGTCGTCGAGGATCGTGTCCATCGTGCCGGTGGTGAGCAGGCTGACCGGGTTCATGGTCATGTTGCCCCACAGCTTCCACCAGACGTCCCGCTGGATCTGCTCGGACGTGGACGCCGCGAGACCACCCCTGCCAAGCACCGCCGCCACGCCCTGCGTCACCTCGTCGGCACCGCCCGCGGGATCGCCCAGCACCACACCGTCACCGGTCTCCCACCGGACGACTCCCGGCGCCGGCGTGCTGGCACCGAGGTGGACGACCGAGCCGATGACCCTCTCGCTCGGCAGTGCTCGAGCGAGCGCTCCCCCGGCGTCCACGGCGCGCAGCGTACGGCCGGAGGCGGGGCCGCCGAACCCGCCGGCCAGGAACCACCACGGGAGCCCGTTCATCGCGGTGACCACCCGGGTGCGGTCGCCGAGCATGGCGGTCACGGTCGGGACGACGGACGGCAGCGAGGGCGCCTTGACCGCGAGCACGAGCACGTCCTGCGGGCCGAGCGCGGCGGGGTCGGCGCTCACCGGCAGGGGGTAGCGCTCGGTGGCCCCGCCGTGCTCGAGCACCAGACCGTCACGGGCGAGCGCGGCCAGGGTGACACCCCGCGCGAGCAGGCAGACCTGCGCTCCGCCACGAGCGAACGCCGCCGCGAGGGTGCCGCCGATCGCGCCGGCACCGACCACACACACCCTCACGGGCGCGCCGCGGTCATGGGTCGCGGCTGTCGCATCCGGGCACGCTATTGCATGCGCCTAATGGTCCCTCCGGTCACGCCGGGGCGTGTCGGTCCAGGAAGCGATAGACCTCGGTGTCGTCGACCCCAGGAAACACACCCGGCGGCATCGCCGCGAGCAGGTGGGAGTGCGCTCGCGCGCTCGGCCACGCGTTGCCGCTCCACCGGTCCGCGAGGTCGGCGGGCGGCAGGTTGCAGCAGGTGGGGTCCGGGCAGCGCGACGTGGCCCGGTGGGTCGTCTCGCGCCCGCGCATCCACTTCACGTCCTGGTAGCGCACGCCGACGTTGACCGAGAAAGCCCCCGCCGGCGTCCGATCGATGGCCGCGGTGCACCAGTAGGTGCCGGACCGAGTGTCGGTGTAGGCGCAGAACGCCTGCGACAGGTCGGGCTGCTCGAACACCCGGCGCGCGGTCCACGCCCGGCAGACCCGCTGGCCCTCGATCGCGCCCGTGGCATCGCTGGGGAAGATCACCCCGTCGTTCTCGTAGGCCTTGTAGATGACGCCGTCCTGCCCGATCCGCATGAAATGCACCGGGATTCCGAGGTGGCGGGTGGCGAGGTTGGTGAAGCGGTGGGCCGCGGTCTCGTACGAGACCGCGAACGCGTCGCGCAGATCCTCGATCGCGATGTCCTTGGCATCCATGGCCTGGCGCAGCAGTTGGACCGCACCCTCCTGGGGCATGAGCACGGACGCCGCGAAGTAGTTGATCTCCACCCGCTGGGTGAGGAACTCCGCATAATCGACCGGCACGTCGTGGCCGAGTACCAGGTGACCCAATGCCTGCAGCGCGAGGGAGCGCGAATCGTGCTGTCCGGCCTCGGGTTGGGGCAGATAGATGCGCTTGTGCTGCAGGTCGGTCACCGTGCGGGTGGAGCCGGGCAGGTCACCGGTGTGCACCAGGGAGAAGCCCAGGTGGGCGGCCATCCGGTCCACGGAGACCCGGCCCACCGGCCCACCGGTGTAATTGATGGCGCTCAGCAGCTGCGCCGCCTCGTCCTCGATCTCGCCGAAGTAGTTGTCGGCCGCGCGCATCCGCTCCCGCAGTCCGAGGTTGGCGCGGCGCGCGTGCTCGGGGGTGGCCGCGCGCTCCGCCGACGAGGCGGCGATCGCCTCGTGCAGACCCACCAGGGCTTCCAGCGCCTCGGTCGGCAGCCGCGGACCGATCTTCACCCGCGGCAACCCGAGCGCGTCGTACCCCTCACCGCGCTGGGCGCGTTCGAGGCGGATCTCCAAGGCGGCACGCCGGGAGGGTGGGGCCGTCGTCAACAACTCCGACAGCTGGGTGCCCAGTGCCTGCGCGAGCGCGTTGAGCACAGACAGCCGGGGCTCGCGCTTGCCGTTCTCGATGAGCGACAACGCCGACGCCGACATCCCGATCTCCGCGGCGACGTCGCCGAGGGTGCGCCCGCTCTCCTGGCGCACGTGCCGCAGCCGCCGTCCGACGGTGAGCGGATCGGGGACGTCGGTAGCCCCGACCGCGGCACTCGGTGCGGGGTGCGGTGAGGTCAACCGACCCGCAGGAGCATCCGCGACGCCGTCGACGTCGGGCGGGATGGCACCGGTGGTGGTCATCTGAACAGACTTGCGTTTCTTGACGCCCGCGCGGGGGGCGTTCCGGTGGTCAAGACCTGGCATTGCCGCACCATAGCGCAATTTGTCAGGATTTTGACATGAAATTTCTTCGTACTTGCCGGTTTAATCCCCCAGGATCGACACCAACGCCGTACCCGATGCGGCCCCCTGAGCACCCCGAAAGGACTGCCCGGAGCCATGACCTCCACCATTCCCGACAATGAGATCAACCAGGCCCCCAGCACCGCCGCCGCCGACCGCAAGGCCGAGGCTGCGACCGCTCTGCAGCAGGAGTGGGACGCCAACCCCCGCTGGACCGGCGTCGCCCGTGACTACACGGCCGCCGACGTCGTGAAGCTGCAGGGCTCGGTGCAGGAGGAGTTCACCCTCGCCCGCCGCGGCTCGGAGCAGCTGTGGGAGAAGCTGCACACCGAGGACTACGTGAACGCGCTCGGCGCGCTCACCGGAAATCAGGCCGTCCAGCAGGTCAAGGCCGGCCTCAAGGCCATCTACCTGTCCGGGTGGCAGGTCGCCGGCGACGCCAACGCGGCCGGCCAGACCTACCCCGACCAGTCGCTCTACCCGGCCAACTCCGTGCCGCAGGTGGTGCGCCGCATCAACAACGCGCTGCTGCGCTCGGACCAGATCGAGTACGCCGAGGGCATCAAGACCGTCGACGAGTGGATCGTGCCCATCGTCGCCGACGCCGAGGCCGGCTTCGGTGGCCCGCTGAACGCTTTCGAGCTGATGAAGTCGATGATCGCCTCCGGCGCCGCCGGTGTGCACTGGGAGGACCAGCTGGCCTCGGAGAAGAAGTGCGGCCACCTCGGTGGCAAGGTGCTCATCCCGACCCAGCAGCACGTCCGCACCCTGAACGCCGCGCGCCTCGCCGCCGACGTCAGCAACGTGCCGTCGATCGTGATCGCCCGCACCGACGCCGAGGCCGCGACGCTGCTCACCACCGACGTGGACGAGCGCGACCAGCCGTTCATCACCGGTGAGCGCACCGCCGAGGGCTTCTACAAGGTCACCAACGGCATCGAGCCGTGCATCGCGCGCGGTCTGGCCTACGCCGAGTACGCCGACCTGCTCTGGATGGAGACCGGCACCCCGGACCTGGAGCACGCCAAGAAGTTCGCCGAGGGCATCAAGTCCAAGTTCCCCGACCAGATGCTGGCCTACAACTGCAGCCCGTCGTTCAACTGGAAGAAGCACCTGGACGACGAGACGATCGCCAAGTTCCAGCGTGAGCTCGGCGCGATGGGCTTCAAGTTCCAGTTCATCACCCTGGCCGGCTTCCACGCTCTCAACTACTCGATGTTCGACCTGGCCCACGGCTACGCGCGCGAGCAGATGAAGGCGTACGTCGAGCTGCAGGAGAAGGAGTTCGCCTCCGAGGCCCGCGGCTACACCGCGACCAAGCACCAGCGCGAGGTCGGCACCGGCTACTTCGACGCGGTGTCCACCGCGCTCAACCCCGACAGCTCCACCACGGCGCTGAAGGACAGCACGGAGAACTCCCAGTTCCACTAAGTCACCCCACGAAGTTCTCCCGCTAGACCACTCAGGGCCCCCACGGCCACCTGGCTCCGGCCGTGGGGGCCCTGAGTCTCCCCCTCCATCCCCGAAATCTCAGCATTCGCAGCAGGGAAGGTCAGATCATGCGCGACACCTACGGCTCACCGAAGATCCGCGGCGCTTTCGGCGATCGTTACGACGAGATCCTCACCCAGGACGCCTTGGCGTTCGTCTCCGCGCTCGACGGGGAGTTCGCCGGCCGTCGCGCCGAGCTGCTCGCGCGCCGTCGGGAGCGCGCCCGCGCGATCAACGCCGGTGAGGACCTGGAGTTCCAGGCAGACAGTGCGCCGGTGCGCGCCGACGGTAGCTGGCAGGTCGCAGCACCGGGTCCCGGGCTGGAGGACCGCCGCTGCGAACTGATCGCTCCCGTCTACCGCAACACCGCCATGCACGCGCTGGAGTCCGGGGCCGCCGTCTGGGTCGCCGACCTCGAGGACGCGATGGCGCCGAGCTGGACCAACCTCATCGAGGGCCAGGTCACCTTGTTCGACGCGGCGCGCGGTGAGCTGAGCCTGCGCCGCGAGGACGGCCAGGTGCGCCGCCAGCCCGAGCACACGCCGACCATCGTGCTGCGTCCGCGCGGGTGGCACCTGTGCGAGAAGCACATCAGCATCGACGGCCGTCCCGTCTCCGCGACCCTGGTCGACTTCGGCCTGTACTTCTTCCACAACGCCAAAGCCCTCATCGAGCGCGGCGCCGGCCCGTACTTCTACCTGCCCAAGATCGAGTCGCACGAAGAGGCGCGGCTCTGGAACGACGTGTTCCGCTTCGCCCAGGACACCCTCGACATCCCGCAGGGCACCATCCGGGCCACCGTCCTGATCGAGACCCTCACAGCGGCGTTCGAGATGGACGAGATCCTCTACGAACTGCGCGATCACTGCGCGGGTCTGGCGGACGGCCGCTGGGACTACCTCTTCAGCTACGTGCGCACCTTCGCCCACCGCGGCGCCGAGTTCGTGCTGCCCGACCGCGACCACATCACGATGGCCACGCCGTTCCTGCGCGCG
Organism: Allobranchiibius sp. CTAmp26; assembly: GCF_017565405.1. Lineage (GTDB taxonomy): Bacteria > Actinomycetota > Actinomycetes > Actinomycetales > Dermatophilaceae > Allobranchiibius. The sequence goes on from NZ_JAGEKR010000017.1 coordinate 101,262, forward strand.
TACGTCGAGTTGCTGGTCTCCACCTGTCACCGGCGTGGTGCGTTCGCCATCGCCGGACCGGCCGCGGTCAACCCGACCCGCCAGGACGAGGACGCGCGGGTGCGCGCGCTCGCCCAGGTGCGTTCGGAGAAGGAGCGCGAGGCAGCCGAGGGCTTCGACGGATCCTGGGTGGCGCACCCCGCGCTGGTCGAGGTCTGCCGGTCGGCGTACGCCGCGGTGCTCGGCACCAAGCACGACCAGCGCGACATCCAGCGACCGAGCCGCACCACCGCGCGCGACCTGGTCTCGCTCGTCGGGATCCAGCAGACGATCAGCCTGCAGGGCGTGCGCACCAACGTCTCGGTGGCGCTGCAGTACCTCGCGTCGTGGATCGGCGGCCGTGGCGCCGTCGCGATCGACAACCTGATGGAGGACGCGGCGACCGTCGAGATGGCGCGAGTGCAGCTGTGGCAGTGGCTGTTCCACAACTCTCAGCTCGCCGAAGGACCGCAGGTGACTCGTGAGCTGCTGGACCGCGTGGTCGAGGAGGAGATCGCGACCCTCACCCGTGGGCAGGACGAGGAGACCGTAGCCCGCTACGACGGTGCCCGCGAGATCCTCGAGCGGGTGGCGCTGCAGGAACACCTGCCGGGCTTCTTCACCAACTACGGGTACGTGCGGTTCCTGACCGAGACGACGCTGCGCATGCAGCCCGGCGTGGACGAGTCGGAGCTGCACCAGTCCGAGCGGGTGCACGCTCCCGCCTGAGCGGTCCTCCCCGCGCCGAGTGGCGTACCTATGTTTCGAGTGGCGCACCTGCTGGTGCGCCACTCGAAACATTTCTATGCCACTCGGCGGGGTGGGGACTACGGGATGACGACGTCGGTCAGGGTGACCGGGTTGTGAGCGGTGTAGTCGAGCTCGCCCGCCTGGGTGGTGCCCGCCGGCGTGATCGTGTCGAGCACCTTCGGCACCGATGCCGGGTCCGCGCTGCACGCCGGCGAGGTGGACGCCGTGGCGCACACCCCGAACGCGTACGGCTGCGGTGTCGCGGCGAACGCGCGCGTCTGGTCGGTCCCGTGGGTGCCGTCCTGGCCGGTCAGTGCGACCGTGAATCCCCAGCCGGCGTCCGGTGTCCCGCCGAGCGCCGTCTTGTCCACCGTGAAGGTGATGTAGCGCGAGACGGAGTTCGCCGAGGTGGTCAGCGCACCCGCCGAGGTGCCGTTCGGCCCGACGAACTTGCTGCCGGAGAAGCCCTGCACCTCGATCAGTCGACTCCACTTGGCCGCGTCGGCGATCTGGTAGTTCATGCCGGGGTACGACGGGTTCGTCACCGCGACGGCTGCCGTGGGGTTGTGCACGTAGACGTCGACCAGCTGGGCCCCGTTGGGTTGCCCGAAGGTGGCGGTCAGGTCACGCGTCTGCACACGGAAGGTGACGGTGGATCCGGTGTCGTAGACCTCGAAACGAGTCAGGTCGAACGCGCCGGGGTGGAAGTCCGAAGCAGTCGGGTAGGCGTAGTTGCCCGGCCCGTTGTCGTCCCCGGTCGGGTCCGTCACGGAGTAGAGCAGGGTGCCGTCGACGACGTCGCTCACCACGCGGCGTACGACCTGGGCCGTGCCGCCGCTCACCGCCGTGCTGCTCACCGCGATGACGTCGGTGCCACCGCGGACGGGGACGGCCACCGAGAACGTGCCCCACGCGCCGACGTGCACGGTGCGGACGATCGTCGCGTTGGAGGCGTCCGCGGCCGACACCGAGATGTCGACGGTCGCACCGGGCGCCGCCCGCCCGCTCACCGTGACGGTCTTGCCCACGGCCGAGCCGTCGGCCGGAGCCGTCACCGTGAGCGGAGTCGTCTGCTGGTGGTGGGTGACGTAGCGGTCGACGGTGATGCTCGGCTGCTCCAGGCTCCTGCCCGCCGCCAGGTCCGCGGTCAGGCGCACCTGCGCACCGGCGCCCCAGGTCAGCGGCGACGCCGACCCGTCGGGTTTGCCGTTCACGAAGCCGATGGACGCGGTCGCGGGGTTGCTGCCGTACGGCGATGCCGCGAGTGACGGGTAGTCCCAGACCTGTTCGGGCACCAGGCCCGGGCCTGAGTTCATCGCGTTGATGGTCGAGAGCAGCTTCAGGGCGCCGGACCGGTCACCGGTGGCGAGCTCCTGCTGGGCGCGTTCGGCGCCGAGCACCGGCCACGGGTGACCCGTGCCGATGTTGCCGTTGGTCCAGGGCGCGCCGGCGACCGTGCAGCTGCTGGAGGACGGGACAGCACAGTCGCCGTACCCGTCGCCGTTGTACCGCAGCCATCCCGGACCGGACGCGGTGTCCTTGCGCAGCACCTTGTCCGCGACGGTGAGGCTGTTCGCGACGGTGGCGTCGTTCGCCGGGAGCATGCCGAGCCGGACGTACTCCAGGAAGCCCAGGTCCATCACGCTGCGCTGGTCCAGGGTCGGGCCGCCGTTGCCCACGTTGTAGCTGATGGCGGCGTTCGGGTCACCCGTCTTGGACAGTCGGATGAAGTACGGCGACGACGAGAGTGCCCCCGTCGTGGTCACGCCCCACTTCTTGATGCTGCGCTGCCAGGAGTCGGCGGTCGCGAGCCAGATCCGGGCACGGGTCGCGTCTCCCTGGGTGCGGGCGATGGACGCCGCGGCGACCAGGCCCGCGATCTCGGCGGCGATGGTCGAGGGCGAGTAACCGGTCTGCTCCTCCCACCGCTCGACGCCGTAGCTCGGGCCGTTGGCCACCAGGTAGTCGGCCTCGGCGCGCACATGCGGGTAGAGCGTCTTGTCCCCCGCGAGGCCGGACTGCCACGCCATCAGCAGCGGGTAGGCGGTCTCGTCCGGCTGGGTGTTGAACGAGTCGGGCGCCTTCACTCCGTTGAGCAGCGAGTTGCGCGGTTGCGACCCGTCGGGCAGCTGGCTCTTGGTGAGCAGGAAGCGCGCGGTGTCCTGCGCAGTGGCACGGTCGCCGTCGACGAGCAGCGCTGTGAACGCCTCGTAGAGGTCGCGCGGGAAGACTTCCCAGTAGCTGGTGGTGAACAGGTTGTTCGGGTCGTTGGCGGGAGTCGACTGCCCCCACGGCTTGTCGATGCCGGCCACGATCGCGCCCGGGAAGGTCTTGTCCTCGGACGCCTTCACCACGTTGGCCGACTGGTAGTAGTCGCGCACGGCAGTCGGATTGCTGTGCCACCCGCCGCGCAACCGGTCCACCCTGCGCAGGCCGCGGTCGTACGCCGTCCAGCCCGCCGTGTAGCTCGCGGCGGTGCTCGCGAACGACGTGTGCGCGGACGTCGACGCGGTGGACACCGCGGACGCCTGGGTGGTGCCGAAGCCGAGCGCCAGGGTGAACGACCCGTGCGCGTCGGGAGCGACCTGGGCGGTCTGCTCGACGTTGCCGTCGGCTGCCGAGGCGTAGGTCGGGCTGAGCGTGTGGGTGGCGTCCAGCTGGGTCAGCCCGTCGCTCCCCGCGCCGACGAAACCGCTGCTCACCTGGGTGAACGCCCGGTCGCCCGTCAGGGCGAGGAAGGACGGCACGGCGTAGGACCGGCCGGTCGCCTGGCTCGTCGTGCTGGTGTCGTAGCTGACCGGCACCGGGTGCCCGCTGGAGGTGTCGGTCACCGCGGTGTCCGCGCCGGCGTTGGAGGCGCCGCCACCGCCGTTGCCGCCGGCGTTCGCATCGAGCCGGACGTAGATCTTGTAGGCCGCGGCAGCCGCGGTGAGCGGCTGGTACTGGGTGTGTGTCACGACCGAATCGCGTGCGGGGTCAGTGACATACGTCGTCACCAGCCGATACTTGCCGCTCTTCGCCGTCGAGGTGACGGTGCATGCCATCCCGCTCGCGTCGGAGCGCACGGTGTAGGTGGTGTCACGGGTCTGCAGGTCCGTGAAGGAGCTCCCGTCGCTCACGATGTACTGCATCGTCTTCACATTGGTGGCGTCGACGGTGGGCGCGAAGACGTCGGACAGCACGCCGTTCGCGACGGTGTACCAGACCTTCGAGGTCCGGTTGCGGGCCGTGCCCACGCAGTCCTTGCGGGACTGGGCCTGGTAGCTCGCGGCGCCCGGACCGTCGGATGCCGCGCCCGGGGTCGCGGCACGTGCCGGCGCACCGACGTAGGCGGTGCCGAACGCAAGGGCGGCCGAGGTGAGTCCGACGGCAGCGCGGCGGACGATCCGGGACCGGGAGGGCGGCGAGGACAAAGAGGACATGGCTGGCTCCATGTGGTTCGTGGTGTGATCTGGATCACGTACGACGCCCAAGGTAGACCCTGACGGCGACAGCGCGCGGCAAGACGCGTCAGGCGAAAGCGGCGCGCACGCGCAGGGCCAGCCGGATCACGTCGCCCGGCTGAAGAGGCGCTGACGCGTCGACCGGGGCCGGAGCGTCGGTCCCGTCGTCGTCGAACCGTCCGTCATCGCTCATCCGGGGCACGATCGCCGGGTCGAACCCGGCGCGCTCCAGCCCTTCGTGCACGGACGCCGCGGCCTCGGGCGACCAGGCGCCCTCGACGACGCCGCCGACCGGCGACGCGGCAAGCAGCCCCCAGATGGCCTCGTCCGGCACCAAGCCGCGCGGGAAGAGCGGCAGGCCGAGCTCGGCGGCGACGGCGGCCGCCAGCCTCGCGGGCTCCGCTGGACCGGCCCCGCGAATCCCGTCGACCAGCAACGCCATCCGGGCGGGACGATGCGCGGCGTACGGCGTCGCCGGCCACTCTCCCCGGTGCACGGCGTACGCGTCGTGGTCGCGCCACTGCGCGGGTTCGTCGCCGGACTCCAGCAGCAGCATGGAGCGGACGTGCCCCTCGCGTCGGAAGCCGAGCGACCGAAGCACCCCGGCCGAGCGGGTGTTGCCGGGGCGCACGTTGGCCTCGACACGGTGCAGGTTCATCCCCCGGCCCTCACCGGCGAAGGCCAGATCCACCACCAGGCGCAGCCCCTCGGCGAACAGGCCGCGCCCGGCGTACGGGTCGTAGGCGTCGTACCCCATGGTGCCGTTCTGGAACCGACCGCGAACGACGTTGCTGACGTTAACCTTTCCGACGATGTCGTGCTCGTCCGTCGGTTCGGTCGCATGGATCAGGAAGGTGCGGTGCTCGGTGCTCTGGCGTCCGAGGTGCCACTCCAGGTCGACGGCGGAGACCGGGTTCCACGCCCCGATGCGGTCCCACGATCCGCGCACGGCGCGCTGGTAACCGGCGAGGTCGTCGTGCACGACGGTGCGGACCCAGACCCGGTCGCCCCGTGCGAGCAGGGAACGCGGTGGGCGGGCTCGATTCACAGCACCGCTCTTCCCCGCAGAACGACCTTCTCGGGCGTACCGAGCACTCGTACGTCGGATCGCGGATCGTCCTGATAGACCACGAAGTCCGCGCTCTCGCCCTCTTCGAGACCAGGACGGCCGAGCCACGCGCGCGCACCCCACGTGGCGGCGTTCAGGGCCTCCAGCGGGGTCATCCCCACCTGGACGAGCTCGGCCACCTCGCGCGCCACCAGTCCGTGCGGCAGCTGCCCTCCGGCGTCGGTGCCCACGTAGATGGAGATACCCGCCTCGTGCGCCGCCGCGATCGTGGCGTGCCGACGCGCGTAGAGGTCGCGCATGTGGGTGCCGTACGCCGGGAACTTGGCCTCTCCGGCCTCGGCGAACTTCGGGAAGTTCTCGATGTTGATGAGGGTGGGCACGATCGCGATGCCCTGCCTGGCGAACAGGTCGATGCTGTCCTGCTGCAACCCGGACGCGTGCTCGATGCAGTCGGTCCCGGCCGCCGCGAAGTCGAGCAGGGACTCCTCGCCGAAGCAGTGCGCGGTCACCCGCGCGCCCTCCTCATGGGCAGCGGCGATGGCGGCGGCGAGCGCCTCGCGTGGCCAACACGGTGCGAGGTCACCACGATCCCGGTCGATCCAGTCGCCGACGAGCTTTACCCATCCGTCGCCACGGCGAGCTTCCTGACGCACGTAGGCGACCAGGTCCTCCGGCTCGATCTCGTGCGCGAAGTTGCGGATGTATCGCTTGGTGCGGGCGATGTGCCGACCCGCCCGGATGATCCGCGGCAGATCCTCGCGCTCGTCCATCCAGTGCGTGTCGACCGGGGATCCCGCGTCGCGCAACAGCAGCGCCCCCGCCGTACGCTCCGCGACCGCGTGCTCCTCGGCCCGCTCGGGATCCACCCCGCCCTGCGCCTCCAGCCCGACGTGACAGTGCGCGTCGACCAGGCCGGGCAGCACGAATCCGTCCACGCTCTGCACATCGTCGGAACGAGTCGGGCGGGTGAAGGTGACCGTGCCGTCGACGACCCACATCTCCTCCCGCACTTCGTGCGGGCCGGTGAGCACGGCGCCACGGACGTGCAGGATCGGGGCGGTCTGCGTCATGGACCCGACCCTAGTTCGCCGGCGCGTCGTGTCCCACGACCACCGCGACCGCTATCGGCCGTGACGCACGCCACGAGCCGGTCCGGCGCGCCCGGCCTTACGAGAGCCGTTGTCCCCCTAAGCTTCCCGAGCATGGGAGACGTCTACGTTCGGCGCCGACTCGTGGTGGGGGGTGGAGCGGCTGCGCTGGCGGGACTGGTCACGTGGCATCCCTTCAAACACGGTGGCGACCTGAACGCCGCTGCGCCCGGTTCGAGGAGCACGCAGCCGATGTCCTCCCGCAGCGGCGGACGGGTCGACGCGAGCATCCTCGCCCGCGCGATGGATGCCGCCCTCGGGACCCGCGCCGCCGACGTCAGCGCAGCCGCCTACGACCGGAGTACCGGCGCGACCTTCAGCTACCACCCGACGCTCACCAACATCTGCGCAAGCATCGTGAAGGTGCTGATCCTCGCCAGCGTCGCGCACACCCGACGCGTCGCGGGAGGGTCGTTGACCGCGACTGATCGCGATCTGGCCGAGGACATGATCACCGAGAGCGACAACAACGCGGCGACCGAGCTCTACCGCCGCGGCGGAGGCGCGCCGGCGGCGCAACGGGTCGCGAACGCTTTGGGAATGAAGAACACTCGCCCGAACGTCCGGTGGGGCCTCACGACCACCACAGCGACCGACCAGGTGCTGCTGGTCCGGGCACTGGCCTACGGGCACCCGTTCCTGCAGGCGGCGGACCGGGCATACATCTTCGACCTGATGGGACGGGTCGACCCCGGCCAGAGTTTCGGGATCGGCACCCTTCCCCAGGGCGTGAAGGGTGTGAAGGTGCAGGTCAAGAACGGCTGGCTGCCCTACAACCCCGGCCTGTGGCACGACAACTCGATCGGCCACGTGCAGGGCCCCGGCCGCGACTACGCCGCGGCGATCCTCTCGACCCGCAACGCCAGTGACGCAGCGGGCCGAGCGTTGATCACGAAGGCCGCTGCGGTGCTCTACACCCACCTCGGCCACTGAGCTGTCCGTTCAGCAGGTCGGTACGCCGGGGATCCGGGCGTCGTTCGCGCCACCGCTCACGTGGGTGGCGTTGACCCACACGTTCGCGTTGCCCGAGTCGTCGTCGGTCTTCAGCCACCAGCCGTTGCGGTAACCGTCGTAATGCACCTCGGAGCCCTTCGCCTGGCAGAAGAAGTAGTTACGACCGGTGTGCAGCACACCGACCTTCCTCCCTCCCGACGGCTTCGTGTACGACGACGCCTGCGCCCACACGTTCTTGTAGACCTTCGTCGGGCGGTGCTTCTTCGGCGGCGCCGGCGGCGTGGACGGGGGCGGGGTCCTGCCGCTCCAGATCGCGTCGACCAGCACCTTGGCCGGAGAACTCTCGCCGGTGTACGCCGAGGGGTACGCCGAGATCTGCACCCGTTGCGCCACCTTCGCGGCGTCGGTGTGTCTCCAACCGCCGTGCGGGTAGTCCGCCAGCATGTGCCGCAGGAAGGTGCGCGTGGCGTGCTCCGGCGTGCGGCACTGCGCCACGCTCCCCCAGCCCTGCGACGGTCGCTGCTGGAAGAGTCCGACACTGTCGTCGGCGCCGCCCTTGTGGTTGTGCAGCGTGCTCTCGGCGATCGCGGTCATCAGTGCGATGTACGCCGCTCGCCGGGGCAGCCCGATCGACTTCGTGCCCGCGACGATGGCCCGGGCGCAGGCGATCTGCTGGGCGTCGACCGAGTCGCCGAGGCGCGCGCCGTGGAAGTGGCCCGACACCTTCCGTGCGAGGTCCGCGTCGCCCGCGTGCCGCGTGCAGATCTGGGCGCTCGCTGAGGCCGCTGCGGGGTGGTGGCCGACAGCGACCGCACCCGTCGCCATCCCGGTCACCGCAACGCCGGACACGCCCAACGCCACCACCGACCGTGTCACCATTCTGGAATTCTTCATGATCATCTTCCCTTTCGGAAATGCATGAGGGTTCGAAGGGCTCAGCAGGTGCGGACGCCGGGGATCCGGGCGTCGTTCGCACCACCGCTCACGTGTGTGGCATTGATCCAGACATTCGCGTTGCCCGAGTCGTCGTCGGTCTTCAGCCACCAGTTGTTGCGGTAGCCGTCGAAATGCACTTCGGAGCCCTTGGCCTGGCAGAAGAAGTAATTGCGACCGGTGTGCAGCACACCGACCTTCCGGCCATCGGATGCCCGGGTGTAGGACGGCGCCTGCGCCCAGACGTTCTTGTAGACCTTCTTCGGGTGGTGCTTCGCCGGCGGCGTCGGAGTGGACGGCGGCGTGCTGCCCGTGCCGGCGTACCGGTAGATGCCGGTGACGGGCTCGCTCTCGGTGGACAGCCGCTGGGTCGTCAGACCGGCCACGTCGCCCTCGGCCTGCACGACCTTGCCAGCCCCGATGTAGATCACGGTGTGGCCGGGGTACACCACGACGTCACCGGGCTGCGTGGCGCGGGAGATCTTCTTCCATCCGTGCTGCCGCAACGCTTTTCCCTCCACACCGGTGTACGCGCCCGCACCGATGTCACGGCCGGTGCCCTGGTAGACGGCCCACCGCACAAGTCCGGAGCAGTCGAATCCGACCTTGTGGGTGTCGTCGTAGTACTCGCCACCCTCGTTGTAGACCGAGCCGGTGGACTTGCCCGGCTTCGTGTGGTGACCGCCGTTCCACGAGTACTTCGTGCCCTTCTTCAGCTCGGCGCACGCCGTGTCGACGATGGCGGTCTGGATCTTGTCGGCCGATCCGTAGACGTGGCAGACGGAGCCGTTACGGGTCGAGGCATGGGCGGCTCCGGAGCCGAATGCCACGACTCCGCCGACCGCGATGCCGCTGCTCAGCGCGAGCGCGGTGGTGCCGTGAATCATCTTCTTGGTGACGGTGCTCATTGCTCTTCCTTTTCAAGAACGAGGGCGGCTCTTCCGTCCTTCGATGTCGCCCCGGCATTCCGCTCGGATTCGCTGCGCGCAATCACGCGACGGAAATGTGTGGAGCAATGCTCTGACGGGACCGGGGGGCGAGGAGTTCCCTATCGAGCGAAGAAATCGAATAAGTCACGCTGCGCGCAGCCGAGCGGCGTGCGGGCGTGCGGCATCACGTGCTGTTGTCCATCGTGACCATCGACGCCGTACCTGACAACGGGTACTACCTGGGGAAGGTCGCTCAGGGGCAGCACGGGGAGTCGACCGCCTTCGCGGCGCGCTGGCCGACGAGGCGACCTTCCGCGGATCACTCGGCACCGCCGACGCGCGGCCCACACCGACGGGTCAACTGGATGCGGATCGAGGGCGGCCGCATCGCGAAGATCCGCGTCACATTCGACCCGCGCCCGATCCTCGCAGGCGCTGAGGGCGACAGCTGACGCGAATCGGGAGGCTGCTCAGTCCTTCTGGCCGAGGAACTTCTCGAAGCCCTTCGGCAGCTTCACGTCCTCGGCGGGCTCCTCGGCTCCCGCGCCGAACGCGTTGCCGAAGGACCGCTCGCGGGCGTCCGAAGCCTTGGCCAGTGCGGCCTGCTCCTGCTGCGCACGCTTGGCCGGGTTGCCGCTCTTGCCCTTCTTCTTGACCTGCTGCTTGCCGCGCTTCGCCCCGCCGCCGCCCGGCATCCCGCCCATGCCGGGCATCCCCGGCATACCCCCGCCGCGGCGCATCTGGCGCATCATCTTCTGCGCCTGCGTGAAGCGCTCCAGCAATTGGTTGACCTCGGACACCGTCGTGCCGGAACCGCCGGCGATCCGGGACCGACGCGAGCCGTTGATCGCCTTGGGGTGGGTGCGCTCGAACTTGGTCATCGACTGCACCATCGCCTCGACGCGGACGAACTCCCGCTCGTCGAGGCTGTTCAACTGGTCGCGCATGCCCGACATGCCGGGCATCATCCCCATGAGCGCCTTGATGTTGCCCATCTTCTTGATGGCGTTCATCTGCTCGAGGAAGTCTTCGAAGGTGAAGTCCTCCTCGTCCATGAACTTGCGGGCCATCTCGGCGGACTGCCGCTGGTCGAACGCGCGCTCGGCCTGCTCGATGAGGGTGAGGACGTCGCCCATGTCGAGGATGCGCGAGGCCATCCGGTCGGGGTGGAAGACCTCGATGTCCTTCACACCCTCGCCCGTGGAGGAGTACATGATCGGGCGACCGGTGACCGAGGCCACCGACAGCGCCGCGCCACCGCGGGCGTCGCCGTCGAGCTTGGACAGCACGACACCGGTGAAGTCGACGCCCTGCTGGAACGCCAGCGCCGTCTCGATCGCGGCCTGACCGATCATCGCGTCGATGACGAAGAGGACCTCGTCGGGCTGGATCGCCTCGCGGATGTCGGCCGCCTGCTTCATCAACGCCTCGTCGACCGCGAGGCGGCCGGCGGTGTCGACGATGACCACGTCGTACTGACGCACCCTCGCCTGCCCGACTCCGGCCTGCGCGACCCACACCGGGTCGCCGTACGACGCCGTGCCCTCGGCGCCCTGGGCGGCCCCGCCCTCGTTGCCGCGTTCGGGTGCGAAGCAGGGCACCCCGGCTCGTTCCGCCACGACCTCGAGCTGGGTGACGGCGTTGGGGCGCTGCAGGTCGGCCGCGACGAGCACCGGGAAGTGGCCCTCGTCGCGCAGCCGGCGCGCGAGCTTGCCCGCGAACGTCGTCTTACCGGAGCCCTGCAGTCCGGCGAGCATGATCACGGTCGGCGGTCGCTTCGCGAGCGTCAACGGGCGGGTCTGACCGCCGAGGATCTCCACGAGTTCCTCGTTGACGATCTTCACGACCTGCTGGCCGGGGTTCAGCGCCCTGCTGACCTCGGCGCCGAGCGCACGCTCGCGCACCCGCGAGGTGAAGTGGCGCACCACCGTCGTCGCGACGTCCGCATCGAGCAGCGCCATCCGGATGTCCCGGATCGTCGCGTTGATGTCGGATTCGCTGAGCCGCCCCTTGCCCTTGATGTTCTTGAAGGTGGCCGTCAACCGGTCCGAGAGAGTGTTGAACACGCCCTACAGTTTATGGGCCGCTCGGGGTGCGCCCGGCATCACCCGCGTCAGTACGTCGTGCCGTTCGAATAGAAGGTGACGTCGCTCGGTCCCTGGAAGGTCGGGGTGACCGGTGCACCGACCCCGTCGACCACGTGGTCGATCGTCCCGGCCTTGTTGAGCGAGATGGTGACCATGTCGTGCATCGCCACCCCGGCCGTGTTCGGCACCTCGAAACCGTTCGCCGCGTGCAGCGACGGGTTCACGTTGGTGTAGATGTAACTGCCCAGACCGTAGGCCGCGTGGGTGCGTACCGAGTTCGCGACCTTGTAGCCCGGGTAGCCGGGCTCGCCGTTCTGGCTCCACGCGGCCTGGTTCGGCGCGTCGTAGGGGAGCTCGTTCTGGAAGAAGATGGTTTCGCCGCGTTCGCCGTTCCAGAGGACGTTGTACTTCTGGTAGTGCTCGGCGAACAGTCCGGTGGCGGTGACATCGTCGCCGTTCACGACCACGCCGTTGTCGGCGGTGTTCACCGTCCAGCCCACGTCACCCGGGTTCTGGCCGTGGTCCGCGCGCCAGGACCAGATGTCGTCGAGGATCGTGTGATCGCTGTTGACGACGAGGCCGTCGACGACCCGCCCCACGTGGGCGCCTCCGACCCTGAAGAAGACGTCCTGCAACGCGGTCGGGTCGGCCGCGCTCGACGCGTGCGGGTTGCCGTGACCGCGACCGGCGTGGTCGGTGCCGACCCGCAGCAACGCGGAAGACCGCTTCGCGCCGGCGTCGAAGATGATGCCGGCGACGTCGATGCCCGGCACGTCGGCCGTCGTCATGCCGATGTTGCCCGCGTCCGGCTCGATGGTCGCCAGGCCGAGACCGAGCACCACGGTATTGGCGCGCTTGACGTCGATCGACCGGGTTGTGTTGTAGACACCCGGCGTGAGCAGCAGGTTCCTGCCCTGCGCCAGTGCCGAGTTGATCTTGCCGATCGAGTCGCTGGGCTTCGCGACGTAGAAACTGCTGAGCGGCAGGGAGCGGCCGGGGGTCTGGCCGCCCTGCCAGGTGGTGCCCTTGGAGTTGCTCTGCGCCGACGGGACGAACACGCGGTACGTGCCGCGCGCGTCGACGTACAGGTACGGCTTCTCCCGGGAGACCGGTGTCGTGTCCAGGGTGGTGTACGGCGCCGCGGCCGTGCCGTCCGGGTTCTTGGTGCCGAAGCTCTGGGGCGGGGCGCCGACGTCGCCGGAGAACACCTGGTTCCAGACGCCGTTGCTCCAGCCGCCCATCGAGCTGTTGCGCACGTAGAACTGCTGCTGGCTGCCGTTGATCGGCGTGGCGGCTCCGAAGGACGTATCGGCCACGAAACCACCGCTGGCGAACGACGGCCCGGTGCAGTAGTCCATGAACGTCGTGTTTCCGGTGATGTCGATCCGGCGCATCGGGGCCGCCTGCGACACCGCCCAGAACTCGGTGTTGGCGTAGCAGCCGTTGGTGCTCCCGTTCCCGCCCGACCCGGTGACCGCGATGTGCAGGTTGGACACCGAGCGCCAGAAGTTGTCGAGGGCGGTGCCGTCGCTCTGGTTGTAGACGTCGACCGACCCGTTGATCGTGACGTCGTCGGGGTTCTGGCCCAGCCCCGCGACCTCGGTGTAGAAGCCGACCTGGAACTTCAGCGGGTCGGCGACGCTGCCGTAGGTGCCCGGCTTGAAGAGCAGCGCGTACCGCTGGGTGCCGAACTGGTTGGTGACCTGCTGGTTGGCGATCGCGTCGACCTTCGCCTGGATCTCCGCAGTCGACATGCTCGGGTCGAAGACGACGACGTTCGGGCCCAGGAGGCTCGCGCTGGCGGGCGGTCCGGCGTGGCCGAAGTGAACGGGCGCGGCAGCCGCGGCACCGACGGCACCGGCGGTCGCGACCGCCGCGGAGGCGGCGATGGCGGCGGCACGCGTCAGGGTGCGTCGCATGGAACGGGAGTGGACGGTGGTCGACGTACGGCCGGCAGCACTGGAAATCACGTTGGTCCCCTATCTAGGCCTGGAATTCGGACTGTACATCCGGGGTTCGGCCCGCGCGGCGATCTGAGCGCATCGGGATGTTCGGCCCCGCCGGTAATCACGCGAGGATCGCCATGCTGCAGACGCCGGACGGGACCGGTCGCCTCGAGCTCTTCGAATACCTGCACCCCGCAGCGATCGAATCCGAGCCCACGATGCCGAACGAGATCGCTGGCACAGGAACTGCCGCGGAGCTGACCGCGGTCAGTTGTCGCAGGCGTCGATCAGGGCCGCGATCACCTGCGCGACGCCCGGCGGCTCCACGGGGCGACCGCCGGCAGCGGTGACGTAGAAGGTGTCCAGGCTCTGCCCGGCGTAGGTCGCGACGTGCGCCGAGCGGACGGCGAGCCCACACTTGGCGAACGTCATGCCGATGTCGCGCAGCAGCCCGGGTCGGTCCGCGGAACGCACCTCGATCACGGTGGCGTCCGCCGAACCTCCCGGGATGACCGTGGCGCGGGTGCCCGGCGCGTCCGGCACCGGCGTACGGCGTCGGCGCTCGAGAGCGCGCAGCGGCCCCCGGTCCCCGGCCGCGAGCAGGCCCAGCCCGCGGGAGACGTCCTGGGGGTTCGGCAGGTCGCCGATCGGGCATTCCACCTCCCAGGTATTGACGGCGACACCGTCGGCGGTGCGCACCCGCGCGGTGCGCACCACCACACCCGTGGCCGCCAGGAGGCCTACGGTGTCTGCGAACAGGCCCAGCCGGTCGCGGTCGGCGATCTGGATGGACGCGCCTCGCGCGGTCGGGACCACATGGACGTACGCGATGCCCATGGCCACGTCGTCGACCGCGTCCGGGCCGAGCAGCGCTGTGGCATCGGCCGGTTCGGCCGGCACGATGTGGTGTTCGCCGAGCTGCGCCCGGGTGTGCCGCACCAGTTCGGCGACGAGGCCGGCCCGCCACGTCGTCCAGGCCTTGGGGCCGGCGGCGATGGCGTCGGCCTCGGTGAGCACGGCGAGCTGGTCGAGGATGTCGCGACGTCCCTCGACCGCGTCGACGAGCGCCCGGACCGTCGCCGGGTCCTGGGCGTCGCGCCGGGTGGCCAGGTCGACGAGCGTGAGGTGCTCGCGCACGAGCAACTCGATCACGTCGACGTCGTCGCCGACGAAACCCATCCGCCGCGCGATGTTGGCCGCGACGGGCGCTCCTTCGACCGCGTGGTCGTGCACGCCGGCGATCTTGCCGATGTCGTGCAGCAGAGCGACCACGAGCAGCAGGTCGGGCCGATCGACCTCCGCGCGGGACTGCGAGGCCTCCACCACCGTCTCGATGAGGTGCCGGTCCACGGTGTGCCGGTGCACCGCGTTGCGCTGCGGGCGGCTGCGGACGGCCTTCCACTCCGGCACCCACAGCGCGACGGCGCCGGCGAGGTCCAGGCTCTCCCAGACCTGACGCAGACCCGGCCCGGCTGCGAGCAGGTCGACGAAGGCGTCCCGGATCTCCGGGGTCCACGGGCGGGTGGGCTCGACCAGATCGCGGGTCAGGTTGGCGACAGTGGCCGGTGCGAGCGGCAGCCGTCGCCGCGCGGACACCGCGGCGGCGCGCAGCGTCAACAGCGAGTCGCCACGAGGTGAGAGACCGGGTCCGAGCACGACCTCGCCGTCGTGCTCGTAGAGGCCGTACCCGAGCGGGTAGAGCACGGGTCGACGAGGTCCGACGCGCAGGGTGCGGGCCCGCTGACTCTGCGCGGCCCGGCGGAAGGTGCCGTCGAGAGCGAAGTTGATCGACCGCGCGCACTCGACCACCTCGGTGAGCAGCGCGTCCTGGTCCAGGTGGCCGAGCAGCGCCGCCACACCGTCCTGATCCTCGCGGCCCAGTCGGTCCCGGCCGCGCCCGGTGACCACGTGCAGCGCGTCCCGGATGTCGAGCAGCCGTCCGTACGCGGCATCCACGTCGCCGTGTGGCCGATCCGCCAGCCAGGCCGCGGTCAGCGACCGCAGGATGGTCATGTCCCGCAGCCCGCCGCGCGCCTCCTTCAGGTCCGGTTCGACCGAGGTGGTGAGATCGCCGTGCCGCTGGTGGCGCGCCTCGAGACTCTCGCGCAGCTCGGGCAGCCGCTTGCGGGCGTTGCCGCGCCAGTCGTGCGCGATGCTCGCGCGGATCCCCGAGACGACCACCGGATCGCCCGCGACCCAGTTCAGATCGAGCATCCCGACCGCCGCCGACAGGTCCGCCGACGCGACCGTGCGGCACTCCCCCAACGTCCGCACGCTGTGGTCCAGCCGCACCCCGGCGTCCCAGACCGGGTACCAGATGCGGTCCGCGAGCGCCGTCACGTCCGACGAGCTCATCGACCGCCCGTCATGCACCAGCACCAGGTCGTAGTCGCTCAGCGGACCACCGTCCCCGCGGGCCAGGCTCCCGACGGCCGCGAGCGCGACCCCCTGGTCGTGAACGCCGCGCATCGATGCGACCGCCTCGTCCCACAGATCGCCGAGCCAGCTGCGGCCGTACGCCGCGAGGCGGGCACGCCGCTGCTCGCCGGCTCCGGGCCGGGTGAAGTCGCGGGTGCCCGCGAGGTCCAGTCGCTTGCCCGTGTGGTCCACCGGGACGGTTCCCATGGTCGTCTCCCCTTCGTCGACGTACGGCGTTGCCCGCGAGGCGCGTTCACGCCGGACACGGACGGTGGCCGACGTCCCGTCAGCGGACGGGACGTCGGCCACCTCGTGCGTGATGCTGCTGCCGGCTGCAGGTCTAGAGCGCCGTGGCGCCCTTCTCACCGGTGCGCACCCGGACCACGTCCTCGACCGGCACGGTCCACACCTTGCCGTCACCGATCCGGCCGGTCTGCGCCGCCTTCACGATCACGTCGACGACGCTGCCCGCGTCCATGTCCTCCACGATGACCTCGACCCGCACCTTCGGCACGAAGTCGACGGTGTACTCCGCGCCGCGGTAGACCTCGCTGTGCCCGCGCTGACGCCCGTACCCGCTGGACTCGCTGACCGTCATACCGGCGATGCCGTAGGCCTCCAGGGCCTCCTTGACCTCGTCCAGCTTGAACGGCTTGATGATGGCGGTGACCAGCTTCATGCCTTCACTTCCTCTTCGTCATGGTGGCGGGCGTCCTGCAGGGAGCCGTGAGCGCCCATCCGGCCGCTGAACAGGTTGCCGAGGTCGTATCCGGTCTCGGCGTGCTCGGCGGAGTCGATGCCCGCGTCCTCGTCATCCTCGTGCAACCGGAAGCCCATGGTCTTCTCCAGGGCGAACCCGATGATGTAGGTGACCACGAACGAGAAGATCATCACGGTGAACGCCGCGGCGGCCTGGACACCCAGCTGCAGGAACCCGCCGCCGTAGAAGAGACCCTCCTGCATCTTCAGTCCCGCAAGACCGGTCGGGCTGTTGACGCTGGCGAGCAGGCCGATCAGCAGGGTGCCCACCAGACCGCCGACCAGGTGCACGCCCACGACGTCGAGGCTGTCGTCGAAGCCGAGCTTGAACTTCAGACCCACGGCGAAGGCGCAGATCGAACCGGCGGCGAGTCCGACGATCAGGGCACCGATCGGGGTGACCGTGGCGCAGGCCGGGGTGATGGCGACCAGTCCGGCGACCACGCCGGAGGCGGCACCCAGGGAGGTGAAGTGGCCGTCGCGCAGCTTCTCCACGATCAGCCAGCCGAGCATCGCCGTGCAGGTCGCGGCGAGCGTGTTGACCCAGACGCCGGCGGCCTGGGTGCCGGCGGCGAGAGCGGACCCGGCGTTGAATCCGAACCAGCCGAACCACAGGATGCCCGCGCCGAGCATCACGAGCGTGAGGTTGTGCGGACGCATGGGGTCCTTGCCGAAGCCGATCCGCTTCCCCAGCACCAGGGCGAGCGCGAGGCCTGCTGCGCCGGCGTTGATGTGGATCGCGGTGCCGCCGGCGAAGTCGTACGCGCCGTGACCGTGCAGGAAACCTCCGCCGTTGGCGATCCAGCCACCGGTCTTGGCGGCGTACCCGCTGAACGCGAACACCCAGTGAGCGGCCGGGAAGTAGACCAGCGTGGCCCACAGCACGGTGAAGACCGTCCAGGTCGTGAACTTGGCGCGGTCGGCGATGGCGCCGGAGATCAGGGCCACCGCGATGATCGCGAAGACCACCTGGAACGCCACGAACGCGCTGCCCGGGATGCCGCCGGCCGCCGGTGTGCCTCCGCTCGCCGGCGTGTAGCCGTAGATGGCAGAGAGGACGCCGTGCAGGCCGAACTCCTTGAAGGGATTGCCGAGCAGGCCCTTGTCGCCGAGGTCGGGTCCGAAGGCCTCGCTGTAGCCCCAGAGAACCCACACGGTGCCAACCGTGCCCATGCTGATGAAGCTCATCATCATCATGTTGAGGACGCTCTTGGTGCGGACCATGCCGCCGTAGAAGAACGCCAGTCCTGGGGTCATGAACAGCACGAGGGCGGCCGCAGCCAGCACCCACGCGGTGTTCCCGCTGTCGGTGAACGGCGTATCGGCCGTCGCGAGTGTTGAAAGGGTCGTCATGGGCGATCACTGTCCGCGAACGGCGTTTCGCCCAGCCGCACAACGTGTTACGGCCATGTTGCAAGTCGATGCGCGGTGTTAAGGAACCGTTGCGCGAGACGCTTGTCTCAACCGTTGAGATCGCCCGACGGGAGGTGGGTTCGGCTACGCGAGAGCGAGGACGAGTCCGGCGATGACGAGTACCAGAGCCGTGACCGCGTGGACGCTCACGGCGTGACGCAGGGTCCCGCCGTTGGTGA
This sequence comes from Allobranchiibius sp. CTAmp26, assembly GCF_017565405.1. GTDB lineage: Bacteria > Actinomycetota > Actinomycetes > Actinomycetales > Dermatophilaceae > Allobranchiibius. The sequence continues at coordinate 119,308 of NZ_JAGEKR010000017.1, forward strand.
TCACGATGACGGCGTCCCCGATCGGCGTGAGGGCCGCGGCGACCAACGCCCATCCGAAGGCGTGGTGGCCGGCCGCGGTGAGGACCACGAGGGGCACCACCCCCGAGGTGATGTCGCGGACGCCCTTGATGCTGGTGAGTGCGCGGACACTGTCCTGCGGGACACCGAATCCGGCCATGGCAACGCGCGGCGCCATGAGGAAACGGGCGCCGATGAACAGGATGAAGATGCAGCCGACGACGGCGACGATCAGAGCTACGACGGTCATGGGAATTCCTCCAAGAGATTAACTATCAATGTTATATAACGAGAGTAGAGGGTTTACGCTAGGTTGTCTACCATCGTTAGATAACAGCTGTTACCGTTGTTCCATGCCCCCTCGGTCTGCCCCGGACCTCGACGTGCGTCGTGGTCAACTCACCCGCGCCGCCCGCGATATCGCGGAGTCCGAGGGCTGGGCGGCCGTCACGATGCGCCGGATCGCGACAGAGATCGGCGTCACGCAACCGGTTCTGTACTCCGCCTTCCCCGCGGGTCGTCAGGCCCTCCTCGACGCGGTGGCGGTCGGTGGGTTCGACGAGATGGCAACGAGATTGGAAGCGGTCGACTCCGAGCCCATGGCGCGTATGCAGGCCTACCTCGATTTCGCGACCACCCGGCCCCATGTCTACGAGGCCATGTTCTCGATGCCCACGGGACTGCCGTTCGGGGTCGGTGACGGCCCCGCGCCACTGCACCGGGCCTTCGCGGCGATCCAGATCGCGTTTCCCGGCCCTGACGACACCCGGGCGGAGGTGGCCTGGGCGACCCTGCACGGGTTGGCCACCCTCCTGGTCAGCGGGCGGCTCCCGGCATCACGCGCGCAGGCTCGATTGGAATGCGCCCACTGGGCGCTGACCGCCGACTGATCGCCCGCGCCGCGGTCACCAGGCGGTGAAGCCGCCGTCGACGCGTAGGTCGGTGGCAGTGATGAAGGCCGCTCCCGTACCGAGGAGGAACAGCACCGGATCGGCGATCTCGTCTACCTGCGCCATCCGCCCCATCGGCGTCTGCCGCGCGAACGTCGCGTTCACCTCGGGTGCGTTGTGGGCGGTCAGCTCGGTGTGGACGTAGCCGGGGCTGACCGAATTCACGCGGACACCCTCACGCGCCCACTCCACGCCGAGACCTTTCGACAGGTGGATGACCCCGGCCTTGGCAGCGCCGTACGCGACGTGCGGATCGACCCCGCGGTTGACGATGTGACCCGACATCGACGCGATGTTCACGATGGAGCCGCCAGCACCGCGCATCGCCTCGTGCTCGGCCTGGCACGCGAAGAAGACGCCGTCGAGGTCGACATCGACCACGCGTTTCCACTCGGCGCCGGTGACCTGGTCGGAGGGAGCGAGCCCGTCAATACCGGCACAGTTCACGGCGTACCTGACGGGCCCGATCTCGGTCGCCGTGAGGACCACCTGTCGTACGGCGGTCTGATCGCGCACGTCCGCCCGCAGGATCGCGCACTCGACGCCGTACGACGACGCGGCCGACTGCACGGCGCTGTAGTCCGCATCCGGTCGGTCCAGGCATGCGACCTTCACACCGTTGCCGAGCAGCCTCTGCGCGACCGCCAGCCCGATGCCGCGGGCACCGCCGGTCACGACGGCCACCACGCCTTGCTCCAACGCCACCGTCACGGGCACCTCCTCCTCAAGGGATGTCGTTGCTGCACCAGCAGGCCCACCGTCCCATTAACCGCCCACTTGCAGGACGAGCGAACCGATGAGCACGAGCGCCAGCCCCACGAGCTGCGTACGGTCCAGACGGTCGCCGAAGGCGACGGCCCCCACGACCGCGGTGGAGGCGATGCCCGCACCGGTCCACACCCCGTACCCCACGGCCAGCGAGAGCCCGGCATCCAGGGCCCTGGATACGAACACGACGGAGACCCCGATGCCGAGGAACGTCGAAGCGGTGGGAACCGCCCGCCGCATCCCCCCGGACAGGCGCAGCGAGGTGATGCCGCCGACCTGAGCGACCACGCCGCCTGCCAGGTAGAGCCAGGCGATCACGGAATCACGGGAGGGCGACGACGGATGAGCGCGAAGACGCCGGCGGCCAGTACGACGAGGCCGAGCACCTGCACCAGGGTGAGCGGCTCGTGGAAGACCAACGCACTCAGCAGCGCCGCAGCAGCCAGCCCACAGCCGGTCAGCGTGCCGTACGCCACCCCCAGCCCGATCCCCCCGGTGATCGCTCGAGCGAAGAAGACCAGTGAGATGCCGTAGCCCAGCAGCACGCCGAGCGCGGGAGCGGGACGGGTGAAACCGTCGGAGGCACGCAGGCACAGCGTGCCTGCCACTTCGAGCGCGATGGCCAGGGTGAGCAGCAGCCCGGACGGCCACGAGTCGAGACGCATGCCCGAACGGTAGCCGCGACGCCGTCGCCTCGGCTGGCCGCATTGGTGCCGCACTAGGGGCGGTGACGCCACCAATGTGGCCGGCCCGACGTCGCGGACGTCTGGTCCATCGCCTGATCCAGCCGCTCCATCGCGAACGGCAACCCGCCCATGAGCGATATGACCCCGATGATCACCAGAATGTCCTCAGCCAGACCCATGCCCCTACGACTCCTCGCACGTTGTCGAGTGCTGCGGCGGCCCCGCTCACGGCCGGCCGGCCACTGCTCGGCGCCGCTGTCGCGGCACCGTCCTCGTAAACATCAACGATGCCAGGGAAGCCGGTCGACCACACCGCCCCTAGGGAGGGAACCCGCACCGCACGTCGTCGCGCAGGATTCAGCCGTCGCCGTCGGCGAGAGGTGCCTGAGCCCGGTGCTGTTCCTCGCTGTGCACCGTGATGGCCGCATTCATCAGCGCCAGGTGGGACAACGCCTGGGGGAGGTTGCCGCCGAACGCCCCGGTGCGGGCGTCGATCATCTCCGAGAGCAGGCCGACGTCGTTCAGGCCGCGCACCAACTCGTCCATCAGGTTGCGCGCCTCCTCGAGCCGTCCCACGAGAGCCAGTGCGGAGACCCGCCAGAACGAGCACGCCGTGAAGGTGAGCTCTTCCTGGTCGGCACCGGAGTACCGGTAGAGGTAGGGCCCGTCGCTCAGCTGGGCCCCCAGGGCGTCGAGGGTGCGGGACATCCGCTCACCGCGGTCGAAGCCGCTGATCGCGTGCAGCAGGATCGACGCGTCGAGCACGCCGCTGCCCGGGTACCACTCGTACGCGCCGAGCTCCTCGTTCCAGCAGTGCTCGGAGACCCACTCCGCGATCGCGTTCGCCTCGTGGCGCCAGCGGTCCACGCTGCCGGGGATCTGACCGATCTCGGCCAGATGCACCGCGTGCTTCAGCGCCTGCCAGCAGCCGAGCTTGGAGGTCGTGTAGTGCTGTTCCTCCGGGAGCTCCCACATCCCGGAGTCGCGGCTGCGCCACTGGTCGCACGCCAGGTCCGCGACCGTGGTGAGCAACCGACCGGTGGCCTCGTCCAGCACGTTGCCGTGGTCCACGTAGAGCTGCACGATGTTGAAGATGTCGCCGTAGATCCCGAGCTGCAGCTGACCGTCGGCCTGGTTGCCGGACCGCACCGGGCCGACCCCACGCCATCCGGGCACGTCGTACGTGTGCAGCTCGTCCGGTCGCTGGGTACCGTCCAGGCGCTGCAGCACCTGCGGTTGAGATCCCTGCTCCCGCAGGATCCGCAGCATCCAGCTGATGGCGCCGTGGGTCTCCTCGCGCACGCCGAAACGGAAGAGCGCGGTCAGCGAGAACGCCGTGTCGCGCACCCAGGAGTAGCGGTAGTCCCAGTTCTTGTCCTTCGTGAGGGACTCCGGCAACGACGTCGTCGCAGCGGCCGCGAGGGCGCCGGTCGGGGCGAAGATCAGCTGCTTGAGCAGCAACGCGCTGCGCTGCACCTCCTGCGGCCACGGGCCGTCCCACCCGAAGGCGTCGCTCCAGGCACGCCAGTTGGCGACGGTGCGGTCGATCCCCTCGTCGATCGCCTCCGGCGTCGGCAGGTAGAGGGGTTCGCTCGCCGTGCTCGTCAGACCCAGCAGATGACGCGAGCCGGGGCTCGTGCGGTAGTCCACCGCGATCGAGCGGGTGGTCACCTCGACCGACTCCTCGTGCAGCGTGCGCACCGCCATCGTGAGTCCGTCGAGTCGCAGCACCTTGCCGTGCACCGAGTCGTAGACCCAGGGCGACGCGGTGTTCAGACAGGTGCCGGGCTCGACACGGGCACGCAGGAGCACGTCGCCCTCGAGACCGTCGATCCGGCGACCCAGCTCGCACCAGGGCAGTCGACCGGCCAGCCCGGTGTTGAGCGAATCGGTCACCCGGACCCGGCCGCTCTCGGTGGTGTAGGTCGTCTCGAGCACGTTGGTGCCCGGCACGTAGCGCCGTTCGACGCTCGCCTCGTCCACCGGGGCCAGCGCGATGCGACCACCGTTCGCCGCGTCGAGCAGGGCGGCGAACGGGGGCACCGAGTCGAGGTTGGGCAGCGGCAACCAGTCGACGCATCCGTCGCGGGCGATGAGGGCGATGGTGCGGCCGTCGCCGATCGAGGCGTAGTCGCGCAGGTCGGCGTACCCCGCATCGTCGCGGCCGTCGAGCGGGCCGGACACGGGATCGCCCCCGTGCCACGCCGGTTGCGCAGAACTGTTGGCCCATTCGCAACCCGTCACGGCGTAGGCATACCACCGTTGACATGGAGGGTTTCGCCCGACACGAAGCTGGACTCGGCGGAGGCCAGATAAACGAACGCCGGCGCGAGGTCGGCCGGCTGTCCGGGGCGGCCGAGCGGGGTGGACTGCCCGAACTCCGGCAACTCCTCCGGCGGCTGACCCCCCGCGGTCTGCAACGGCGTCCACACCGGACCCGGCGCGACCACGTTCACGCGGATGCCCTTGGAAGCGACCTGTTGGGCCAGACCCTTGCAGAACGTGTTGATGGCGGCCTTGGTGGTGGCGTACTCCAGCAGGTTCGGAGACGGCTGGTAGGCCTGGATGGACGAGGTGCCGATGATCACCGAACCCGGCGTCAGGTGCGGCAGCGCCGCCTTCGCGATCCAGAAGAGCGCGTAGACGTTCGTCTTGAAGGTGTCGTCGAACTGCTCCGTGGTGAGATCGGCGATGTCCTCGACGTGCTGCTGGCGGCCGCCGTTGGAGACCACGATGTCGATGCCGCCCAGCTCCCGGACCGTCGTCTCCACGAGCGAGGTGCAGTAGCTCTCATCGGTCAGGTCGCCCGGGGCGAGCACCGCCTTCCGGCCGGCCTGCTCGACCAGGCCCTTGATGCGCTGGGCATCCTCCTCCTCCTCGGGCAGATAGGAGATGACCACATCCGCGCCCTCGCGGGCGAACGCGATCACGGTGGCCGCGCCGATCCCGGAGTCGCCACCGGTGACCAGGGCCTTGCGGTCCTGCAACCGCTTGCTACCTCGGTAGGTCTCCTCGCCCAGGTCGGCCGGGTCGTCCAGCTTCGCGTCGAGCCCAGGGCCTTCCTGGGATTGCGCTGCCGTCTCGATGTCGGCGTACATGGTCGTGGGATCCGTCAGGGTGTATTGGTCAGCCATACATCCGAGTATGGAGAACGGCGGTACGCCGCACTCACCTCCCGGGGGCTGGTCGAGCCGACCCGGTACCGCATTGCGAGATGGTCGGGCGCGGAACCTCGCGGTCTCAAGGTCACCGGCGTACATTCTCCGACGATCTGCACGGGGACACATCACTGGATTCTCGGGGGTTTTTAGTGACGGAACACGCCACGCGCGCCACGACACCGCGGCCGGAATCGATCTGCAACCAAGCGGACTTCGTTTTCGAACTGGACCACCTCCGCCGGCGGGCGGCGGCAGGGGCATCTCGGCAGCGCATCGGCCTGGACAGCCTGGTCCGCGCGACCGGAATTCCCCGGTCATCGCTGCACGGCTATCTGGCCGGCACCTCGCTGCCGCCGGCGGATCGCCTGGACACTCTCGTGCTGGCCCTCGGAGCGACCCCGTCCGAGGCCCGCGAGTGGGCGCTCGCGCTGGACCGCCTCTTCGACGGCGCCCTCACCCGCCGCATCCGGGTCGACGCCGAGCTGCAGCTACCGACCGAGAACGCGCGGGTCCGCAGCCGGCGGGCGCGGGGGCTGCACACCGGGCCCGTCCCATTGCCCGACCGGCCCGGCGGCGATGGCGCGAACGGGCCCATCGTCGTCCACGCCTGCGTCTGCACGACGTGGGCGGGAAGTCACACGTATACCGAGCCGAACGCCGGATCGCGCCGGACCGGGTTCCTGCACGCGGGCAACAACTGGTTCCTCGGCCAGGCCGGCGGCGGCCCGAATCCCGGCACCACGCACGCGCCGCTCTCGCACATGTGGCTCTACACCCAGGCCGACATCGCCTACGACTCCGACGGCGGGTGGGGATGGGTGCCGGCCAACGCCGTCGCGAACGCCCAGTGCAACACCCCGCTCCCCGGCCTCCTGCAATGGAAACGTCCGGAAATGTCCGACGCGTCCATCGGGTAGCCGACCGCTGCTGATGTGCTGCCCGCGCTCCTCCCCACCAGCAACCGGGACTGCGAAGGCGGCACACCATGACAGGTACGCGGCTCCACCCCCGGGTCCTCCGACCCAGGATCATCACCGTCCTCCTCGGACTGCTCTTCGCGTCGGTCGCGACGCTGTCCCTCGGATGGACCACCCCCGCGCACGCGGCCGACGGCTGCACCGCCGGGCACAACGCATCGGGTCAGAGCGTTTATTACTGCGGGGTCTGGGTGCCCTCGGGCGGGATCCCCGTCTACTCGAGCACCTCCCAGGGCTCCTCGGTCATCGACCACCTGCACAGCGGTGGGACGGCGAACTGGTTCTACTGCTCGACCTCCGGGGGCACCGCCTCGGCGTCGGGCTACACGTCCACGAGCTGGGCCCGCTCGGTCGGCGATGACAACGGCGCCATCGGCTATGTACCCGCGGTCTACTTCAGCGGCAGCGAGAACTACTGGGCCGGGCTGCCGTCCTGCTCGGGCGGTGGCGGCTCGTCGGGAAGCTCCTGCCACTCCGGCACGAACAAATCGGGGACGACGGTGTCGTACTGCGGCATCTGGACACCGTCCGGCGGTGCGCCGGTCTACGCGTCGACCTCGTCCGGTTCGGGGGTCGTGGACCACCTGACGACCGCGGGCACCGGCAACTGGTTCTACTGCGAGCAGAAGGGCTCTTCCATCACGGTCGGCGGGTACACCTCCTCCGACTGGGCCAAGACCATCGGCGACGATCACGGCGCCACGGGCTACGTGCCGGCCGTCTACTTCACCGGTTCGCAGAACTACTGGGCGGGGATGCCGGCGTGCTCGACGCCGGCGCCGCCGCCCTCGGACGACAGCTGCACGCTCGGTCACAACCCCTCGGGCGGGACCGTGTACTACTGCCCGGTCTGGCTGCCGTCCGGCGGGGTTCCGCTCTACGGCTCGACGTCCACCTCCTCCGGTGTGGTGGACCACCTGCACACCGGCGGTTCGGCCAACTGGTTCTACTGCCGGGTGAACGGCGGCACGGCCACCGTCGGCGGCTACAGCTCCTCCAGTTGGGCCAAGACGATCGGCGACGACCACGGCGCCACCGGATACGTGCCGGCCGTCTACTTCACCGGTTCGCAGAACTACTGGGTGAACCTGCCCTCGTGCGGCAGCGGCTCGACCAACCCGACGCCGCCCTCCCCACCGAGCAACGGCGGCGGCAACACCAACGGCAGTGCCTGCGGCACGGCGTACACCGGGCTCCCCGCTCTGACGCTGAAGATGATGCAGCAGGCCTGCCGGGTCACCGTCACGAGCGACTCGATGTACAAATACAGCATCTACGCCTGGAACGGCGGCCACGGCTCGACGCCCGGCCCGACCTACGGGTCGTGCGACCCGGGCAACGGCGCTCCGAACGACTGCAACGTCGACGGGTTCGACTGCTCCGGCCTCGTGCGATGGGCCTACTACCAGGCCACCGGGGTGGACGCGCTCGACGGCTACACGTGGGGCCAGTGGTCCAAGGCGCTCGCCCTCCCGCACAAGGCCGTCATCAACGCTGCCAGCCACGGCGGCTCGGGCCAGGTCGACAACTACCTGTCGCAGCTCAAGCCCGGCGACATCCTCTGGTACGGCCAGAACGCCGGCGAGCACGTCGCGATCTACATGGGCAACGGCAAGCAGATGAACGCTTACCAGTCCGGCGACCACGACGGAATCACCAGCGTCACCACCGGCGACACCTTCTGGGGCGCCGTCCGGATGTGGTGATTCCACCCCTTCACCACCCCGCACACCCCTCACAGATCGGAGAACGGCTCATGTACAAACGCATCGCAGCAGTCTCGGCACTGGGCCTTGGCGCGCTGGGTCTCACCGGCGTCGCCCCCGCCCACGCCGCGGGCAGCACCGTGCACGGCTGCGCGTACGGCTACGTGTGCATCTATCCCCAGAACGCCGGCTGGAACGGCGACCACCCGTCCCTGCGGTACTACCACTACGGCACCGACAACCTCAGCAACCAGGTCGGCTACCACTACGTGCTGAACAACCAGTACAACGCCGGCCTGGCGTTCTGCACCGGATACAACGGCAAGGGCTGCAACACCGGCCTGGGCAACTGGGGCGATTCGCACGCCAAGGGCGCGTCCTGGAACAACGTCAACCTCACCCCGATCAACTCCATCGAGCTCGGACCGTACGGGCCGTGAGGTGGCCCCGTCACCTCACCCGCCGTCGCACCACACCTCACCTCAAGGAGCATCAGATGAAGAAGGCACTCACCCTCGTCCTCGCGTCCGGCGCGCTGGCCGCACTGCCGCTGTCGGTCCCGATCGCCCAGGCGCACGCCGCAACGGCGAGTTACAGCTGCTCGATCGACAGCTACGGCGCCGTGCAGACCGCGAACTGGCTGAAGGTGCACACCAGCCCGAGCACGAGCTCGGGCACCGTCGGACAGGTGAAGCGCGGCACCCGCTTCCACTACTGCAGCTCCTCGGGTCGCTCCGGAGGCGGTCACTACTGGGTCTACGGCTACGGGTACAACGGCTCGACGAAGATCACCGGGTGGGTGGCCAGCGAGTACCTCGCACACCCGTGAGCCACCCCGCCTAGGCCTCGCAAACCAGGGAAGGGGCCGTGCCACCGGCACGGTCCCTTCTCTTGGCTCTCATCACTGTCGGTGGTGGGTGGTTGTATGGGTACATGAGTTCGACACGGGGCCTCGCAGCTGTCGCTGACAGCGCGGACAGCGCTGTTTCTGCTCGTGATTCGCGTACGGATCCGTTGGCCGAGGTCGGGGTGATCTGTGGCCGGTTGAACGCCGCGCACGCCGACCTGATCGACCTGGTCACCACTCTCGTACGCGACGGTTCGTGGGCGATCAGCGGGATCCGGTCCCCCGAACACTGGCTGACCTGCTTCGCCGGGGTCTCCCCCGCCACCGCACGGGACCTGGTCCGCATTGCCACCCGCAGCACCGAACTCCCCGCCCTTCAACGGGAGGTGCACACCGGGCGGCTCTCGTTGGGTCAGCCCGACACCCCCGACCCCGCCGACTCGCCACCGCAGCCGCCGGACGCGTTCTGTGTCGCCGCGCAACCCGCGGAACTGGCGATGTGGTTCGACCACGACCGGTTCCACCTGACCTACACCGCACCCGCCGACATCGGCGCCCTAGTCCAACAAGCCCTCACCGAAGCCACAGACGCCCTCTTCCTCGCCACCTCCAGTACCTCAACACCCGACGAGCCATCAGCGCGGCGGGTGCGGATGGCCGACGCGATGGAACAACTCGCCGTTCGCTCCCTGGACGCAGGGACCGACACCCTCGCAGGGCGGGCCGAGAAGTTCCGGATCTACCTGCACCTGGACACCACCGGACACGGCTGGCTCACCAAACGCGGCGCGCTGCCCCGTCATCTACTCAGGAAGTGGACCTGCGATGGGGTGCTGCAACCCGTCTGGGAAACCGACGGATCACCGGTGAATGTGGGACGTGCCCAGCGCATCGTGCCCCGCCGCACCCGCCGCCTGATCGAAGACCGCGACCGGGGTTGCGCCTACCCCGGCTGCCTCACCATCCACCACCTCGAGTGCCACCACGTGACTCATTGGGCCGACGGCGGACCCACCGACATGACCAACCTGATCAGCCTGTGCCCCCACCACCACGACCGCCACCACACCGGCGACTACACCATCCACCCGGACACCAGCAGCCCCGGACGCTTCCGCTTCGCCACCCGCCACGGCCACCCCATCGAACCCCTCGCCGCACCTCCCCCACCCGACACTGCGCCACCACCGCGCTACACCGGACCCACCAACGAGATCCTGCACCTGGACCAAATCCGCTTCCACCGCAGGCAGTGAGACCCGTGTCCGCTGGGCGACCACGGGCGGCAGACCGCGCAACAGGTGGGTGATGATGGATCCATGAGCGAGACAACCCGCCTGCGTTACAGGTTCATCACCGGCACCGACGACCGCGCCTTCTGCGAGCGGGTCAGCACCGCTCTCGACGAGGGATACGTGCTCCACGGGTCCCCGTCGCTCACCTACGACGGCACGCGGGTCGTCACCGGGCAGGCCGTCGTCCTCCCGACGCCTGCGAGCGGGTCGGCTCAGCAGGCATGAGCGAGGGGTACGCCGGCGACCTCACGCCCCAGCAGGCGTGGGAGCTGCTCGCGGCACACGAGGACGCGGTGCTGGTGGACGTGCGCACGGGCGCCGAGTGGGCGTATGTCGGTGTCCCCGACATCGCCGACCTCGGGCGCGAGACCGAGTTCGTCGAATGGGTCAGCTTCCCCGACGGCGCCTCGAACCCGCACTTCGTGGACGACGTGCGCGAGGCCGGCCTCGCTGCCGGCGACGGCCGACCGGTGGTCTTCCTCTGCCGCAGCGGGCAGCGCTCGATCGGCGCCGCCAAGGCCGCGACCGCGGCCGGTCTCGGGCCGGCGTACAACGTGCTCGACGGCTTCGAGGGCGGCCTGGACGATGCCGGGCACCGCGGTGGCGGAGGGTGGCGCGCGGCCGGACTGCCCTGGAAGCAGTCCTGATCCGGTGAGCGACCCACGACCGAAGTCGGCACTTCCCGATGGGCTGCGGCCCGCGACGTACGCGGTCCGCGGCGGCCAGGAACGCACCGGCTTCGACGAGACCTCCGAGGCGCTCTTCCTCACCCAGGGCTACGTCTACGACCGGGCGGCCGATGCCGAGGCGGCGTTCGCCGGTGACCTGGACCGGTTCATCTACAGCCGCTACGGAAACCCCACGGTGTCCACCTTCGAGGAGCGGCTGCGCCTGATCGAGGGTGCGCCCGCCTGCTACGCGACGGCGACCGGCATGTCGGCCGTGTTCACGTCGCTGGCCGCGCTGGTGAAGCAGGGTTCGCGAATCGTCTCCGCGCGGGCCCTCTTCGGCTCCACGGTCGTCATCTTCGAGGAGATCCTCGCCAAGTGGGGCGTCCGCACCGACTACGTCGACGGCCACGACCTCGCGCAGTGGGAGCAGGCCCTGGCCACTCCTGCGGACGTGGTCTTCTTCGAGACGCCCACCAACCCGATGCTTGACATCATCGACATCGCCGCGGTCTGCGAGCTCGCGCACGCAGCCGGTGCGACCGTCATCGTCGACAACGTCTTCGCCACCCCCGTGCTACAGCGGCCGATCCCGATGGGCGTGGATGTGGTGGTCTACTCGGCGACCAAGCACATCGACGGGCAGGGCCGGGTGCTGGGCGGGGCGATCCTCGGCAGCACCGACTACATCGACGGCCCGGTCCAGACGATGATCCGCAACACCGGTCCCAGCATGTCGCCGTTCAACGCCTGGGTGCTGCTCAAGGGTCTGGAGACGCTCGACCTGCGCGTGCGGGCGGCGAGCGCGGCCGCGGCCGACCTGGCGCAGTGGCTACAGGATCAACCGCAGGTGGCATCGGTGCGCTACCCGTTCCTGCCCTCACACCCACAGTACGACCTGGCCCGGCGTCAGCAGGACGGCGGCGGCACCATCGTCACCTTCGATCTTGCGACCGGGAACGACCCGGCTGCCGCGAAGGCGGCGGCGTTCGCGCTGCTGGACGAGCTGGCGATCATCGACATCTCCAACAACCTGGGCGATGCGAAGTCGATGGTCACCCACCCGGCGACCACCACTCACCGCAAGCTCGGACCCGACGGGCGAGCCGCGGTGGGCATCGGCGAGGCGACGATCCGACTCTCGGTGGGGCTGGAGCACATGGACGACCTGCGTGACGATCTCGCGCAGGCCCTGCGCGCCTGACTCGTCCTGCGCGGACCGTCAGGCGTCCACCTGGATGAGGTCGATCCGCACCCCGAGCAGCGGATCGGGCAGGACGCTCGCCGGGTCGGCTGCGATGTCCAGCACCACCAGCCCGCTCGGTCCGATGTCCGAGGGCGCCAACCGCACCACGGCCTCGTCGGCGGGCGTGTCCGGACGCAGGGTGAACCGTCCGCGCGGCCGGCCACCGACGCAGAGGAGCAGCGTGCGGGTGCTCCCGCCGTACTCGGCGGGATGCTCCGGGGACCACCACTGCTCCGACGTGGCATCGATGCGCGCGGTGAACGTGAGCGTCCTCGAACCGCCGGACGGCGACAGGCGCACGCCGAGCGTCGCGTTGCTCTTGCCCGCCCGGGCGACCATCCCGGCACTCCGGCGCCAGCCCGTGAGCAGCGCCAAGCGCGGGTCCGAGTCGGTCTCGATGCGTTCGCCGTCGGCCAGGCTCTCCGGCGGTTCGTCGAACGAGGTCAGCAACCGGTAGTCCGGACGACGGGCTACCGTCCGCATGCTCGCGGCGACGTCGTCGATGGACGCACGCAGCAACGCCGGTCGCGGATGGGACCACCAGCGCGCGACCGTGGTGAAGAGCGCGTCGGCATCCCCTTCGACGCAGTTCATCGCGATGGTGAGCTGCCGGTGCAGCCGCTCCCCGATGCCCTGCTCCCAGTGCGGCACGAGCCCGGTGCTCACGTCGGATCCGCTGCGGTAGAACCACATCCACAACCGAGCGCGTTCGACCTGGTCGTCGGTGATCAGGTCGTCACCGCGGACCAGCGCCGCCGCCGCGTCCGCCAGCACCTGCCAGTACTGCGCCCGGTCGTCGGCCCGCATCGTGAACCCGCAGTGGCTCCACTCCGTCCAGCCGGCCTGCACGGCGGGGATGCCGTACGCCGGGAACTCGCTGCTGACGCTCCCGCGCACGGTCACCACCAGGTCGGCCAGGCTCCACAGCTCGTTCTTGGTGAGAGTCGACGACGGCGCGAAGCGCAGATGAGCGTGATGCCCGAGCCGCTCGGCCACGCCTTCGAAGAAGCCCGTGGTGTCGTACAGGTGCTGCTTGGGGTGGTCGAGCAACAGCCAGGTGACCTCCGGGTGGGCGGCGGCGAAGTCGGCGGTCTGCTCGAACCAGTCCGCAAGGCTGTCGAAGATCTCCTTGTTGCCGCCCAACGCGTCGCTGACCGCGTGGTTGAAGACCACCACGACCGGCCGTCCGGCGGGCAGTCCCAGCCGGTCCGCCGCCCACTGCCGCACCGCGAGCCGCTCTCCGGCGGTCAGGTAGGCGACTTCGTCGTCCTCGCCGTCCGAACGCCACCACGACGGTGCTCCGAGGTTGCGCCGCGCCCGCCACGCCACCAGCTCGGCGGCCGGGCGCAGCGATTCGCGCCGCGACCACAGCTCGTCCTCGAAGAACGCGCCGAGGCTGCGGGTCAACTCCTGCCGGTAGCCGTCCTCGCGGTCCGCCGGGTCGATCCCCCAGTACGCCTTGAGCCCGCCGGTGCTCTGCACGTGCACGGTCGGCACGCCGGACCGCCCGGCGGCGATCGATGCCGGCGCCCATTGCGCGTAGTCGACGTGACTGGTGACGAAGGCGATCGGCGCGGTGTGCGCGATCAGGGCCTCCCAGATCCGGGTGCCCGCGGTGCTGTAGTCGGTGAGACGGGCGTGCGCCTCGTCGGCGCGCATCGTGTCGGTCATCCTCGGCACGCCCCGGATGCGGGCGCCGGTGGCGTCGAGGATCTGGGCGAGGTGCGCACGGTCGAGAGCGGGCGCGTCGGCCAAGGGCACCTGCGCGCCGTCCACGTCGAGCCGGTCACGACCGTGGATGACCTGTGGCAGCACCCGGCGCAGATCGACGACGTCGACGGCGCCGTACGCCAGGGCCAGGTCACGCAACGTGGCCGCGTCGTACCCGGTCCACACCCGCGCTTCCCACTGCGGTTCCGATCCGACGACGGCCACGATCCGGGCGCCCGTCGCGACCGACAGGGAGCCGGCGACGCTGAGCGACCGCAGGCTGACCCGGATGTCCTGGGTCAGCAGTTCGACCAGGATGTGCGGTGCGTCGACACCCTCCGCGCGCCCGCTCGTGCGAGTGCACCAGAACGATCGGGCAGCCCCCAGCACCGGGTCGAAACTGGGCCCGAACTGACCTGCGACGCTGCGCAGGTCCACCTGCGGCATCAGTCGAGGATGGCGTCCACGAATGCCACCGGGTCGAACGGCGCCAGGTCGTCCGGGCCCTCGCCGAGACCCACCAGCTTCACCGGCACACCCAGTTGCCGCTGGATCAGCACGACGATCCCGCCCTTCGCCGTGCCGTCCAGCTTGGTGAGGACGACGCCGGTGATGTCGACCGCCTGTGAGAAGACCTCGGCCTGACGCAGCCCGTTCTGCCCGGTCGTCGCGTCGAGCACCAACAAGCACTCGTCGATCGCGCTCTGCTTCTCGATGACGCGCTTGACCTTGGTGAGCTCGTCCATCAGACCGACCTTGTTGTGCAGCCGCCCGGCGGTGTCGATAATCACCACGTCCGCCTCGACGTCGGCGGCGTCCTTGACCGCGTCGAAGGCCACGGCCGCGGGGTCGGCGCCCTCCCGGTCCGAGCGCACGGTGGGTACGCCGACGCGCTCGCCCCAGGTCTGCAACTGGTCGGCGGCCGCCGCACGGAAGGTGTCGGCCGCGCCGAGAACGACGTCCTTGTCCTCCGCGACGAGCACCCGAGCGAGCTTGCCCACCGACGTGGTCTTGCCCGTGCCGTTGACGCCCACGACCATCACACAGGCCGGCCGGTCACCCACCCGGGTGGCCGCGATCCGGCGATCCATCGACGGGTCGACCAGCTTCAGCAGTTCCTCGTGGAGCCACGCCTCGAGCTGCTCCGCAGTCGCGTTGCCCTCGACCTGCACTCGCCGCTTGAGCGCGTCGACGAGCTCGGTGGTGGCCTCGACACCCAGGTCGGCGCCCAGCAGGGTGTCCTCGACCTCCTCCCAGACCGCGTCGTCGAGCTGACCGCCGGCCAGCAGGCCGAGCAGGCCCTTGCCCATCGCGTTGTTGGAGGCCGCGAGGCGCGAGCGCAGCCGCCCCATCCGGTTGCGCGCCGACTCCGGGCGCTCGATGGCGATCTCGGCGGGTGCGACCGGTTCGGGCTCGACCGGCGGCGGTACGACGACCGGCTCGGGCTCGGGCTCACGCCGCGGAGTCGCCGGAGGTGCGGGTGGTTCAGCGGTCTTGCTGGTGTCGATCCGGGCGGTGCTGCCCGCCTGGTAGGTATTGGCGCCGCGGACCTTCTCCTCGCGCGGTGGCGCGGGCGGCGCCACGGTGCGGCGGCGCGTTGTACTGCCCCGCACGAAGGCGACCAGCAGGCCGAGCCCGCCCAGCACGACGACGGTGATGACGGTGAGGATCTCCCAGAGACTGTCCACCGCCCCATCCTCGCAAACGCGAAGGGGTGCTCAGCACCACCCGCCGCCGGGCGGGTCGGTCTCAGGAGGCGCTGCGCGCCGGCGGTGCGTCGTTACCCGAGTGCTCCTCGGGGGTCGGGTCGTCGGTCTTGGCGCGCTTGTCACGACCGCGCTCGGTGACCGAGGTGAACATCTGCTCGCCCCGTTCGGTCAGCACCTGACGACCTTCGCGGCGAGCGGGTACGGCGACAAGGCCGACGACGACGCCGGCCAGGACGAGGCAGAGGAACAAGGCACCCACGAGCCACAACATGGGCTCATTCTGCGGCTCCCAGCTGTGAGATCCCTATCATCGACACGCGAATTCACCGGGAGTTCAAACGGGTGCCCGGGCCGGGATGCTCGGTCGGCGGATGCCACCATGTGCCCATGGGTGTCCAAGATCACGACAGGTCCGCCGCCGCCGGATTCGACGCGAGTCGGCTGCAACGCCTCGACGAGCATCTACAGGGGTACGTCGACCGTGGCCATCTGCCCTGCTACCACGTACAGGTCGTGCGGCACGGCGAGGTGGCCTACTCCTCGTACGGCGGGATGCGCGACATCGCGAGCGGCTCCCCCACGACGGCGGACACGCTCTACCGGATCTACTCCATGACCAAGCCGGTCACCTCCGTGGCCGCGATGATGCTGGTCGAGCGGGGGCTGCTGCGGTTGGACGATCCGGTCGCGACCTACCTCCCGGCGTACGCCGAGCAGCGGGTCTACGTCGGCGGTCAGGCTGCCGCGGCGGTCACGCGGCCCGCCGCCGGTCCGATGCGGGTGCGGCACCTGTTCACCCACACCGCCGGTTTGACCTACGGCTTCCTGCGCGTGCACCCGACCGACGAGGCCATGCGCACAGCGGGATTCGACATCGGTGTGCCCCCGGGCATGGATCTGGCCGAGGCGACGGATGCGATGGCGGCGCTGCCGCTGCGGTTCGACCCGGGCACGAGCTGGAACTACTCGGTCGCCACCGACGTGCTGGGACGGGTGGTGGAGGTCGTGTCCGGCATGTCGCTGGACGAGTTCTTCCGCACCGAGATCTTCGAGCCCCTCGCGATGGACGAGACCGCGTTCCACGCTGTGGACACCGAGCGGCTCGCGACGCTCTACCACGGCGTCGGCGGCAGCGCACCGACCCCGCTGGACGCGCTCGGTGCGGCGGCGCTGAAGCCGCCGACGTACCTCTCCGGCGGTGGCGGGCTGGTCTCGAGCATGGCCGACTACACCCGGTTCGCCCAGATGCTGCTCGGGCGCGGTGTGCTCGACGGCGTCCGGTTGCTCGGCAACAGGACCGTGGACTTCATGGCCATGAACCACCTGCCGGGCGGCGCCGACCTCGGCTCCTTCGGGGTCCCCCTCTATGCCGAGACGCCTTTCAACGGAGTCGGTTTCGGCCTCGGGTTCAGTGTGATGCTGGACCCGACGGCGGCCGGATACCCGACCTCGCCGGGCGAGTACGGCTGGGGCGGGATGGCGTCGACCGTCTTCTGGGTCGACCCCGCCGAGGACCTCACGACCGTGTTCATGACCCAGCAGATGCCTTCGAACGGCTACCCGTTGCGCACGGAGCTGCGCCAGCTGGTGTACGCCGCGCTGGTCGACTGAGCGCGCTGCGCCCTCGCGTCAGCGCGCGGGCGCCAACTCCTCGTCGGTCTCTCGCGCAGGAGCCGGGCCGCCCATCGCCTCCGGCGCGACGTCGCGCAGCCGTTGCGAGACCACCGTGGTGATGCCGTCGCCGCGCATCGACACGCCGTAGAGCGCGTCGGCGACCTCCATGGTGCGCTTCTGGTGGGTGATGACGATCAGCTGGCTGGAGTCGCGCAGGTCCTGGAAGAGCGTGATCAGGCGGCCCAGGTTGGCGTCGTCCAGCGCGGCCTCGACCTCGTCCATGATGTAGAACGGGCTCGGCCGCGCCTTGAAGATGGCGACCAGCAGCGCGACCGCGACCAGCGACCGCTCGCCACCGGACAGCAGCGACAGCCGCTTGATCTTCTTGCCAGGCGGTCTGGCCTCGACCTCGATGCCGGTGGTGAGCATGTCGCCCGGCTCGGTCAGCGTGAGTCGCCCCTCGCCGCCGGGGAAGAGCCGATCGAAGACGCCCTCGAATTCGCGCGCCGTGTCGGCGAACGCCTCGGCGAAGACTCGCTCCACACGCTCGTCGACCTCGCGGACGATGTCGAGCAGATCCTTCTTGGACCGGGACAGATCGTCCAGCTGGGTGGTGAGGAAGGTGTGCCGCTCCTCCAACGCCGCGAACTCCTCCAACGCCAGCGGGTTGACCCGACCGAGCTGGGAGAGCTTGCGCTCGGCGGACCGCAGTCGCTTCTCCTGCTCATCGCGCACGAACGCGACGGGCTCGGGCGCGTCGTCGGGTGCGTCCTCGGGGCCCGGCACGTGCGGGATCAGCAGGTGGGGGCCGAACTCCTCCACCAGTGCCTCGGGCGCGATGCCGTGCTCCTCGACCGCGCGGGTCTGCATGGCCTCGACCTTGAGCCGCTGCTCGGCGCGGGCCAGTTCGTCGCGGTGCACGGAGTCGGTCAGCTCGCGCACCTCCTGCGCAGCGGCCGTGACGACGTCGCGCGCCCCACGGACGGCCTCCTCGAGCGTCGTACGCCGCTGCTGGGCGTCGTCGCGCCGGACCTGGGCCACCGCGAGTGCCTCGACGGTGCGCTGCGCCAGGCGTTCGGCGTCGTCGCGCACCTGGGCGGCGACCAACGCCTCGTGCCGGCGGCGCTCGCGACGCTCCTGCGCCTTGCGGCGGGCCTCGACCTCCGAGCGTGCGGTGGCCTCCAGGGCGTCGGCCCGGCCCTCCAGAGCGCGGGCCTGTTCCTGCCGGCTGCGCAGCGTGAGGCGGTGCTCGGTCTCCGCCGATCGCGCGGCGGCGGCCTCGGCGGCGAGCCGGGGCTGGTCGTCGGTGTCCGGCTCCTCGGCGCCCGGGTCGGCATGCGCGGCCTCGAGCCGCTCCTCCAGCTCCTGCAGCTCGGTCTCGTTGCTGCCCAACGACTCTCGCGCCGCGGTGAGCGATCGTTCGCCGCGCTCGCGCTCGCTGCGTGCCGAGCGGAGCGTCTGCCCGAGCTGCCCCAGCTGCTCGGCGACGGCCGCCATCCGGGCATCGGACTCTCCCAGCCGCTCCAGCGCCGCGTCGACCTGCTCGCTCAGCTGCGCGACCTGGGCGCGCGCCTCCTGCGCGGCGAACCGCGCCCGCTCGCCGCGAGATGCGGCCTGCGACATCCGCTCCTTCGTGTCGTCGACCGCGGCCTGGATCTCCAGGGTGCTGGGCGCGGCCGCCGAGCCACCGCGTACGAAGTCGGCGGCGAAGACGTCGCCGTCGCGGGTGACGGCGGTGACCTTGGAGTCACGGGCCACCACGGCGGCAGCTGCCGCAGGGTCCTCGACCAGCAGCACCCCTGCCAGGAGCTGTTCGACGACCGGGCGCAGTTCGTCCGGTGCCGAGACGACGTCGGCTGCCCACACGGTGTCGGATCCGCCCTGGACGGCGCGGCCCTGCCGGTCGGTCTGGTGCGCCACCAGGATCCCGGCACGACCGGCGTCCGCCTCGCGCAACTCCCGCAGTGCGGAGGCCGCCTGCTCGTGGTCGGCCACGACCACCGCGTCCGCGGCCCAGCCGAGCGCGGCCGCAACGGCGGCCTCCCGGCCTGCCTCGACCTGCACCATCGAGGCGACGGAGCCGCGTACGCCGTGCTGCTCACCCCACGAGAGCAGGTGCGCGGCGCCGTCGCCCCGCCGCAGCCCGAGTTCGAGGGCCTCCAGGCGCGAATGCAGCCCGGAGCGCTCCTGCTCGGCAGTTCGCTCGTCCTGCGTCGCCTTGTCGAGCGCGGCCTGCGCCTGTGCGAGCTCGGCCTCGGCGCGCTCGTGCTGGGCGTCCAGGCCCTGCTCGCCCTCTTCGTCCTCGGCGAGTCCGGACTCCAGCGCGGCGAACTCCCGCTCGGCCCGCGCCGCCCGCAGTTCGATCTCCTCGGCACCGGCCTCCAGCCGGCCGATCTCCGCCTGCGCCGCCTCGATCCGGCTGCGCCGAGCGGCCACCTGGCCCTCGAGTTTGGCCAGACCCTCGCGGCGGTCCGCGGCGGCGCGCAGCAGCCGGGCCACGCGTTGCTGCTCGTCCTGGTGTGATCTCTCGGCGGCCTCCCGGCGGGCGACGGCGGCCTCGAGTGCCTCGTTCGCCGCATTCGCCTGTGCGAGCAGGTCCTCGTGTCGGGCCCGCTCCTTGGCGGCCTGGGCGCGCAGCTGCTCCGGGTCGCGCCCGGTGCTGCCCTGCTCGTGCTCCTCGGCCTCGGCCAGCAGCCGGACCCGTTGCGCCGCAAGCGTCTCCGTCGCCCGGATCCGCTCGGCCAGCGACGACAGACCGAACCACTGCTCCTGCGCCGTGCTGAGAGCCGGCGCTGCGGCGCGGGCCTGTTCCTCGACCTCGGCGAGTCGGGCCTCGCCGCTGTCGAGCGCGGCCTGGGCGCGTCGCTGGCGGGCGAGCATGGCCTCCTCGTCGGCGATGTCCTGCTCCAGCGCGCTGGTCAGCTGCACCAGGTCGTCGGCCAGCAGCCGCAGCCGGGCGTCGCGGACGTCGGCCTGGATCGTGGCTGCCCGGCGTGCGGTCTCCGCCTGCCGGCCGAGCGGTCCCAACTGGCGCCGGATCTCGGTGGTGAGGTCGCCGACCCGGTGCAGGTTGGCCTCCATGGTCTCCAGCTTGCGCAGCGCGCGTTCCTTGCGCTTGCGGTGCTTCAGGACCCCGGCGGCCTCCTCGATGAAGCCGCGGCGCTCCTCGGGAGTGGCCCGCAGGACGGCATCGAGCTGCCCCTGGCCGACGATGACGTGCATCTCTCGGCCGATGCCCGAGTCGGAGAGCAGCTCCTGCACGTCGAGCAACCGGCAGTTGGTGCCGTTGATCGCGTACTCCGACCCGCCGCTGCGGAACATCGTGCGGCTGATCGTCACCTCGGTGTAGTCGATCGGGAGCGCGCCGTCGGTGTTGTCGATGGTGAGCGTGACCTCCGCGCGACCGAGGGCGGGACGCCCCGGCGTACCGGCGAAGATGACGTCCTCCATCTTGCCGCCGCGCAGGCTCTTGGCACCCTGCTCGCCCATCACCCACGCGAGCGCGTCCACGACGTTGGACTTGCCGGATCCGTTGGGCCCGACGATGCAGGTGATGCCGGGCTCCAGGCGCATCGAGGTCGCCGAGGCGAAGGACTTGAAGCCCTTCAGGGTGAGGCTCTTGACGAACACGGGGCGAGGGACTCCTGCGTATTGCGGGACATGGCGGGGACATGGCGGGCGAAACCGTGCCGCCGACTCTACCGACGGTCCTAAGACATCCGGCGCAGGAGATAAGGCAATCGCCCGATGTGGCGCGCTACCTCAGATGAGCAGTCTCGAGGTTGTCAGTCCTCCGGCAACCGTCAGGAATCCGCCATGAACCCCATCACCGCCGACTTCGCCCGCACCGTCGACCTGGAGCACCGCGAGCGCATCACTCGGGAGTACGCCGCCGCACGGCGTACTTCCGAGGCCTGGAAGCGCGCGTTCCACGCGCTGCTCGGCCTGTTGGACTCCGACACCGAGCCGGTCGTGCGAGGGTCCGCCCGGCACGCGTGAGCGCACAGCACAATGACGGCATGGCCACCGTCGGACCCTTCGTGGGCCGGGACCGTGAGTTGCACGAACTGCTCGCGGCGCCCGGCATCACGCTGCTCGGCGGCGACGCGGGCGTCGGCAAGACCCGGCTCCTGCGCGAGCTGGCGGCCGCGACCTCCGACCGGGTCCTGGTGGGTCACTGCCTCGACCTCGGCGAGAGCAGCGCGCCGTACCTGCCGTGGTCGGAGATGTGGGGCCGCCTCGCCCAGTCCGAACCCGAGACGGTCGACGAGCTGGTCGGCCGCAGACCCCTGCTCGGGTCGCTGTTGTCGGGGTACGACGTCGCGACCTCGGCCCCTGTGCGGGGCGACGCCGGACCCGCCGCGCTGTACGACGCGGTGCACGCCGGTCTGGAGAGCCTCGCGGCGCACGCGCCCATCACCGTGATCGTGGAGGACCTGCACTGGGCGGACCGGTCGACCCGCGACCTGCTGACCGTCCTGTTCACCCGCCAGTTCGAGGGGCCGGTGCGGTTGGTCGCGTCGTACCGCGCCGACGACCTGCACCGGCGCCATCCGCTGCGCCGGATCCTGGGCGAGTGGACCCGACTGCCCGGCGTCGAGCGGTTGGTGCTCGAACCGCTGCGGGACGACGACATCCACCACCTCGCCACCAGCCTGCGCCCGTCGATCACGACCGATCAGGTCGACATGGTGCTGGCCCAGTCGGGCGGCAACCCGTTCTTCGTCGAGGAGTTGCTCGCGGTCGACCGCACGAACGGCACAGGCGTGCCGGAGGATCTCGCCGACCTGCTGCTGGTGCGCGTCGACGCGCTGTCCGACGACGCGCGCACGGTCGTCCGGGCGGTGTCGGCCGCCGGCCGGTCCGTCGGTCACGCGCGACTGGCCGCTGTCGTGCCGCTCTCTGCGGCCGGGCTGGAGGTCGCCCTGACGTCCCTGGTCGACCACAACCTCCTGGAGGCGCGAGGCACCGACAGCTACACGTTCCGGCACGCCCTGCTCGCCGAGGCGGTGTACGACGACCTGCTGCCGGGTGAGCGGGTCCGGTGGCACTCGGCGTACGTCGACGCGCTGGCCTCCGCGGATGAACTGGGGGCGGCCGCGGACCTTGCCCACCACGCCCGCGCCGCGGGGCAGCACGAGGTCGCCGCGCAAGCGGCGGTCCGGGCGGGCGACGAGGCGATGCGTGCCGTCGGCCCAGCGGACGCGGCGCGACTGTACGAGGACGCGTTGGCGATCCTCGCCCAGCACCCGGACGTCACTCCCCCGATCTCGCTCGCGCAGGTCGCCGCGCGCACCTCGGCAGCCCTGCTCGCTGCGGGCGACCCCTACCGGGCGGCACAGACCGCCCGTGAGGCGCTCACGGTGACCGGCCTCGCGGCACACGACTACGCCGACCTCGTCATCGGGCTCGTCACCGCCGCCATCGGCACCGGTGACCCGCTGGACCCGACCGTCGAGCTGCGGCACGCCCTGCGACTGCTGGAGCCGGAGGGGCCCACGGCGCGCGCCGCACAACTTCATGCGCTGCTCGGGAGGTGGCTCTTCTTCACCGACGATTTCGACGACGCCCTGGCCGAGCTCGCGACGGGCCGTCGCCTGGCCCGCGACCTGGACCTGCCGGCCGTCCTGCTCGACGTCGACACGACCAGCGCGCGGATCTTCGACATCCGGGGAGAGAGCGCCGCCGCGCTCGGGCAGCTTCAGGACGTCGCCGAGTCCGCTCGGCGTGCCGCGGAGTACGACCCGGAGGTTCGCGCGCTGCACCAGGTCGCGCGGGTCTACACCCGGCAGGGGCGCCACCGGAAGGCACTGCAGGCGTTCGAGGTCGCGCTGCAGCGGTCGATCGAGACCCGTCACGAGACCGCCATCTTCGGGATGGACGCGAGGGTGGCGTCGGCGTACTGGGCGGTGCAGACCGGGGACTGGGCCCGCGCGGAGCGGTGGCTGGCCGCACCCCAGCTGCAGAAGGCGCCGTACGCCGCCGGGCAGCTCCGCGCCGTGGCCGCCACCTTGGCGGCGGCTCGCGGAGACCACGACGCAGCCCTGCAGTCCGCACTCGCGCTGCAGCCGTTGTGGTCCAAGGACGTCTTCCTGGCTGTGCACGGCGGCGCGGCGCTCATCGATGTGTTGGGTGCACGGGGCGAGCTGGACCGGATGCTGCAGGCGCTCGACGACCTGGTGGAGATCTTCCGCGCCACCTGGAACGCTCCGCTCATCGATGCCCGGATCCGCCTGTCCGGCATCGCGATCGGACACCTGGCGACGAAGGCCGACCCGGCGTACACGGACGACG
This sequence comes from Allobranchiibius sp. CTAmp26, assembly GCF_017565405.1. Classification (GTDB taxonomy): domain Bacteria; phylum Actinomycetota; class Actinomycetes; order Actinomycetales; family Dermatophilaceae; genus Allobranchiibius. The sequence goes on from NZ_JAGEKR010000017.1 coordinate 142,957, forward strand.
TGAGCCGGCTCGCTGAAGCAGCTGCCGAGGTCGCCGCGCGAGCCGAGGCTCTGGACGACCTCGGCCCGGAGTCCGTGGCGTGGGTGACCCGGGTGCACGTGGGCGTCCAGCGGTTCGCGTGGGGCGGCAACGGCGCCGCGCCGGCCGAGCTGATCGCGCTGCTGCGCACCGACGTGCGGCAGTTCGATGACCTGGAGATCCCGCTCGAGGCGGCGAGGGCGCGGCTGCACCTGGCCCGGGCGCTGGGCGCGTCGGGTGGTCCCGGTGCCGCGAAGGAGGCGCGCGAAGTGGCGCTCGCCGCGGAGCAGGCGATGCGCGACCTCGGCGTTCGTTCGGTCGCCGAGCCGACCGCGTCGCACCCGACCCTGACCGCCCGCGAGCGCGAGGTGCTCGAACTGGTGGCGCGAGGGCGCACGAACGGCCAGATCGCGCGAGAGCTGTTCATCAGCGTCAAGACCGCGAGCGTGCACGTCTCCAACATCGTCGCCAAGCTCGGCGTCTCGAACCGCACCGAGGCGGCCATGGCAGCCAGCGCCCAGGGACTGCTCAGCGACACCAGTGCGCCCGGTTGACCTGCGCCGTCCGCCGAGTGGTCACAAGTGGACGGTGCCGGAGTCGAAGCATCGGCCGAAAGTGACCACTCGACACGCGTCCTAGGCTCGACGAACCACCGTCCGAGGGAGCCGCTATGCGTCGCCGTCTGTTCGTACTGCTCACCGTTGTGCTCAGCCTGCTCGCGTCGTGCCTGATCGGTGCGCAGGTCGCATCGGCGGCGGGATACATCGAGACCGGCGCCGACAATCCGGTCAGCGCCGCGCCGCCGACCAGCCGACCGGCCACCGAGCACTGCACGGCGACGCTCGCCTCGCATTTCCGGTCCAACGCCGCGGACGGATCCGCTCAGAACTACTCCGGCACGCTGGCTCCGCCGGCCGCATGCGCCGGCAAGGCCTGGTCGAAGGTCGTCCTGGATTCCACGACGTCGGTCAGCGGACGGCAGTACGACCGCAGCGGCACCCTCACGATCGGCGGCGTGACCGTCTGGTTCGGGACCACCCAGGAGCCGGGCGGCCCGACCCCCACGACGTTCTCGTTCGCCAAGGACATCACCGACTTCTCTGCACTGCTGCGTACGCCGCAGCCGTACACCGGTGGGTACGTCAACTACACCAACTCGACCTACACCGGTGTCTACGACCAGACGGTCCGCATCACCTACTACCTGGCCGATTCGCGGCACCCCGCCCCGAAGGTGCCCGACAAGGTCGTGGGCGTACCGGTGCAGGACCTGAATCCCTCGAGCCACACGACGACCACCACGATCGCCGGACTGCCGCGCAACATCACCGGCGCGCGCCTCGACGTCACGCTCAAGGGCAACGGTTGCGACGAGCAGTGGTTCACCGCGGTCCCGGACGCCGTCGCCGCGGACTACCCCGACGCGGGCCTCTGCGCGGCCGGCTCCTTCCGGGAGGCGACGGTGGCGGTCGACGACACCCGCGCCGGTGCGGTGGGGACCTACCCGCACATCTACTCCGGCGGGATCGTGCCCACCCTGTGGCGTCCGGTCCTCGCGATCGACACGTTGGATCTGCGGGCCGAGTCACTGGACCTCACGCCCTTCGCGGGTCGGCTGGTCGACGGGAAGTCGCACACCCTGACGTTCGCCATCTCCCCGATCGGCGACACGTGGAACGTCACGGCCGCGCTCTTCCTCTACACCGACCATCACCGCGCGCGTACCTCGGGCAGCCTCACCTCGGCGAACGTCGCGGCCGCCGCGACCACGGGCACCACGGTCGACCCCGCCCGGCAGGGCGCGGTGCACTACTCCCAGACCGCCCGCCGCGCCGACTCGGTCACCGGTTACATCGACACCTCGGCGGGCCGCGTGGTCACCACCGTGTCGACCGGGCGCACCTGGAGCAACGCGGGCACCGTCAGTGACTCCGGAGCGGTGCAGTCCATCCGTCAGCAGGACCTGATGACAACACGCTCGGTGTCCCGCGTGGGCGCCCGGACCGTGCGCAGCCTGTTCCTGCGGGAGTCCTACCCGATCACCGTGGACTTCTCGGCCGCCGACTACACAGACGATCAGAACTTCTCGCTCACCGGGTCGGTGACGATGGCTCAGGACGTCGCCCGGTTCGTTACCGACGGCCGGCACGCCGCGGGACTGGCCTACGACTGGCGCGTCTCGTCGTACGGCGTCCTAGCGAGGTCGCAGGGGGTCACGAGCCAGTCCGACGGTCATTCCGTGACGTCGTACGTCGGCACGGGTGCGACCGGGCGCCCGTACTGGCACGTCATCACCACGAACCACGGGCGGGTGACCTCCGACCGGCACCTGGGCAGCTGAGTCGGTAGCACCGCCCGCTGTTGAGATCCGGGTTCAGGCGGGTCTGGGCGCGGCCTCACTGTCGCGAAGCCGGATCTCAGCGGGAGGTGGGCTCGGGGATCAGTCGCGGGCGGTCAGGACGAGCGGGTCGCCCGAGGTGACCGCGACGGTGTGCTCGCTGTGCGCTCCGCGGGAACCGTCGGCGCTGCGCAGCGTCCACCCGTCGGGGTCGGTGAAGATCTCGTCGGTCGTGTGCATGAACCACGGCTCGATCGCGATGACCAGTCCCGGCTGCAGTTTGAGGCCGCGCCCCGCACGGCCGTCGTTCGGCACGTGGGGCTCGCCGTGCATCGTGCGGCCGACTCCGTGCCCGCCGAACTGGGTGTTGACGCTGAAGCCGTCGGCATGCGCCACCTGGGCGATCGCCGCGCTCACGTCTCCGAGCTTGTTGCCACCGCGGGCGGCAGCGATGCCGGCGGCCAGCGCGCGCTCGGTGCAGTCGATGAGCGCGAGGTCCCGCTCTCGCGGGGTGCCGACGACGACCGAGAGGGCAGCATCCGAGACCCAACCACCCAGGGATGCGGCGAAGTCCACCGACAGCAGATCGCCGTCACGCAACGCGTAGTCGTGCGGAAGTCCGTGCAGGACAGCGTCGTTCACGCTCGTGCACAGCACCTTGCCGAACGGCATCGCGCCGAAACTGGGGTGGTAGTCGATGTAGCACGATTCCGCGCCCGCGTCCCGGATCATCTGGTGCGCCAGGGCGTCGAGGTCGAGCAAGTTGACCCCGACGTCGGCCGCGTCCTTCAACGCGGTCAAAGTGGCGGCCACCAGCTTCCCGGCAGGGCGCATCTGGTCGATCTCGGCGGACGACTTCAGTTCGATCACGTCGTCCACCGTATGCCGCGCCTACTCAGCGAGCCAGGCGGCGTACGCGTCGAACGTGTAGGGGCGACCGAGGAAGTCCGCCACCAGATCGGCGGCGTCCTTGCTGCCACCCGCCGCGAGCACCCGGTCGCGATAGCGCGCCGCGACGTGCGGCTCGAAGAGATCCTCGGCGTGGAACGCGCTGAACATGTCCTTGGCGATGACCAGTGACCACATGTAGGTGTAGTAGCCGGAGCTGTACCCGTCCAGGTGCCCGAACGAGCACTGGAAGTGGGTGTCCTCGATGTAGGGGAAGACCGAATACCGCTGCTGTGCCTCACGAACAGCGGTCGTCAACTCCTCAGGACGCTGCTGGTGGATGCCGACCGACAAGGCCGCGTAGAACATCTGGGTCCGCGCCAGGTAGCCCTTGCCGAAGTCGTCGGCCGTGCGCATCCGGCGTACGAGGGCCTCGGGGATCACGGTGCCGTCGGCGTCGACCGCGAACTCGGCGAGGACGGCGGGGTCCCACGCCCACTCCTCCAACATCTGGCTCGGCGCCTCGACGAAGTCCCACTCGGTGGCGACCCCGGTGAACTCCACCCACTCCTGCCCACCGCCGATGACGTGGTGGATCAGGTGACCGAACTCGTGGAAGAACGTCGTCACCTCGGAGTGCTCCATCAGCCCGCGGCTGAAATTGCACACGAGCACGCCCTCGGGCAGCTGCCGTCCGCGGATGCCCTCCACCAGGGTGAATTGCGCCGCGTGCTTGTACTTGCCCTCGCGCGGGTGCAGATCGAGGTAGATGCGCCCGATCCGGGTGCCGTCGCGCAGCACGTCGTACGCCGCGACGTCCGGCGCCCACACCGGCGCGTCGGGCACCGGCTCCCAGGTCAGCCCGAACAGCCGGCCGGTCACCGCGAGCAAGCCCTGCAGCACCGCGTCGAAGCGGAAGAAGGTGCGCACGAGCTGCGCGTCGACGTCGTAGCGTTCCTTGCGCACCAGCTCGCTGTAGTAGGGCAGGTCGTAGCCGTAGATGTCCTGCGCGTCGGGGTCGTCCTGACGCAGCCGGTCCAGCACGATCTGCTTGTCACGCTGCGCCGCGTCGGTGGACGCCGCCAGGATCCGGTCGATGAACTCGTTGATGGCCGACCCGGTGCGGATCATCTTGGTCTCGGCGTTGAAGTCAGCCCAGTTCGCGTAGCCGAGCAGCCCGGCATGCTCGGCCCGCAACGTCAGGATGCGTTGCAGGACCTCGTCGTTCGCGGGCCAGGCGATGTTGAGCCGCTCCAGGCTGATCGCGCGCCGGGTCGCCGGCACCGAGCAGAACGTGCCCACCGGGACCGAGTCCGGATAATCGGTCGTGACGGTGATCAGCCCGTCGTCGTCCGGCTCGTGGGAGGCGAGCCAGTCCGCAGGCATCCCGGTCAGGTCCTCGGGGCGCACCCGGATGGACCGCACGCCCTCGCGGATGTTGCGACCGAACTCCTGGCTCGCCCGCAGCTCGAGCTGGGCCAACTCGCGCAGCCGGGCGCGAGTCGTCTCGTCACGGTCTACTCCGGACCGACGGAAATCGCGCAGCTGCCGCTCCAGCAGACGTGCGGCCGTCGGGTCCAGTCCCCCGCTCGACAGCGCGTCGAAGATCGCGAAGAGCTCCCCGTCCAGCCCGAGGTCGGTGGCGAACTCGTCGATCTGCTGCATGGTCCCGTCCGCGGCCTCGCGGACGTCCTTCTCGGGGTTGGTCTCGGAGTAGACCGCAGCGCTCGCGGCGGCGTTGCTCACCTCGATCTGGATGTCGTTCCAGGCCTGCAGCACCGCCAGCGGGTCCGTCGGCGGCTCGGCCTTGAGCGACCGCACCATCTCCCTGGCGCGCTCCAGGCTGCCGCGCGAGCGGTCACCGAGCCAGCTCATGGTGTCGTCGGGGGCGGGCAGCTCGAGGGCGGCCGCCGTGCTGTCGGTGGTCTGCGTCGTCACCGCGTCAATCTAAACCCCGGTAGCGGGGCCGGGGCTGGCAGTGCGGGCAACTGAAGGAGGACCGGTTCATGAACGATTCCCGCACGATGAGCGTGCCGCATCGCCGGCACGGGCGGCCGACCCGCCCGTACGCCTCCAGCGACCGCTCGAAGTAGCCGCTCGCGCCGTTGACGTTCACGTACAACGCATCGAAGCTCGTGCCGCCGTGGCCGAGCGCCGCGGTCATCACGGCCGAGGCCTCGTCGAGCACACCGCGCAACGCCGCCAGCGGGAGCCGGTCGGTCGCGCGTTCACCGTGCAGCTCCGCCCGCCAGAGGGCCTCATCCGCGTAGATGTTGCCGATGCCCGAGACCAGCGACTGGTCCAGCAGCGCGCGTTTGATCTGGGTACGCCGCCGCCGCATCGCTCGCACGACCGCCTCCTGGTCGAACGCCGCCTCCAGCGGATCCGGTGCGATGTGCGTGATCACCGACGGCACGAGCCTGGGCGCGTCCTCAAGGGTCGCGCCGACCTCGTCGGGCACCAGATCGACCAGCTGCAGTCCCCCGAAGGTGCGCTGGTCGACGAACCGCAGCTGCAGACCGTCGTCCAGGTCGAAGATCGCGTGGGCGTGCTTCTCACGCGGCGCGTCCGGCGGTTCGACCAGCATCTGGCCGCTCATCCCGAGGTGCACGACCAGCGCCTGATCGCCGTCCAGGCGCAGCCAGAGGTACTTGCCGCGCCGTGAGGCCTCGTGGACTGCGACGCCCGTCAGCCGGGACGCCAGATCGACCGGTCCCGCGAGGTGCCGACGCGCGACCCGCGCACCGTGCACCTGCACGGACAGGAAGCGGCGTCCGACCACGTGATCGGCCAGCCCCCGGCGGACCACCTCGACCTCGGGCAGTTCAGGCACTGGTGCCCGCGCGCTCCTTCAGCCGACGCCAGGCCTGCTCGGCGGCCAGCTGCTCCGCGGACTTCTTGTTGCGACCGATGCCGGTGCCGACCGGCTCCTCGGCGACCAGCACGGTGGCGGTGAAGACCTTGTCGTGGTCAGGGCCCTGCTCCTGCACCGCGTAGTGCGGTGAGCCGAGCCCTGCGGCGGACGCGACCTCCTGCAGCGAGGTCTTCCAGTCCAATCCGGCTCCGAGCTCGGCGCTGGCGTCGATGCGGCCGTCCATCAGGTCGTGGATCAACCGAGCCGCCGCGGACACTCCGCCGCACAGGTAGACGGTGCCGATCACCGATTCCATGGTGTCGGCCAGGATCGAGTCCTTATCCCGTCCGCCGCTGGTCAGCTCCCCCTTGCCGAGCAGCACGAACGACCCGAGGTCGATCTCACGGGCGACCGCCGCCAGGGCGCGCGAATTGACCACCGCCGCACGGAATTTCGCCAACTGGCCCTCGGGCAGGTCGGGGTGCGCGTGGTAGAGGTGATCGGTCACCACCAGGCCGAGGATCGCGTCCCCGAGGAACTCCTGGCGTTCGTTGTGCGGCACCCCGCCGTTCTCGTAGGAGTACGAGCGGTGCACCAGCCCACGCTGGAGCAGTTCCTCGTCGACGTCGGCTCCGGTCTTGTCGTGCAGGATCCGGGCCAACTCCGTGACGGGCCGCTGCGCTGCGTCGTACCGCGCGGACCGTCGGGAGCTGCTCACAATGTGGGTGAAGCTCAGGCCTGGTGCTCGGCGCGGACGGCGTCGGGGTACTGACGACCGTTGTAGCTCCCGCAGGACGGGCACGCCAGGTGCGGCTGCTTCAGCTCGTTGCAGACCGGGCAGTTGGAGACCGCGACGGGCGTGGCCTTCCAGTTCGCGCGCCGTGAACGGGTGTTGGAGCGGGACATCTTCCGCTTCGGGACAGCCACGTCAGTTCCTCTTCTCGTCGGTGTCGGCGGGTGCTCCGGCCAGTCCGGCCAGTGCTGCCCACCGTGGGTCTTGCACTTCATGGTGATGCGTCGGGTCGTCCGCGAGGCGCGCTCCGCATTCGGAGCACAACCCCGGGCAGTCGACCCGGCATACGGGTTGGAACGGCAGTGCAGGCACCACCGCGTCACGCAGCACGGGATCCAGATCGAGCAGGTCGCCGTCCAGTTCGTGCCGGTCGTCGTCGTCATCGCCCACCTCGTCTGCGTGGACGACCCGGTCGGTGTAGGCGAAGAGTTCCTGGAAGCTCACGTCCACGGGGACGTGCACCTCTTCCAGGCACCGTACGCATGCGCCGACCGCCTGCGCCGTCACCGACCCGGACACCAGCACCCCCTCCATGACGGATTCCAGGCGCAGGTCCAGACGGACCGGCGCACCGGTGGGTACGCGGATGACCTCGGTGCCGAGATCCTCCGGTGCCTCGACCGTGCGCGAGAACGATGCCATCGCGCCGGGTCGCCGCCCGAGCTCCCGGGTGTCGAGGACCAGGGGTGAGCGTGGATCAAGGTGCATGGTGTCGTTGTCTCACGAATGATCGAGAAGGGTCGGTCCCGTCACAGGCGACAAGACCAATCGAGAACGATACCGGCTGGGTGCCGCCTAGCCCAAAACGCTTCACCGGGACCGGTCCCGAAGCCGGTCCAACAGCGGCGCGAGCACCGGCGGCGGCACCATCGCCGACACGTCCGCACCGTGCGCCGCGATGAGGCGGATCAGCGAGCTGGAGTAGTGCGCCATCGCCGGGTCGCCGGGCAGGAACGCCGTCTCGATCCCCGTCATCTGGCGGTTCATCTGCGCCATCGGCAGCTCGTACCCGTAGTCGGCCTGGTCCCGCAGACCCTTCACGAGCACCCCGGCCTCCAGCTCCGCGCATACGTCGACGACGAGCCGGTCGCCGTACGCCGCGGCGCGCACCCCCGGCAGGTGCTTCGTCGATGCCTCGATCAGCGCGACCCGCTCCGCGGGCTCGAAGGTGCCCTGCTTCGCCGGGTTGAAGAGCACCGCGACGACGACCTCGTCGTACAGCGCGGCCGCCCGGGTCACGATGTCCAGGTGGCCGGCGGTGAACGGGTCGTAGGAACCGGGGCACACGCAACGACGCGGATCGGCGGCCATGACGGCAGGCTAGAGCACCGGGGACGCACCGTCGCCCGGCGCGTACTCGGAGTACCAGACGGTGGTCTCGCCGTACGCCCGCGACTCCAGCGAGCGCAACCCGTCCGGCCAACGAGGCTCCGGCGACCGGCTCGCCCGCTCCAGCACCACCACGGCCTCGACCTGCAGCCAGCCGCCGGTGACCAGCGTGCGCAGGACTTCGGCGACCTCGTCGTCGGACACGGCGTACGGCGGGTCGATCAGCACCAGGTGCATGGCGTGCGGCGCGTGGCCGCCCAGCGTCTGGACGACCGTGGTCTGGCGCACCTGCGCGTCCAGTCCGAGCTCGGCGACGTTGCGGCGGATCACCTCGGCGGCGCGGCGGTCGGACTCCACCAGCAGCGCGGACCGCGCGCCCCGGGAGACGGCCTCCAGACCGAGAGCGCCGGAACCGGCATAGAGGTCGAGCACCTGCGCGTCGGCGACGGCACCGAGGTGCGCCAGCCGGCCGAAGAGCGCCTCCCGGACGCGGTCGCTGGTCGGCCGGGTGCCGTCACCGGGCGGTGTCGTGATCCGGCGGCCGCGCGCCGATCCGGCGACGATGCGCGGCATCAGCCGCGCTCCAGGAAGGCGGCCTGCACGTCATCGAGCCGGGTGGTGACGAGCTGAGCGAGGCCCGGATGCTCGGCGAGGGTGGGGTCGCTCGCGACCAGGTCGGCGGCGTCGGCGCGGGCCAGGTCGATCAGCTCCACGTCCTTGGGATGGGCGAGGCGCAGCAGCCGCAGGCCGGAGCGGTGCCCGCTCTGCCGCGCGCCGAGGATGTCGCCCTCGGAGCGCAGGCTGAGGTCCAGCTCGGCGAGGGCGAACCCGTCGGTGGTCGCGGCGACGGCGGTCAGCCGTTCGACCGTCTCCTCGTTGTCGGTCGAGGTGACCAGCAGGCACAGGCCGCCGGCGCTGCCCCGACCGACCCGGCCGCGCAGCTGGTGCAGCTGGGAGATGCCGAACCGGTCGGCGTCCATGACGACCATCGCGGTCGCGTTCGGGACGTCGACCCCCACCTCGATCACCGTGGTGCTCACCAGCACGTCGATCTCACCGCGCCCGAAGGCCTGCATCACGGCCTCCTTCTCGTCGGCGGGCAACCGGCCGTGCAGCAGCTCGATCCGCAGCCCCGCGAGGGCGGGCTCGGCACGCAGGTCCTCCAGCATCCCGTGTACGCCGATCGCCTCCGGCCGTTGCGGGGCCGACCCTTCCTCGACAGGCTCCGACGGGTCGGCGTCGAGCAGCTCTCCAAGGTCGCTGTCGTCTCCCTGCCCCGGCGACGGCTCGTCGCCGCCGATCCGGGCGCACACGACGTACGCCTGGTGACCCTGCGCGACCTCCTCGCCGACCCGCTGCCAGGTGCGTTGCAACCAGGCGGGATTCGCGGCCGGCACCAGATGCGACACGATCGGTGCACGCCCCCGCGGCAGCTCCCGCAGCACCGAGGTGTCCATGTCTCCGAAGACGGTCATCGCCACCGTGCGCGGGATGGGCGTTGCGGTCATGACGAGCACGTGGGGGCTGCGAGTGGCCTTGGCGCGCAACGCGTCCCGCTGTTCGACGCCGAACCGGTGCTGCTCGTCCACGACGACCAGGCCCAGCTCACCGAACATCACGGTGTCCTGGATGAGGGCGTGGGTGCCGATCACGATGCCGGCCTCCTGATTCAGGACCTCCTGCAGCGTCGACGCGCGCTGGGCGCGGCTCATCGACCCGGTCAGCAGGGCCACCCGCGTGCCGTGCTCGGCGCCGCCGAGCATCCCGCCCTGCGCGAGGTCGCCGAGCATCGCGGTGATGGAGCGGTGGTGCTGCTGGGCCAGCACCTCGGTCGGCGCGAGCAGCGCGGCCTGCGCACCCGCGTCGACCGTCGCCAGCATCGCCCGCAGAGCCACGATGGTCTTGCCGGAGCCGACCTCCCCCTGCAGCAGCCGATGCATGGGCGTCGTACGCGCCATGTCGGCCGCGATCTGCTCCCCCACCTCGCGCTGCCCGGCGGTCAGGTCGAAGGGCAACCGCTCGTCGAACGCGCTCAGCAGCCCTCCGGAGCGCGGCGGCCTCGCCGTGGCCTGCAGGGCGTCGTACTCCGCCCGCCGCTGCGCGAGCACGGTCTGCACGACGAGCGCCTCGTCGTAGCGCAGCCGCCGACGCCCGCGTCCGGCCTCGCCGAGGGTGCGCGGCAGGTGGATCGCGCGGTACGCCGCCACCTGATCGGCGAGGTCGTGGCGGGCCAGGATCTGCGGGGGCACCGGGTCCGGGGAGCCGTCGAGCTGGTCCAGCACCAACCGGTAGGACCGGGTCAGCTGCATGTCCGTAACGCCCTTGATCGCGCGGTAGAGCGGCACCAGTCCCCCGGCGTAGATCTGCTCCTCACCGCCCGCGTCCAGCAGGGAGTAGTCCGGGTGGGTGAGCTGCACACTCGCGCCGTAGCTGCCGAGCTGCCCGCGGAAGACGCCGCGCACCCCTGGTTGCAGTCGCTGCTCGTGGCCGTACTTGCTGAAGAAGACCAGCTCCGCCTGCGCGCCGTCGGCGTCCTCGATGCGCACCTGCAGCATCTCGCCGCGGCGCTGGCGCATCCGCCGGGTGGTGGAGGCCACGACCGTGGCGATCAGCACGGCCTGCTCCCCCATCGCGAACTCCGACAGGTGCCCGGAGGTGGTCGCGTCGATGTAGCGGCGTGGCAGGAAGTCCAGGAAATCCCCCACGGTGCGCAGGTCCCGCTCCTTGGCCAGCTTCTTCGCGGCGTCACCGAGGACGTCGACGAGCTTGGTGCGGCGGTCGATCACTCGCACCCCACGTCGAGTACGACGCCCGGGCGGCGTCCCGCGAACGAGGTGACCTCCAACTCGGGGCGCGCGGCCGTCAGGTGCTCGGTCAGTGCGTCGAGCAGGCCGTCGGGGGCATCGGCGCCGGCGATCAGGGTGACCAGTTCGACCTCGTCGGTGACCGCGCGGTCGAGCAGTGCACGGCACCGCGTCGGCACGTCGCCGTCGGGCGCGTCGCCGTCGGGCGCGTCCAGGGTGTGGGTGGTGACCGCGTCGGCTGCGTTGTCGCAGTCGCGCCGCAGGGCCTCCGGATCGTCCTGCCCCGCGCGGACCGCGAGCGCCGCGAGCACCTGCGCCGGGTGCTCGCCATGACAGACCGACGAGCCCGGCGACCCTGAGATCGCCCGTTCTGCAAGGGATCGCAACGCGGGTGTGTCAGCCAGCAGCAACCGGTCCCCGATGCCGGCGAGCGCATCGTGCAGGGCGCTCTCGTCCGGCGCGATCAGCACCTGGGCGCCCGGGTCGGCGTCGTGCACCAGGTCGGCCAGACCGGGTGATGCCAGCACGGCCACCACGGGAGAGGCGACCTGCCGCGGGGCGTGCACGTTCTCGAGCTGGTCGGCGAACCGGGTCACCTGGAATCGACTGGGTCGCCCGGCGGACGCCGCCGCGTTCAGGCCGGCGCCGAGGTCGTCGAGGTGGGCGTGCACGCTCCACACGTCCGGCCCGCCCGCGACCACGACGCTGTCGCCCAGGCCCTCCAGGACGCCCGCAAGCAGGTCGACCCGCTCATCGTCGGTGTCGTGCACCACGAACACGAGCTCGTACGCCGGCCCGTCACCGTCGTGCCCACCGTCTCCGGTGGGGCACGGGCGCTCGGGGGCAGCGAGCCAGGCCGGTGTCTCGCCGCCGAGGACGGTGCCCGGCGCCCGGCGAACGACATGGCGCAGCGCTCGCAGCACGAGCCAGTAGCCGACGGCGCCGGCGTCGACGACACCGGCCTCGCGCAGCACCGGCAGCTGCTCGCGGGTGCGACCGACCGCGTCCTCCGCGGCGGTCACCACCGCATCGACCAACTCGACCAGCGGTAGATCCCGGGCGGCGTCCGCCGCATGCGCCGCGGCGTCCGCGACCGACAGCATGGTGCCCTCGACCGGTGCGCGCACTCCGCCACGGGCTCGCCGCGCGGCCTCCCGCAGGACGTCGGCCACATCGGGTGCATGCAGGGGTGCACCGTCGAGCGCGATCACGACGTCCGCCAGGCCGCGCACGAGCTGGCTGAGGATGACGCCGGAGTTGCCCCGTGCCGACAGCACCGTGGACCGGGCGAGCACCCGCACCGAGGTCAGCAGGTCCGGGGGTGCCTCGGAGGCCAGGCCGTCGACCGCCAGCTCCATCGTGACGCTCATATTGGTGCCGGTGTCCCGGTCGGGCACGGGGAAGACGTTCAGCGCGTTGATGGCATCGGCGTGCTCGGACAGGACGACGCGGGCGGTGATGACCCACCGGCGCAACGCCTGCACATCGAGCGCTTCGAGCGGCATACGGTCGCTGTGTCCTTCGGGTGGTCGGTGCGTGGCGCAGACTGCCCGGCAGGCTAGCAATTTGGGATGTGTCGCGCGGCTCGGCTACGATCCTGTGGTTTGCGGACCGCTTGCGACGGTGCATCCGATGCCCTGTGCGCGACCCGCGATCGACCTTCGTACTTCAATTCTCGAGACACCAGTAGGAGACACCGTGGCTGCCACGTGCGACGTCTGCGGCAAGGGACCCGGCTTCGGCCACAGCATTTCCCACTCGCACCGACGGACCAAGCGTCGTTGGAACCCCAACATCCAGCGCGTGCGGACCATGGTCGGCGAGGCCGGCAAGACCCCGAAGCGCATCAACGTGTGCACCTCCTGCCTGAAGGCCGGCAAGGTCACCCGCTGAACCCTGCGCAACTGCAGCTGAACCGGTCCTTCGGGGCCGGTTTTTCTGTGCCCGCTGCCTGCTGATCACCCTGAGGGCGGCTCAGGCCCGGGCCAGCAGCCGCGCCTCGGCGTCGGGGCTCATGCCCGGCGCGGGACGGTCCGGCCGGACCGGCGTCTCACCCACGTCCCGCATCCAGGACCAGGTGTCCTGCACGGTCTGTGCGACCGGGCGGCAGGCCAGCCCGGCGGCGTACGCCGCGGACGCGTCGGCGGCGTGCAGGCCCGCGTACTCCCCGGACGGCGGCAGCCAGATCGGCAGTTCGGTCCAGGGCTGGACGCCGGCGGCGGCGACGTCCTCGGGGGTGACCCACACCAGGTCGGCGCGCGACCCGGTGGCCTCGCGACACAGGTCGAGCAGCTCGCCGATGGTGGTGTGCCCCGGCCGGCTCACCGTGTTGTACGCACCGGTCACGCCGCGCGCGCTCGCGTCGAGCAACCATGCCGCGAGGTCGCGCGCGTCGATGTACTGCAGCGGGCGATCCCGCGGACCCGGACACGGCACCGGGCCTCCTGCGGCCATCCGGCGCAACCACCAGGGCAGCCGCCCGACATCCTCCCGCGGCCCCAGGATCAGCCCGGCCCGCGCGAGCAGCGCCGGACCGTCGAAGTCGCGCAGCACGGCGAGCTCGGCGCCGCGCTTCGCGGCGGAGTAGTCCTGCGAATCGTCGCTGTCCGCGTCGGCGTCGACGACCGGCGCGCTCTCGTCCGCGCCGATCGGAAGCGGCCACTCGTGGACCGAGCGGGACGAGACGTAGGCGTAGTGCCCCACCCGTCCGGACAGCAGCCGTGCGCTGTCCCGAACGACGCGAGGCGCCCCCGACCAGGTGTCGACGACCAGGTCCCACCTGTCGTCACCGAGGGCGGTGGCGAGCGCGGCCGGGTCGGTGCGATCGGCATGCCGGGCCGTCACCCCGGGCGGTGGCGAACCACTGGCGCCCCTGGTCAAAGTGGTGACGTCGTGGCCGCGCGCGCGGGCGGCGTCGACGATCGCGTGGCCGACGAAGTGGGTGCCACCGAGGACGAGCGTGCGGGTCATGCTTCGGCGCTTCCCGTGGAGCGGCTCTGCAGCCAGTCCAGGATCTCGGGCGTGACCGGATCGGCGATGTCGGCGTACTCGCCAGGGTGTCCGTCCAGGTAGGCGGCGACGAGCGGGCAGACAGGCACCACCCGCCTGCCGCTCTCGCGGATGCGTGCCAGCAGTTGCGCGACCAGCAGCGTGCCGAGGCCGCGTCCGCCGTACTCCTGCGCGACCTCCGTGTGGAAGACGACACGCTGGTCGCCGCGGTCGGCGTACGCGCTGAATCCGGCGGCTGTGCCGTCGGCGAAGACCTCGTAACGGTGTTCCTCGGGGTGGTCCACGACGGTGACCGTGGCGCCGGATTTGTCGGTGAGCATCGGGCCTGCCGTGGATGCGGGGTTACGGCGCGGTCGCAGCACCGCATGGGGCAGCTGAGGCGCCGTCAGATGCTGCGTCTCGCCGACGTACCCCTGCACCTGGCCGAAGCGCGCCGAGCGGGCCTCCCACTGCTCCCGGTAGCGGGCGATCTCCTCGTGGGTGCGGCCCAGGAAGTTCCACCACATGAGGACCTCCTCGCCGAACGGCGTGCCGCCCAGCAGGATGAGACGCGCGGGTCGGTCACCGGTATTGGTCACCGGGATCGTGTCGGCGCCGGTGCCCACATAGCCGAGTTCAGCTCGCAGCACAGAAGTTTCGCAAACCGTGACCGTGCCGGTGTCGACGAGCAGGCCGTGCTCGAAGTCGGCCCGAACGGGGATGTCGAGGTGCGCACCCGCCTCGATGGTCAGCTCGGCACCGAGCAACGGGCTGAAAGTGTGCACGGGCGATCTGCTCCCGAAGAGATCGCCCAGGAACACCCGCGCCCGGCCGCCCTGCAGGTGCACCTGGGGCGGCACGTAGTGATCGAAAGCGCCATCGACATTCCGGTCCGCGTCGGGCAGCGCGACCCACAGCTGCACGCCCTGCAACGTGGTGGTGTCGGGGGTCGAGACCTCGGTATGCGCGATGCCGGCACCGGCGGTCATCAGATTCAGTTCGCCGGGGCGCACCATCGCGTGCGTTCCGAGCGTGTCTCGGTGCTCGACCTCGCCGCTGAAGAGCCAGCTCACCGTCTGCAATCCGGTGTGCGGATGTGGCGGCACATCCATCCCGCCGGTCAGCGAGACGTCGTCCGGGCCGTAGTGATCGGCGAAGCACCACGCACCGATCAGCGAGCGCTGCCGCTGAGGCAGGGTACGGCGCACGGTCATCGCCCGCGGGCCGCCGAGCGGGACCTCCCGTGCCTTCAGCACTTCGACCGCGAGCCGACCGTCGACAGCAGCGGTCGCCGGATCGCTCTGGCAGTCGACTGCCTGCGGCCGACGTTCGGTGGTGCTCATCGTCCGCAGATTACGCCGGCCGGCCCCCGGCTCGACGCGCGATCGCGACTAAGAGACGGTGCGGCCGGCGAACGCTGCGAGCGTGCCGTACGCGTCGGCGTCCTGCGGCGCTGGCTTCTCCGGCCCGAACACCTCACCGCGGGAGTCGTCCGTCAGGTTGCCGTGCACGAACTCCAGCCCGGACTCGGCGAGCGACGAGTCCAGGTCCGCGGTGGACCGGCCGAGGGCCGTCGCGAGATCCCAGGTGTGCACGGCGTACTCCCCGCTCGCCATGCCGACCGGCGCCGGGCTGCCCTCTCGCCATGCGGCACGCAACTCCTCAGCGGCGGCGTCGAACGCCGCGACCCGGTCCGTGCCGACTTCCGGAGATGCCGACCAGTCGACCTCCTCGCCGCGTGCCATCGTCGCGAAGCGCGCGGTGTTGCCGGTCACGTGGTCGACGAGCTCACCGATCGACCAGGCCTCGCACGGTGTCTGCGTCTGCCAGTCGTCGACAGAGCCCACCAACTCTCCGAACTGGGTGAGGGCAGTGTCGATCAACGGCTCGGTCACTGGTTGCTCACTCATGTCCCGGCACGCTACTCGCGGGGCCGGACAGCTGCCCGGGAAATCGCGGAGGGGCTGTCGGTGGTGGGTGGTTGTATGGGTACATGAGTTCGACACGGGGTCTCGTCACTGTCGCTGACAGCGCGGACAGCTTTGTGCCTGCTCACGATTCGCGTACGGATCCGTTGGCCGAGGTCGGGATGATCTGTGGCCGGTTGAACGCCGCGCACGCCGACCTGATCGACCTGGTCACCCGCCTCGTCGAGCACGAGACGTGGGCGATCAGTGGGATCCGCTCCCCCGAACACTGGTTGACCTGCTTCGCCGGCGTCTCCCCCGCCACGGCCCGCGACCTGGTCCGGATCGCCACCCGCAGCACCGAACTCCCCGCACTCCAACGGGAGGTGCACACCGGGCGACTGTCCCTGGGTCAGGCCGCGGTCGTCGCTGC
This sequence comes from Allobranchiibius sp. CTAmp26, assembly GCF_017565405.1. GTDB lineage: Bacteria > Actinomycetota > Actinomycetes > Actinomycetales > Dermatophilaceae > Allobranchiibius. The sequence goes on from NZ_JAGEKR010000017.1 coordinate 159,309, forward strand.
GCACACCCCGACCGGGTACGACGAAACCGTCGTGCAGCTCGCGGTGCACGCGACCGTCCCGCAGTTGCGCCGGGCCCTGGTCAAATACGACTTCACCCAGCAGCCCGACACCCCCGACACTCCACCGCAGCCGCCGGACGCGTTGTCCATCGCCGCGCAACCCGCGGAACTGGCGATGTGGTTCGACCACGACCGATTCCACCTGACCTACACCGCACCCGCCGACATCGGCGCCCTGGTCCAACAAGCCCTCACCGAAGCCACAGACGCCCTCTTCCTCGCCACCGCCACCGGTGCCTCGACACCCGATGAACCATCATCCCGGCGGGTGCGGATGGCCGACGCCATGGAACAACTCGCCACCCGGTCCCTGCAGATCGGCACCACCGACATCGCCGGACGGGCCGAGAAGTTCCGGATCTACCTGCACCTGGACACCACCGGCCAGGGCTGGCTCACCAAACGCGGCGCCCTGCCACCGCACCTGCTGCGCAAATGGACCTGCGACGGAATGGTCCAGCCCGTCTGGGAAAGAGAAGGGTCACCGGTCAACGTCGGACGCGCCCACCGCATCGTGCCCCGCCGCACCCGACGCCTCGTCGAAGACCGCGACCGGGGTTGCGCCTACCCCGGCTGCCACGCGATCCACCACCTGGAATGCCACCACATCACCCACTGGGCCGACGGCGGTCACACCGACATGATGAACCTGATCAGCCTGTGCCCCCACCACCACGACCGCCACCACACCGGCGACTACACCATCCACCCCGATGCGGGCGCCCCCGGACACTTCCGCTTCACCACCCGCCACGGGCACCCCATCGAACCCCTCGCCACCACCCCACCCCACGATCCAGGACCCGACACCGCCGGACCGCAGCGCTACACCGGACCCACCAACGAGATCCTGCACCTGGACCAAGTCCGCTTCCACCGACGAGGAAGCGGCCCGAGGACGGCAGAGCATCGGACCGGCGACGTCGGCGAACCGCCTTGATGAGGCGAATCCCCGCTCATCCGTGGAAGTGGTCCCACCCGCCGGGTTCCTGGGCGGCGCCGTCCAGCGCGACCCCGGAGCCGGTCGCGACCGTACCGATCGCGCGCCAGCCGTCCGGCAGCACGACGTCGGACGGGAATGTCGCCAGCAGCGTGTGTTCCTCGCCCCCGCGCAGCACGCAGTCCCAGGCAGCGTCCCCCACCGTCGGCGCGAGAGCATCGACGTGCACCTGAAGGGCATCCGAGCGCAGGTCAAGCCGCACCCCGCTGGCATCGGCGATCCGGTCCGCATCCCGCAGCAGCCCGTCGCTGATGTCGAGCATGCTGGTGGCGCCCGCGTCCCGTGCGGCGGGGCCCTGCGCGTACGACGGCGTCGGCCGCAGGTGGTAGTCGACCAGCGGTCCGCGTGCGGCCGGATCCCCCTGCAGCAGAAGCAGACCGGCGCCGGAGCGCCCGAGGGCATCACTCACGGCGACCACGTCGCCGACCTGGGCACCACTGCGCAGCACCGGAGCACCGGACACCTCGCCCACCGCCGTGATCGAGACCATCCGCACCCCGGCCGGAGCCGAGGACAGATCTCCGCCCAGGACGGCGATGCCCTCCCGCGCGCACGCGTCCGCGATTGCGTACGACAGGTCGCGAGCCCACCGCACAGGGGTCTGCGGATCGGCCACCAGGGTGACCACGACGCCGGTGGTGACCCCGCCCATCGAGGCGATGTCGGCCGCGTTCTGAGCGACGCACTTGGTGCCGACGTCGGCGGCGCTCGACCACTCGTCCAGCCAGTCACGCCCGAGCACCATCGCGTCGGTGGTGACCAGCACCCGGCCCGACGGCACCGCGAGATACGCCGTGTCGTCGCCAGGCCCCACCAGCACCCCCGCCGGCGCACCTCCCGGCGGGAGCACCTGCGCCAGGATCTGCGCCTCGTTCAGGTCGGCGAGCACCGTGCCGTCGTTGTCGTCCGCCTGTCGTCCCCGTCGCCCCGTCATGGTGACCGCACGGTAGCGTCTGCCCCGGGCCGACGCCGCCGTCGGCTCCCGCCCACGCCGGGCGTCAACGATCCGACGGAGGCACACATGGTGCAGGCCTACATCCTCATCCAGGCCGACATGGGCAAGGCCAAGACGGTTGCCGCCACCTGCGCGCAGCTGTCCGGCGTCCTGGCCGCGCAGGACGTCACCGGTCCGTACGACGTGATCGTGCGTGCCGAGGCCCCCAGCGTCGACGAGCTGGGCAAGCTGATCGTCTCCAAGATCCAGGACGTCGACGGCATCACCCGCACGGTCACGTGCACCGTCGTCGGCTGACCGGCGGGCTGCTCGCGCTCGCAGCCGCAACCGGTCTCACGGCCTGCAACGGGTCGGACACCGTCGGTGCCAGCACCGCCGCCCAGGCCGCTTCGCCGGCCTGCACCCGCGCGGCGGCGAACTGGCCGAAGACGGTGGCACAGCAGAAAACCCGCCAGACGTCCGCAAAATCGAACACCGTCCGCGCCTGGGGAGACCCGGCGATCATCGCCCGTTGCGGAGTGAGCAGTCCCGGGCCGACGACCGACGAGTGCTTCGACGTCGACGGGATCGATTGGGTCGGACATCAGCTGTCCGACGGATTCCGCTTCGTGACCTACGGGCGGTCACCGGCGATCGAGGTGCTGATCCCCAAGAAGTACGAGGGGTGGGGCGTCGCGGCGTTCACCGCCGCGGCCCGCACCATCCCGCAGAGCACCCATCGGTGCAGCTGAGCAGAGCTCTTCTCAGCGCAGCCCGACGCGCCGGGCGAGCGCGAGTTCCAGCAACTCGGTGATCAGGCTCGGGTAGTCCAAGCCGGCCTGGGCCCACACCACCGGGAACATCGACTGCGGCGTGAATCCCGGCATCGTGTTGATCTCGTTGAGCACCAGGCTGCCGTCGGGGCGGTACCACCAGTCGACCCGTGCCAGCCCTTCGCAGCCGGCGGCCTCGAACGCCCGCACCGAGAGCTCACGGATCTCGTCGCGTACGACGTCGGGCAGGTCCGCGGGGCACGTGAGCCGCGCCGAGCCGTCCAGATACTTGGCCTCGAAGTCGTAGAACTCGTGCCGCCCGTCGGCGACCTCGATCTCGCCGACCTGGGACGCGCGCGGCGCGTCGGCGCCACGACCCTCGAGCACCCCGCACTCCACCTCGCGGCCGTCCACAGCGGCCTCGACGAGCACCTTGGGATCGTGCTGGCGAGCGCTCTCGATCGCGGCCCTCAGGCCTGCCGGGTCATCGACCCGCACCACGCCCATGCTCGAACCGGCACGGGCCGGTTTGACGAAGACGGGCCAGCCGAGAGCGTTGGCGCTGTCCAGACAGGCGGCACTGTCCCGGCGCCACGCCTTGTCGGTGATCACGGTGTACGGGCCGATCGGCAGCCCGTTGCCAGCGAAGACCACCTTCATCAGAGCCTTGTCCATCATCACGGCGGACGCGGACACACCGCACCCGACGTACCGCACGTCACTGAGCTCCAGCAGCCCCTGCAGCGTGCCGTCCTCGCCGAACGGCCCGTGCAGCAACGGGAAGACCACGTCGACCTCGCCCAGTTCGCGCGGCGGTGCGCCCGGTTCGAGCACCACCAGCGAACGGTCGGTGGGGTCGGTGGGGAGGGCGACCGCCTGGTCGCCGGACACCTCGGGCGTGCGACCAGCCGTCAGCTGCAGGGGTTCGGGGTCGTCGGCGACGAGCACCCAGCGCCCGTCCTTGCGGATCCCGATCGGCAGCACGTCGTACCGGCTGCGATCGATGCTGCGCAGCACGCTGGCCGCAGTGGCGCACGAGACCTCGTGCTCGGACGAGCGGCCGCCGAAGATCAGGGCGACGACAGGTTTGCGCGGCTCCGGGTGTTCCGGTGTCGAAAGACTCACCCACGAACGGTATCCGCCCCGCACCCTGCGTGCGATGCACGCCGCACCGGCGTGCCACGCTGGCCGCATGGCTTCCGAATCCGGTGATCTCGCCGCCGCGACCCGTCTCATCGGCCTGGGCCGACCGCCGCGCACCCCGGGCGCGGTCGTCAACCAGGGCGTGGAGCTGACCTCGACGTACGTCGCAGGCGGCGACGTCGCGTACGCGCGCTCGGGCAACCCCACGTGGACGGCGTTCGAGGAGGTGCTCGGATCGCTCGAGGGCGGCCGGGCACTGGCGTTCGCGAGCGGGATGGCGGCGGTCGCCGCGAGTCTGTCGCTGGTCCCGCACGGCAGCGTGGTGGTAGCGCCGACGCACGCCTACAACGGCACCGGATCGCTGCTCGACGAAGCCGCCCAGCAGGGCCGGTTCGAGGTGCGCCGGGTCGACGTCGCCGACACCGCCGCCGTCCTCGCGGCGATGAACGGCGCGCAGCTCGTCTGGCTGGAATCGCCCACCAACCCGATGCTGGAGATCGCCGACCTCCCGACGCTGCTGGCAGCCGCTCGCGAGCACGGAGCGATCAGTGTCGTCGACAACACCTTCGCCACACCCCTGCTGCAGCAACCGATCGCGCTCGGCGCGGACGTGGTGATGCACTCGGCGACCAAGTTCATCGCCGGCCATTCCGACGTGCTGCTCGGCGCGACCGTCACCGCGGATCCCGACCTGCAGGCACGCCTCTTCGGTCACCGCGTCCTGCACGGCGCCATCCCCGGCCCGTTCGAGACATGGCTCGCCCTCCGCGGGCTGCGCACCCTGCAGGTCCGCCTGGACCGCTCGTGCGCGAGCGCCGCCGACCTCGCGCGCCGGCTCGGCGATCATCCTGCAGTGTCCAGGGTCCGGTACCCCGGCTTCGGCGCGATCGTGAGCGTCGAGGTCACCGGCGGAGCGGCCGCCGCGCGCCGGGTCGAGGACGCCGTCCGCGTCTGGCTTCCCGCGACGAGCCTCGGCGGGGTGGAGTCACTCATCGAGCGCCGCCGCCGGATCGTCACCGAACCTGTCACGGTGCCGGAAGAGCTGCTGCGCCTGTCGGTGGGCCTGGAGGACGTCGAGGACCTGTGGCGCGACCTCGACGCAGCGCTCCGAAGCTAGGCCTTCTCGTCCTTGCGGGAGCGTGACATTAGCGACTCCACGACCTCGCTGGGCTTGCGGCCCTCGTGGACGACGGCCGCGACGTTCTCCACGATGGGCACGTCGACGTCCACCGAGCGCGCCAGCTCCAGGATCGAACGACAGGACTTGACGCCCTCGGCCGTCTGACGGGTGTGCGCCACGACCTCCTCCAGGCTCTTGCCGGACCCCAGCTCGAAGCCGAACGTCCGGTTGCGCGACTTCGGCGACGTGCAGGTGGCGACCAGGTCGCCCACGCCCGCGAGACCGAGGAAGGTCGCAGGATCGGCGGTGAGCGCCGTGCCGAGGCGGGCGGTCTCGGCCAGGCCGCGGGTGAGCAGGCTGGCCATGGTGTTCTCACCCATCCCCATCCCGCTCGCCATCCCGACGGCGAGTGCCACGACGTTCTTGGTCGCTCCGGCCAGTTCCGTGCCCACCACGTCCTTGCCGAGGTAGGGGCGGAAGTAGCGGCTGGCGCACGCCTCGGCGACCCGGGCGCGCATCCGGGCGCTGGTGGAGGCGACCAGGGCTGCGGCGGGCTGCTTGGCGGCGATCTCGAGCGCCAGGTTGGGTCCCGAGACCACCACGACGCGGTCGGAGTCGACCCCGCCCGCCTCGCAGATGACCTCGCTCATCCGCATGGTCGTGCCGAGTTCGATGCCCTTCATCAGCGACACGACCGCGGCGTCGCCCGGGATGCCCGGCCGCCAGTCGGCGAGGTTGTCGCGCAGGCTCTGTGCGGGGACGGCGATGGCGACGATGTCGGCCCCGTCCATCGCCTCGTGCGCGTCGTCGGTGACCCGGATCCGCTCCGGCAGTCGCAGATCGGGCAGATAGGCCGCGTTGACCCGGGTGTCACGGATCTCCTGAGCCACCTCGGCGCGACGGGCCCACATGGTGACGTCATTGCCCGCGTCGGCGAGGACGGCCGCGAACGCCGTCCCCCAACTGCCACTGCCCAGCACCGCGACCCGGCTCATCGTCGGCCACCTCTCCGCATGTCGTCGCGAGGATCGTAGCGATCGGCGGGCACCGGCAACCCGCGAGCGAGCGAGACCTGGGCGGCGATCGCATCCATGAGTCGGTCGGTGGCCGTCGCGAGCACCTCTCGGTCGACGACGCGGTCGGCCAGGTCGGTCAGATCCACGGGAGGTCCGGCGTAGACCTGCACCCGCTTCGGAGGCACCAGGTGGGGCATCTTGTCGTGATACGCGCGCATGAGCTGCTGGGTGCCCCAGATGCCGACGGGCACGAGCGGCAGACCGGTCTCCAGGGCCAGTCGCGCCGCGCCGGTCTTGCCCGTCATCGGCCACATCTGCGGGTCCTTGGTGATGGTTCCCTCGGGCAGCACGCACACGCAGGCCCCCGCCCGCAACGCGACGAGCGCGGCGGCGTACGCGTCGACCGCCCGGGTGGTCTCGCGGTAGACCGGGATCTGGCCGGTGTTCGCCATGATGCGGCCGAGCGCCGGCGTCGTGAAGAGGGCGTTCTTGGCGAGGAAGCGCGGCGCACGGCCCTGATCCACCAGGAAGTGGCCGAGGATGATCGGGTCGACGTACGACACGTGGTTGGGCGCCACGACGAACCCGCCGCTCGCCGGGACGTTCTCCAGCCCGCGCCAGTCGGTCCGCGTCACGCCCCGCAGCACGGGCCGCAGGGTGCGCACGATCCCCCGGTACAGCAGGCTGATGTCGTCGCTCGGGCGTGGATGCCGCACATTTCTCCTAGTCGTCGCTGCGGTCATTATCCGCGTCGGTCATATCGCACCCCTGGCCGACGCGCGGTGGCTCCTGGTCTGACACGATTCGCCGATGACTGCAGCAGGGAGCTCCGCCTGGCGACTGGTGGTCCCGGTCAAGGAACGCTCCCGGGCCAAGAGCAGGCTGCGCGTTCCCGACGGGGTCGCGCGCGACGAGCTCGCTGCGGCGTTCGCCCTGGACACCCTCACCGCCGTCTACGACGTCGTACCGGCCGACCGGGTCTTCGTGGTGACCGACGACGAGCAGCTCGCCGCCTTCGTCGCCACCCGTCACGGAGGGGTCGTGCCGGATCCGGGCCGCGGACTCAACCCCGCCATCGCCGCGGGACTTGCCGCAGCAACTCCGGACGGGCTGGCCCCCGAGCAGGTGTGCGCCCCTGGAGCTGTCCTGCTGGGCGACCTGCCGGCACTGTCCCCCGACGAGCTGTCCGCCGGACTGCGGGCGTGCGCGGTCTCCGAGTCCAGCGTCATCCCCGATCAGGACGGGACCGGCACCGTTTTGCTCACTCATCACGACCTGCGCCGGATCGTCCCGCGCTTCGGTGCCGGTTCGGCTGCCCGGCACGCCCGGGTCGCGCGGGTGCTGACACCGGATCTTCCGCGGTTGCGGACCGACGTGGACACCGATACTGCGCTCGCACAGGCTGTTTCGCTGGGCGTGGGGCCGCGGACGGCCGCTGTGCTCGGCGTCTGCGCCGCGTCGGCCTCGGTAGGCTGAGCCCCGTGCAGGCCAGCATCCACACCTTCGACTTCGACACGGCGCGCGGCTCGGTGATCACCGACAACGGCCGCGTGCTGCCGTTCGACGAGCGGGTATTCGCCGCCTCCCGGCTGCGCCACCTGCGACCCGGTCAGCGCGTCAGCATCGAGGTCGGCGCCGGCGAGATCACCCGGTTGTGGATCGTGGGGATCGGCCCCGGCCAACGCATCGGCTGACCAGGGCCGCCCGCAGAGCGCTGCGGCTCAGCGCTTCGCGGTCCGCTTCGCCGTCGTCGTGGTCGTCTTCTTGACGGCGCTCGTCTTCTTGGCGGGCGTGGTCTTCTTGGCTGTGGTGGTCTTCGCGGCCGTCTTGGTGGCGCTCGCCTTCGCCGTGCTCTTCTTCGCGGTGGACTTCTTGGCGGCCGTCTTGGTGGCGGTGCCTGCGGTCCCCGCAGCGGCGCGACCGCCGGCGTTCCCGGTCTTGGGGATCGACTTCGGGTCGGCGACACCGGTCTTGAACGCCGCGCCCGGCTTGAACTTCGGCACCGACGTGCGCTTGATGCGCACGGTCTCACCGGTACGCGGATTGCGCCCGGTGCGCGCGGCGCGACTGATCTTCTCGAAGGTGCCGAAGCCGGTGATGCCGACCTTCCGACCGGCGGCGACCTCACGGATGATGATGTCGAAGACACCCTCGACGGCATCGCTGGCGGCCCTCTTGCTGCCCAGCCGGGTCTCCAGGCTCGATACGAGCTCTGCTTTGTTCACGTCTGCCCCTCCAGGGAATCCGCCCGGCTGCTCACCGATCCGGGCACGGCGGCCGGACGTCGTCGTACGACCACCCCTGACGGTAGGACGGTGCAGGCCACCGGGCAAGCGTTTCCGGGTTCAATCCGCCCGATTCGCAACGGGATTGGCGCGATCACCGCGGAGTAGGTCGTTACCGGAGCCCACCGCAGGATGGGGCGCCTATGTGCGGAAACCCATGCAGCACAGAGCTATTCGCCTATCCGTCACGCAACAGCGGTTGACGACAGCACAATCAACCGACCGGCTGGACGCGCGGCTTCCACGACGGGCGTTGTTGCTCGAATTCGTCCACCGCGTCAGCGTGTCGCAAGGTGAGGCTGATGTCGTCCAGTCCCTCGAGCAGGCGCCAGCGGATGTAGTCGTCGACCTCGAAGGCGAAGACGTGCTCGCGCACCGTCACCGTGCGCTCCTGCAGGTCGACGGCGATCTGCAGCCCGGGCTCGTTGTCGAGCAGCTTCCAGATCAGTTCGATGTCCTGCTGCTGCAGCTGCGCGGTGAGCAGCCCCGACTTGCCGGAGTTGCCGCGGAAGATGTCCGCGAACCGCGAGGAGAGCACCACCCGGAAGCCGTAGTCCATGAGCGCCCACACCGCGTGCTCACGCGAGGACCCGGTGCCGAAGTCCGGCCCGGCCACGAGCACCGAACCCTGCGCGTACACCGGGTTGTTGAGCACGAACGCATCGTCGCCCCGCCATGCGGAGAAGAGGCCGTCCTCGAAGCCGGTGCGCGTGACCCGCTTGAGGTAGACCGCGGGGATGATCTGGTCGGTGTCGACGTTGCTGCGGCGCAACGGAACGCCGACGCCGGTGTGTCGCACGAATGCATCCATGTCGGATCCCTTCTCAGACGGAGGTGGTGGTCAGGTCGGCCGGGCTGGACAACGTGCCGCGTACGGCGGTCGCGGCGGCCACCAGCGGACTCACCAGGTGAGTGCGTCCGCCCTTGCCCTGACGACCTTCGAAGTTGCGGTTCGAGGTGGACGCCGCGCGCTCACCCACCGCCAGCTGGTCGGGGTTCATGCCCAGGCACATCGAGCAGCCGGCGAGCCGCCACTCGGCGCCGGCATCGACGAACACCTGGTCCAGCCCCTCGGACTCGGCCTGCAGCCGCACCCTGGCCGACCCGGGTACGACGAGCATCCGGACGCCGTCGGCGACCCGGTGGCCCTTGATCACATCGGCCGCCGCGCGCAGGTCCTCGATCCGGCCGTTGGTGCACGAGCCGAGGAAGACCGTCTGCACCTCGATGTCGCGCAGCGCGGTGCCCGGCGTGAGACCCATGTACTCGATCGCGCGCTCGGCGGCCACGCGGTCGCCCTCGTCGGGGATCTGCTCCGGGTCCGGCACGGCGGCCGAGAGCGGCAGACCCTGCCCGGGGTTGGTGCCCCAGGTGACGAACGGCGCCAGCTCGTCGGCATTCAGGTCGACGACGGCGTCGAACGTCGCGTCGTCGTCGGTGACCAGTCCGCGCCAGGCGGCAACGGCGTCGTCCCAGTCGGTGCCCTGCGGCGCGTAGTCACGGCCCTGCAGGTAGTCGAAGGTGGTCTGGTCGGGTGCGATCATCCCAGCGCGGGCGCCGGCTTCGATGGACATGTTGCAGATGGTCATCCGCGCCTCCATCGACAGCGCCCGGATCGCGGACCCGCGGTACTCCAGGACGTAGCCCTGTCCGCCGCCGGTGCCGATCTTGGCGATGACGGCCAGGATGATGTCCTTGGCGGTCACCCCGGGTCGCAGCGTGCCCTCGACGTTGATCGCCATCGTGCGGAACGGCTTCAGCGGCAGCGTCTGGGTGGCGAGCACGTGCTCCACCTCGCTGGTGCCGATGCCGAAAGCGAGCGCGCCGAACGCCCCGTGCGTCGAGGTGTGGCTGTCACCACAGACGATCGTCATCCCCGGCTGGGTCAGCCCCAACTGCGGACCGATGATGTGCACGATCCCCTGCTCGGCGTCACCCATCGGGAAGAGCCGCACCCCGAACTCCTCACAGTTGCGCCGCAACGTCTGCACCTGGGTGAGGCTGACGGGGTCCACGATGGGCCCGGGCGTCGTGGGGACGTTGTGGTCCTCGGTCGCGATGGTGAGGTCGGTACGCCGTACGCCGCGGCCCTCGAGCCGCAGCCCGTCGAACGCCTGCGGGCTGGTCACCTCGTGCAGCAGGTGCAGATCGATGTAGAGCAGGTCCGGTTCGCCCTCCGCGCTGCGCACGACGTGCTGATGCCATACCTTCTCGGCCAGGGTGTTTCCCACGGCGTCCTCCCTCGTTCGTACTGCTGCGATGTGAGCAGCGTCTCGCCACCTCTGGTGCGGCGAGCTTGCGTCTCGCTTGCTGAGACGCCAATATCAGTGCATGGACGACTCTAGCGGCGTCGGCGTACTGGACAAGGCGGCGATCGTGCTCGCGGCCCTCGAGGCGGGGCCCTGCACCCTCGCGCAGCTCGTGGCGCACACCGGACTGGCCCGCCCCACGGCGCATCGCCTCGCGGTCGCACTCGAGCATCACCGACTGGTCACGCGCGATCTGCAGGGCCGTTTCGTGCTCGGCCCGCGCCTCGGCGAGCTCGCATCGGCGGCCGGTGAGGACCGGCTGCTGGCGGCCGCGGGCCCGGTGCTGGGCGCGTTGCGCGACCACACCAGCGAGAGCGCCCAGCTCTTCCGCCGCCAGGGCGACCAGCGCATCTGCGTGGCCGCCGCGGACCGCCCGGTCGGGCTGCGCGACTCCATCCCCGTGGGATCCACGCTGTCCATGCACGCCGGCTCGGCCGCGCAGGTGCTGCTCGCCTGGGAGGAGCCGGACCGGCTGCACCGCGGACTGCAGGGCGCGCGCTTCACGGCCACCATGCTGTCCGCCGTACGCCGGCGCGGCTGGTCCCAGAGCGTCGGCGAGCGCGAGCAGGGCGTGGCATCGGTGTCCGCACCGGTGCGCAGCCCGTCGGGCCGCGTCATCGCCGCGGTGTCGATCTCCGGCCCCATCGAGCGGGTGTCCCGCCAGCCGGGCCGGCTGCACGCCGCGACCGTGGTGGCCGGCGCCAACAAGCTCACCGAGGTCCTCGCGCGGGCGCACGCCCAGCAAGGTGGCGCCCGGCGCACCGAGCAACCCGCCTGATCAGCGCGCGACGGACGCGGTCAGCCGCTCCTTGGCTGTGCGCCCCTTGCGGGAGGCGGGCACCACTCCGGTAGCGCGCGCCAGCCCGTACGGCGGCATGTCGCCGTAGAGGCTCTCGTGCGAGCCCGCCGGCACGGCGAACGTCTCGTGCCAGATACCCACCGCGCCCTGCGCTGAGCGTGCCCGGGCGTAGTACGCCTTCCAGGCCGGACGGTGCGCCCTCGACTCCTCGCCCGCGTAGGCGTAGATGTCCTGCACGCTGCGCCAGTACTGCACGACCGTCGGCCCGCGCACGCCGGCGAGCGTGCGCGCGTCGTAGAACCCGAGCCACTCCTCCTGCCCGGCCTCGGCACGGGCCTTGTTCGTGTAGAGCTCGGTGAGCATCCTCGGCATCGCCGATACCACCGGGAGCCAGGCGTCCGGGCGGTGGATCTTGTTGATCCGCATCCCGATGAGGAAGACGGCGAGATCGCCGTCATGTGCGTGGGTGGTCAGCTGAGGTGTCATGCCTGCTCCCTCGACGGTATTGGATAGTGCGACTCACCAATATTGGCGATTGCTACTATCCAATGTCAAGGAGGAGTCATGAAGATCTCCGAACTCGCCCGACGGACCGATGTCCCGGTCCCGACGCTGAAGTTCTATCTGCGCGACGGTCTGCTGCATCCTGGGCAGTCGCTGAACCGCACCCAGGCCAGTTACGACGACTCGCACGTCGAGCGCACGCGCCTCGTGCGCGCGCTCACCGAGTCCGCGGGCCTGGACCTGGCGGCGGTCCGTGCAGTGCTCGCGGTCCTCGAGCAGCAGCCCGCGGACTGGACACAGTTCCTCGGGCAGGTGCAGCTCGCATCGAACTCCCCCCACGAGCAGGACGACCGCCCCGACGATGCGTCGGACGCGTGGAGCCAGCAGGCGCACGAGCTGATGGCCGAACTCGGGTGGCGGATCGACCCGGGCAGCCCGCTCATCACCCGCCTCGCCGGGCAGCTGCGGGCCGCCGAGCAGGGCGGCGTACGCCGGATGCCGGACAGCCTGCGCCGGTGGGCCGAATCGGCTCGGCTGGCCGCGCAGGCAGATCTGGCGACGGTGCCGGACGACCCGGTCGGGGCGCTGCGCCAGGTGGTCGTCGGCACGGCGTTGATCGACCCGGTGCTGGCCACCCTGCGCCGCCTGGCCCAGCAGCACGAGGCCGTCACCTCGCTCAGCGCGCCGCCGACCTGAGCCACCCGGCGGGAGCGGAGGGCTATTCGTCGGGCAGCGCCGCAAAATCGCGCTTGGCCTTCCGGTACCACTTCATACCCGCGACGGGGTGCTTCCAGCGCCCGTCCATCGCGTCCAGGGCCGCCTGGTGCGTGGCGTCGCCGGCGGCGACCACCTCTCGCAGGTGCGCGTCCTGTGCCTTGATGACGACGTCCGCGCTCTTGCCGCGGTGGCGCAGATCACACGGACCGGCCAACTGGTCGCAGGTCATCGATTTCATGACGATAGGGACGATGCGGCTCGATCCGCTTCTCGAATCCTGACCGACGCGTGCCGCACATGCAGAAAGAGCGGTCCCCAGCATGCTGGGAACCGCTCTTCTCGCTACCTACGTAGCCCCGACGGGATTCGAACCCGCGCTACCGCCTTGAGAGGGCGGCGTGCTAGGCCGCTACACAACGGGGCCGCTGGGGTACCAGGACTCGAACCTAGACTAACTGGACCAGAACCAGTCGTGCTGCCAATTACACCATACCCCATGGGGGTATCACGCTCGCCAGAGTCCGAGGACCTGCCGTGTACGTGAACCGAGGAGAAACCTTACTGCCTGGGGCATCTCGGCCCAAATCGAGAGCCCTGGGAGACCTCGGCCGGGGTCAACCGGGCAGCGCGTACGTGAGTTCGTAGCGGTGCCCACCCGCATCGTCCTGGGTGATCGTGAGGGTGCCGGCGATGCCTACGAGGTCCTCCAGACCGGTGCCGGGCACGATCTCGATCTGCTGGCGCAAGTCGCCGACATCCATGATCCCGAAGTGCTGCAGCGCGAATCCGCCCTGCAGGCCGTCCAGCCGGGCCCGCACCATCTCGATCACGACGTACCCGGCGCACCCGGTCGCGGGGTCACCCGCACCGAGCATCTGACCCCGCGACGTGCCCGCCAGGTCGCCGGCGAAGGTCTTCTCGAACGTCCACCGGCCCACCCCCGGAGTGTCATCGCCCTCCCCCGGTGTCATCGCGATCTCGAAGGACCCGCTCGCCGTCCGGCGTGATGCATCTCCCATCCGGGCAGCGTAGGCCCGCGGACTGCTCAGAGCGAGGCGCGCAGCCGCTTCAGCCGGGCGAGCACCGAGGCCTTGCCGAGGATCTCCATCGACTCGAAGAGCGGCGGGGAGATGCGCTGGCCGGAGACCGCCGTACGCAGGGGACCGAAGGCCAGCTTCGGCTTGACCCCCAATCCCTCGACGATGGCCGCCCGCAGCGCTGCCTCGATGCGGTCGTGGGTCCACTCGATGCCGCTGCCGTCGGGCAGCCCGACGGAGCCGCTGATCGGCTCCAGGGCGGCGACGGCCGCGTCCAGGACGTCGGCCGCGCCCTCCTTGAGCTGCGCGCGCGCGTCGTCGGCGATCGGCAGGTCGTCGTCAGCGACGTAGAACGGCGCCACGAGCGGGGTGGCGTCCTTCAGCAGCACGATGCGGGTCTGCACCAGCTCCGCGACGCGCTGCAGCCGACCGAGCTCGGGCAGCGTCGGGTTGCCCGAGAGCACCCCGTCGCGCTGCAGGAAGGGCAGCAGCCGAGCCGCGAAGTCGTCGGTGTCGAGCTCGCGCAGGTAGTGACCGTTGAGCCAGTTCAGCTTCTCGAGGTTGAAGACGGAGCCGGCCTTGTTGATCTTCGACCAGGCGAAACCCTGGGAGAACTCCTGGAAGTCGAAGACCTCGCGCTCCGTGCCGTCGGCCTCCAGGATCGGTGGATAGCCGAGCAGCGCAAGGAAGTTGACCAGCGCCTCAGGCAGGTACCCCTCGTCGCGGAACCACGTGAGCTTCGCCCACGGGCTCTTGCGCTTGGAGATCTTGGCCTTCTTCTCGTCGCGCAGCAGCGGCATGTGCGCGAACGCCGGCGGCGTCAGTCCGAGCCACGTGTAGAGGAGCAGGTGCTTCGGGGTGCTGGAGATCCACTCCTGGCCGCGCACCACGTGGCTGATGCCCATCTCGTGATCGTCGACGACGACGGCGAGGTGGTAGGTGGGGAACCCGTCGGCCTTCACGATCACCTGGTCGTCCGGGCGGGGTGCACTCGTCTGCCCCATCACCAGGTCGTCCCAGGTCAGCTGCACGTCGTCGGGGATGAACATCCGCACCACCGGCGTCTCGCTGAAACCGGGCAGCTGCGCGCGCTCCTCACGGGTCTTGCCGTGGCACATCCGGTCGTATCCGGTGGGCTGCTTGGTCTTCTGCTGCATCTCGCGCATGGCGGTCAGCCGCTCGGTCGAGCACCAGCACAGGTAGGCGTGACCGTCGGCCAGCAGCCGCTCGGCGTACGGGCGGTAGGTGTCCAGCCGCTCGGACTGCCGGTACGGCGCATGCGGACCGCCGATGTCCGGCCCCTCGTCCCAGGTGAGACCCAGCCAGTGCAGGGTGTCGTACAACTGCTGTTCGCTGTCCTCCTGGAACCGCGCGCGGTCGGTGTCCTCGACGCGCAGGATGAAGGTGCCGCCCTGCTGGCGGGCGAAGGCAAGGTCGAACATCGCCATGTACGCCGTGCCGACGTGTGGATCCCCGGTCGGTGAGGGCGCGACGCGCAGCCGGACGGGGGACGAAGAGGGAGTTGCAGTCATGATGGCCACCGATCCTAGTAGCGCCCCGCGCGGCGATCCTCAGGCAGTGAGCGTGAGCGCCAGCGACTCCTGCATCCAGGTCAGGAACTCGTAGTACGCCGCGAGCAGCCGCCGTTCGCCGTCGTGCTCGGTGCCCTCATCGAACACCTCCTGCAGCCGCTCTGCGTCCTCGTCGGTGCGCAGCTCTAGCCGCTCCCCCAGCATCAGCCGCACATCGCCCACGGCGATCATCAGGGCCTGCGCCTGCCGCTGGTCCAGCTCCACCCGCGAGCCGCCCTCGAAGGACAGCGCATGGATGGCGATCGCCAGGTTCGCAGCCTTGGCGCGGCGGATGTCGTGCTCAGCGAGCGCCCGGAAGTCCTGTGCGAGGGCGTCGTCGTCCCGGCTCGCCTGCGGCAGGAGCCGGCGCAGTGCCGGATCCCGACCCGCGATCTCCTGCGGCGACGCGGGCTCGCGACCGAGGCCGTCCAGCAGATCGCGGATCGGATCACCGGTGGCCGGTGCTTCGTCCAGGGTCACCAACTCCCGCACCTGCGAGAGCAGGTGGACGACGACCTCGCGCTCCTCCTGATCGAACTTGCCGACGTACCGGGCACCCTTGCGCCGGAAGGCCTCTGCCATCAATCGTCCTTCTGCAGGGTCGCCCACAGGCCGTAGGTGTGCATCGCCTCGGTGTCGGACTCCATCTGCTCCCGGGGCCCGGTGGACACCACGGCGCGGCCCTCCTCGTGCACAGCGATCATCAGCTGGTTCGCCTTCGCGTCGGAGTAGCCGAAGTGGGTACGAAAGACCCACGACACGTACGACATCAGGTTGACCGGGTCGTTCCAGACGATGGTGACCCAGGGCCGATCGAGCCCGGCCCGCAGATCCGCCTCGAGGTCCGGATCGACGTCCGGCAGGGCGTGCTCGGGAGGGGCCACGGACATGGCTCCCAGGGTAGGCGCAGCCGCGAACCACTCCGAACCGCCGGCGGCGGCGCACCCCTAGACTCGGCGACTGTGACCGGATCGACAGCACTGCTGACCGACCACTACGAGCTGACGATGGTGCAGGCGGCCCTCGCGAGCGGCGCCGCACACCGGCGCAGCGTCTTCGAGGTCTTCGCGCGCCGGCTGCCAGAGGGTCGCAGGTACGGCGTGGTCGCCGGCACCGGACGCCTGCTCGACGCCCTCGCCGACTTCCGCTTCGGCGAGGAGCAGATCGAGTCGCTGCGCGAACGCCGGGTCGTCGATGAGACAACCCTGGACTGGCTGGCCGGCTACCGCTTCTCCGGCACCATCACCGGGTACGCCGAGGGCGAGATCCAGTTCCCCGGATCTCCGGTGCTGGTGGTCGAGGCGAGCTTCGCCGAGGGAGTGATCCTCGAGACGCTCGCACTCTCGATCCTCAATCACGACAGTGCGATCGCGGCGGCGGCGTCCCGGATGACCGGTGCCGCGGGCGAGCGGCCGTGCATCGAGATGGGCTCGCGGCGCACCCACGAGGAGGCGGCCGTGGCCGCCGCGCGGGCGGCGTACATCGCCGGCTTCTCCACCACCTCCAACCTGGCGGCCGGACAGCGGTACGGCGTCCCGACGGCCGGCACCGCCGCGCACGCGTTCACCCTGCTGCACGACACCGAGCGGGCGGCGTTCGAGGCGCAGGTGGCGAGCCTGGGCTCCGACACCACGCTGCTGGTCGACACCTTCGACATCCCCGAGGGCGTCCGCGCTGCCGTCGCGGCGGCCGGCACCGGGCTCGGCGCGGTCCGCATCGACTCCGGTGACCTGGTCGTCGGCGCGCACGCGGTGCGGGAGCAGCTGGATGCCCTGGGGGCGCGTGACACCCGGATCGTGGTGACCTCCGACCTGGACGAGTTCGCGATCGCCACCCTGCGGGCCGCCCCGGTCGACATGTACGGTGTCGGCACCAGCCTGGTCACGGGCTCGGGCGCGCCCACCGCCGGCATGGTCTACAAGCTGGTCGCGCACGAGGACGAGCACGGTGAGCTGATCGGCGTAGCGAAGAAGTCCAAGGACAAGGCGTCGGTGGCCGGGCGCAAGTACGCGATGCGCCGCATGTCGCCGGACGGGGTCGCGCAGGCCGAGGTCATCGGGCTGGGCGACCGGCCCCACAACGACGGCGACGACCGGCCGCTGATGGTCGATCTGATCGTGGACGGTGAGCGCGTCTACAAGGACGACCTGCCCACGGCACGGGACCGGCACGCCGCCTCCCGTGCCGAACTGCCGCCCGCTGCCACCCAGCTGTCCCGCGGTGAACCCGTCATCCCGACGATCTACGAGGACCACGCATGAGCGACGCGGGCGCCCGACGGGCACTGATCGTCGTCGACGTGCAGAACGACTTCTGCGAGGGGGGCTCGCTGCCAGTGACCGGTGGGGGCGCCGTCGCCGCCCGCATCGCCGCGTGGATCAAGGCGCAGGCGAGCAGGTACGCCGCGATCGTGGCCACCGCCGACTGGCACATCGACCCCGGCGCGCACTGGTCCAGCGATCCGGATTTCAGCGCGTCCTGGCCGGTGCACTGCGAGGTAGGCACCGGTGGTGCGCAGTTCCACCCGGCGTTCGAGCCCGCCCTGGGTTCGCTCGACGCGACCTTCCGCAAGGGCGAACACCACGCTGCCTACAGCGGATTCGAGGGTGTCGACGCGACCGGCACCCTGCTGGCCGACTGGTTGAAGCAGCGCGACATCACCGCGGTCGACGTGTGCGGCCTGGCGACCGACTACTGCGTGCGCGCGACGGCCCTGGACGCCGCGCGGGAGGGGCTGGACACGACCGTCCTGCGGGATCTCGTCGCCGGAGTCGCACCGGAGAGCACCCGCAGCGCGTACGACGAGTTCGCCGCCGCGGGTGTCCGGACCACCGAGGCCCGCTGAGCCGGGTCAGCGCACGATCGTCAACGAACAAGCGGCGTGCCCGAGCAGGTCGCGAGAGACCCGGCCGAGCCGCAGCCCCTCGAAACCGCCCGATCCGCGCGCACCGACGACCACGAGGTCACTGGAGCGCGAGCTGATCGTGAGGGCCCTGCTCGGGTTGGCCCGCTCCACCTGCACCTGCACCTTTACGTCGCTGTGCGCCCGACGCTGCGGTTCGACCCACTCCTGCACCCGCTCCTCGACCTGGCGCGCGTACGCCGCCCAGTCGGATTTGCGCAGATGCGGGTCGTCGGCGTCGTGGGGCTGCCAGGCGTGCAGGGCGAGCAGCTCCGCGCCGCTGCGCGCCGCTTCCTCGATGGCCCAGTCCAGTGCCCTCCGGGCATCCTCGGACGGGTCCAGGCCGACGGTGATGCGGCCGAACGGGTGCTGCTCGCCCGACGCGCCGCGCACGATCGTCACCGGCACCGAGGCGTGGCTCGCGACCTGCGCAGCGGTCTGACCGACCGACGCCAGGCCGAGCTGGGAGTCGCCGTGCGCGCCGAGCACGACCAGGTCCGCCGCCAGGCTGGCGCGGACCAGAGCCTTGGCCGGGTAGTCGTCGGACTGTGACGTCGTGACCGGCACCGCGTCCTGCGTCGCATGGACGTGGGCGGCCAGGCGCGCCAGCAGCCTCTCCCCCGAGGTGCGGATCGCGTCGGCATCGGTGTCCATGCCGAACGCGAAACTCGACTGGTCCGGGCTGAACCCGTGCAGCAGCCGCAGGCTCCCCTGCCGGGCCGCCGCGGCCCGAGCCGCCCACTCCACGGCCGTCGTGGAGGCATGCGAGGAGTCGACACCCGCCACGATCCGGTACTGGTTGTCGTCCACGGTAGGACCTCCGTCGGAGCACATGTGCCTCATGACGGCCGCACGCGGAGGTGGCCGCCGGCGGACCCGCTGCCCGCGTGACCTCGACGCTAGGAGCGCCGCCTGGAATTGCCCTGCACGGCATCGGAGAGCCACCTGAATGGTAGTCCCGCACACCCCGCACCACCCGAGTACCAGGCCGCACTCAGGCGGCATACGGTTAGCCCCATGTCCGTGATGGTGCCCCCGGAGCCGCTCTTCGCCGGCCTCTTCGACGATGCCTCGGCGCTTGTCGGCGCCACCCTGCAGGAGACGCTCGAGGGCCGTGCCCGACGGGTCGGCACACCGGACGCGACGTACGTCGGGTCCCTGCTGCTGCCCCCGCGGATGGTGCGTCCGGCACTCTCGACGAAGGGCGCGCTGCGGATCACGATCGTCGCGGGACTGGCCGACGATATCGATCAGTTCGTCGACACCGCCGAACTGGTCAGCGCCCACCGCCGGCATGAACTCGTCGGCCTGCACGTGCCGTACTCCCCGAAGTGGCGCGAGGCCCTCAACCTGCTGGTCCCCGTGGTCGTGCGGCTCCCCGCGGGCGGCGCCGGGCTGGACGCCCTCGACGAGTTCAGCGGGAGCGGTCCGATGATCCGGGCGGGGATCCGCAGCGGCGGCGAGCACGCGGCCGGCAGCGCCGAGCTCGCGGCGTTCGTCCGCGGGTGCGCCACCCGGTCGGTCGCGTTCCATCTGGCCGGTGGTCTCGGGGGCGCGATCACCGGTGAGACCGATCGCCACGGACCGGGCATGCTGAACATGCTCCTCGCCACCAAGCTCGCACTGCGCGAACGCAGCGTGCAGGACCTGACCGCCGTGCTGCAGCAGGACGACCGCGACCTGGTGCTGACCCACATCCGGGGCATCACCGAGGACAAGGCGCTGGAGATCCGGCGGGTGTTCCGGTCGGTCAGCTACGCCGACGTGCACACCGCCGTGCAGGACCTGAACTCCCTCGCCCTCACCGAGTCGGCGTCCAGCTGAGAGGTCGCCCTCAGCGCGGGATGCGGCTCCGGGTGCGGACCACGTAGGTCCCCGCCGAGATGTCGTGCAGGGCCCGCCGGGCCGGATCACGCAGCGGCCACAGGTAGTCCACGAGCGCGAACGCCGCCGCGATCCACGACAGCGCCGGCACGAAGCTCACGAGCACGTAGACGCACTTGACGAGGAAGCGATTGACCGCGGCGGCGAGGCCGGGCGATCCGGCCGACGCCGTCCGTCGTACCCGGATGCCCGTGACGATCTTGCCGACGGTCTGCCCGCGCCACACCGTCATCCCGACCTCGTAGAGCGCGTAGACGGCGATGTTCGCCACGAAGATCTGCCAGGGCGGATGGGCGAGGTTGTAGGGCACCTGGGGGCTCGGGCCGGACCCGCGCCACGTCGTCAGGGTGTGGAAGTAATCGGAGGTCTGCCGCGCCCTGTCCAGGGTCCACGGGAACGCCACGAGCGCGCTGACCAGCGACGTCAGCACGAAGTCGATGATGACCGCACCGCCCCGGCGCCACCACCCGGCCAGGACGTCGCCGTCGGGTGTCGTCGGCGCCTGCTGGTGCGGGGGCTCCTTGCGCCACGGATCCGCCTGCGGACGTGGCGTCGGACGCAGGGTGCCGCCGCGGTGGGGTCCGTCGTCGGGCCGTCCCGCGGCCACCGGGACGGGACCGGACCGCTCCAGTCCGGGTTTGACCTTCGGCATCCGGCGGGGCGACCACAGGATGCCGTCCCAGTACCGAAGCTGGTCGGGATCGTCGGGGTCCTCGTACCAGCCGGACGGGCGCTGCGTCATGTTCACGATCCTCTCACCGCACCCAGGGCGACCGACGCCGCCCTGGGCCGGTCAGGAGGACTGTTTCTGCAGCTGGTCTGTCCAGAACTGGATCATCCAGCGCTCGTACTGCAGGCCGAACGTGAGCGCGCCGGACGGTCCCTGCGGGAGGTGTTCCCCGCCAACGGCCGCAAGGTGCTCGTACCCCTTGAGGGACCGGCGGTGCTCGTTGATCTGAGTGGGCGCCAGCACCTCGGGCGAGCCACCGAAGAACAGCTTGAGCAGGCCCAGATCCCGGGCCTCCACGGGGACGAACGTGTCGTCGTGCAGCCACTCGGTAAGTGCCTCATGACCCTCGTCGGTCAGTGACAGGGTGCGGCGCTGACGACCGGACTTCTCCTGGGACTGGGCGAGCAGGCCGGCCGCGACGAGTTTGTCGCACTGGACGTAGACCTGAGCGTGCGGCAGCGCCCAGAAGGGCCCGATGGTGCCGGCGACGGCCTGCTTGACGTCATACGGGCTCGCGGTCCCCAGATGCCGGACGAGCCCCAGCACGAGGTACGACGCGGTGGTCAGACGGGTGATCGGCATAATCCGAAATTTTAACGAGCACACACCTGCCCACGGTGGCTACGCGGTCGGTGAATTCCGCACTACCGCACCCGGATACAGGGGTCAACGGCGACCGACGAACCAACGTCGTACGGCGTCGATCCGAGCACCCACCTCGTCCGTCGACGCGCGGTCCAGGGACGGCCCCCCGCAGACCCTGCGCAACTCGCTGTGCAGCTTCGCGTGCGGCTCGCCGGTCTTGCGGGCGTAGGCGGACACCAGGGAGTTGAGCTCCTTGCGCTGTGCCGCGAGGGCCCGGTGTGCCGCGACCGGCACCGGCGGCTGGGCACCCACCTGGCGTTCCTGCCGCTGCCGCAACAGGTGGGTGACCTGGTCCGGCTCCAGCAGACCCGGCAGCCCCAGGTACTCCTGCTCGTCGGCGCTGCCGGGCGCCGCGCCGAGACCGAACTGCTGCGCGTCGAAGAGCACGTGGTCGAACTCCGCGTCCGATTCCAACGCCTCGAAGCTGCCCTGGCCGGACTGGACGGGCTCGCTCGCGTTGGCGGCGGCGAGCAGGTCCTCCTCCTCGCTCCACAGGCCGTCGTCGGCATCGGTGCGCGGACGGTCCAGCGCGTGGTCGCGGGACTCCTCCAGCCGGGCCGCGAGCTGCAGCACGTTGGGCACGCTGGGCAGGAAGATGCTCGCGGTCTCGCCCCGGCGGCGCGCTCGCACGAAGCGTCCGACGGCTTGCGCGAAGTAGAGGGGCGTCGCAGCCGAGGTGGCGTAGACCCCGACGCACATCCGGGGCACGTCCACGCCCTCGGACACCATCCGGACCGCGACCATCCAGCGTTGCTCGCCCTGCGCGAACTCCTCGATACGGCTGGAGGAACCGGAGTCGTCGGACAGCACGACGACCGGTTGCTCACCCGTGATCGCGGCGAGGACCCGGGCGTAGGCGCGCGCGTTGGTCTGGTCGGAGGCGATCACCAGACCGCCGGCGTCCGGCACGTGTCGGCGCACCTGGGTCAGTCGGGTGTCGGCGGCGCGCAGCACCGAAGGGATCCATTCGCCGCCGGGATCCAGTGCGGTGCGCCAGGCCGAGGCGGTGAGGTCCTTGGTGAGCGGCTCGCCCAATCTGGCGGCGACCTCGTCGCCGGCCCTGGTGCGCCACCGCATCGCGCCGCCGTACGCCATGAAGATGACCGGGCGGACCACGCCGTCGCGCAACGCCTCGGCGTACCCGTAGGAGTAGTCGCTGGCCGAGCGTCGGATGCCGTCGGCACCCGCTTCGTACCGCACGAACGGGATGGGGCTGGTGTCGGAGCGGAACGGCGTTCCGGTGAGGGCCACCCGACGTACGGCGGGCTCGAACGCCTCCCGGATCGCATCGCCCCACGACTTGTTGTCGCCGCCGTGGTGGATCTCGTCGAGGATCACCAGCGTGGGCCGGGCGGCCGTCCGCGCCCGGTGCAGCGCGGGCCGGCTGGCGACGCCCGCGTAGGTCACGGCGATCCCGTGATAGCTGGAGGCGTGCTCCTGCTGGCTGTTGGTGAATCGCGGGTCGATCTGGATGCCGACGCGGCCCGCGGCATCCGCCCACTGGGTCTTCAGGTGCTCCGTGGGCGCGACGATGGTGATCTGCGCGACGATGCCGCGGTCGAGCAACTCGGTCGCCAGCCGCAGCGCGTAGGTCGTCTTGCCGGCGCCGGGGGTGGCGACAGCCAGGAAGTCACGTGGTTGCTCGTCGAAGTACTTCTGCAGCGCCGCCGCCTGCCAGGCCCGCAGCTTGTGCGCAGTCCCCCAGGCCGCTCGCTCCGGGAAGGCCGGTGAAAGGTGCGAGGCGGCGGAGGTACTCATATGGCGACAACCCTAACCAGGACCGCCGACGATCCTGACCGGCCCCGCGCCGGCGCGTCGAACCCCTCAGTGCTTCACTCGGGATCGGTGCCGTCGGCGTCCTGGTCCGCAGTCTCGCCGTCGGTGGGTCCCCATCCGCTGTGACGGCGGCCGCCCGCTGCGACGGTGCCTCCGCCCTCGCTCTGCACCCCGCTGGCCGCGGTGCCACCGGGGGTGCCCGTGTCGTCGGCCGCGGCCACCTCGGGAGCATCGGTGTCGGTGGGCGCGTACCCGCTGTGCCGGGTGTCGCCCTGCTCCTGCGTGCCGCCCCCGTCGCTCTGCTCCCCCGACGCGGCAGTCCCACCCGGGTGGGCCCGCCGACCGCCGTCGGCCTCCTCGACGTCGTCGGGCATCTGGTCCGAACCGCTCATGGTCATACCTCCGCAGAAGGGCGCCGTGGCCTCGTTGGCCCGTCGCTGGGCTCACAGTCCCCCTCGGGCACCGTGCTGTCAATGGAACGACGGCCCGGCGCTGATGCACCGGGCCGTCGTCGCGGGTGCCGCCCGTCCGGGCAGCCCTGGGATCACTTGTCGGTCTCGCCGATGTCCTTGCCGTCGACCTCGATGTGCTCCTTGCGGACCTGCTCGGTGACCTGCCTGTCCTCGCGAACCTGCTCGGTCGTGAGCCGGACGCCCTCGACCGCATGGGCCTCCTTGGTGACGACCGGCACCTCTTCGTGCAGGGTCACCTCCTGTTCGGACTCCTGGAAGGCGTCACCGGTCGCGGCGGTGCCCTCGGCGACGGGTACGCGCTCGACGTGCACCTCCTCGTGCGAGACCGGCACGGTGACCGTCTGCTCCTCGGTGGTCACGTACTTGCGCAACCGTGCCCGGCCCGACTCGCGGGTCTCGGTGCCGACGTGCAACTGCTCCTCGTAGCGCGTGACCGTCTCGTTGCCACCCACGGCCGCCGCACGCGAGGTGTCACCCGCGACCCCACCGCTGCGGGACGTGTCGTCGGCGACCGCCGCCGCCTCGCCTCGGTGATGGTCGTCGGTGCGATCCGTGGTCGGGCCGCCCGCAAGGGCCGCCTCGCGGTCGGTCGAGGCGTTGTCGGCGCCCTCGGTCGCTCGACCGTCGCCGCCCTGGCTGCGCCCACCCGCGACGGCGGCGGTACCCGCGGCAGCCGTGCCGGCCGCTGCCGTGCCGGCGGCTGCCGTGCCTGCTGCGGTGTCGCGACCCCGATCGGAACTCGCGTTGTCGCCTCGGGCCGAGTCATCACCGTCGTAGGAGACTCCGTAGTACTTGTAGAGCTCCTGCTCCTGGTCGACGTCCAGGTGCTGGTCAGCGTCGACGCGGGGGGCGTCCTTCACCTTGTCCTTGGTGTAGGGGAACTTCACGTCCTTGCCCTCGACCTGGGCGTCGTGCAACGGAATGAAGGTCTCGGACGTGCCGAAGAGACCGGTGTGCACGGTGGCCCACTCGGGCTCCCCCGACCGATCGTCGAGGTAGATGTGGCTGATGGAGCCGATCTTGCTGCCGTCGCTGCCCAGTGCCTTGCCGCCCTGGATGTCCTTGATCTGATCTGTGCTCACCATGAGGTTCGAGCCTCCAACATTTCGTGGACGTGGACGCCGTCGTCGGCACCCAGCTACCTCCCACCGTCACGCACTACCACACCGGAGTCAACAGGTGGCTCAGCAAAGCGACTCAATCTCGTTCATTGTTGATTTGGCGCATGATTCGCCCGGATCCGGGTAGCTCCTATGACGAGATCGCACGCAGTTTCAGCTGCTGCCCTCGCCACCGTCCTGAGGGGGCCGAATGCCTTCGTAGATCTCTTTGCAGGTCGGGCACACTGGGAACTTCTCGGGGTCCCGGCCAGGAACCCACACCTTCCCGCACAACGCCGTGACCGGCTCGCCGGAGAGTGCGCTCTCCAGGATCTTCTCCTTGCGGACGTAGTGCGCGAATCGTTCGTGGTCACCGGGCTCCTGCTCCTGGTGGACCACTTCCTCGCGCTCCAGGACCGATGTGGAGGTACCCGGGCCGCTCGGCTGCTCGAGCGGGCTGGGCGGGGTATCAGGTCGATCCAGGGGTGACGTCATCCCAGGATTGTAGATTCCGTCGCCCGGGTGACGCCGCTGCTACCGCGAGCGCGCGGTCAGTTCAGCGACGGATCCGGCGGGTACGACGCGAGGAAGCGCAGCGTGCCGCGCTGACGTCGCAGGACCCTGGCCCACAGGTCGCCCGGCTGGAGGGTGAACGCGTCCTCGGCCTCGGCGTCGACGACGAACCAGGATCCCGTGTCGATCTCACCCTCGAGCTGCCCGCCGGACCACCCGGCGTACCCGGCGAAGATCCGGATACCGGCGACCTCGGGGACGACGACCAGCGGCGGCGCATCGAGGTCGACCAGGCCGACCGCCCCGAACAAGCGCTTGATGCCCACCGACTCCGTCGTCCCCGGCATCCGCACCAGACCCAGCGCGGTGTCCAACGACACCGGGCCGCCCTGGAAGATCAGCGGAGGCGCGTTGACGTGCTCCTGCCAGCCGGGCAGAACGGAGTCGACGTCGGCAGCCAGGGGCCGGTTGAGCACCAGCCCGTGCGCACCGTCGTCGTCGTGGTGAAGGACGAGCACCACACTGCGGTCGAAGACATCGACGTCCGTGTCGTCCTCGCTGCCGACACCCTCGCGCGGGGACGCGATGAGCAGTCGACCGGTGAGATCGTCCATGCCGCTCATTCTGCCCCGCGCGAGAGTCGAGGGTCAGCCCCTCGGCCGACCTCGGTAAGGCCCGTCGTTACGACGACCGGAGCCGCCACCGGGGCCGCCTCGGTAGTTGCCCGGACGCCCGCTGCCGCCACGGCTGGGACCGCCTCGGCCGCCGCCGCCACGCCCCGGCTCGCGCTTGGGGGTGAGGATGCGGTGCAGGTCCTGGTCGGAGATGGCGCGCTCCTGCGGGGTGCGCCCACCGGTCGCCCGGATGACCTCGTCTCCCGGACGGGCACGCTGCAGACCCGACTCCACACCCGCCTGCTCCAGCAGGCGGGTGACGGCCTTGCGCTGGTGCGGCAGGGCGAGGGTGACGACGGTGCCGGCCTCGCCCGCACGCGCCGTACGTCCGGCCCGGTGCAGGTAGTCCTTGTGGTCGGCGGGCGGGTCGACCTGCAGCACCACACCGACGTCGTCGACGTGGATGCCGCGCGCGGCGACGTCCGTCGCGACGAGGACGGGGATGCGGCCGTCCTTGAACGCGCTGAGGACCTTGTTGCGCTGACCCTGGTTCAGACCGCCGTGCAGTGCGGCGGCCAGGACGCCCTGCTCGCGCAGCTCGCTCGCGATGCGGTCGGCGCCGAGCTTGGTGCGGGAGAACACCACGGTGCGACCTTCGCGGTTGGCGACCTCGGCCGTGACGATCTTCTTGTCGCGCGGCTCGATGAGCAGCGCGTGGTGCGCCATGTTGGAGATGCTCACCGTGCCGTCGTCAGTGGAGTGGGTGACCGGGTCGATCAGGTAGCGGTCGACGACGGTGTCGATGCCGCGGTCCAAGGTCGCGGAGAAGAGCAGCCGCTGACCGCCGGCGGGGACGCCGTCCAGGATCGTGGTGATGTCCTCCAGGAATCCCATCTCGGCCATGTGGTCGGCCTCGTCCAGCACCGCGATCTCGACCCGGGACAGGTCGGCCGCGCCGCGGTCGATGAGGTCCATCAGGCGACCGGGGGTCGCGATCAGCAGGTCGACGCCACGCGCCAATGCCTGCAGCTGCGGCTCGTAGGGCATGCCACCAGCCACGAGCTTGTGGTGCAGCCCGATGGCGTGCACCAGCGGTTGCAGCGCGTCGCTCACCTGCATCGCGAGCTCACGGGTCGGCACCAGCACGATCGCGCGGGGGCACTGCGGACGCGCCTTGCCTCCCTGGGCGAGTCGGGTCAGGGCCGGCAGGCCGAAGGCCAGCGTCTTGCCCGAACCGGTGCGGCCGCGGCCGAGCACGTCGCGCCCAGCGAGCGCGTCCGGGATCGTGGCCTCCTGGATCGGGAACGGCGTGGTGATGCCGTCGCGGGCCAGCCGGCGGACGAGCGGCTCGGGCAGGCCCAGCGCCTCGAACCCGTTGGGGGCGTCGGACGTCTGCACCGCCGGCGTCTCGGGAGCCGCCGGGGCGGTGTCGATGGGGGCGATCTGCTGGGTCACGTCTGAATCTGCCTTCGGCTCTGAGCGGTGGTCGGTGCGTGGGTAGGTGCGCTCATCGCTGCGCGGGCGGCTGGACCGGTGCTCGTCGCGGGGCCCGCGGTTGTAACTCGGACGGTCCTCGCGGTCGCCGGATGAGCGGCGCTCACCGCGATCGTCGCGGTTGTAGCTGGGCCGGTCACTGCGATTGCTCGGCGTCCGGCGCTCGCCGCGGTCGGCACGGTCGGCACGGTTGTACGACGGGCGGTCATCCCGGTTGCCATACGAACGGGGCTCGCTGCGGTCGCTGCGGTTGTCCCGGTTGTAGCCGGGCCGGTCGTCCCGGTTGCTCGGGGTGCGGCGCTCGCCGCCGCGGTCGTCGCGCTTGTAGCTGGGCCGATCGTCGCGGTTGCCGTAGGAACGGGGCTCGCTGCGGTCG
>NZ_JAGEKR010000018.1 GCF_017565405.1 Allobranchiibius sp. CTAmp26
GCGCGCGCTCTATAGAGCGCGCGCCTTCCTACATCTCCTCGTGCGTCTCCGGGTCGCCGCCGAAGAGACGCCCGTCCGGCCGGCCGAGGGCGGTGATCGCGGCCATCTCGGCGTCGCTCAACTCGAAGCCGAAGACGTCCAGGTTGGCCCGCTGACGCTTCGGCGTCGCCGACTTGGGGATCGGCAGGCTGCCGAGCTGGTAGTGCCAGCGCATGATCACCTGGCCGGGTGACACGTCGTACGCCCGCGCGGGCGCGGCGACCGCGTCCTCGGTGAACGGCGCCTGCCGCTTGCCCATCGGGCTCCAGGCCTCGGTGCGGATGCCGAGCTCGGCGTGCACCGCGCGCATCTGCTCCTGCGGGAAGTACGGGTGCAGCTCGATCTGGTTGACGGCGGGGGTGACACCGGAGTCGTCGATGATTGCGCGCAGGAATTCCGGCGTGAAGTTGGAGACGCCGATCGATTTCACCAACCCCTCCTCGCGCGCGTCGACCAGCGCGCGCCACGCCTCGCGGAACTTCCCGACGCTCGGGTTCGGCCAGTGGATCAGGTGCAGATCGATGTAGTCGACGCCGAGCGTCTGCAGTGACGTGCGGATCGAGGTGCGCGCATCGTCGTACCCGTGGTGGCGGCCGGGGATCTTGGTGGTGACCTGCAGCTGCTCGCGCGGGAGCCCGCTGCGCCGCATCGCCTCGCCGACCTCGGCCTCGTTCTCGTAGTTGACTGCGGTGTCGAGCAGCCGGTAGCCCGCCTCGATCGCGCTGACCATGGCGGTGGTGCCGTCTTCGCCCTTCAGCGGGTAGGAGCCGAAACCGATTGCGGGGACCATGTTCTCGTCGTTCAGGGTGTATGCCGGGATGTCACTGACCATGCACCGCACGCTACTCGTGACGTTTCAGCGCCTCGCGGCAGCACCGGATCCCTCTACGAGTAGTGCTACCAGCTTGTGCCCCACGGACGGTGGCACTCGCGGGAGCAGCCCGTCGACGCCGCGTCCGACCGCCCGCACCGCCCGGTCCGATCGCAGGACACCCCCTGTCGCCCGCACCGCGACGTTCCACGGTGAGTTCATCGCCAGCCGATCGGCGCCCAGCGCATCCCGTCCGTGCTTGGCCTCGAACACCCGGCGGGAGGCGCCGGAGTGGTACGCCCGCTCCGCTCGCTCGGTCGCGCTGGTGGCCGGATTGTGGTGCGGCGCCTTGAGATCACGGGGCACGAGCACGGGGATGCCGAGCAGGTGCAGTCGGTATCCCCAGTCGATGTCCTCCCACCCGTAGACCCGGAACGCGTCGTCGTACGGCCCGACCCGGTCCCAGGTCTCGTCGGTGACCGAGACGTTGGCCGACCAGCGCCGCCAGCCCTCCTCCGCTGACAGCGCGTAGCTGCTCTCGCGCACGAGGTGGTCGTTGGCGTTCCCGTACGCGCGTACGTAGGCGTTGTCGGGGAAGACCTCGGGGCACATGCCGACGATGCCCACCGGCTCCGGTCCGGCGTGGTGCGCGACGTGCCTCGCCACGAACTCCGGGGCGGGCGCGAGGTCGTCGTCGCACCGGATCAGCACCCTGCCCTGCGCTGCCGCGCGACCGGCGTTCAGGGCTGCCGATCGGCCTTGGTTCTCCTGGAAGACCACGGTTCGCACCGGGATTCGGGTCGACCAGGCCTGCACGACGGTGGCAGAGTCGTCGACCTCGCCGTCCAGCACGACGACGCATTCGTACGCCGTGCCGACCTGCTCCTCCAGCGCCGCGAACAGCCGCGGCAGACGCTCGGCACCGCCCAGGGTGGGGACGATGACGGTGGCGTCGAGCGACATGGCCTGCAGGCTACCCACCCGCCGTCGCCCCGAGTGGCGTAGGAACTCCTCGAGTGGCATACCTACAAGTGCGCCACTCGAAAGATAGGTATGCCACTCGGCGGAGGCGGGTCAGCGGTAGTCCACGAAGGCCGGCTGCATCCGTGCGTCCTGCAGGAATCGGCCGTGGTACTTCAGTTGCAGTGGCTGCCCGATGTCGGCCATCAGCTGCCCCCATCGCAGCGGGTAGCCCGGCGTCCGACCCCACGTGCCACCGGGGTGGGCCCGCAGCTGCTCGGCGGCCGCGTCCAGATCGCGCTCGAGCGCGGCGAGCCAGGAGGCGGTCACCGGCGTGTGCGAGCGGTAGATAAACGCGCTGTTGCCGATGAAGAGCGGGAAGTGGTGCTTGACAAGGCGCCCGTACGCGCCGGGCAGCTGCGCGCACAGCGACGACGACAGCTCGGGATAGCCCAGCGCCCAGCGCTCCGGGTGCGCTGCCAGCAGGTCGAAGCTGTCGGCCCAGCTGCGCGGGGTGGGTTTGATGTCGGAGTAGCCGCCGCCGTGGTGGTGCATCAGGTACGCGCGCAGGTAGTCCGAGCGGTGGTTGAGGGAGAGGAACCCGTACGCCGGGTGCAGCGGATGCCCCTCGACCAGCCACTGGTCCAGGTCGGTCGGGGTGACCAGCCGCACCCGCACGTCGGTGCCGACGTGCCGGTCGCGCAGGCTCGCCAGCCCGCGTTCCCGGTTCTCGGTCAGCGGGTTGTCACCGGTCCACACGCACCAGATCACCCGCGGCAGCTCGCTGGGCCCGCCCTCCGCCGGGGGCGGCTCGGCCAGGAACGTGTGTGCGTGCTGGGCGGGGTCGTAGACGTACGGCCGGTTCGCGAAGTGCCGCCTCCACCGCGCGTCGTTGGCGCGGATGACCCGCTGCGACAACGGCAGACGTCTCCACACCACGAACGCCCGGTGCTTCACCTGCTGCGCTCCCCGACGCAGGGTTCTCATGGGCGTGCCTCAGGCCACGGCGCCCGTGCGGCCGCGCCGGGTGAAGCCGCGTACGGCGGTCACGGCGGCCGAGAACTGCGGGGCGAACCTGGGCGGCACCCAGGGCAACCACACCGGCTCAGCGGAGCCGTGCCCGCCGAAGACGCGCACCACGTCGTCGTCGCCGATCCGGTGCATCTCGTGCGCGAACTCCGAGTCGCGCACCCAGGACAGCACCGCCTCGGTGTACGGCGCCGGGTCACCCCAGGTGGCGTACATCTTCACCTCGGACACGGCGATCGGCCGCAGGCCGGACTCCCGCGCCTCCCAGACGGCCGCGGAGACGCCCGGCGTGTGCGCCGAGCGGTAGTCGTCGAAGACCACGACGCCGTCGGGCCGCAGCAGGGTGCGCGCGGCCGCGATGTCCTTCACGACGTGCTCGTAGAGGTGCGAGGCGTCGATGTGCACGAAGCGGTGGGTGCCGTGCGCCGCGTGGTCGACGATCTTCTCGCTGTAGTCCTGCACGATCACCGGTAGCTCGCCGTGCAGCGCGCGGTAGTTGGACTCGAACTGCGCCCGGGTCAGCTCCGGGTACTGGTCGGTGTTCTCCTCCAGGTTGCGCTCGTCACCCGCGGCGTCGCCGAAGAGGTCGATGACGGTGAAGGTCTCGCCCGGAGCCAGGTCGCCGCCGATCAATGTCGCGCTCTTGCCGAGGTAGACGCCCAGCTCGGCCAGGTCGCCCGGCCCGTCCTGTGCACTGCGGGCCAGATGCACACGGAAGAGCTCCATGTCCATGGGGAAGAACCACCCCGGCAGGTCATCGACCTGAGCGTTCGTGACCGAAACCATGCGGCACATCGTAGGTGTCCGCGGCGGTGTGCCGGCGCTTGCAGGCACCCCGTCGTAACCCGCTGCCGGGACCGTGCACTGCGTACGATGTCGCCGGTGCGCACCCGCGCGCCCTGCCCCGTCCCGCCCCAGCGAAGGTCGCCGTGCTCGGAATCCCCAGGGACGTCATGGTGCTGTTCTCGCCGCGCACCAGGCTGAAGCTCGCGGCCGCCCTGGCCGGGTCCATCGTGCAGGCGTTCGCGGAGATCCTGGCGGTCGCCACGGTGCTTCCGCTGATGGAGGTGCTGACCGGTACGACGCCGTCGTTCGGCCCGCTCGGGTCCGCCGCGGACGTCTTCGGCACCGACGACAAGAACACCGTGGCGATCTGGTTGGCGGTGGTGCTGCTGGTGACCTACGTCTGCAAGGGCGTCGCGGTGATCGCCTTCCGGTGGTGGGTGCTCGGCTTCGTCAACCTGCAGGAGGCCGAGACGTCGGAGTCGCTCTTCCGCTACTTCCTGCACGCCCCGTACTCCCTGCACCTGCAGCGCACGACCGCGGAGTTCCTGCGGATGAGCGGCGGCGCGGTCGGCGCGGTCTACAACGGCGTCGTCCTCGGCGTGATCAACGTGATCACCTCGGCCGTCACCATCGTGGCGATCCTGATCTCGCTGGTGGTGATCATGCCGGTGCCGGCGCTGATCATGCTGGCCTACTTCGCGGTGGCCGGCACGACGCTCTACCTGCTCACCCGCCGCTACGCCTCAGAGGCGGGCGCCCGCGCGCTCAACGCGTCCGAGGCGATGTTCCGGGTGTCGGTGGAGCCGCTCGCCTCGATCAAGGACATCAAGCTCAAGGACAACTCCGAGTACTTCCTCGGCCGATATCACCGGGTGCAGCGCGACGCCGCCGGCGCTAGTCGCACCTCGACGTTCCTCGGCGAACTGCCGCGCTACGTCCTGGAGATCGTCTTCATCGTCGGCATCGCGCTGATGACCGTCGTCCTCTTCAGCCGCTCGGAGTCCTCGCGCGCGGTCAGCATGCTCGCGCTCTTCGCAGTCGCCGGTTTCCGGATCCTGCCCAGCATGACCGCCGCGCTGGCGTCCCTCTCCTCGATCCGGGTCGGCAGCATCGGACTGCAGTCGGTGATCACCGAGACGCACGACGCGCAGCGCATCACCACGCGCCACCAAACCCCTGCCACGGCGATGCCGTTCGAACACACACTGCGGCTGGACGACCTGCGCTTCACGTACGGCGGCACCGACAAGGAGGTGCTGCGCGGCGTCGACCTCGACGTGACCGCCGGTACGTCGGTCGCGCTCGTCGGCGGCAGCGGCGCCGGCAAGTCCACCCTCGTCGACCTCATCCTCGGGCTGCACACCCCGACCGGCGGCGCGATCCTCGCCGACGGACAGGACATTGCGGGCGACGTACGGGGCTGGCAACGCAACCTGGCCGTCGTACCGCAGGAGGTCGTCCCGCTGGACGGCACCGTCGAGGAGAACGTGCTCTTCGGCGACGACCCCACGCCGGAGAACCTGGAGCGGGTACGCCGCGCGGTGCAGCAGGCGCAGCTCACGGACCTGCTCGCGGAGCTGCCCGGTGGCCTGCAGGCGCCGGTCGGCGAGTGGGGCGGCAAGCTGTCCGGCGGTCAGCGGCAGCGGCTCGGGATCGCCCGCGCGCTCTACAACGCGCCGAAACTGCTGGTGCTCGACGAGGCCACCTCGGCGCTGGACAACATCACGGAGCACAAGATCACCCAGACGATGCAGGCACTGCACGGGCAGATCACCATCCTGATCGTGGCGCACCGGTTGAGCACGGTGCGCGGCTGCGACCAGATCGTCTTCCTCGAGGACGGCCAGGTCGCCTCGCGCGGCACGTTCGAGCAGGTGCGCGCCGACAACGCCCACTTCGCACGTCTGGTCGAGCTGGCCAACCTGGAGGCAAAGGTCGAGGACACCGGCGTCATCGTTCCGTAGCTCAGCCGTCCCACCCTCCGGGGATGTCCTCGATCACGGTCCACCGCGGGTCCAGTTGCCAGGCACGTCCGCCCCGAACCGCCCGACTGTGGAAGCGGGGTGCGATCACGGCAGAGTGATTGGAACGGTGCACGGCAGTGGACAAATACGCTCCCCAGTACGAGAAGGTCGAATTCGTGAGGATCAGTCTTTCGGCGCCCGCAAGCTGCTCCAGCGCTTGAATGGGTCCGCTCGCGGTGAGGACGCTCACTCTTTCCACCGCCAGAAGTTGCGGCGTCACTTTGATCTCACACCACTGCGGATCATCTGATACCAGGATCGCGTGTCTCACGGGTGCGAGTTCCCGCGCGACCTTCATCGCCTCCGCCAGGTACTCCCTCACATCGAAGGAGTAGTTCCCCCGGAAGGTGCCGTCGGAGTAATAGTCCCCACGCCGGACATTGACGACAACCGTGTCGTCGGGCACCGGCCTCGGATCGAGTCTCTTCAGCAAGATGTCCGTGCAGAACCGGTCGTTCTGGTCGGAAGTGAAGTCGTCGCCGTACGCCTGATGGAACCCCATGACTCGGCGGTCGAAGAAGCCGACATCGACCCGGTCGATGAGCGCCGGATCCGATTCCGGCCATTCCGAGCGCCAGTGCGCCATCTCGGGTCTGACGAGGACACGCCAATCACGTCCGGCCGCCTGTTCGAGAATGGCCTTCTGCCACAGATAGAAGTGGTTACCCATTCCCAGGTTCGCCGGCGTCCACAGAACGGTGCGCTCTCCCCGTCGTACCTTCTCCAGCGAAGAGTGCGCAAGATGTCTTACGTTCACTGCGCCACCGCAGGGAAGGCGTCCCCGACGCGCGCTCGGCAAGCGCATTCCAGCATCATGATTGGATTCCCCACCCCGGTAGTTGACGGTTCAACGTCGGAGTGCATGGTCGCATCTTGATGATTGACCGGGGACTGGAATACGAAATTCTGCTGCGCCGCCACCCACTGCCATCATGTGTCCATGAGCGACTCGGCGCCCTCGAACGCGGTCACGATCGTGACCGCCTGCTTCAACGACGGTGCCTACCTGCGCGAGTCGGTCAGATCCACGCTCGCCCAGACCCACCCGGACCTCGAAGTGATCGTCGTCGACGACGGCTCCACCGATCACGCCACGCTGGGGGTGCTCGACGAGGTGGAGGCACTCGGCGTCAGGGTCATCCACCAGGAGAACCAGGGCCTGCCCGGCGCTCGCAACACCGGCATCGCCGCCGCACGCGGCGCGTACATCCTGCCCGTCGACGCCGACGACATCGTGGAGCCCGAGTACGCCGCCCTCGCCGCGGCCGAGCTGGACGCGCGTCCCGAGCTGGGCATCGTCTACCCGCGCGCCGACCTGTTCGGCGCGATCACCGGGCCCTGGGAGCTGGGGCAGTTCGACGTCGGAATCATGTTGACCGGCAACCAGATTCCCGCCTGCTCGATGTTCCGCAAGGAGGACTGGGCTGCGGTCGGGGGATACCACCAGGTGCGCCTGGAGGATCACGACCTGTGGCTGTCCATCCTCGAACTGGGCCGCACGGCGTACCGGCTGGACCGGGTGCTCTACCACTACCGGCAGCGGTCGGACTCGATCACCGGAGCGATGGCCGAGGAGGACACGGTGCGCGCGCTGGCCGAGGTCATCCGCGCGCACCCGCAGTACTACCTGGACAACATCGAGCAGCTGATCCGGATCCGTCGCGCGCAGTGGAACACGCTGCAGCACTGGAAGCAGCGTTACGGCTTCATCGAGGACCGGCTCCACCAGGCCGCCCCACTGGCCAAACGGCTCCTGCGCCGTACGTGAGGGCGGCGGGTACACAGAAGGAGATCCGCGCTGATGCTGGCGTCGCAGGGACGTGTCGCACCGCATCTCCTCCCCGTACATACGCAGCACGGGTTCAGGCGGGCAGCAGGGCGCGATCGCGCAGGGCGGCGAGGATGTCGCGCCACATGATGTCGGCGGTGAAGCGGCCGGTCACGTTCGCCCGCGCGCCCGTGCCCACCCGTCGACGCAACGCCTCGTCGGCGAGGGCCTGCCGCAGTCGCGCTCGCAGGTCGGCGGGATCGTGCACATCGACCAGGAGTGCGTCCTGCCCATCCGTGAAGTACTCGCGCAACGGCGTCGAGCCGGTGACGACGACGCACGCGCCGGTCGCGCTCGCCTCGAGCGCCACGCTCTGCCCCGTCGGGTACGCGCGCTCGTGCGTCGGCACGACCACCACCTTTGCGCGGCGCAGCATGGCGGCGTACGCCCTGCTGTCGACGACGCCGTGCAGTCGCACGTTGTCCTGCGGGATGTTCGGGGGCAGGTAGCTCACGGGGCAGACGATGTCGACGACGAGGTCCGTGCCCCGCACCGCGTCGAAGAGCGTCGCGTAGTCGCGTCCGCCGTCCTGACCGACCGCCAGCAGGTCGATGTCCTGGGGCACGGCGGGATCCGGGGTGAAGTAGTCGGCGTCCGCGCAGAAGCCCACCGGCACCAGCTTGCGGTCGGGGATCCCGAGCTCGCGCAGGATCGGTGTCTGGTTGCGGCTCCAGTAGACGAACGCGTCGACGTGCGCGAAGCGGGACCGCAGCTGTGCGCGGGTCGCTTCGTCGGCGCCGCGGGCATCGTCGGCGAGCCAGCAGGTCAGCGCCACGAGCGGGGCACGTCGGTAGGGCGGCACGTGCGCGCGTCGCAGCGCGGACATCACGATCGCCTCGCGCTCCAGAGAGGCGATCACCAGATTGGCGCGAGCCACCTTCGCTGCGCCCTTCACGGTGCGTGCCACAGGTACACCGAGTCGGTGCTCGACCACGTCGCGGACCTTCGTCGCCGCTGGCCGTTCACTCAACCGCACGCCGTCGACCCGGAAACCGTTCTGCTCCAACGCCTCTGCACCGTAGGGCAGAGCCGCTGGGCGATCACCCGCAGCATGCTCACGGCGCCAGCGGGCCAGGTCCGCTCCGCTCAGCAGCAGGGCGTTGCGCGCCACCTCAGACCAGCCGTCCGCCGAGCAGCCGGCGCACCGCGCCCTCGGCCTTGCGCTGCACCACAGGGGGTACGACGCGTGCGCGCCAGCCGTCGTACGGCGCCCCCGTCGTGCCTGACGACCCGGCAAACCGTGGAGGGTCGGGGAAGCGCTGCACCGTGAGGCCGCCGGCGTACTCACCGAGGATCAGGCGCTGGGCAGCGACCCGCTCCAGCCATCGGCCGTGGTCGTCGTCGACCTCCACGCCCATGCCTGACAGGTGTTCCCGCCAGGTGCCGACCGTCGTGACCACGAAGCGGGTGTCGGCGAAGACGCGGTCGACGCTGCGCCGCACCTGCACCGTCGCGCCGCCGACCGGGCCGATCAGCTGCGCAGCGTTCTGCACCAACAAGCGTCCGGTGACCTTGACCAACACGGTGTCGGGCGACGGGTCGAGCGTCACCAGCGCGTGGTCGATCGCCGCGGCCTCGATCGCGCCCTTGCCGCCCGCGGCGAGTCCGGCGGGCACGTCGTACGACACGAACCCCACATCAGTACGCCGCGTCACATCAGCCGGCTCGGCACCGGAGGTCTCGACCACGGCGACCTGACCTCCGACAGCCTGCGCCACGCGGTGCCAGTGTTCGACGGCGGCGCGGTACTGCCCGGCCCGCTCCTGCGGGTCGGCGAGCGTCATCCGGAACGACGCGTCGTTCGCCAGAAACGCCGGATCGGGCGTCACCGCCGCGGTGAGCAGGATCAGCGTGCTCACGCCTTCTCCTCCCACCCGCCGGGGATGTCGCCGACGATGCTCCACCGCGGATCCAATTGCACGGCTTGCCATTTCGGTTCGCGGATGTGGAAGAGCGGCGCCCACACCTGCGCGTGGTTGTCGCCGTGGATCACGTTGGACAGGTATCCCGCCCAGTAGGCGAACGTGGAGTTGCCGAGCACGCTGCGCCGGGCCAGCGCAAGATCGCGGAAGTCCTCCGCGGCCGACGCCGACGGGTCGCCGTGCCGCACGGTGCCCGCGTATTCATCCAGCCAGCCGAGCTGGTCACGGCACCAGGCTTGGTCGTTGGACAGCACGGTGATCCGGCTGATCGGGCCATCCTGCCGGGTGCTGCCGTCGAGTGCCACGCGGAGGTAGCCGGGCACATCCATCCCGTAGTAGCGCCTCAGCGACGGGTCGTTGTAGTAGCTGCCGCGCCGGATGTGCAGCACCAGGTCGGCGCTCGTCGCGGGCGCCGGCAGGGTGTCGGTGAAGACGGGCGCGGTCAGCAGCAGGTCCCGCGCGAAGGCGTCGATCTCGCCCGGGCTGTTGTCGGCGAAGACGCTGTAACTGCCGGCGGTCCGCCGATCGGTCAGCCGCAACTGGGAGCGCGGGATGATCAGGCGCTCCCGCACCCCGGGGAAGACGTCGTACCACTCCCGCATCTCGGGCTGCTCCAGCACCCGGCGGTCCAGGCCCTGCTGCTGACCGGCGTGCGCCCACAGCCACTGGTAGAGGAAGTTGCCGAGCCCGAGTCCCGGGATCGTCCACATGATGTCGCGGTCGCCGCGGCGCAGCAGACCGAGAGCCCTGCTCTTCAGCGGGCCCAGGATCGCGCCCTGCATGCCGTCGCCCGGGCGCGCGATCGCCATCTCAGACCTCCGCGGGCTGATGTGCGAGGAACCATTCGACGGTCTCCCGTACGCCCTCCGCCAACGGCACCCGCGCCGTGAACCCGAGCAGCTCCCGGGCGCGCGTCACGTCGCTGTAGCGCGTCGGCTGACCCTCGGGTTTTGTTGTGTCCCACTGCACTTCACCGGTGTACCCGACAGAGTTCTGCACCAGCGCGGCGAGCTCGGCGATGGAGGTCTCGATCCCCGTGCCGACGTTGATCGGCGCCGGGCCGACCGGTGTCTCGCACGCCAGCGCCACCGCCCGGGCCCCGTCCCGCACGTGCAGGAACTCCCGGGTCGCGCGCCCGCTGCCCCAGTTGGTCACGTACGCCGCGTCGTCGCGGACCGCGTCGGCGTACCGCCGGATCAACGCTGGCATCACGTGGGTGCCCTGCCCGTCGAAGTGGTCGCGCGGTCCGTAGAGGTTGGACAGCACGAGCACCGCGGAGTCGACGTCGTACTGGCGGTGGTAGGTCTCGCACGCCTCGTGCAGCAGGCGTTTGGCCATCCCGTACGCGCCCGTGGCCGGGGCGGGCGGCCCCGACCAGATGTCGTCCTCCCGCAACGGCAGCGGGGCATCCGTCGCGTACGTGCAGGTGGTGGAGGCCAGCACGAACTTGCCCAAACCAGCGCGTCGGCCCTCCTCCAGCAGCATCAGCCCCATGAGCGCGTTCTCGTAGAGGAACCGACCGGGGTTGGCGACGTTGGCGCCGATCCCGCCGACCGCAGCGGCCACGTGCACCACCTGATCCGGCACGTGGTCGGCGTACAAGGCTCGTACCGCGGCCTGTTCGCGCAAGTCGTAGTCGGCCGAGCCGAGGGGCACCACGTCCGCGCCACGCTCGCGCAGCGCATCGGCGACGTGCCCGCCGAGGAATCCGCGCCCACCGGTGACGACAATGCGCGAACCATGCAATTCAACCGCTGGGACAACAGACGTCACAACGTCACCATGCTCACGGAGTCACCGACCGCAGCGTCGGCCACTGCGGCACGACCGCCTGGTCGATCCACGCGCCGCCCTCGTGCGCCAGCGCCGCGATGTCCGCATCGACCATGATCCGAGCAAGCTCGTCGGAGTGCACGCGCGCCTTCCAGCCCAGCTCACGCTCGGCCTTGCCGGGATCCCCGACGAGCGCGTCGACCTCGGAGGGGCGCAGATAGCGCTCGTCGAACCGCACGTGGTCCTGCCATTCCAGCCCTGCGTGCGAGAACGCCGTCTCCACGAATTCCTGCACACTGCAGGGCTGCCCGGTCGCGAGCACGTAGTCCTCCGGGGTGTCGGCCTGCAGCATCCGCCACATCCCCTCGACGAACTCCGGCGCGTACCCCCAGTCGCGGACCGCGTCCAGGTTGCCGAGGAAGACCTCGTGCTCGGTGCCCGCCTTGATGCGCGCGACCGCACGGGTGATCTTGCGCGTCACGAACGTCTCGCCCCGGCGCGGGGACTCGTGGTTGAAGAGGATCCCGTTGACGGCGTACATGTCGTAGGCCTCGCGGTAGTTGCGCGTCATCCAGTACGCGTAGAGCTTCGCCGCGCCGTACGGCGATCGCGGGTGGAAGGGGGTGTCCTCGTCCTGCGGGGGCGGCGTCGCGCCGTACAGCTCGGAGGTGGACGCCTGGTAGTAGCGGCAGTGCACGCCGCTCATCCGGACCGCCTCGAGCAGGCGGGAGGCGCCCAGGCCGGTGACGTCGCCGGTGAAGACCGGCTCGTCGAAGCTGACCCGCACGTGCGACTGGGCCGCCAGGTTGTAGACCTCGTCGGGCTGGATGTCGTAGAGCAGCCGCAGCAGACGCACCCCGTCGGAAAGCTCCCCGTAGTGCAGGATCATCCGCGGCGCGTCCTCGTGCGGGTCCTGGTAGAGGTGATCGATCCGGTGGGTGTTGAAGGTCGAGGCCCGGCGGATGATGCCGTGCACCTCGTACCCCTTGCCGAGCAGGAACTCCGCGAGGTAGGACCCGTCCTGCCCCGTGATCCCGAGGATCAGGGCCCGCTTCGTCACGTTGTGTCCCTTGTCGTCGCCCGTCCCGCCGACCAGCGGATCGGCGTCGCCATGCTAACGGCGGGTCGCGAGCGAACGGGGCTGCCGCGTCGCCCGTCTACCGCCGTTCGGTGCGCCGCTCGGTGCGGTACGAGCGCGCACGCCAGGGCGATCAGGACCGGGACGTGCCCGAGCAGATACCGCGAACGGCCTTGGAAGAGCAGCACGAACACCGCGATCCCCACCACG
Source organism: Allobranchiibius sp. CTAmp26 (assembly GCF_017565405.1). Lineage (GTDB taxonomy): Bacteria > Actinomycetota > Actinomycetes > Actinomycetales > Dermatophilaceae > Allobranchiibius. The sequence goes on from NZ_JAGEKR010000018.1 coordinate 12,461, forward strand.
GTCAGGGCGAGGAGCAGCACCTCCGGGGAGTACCGGCTGCGAAGCAGGCCGAGCCCGGTCAGCAGCAGGAGTCCGAACCACACCGTGTTCGCCAGGTCCACGTGTAGGCGGTAGAGCCCGTGCCCTGGAAAGCTCCAGGCCACCGCCGGGCGGGCGGCAGCTCCGGTGCGCGTCGGGGGCCGACTCATGTCCAGGCCCTCCCCGTGCGCCCAGAACATGCCGTCGCCCCAGTTGAACGCCATCTTGTTCGCCTCGAAACGCACCAGGCCGCCCGGACCCAGCTCCCGCAACCGCCGCGAGATGGCCGCCCGCGCGACCCTCGCCTGCTGCTCGCCGGTCATGTCGTACGTGCCGCGGTCGATGGCGCCGTCGTACCCGCCGATCATCTTGATCCGGTCGTCGGGGATGTACTGCACGCGCAGCCCCTGCGCCATGTAGACGATCGGCGACGCGGCGTGACTCGAGGTCAGCGGCTCGGCACCGCTCAACCGTTCCGACGCGGTCGAGGTGAGCGATGAGGCCGCGAGGAAGGCGAGGACGGCGGCCGCCACCGCGCCGAGCAGCACGAGCCGGCCCGCGCGCCCGCGGCGCATCGCCGCGAACAGCGCGGTGATCGCGAACGCGACCAGACCGACGACCGGCGTGACCTTGACCTGGTAGCCGATGCCCAGCGCAACGCCGGCGAGTGCCGCGAGGACCGGGCCGCGCCAGCCGCTCGACCGGAGCGTGGCGATGAGCAGCAGCACCGCACCGATCGGCGTCCAGAGCGCCAGCAGATCGGTGTACGGCACGCTCATCCACGCCGATGCGCCGACCAGGAAGTCCATCAGCAGCAACGCGACCACGGCCCACGCCGCACCCCGGACGACACGCACCGTCAGATAGAGCAGCCCCGAGGCGATCAGGAAGAGCACGGAGTTGAGCAGGGCGTACGACGCGTCGAAACCCACCCCGGTGGCGTGCTGCACGTGCCACACGAGGCGGTCGACCGCCATCAGGGCGGCATTGTTGGGGAACCGCGAGAAGTACTGCACGAGGAAGGGGGTGAACTGCGCGCGCGGCAGCTGCGCGGCCTGCTTGACCACGCCGGCGTCCCACGACACGTGGTAGCCGCTGAAGTACGCCTCGTAGAGAGCGAGCACGCCACCCGCGCACCACGTCGCCGCTCCGATCCGCGTCCAACGGCGGGGGTCCCAGGGCGTCCCGACCGGTCGCAGTCGGCGGGGCACGAACCACGCCGCAGCGGCGATCAGCAGGGTCGCGAGGGTCACCACCCACCGGTCGTAGCCGTTGTTGGGCGTCTGCGGGTGCACCAGGATGCCGAGCACCAGCAGGCACAGGCCGGCGCCGATGGCTCGCTGCAGCCAGGTCGCCGCCCACTCCGGCCGGTCGGTGCGACGCGAGAACGGCTTGCCCGTGCGCCGAGCCGCGAGCGGGTCCGCGGTGCTCATCCCGCCACCGGCGCCGGCGTGCGGCCGAGGTCCTTCAGCCGCAGCACGCGCTTCTCCACCAACGTCCACGACAACCAGGCCATCGGCACGGTGATCGCAACCGCGAGCAGGGTGAACGCGGTCAGCCCCAGCCGCTGCCCCCCGAGGACCGCGAGCAGCTGCTGCATCGGCCAGGCGTAGATGTACACGCCGTACGAGATGTCGTTACGCACCCCGAGACGCACCGGGAGCACGCCGCCGAGCCACAGGAGCAGGTAACCGAGCGGGAGCGGCAGCAGCACGTACATCCAGGTCAGGCCGCCGGGCACCCAGGTCGCCACGTGCGGGTGCGGGCCGGTGTCGAGGGCGCCGGCCACATAGAGGGGTACGCCGATCGCGAGCGCCACCAGCGCCAGCCGTCCCGAGGACGGGAGCCGGTCGCGCAGCGCCCACAGCGCCATCCCGGCCGCGAAGAAGCACGCGAGCCGGGTCGGCGCCTCGCGGTAGTGGTTGGTGGTGACGAAGAGCGGGCCGTGCGCGAGGTAGACCACCAGCGCGGCCGCGACCGCGACGGACACGAGGATGGGAGCGGCGTGCCGGCGTACGAAGGAGGGCCACAGCAGGAGCCCCGCCGCGAGATAGCCGAGGGACTCGAACCAGAGCGTCCACAGCGAGCCGTTCCATGCGCCGGGCAGCGGCACGTGCGCGAGCGTGTGACCCATCGTGTCGGGCATCGAGTAGAGGGTGGCGTTCTGGGCGACGTAGCGCAGCGCAAGCTGGATGCTCCACGGCTCGTGCGTCCGCAGGGTCGCCAGAGGCGCGATCACCAGCCCGGTCACCAGGAGACAGACCCACAGGCCGGGCAGGATCCGCAGCGCGCGGTGCCAGGCGTAGCGCGGACCCGACATCCGCACCCGACTGCCGCTGACCAGGTAGCCCGAGAGCACGAAGAACCCGTCGACGGCGACGTCGCTGAGCGGACCGCGACGCGGGCTGGACAGCCCCGAGAGGGGCACACTGTGGTCGACGATCACCGCGATCGCGAGCACCAGGCGCAGGAAGTTCAGCGCGTTGTCCCGACCGCGCAGCGGGTCCGCGAGGCGTGCCACGTGCTCGGACTATACGGGCGCGGCGCAGCCCCGGAGGTGTTGAGCAGCAGGTGACAATGGGGCGCCCGGCCCACCCGACCCCGAGGACGAGATGCACCTGGTGATCGTGCCGAACGGCGGATGGCCGGTGCGGCCGGACGGTGACCTGCAGCTGCCGGTCAAGCTGATCTCGGGCCTGCAGGCGTATGCCGCCCACTGGCCGGGACCCATCACCCTCCTGACGCGGGGTGAGCCCGACGACGGCTCGGGGCCGCACAATCTCGGGTCGGTCTGGCTCGCACCCTCGCAGCTGCCCTGCGACGTGCTCCTGAGCGACGACCTACCGACCGACCTGGTTCGGCTCGCTCCGGACGTGGTGCTCGCGAGTCTGGAGCCGGGTCGGGAGTGGCTTCTGGAGCTGCCCGCCCCGGTTGTCCTCGTGAGCGAGGTGCCGGTCTCGGCCCGCACCGACTACCTCGTGCACGAAGCCGGGTCGCGCACGGCTGCGGCCCGCATCCGGCTGGGTGCGGTGCGGGTGGCGCGGGCCGAGCGGGCGCTCGTACGCCGGTCGGCCGGGGTGCAGTGCAACGGCTGGGCGGCCTTCGACGCCTACGCCGGCGACTCGAAAGACGCGTTGCTCTTCTTCGACACCCGCCTGCGCGCCGAGCAGATCCCGGCGGCCCAGCGAGCGCGAGAGCCGGGCCCGCTCCGGCTCTCCTACTCCGCCCGACACTCGCCGGAGAAGGGCCCGCAGTTCGTCCTCGACCTCCAGGCCGCGCTGAATCGCCGTGGGGTGGCGGCGATCACGACCCTCTACGGACGCGGTCCGCTGACCGAGGAGTTGCGCGCGCGAGATGTACCGGGCGTGCAGTTCGCGGGCGACGTGGACTTCGACGACACCTGGGTGCCGCAGGTGCGGGACGACGTCGACCTGATGGTGCTGCCCCACCTGCTCGGCGACCCGTCGGGCACCTACCTGGAGTCGGTAGGCCTCGGCGTGCCGGTGCTGGGCTTCGACAATGACGCGCTCGCCGCGCTGGTCCGCGAGACCGGGGCCGGCTGGACCGTGCCGACGGGCGACGGCGCCGCACTCGCCGAGCGGGCGGCGTACCTCGCGGAGCATCCGGGCGACGTGGCTGCGGCCGCCGCGAAAGGGATCGACTTCATGCGGGGGCATCCGTTCGAGACGGAGTTCGACCGGCGGGTGCAGCATCTGGTGCGGGTGGCCGAGAGGGCCTGAAACGCCCGACGTCCTTCAGCCGCAGCGCGCGCTTCTCGACCAGGTGCCAGGACAGCCACGCCATCGGGATCGTCACCAGGATCGACAGCACGATGAACGCCGCCAGCCCCAGCCGCTGCGCGCCGAGGATGGCGAGCAGCTGCTGCATCGGGAAGGCGTAGATGTACATCCCGTAGGAGATGTCGTTGCGCACCCCGAGACGCACCGGGAGCACCCCGCCGAGCCACAGCAGCAGGTAGGCCAGCGGGAAGGGGGTGACGACGTACGTCCAGATGATCGCGACCGGGGTCAGGGTGGCGGCGTGCAGTTGCGGGGTGTCGTCGAGCGCGGCAGCCAGGTAGAACGGCACGAAGACCGCCGCCGATCCCAGCGCCAGCCACCGTGAGGACGGGACCTTGTCGCGGACCGCCCACATCGCCATCCCAGCGGCGAAGAAGCACCCGAGCCGCAGGGAGTCCCGGTAGCGGTTGGTCGACAGGAACGCCGGCCCGTTGGCCAGGTAGACCGCGACGGCCGCCAGCACCGCCACGGCGATGAGGATCGGTACGGCGTGCCGGCGCACGAAGCGGGGCCAGAGCAGCAGGCCGGCCGCGACGTACGCCAGGGACTCGTGGAAGAGCGTCCACAGCGAGCCGTTCCACGCTTGTTCGTTGACGTGCGCGAGGGTCGAGCCGATCGTGTCGTGCATCGATACCAGGCTGAAGTTGTGGATGAAGTAGCCGAGCCCGAGCCGCAGGTCCCAGGGCTGGTGGGAGTGCAGCGTCGACAGCGGCGCGATGATCAGCCCGGTGACGAGGAGGCAGACCCAGAAGCCCGGCAGGATCCGCAGCGCGCGGTGCCACGCGTAGCGCGGGCCGGACATCCGCACCCGGCTGCCGGCGATCAGGTAGCCCGACAGCACGAAGAACCCGTTGACCGCGACGTCGCTGAGCGGTCCGTGCCGCGGCCCGAAGAGGCCGGAGATCGGGAAGCTGTGGTCGACGATCACCGCGGTCGCGAGCAGCAGCCGCAGGAAGTTGAGCGCGTTGTCCCGCCCCCGGATGGGGTCCGCCAGGGCCGTCGTCACGGGGCGCAGCCTACGGTTTCCGGGCTCGCGAACGTGCCACGATGACCTGGTGAGAATCGAGTTCGTCACCCCGTGGGACGTCACCGACACCGACGCCTGGTCGGGCACGATCGCACCGATGTACGCCGCGCTGTCCCGGCACGCGGCCGTCACCCCGGTGTGGACCGGCGACATCCCCCCGGCACCCGCCGACCGGTTCCTAGAGCGCGGCATCGGCCGACTGACCGACCGCACCTACTCTCCGCACCACGCGGTGCTGAGCAGCCGGCGTCGCGGCCGGGTGGTGGCCGAGCGGGTGGCCGCGAGCGGCGCAGATTTGGTCGTCGCGGTCGCCGCGTCCACCGACATCGTGTACGCGCGACTGCCGCAGCCGGTGATCCAGGTGGGCGACACGACGTTCGCCGCGCTGCTCGGCTTCTACCCGATCGTGGACCAGCTGCACCCGCTCGCGGTGCGCCAGGCGCTGCGTGTCGATCGCGACGCCCGGCGCGCGACGCACAGCTTCGCGATGATGACCGACTGGGCCGTGCGGGCGCTGGTCCGTGAGGGGGCGCCCGCCGACCGGGCGCACACCGTGCCGTTCGGCCCGTCGGTGCAGCCGCAGGTGCTGGCGCCCCGAGAGCCGCACGACGAGCTCGCGCTGCTGCTGGTCGCCAGTGACTGGGCTCGCAAGGGCGGCCCGGCGGCGCTCGCAGCGGTCGAGCAGGCCCGGGCAGCCGGTCACCGCGTCTCGCTGACCGCGGTCGGCAACCTCCCGTCGCTTCCGGACTGGGTCGACGCCCGCGGCCGGGTCCCGCGGCACACGCTGCCCGAGCTGTACCTGCAGCACGACGTGCTGCTCGAGCTCGCGACCGCCAACACCGCCGGGATGACGCTCACGGACGCCGCGGCGTACGGGCTGCCGGTCATCGCCACCGACGTCGGCGGTGTGGCGACGATCGTGCGCGACGGCGAGACCGGGCTGCTGGTGCGGCCGGGCGAACCGTGCGTGGCCGACGCGGTCGCGGCCATCACGAAGCTGACCGGCGGCGACCGATGGCGCGCCCTGAGTGTCGGCGCCCGGGCCCACCATGAGGCGTTGCTCAACTGGGACGCGTGGGCGACCCGCCTGCTGGAACTGGCTGACGACGCAACCCTGCCGGCTCGGACGGCGTAGGCCTGGTCCTCACCAGCCGCAGAGCCGGTCGCTCCACCACCCGCCACGAGGCCCACGCGATCGGCACCGTCACCGCGACGCAGGTGACGAGGTTCAGCACCGGCGGCCACGTGGCCAGTCCGAGCACAGCGCCCAGCTGCTGCACCGGGAAGCCGTAGACGTACATCCCGTAGCTGACGTCGTTGCGCGCGCCGATCCGCACGGGCAGCACGGCACCGACCCAGAGCAGGAAGTACGCCAGCGGGAGCGCCGTCCAGTGACTGGCGAAACCGAGACTGCCGATCACGAAAACCGCTGCCAGAGAACCGATTCCGAGGACGGCGTTCGCCGGCACCCGGTGCGCGATCGAGCGCAGGAACATGCCCGCGACGAAGAAGGTCCCGAGCCGCAGCAGGTGGATCCAGAACGACGTGGTGATGTGCAACGGCCCGAACGCCGCGGGCACCGAGAGCGACGCCAGCACCAGCAGCGCACCCGTCGTCCAGACCGGTCGACGCCGCGCCAGCGCTACGCTCAACACGAGGCCGGCGCCGATGTACGCCAGGAACTCGTACGCCAGCGTCCACAGCGGGGAGTCCCACGTCACCTGGTACGGCGTGTGGGTGAGGGTGTGGTCGACCCCCCACTGGTCGATCCACAGCGCGAGGTTGCGCCCGACGTACGTCGTGGCGCTCGTCGGTGACCACGCGACACCCTCGCGCCACGCGGCCAGCGGCGCGAAGACGAAGGCCACCACGATGAGGCACACCCAGAAGCCGGGCAGGATCCGCAGGGCCCGGCGGGCGAAGTACGCGCGCAGGGAGAGCCGCATCCGGCTGCCCATGATCAGGTAGCCGGACAGGACGAAGAACCCGTCGACCGCCCACCCGCCGATGCCGTCGCCATCGAAGACCCACTGGCCGTGCAACCCCGCGGTCGGCCAGAGGTGGCTGACCATCACGCTGACGGCGAGCAGCAGACGGACGAAGTTGAGGGCGTTGTCCCGCCCGGCCAATCGCGCCGACAGGCTGCCGTCAGGGCCTTGCGATGGTGACACGGAGTCCGGTCCTCGGATGATCGACAGCAGAGAGCGGCCTCAGCCTGCCGCACGCGCCAGCCCGGTGGTGCTCCGCGTCGTTGTCGTTCTGCGAGCAACGTGCGACGGTCGGGCCGGGCTGCTCACCCCTGGGAATGCCCGAACGATCGGCGCTTGGACCGCGCGGTCCGGGCTCCCGTCTCGTTCGGATCGGGTCGGGGTTCAGTCCCGGGGCTGCTGCTCCCGCTGCAGCTTGTCCAACTGCCGTCCAGCCGCGTCGCGCCCACCGAGACCGAAGGCCAGGGCAGCGGCCGCGGCACCGCCGACGACCACCGCGCCGAAGGCGAGGTTCACGATCGAGTCGGCGAGGCCCATGTATTTCAGGCCCATCGCCACGAAGAGCACCACCGTGGCGTAGCGGACGATCTGCGCCGTCTGACCGCCGCCCATCGCCCTCGCCAACAGGTTGGCGATGAACACCCCCGCCGCGATGACGATCGCGCCGAAGACCACCCGACCTCCGAGCGCCAGGACGGTGTTGAGGATGGCGGTGACCTGCGGGAAGTGCAGCAGGTTGGCGGCGGCGATGGCGAAGAACAGCACGATCGCGATCTGCACCACGCGCGCGACGATGGCCGGTACGTCGCGGTCCCCGGCGTCGACGCCCACGCTGTCCAGGAGACGATTCAGGCCGAGCCCGCGCAGGATGGGCGCCAACAGGTCCCCGACGAAGCGGGCGATGACGACGCCGATGGCGAGGAGGATGCCGGCGCCGAGGATCGCCGGCAGGGCGTTCAGCAGCGAGCTGAGCAGCTGGGTCGCCGGGTCGGAGATGGACCGGATGTCGAGGGCACCGAGCGCCGCGATGACGACGACGAGCAGGATCACGGCGTAGAGCACCTGGCCGACGATGGTCGAGATCTTCGGGGCGTCGTCCGTGCTCGCGGGCGCCGCGGAGGTCGCGCCCGAGCCGTCCGCCCGGGAGGTCGGAGCCGAGGTGTCCGCCTTGTTGCCGCCCACCCGCGCGAGACGCTCGTCGACGTTCGCGGCCTGCAGTGCGGTGACGACGAGTTCGCGCACGATCTTGGCGAGGACGAAACCGATGAAGAGGATCAGGCCCGCGGCGACGATCTTGGGGATCGCGCCCAGCACTCCGCTCAACAGGTTCTGCATCGGTCCGAGGACCTGGGTCAGTGCGAAGAGGTTCAGCACCGCCATCAGGCCGAAGAGCCAGATGATCAGCGACGCGATGGAGGCCAGTGACTCCGCCAGGTTGTCGCCGCTGCCCGCCTGCCGGTGCAGGAACTCCAGTTTGCCGAGGAATTTGGTGAGGAGGCTCTTCACCAGCTTTGCGACGAACCACGTCACCACCAGGATGATGATCGCCGAGACGACCTTGGTGATGATCCCGGACCAGCCGAAATCGCTGAGCTGGAGCGCACTGCTCTGATTCATGGCTTCCCCTTGCCTACCCGTCCGCGGCGACCCGGGACACGATGAGGGTGTTGCGCGTGTTCGCAACGTAGCACCGTTGTGACCTCGGTCACAGGCCCTTGGTTGGGGTGCCGACGCCGACCCTCGCTGCACCTTGCCGACCGTCGTCGCGTGCGACCCTCATCCCCATGGTCACGACCCCCGAACGCGCGCTTCCCCTGGTGAGCATCATCGTCCCGTGCTTCAACGCCGGTGACACGCTGCGGGAGACGCTGGAGTCGGCGCGTTCGGTGGACTACCCGTCCGTCGAGATCATCGTGTGCGACGACGGCTCGACCGACCCGCTGACGCTGCGGGTGCTCGCCGACCTCGGCGACGACGTACGGGTGGTCCGCCAGGAGAATGCCGGCCTGCCCGCCGCCCGCAACGCCGCGATCGCCGCCGCGCGGGGCACGTACGTCTTCCCCCTGGACGCCGACGACAAGATCCACCCGGACTACGCGCGCGCGGCCGTCGAGGTCTTCGAGGCCGATCCGCAGGTCGGCATCGTGCACGCCCGGGTGCAGCGGTTCGGCGACGCGGAGGGGGAGGTCGGGTACGACGACTTCTCCATCGGGAAGCTGTTGAACCACAACATGATCCATCAGTTGTCGTGGTTCCGTCGGGTCGATTGGGAGACGCTCGGCGGGTACGACGAGAAGCTGCGCGACGGGCGCGAGGACCACGAGTTCTGGATCCGGATCGTCAGTACCGGCCGCACCGTAGTGAAGCTGGACGAGCTCTACAGCATCTACCGCATCCGTGCCACGTCGATGAACCACACGATGACCCACGACAAGCTGGCGCGGATCTACGCCGAGATCTTCCGCAACAACGCCGACTTCTACCTGGACCACCTCGAGGAGTACTTCACCGAGCGGTACGCCGAGCGCGCGCAACTGGCGCACTGGTCACTGCGCTACGGCAAGGTCGACGCGCTCATCGAGGGCCACCCCCGCGCGTACGGCGCCGCCCGTCGCCTGGCCGCCACGGCCCGCCGCCTCCGCCGCTGACCCTGACCGTGACCGTGACGCACTAAAAGCCGAGGGACACAGGTCTACCTGCGTCCCTCGGTCATACCTGCGTCACGGTCGACGTCAGCCGCCGCTCGGACCGCTCACTGGAACGTGGAGCGGTAGCCGAAGAGCCCGGTGCTGCCCCCGGTGTGCAGGAAGACGACCGTGTCGGTCTCGTCGAACCGGCCCTCCGCGATCCCGCCGAGCAGCCCCGCGAAGCCCTTCCCGGAGTAGACCGGGTCCAGCAGGATGCCCTCGGTCGACGCGAGCAGCCGGGTCGCCGCGACCATCTCGTCGGTCGGCACGCCGTACCCGCCGCCGACCCAGCGGTCGTCGACCAGCACGTTCTCCCGGTCCACGGTGGTGCCGATCAGCTCGGCCGTGCGCTCGGCCAGCCCGAACACCGCGTCCACCTGGCGCTGCTCCGGCTGGCGCACGCTGACGCCCAGCACCCGCGCCGCGCTGTTGATCGCGGCGAACCCGGCGACAAGCCCCGCCTGCGTGCCGGTGCTCCCGGTGCCGTGCACCACCCAGTCCACCGCGACCGGCGCCGCGTCGAGCTCGAGTGCGCAGTCGACATACCCGAGCGCGCCGATCGGGTTCGAGCCGCCACCGGGGATGACGTACGGCCGCTTCCCGGCGGCCCGCAGCTCGTCGGCCAGCGCCTCCATTGCACCCTGCATGTCGCTGCCGGCGGGCAGCCGCTGCACGATCTCGGCGCCCAGCAACTCGTCGAGGAGCACGTTCCCGGACTGCTCGTACTCCTCGTCGCGGACCTGGCGCTGCTCCAGCAGGATCTTGCAGTCCAGTCCTGTCACCGCAGCCGCGGCTGCGGTCTGACGGGCATGGTTGGACTGGGTCGCGCCCTGGGTGATCAACGTGTCCGCACCCTGCGCCAGCGCGTCGCCGACCAGGAACTCCAGCTTGCGGGTCTTGTTGCCGCCGGTGGCGAGGCCCGTGCAGTCGTCCCGTTTGATCCACAGCTCCGGGACCTGCGCGTGCTGCTCGCGCAGCAGGCCGGTCAGCCGCGGCAGCGGTTCGAGCGGAGTGGGGAAGTGTCCGAGTTGTCTGCGAGCGAATCGCGTCAGTTGAACCACACACTCATGGGTAGTCGATGAATGTCGGCCCTGTCCAACGGCCATCCCGCGCTGGCCGCACGGCGACTCCCCGATCGGGGGATGCCGCGGAGGTTCGTGCACAGCCGATGACCGGACGATGCACAGGTGACGCGCAGCTTTCTGTCACTGAGGGCCGCCCCATAGGTCATACTCAGCTGCCCGCATCGCGTGATGTGCACACAGGCTCCGCCTGTGGTCGGCACTGGATCGGATGCCTGGTGGCACCGCGCTCGAGGGGGTAGGCGATGTTGCGTCGCGTTCTTGCTGCTTTGACCATCGGCGTGCTGGCCAGCCTGGGACTGACGACGCCAGCGGCATCTGCTGCGTCGGGGACCACGGTCACAGGCTGGTCGACGACCAGTTCGTCCGCCGCGCTCGGCTATTCATTCAGTGTCCCCGTCAAGGTGAGAACGGGAAACGGCTACGCCGCTCGGGCGATCAAGGTCCAGCGTGCGGAGTACGGGTCATCGTCCTGGTCGACGGTCGCGTCCGGGACGACCTCCCCGGCCGGCGCGTACACGGCCGTCCTGACCGTTCCGATCGCGTCACGCTGGGTGTTCCGCCTGACGGTGCCGGCATCATCCACCGCGAGCGCCTACACCTCACCGACTCGGGTGATCAGCGGGATCATGGGCGTTCCCACCGCGATCTCCGGCTGGTCGACCGCGAGTGCGTCCGGCGCGGTCGGTTACTCCTTCGCCGTGCCGGTGAAGGTGAAGACCGGCAGCGGCTACCAGGCACGCACGGTACGGGTGCAGCGCGCGCCCTACGGGACGTCCTTGTGGACGACGACCTCGACTCTCTCCACGAGCACGTCCGGCACCGTGACGGCGTCCCTGCCGGTCGCGGGCGTGGGCAAGTGGCTCTACCGAATCTACGTTGCGGCGACGACCACCGCAGCGGAGGACGCGTCCTCCGTCCGGACGATCACCGGCATCACCGGGCTTGCGACCACGGCGGCCGGCTGGTCCACGACCGGTCTGTCGGTACCGCTGCCGACCACGGTGCAGGTGCTGGTCACCGTGAAGTCCGGGGCCGGCTACCTGCCCAGGTCGGTCCGGCTGCAGCGGGCGCCTTCGGGGTCCTCCACATGGGCGAACGTGGCTGCACTGACGACGAATGCCACCGGCCAGGTCACCGTCTCCCTCTGGGTGCCCGGTACGGGCACCTGGGCCTACCGAGTCATGGTGCCTGCGACCACCACAGCCGCCGGTTACACGTCCGCGTCACGGAGCATCACCGGCGTCGCCGCGCCCTCGGTCACCGCGATGACCCCGGCCACCGGCTCGGCGTTGGGAGGGACCACGGTGACCATCACCGGCACCAACCTGCTCGGTACGACGTCGGTGAGATTCGGGAGCTCGAGCGGCACGGGGTTGCGGGTGCTGTCCCCCACCTCCCTCACAGTGGCGACACCGGCCGGATCGGTCGGGACGGTCGATGTGCGCGTGACGACGCCGGGTGGCACGTCCGCGGTGATAACCGGTGATCGTTACGCGTACACGCCTGCTGCCTCGTGGGGGTCCAGTCGGGTCGTCGACGCCTTCGCCGGTGGTCCGCGGTCCATCGCATGTCCGTCGAACACGTTCTGCGTGATCGTCGACGCACATGGGAATGCACTCACCTACAACGGGAGCGCCTGGTCCGCGCCCCGATCCATCGACCCGGGCCAGTCGTTGACGTCCGTGTCGTGCCCGACCGTTGCTTACTGTGCCGCTGTGGACGACGCAGGGAACGTCGTCACGTTCGACGGAAGTTCGTGGTCGAAGCCGACGAATCCCTATCCCGGTGGCGGAGTCACGAAACTGTGGTGCCAGTCCAGCAGCATGTGCGCCGGAGTCGACAAGAGCGGAGAAGTCGTCACCTTCGACGGGATGAACTGGTCCACGCCCGTGACCGTCAGCTCCGAACCGATCAAGTCCATCTCGTGCGCCTCTCGCTCGTTCTGTGTCGCGGTCGACTACCTCGGCACCGCCGTGACCTTCGACGGTTCAGCATGGTCCAAGCGTGTGCCCGTAGTTCTCTACGACGACATGGCCGGGGTGGCCTGCCCCTCCACGAACTACTGCGTCGCCGTATCGAAATCCGGAAAGGCTGCGACGTTCGACGGCACGACCTGGTCGGACCCGGTCTTCCTGCACGTCGCCAACCAGATCGTGTCGCTGACGTGTCCCTCCACCACCTTCTGCCTCGCGGTCGACGCCATCGGACACGACGTGCGATTCGACGGATCGAGCTGGTCCGAACCCACTGACACCGGCACGCCGGGCACGACGCAGGCGGTGTCGTGCGCATCGAGCACCTTCTGCGCGGCGATCGACGATTCGGGCTACGCGCTGACCTTCGACGGTTCCACGTGGAACGCCCCCTCGAACATCGAGGTTCAGGGGCCGCTGCAATCCGTCTCCTGTCCCTCTCGCACGTTCTGTGTGGCCGTGGACTCCGCGGGCAACGCCCTGCGGTTCGACGGGAGCACCTGGTCCCCGTTGAACCTGGTCGATGCCGGCGTCGCGTTGACCTCGGTCTCATGCCCAACGACCACCTTCTGCGCCGCACTCGACATCAACGGCAGTGCCCTGACCTTCGACGGCAGGTCCTGGTCCGCGCCCGTCAGGGTGGGGTACATGAAGTCGCTGTCCTGCGCGTCCCGCACTCTGTGCGTCGCCGTGGGTTGGTACGGCGTCGCCTCGGTGTTCGACGGACGAACGTGGTCCACCCCCACGACCGTCGTGAATACCTACGGCGGTCTCGTCGATGTGTCGTGCGCCGCTGGCACGACCTTCTGCGCCGCGACCACCTGGGACGGGTACGTCGTGCCGTTCGACGGCTCAGGCTGGTCCAAGGCCGCCGTGATCGACCCTGGAGTCATCATCGGCTCGATCTCGTGTTCGTCCAGCACGTTCTGCGCAGTCGTCGACCACGCGGGGAAAGCGTCCACGTTCAACGGGACCGTCTGGTCGAAACCCTTGGTCCTCCCGCTCGGGGACGAAGGCCCGACCTCCATCTCGTGCACCTCCAGCACGTTCTGCGCGCTGACCACCTACAGCTCCGTCGTCACCTTCAACGGAGCCGCCTGGTCGGCACCGGTCCGCATCGAGCCCCTGGACGCTGACCCATCTCTGAGGTCGATCTCGTGCTCGAGCAGCAGGTTCTGTGTCGCGGTCGACCCGACGAGTGTTCTGACGTACGAGTAGTCCGACGTCCGAGCCACCTCGGACGCGGCCACCGCTCACCTGCCCTAGAAACACTGCAAAAGTCGTGGACGCGATGTCGAAGACTCGGGTGACCATTCGACGTACGTGTGACAAGCAGGTCCGAGCAACCAGGAGGAGTGATCGCGATGCCGCGTTTCATGGGATTCGTGCGGATGGAAGAAGGCGTCGGTACGCCGCCGAAGGCGCTGTTCGAGGCGATGGACGAGTACATCGGCAAGCAGGCCGCCAAGGGCGTCTTCCTCGACGGCGGTGGGCTCTACGGCACCGAGGACGCCGTGAACTTCGTCGTCCGCAAGGGTGAGGTCAGCCGGGTCGACGGTCCCTACGCGGAGGCGAAGGAGGTCGTCGGCGGGTGGGCGATCATGCAGTACGACAGCGTCGAGGACGCCGTCGCCGACCAGCAGGAGTTCGCCGAGCTGCATGCCAAGCACTGGCCCGAGGTCACCGTGATCTCCACGCTGCGCCAGATCTCCACCGGCCCGGAAGAGCCCGGCGACTGAGCCGGGCGATCACTACGCTGGCCGCGTGCCGGCGCAGACCACCACGGATGACCCCCATGGGGTGATCGTCGCCGCGTGGCGGGCCGAATCGGCCCGCCTCGTCGGCGCGCTCACCCGGATGACCCGCGACGTGGACATGGCCGAGGACCTCGCGCAGGACGCGCTCGTGGCCGCGCTCGAACAGTGGCCCGCCACCGGCGTACCGCAGAACCCGGGCGGGTGGCTGATGACCACCGCCAAGCGGCGCGGCATCGACCATTTCCGTCGTGCGGACGTCCTGCGGCGCAAGGTCGCGGAGCTCGAGCATGCCAGCGGCGGAGAGGAGGGGCGGATGCCCGACCTCGACGCGCAGATCGACTACATCGAGGACGACGTCCTGCGGCTGATCTTCCTGTCCTGCCACCCATCCCTGAGCGCCGACTCGCGCGCCGCGCTGACGCTGCGGCTGGTCGGAGGGCTCACCACGGCCGAGATCGCCCGCGGCTTCCTGGTCAGCGAAACCACGATGGGCCAACGCATCTCGCGCGCCAAGAAGACCCTGGCGCAGGCGCACGCCGCGTTCGAGCTGCCGACGGGTCCGGAGCGGACCAGGCGCCTCGACGACGCGATGGCCGTGATCTACCTGATCTTCAACGAGGGGTACGCCGCGACCGCGGGTGCCGACTGGATGCGCCCCGACCTGGCGCACGAGGCGATCCGGCTCGCGCGCATCCTGGCCGCGCTCGCTCCGAGCGAGCTCGAGGTGCTCGGGCTGCAGGCACTGCTGGAGCTCCAGGCGTCGCGGATGTCCGCGCGGCTCGACCCGGACGGCGTACCTGTGCTGCTGGAGGCGCAGGATCGGACGCTCTGGGACCGGTCGCTGATCCGCAGCGGCCTGGAAGGCCTACGCCGGGCCGAGGAGCTCGCCGGACGCGGGCAACCGGTCGGTCGGTACTTCGTGCAGGCATCGATCGCCGCGCAGCACGCCCACGCCGAGCGTGCTGAGGACACGAACTGGCGCCGGATCGCCGCGCTGTACGACGTGCTGGCCACCGCGGCACCGGGCCCCGTCGTCGAGGTGAATCGGGCCGTCGCGCACGGGCGAGCGTTCGGACCGGACGCCGGACTCGCCGTACTGAACGCGTTGCCCGAGGGCGTATTGAGCGACTCACCACTCATCCCGAGCGTGCGCGGAGACCTGTATGAGCAGGCCGGGCTGCATGCCCAGGCGCGTGAAGCCTTCACCGAGGCCGCCGCGCGCACCAAGAACGACGGCGAGCGCGCCATCCTGCGCCGCCGGGCCGCTCGTCATCCCTGAGACGGACCCTCAGGTTCGCTCTCCAGACTGACGCGTGTCGACCCCCCGCCGACCTACCGTCGTCGCATGACACGAATCCCGAGGGCTCTCCCATGATCGAGGCCAGCAGTCTCTCCAAGGCGTACGGCGACACTCTCGCCGTCAACGCTCTGAGTTTCACCGTGCAGCCGGGTGTGGTGACCGGCTTCCTCGGCCCCAACGGCGCCGGCAAGTCGACCACGATGCGGATGCTGCTCGGGCTGGACCGACCGACCTCGGGATCGGCGTCGATCAACGGCCGGCGCTACGTGGACCACCCGGCGCCGCTGTGCGAGGTCGGCGCCCTGCTCGAGGCGCGGGCGGTGCACACCGGCCGGTCCGCGCGCAGTCACCTGCGGGCGTTGGCCGCCACCAACGGCATCCCGGCCCGCCGGGTCGACGAGGTGCTCGAGCTGGTGGGTCTGGAGTCGGTCGGACGGCGCCGCGCCGGCGGGTTCTCCCTCGGCATGGGTCAGCGACTGGGCATCGCCTCGGCGCTGCTCGGCGACCCCGGCACCCTGATCCTCGACGAGCCGGTGAACGGCCTCGACCCCGAGGGCATCCTGTGGATCCGCAACCTGCTCAAGTCGCTGGCGGCGGAGGGCCGCACCGTCTTCGTCTCCTCGCACCTGATGAGCGAGATGGCCCTGATGGCAACGCATCTGATCGTCGTCGGCAAGGGTCGGCTCCTCGCCGACACCAGCGTCGCCGAGCTCACCGGGCGCGGGTCCGGCTCCGACGTACTGGTGCGCACCGAGCGCGCCACCGAGCTACGGGAACGACTGGTCGGCCCGGATGTCGAGGTCACCAGCAGCGAGCCCGGTTGTCTCGTAGTCCGGGGTCTGTCCAGCGACCTCATCGGGCGTACCGCCGCCAACGAAGGCATCGCCCTCATCGAGCTCACGCCGCGTCAGCCGACGCTCGAGGAGGTCTTCATGCAGATCACCCAGGACTCGGTCGAGTACGGCCACCACGTAGGAGCAGCATCATGAGTACGACGACCGGGCCGATCGCGGACGCACCCACCCACGTCAGCCAGTTCAGCGGCGCGAAGGTCAGCCTCCCGCGCGTGGTCGCCGGCGAATGGGTGAAATTCCGCTCGCTGCGCTCCACCTGGTTCGCTCTGCTCGGAGCCCTCGTCATCGCCATCGGCCTGGGCGCGCTCTTCTCCTACCTGCGGGCCACCCACGTGGATGGCGGGCCGCACGGTCCGGTGGGCATCGACGACCCCATCCGGGTCAGCCTGCGCGGCATCATGCTCGCCCAGCTGCCGATCGGCGTCCTCGGCGTCCTCTTCGTCACGGGCGAGTACGCCACCGGCATGATCCGGGCGTCGCTCTCCGCGGTGCCACGCCGCTGGCCGGTGCTGACCGCCAAGGTCATCGTCGTCGCCATCGTCTCGCTGGTGCTGTGCACCCTCGGCTGCCTCGCCGCGTTCCTGGCCGGCCAGGCCGGGCTGAACAGCCACGGGTACGGCGTGAGCCTCGGCGCGACCGGCGCGTTGCAAGCGGTCATCGGCGGCGGCATCTACCTGACGCTGGTCGCTCTGCTGGGTATCGGCTGCGGGTTCGCGATCCGCAGCACCGGCGGTGCCATCGCCACGGTGTTCGGCCTGCTGCTGGTGCTGCCCCTGCTCGGTGAGGCGCTGCCGAGTTCGTGGGCGGCGCACGTGAACCAGTACCTGCCGATGAACGCCGGCACCCAGATCCTGGGCACCACCCACGACCCGAACTCGCTGGGACCGTGGACCGGCATCGGCGTGTTCGCACTGTGGGTCGTCGCGGCCCTGATCGCCGGCCTCCTGGTGCTGCGTCAGCGAGACGCATGATCCGACCGGTGGCGCCGAGCCGGGGTGATGACTGGACGTCGTCGCCCCGGCTCGGCGCGCGCCCGTCCGTGCTAAGCGAGCGGTACGCCGGCTGGCTCGACGCAGCGATCGTCGCGGGCATCCTGCTCCTGTCGTTGCCGTGGTGGATTCGTCACAGCCAGGCTGACGCGGTGCTCGTGGTGGTGTTCTCCCTGTTGTTGGCGGTTCCGCTGCTCTGGCGGAGGCGGGCACCGTTCCCCGTCTTCGCGGTGCTTGCGACCGTCGCCCTGGTGCAGTGGTTCGTGCTGCACCCGGTCTTCGCCGACTTCGCCCTGCTCGTCGGGCTCTACACCGTCACGGCGCGGGAGAGCCGCGCCCGAGTGCTCACCGCGGCCGGCGTCCTGGAGCTGGGGGTGCTGCTCGCGCTGCTGGGCAACATCCGGCCGTCCGCGAACCTTTTGGTGGCCCTGATCATGATGTCGGGCCTGGTGATCGCGGCGGTCGTGCTGGGTCTCAACGTGCGGATGCGGGCGGCGTACCTGCGCGAGATCGAGGAGCGTGCCCGGCGCCTGGAGGTCGAGCGCGACCAGCAGGCCCAGCTGGCGACCGCCGCCGAACGCACCCGGATCGCGCGCGAGCTGCACGACATCGTCGCGCACAACCTGTCGGTGATGATCGCGCTCTCGGACGGAGCGGCTCTCAGCCTGGACAGCAACCCGGTCGAGGCGCGCCGAGCCCTGACGGAGGCGGCCACGTCCGGCCGCCGGGCGATGGTCGACCTGCGGCAGGTGCTCGGCGTGCTGCGCGGGCACGGCGACGACCCGGAACTCGCCCCCGCGCCGACCCTGGCTGATGTCGACGATCTCGTGCGGGCCGCGCGGGACACCGGCCTGCGGGTCGAGATCGCGTTCCGTGGCGATGTAGGCGCGCTGCCCGGCCCGCTGCAGCTGAGCGTCTACCGGATCGTGCAGGAGTCGCTCACCAACGCCATCAAGCACGCCCGCGCGTCCACGCGGGTGCGGGTGGAGGTCGAGGTGGCGGCGGACGCCGTCCGGGTGACCGTCGCGGACGACGGCGAGCCCGCCCCGTCCGAGACGGTCGTGCGCCCGGGCCACGGGCTGGCTGGGATGCGCGAGCGTGCCGCCCTGCACGACGGCACCCTGTCCGCCGGGGTCACGCCGACGGGGTGGACAGTCCGCGCGACGCTGCCTCGGTCTCTGCCGGCCGCCGCCGACGCCGTACGACCGGCCGTACTCGCGCGACGGGGCACCAGATGAGCGCCATCCGCGTGCTGCTGGCCGACGATCAGCCGCTGCTGAGGATGGGATTCCGGCTGGCGCTGGACGCCCATCCCGGGCTCCGGGTGGTCGGTGAGGCCGCCGACGGGCTCGAGGCGGTCGCGGCGGCGGCCGACCTGGCACCCGACGTCATCGTGATGGACGTGCGGATGCCCGTGCTCGACGGCATCCAGGCCACCGCGCAGATCACCGAGCGCGACCCGGACGCGAAGGTGCTCATCCTCACCACGTTCGACCTCGACGAGTACGCGTTCGCCGGTCTGCGCGCGGGTGCCAGCGGCTTCCTGCTCAAGGACGTCCCGCCCCAGGAGATGGTCGCGGCCATCCGGACTGTCGCGGCCGGCGACGCGGTCGTCGCCCCCCGCGTGACCCGTCGGCTGCTCGACACGTTCGCCGCCAAGCTGCCCGCGGACCCCGGACTCGCCCCGATCACCCGCGTGCAGGAACTGACCGAACGCGAGAGCGAGGTGCTGGTGCTCGTTGCGACCGGCGCGACGAACCAGGAGATCGCCCAGTCGCTCTACCTGTCGGAGGCGACAGTGAAAACGCACGTCAGCCGGATCCTCGCCAAACTCGGCCTGAGGGACCGAGTGCAGGCCGTGATCTTCGCTTACGAATCCCGGCTGGTTGAGCCCTTCTGAGGGTGGTCTTGCGATCACCGCGGCGCCCAGCGGGCAATAGTTCGCTGTCGTGGGCCGCCCCATTCGCGGCGGAAGTGAGGCACTCGGGGCCTCTTTGGTGGAGGGGTCGCCGCGGACTCGAGAGACCCGCTGCCTTCTCCTCGGCGGCTGGATGGGCGCGGCTCAGTGGTCGTAGAGTGAAGGCTGATCTCGGGCACCTGGTACGGCGCGAAACGTGAGCACGGACTTCTTGTGCGGACAAGAACTCGAGGTGGCCGCAGCGCGTGGGAAGCATCGACACCCCAGCCATCGGAGCGAAAAGTAGCCGCGGTACAGCTCCGTTACGTAGTCGGTCGACGCGACAGAGCCCGCTGTCCTCCCACGACGCGCCGGATGCGGACGATTAGGCCAGCTGCTCCGATGAGTTCGACGAACTGGGCAAGTTGAAGACATCGCCGCGCGTCGGGGTAGCCCACGATCACTGCCACGATGAGCAGGCCGACGACACTCAAGCTGACACTGATGAGGAGCGCGAGCCATCTTTGGGATCGGACGGCCGCGACTGTGAAGCGTAGCGCGCCAGAACCAAGGCTGGCGCGCATAAATGTGATGACAGCGATTGCGACCGCCCCGAGGACGAAGGAGACTGCGATCAGCGCAGCGGGCCGACCCGTCGAGTCTGCGGGGACGATGACACGCACAACTCCCACGCCGGCAGCTTCGAGTGCCACCATGATCCATGCCCAGGCGTAGAGCACGGCACGAAGGTTGTCGGCGAACACCGTCGCCGTTGGGTCCATGCTCAGGGCTGCAACAAAGTTGCGGGTCGCCGCAACGACACGCCGGTGGCGCAGTTGGGCGACAGCGAGGTTGTTGCGCGCGACCGCGTTATCCGGCTCAAGCCGAAGAGCCTCGAGGAAGTGCGTCGCAGCCAATTTGACGTGCCTGTCTTGCAGTGTGATCCGGCCGAGGAGGATGTGTGCGCCGGCCCGGTCCGGGGCTAGGCGCACGGCAGTTTGCGCGGCGGCACGGCCTGCGTCGGTGATGTCCCTGCTGTCGGCATCCACCTTGGCCCGTTGTGTGTGGGTGAGCCAGAGGTTCGGCCGAAGCCGGATCGCCTTATCGGCCGTATCCCGGGCCATCGCCAGCTGATTGCGCTTCGTGTACGCCAGTGACAGGAGCCGGTACGCCCACTCGCAGTCCGGTTGAAGCGCCAATGCGTGGTGCGCGGCCTCGATCACGGCGTCAATCTGGTTGAGCCCCAGGTGGCATTGGCCCACCAGGCAGAACGCGTCGGCGCTCGAGGCGTCGAGGGGTGTAGATGTGAGTACGCGGAGGGCGTCTGCCCACCGGCGCGCCTCCACGAAGACCTGGGCCTGGGCGAGCGGGGCGGACGCGCTCACAGCCGACGGGTCTTCTTCAGGAAGTCACGCAGCTCGGCGTAGCTACCGTCCTGGTCGGCGAAGAGTACGACGTTGCGTGCGCTTTCGAGCCAAGCACCTGTCGACGGGCGTGTATCGCGGAGTGCCTGTTCCATGTCGTTCATGTTGATGAGTCGCGGGTCGTTGCTGCGCGCACCTGCAAGTAAGGCTTGCTCGGCGGCAACCTCGCATACATAGGCGATATCGGCGCCGGAGTAGCCGTCTGTGGCACGGGCGAGTCTGCGCAGGTTGATGCCCTCGACCGGCCGATCCCTGAGGTGGTATCGGAAGATGGCGTCCCGCGCTGGTTCATCAGGAGGCAGTACCAGAACGGTGCGGTCCAGCCTGCCGGGACGTCGCATCGCGGGGTCGACGTCCCAGGGTTGGTTCGATGCAGCAAGAACAAAGACGCCGTCATTGGCGGCGGCGACCCCATCGAGTTCGGTAAGCAGTTGATTAACCGTTCCCCGCATCGCGTTGTTACGGGTCATGCTTCGACGTTGGCCAATGGCATCGATTTCGTCCAGGAAGAGCACACACGGCGCTTCACGACGGGCGAGTTCGAAGACTCCCCGTACATTTCGCTCGCTATTGCCAATGTATGGGTCGAGTACGTCTGCCAAACCAACGGAGATGAACTTCGCTCCGAGCTCACCCGCCACGGCCCGGGCAATGAAAGTCTTTCCACAACCCGGTGGCCCGTAGAGCAATAAACCGCCTCGCAGGCTCTTCGAATAAAGCTGTCGAAGCTTCGGATTGCGCAGTGGGGCAAGAAAGGCGGCATCGATCCGTTCCTTCACCCGTTCCATGCCACCGACATCGGACAAGGTCAGGGCTGAGGGTTCGACACTGACTGCGGACACCTCGGGCTCTTCATCATCCCGCACGAACATCGGGTCCGCGAGGTCGTCGACCTGAGCTTCGGCCGCACGCCAATCAAAGGTGGCCTTGCCGCCAACGGCATCCGGACTGTTCGTTTCTGCAGGTTCGCCCTCTGCTGGCGTCATCATCGAGCGAGCAGCACGGGCGATCAACTCGAGTGCGTCGGCATTCGTCGGGTCGCGCTGCAAAACGGCGGCGGCATGTTCTACACCCCCGGACACGTCACCTGCCCCGACCAGCTCCTGGGCAAGGTGGAGTCGCAATGGGACATCATCGGGTGCAGCGGACACCGCGCGACGAAGCGACTCAATGAACGGTGACGACACGCGCGAAGGTTAGCGGACCGAAGCAGGGATTGACCCACTTAGAAGCTGCCCCCTACGAGCGCTTGCGGCGGCAAGGATGCGTCCCATCGTCGGGACTGGCCACCACGTTGGCGGGGAGCAACCAGTGCGTGAGGACACACTCCAACAGGTGCCGGTGCGTGAGCGGTCTATTCGGTTCAAACGAGACCCTGGGAATGGGCACATTTAAGTTCCTCGATGGCCGATGGCTGCGCGTGACCCGAGGACAACACTCAGTCCCAAGTCCTCATAGTCCAACTCTTTGGTGCGGCGCGCGTCTCTGACTACAGGACAATGCCGTCAAAGATGGGTGGGGTGGCTTGCGAGAAGTCGCCTAGATTGTCCACCTCGACGGTGAGCCGAGTCCCCGGTACGACTGGATAGACCTCGTACCAAGTGATGGAACGGCCCTGCAGCAAATAGCCGCTCGGCTCGTTACAACCTGGCTGGGTGGGTGTGCCACAGTCAGTAATCGCGGTGACAGTTGACGTGCCGCTCGTCACGCTCAGCGAGATCTGACTCGTATCGAACGGCGCCTTAGCGTCGGCCGCGTTGGTCACCGTAATCGCAACTTCGTACCACTTCGAGCCAAAAATATCGGGCTCGTTGTCCGATTCAGATGTACTCACGCTGTATCGATGCGGTTTGCTAATGCTGGTTGTTATGCCACCGGATCGCGGGGACGTGGCGCCGAACGCGAGTATCTGAGAGTTGGTCGACGGTGTGGTCGAGGCCTGGCTACTGGCCGTCGGGGCCTGGCTGCTGACCGTCGGGGCCTGGCTCGATGACGGCATCTCGCTGGCGATGGCAGTCTTGGTGATCGTGGTGGTTGCCGCAGCGTTGCTGCCACTGCTCCCACACGCAGCGAGTGAGATGACCGAAACGGCCGCTGCGAACGCTGCTGAACTCTTGGCGGAATAGTCGATGGCGCTTGCCCCCTGTTTGACACGCAGCCCCCTCGGGCTGCGTAATACCCATGCTCTGGATTTAAGAGTATGGGCGCGCCAGCGCAGTTGCATATAGAGCCGCTGCGCTACGCGGCACCCCCGGGTCATCGATGAGCCGTGGGGACTCAAGGATGCGGAGCCCTGGACGACATCAACAGCTCGTCGAGGTCGCCTATCGGCGTTTCGCCTCCGTTTGTCAGGCGTTTGACGACCTGCGCGGCTTCGAAGCAACGATCTCTTTTCGACGTGCCGAGCGCGCGTGCTCGACACCCGTGCCCACCGTCGCCGCCGCCCTGTTCGCGGGTCGCCATCCTGGCCGGCTTGCTGCTCCGCCGCGGACCGCTACCCGTCAGTTTCAGCCCCGAACCCCAGCCGTCCGGTGAACGGCACATCCCGACCTTGCTGAACTACACCCGACACCCACCTCGCACCATGGACTCCACCGAGAGAGCGCATCAAAGAAGCACACTTACAGCGGACCTGAGGTTCTCCAGATCGTCGACCCAGCCAGGTCGCTCCCCTTCGCGAAACGCTCGTCTGACGTAATTCAATGGCCCGACGGCGCTGCGGTTATGCGCCTTTCGCTCGTACTAGGCGTTGCGGATAGCGTCGGGCGTACGGGAACGATGACGCAAGGGGCAGCCAATGGAAGTGATCTTCGTTCACGGAGCACTGGTGCGCGACGGTGCATGGTGGTGGCAGCCGACTGCTGACGTATTACGAGAGCGCACCGGGATGACCAGTCGTGCGCTGGCCTTGCCATCGTGTGGCGAGACCACACCGGAGGAAGCGGCCGGAGGCCTTGTTGCAGACGCGGCATCGCTGCGTCGCGAGCTGGACCTGGTGGACTCCGCGATCGTTGTCGGCCATTCCTACGGCGGAACCGTCATCGCCGAAGCAGGCCACCATCCGTCGGTGGCACACCTGGTGTACGTGTCGTCCTACCTGCCCGACGTCGGACAGGCACAGAGTGACATCGTGAGCCGGGAAGCGAACCCGGTGAGAATCGGCGACATCGGAGGCGGCCTGCTCGGCGTCACCGGATATGACGCGGATTCGTTCGGCGCCAGGTTTCTCCAAGACACCGACCGGGGCACCCAGAAACAAGCCTGGAGCCGTGTGACCCCTCAGGCGGTGGGTGCCTTCACCACGGTCACGAGCGCTGCCGGGTGGCAGAGCGTCGACTCCACCTACATCGTCTGCCGTGATGACCGCAGCACCTCGGTCGAGCTGCAGCGATTCCATGCGAGCCGAGCCACCAGGGCCGTCGAGATGGACACCGGGCACCACCCCTTCATCTCTCGACCCGACCTCGTCGCCAGCCACATCGAGGAGTTGCTCACCTGATTGAACTGACCCACCACTGATGGGTCGTACGGTCGCCGCTGTTCGGAGGGGGGTCCGCGAGTGGTGTCTGCCAGTACACCGCGCGCGCGGCGCCAACACTGACGGGCAGGTCGTGGTGATCCTTACCGTGATCGATGCCGCTCGGAGCGCGAGGCTGACATCCTGTCCGTACTGCCGAACACAGGTAGTGATGGCGAGGACGCTCGGCCCGCGAGGCGGGGAACGACGAATTGGATCGATCGGCTGGAGGTGGGCCTCGTGCAGCGTCTTGTGGTGGGGGCGCGCGTCGCGGTGATCGGGGCTGGCCCCGGTGGTCTCCTGGCAGCGAAGCATGCGATCGAGGCCGGGTTCGATGTGACCGTGTTCGAGGCGAGCGACGACCTCGGCGGGCAGTGGAACACCACGGCCGCGCACAGCGGGATCTGGCCGGGCATGCGGACGAACACCAGCCGGGCGATGACCGCGTTCTCCGATCACCGGGTGCCTTTGACGCACGAGTTGCATCCGTTCGCCGAGCAGATCCAGGACTACCTCCGCTCGTACTCCGACGCGTTCGGAGTGACCGAGCGCATCCGGTTCGGGACGCGTGTCACCGATCTGCGTCCGGCGTGGAGGGTGAACGACGAGCCGTTCGACGCGGTCGTTCTGGCGTCCGGACGGTTCCGTGCTCCGGTGCTACCGGCCGGTTTGGACGGCTTCACCGGTGAGATGCTGCACGCCTTCGACTACCCCGGTGCCGACCACTTCCGCGGGCGGCGTGTGCTGGTGTACGGCAACGGCGTGAGCGGGCACGAGATCGCATCCGATCTCGCGGCAACGACCAGCGTCATCTCCGCCTATCGCAAACCGCGCTACGTCCTGCAGAAGAACGTGGCCGGAGTCTCCTCGGATTGGCAGTGGTACACCCACATCGGAGCGCTCCGGCGGGCAGTGATGGCGCCGCAGAGCTATGGCGCCCTCCTGCGCGAGCGCGTGCTGCGGGTCGCCGGGAATCCAGCCGACTTCGGAGCGCCTGAACCCAGCGCCGACTTCTTCCTCGCCGGCCACTCGCTCTCCCAGGACTACCTCACGCAGATACAGGCCGGATCAATCGCATGCCGGCCGGCCATCATGACGGCGCTCGGGGATCGGGTGACCTTCGCCGACGGCAGCTGCGAACGAGTCGATGCGATCATCTGCGCGACCGGATACCGCCTCGACCTTCCTTACCTGTCCCAGGATCTGTGGGCGGTACTGCGACCCGATCTGCGACTGCACCACCGGACCATGCATCCAGACCTTCCGGGCTTCGGCGTCATCGGTCAGTTCGCTCTGCAGGGGCCCTACTTCCCGTTGCTCGAACTGCAAGCCCGCTGGATCGTCAACTCATGGGCCGGTGTCGGACCAGAGCCGGACGCGCGAGCCGCACGCGCAAGTGTTGCTACCGCTCCGCCGCCGATCGACTCGCACAACGTCCTTGCTCTCACCCTGGCCGATGCCGCTGGAGTGGCGCCCGACATCCGCGCCCGCCCTGACCTGGCCGAGCCGTTGCTGTTCGGGCCGATGCTGCCGCCTCGCTATCGCCTGGATGGGCCAGGGGCTCATCGCGATGCAGCGACGACCTTCCGGGACCAGCTAGCCACGTCCCCACGCGCCGCGGTCGAACCCGACGACATCGCGGCCTTGCCCGATGTCGGCTTTCCCGACCTGCTCCCCAGGGTTCGCCCACCGCAACCGCGCCCCATCGAGCAGTGACCGCCCTGCGCCGACGAGACATCGGTCGGCTGAGACCCTCTCGGAAGGCCCCGCGTTTTCGGGCCGTCCTGCAGACCGACGTCTCATCAGGGCTCACCAGAGGTCGCGGCCGCCGCCGTACTTCCCTGGGCTACGGACATGGCGAAGGCCCTCCCGCCTGAGCGGAGAGGGCCTCTGACCTGCGAATTGTGGAGTGTAGGGGATTCGAACCCCTGACCCTCGCCTTGCAAAGGCGATGCTCTACCAACTGAGCTAACACCCCAGGCTCTGGTGTTCCTACCTGCACATCGAGGTGCAGCTAGGAGTCGCGCCGTACGGCGCGGAGCCGGATCAGACGCCCGACGAGCCGCCTGTGGGGGGCTTGTCGGCGGCCTGGGCCCACAGGTCCTTGCCGGCCTTGTCCTGGTCCCGCTTCTTCTTGAAGGCAGCAGCCGCTGCGGCAGCACCTGCCAGCACGACGATCTTCTTGAGCATCGATCCTCCTGGACGGTACGACGGGCACGCGCGGGGAGCGCGTACCGAACGGCTGGTGGTGGGCCTAACAGGACTTGAACCTGTGGCCTCTTCCTTATCAGGGAAGCGCTCTAACCGACTGAGCTATAGGCCCGTATCACCGCAGTGCGCCCACCCACGAAACCGCGGGTCAGGCGCCGAACGA
Source organism: Allobranchiibius sp. CTAmp26 (assembly GCF_017565405.1). Taxonomy (GTDB): domain Bacteria; phylum Actinomycetota; class Actinomycetes; order Actinomycetales; family Dermatophilaceae; genus Allobranchiibius. The sequence continues at coordinate 39,151 of NZ_JAGEKR010000018.1, forward strand.
GGTTACCTCAACCCCCCGGGACCAGCCAAAACGCCGGCGGTCCAAGCGAGAGTTGGGTGTACGCGGGCGCCCGATCGAGCGCACCCGTACACCCGATGTCACTCGTCGGTCAGCGTGAGGTGCAGGCCGCCGACCAGCGAGGAGCAGATGTTGTAGAGGAACGCGCCCAGGGTCGCGATCGCCGTCATCAGGAAGATGTCGATCACGCCGATGACCACCGACAGCGACATCACCCGCCCGAAGCCGATGTAGTCCATCAAGTTGAACGAGCTGCCCTTGCGGTCCATCGACCGCAACAGGTCGTTGAGGTTGCCGAAGACGCCCATCCCGGACAGCACGGTCCACAGCACCCCGGTCATCACCACGCCCGCGATTGCCACGGCGACCGAGAGCAGGAAGGCGATCTTGAAGACCGACCAGGGGTCGACCCGGGACAGCGAGAGCCGGACCCGGCGCGGGGTCGCGCGACCGGGCCGCGACGTACGGGCGGCCGGTCGGGGCGCGGGCCTGCCCCCACGGTTCGCCGCGGGTGCGGGTGCAGGGGCCTTGCGGGCCCCAGAGGTCCCGGCTTTGCCCGGTAGGCGCGCCGCGGGGCTGTCGTTCCCGGCCCGTGCGGTGTCATTCGGCGTGTCAGTGCTCACTCAGGATCTCCAGACTCCTGCGGATCTGTAGTCCCAGTCTCGCCGGGTACAGGGTTTTCCTCGACTGACGCTACGGCATCATCGGCCAGCTCTTCGACCTCTGCCTCCGCATTGCGCGCCACGGCCACGATCGCGTCGCCCTTGTCGGGGGTCGCGAACTGCACTCCCTGGGTGGATCGGCCGGTACGCCGCACCTCATCCACCCGGGACCGCACGATCTTGCCCTTCTCCATCACGACCAGCACCTCGTCGCCGTCGTGGGTGATCAGGGCACCGACGAGGTCACCGCCGCGTTCGGAGATGTTGGCGACCTTCACCCCGAGCGTGGCCCGGCCCTTGGTCGGGTAGTCCGAGCTGGCGGTCCGCTTGGCCAGGCCGTTCTCGAAGACCACGAAGACGTCGGGGTCCTCGCCTTCGGGTACGACGTTCATCGCCAGCAGCTCGTCGCCGTCACGGAACTTCATGCCCGTCACACCCGAGGTGCCACGACCCATCGGCCGCAGGCTGTCGTCGGTGGCGTGGAAGCGCACCGACTGGCCCTTGCGGGAGACCAGCAGTACGTCGTCCAGGGGTGCGGCCAGCGCCGCCGCGACCAACTCGTCACCGTCACGCAGGTTGACCGCGATCAGCCCGCCGGAGCGCGGCGAGTCGTACTCGGTCAGCCGGGTCTTCTTGACCAGCCCGCGACGGGTCGCGAGCAGCAGGTACGGGTCGGTCGTGTAGTCGCGCAGCGCCATCACCTGGGCGATCTGCTCGTCCGGCTGGAACGCCAGCAGGTTGGCGACGTGCTGGCCCTTGGCGTCCCGCGAACTCTCCGGCAGCTCGTACGCCTTGATCCGGTAGACCCGCCCGGCGTTGGTGAAGAAGAGCAGCCAGTGGTGGGTGGAGGTGGTGAAGAAGGTCGACACCACGTCGTCGCCGCGCAGTTGCGCACCGCGCACGCCCTTGCCGCCGCGCCGCTGGGAGCGGTACTCGGCCATCTTGACGCGCTTGGCGTAGCCCCCGCGGGTGATCGTGACGACCACGTCCTCCTCGGGGATCAGGTCCTCCATCGACATGTCACCGTCGAAGGGCACGATCTGGGTACGCCGCTCGTCGCCGTACTTGTCGACGATCTCGCCCAGCTCGGTGCTGACGATGCCGCGCTGCCGCTCGGGCTTAGCCAGGATGTCCTGGTAGTCCTCGATCATCCGCTGCAGCTCGTCGTGGTCGTCGGTGATCCGCTGACGCTCCATCGCGGCCAGCCGGCGCAGCTGCAGGTCGAGGATCGCCCGCGCCTGCAGCTCGTCGACGTCCAGCAGCTCCATCAGCCCGGTGCGTGCCTCGTCCGCGGACGGGCTGCGCCGGATCAGGGCGATGACCTCGTCGAGCATCTCCAGCGCCTTGAGGTAGCCGCGCAGCAGGTGGATCTGCTCCTCGGCCTTGCGCAGCCGGTACTCGGTACGCCGGCGGATGACCTCGATCTGGTGGTCGACCCAGTGCTTGATGAACGAGCTGATCGGCAGCGTGCGCGGCACGCCGTCGACCAGGGCCAGCATGTTGGCGCCGAAGTTCTGCTGCAGCTGGGTGTGCTTGTAGAGGTTGTTCAGCACCACCTTGGCCACGGCGTCGCGCTTCAGCACGATGACCAGGCGCTGCCCCGTACGACCGGAGCTCTCGTCGCGCAGGTCGGCGATGCCGGCGATCCGCCCGTCCTTGACCTGCTGGGCGATCTTCTCCGCCAATGCGTCCCGGTTGACCTGGTACGGCAGCTCGGTGACCACGAGGCACTGACGGCCCTGGATCTCCTCGACCTCCACCACCGCGCGCATCGTGATCGAGCCACGACCGGTGCGGTACGCGTCCTCGATGCCACGGCGACCGAGCACCAGGGCGCCGGTCGGGAAGTCCGGGCCCGGGATCAGGGTGAGCAGCTTCTCCAGCAGCTCCTCCCGAGTCACCTCCGGGTTCTCCAGCAGCCACAGGGCGCCCGAGGCGACCTCGCGCAGGTTGTGCGGCGGGATCTGGGTCGCCATCCCGACCGCGATGCCGGCCGAGCCGTTGACCAACAGGTTGGGGTAGCGCGCCGGCAGCACGACCGGCTGCATCGTCTTGCCGTCGTAATTGGGCTCGAAGTCGACGGTCTCCTCGTGGATGTCGCGTACGAGCTCCATCGACAGCTGCGTCATCCGGCACTCGGTGTACCGCGGCGCCGCAGCCCCGTCGTTGCCCGGCGAGCCGAAGTTGCCCTGCCCGTCGACCAGCGGGTAGCGCATCGACCACGGCTGCACCAGCCGCACCATGGCGTCGTAGATCGGCGCGTCACCGTGCGGGTGGTAGTGACCCATCACGTCACCGACGACGCGGCTGCACTTGTTGTACCCGCGGTCGGGACGGTAGCCACCGTCGTACATCGCGTAGACGATGCGGCGGTGCACCGGCTTCAACCCGTCGCGTACGTCGGGCAGCGCGCGGCTCACGATCACGCTCATCGCGTACTCGATGTAGCTGCGCTGCATCTCCGCGTTGAGGTCGGTGGCCTCGATGCCGGTGCGCCCGGGGCCTTCGCCGTCCGGTGGGCCTGTCACGTCAGACATGAATTCCCTTGATCCTCAGTTGTTTCTTCTCAAGCGATGGGCTGCACCTGCGAGTGTCCGCGAATTCGTGCACCCGTCTGCGCGATTCTGCGGACACTCGCGAGTGCTAGATGTCTAGGAAACGAACATCCCGGGCATTGCGCTGGATGAACCCGCGCCGCGACTCCACGTCTTCGCCCATCAGCACCGCGAAGATCTCGTCAGCCGCCGCTGCGTCGTCCAGGGTGATCTGCAGCAGGGTGCGGTGGTCCGGGTCCATGGTGGTGTCCCACAGCTCGTGGTCGTTCATCTCGCCCAGACCCTTGTAGCGCTGCGTCGGCGCGTCCTTCGGCAGTCGCCAGCCCTGGCTCTGACCCTGCGCGATCAGTCCGTCGCGCTCCCGGTCGGAGTAGGCGAACTCGTGCTCGTGGTTGCTCCACTTGATCCGGTAGAGCGGCGGCTGCGCCAGGTAGACGAAACCGGCCTCGACCAGCGGACGCATGAAGCGGAAGAGCAGCGTCAGCAGCAACGTCCGGATGTGCATGCCGTCGACATCGGCATCGGCCATCAGCACGATCTTGTGATAGCGCGCCTTGGTGATGTCGAAGTCCTCGGCGATGCCCGTTCCGAACGCCGAGATGAGCGCCTGGACCTCGTTGTTGGCCAGCACCTTGTCGATACGGGCCTTCTCGACGTTCAGGATCTTGCCGCGAATCGGCAGGATGGCCTGGTTGTGCGGGTTGCGGCCCTGGGTCGCCGAGCCGCCCGCCGAGTCGCCCTCGACGATGAAGACCTCGCTGATCGTGGGGTCCTTGGACTGGCAGTCCCGCAGCTTGCCGGGCAGGCCACCGGACTCCAGCAGGCCCTTGCGCCGCGTGGCCTCGCGCGCCTTGCGGGCCGCCAGCCGCGCCGCGGCAGCCTGCACCGACTTGCGCACGATCATCTTGCCCTCGTTGGGGTGCTGGGCCAGCCAGTGCTGCAGCTCCTCGCGGACCGCGCCCTGCACGAAGCCCTTGACCTCGGAGTTGCCGAGCTTGGTCTTGGTCTGCCCCTCGAACTGCGGCTCACCGAGCTTGACCGACACCACGGCGGTCAGACCCTCGCGGATGTCGTCGCCCGTGAGGTTGTCGTCCTTCTCCTTCAACAGCTTCTGCTCGCGCGCGAAGTTGTTGATGAGCGTGGTCATCGCCGCGCGGAAGCCCTCTTCGTGAGTGCCGCCCTCGTGCGTGTTGATCGCGTTCGCATAGGTGTGCACCGACTCGGCGTACGCCGCGGTCCACTGCATCGCGACCTCGACCGACAGCAGACGATCGGGATCCTCGTGCTCGAACCAGATGATCTCGTCGTGCACCGGCTCGTTCTTCTTGGACGAGTTGAGGTAGGCCACGTAGTCCAGCAACCCGTTGTCGTAGCGGTACTCGACGCGCTCGGGCGCACCCGTCGGCGCCTCGTTGCCCTCGGCGGCGGCCTCGTCGAGCGCGGCCTCGTCATCGGCGTCGCTGTGCCCGGGCCGCTCGTCGGTCAGCGTCAGCGTCAGGCCCTTGTTCAGGAAGGCCATCTGCTGGAAGCGCGCCCGCAGGGTGTCGAAGGTGTAGCGGACCGTCTCGAAGATGTCCGCGTTGGCCCAGAAGGTGATCGTCGTGCCGTGGTCGTCCGGGGTGTCGGTGGGACCGACGTCCTCCAGCGGAGCCAGCGGTACGCCGTTCTCGAACTCCATCACCCAGCGGCGGCCGGCCTGGCGCACCTCGGCGATGAGCCGGGTGGACAGGGCGTTGACGACCGAGGAGCCGACGCCGTGCAACCCGCCGGAGACCTTGTACCCGCCGCCGCCGAACTTGCCGCCCGCGTGCAGCTGGGTCAGCACGACCTGCACGGTGGAGACGCCCTCGGTCGGGTGGATGCCGACGGGGATGCCACGACCCTGGTCGATGACCCGCACGCCGCCGTCGGCCAGGAGGGTGACGTCGACCCGGTCGTTGTGCCCGGCCAGCGCCTCGTCGACCGCGTTGTCGACGATCTCGGTGACCAGGTGGTGCAGACCGCGCTCACCCGTCGAGCCGATGTACATGCCGGGTCGCTTGCGCACCGCCTCCAGGCCCTCGAGCACCTGGATCGAGTCGGCGTCGTACGCCGGTTCGTCGGCGACGGGGGGCTTGGGGGTTGCGGGAGCGGCGGGGACCGGGTCACCGGTGGTCTCGGGACCGCCGATCGCACCGTCGAGATCGGGTGTCTCGTTCGATGTCGAGTCGTCGGGGCCGTTCGCGGACGAGGCAGGCTGCGGCACGCTGCTCCTTCGGGTGATGACGCAAGAGTGACCCCGTGTCGATCGGTGCGCCGACCCTCGCGCACGGATGCGCGTTGACTGCCGACGGGACCTTGGGGTCAGCGTCCAGTCTACCCTCCCGCGGCGACAGGACATCCTCAGGATCGCCATATGAGCCGCATTCCCGGCCAGAACGATGCCCTTCACGACCACCGGTACGTCCCAGGCCCCGAAGAGCCCGTGCAGCGCGCATCAGCGGCGTCGGGTCACTTGCGCATCACGTCGATGAACGTCGGCGACGTCCGGGACCCGCTCGGCGGGATCGTGCACTGGATGTAGGGCCCGATCACGCAGTTGAGCTGGTAGGTCTGCTTGGTCGCCGCGCTCGTGGCGTCGAAGCTGAAACTGCCGCCGCTCGTGGACGCCGCTCGCGCGGTCGCCTGGTTCGCGACGTCGGCCACGAAGGCGCATGTCGTCCCCGAGCCGCTCACCTTGTATCCGGTGTCCGTGCCCTGGCACTTCTCGAAACCGGGCGGCGGAGCGGTGGCGGGCGCCGGGGTCGACGCCTTGCTCGACGGCGAGTTGCTGCTCGGCGCGGATGACGAGGTGGACGGCGCGGACGGTGGCGGGGTGCTCGTCACGGTCCGGGTCACCACGGGGGTGGTGCTCGCCGCGGTGTTGGGGTGGGTGCGCTGGCCGCGCAGGATCATGAACCCGACGACCGCGATCGCCAGCACCGAGGCGCCGATCACCACCCAGGGCAGCACCATGCTGGCGCCGCGCGGGGGCGGGGGAGAGCCGACAGGCCCCCCGTCGTACGCCGGCGGCGCCGACCTGGCGCGTCCGGGCGCGACCGGAGGGGGCTCGTCGTACCCGGGCCCGCCCGGGGCCATCGGTGCGAATCCTGCGGGGTCGGTGGGGTGGTCCGCGGCTCGTGCGCGGGATCCCCGATCGGCCGGGAAAAGGTCGTCGAAGGTGTCGTCGCTCGCCGGCGTACGTGGGTCGTGGTGGTCTGACACGGTAAAGGAAATCCTGCCGTTGCGTACAGATTGCCCCACCACGGTAAGGGCGAACCCGGTGTTTCGCTCAACCGTAGGTGTCGCGCGGCCCTCGTCCGGGGGCGCTGCGCAGCCCGTGCGACCACGACGGAGACCCCGGTCCGGTCACCCGCAGCTCGGTCACCACGTCGGCCCCGACGACCTGCTCCATCCGGCCGAGCAGGGTCGAGGCCAGCAGTCTCAACTGGGTGGCCCAGGCCGTGGAGTCCGCCTTCACGGTGAGCACCCCGTCGGCGTACGCGACGGGTTCGCTGTGCGCCGCGACGTCCTCGCCGACGATCTCCCGCCAGCGGCCCATCACGGCGCCGGCCGCGACGTCGAGCTGCCAGCCGCGTTCGGAGAGCAGCTTGTCGAACTGGTTGCCCAGCAGCGACGGGTCACGCCCGTCGTCCTGGGCCCGGCCCTGCCCGATGTCACCGGCCCGCGGGCGGCGCTTCGGGATGCGGGCACCGGGGCGGAATCCCTTCTCCGAGGCGCTCATTCGCGCCCGGGCGACGGCTTCGCGTGCCGCGGCGAAACGGTCGGCGACCAGCTCCTCGTCGGCGCCCTCGCCCGCGCCCGACGGCTCCTGCGACTCGTCGTCGTTCACGAGATGGCCCGCGTCGGAGTCGCGTCGGAGGGGTCGCTCTCGACCTCGTCAGTGGTCGGGGCTGTGGCGGCCGATGCGCTCGGGTCGGGCGGCGGCACCGTGACCGCACCCCGGCGTACGTCGTAGAGCCGGCCGGCCAGGTCCGGCGGCACATCGTCGCGGACCGCGGCTGTGATGAGTACCTGTTCGCAGTCGGAGATCAGGGCAGCCAGGCGGGTCCGCCGGCCGACGTCCAGCTCGGCGAAGACGTCGTCCAGCACGAGCACCGGATCGGTCGCCACATCGGCGCGCAACAACTGGTAGCCCGCCAGGCGCAGCGCGAGGGCGAACGACCACGACTCGCCGTGGCTCGCGTACCCCTTGGCGGGCAGCTCGCCCAGGGTCAGCTCCAGGTCGTCGCGGTGCGGCCCGACCAGGGTGATGCCGCGCTCGACCTCGCGGCTGCGCTGCTCGGCGAAGCCCGCGTGCATCGCCGCGGTGATCTCCTCCACGGTCGGCACCGCGCCGTCACCGGACGGCACCGGCGCCAGCCCCGGCAGCGACGTCTGGTAGTCGATCCGGGCACCGGACACGCTGTCGCTGACCTGGTCGTAGGCCTGCCCGACGTACGGCGCGAGGTCGCGCAGCAGCCGCAGCCGCGCGTACGTCAGGTTGGCCCCGGTCGCGGCGAGGTGGGTGTCCCAGACGGGCAGCGAGTCGGCCAGCGCCGCGTCGTTCCTGCTGGTGCGGGCGTTCTTCAGCAACGCGTTGCGCTGCTTGAGGATCTTGTCGTAGTCCGAGCGCGCTGCGGCCCACCGTGGTTGGCGCGCGACCAGCAGGTCGTCCAGGAAGCGGCGCCGCCCGGCCGGGTCCCCCTTCACCAGCGCCAGGTCCTCGGGGGCGAAGAGCACGGTCCGCAGGCTGCCGAGGATGTCCCGGGGCCGCACGGCGGCACCCCTGCCGAGGCGGGCGCGATTGGCCCGTCCGGGGTTGATCTCGATCTCGATGCTCTGGTCGCGCCCGTCGCGCACCACGACCGCGCGGACGACGGCCTGCTCGTCACCGGCCCGGATCAGCGGGTGGTCGGTGGCGACGCGGTGCGAGCCGAGGGTGGCGAGGTAGCCGACCGCCTCCACGAGGTTGGTCTTGCCCTGCCCGTTGCGCCCGACCAACGTCGTGACCCCGGGTTCGAAGTCGAGCTCGAGCTGCTCATAGGACCGGAACCCGGTCAGAGTCAGCCGTCGCAGGTACATCGTGCGAAGTCTAGGAGCACAACCGATTCTTGCCCGACCCGCCGAGTGGCATACCTATGTTTCCAGTGGCGCACTCCTACGGGGTGCACTCGACACATATGTATGCCACTCAGCGTCGACCTTCGTGGGGTGAGGCTCAGTGGTCGGTGACGATGCCCTTCTGGCCCTTCTTGGTCACGGCGTGCCCGCCGAACTCATTGCGCATGGCGGAGACGGCCTGCATCGCAGGGGAGTCGTCCTGACGCGAGACGAACCGGGCGAAGAGCGAGGCGGAGATGACCGGCATCGGGACGCCGTACTCCACGGCCTCCTGCACGGTCCAGCGCCCCTCGCCGGAGTCGTTGACGAATCCGGAGATCTGGTCGAAGTGCGGGTCCTTCGCCAGGGCGGTGGCCATCAACTCCTGCAGCCAGGACCGCACGACGGTGCCGCGGGTCCACGCCTTGAAGGCGGCCGGTACGTCGGTGACGATCTCCTTGGCGGCGAGCAGTTCGTAGCCCTCGGCGTACGCCTGCATCATCCCGTATTCGATGCCGTTGTGAACCATCTTCACGTAGTGCCCGGAGCCGACGTCGCCAGCGTGCACGAAGCCCTCGTCGCGCGGTCCCTCGGGACGCAGAGCGTCGAAGACGGGCATCACCCGGTCGACGTCCTTGACACTGCCACCGCACATCAGGCCGTAGCCGGCCTCCTTGCCCCAGACCCCGCCCGAGACGCCGCAGTCGACGAATGCGATGCCCTTCTTGTCCAACGCCTGGGCGTGCCGCTCGTCGTCGGTGAACTTGCTGTTGCCGCCGTCCACGAGCAGGTCGCCCGGTTCGAGCAGGTTGGACAGACTCTCGATGACGGAATCGGTCACCTTGCCGGCCGGCACCATCACCCAGACCACGCGGGGCGCGTCCAGCTTGGTCACCAGGTCCTTCAGGTCCGTGGCGTCGCTGATCTTCTGGTCGGTGTCGTAGCCGACGACCTCGTGACCCGCGGCACGGATGCGGTCGCGCATGTTGCCGCCCATCTTGCCCAGCCCGATCAAGCCGATCTGCATGTCCAACTCCTTGTTCGCCGGTGGGTCAGGTGCTCGCGACATCCGCGAGCCGACATCGGGCTCGACGCTACTCCCGCTCGGTTGTCAGCGTCCTCAGGGCGCCGACACCACGAATCCGCTGACAATCACGCAGGACCCGCTCGGTTGTCAGCGCTTTCCTGGCGCCGACACCACGAACCTGCTGACGATCGCGATCGGTCTAGCTCGCTGTCCCTTGCTTCGTGAGCGTCGCCCGCAACCTTCGCTTCGCCCGGTCTAGCTCGCTGTCCCTTCGTTCGCGAGCGTCGCCCGGACTGCGCTGCGGCCGCGTACTCGCTGCGCTCGCCCGCAACCTTCGCTACGCCCGGTCTAGCTCGCGAAGCGCACCGGCATGAGCACGTACCGGTAGCTTTCGTCCGCGTCGCCGTCCGCCTCCGCCTGCCCGGACAGCACCGCGGGGCGGCTGGGCTGGGTGAACGACATCCGCGCGTACGCCGTGCCGATGGCTCCCAGCCCGTCGAGGAGGAACTGCGGGTTGAAGGCGATCTCCAACTCCGGACCCTGCAGGTTGCACTCCACGGCCTCGCTGGCCTGCGCGTCGTCGCCCTGACCGGCCTCGATGCCGACCTGGCCCTCGCTGAACCGCAGCCGCACAGCGGCGTTGCGCTCCGCCACCAGCGCGACGCGCTTGACCGCCTCGGTCAGCGTCGCGGTGTTGAGGACGGCCACGGTGTCGACGCTCGTCGGGAAGATCGCGGTGACCTTGGGGTACTCCCCGTCCAGCAGTCGGCTGGTGCTGCGGCGGCGACCGGCCTCGAATCCCACGAGGCCCTCACCGCCGGCCGCGTGTCCGAGCGCGATGCCGACCGTGCCCGAGGCGCCGAGGGCGCGGGCGGTGTCCGACAGGGTGCGTGCGGGGATCAGCGCGACGTGCGAGGCGTCCGCGGTGGAGGGGTTCCAGGTCAGTTCGCGCAACGCCAGGCGGTATCGGTCGGTGGCCAGCAGGCTGAGCTTGTCGCCCTCGATCTCCATCCGGACACCGGTCAGGATCGGCAGGGTGTCGCCGCGGTCGGCCGCGATGGCGACCTGCGCGACCGCCTGGGTGAACACGTCGCCCTGCACGGATCCGCTGGGCTCCGGCGAGATCGGCAGCGTCGGGTAGTCCGCGGTGGGCATCTGCTGCAGCGCGAAGCGGCTCGAACCGCAGGACACCGTCAGCTTGGCCCCGTCGACGGCCAGCGAGACGGGTTTGGCGGGCAGCGACCGGGAGATCTCGGAGAGCAGGCGACCCATCACCAGGGTCTCGCCCGGCTCGTCGACCTGCGCCGGGACGGTGACCTTGGCCGAGACCTCGTAGTCGAACGCGCTCAGCGTGAGCGAGTCCTCGGAGGCCTCGAGCAGAACGCCGGCGAGGACGGGCACGGGCGGGCGGGTGGAGAGGCCGCGTACGGCCCAGGTGACCGCTTCGGCCAGCACATCGCGTTCGACCTGGAGCTTCACGACACGGACCGTCCTCAGTAGCTGCTCGTTCGGGTGCGGGATGCGCCCGACGGCACTGGCTGAAGGCAGCGGTCGTCTGGCGCAGACCGACCCTAGTCGGCGGGGACCCGCCCGCCAACCGAACCGGTCGATCGATGTTGTTCGGCATCGCCGCTCGCAGCTCTTGTCGTTCTCCCCAGCTGTCGGGGCGGAACAGGATCTCTAGAAATCGTTCGTCGTCGTAGTAGCGGTTGTGGATGCTGTGGAGAACCACACGAAATCGCCGGAACGACCGCTCACGAGCCCGTTCACGGCTGTGGACCGGCTGGGGGTGGGGGATGTGGACGAACCTGGGGCCCGGTGGACGAGCGCCGACTGTTCACACGTCATACACCGGTCGTGGGGTGTGACGGGGGTTGAATCCACCGATTCGCGCGGTTGTCCCCAGGAAAGTGTGGATGAACGACGGCGTGGTGTTCGGTGCTCGGCGTGTTGCCCGGAACGGCGCTACCCACAGACTTATCCACAGGGTGGGGACAACGAAGGGGAGGGAGAAGCTCAAACCCGGGATCTGAGTGACGTAGGTCACATCCGTCGGGTCGAAAAATATAGTTATCCCCAGAAAACGGTGGACAACTGTGTGGATGAAGCGTCAGGTTGCGCGACGGATCTGCAAGGTGAGCTCGCTGATCTGGTCGTACAGGTGACGCCGGTCACCCATCTGCTGACGGATCTTACGGTCCGCGTGCATCACCGTGGTGTGATCGCGCCCACCGAATTGTTGACCAATTTTCGGCAGCGACAGATCGGTCAGTTCACGGCACAGGTACATCGCGATCTGCCGGGCGTTGACGAGGGTGCGGCTGCGGGAGGAGCCGCACAGATCGTCGATGGTCAGGTCGAAGTACGCGGCGGTCTTGGCCATGATCGTCGAGACGCCGATCTGACCGGGGTTGGCGCTCGGCATCAGGTCCTTCAGGACATGGGTCGCCAGCTCCATGGTGATCTCCTGGGCCGACACGGACGCGTACGCCGTGACCCGGATCAAAGCGCCCTCGAGCTCGCGGATGTTGCTCGGCACGCGGCTGGCGATGAGGCTCAGCACCTCGTCCGGGATCCCCATCTTGTCGGCGATGGCCTTCTTGCGCAGGATCGCGATGCGCGTCTCCAGGTCCGGCGGTTTGACGTCGGTCGTCAGACCCCATTCGAACCGGGACCGCATCCGGTCCTCCAGGCCACTCAGCAGCTTCGGCGGCTGGTCGCTGGTCAGCACGATCTGCTTCTCGCCGTTGTGCAGCGAGTTGAAGGTGTGGAAGAACTCCTCCTGGGTGCTCTCCTTGCCCTGCAGGAACTGCACGTCGTCGATCAGCAGCACGTCGACGTCGTCGCGGTAGCGCTTCTGGAAGCGGCTGGCGTTGTCGTCGCGGATGGAGTTGATGAAGTCGTTGGTGAACTCCTCGGAGTTCACGTAGAGCACCCGCATCTGCGGGTAGTAGCTGCGCACGTAGTGACCCACCGCGTGCAGCAAGTGGGTCTTGCCCAGCCCGGAGTCGCCGTAGATGAACAGCGGGTTGTACGAGCGGGCGGGAGTCTCGGCGACGGCCTGGGCCGCGGCGCAGGCGAACCTGTTGCCGGCGCCGATGACGAAGGTGTCGAAGGTGTACTTCGGGTTGAGCCGGGGATCGTTGGTCGCAGCGCCCCCGCGGGCGTTGGTCGACACGGGGCCGCGGGCCGGTGGGGGTGGTGCCTTCTCGACCGGCGCCGGCTTCTCCACGACGTCGATGGGGAAGAGCTCACCCGCCTCGGCGCTCTGGTCGGGCGGCTGCAACGACTCATCGACGGTGACGGCGAGCGTCACGGTCTGGGAGAGCTGTTCGCTGAGCGCAGCGGACACCGATTCGATGAGGTCCGACTCGACGATGCGCTTGGTGTGTTCGAAGGGCACCGCGAGGACGGCCGTCTCACCGACGACACCGATCAGCCGCGCCAGGCGCAGATACCCCCGGTCGCGCTGGGCGATGCCCGCGTCTTCCAGCGTCATCAGCGTGGAGTGCCAGACGAAGGCGAGATCGTGGTCCGATTCGCTCACGGTGGTCATACTCCTCGCTGCCTGGTCAGCTCATGATGGTCACCGTCGAACGGGTGCCCGGAAGATCGCTGTCGAATGTGTGCGAGGAGCGTACCGATCGTCATCCACAGGGTTCTCCACAGGCTGTGAATAATTTCCCCCATTCGAAGCGAACCCGACCGTAACAACCAGGATTCCCTACGGCAACCTCGCGGACGGTTTCTGTTCAGACGGCTGCGGCGTGTCGACTGGAACGGCGGGCCGGAAACCGATTTGCTTGGTCGTTTGCGAGCCGACGTCGTGATCGGAGCGCGGCAGAGCACGCTGAGTTTGACCGCTGTCCCGCGGCGCCCGTAGAGTTTTGGTCGTCTCGTGCCCTGTGAGCATGGACGGTAGGTCGAACTCTTGCACGTGCGCCACGGCGTACGTCGTCGGAGCCGGTCCGCCGTGGTGGCCGCAGGCGACACTGGAGACCTTCTGACCAGGCACCATCTCGAACCATCTGGGTCACCGACCCAGGCATCCGACCGGAGTGACACGTGAGCAAGCGCACCTTCCAGCCGAACACCCGTCGACGGGCCAAGACCCACGGCTTCCGCCTGCGGATGCGGACGCGCGCCGGCCGTTCGATCATCGCCGCACGCCGCCGCAAGGGCCGCGAGCGACTCTCCGCCTGAGTCCGATCACATCGATCCCCGCATCCCGTGCTGCCGGCAGCGCACCGTCTGCGCCGCCCGGCGCAGTTCCGGGCTGTGCTGCGCGGTCGTGGCGCGGGGCGAAGTGGGGGTGACCTCCTGGTGGTCCATGCAGCGCACGTCTCCCGCCCCGCGGACGGCCCCGCCGTCCCCAGGGTGGGTTTCGTCGTTTCCAAGGCGGTCGGCAATGCCGTGGTCCGCACCCGCGCCAAGCGGGTCCTGCGGCACGTCGTCGCTGCGGAACTCGGCTCCGTCCCCGTCGATGTCGACGTCGTCGTACGCGCCAACCCGTCACTGGCCGGCGCCCCCACCCCGCGTGTCCGCGCGGACCTGCAGCGCCAGCTGCACCAGGCGTTGTCGCGGCTGCGATGAGCACCGTGAACCGCTGGCTGGCCGCACCGCTCGTCCTGCTGGTGCGGATCTACCAGCGGTGGATCTCTCCGCTCTTCCCGCCGTCGTGCCGGTTCACCCCGTCCTGTTCGGCGTACGCGGTCACCGCGCTCACCCGGTTCGGACCCTTCAAGGGCAGTTGGCTCACCGCGCGCCGGCTACTGCGGTGCCACCCGTGGAACCCCGGTGGTGTCGACCACGTTCCACCGGCGAAGGTGTCCGGCGACGTGCACCACGCGGCCTGACCGCCCCCTCATCCTGATCAGCCCTCCCGAGAAGCACCGAGGACACCATGATTGACACCCTGCTCTTCCCGCTCGAGTGGTTCGTCGCACTCGTGATGGTGGGCTTCCACGACGGTCTGAGCAAGATCGGCATGAACCCCACGTCGGGGTGGACGTGGGCGTTCTCGGTCGTCGGCCTGGTGATCGTCCTGCGGGTCCTGCTGATCCCGCTGTTCGTCAAGCAGATCAAGACCTCCCGGCGGATGCAGCTCATCCAGCCGGAGATCCAGGCGATCCAGAAGAAGTACAAGGGCAAGAAGGACGCCGAATCCCGTCAGAAGATGACGGAAGAGACGATGGAGCTCTACAAGCGGACGGGCACCAACCCGTTCAGCTCCTGTATGCCGATCCTGCTCCAGGCGCCGTTCTTCTTCGCCCTCTTCCGGGTGCTCAACAACCTGGGCAAGATCGGCGATGGGCGTCACAACCCGATCGGGCTGATGACCCGGGCGGCGGCGCGACAGGCGGAGCAGTCCACCCTCTTCGGCGCGAAGCTGTCGGACACCTTCCTGGGCAGCCACTCATTGGCCGCGAAGGTCCTCACGATGGGCCTCATCGTCCTGATGTCGGCCACGATGTTCATCACCCAGCGCCAGCTGATGCAGAAGAACATGCCGGCCGCGGCGTTGGACAACCCGATGGCCAAGCAGCAGAAAATCATCATGTACGTGATGCCGCTGTTCTTCTTCGTCACCGGCCCGAACTTCCCCATCGGTGTGCTGATCTACTGGTTGACCACCAACCTGTGGACCATGGGGCAGCAGTTCTACGTGATCCGTCGGATGCCCTCACCCGGCTCTGCCGCAGAGAAGGCCCTGGAGGAGCGGCGCCGCGCCAAGGGCAAGCCGATGCCCGGGGCCGCCGTGAGCCTGGACAAGGCCGCGGCCATCGCCGCTGCCGAGGCGCCCGCCGAGGGCGAGGACACCGCGGGGAAGGCCAAGGTGAGCGGCCAGCGGGTGCAGCCCAAGAAGGGCAAACGTCGCCCCGCCCCGACCGGCCCACAGTCCCAGGACACCTCTCCGAACGGCGCGTCCAGCGGTTCCACGACAGCGGTCTCGACCACCGGTGACACCAAGGTCACCACCACGACCGCGAAGAACATCGCGCCCCCACGCGCCAAGACCAAACGCAAACGGTGATGCCGACCGTTCGCACCCACTGGCAGACACAGAATCTGGAGCTCTCATGACACAGGACACCGATCAGACCGAGCAGGTCGAACACGGCGAGAACGGGTCCGCCGAGCCGGCGGCCGCAGATTCTCAGCAGTCCTCGGACAGCTCGACGGGGCTGGACCGTGAGGGCGAGATCGCGGCCGACTTCCTGGAGACCCTGCTGGACATCGCGGACCTGGACGGCGACATCGACGTCGATGTCGACGGGGACCGCGCGGCCGTGGCGATCGTGGACTCCGAGGAGGGGCGGGTGCCGCGCCGTCTCGTCGGTCAGGACGGCAAGGTCCTCGAGGCGCTGCAGGAACTGACCCGGTTGGCCGTGCAGGCCGAGACCGGCGAGCGCAGTCGCCTGATGCTGGACGTCGCGGGCCACCGGGCCGCGCGCCGCGAGGAGTTGACCCGGATCGCCGCGGATGCCGCGGCGGCCGCGAAGGACACCGGAGAGCGGCAGTCGCTGGAGCCGATGAGCGCATTCGAGCGCAAGGTCGTGCACGACGCCGTCCTTGCCGCGGGCCTGGGCTCGGAGTCCGAGGGCGTCGAGCCGCGACGCTACGTCGTCGTCCTGCCCCAGCAGTAGTTCCTCGGTTTCACGTGGAACAACAGGACTCCACGACGCTGCCCGAGGCCCCCGCCGCCGCGCACACCGTCTTCGGTGAGCGGCTCGGGGGCGCTGTCGCCTACGCCGAACTGCTCGCCAGCACGGGGGTCGACCATGGCTTGATCGGCCCTCGCGAGGTGCCTCGGCTGTGGGAGCGTCACCTGCTCAACTGTGCCGTGGTCGGCGATCTCATAGCGCCCGATGCCCGGGTGGCTGATGTCGGTTCCGGCGCCGGACTGCCCGGTCTGGTTCTGGCGATCCTGCGGCCGGACCTGCACGTCACCCTGATCGAGCCGCTGCAACGGCGAGTGACGTGGCTGGACGCGGCGGTCGAAGAACTGGGCCTCATCAATGTCGACGTGCGTCGAGCGCGTGCACAGAACGCCACGGATCTCGCGGTGGACGTGGTGTGCTCCCGCGCCGTGTCGCGGTTGTCGCAGCTCACAGAGTGGAGCCTGCCGTTGCTACGCGACGGGGGCACCATGCTCGCCCTCAAGGGCGCGTCGGCGGCAGAGGAACTACGAGACGCCGAGCAGGTGCTGAGACGGGCCGGGGTGGTCTCGACCGACGTCGTACAGTGCGGGGTCGGCGTGGTCGACCCGCCGACGACGGTGGTCCGTGTCGTGGCAGGCCGTCGCCAGGCCCCGTCCACGTCGAATGCGAGAAAGTCGCGGGGCGCCAAGTCCAAGGGATGACGTCGTCCCCGCCCCCCAACAGCATCATGAGGAGCTACCCGGTGACATCCCGAGGCCACGGACATCCCGCCGCCACAGGAACCTCGCACACCGCGATGACGCCGACCGGTTGGCCCGGGCCGGATCGCGATCCGGAGTCCGGACCCGTGGAGACGTCTGCTCGTCGCCCCGGCCCGACCGGTTGGATCGGTAGGAGCGCCGAAGGGTCCGAGGTGAGCGTCCCCGCCGATGAGGACGAGGCCGTCAACGATGTGGCTGATTCACGTGAAACGGCTGTCGCGGAGCCGCAGCCGGAACCCGCGCTGCCCGTATTGCCCGCAGGGCTGGCCGACACCCCGATTGCTGCGGCCATCGCGGACGCCACCCGTCGTCGTGCGGTGTTGAAGACCGTCGAGGTTCGGCGACCCGCCGCACCACGAGTCCTGACCGTGGCGAATCAGAAGGGCGGGGTCGGTAAGACGACGACCACCGTGAATGTCGCGGCGGCCCTGGCGCAGTCCGGGCTGCGCGTGCTGGTGATCGATATCGACCCGCAGGGAAACGCCTCGACCGCGCTCGGCGTGGATCACCATGCGGAGGTCCCCAGCATCTACGACGCGGTAGTCGACGATCTGCCTCTACGCGAGGTGATCCATGCCTGCCCCGACATCGCCAACCTCTGGTGCGTGCCCGCGACCATCGACCTGGCCGGTGCGGAGATCGAACTGGTCGCCATGGTTTCACGTGAAACCAGGTTGAAGCGGGCGCTGCAGGCCTACTTCGACGAGACCGACCCCGACGAGGCGTTCGACTACGTCTTCATCGACTGCCCGCCGAGCCTGGGACTGCTCACCGTCAATGCGTTCGTCGCCGCCGGCGAGGTGTTCATCCCCATCCAGTCCGAGTACTACGCGCTCGAGGGTCTGTCGCAGCTCCTGCACAACATCGAGCTCATCCGGGCCCACCTCAACCCGAATCTGCAGGTCAGCACGATCCTGCTGACGATGTACGACGCCCGTACCCGCCTGTCGGCCCAGGTCGCCGAGGAGGTGCGCGAGCACTTCCCGGACCAGGTGCTCAAGGCCTGCATACCCCGATCGGTCCGTATCTCCGAGGCGCCCAGCCATGGGCAGACCGTGATGACGTACGAGCCCTCGTCGACGGGGGCGTTGTCCTACCTGGAAGCCGCCAAGGAATTGGCCGGGCGGGCCGCCGGGTACCGTTGACCCCATGACCGACAAGCGACGCGGGCTCGGCCGCGGACTCGGCGCACTGATCCCCCCGGCTCCCGCCGGCGAGCCCCAGCAGCGCCCCTCCGATGTGTTCTTCCCGTCCGCGCAAGAGGGGGCGGCGCGCCGCGCGGCAGCCGAACGTTTCACGGGAAACATCGGCGCGGAGAACGACTCCTCCTCTGCGGAGACGACATTGCGGCCGGTGCCCGGCGCGCAGTTCGCTCAGCTGGACATCGCCGACATCGTGCCGAACGCCCGGCAGCCGCGTCAGGTGTTCGACGACGACGATCTGGCGGAGTTGACGCACAGCATTGCCGAGATCGGCGTCCTGCAGCCGATCGTGGTCCGCGAGGTGCCTACTCCGGAGGATGCCGACGCAGCGGCTGAGAATCGCTCGCCCGCCTACGAGTTGATCATGGGTGAACGCCGACTGCGCGCCAGTAAGGCCGCCGGTCGGACCACGATCCCGGCGATCGTGCGCAGCACGGCCGACGACGACATGCTGCGTGACGCGCTCCTGGAGAACCTGCACCGCGCGCAGCTCAACCCCCTGGAAGAGGCCGCGGCGTACCAACAGCTGCTGGACGACTTCTCCTGCACCCACGAGGAGCTGGCGACGCGGATCGGCCGGTCGCGCCCGCAGATCTCCAACACCATCCGATTGCTGCGCCTGCCACCGCTCGTCGCGCGACGGGTGGCTGCCGGCGTGCTGAGCGCGGGACATGCACGCGCGCTTCTCGCGTTGCCCGACGCGGCCGCCATGGAGCGTCTGGCGCAGCGCATCGTGGCCGAGGGGCTGTCGGTGCGGTCCACCGAGGAGATCATCGCGGTCGGCCAGGAACCGGAGAAGGCCACCCGCACCTCGCCGACGATGGGCGCTCACCACCCCGCCCTGGATCAGATCGCCGCCACCTTGTCCGACCGGCTCGACACCCGCGTGGGGATCAGCCTGGGCAAGCGCAAGGGCAGGATGACGGTGGAGTTCGCAAGCGTGCAGGATCTGCAGCGCATCGTCGACACCCTCGGGATCCAGCTCGCCAACGACTGAGTCCGCTCGACCGATCGCGAGCGAATGAAAACGGCCTCCCCACCACTGGTGGGGAGGCCGTTTCACGTGAAACGAGGGATCGATCAGCCGAGGTAGGGCTCGAGCTCACGCAGCAGCTTGGGCTTGGGCAGGGCCCCGACCAGGGACTTCACGACCTCACCGTTGACGTACACGTTCAACGTCGGAATGCCGGTGATGCCGTACTTGGCGGCGATCTGCGGGTTCTCGTCGGTGTTGAGCTTGACCACGTCGATCTTGTCGGCGTTGGCGGCAGCCACCTCTTCGAGGATCGGTGCGACGGCCTTGCACGGTCCGCACCAGGGAGCCCAGAAGTCGACGAGGACAGGCTTGGAGTTCTGCAGGACATCGGCCTCGAACGAGGCGTCGTTGGTTTCCTTGGTGCTCATGCGGTCAGCCTTTCAGATGGGTGTGACAGATGGTCGGTGTGCTCTCCGTGAACGACGCCCCGGCGAGCACGCGC
The DNA here is from genome assembly GCF_017565405.1 of Allobranchiibius sp. CTAmp26. GTDB lineage: Bacteria > Actinomycetota > Actinomycetes > Actinomycetales > Dermatophilaceae > Allobranchiibius. The sequence continues at coordinate 58,637 of NZ_JAGEKR010000018.1, forward strand.
GGGTGAATCACGTTGTCGGACAACGTGATCGGTCAGTCTGCAGTGACGAGCTCGGTGGCCGTGGTGTCCGCGTCCGTGTCGTCGCGAGCCGGGAGTTCCTCGGGAGAGGGCTGCTCGAGGTCTGCCAGGAAGCGCTCGGCGTCCAGGCTCGCCGCACAGCCCGAGCCGGCGGCGGTGATGGCCTGACGGTAGGTGTGGTCGACCAGGTCGCCGCAGGCGAAGACGCCCTCGATATTCGTGCTGGTCGAGCCCTGCGCCACGGTGACGTACCCCTCGCCGTCGGTCGCGACGGTCCCGAGGATGAGCTCGTTGCGCGGCAGGTGCCCGATGGCGACGAACACCCCGGTCGCCTCCAGTTCGCGCTCGGTCCCGTCGACGGTGTCCCGCAGCGTGACCGAGGAGACCTTGCTCTCGCCGTGGATCGCGGCGACCTCGCTGTTCCACGCGAACCGGATCTTGGGGTTCGCGTGCGCGCGGTCGGCCATGATCCGCGAGGCTCGTAGCGCGTCGCGACGGTGCACCAGGGTGACCGTGCGAGCGAAGCGGGTGAGGAACGTCGCCTCCTCGATGGCGGAATCGCCGCCGCCGACGACCACGATGTCCTGCTCGCGGAAGAAGGCACCGTCACAGGTCGCGCACCAGGACACGCCCCGCCCGGAGAGTCGCTGCTCGTCGGGCAGGCCGAGTTCGCGGTACGCCGACCCCATGGCCAGGATGACCGCGTGCGCCCGGTGCGTGTTGCCCTCACCGTCGGTGACCGTCTTGACCGGTCCGCGCAGGTCCATCGACAGCACGTCGTCGCGGATCAGTTCCGCGCCGAAGCGTTCTGCCTGGGCGCGCATGTGCTCCATCAGATCCGGGCCCATCACGCCCTCGGGGAAGCCCGGGAAGTTCTCGACCTCGGTGGTGTTCATCAGGGCGCCGCCGGCGGTGACCGAACCTTCGAACACCAGCGGTGCGAGGTTGGCGCGGGCGGCGTAGATCGCCGCGGTGTATCCCGCGGGTCCGGAGCCGACGATGATGAGGTTGCGGACGGTGTCAGCAGTCACGGGAGGACCTGCTCCTAACGCATGCGGAGGCGCCCGGGTACGGGCGTCATGGAGTGGAACAGATCCTAGATGAGCCTTGTTCCCGCGCCCGGAGCGTGCCTCTGGCTCAGGTGGCGACCGTGGCAGGCCCGGCCAACGGCTTAGATCCGCTGGTGCAACCACGGCTCACCACCCATGCGGTGCTCCTGCCGGACTTGGTGAGGACGACGACCACCGCCGGCGCTCCGTCGTAGCGCGCCAGGTCGACCGTGATGTGGTCCGGATCGGCGGCCAGCGCCGACCCCAGCGACCCGAGGCAGGCGACGACGCCCCGGGACGTGGCCATGGCGCCGTACTCCTGTGCCACCTGCGGCGGCACCGACGTGGTGCTGGGGCTCGACAGCAGGGTCGCGGCCTGGGTCGGCAGCGCAGCGCTGGTGTAGTTCTGACCCGTCCGGCCCAGAGACACGCGGTTCGCGAGCGAGCCGCTCGGTGAGGGTGCGTTGGCGACCGGTGCGCTCTGGTGGTGCAGCCCGGCGTATCCGACGGCTCCACCGCCCACGATCACCACCGCCGCCGCGGCGGCGACCCCGAGGGCACGCCAGCCGCGACCTCGACGGCGCCGGGCGTCCAGGTCGACGACCTCGCCCTGGCTGCGCATCGGGGGAGCCCCGGTCGGCGCGGGTGGTTCAGCGGGCGTGGCCGCGACCGGGCTGGTGAGCCGTGCGGTCGGCGCGTCGGAGGAGGCCCGCTCCCGCTGTTCCCGCGCGAGGGCAGCCTCGATCCGGGACGCAACGGAATCCGGCATCCGTCCTGGCCCCGGCACTGCTGCCAACAGGTCACGAATCCGCTGGTCCTCGCCTCCGTCGGACGATCCGTCGCCGGAGGAAGGTGGGTGTGTCATGCGGATCCTCCACTCCTGGTCACGGGTACGACGGCGTCCGGTTCCGAATGGTTCCGAAAGACGGTGAAGTTTCTCCCGCGACGCTGGTCGATCATCGGGCGGCCCCGTAACCGTCGCCCTGCCGGTCGCGCAGCAGGTCGGCCAGGGCGGCCCGCCCGCGTGCGCAGCGCGACTTGACCGTGCCCTCGGCCACGTCCAGCACCTGCGCGGTCTCCGCGACGGACAACCCCTGCATGTCCACCAGGGTCAACGCGAGCCGTTGCGCCTCGGGGATGGCGGTGAGGGCCTCTTGGACGTCGATCCGCACCTCGGCACTCGCGTGCCGATCGTGGCGGTCGGCGAGGTCATAGTCGGGCAGTTCGCTGGTGGGTCTGACACGCCGCATCCGGTCCAGGCACGCGTTCACCACGATCCGGTGCAGCCAGGTGGTGACCTGGGAGTCGCCGCGGAAGGACTCGGCACGCCGGAACGCGGAGATGAACCCGTCCTGCACCGCGTCGGCCGCGATCTCCGGGTCCCGCGTCGTCCGGACCGCGACCGCCCACATCCGATCCTTGTGCCGCCGGAACAGCTCACCGAACGCGTCGGGGTCGCCCTGCACGTGGGCCCGCAGCAGCTGGGCGTCCGTGGGCGGCACCGGCTCGAGGTGGCTCACGAGAAGACCTTGACCTCCGCGATCTGGTCGCGGTAGAGCCCGCTCGAGTACTGGCTGAGGTGGGTGATCCAGATGATGACGTACCGCCCGGACCGTGCCGTGCCACGGACGGTCTGCTCGCCCGAGCCGTTGGTCAGCGTGCCGAGCGGCGTCCCACCGACGATGGTCTTGGCGCCGGTCACGAAGACCTCGATGGTGGTGGGGTTCCCGATCACGTTGATGGAGACGCTGCCCACCTGTTTGCTCTTGCCGAGGTCGAGCACCAGACCCACGCCGTTCTTGGTGCTGCCGAAGGTGTCGGTGCGGTACAGGTGCGTGACCCACATCGTGCTGGCATCGCCGTCGATCGCGCGCTGCGCCAACTCGTTGTGCTCGTTGCCGTTGCCGTCCGGGTCGAAGCTGGTGATCGAGACGGGCTTGATCGCCACGCCGGACGGCACCGTGGAGGACGTCGAGCTGGAACTCGGGGACGCTTTGCTGCTGGTCGTCGAGGAGGGTGTCGTCGTCGCGGTGGTCGCCCCGCTCGTGCCGATGCCCCGCAGTCCGTAGACCGCGACCACGAGGGTGAGGATCAGCAGGACCGCGACGATGGCGAGCGCCAGTCCGCTGGATCGTCGGTCCGGCTCGTCGTAGCCGGCGGGCAGGCCCGGTGCCGGCGGCTCCAGGTCGACCAGGCTGGGCTCGCCGACCGGCGTGCCCGCCGGTAGCACGCCCATCGTGTGCTGCCGGGTCTCGTCCGGGTCGCTGCGGCGGCCCGCTCGGTCGGTGTCGTCGAAGTAGCGCGTCGCCACCGTGCGATCACGCGCGGCGGGTGCGGCCAGCTCCTCGTCGTCGGCGAACGCGACATCGCGACCGCCCACCCCGTGCACCCGTTCGGCCGACCAGGGCGAGAGCAGACGCGCGAGCTCGCCCGGCGTCCGGGGGCCCGCGTCGTTGACCAGGACCTCGGAGCACACCGAGTCCAGATCGGAGGGCACCCGGGTGACCAGCGTGGACGGCAGCGGTACGGGCGCGCGGTCGTCGGAGGACGCACCGGACTTCCCGATCTCGCCGGCCAGGCCCGGAAGCCCCGGCACCGCCTCCGCGCCCGGCCACCGGCCGGTGAGAGCGGTGTAGAGGATCCGCACCAGGTCCTTGGTGTCCGTGCGCGAGGCTTCGGCGGGCGGCACGTCGTCCAGGCCCGAGAGCGCCCCGTCGGTCGCGACGCCGAGCACGGTGACCGCGCCGTCACGCGACCGCACGATGTCGTGCGGTGTGAGGGTCAGGTGGTGCAGACCGCGGGCCGCGGCGGTGTGCAACCCGGTGGCGGCCTCGCCGACGATGCGGCGGGCCTCCTCGGCGGGCAGGGTCTGGAACCGCAGCAGGTCGGCCACCGAATCGGCGTCGTGCACCCGCTCGGTCACGACGTACGACGTGCCGTCCTCCGTGCCGACGTCGAGGATGCGCAGCAGGTGCAGATCGTCCACACCGGCCGCGCGGCGGGCGCTGTCCAGGGCGGCCTCGGCGTGCGGGTCGTCGGCAGGGAAGGTGATGGCCGTGACGTCGCGCGCCAGTGTGCGGTCCACGGCGTGCCACTGGCGGTAGGCGCCGGCATCGGCCACGCTGGAGGTCAGTTCGTAACGTCCGGCGAGCGCATCCCCCTCGCTCAAGTGCTGCAACGCGTGCTCCTGCTCAGTCGGGCGACCGCGGGCGAGCCGCGAGTTCTTGCGGAAGTCTAGGCGGGGCGGCCTTTACCGCGGCTGAGGCGGCTGGTAACCGGCGCCAACAATGCGTCGATCTCGCGCACCTTCAACACCCGCGCCACCGCGACGTACACGAACAGGAAGAACACACCCCCGACCACGAGACCCGCCAGCGCACCGGTGATCTGCGCCTGGATCAGATGGCCGAGACCCCACCGCACGAGCAGGGCGACGATGGTGCCGGCGAACGCCGCGACCGCGAGCCGGCCGTAGGTCCGCGCGACCCCCGGCATGGGCAGCCCACCGAGGCGTTTGCGCAGCCAGTAGTAACCCGACGCCGCCTGCGCCACGTAGCTGATCGACTGCACGAGCGCGACTCCGGTGCCGACCCGCTCGGGAGGCAACAGCAGACACAGCAGGGTCAGCGGTACGGCGACGGCGGTCCCGAGGAACTGCATCATCAAGGGTTTGACGGCGTCCTCGTAGGCGTAGAGCGTGCGCTGCACGATGACGTTCAACGCCAGCGGGAAGGACCCCAGCAGCATCGCGATCGTGGCGCTCGACAGACCGTCGGCCGCCACGGAGTTGCCGCCCCGGCCGCTGTAGAGCAGCGCCAGCGGCGGGACCAGCGCGAATGCGCCGATCGTGACGGGGATGACCGCGACCCCGCACAGCCGGACGGCGGTCGCGACGTCGTCGGTGACGCGAGTGGTGTCGCGGTCGCGCGCCGCCGTGGAGATGCGGGTGTAGAGCGCGGTGATGAGGCTGACCGTCACCAGCGAGTGCGGGAGCATGAAGAGGAGGAACGCGGTCGACTGGACGATGCGGCCGGGGTACCTGCCCGGCACGTTGTTCAACACGTTCGTGGTCACCAACAGGCTGGCCTGCTGCACCAGGATGGCCGAGAACGCCAGCCCGGCGATCTTCCCGGTCGAGCGCAGCCCCACACCCCGGAACTGCATGTTGGGCGTGAACCGGTAGCCGGCGCGACGCATCGGGATGATCAGGACGAGTGCTTGCGCGACGATGCCGATCGTCGTACTGCCGCCGAGGACCAGGATCATCTCGCCGGTCCAGTTGCCCGGTGCGACGTTCGGGCTGAAGCGGCCCATGAAGTAGAGCAGGCCGAGGATCGAGGCGATGTTCGCCAATGCCGGCGACCACATGAAGGCACCGAACCGGCTGCGGGAGTTCAGCACCTCACCGAAGATCGTGTAGACGCCGTAGAACAGGATCTGCGGCAGGCAGAGCAGACCGAAGAGCCAGCCCAGGTGCAAGGCGTCCGAACTGCCGTGCAGGTCGTAGAGCCAGTAGAGCGGGTAGGCGAAGATCAGGCAGATCGCGGTGATGCCGCCCAGCATCAGCAGAGCGAGGGTGACGAGGCGGTCGGTGTAGCCCTTGCCGCCGTCCGGGTCCTTCAGCGCCTTGGTCAGCTGCGGGATCAGCACCGCGTTGAAGACGCCGCCGGCGAGCAGCAGGAAGACCATGTTGGGGAGCGTGTTGGCCGTGTCCCAGATGTTCGCGGCGTTGGCCCCCTTGCCCTTGGCGACGGCCCCGAGAGCGGCAAGCAGGAGGTAGGCGCGCAGGAAGCCGAGCAGACGCGACACCAGCGTTCCGGCTGCCATGATCGCGCTCGACCGGGCCACTCCGGCGTCGCCGGAATCGGTGTCCGGCGCACGGGTGGTGGCGAGGGCGCCGTCCGGTACGACGGCCGCCCCGTCCCGGCCGCGCGGTGCCGCGTCGGCGGACACGCGGGTCGCACCTCGCGGAGGACCCACGGCCTGACGCACCGCCCGCGCGGAGCGCGTATCGACCAGGCGGGGCTCGAGGATGACGGTGCCGGAGAAGAGGTCGAGCGACGACTCGTCGCCGCGGGCGTCGGAGTACTGCGCGCCGAGACTGGACCGCGGGGACGGACCGCCGGCTGGGCGGGGGGTATGCGCGGCAGCGTCGTACCGAGTGCCGAGACTGGGCCCGGAGGGCTCACTCATCCGGATCCTCCGCGGCGCGTTCGTCGGTGGTTGCAGTAGTTGCGGTGCTTGCTGTGCTTGCGGTGCCCTCGCCCGTGCGCGTCGATGTCGCGGACGGGCTCGGTGTGCTGGCTACGATCGCATCCCCCGGGGTGGCGTCGCGAGGGGGCGGGCTCCCGGGCTGCGGTGTGACGTCCTGCTCGGTGCGGGGGCCGCGCCGGATGCTGCGGATCACCCCGCCGATGAGGATGAGCCCCGCGACCCCTCCGAGGACCCAGTAGATCCACGTCGCGGTGGGGCGCACGTTGACCTGCAGGTTGGCCGTCGTGCCTCGTGGCGCGCCCAGAGGCACACCGTTGGCGGTCTCGATGAGGGCATCCACCGGCACCGACCCGGACCCGGCCGCCGCCACCTCCGGGCGCACGATGCCGAGCCCCCCGGCGCCCAGCGAGATCGGCGGGGCCTGCTGACGCACCTTCAGCTGGATGGCCCGTGGCTGCAGCACCACCCGCACTCCTCGCACCGGACGGTTGAGCTTGTTGACCACATTGATGGCGAGGGCTCCGCGGTCGGTGAAGAAGTTGACCGGCGACGTGCTGACCGACACGAGTGACAGCAGGCTGGTGAGAGCGCCCGCGCTGTACTGAGCGGAGTGGGTCGCGCCGAGCGTGTACCCACGCCACCGCGCCGACCCGAGGTTGTCGATCAGGCGGAGCCGATCGGAGATCACATCGCCCGAGCTCACCAGCAGGGAGTTCAGGCCCGACAACTGGCGGCGCTGGACACCGATCCCGTTCAGCGACGCCGGGTTGACGGCGGTGGTGCGGGGCTCGGGGAAGGTGACGGCCGTGCGCTCGGACCGCACCGTGTCGGGCACACCCGACCGGGCGACCCGGACGGCCTGGTTGCCCGTGCGGTCCGCCAGCCAGGGCGCCGTACGCGCGGCGGCGATGATCGTGGCGAGTTGGGCAGCGGACGCGCCGGCGGAGCGCGGGACGACGATCGCGAGAGACCGAGCGGTGGCGGGCCGCTCCCCGTAGACGGCGAGGCTCTGGGCGAGGAACTGCTGCGTACGCAGGCCGATGTCGCCATCGGCCGCACCGGCCAGCGCGCTCAGCTGCTGGTCGTAGAGGAGCAGGCCGCCGGTGCCGGTGGCGGACCGTTCGGCGGTGCCGGTGGCGTCCCCGGCGTCCGTCGTGGCCTCCTTCGGCAGGAGTACGACGGGTGCGGGACGGCGAGCCTTCGTCCAGGCGTCGGTGATGGTGCCCACGACTCCGGCATCCACCCCGGCCGCGGGCCATGCGATCGAGGTGGAGCTCACCGCGGCCATGTCGGTGGGCAGGCTCCGGCCGACGTCCTCGCGGATCAGTTGCTGTCCGCGGGCGCCGGACGTGGCGAGCGCGGACAGGTCGGGGTCGTCGAAAGGCGTCCAGAGCACCGACTGGCCCGCGGGCAGGTTGCTCAGGCGGGTACGCAGCTGCGCGGCGAGCGTGTCGGCCGGATCGGTGCTCGCGCGACCGTTGGGTGAGCTCGAACTGCTGGTGCCCGATGACGGGGTCTGCGAGGTGCCCCCGGGGGATGTCGGGTCACCGGAGGACGACGTGCTCGGGGTGCTCGACGCCCCGCCCGTGCCCGTGGTGGAGCTCGACGGGCCGCTCGAACCCGTGGTGGACGACGCGGCGGGCACGTTGCGGTCGGCGGGCGCGGTCGGCGCGATCACCGCCGGGTCGATCACCCAGGTGACGGGTTGTCCGGCCAGCGACCGCAGCAGGGTGTCGATGCGTGATCCGGGGCCGATCGCGTTCTGCCAGGCGGCAGTGCGGTCGGCGCCGGTGGGGCCGAAGAGCGCCGAATCGGCGGGGAGCATGAGCGGCACGAGCCAGGTCACGCGCAGGGGCACCGCCGGGGCCGAGCGCACGAACGACAGCGTCGTGTGCCAGACGCGCAGCGGAGCGCTCCCGGCGCCGTTCGACAGTGAGATCGACAGCGGCAGGTTCGCGTTGCTGTAGCTGAGGGCCAGCGCGGCGGCCGGAATGGTGATCGTGAACTGTTCGAAACCGCCGGGGTTCAGCGAACCGGGCCGGGCCGTTGCCCGGTTCCGCGTCGATGCCGGCAGGGTGCCGGCGTTCCAGGAACGCACCGCGCTGACCGTGTCCAGGTCGCTGGTGCCGAGCGAGGCGGTGAGCACCGGGGCGGTGAGTGCGCTGCTGCCGGCGGTCAGCGAGCCGGTGATGGTGACGGGCTTCTTCGGCGCCGCCACCGTGGGGGTGACCGCGGTGATCGCGAGGGACGGGTCGAGGCTGGTCGCCGCGTGCGGCACGGCCGCCGCGGTCGGGACGCCGATGAGCAGGCAGCCGAGCGCGAGTAACGCCGCGAGCATTGCGACTCCCCGGGTCAGCACGGTCACCTGCTCAGGCTGTTCCTGCGAGGTGCTCCCAAGCGGTGTGGGCGATGCGACGTTCGTTGGGGAAGGTGAGGCGCGCCGCCACGTCCTCCAGCAGGAACCATTGCGCGTCGATCGCCTCGTGGTCGGGGTCGTTCTCGATGGAGATCTCTCCACCGAGCGCCTCCAACAGGTAGTGATGCACCCGCTTGTGGATCCGGAACTGCGGCGTGCTGAACCAATAATCGATCGTGCCCAGGGTCAGCAGGGCGCGACCCATGATGCCGGTTTCCTCCTCCACCTCGCGAACGGCGGTCTCGGTCAGCGTTTCGCCGGGCTCGACGTGACCCTTCGGCAGGCACCACTCCAGGCGCCCGGCGCGGTTGTGCCGCGCGATCAGGGCGATGTAGGCACGGCCCTGGGCCACGTCGATGACGACACCACCGGCCGAGATCTCCTCCACCGCGGGGAGCCGGCGCTGATGCCGACTCGCGGGAAGGGGATACAGCGTCATCTCAGCACTGTAACCACGGGGTGGCACGAATTCGAGCATGTCGCCACGTCGCCTACCCTGGCGGGCGTGGCACCACCGGCATCACTGGAACGTCCCGGCCCGGCCGAGATCTCGCGGCTGCAGGAGCACGCGGTACGTCGGCTGGCGCCGGTCCTCGCGACGCTGCGCGAACTGGGGGAGCTCTTCCAGCGCGAGGGACACCAGCTCGCCCTGGTCGGTGGGCCGGTCCGCGACGCGTTCCTCGGCCGTGATCTGACCGACGTGGACCTGACGACGTCGGCCCGCCCGGAGCAGACCGAGACGCTGCTGACGGCGTGGGGCGCCACCACCTGGGACATCGGCCGCGCGTTCGGCACCATCGGCGGCCGGCGACACGGCGTACAGGTCGAGATCACGACCTACCGCGCCGACGCCTACGACCGGCAGACCCGCAAACCTCAGGTGTCCTTCGGCGACTCCCTGGAGGAGGACCTGCGGCGGCGCGACTTCACCGTGAACGCGATGGCGCTGCGGCTGCCGCAACTGGAGTTCGTCGACCCGTACGACGGCCTCGCGGCCCTGGCCGCGAAGGTGCTGGACACCCCGGCCACCCCGCAGGAGTCCTTCGCCGACGACCCGCTGCGGATGATGCGCGCGGCCCGGTTCACCGCCCAGCTGGACTTCGAGCTGGCCCCGCGGGTGCGGGAGGCGATGACCGAGGCGGCGCAGCACCTGTCGATGGTGTCGGCGGAGCGGGTGCGCGACGAGCTGGTCAAGCTGCTGCTCGCGCCCGACCCGGTCGTGGGCCTGCGGGTGCTCACCGAGACCGGCCTGGCGCAGGTCGTCCTGCCCGAGTTGCCGGCGTTGCAGCTGGAGGTCGACGAACACCACCACCACAAGGATGTCTACGAACACTCCCTGACCGTGCTGCAGCAGGCGATCGCTCTGGAGGGGCCGCGCAGCATCGACGGCATCGGACCGGTCACACCCGTCGCTCGTCCGGACTTGACGCTGCGGCTCGCCGCGCTGCTGCACGACATCGGCAAACCGGCCACCCGGCGCTTCGAGTCCGGCGGTGGCGTCTCCTTCCACCACCACGAGATGGTCGGCGCCGGCCTGGCCCGCAAGCGGATGAAGGCGCTGCGGTTCGCCAAGGAGGAGATCAAGGACGTCACCCGGCTGGTGGAGTTGCATCTGCGTTTCCACGGGTACGGCGGGGGCGAATGGACCGATTCGGCGGTGCGCCGTTACGTGACCGACGCCGGGCCGCTGCTGTCGCGACTGCACCTGCTCACCCGCGCGGACTGCACCACTCGCAACCGCCGTAAGGCGGCGGCGCTCGCGCGCAGCTACGACGACCTGGAGGTCCGGATCGCCTCCCTGCTGGAGCGGGAGAAGCTGGACGCCGTACGCCCCGAGCTCGACGGGAACCAGATCGCACAGGTGCTGGGGATCGCGCCGGGGCCGGTGCTCGGCCGCGCGTACAAGCACCTGCTGGCGTTCCGGCTCGACCAGGGCATGGTCGGCGAGGAGGCGGTGGCAGCGGAGCTGCGCCGCTGGTGGTCCGAGCAGCCCGAATCCTCCGGCTGAGGACGACGCGAGCCCGGTTCGCGGGCAACCTGAGCGCCGCACGTCGGTGGGGCGCGTAAGGTGGCTGCGCCTCAGGACATCTGAGCAGAGCACACGAACCCCGGACGTCCGGGGCCCTGGTCGACGCGAGTGCGACCGACAACGCGGTAGTGGCGAGCGCTTGAGACGCCGATGGGAGAACAGGTTCTTGGTGCCCGGGTGGCTGCGACGGACGGTCGCTCGCAGAGTGCTGAGGACGTCTGCGTCCCGGCGGTTCGGGCTCTCTGCGGTGACCGTGCTCCCGAAGAAGTTCCTCATGCCGCTGCGGCGAGAGGGGCTCGACCCGATGCCGCGGCTCGCCCAGCAGCGGGCTGCGGAGCCGGTCACCAGGTTCGGGCGCGTCTTCGGCATCACGCTGTGGCTCGTGACCGGGTACGAAGAGACCCGGCGGGTGCTGGACGACCGAGACAGCTACAGCACCGACATCCGTCCGTTCATGGGTGCCGGCTCGTCCACCGACATCGGCGGCCTCGGGTTCACCGATGCGCCCGAGCACACCCGCCTGCGCAAGATGCTCACCCCGGAGTTCACCGGTCGCCGGATCGCCGCGTTCCTTCCCGACGTCGAGCGGATCGTGCAGGAGCAGCTCGACCGGCTCGAGGCGCAGGACGGTGTGGTCGACCTCGTGTCCGATTTCGCCTTCCCGGTCCCCTTCGCGATCATCTGCGAACTGCTGGGTCTGCCGGTCGAGGAGCGTGAGCGTTTCCGCGAGCTGGGCCGCACGCGCTTCGACGTCAACGGCGGCGGCCAGGGGACGTTCGGTGCGATGTCCGACACCCAGGACTTCCTGCTGGAGGAGGTGCGTAGGCAACGGGTGCAGCCGGGGCCCGGGCTCATCGGCAACATGATCCGAACGCACGGCGACCAGATCGACGACGTCGCGCTGGCCGGACTCTGCGACGGTGTCTTCACCGGCGGATACGAGACGTCCGCCAGCATGCTGGCCCTCGGCGCGCTCGTGATCCTGCAGCGCCCCGACGCGGCGGCCCTGGCCCGCGACGACGCCGGCCTGGACAGGCTGATCGAGGAACTGCTGCGCTACCTGAGCGTGGTGCAGATCGCCTTCCCCCGCTTCGCGTTGGACGACATGGACCTGTTCGGGCACGACGTCGCGAAGGGCGATGTGGTGATCTGCTCGCTCAGCGGGGCCAACCGGGACGCCTCGTTCGGGGCGGACTCGGAGATGTTCAGCACCGACCGCGAGCGCCAGTCGCACCTCGCCTTCGGGCGAGGCATCCACCGGTGCGTGGGCGCCGAACTCGCACGGATGGAGATGCGCGTGGCATTCCGCGCATTCGTCCGCCGGTTCCCCGACGCCGTACTCGCGGCCGAGGCCGGCAGCCTGGACTTCCACGACCTGTCGATCGTGTACGGCGTACGGTCGCTGCCCGTGCGGCTGGGCGCCACCGTCTCATCGCACGCAAGGTCTGAGGTCGCACAGTGAGAATCGTCCATGTCGCCGACTCCTTCCCGCCCGATGTCGGCGGGATCGAACGACAGGTGGAGACCCTGGCACGCCGGCAGACGGCGGAGGGTCACGACGTCACCGTGATTACCGCGGTCGCCGAGAAGGGGACCGTCGACCGGGAGGTGTCGGTGGCGCGCGCCGCCGAGGGCCGCTGGCTGACCGTGGCCTTCCCGTGGCGCAACCACGCGATGGTCGCGCAGATCCTGGACAGCGCACCGGTCGACATCGTGCACGCCCACTTCACCGTCGTCTCGCCCCTCGCGATCTTCGTCACCCGTGAAGCGTCGCGTCGGGGGATCCCGGTGGCGATCACCGTGCACTCCCTGTGGTGGAAGGTCGCCATCGCGACGCGCGTGTCGACCCTGCCGTTCGGGTGGGGACGGATGCGCGCGGCATGGTCGGCCGTGAGTTCGGTCGCGGCCGAGCACGTACGACGCACGCTGCTGTCGGTGGACGAGGTGTCGGTGCTTCCCAACCTGGTCGACACCCCGTGGTGGGTGAACCCGCGACCCGTGCCGGCCGAGGAGGCCGGACAGCGCGAGGTTCGCATGGTCCTGGTCGGCCGGTTGAAGAAACGCAAGCACGTGGACGAATTCCTCGATGCGCTCGCGGAGGCTCGCAAGCAGGTCCCGCCCGACACCCGGGTGAACGTGAAGATCCTCGGTGACGGTCCCCGACGTACGGACCTCGTGAACCAGGTGCAACGACTCGGCCTGACCGACTGGGTCGAGTTCCTCGGCTACCACCCGTCCGAGGACATCAGGGCCCTCTTCCACGAGAGCGACCTCTTCGTCGCCTCGTCGCGGCAGGAGGCCTTCGGCATCGCCGCACTCGAGGCCCGGTCGGCGGGGCTGCCCGTGATCGGATATCACCCCAACGGGCTGTCGGACTTCATCACCGACGGGGTGGACGGCGTCCTGGTCGCCGACGGCGCCGCGCTGGCCGACGCGCTCGCCATCCTCGTCGGACAACCGGACGAGCTGCGCCGGCTGCGCGTCAACGCGGCGACCCTGCCCCCCCGGGTCCGCCCGGTGGACGCGGTGCGGGCAGAGGCGGCCCTCTACGAACGGGCTCAGGCGATGCACCCCGAGCGCCCGAGGCCGGCCCTGCGGTCCGTGTCGCGCTGACCGACGACGACCCCTCCGGAATGTCCGGTACGTCCGGGCGGCCTGCGTCGATCCTTCTGCAGACCGAACGGCTGATCCTGCGTCCCCGCGACGTGCAGGAGGCTGCGGTCTACCGGCGGCTGTGGACCGAACGCGACGAGCGGGTCCCTGCGCACCGCCGTATCGATGCCCAGGGACACCCGACGATCGAGGACATCGCCCGCGGAATCCGCAGGGAGCAGGACGACGAGCGACCCGGCCTGCTGGCGGTCGAGCGCAGGAGTGCGGGCGACGTGATCGGGTACTGCGGCCTGGTCTTCCACGGGAACGGCGCCCCCGAGGAGCCCGAGCTGGCCTACGAGCTGTTGCGTCACACCCACGGGTGCGGTTACGCGACCGAGGCTGGTGCCGCCGTCCTGGACTGGGCGAGGACGGCGGGCTATGACCGGGTGTGGGCGACGGTGCGCGCATGGAACGCAGCCTCGCGCCGTGTGCTGCAGAAGCTGGGGTTCATGGAGACCGGTCGGGTCGAGTCGGACGCCGTCCACGGTGACAGCCTGCTCACGGTCCGAGATCACCGGACGCGTGGCTGAGCCGCTCGTCGTCGAGCGGAGGGGTCCACTCCCGAGTGGAGGGGACATTACCGCTCCGCTCGGCGACGAACCCCTCCGCTCGATGGGGACGTCCGCGGGTCAGCTGTTCTCGTCCACGTAGTCCTGCGGGTCCTTGTCGACGACCGGTACGCCGGTGACGTTCTCGGCCTCGTACACCGCGAACTTCACGGCGATGTCGTGGCGGGTCTGCAGGTCCACGTGCTGCCGGAAGTCCTTGAGGCCCTCGTGCTCCTCCTCGCCCATGTGCTCGTCGTTGGCCTCGCGGGCGTCGTTGACGCCCTTCCACCATTCCTTCGAGCCGACGGCCGCGTCCCGCGCGGCGAGGATGCCGTCACGGATGTCGTTGTGGTCGCCGATCGCGTCCTTGGTCTCGGCCACCTCGCTGGTGTCGCGAAGGCGCTCGCCCAGTGCGAGCAGCTCGGGGTAGAAGTAGATCTCCTCGGCCTGCGCGTGGACCTCGAGCATCGCCTCCAGCCGGGTCCAGAGGGCACCGAGCGTGGTCGTGTCGGCCGGGTCCACGTCGTCGAGCATCGCGAACATGCGCCGTTGCTCGTGGTGGTCGGAAAGAATCAAGTCGCAGATGTCCACGCGTGCTCCTCATTCGGGATCGGGTTGATCATGCTAGGCATGCTCATGGCCGGTCACGGATCAGTGCGTCGCCTGAGGGGCGTCGAAGGGGCGGTCACCGACCGCGTCCAGACGCGCGACGGGTGGGTCCAGGGGTTCACGGTCCCGTTGCCGCAGAACGACGTTCGATCAAGTGAGCAACTGGCCCGGGTGATGTTCGAGGGTGCACCCGCCCCTGTGCGTCAACTCCTGGTGGCCGGTTGGCGGCTGGGATTGGGCCTGCAGCTGCTGCCCGGCACGTCGCCTCACTCGCTCCTCGGGTGGGCCGTCACCAGCAGCTCGCACGACCAGGTCGTCCTTGCGGCGCAATCACGTCTGATCTGCGCGGTCAAGGTCGTCCGCAGGGTCGGTCCGGACCTGGTCGCGACCACCTCAGTGCGCTACGAGTCCATCTGGGGCCGCGGCGTCTGGGCAGTCGTTCTCCCGTTCCACCTGCTCATCGAGCCCCGGCTGCTGGCCCGAGTCGTGCAATCTCCTGGGTCGGAGCGCGGGGCCCGAGGCGAGCCGCACCACTGATCGGGCCGGGTCGCAAGGGCAATCGGCGCAACGCCGGCAGCGAGCGTGCGCGCGAGCTGCGCTCGCAGGTCTCGTAGCTGCGCCGGGCGTCAGCGCCAGAATTCGCCGAGCCGGTCCGCGAGGAAGTTGCCCTGTGCCTGGCCCGCCCTGGCCGCGGCCGGGCGCAGCGAGAGATCCATCGCGTTGGCGCCGAACATGTGCGCGGAGTCCGGGTCCGGGAAGATCGTCTCGACCCGGCAGCCGTGCGCACGCAGTTCCTCGACCTGCGACGCGAGGTGCATGCCCCACTCCAGTGGATGGCGCGATCTTCCGCCGAACGGCGACAACACGAGGACACGCGCATGCCCGGCGGCCAGATCGGCGTTCTCGTTGCGTCGATAGCCGCCGTTGATGTACGAGGCGCCACCGATGCGGTAGGGCGGGACGCCGAAGCCGTTGGATGTGCTGGCGGCGACGGCGTCGACCAGGTCGATCCCGCTGTCCTTGTCGAACACGACGGGTTCGCCGGTGCGGGCATCGACCGCCGGGATGCGCAACAGACGTTCTGGCCACAGCTGATTCGGCAGCCGCGCGGCGACGACCGTCCTCCACTGTGCCGGTTCGGCACCGCCTGAGGATCCGGCCGCCTCGAGAGCAGCCGCGCCCATTCGGCGGCGCATGTCCGCTGCATCCGTGGCGGCGTCGATGACGGCGCTCGTTCTGTCCATGTGATCCGGGGACGGCCCGGGCCGAGCAGGTCCACCACCGGCTCCGAGCGAGGTCCTCGGTGGGCGGCCCGCGGGGGCGAGTATGTCGGCCAGCAGCATGATCGGGGGTACCCCGCTGGTGACTTGCGCCGCGGCGGTCGCACCCGCCGACGTCCCCACCGTCAGGTCTGCCCCGGTGACGTCCACACCGGCTTCGGCGAGGCCGGCGACGATCCCGATCTCCCACGCGTTGCCGACCGATCCGCCGCCACCCAGCACCAACGCTCGCTCGCACATCCCAGGGACGCTATGCACGCGCTGCATCGGCGACAACCGAGTTTCGATCGCATCACCGGGGCGTCGCGCCGCCGTTCGGGCCACGCTGCGCCATCGCGGTGCGATGTCCGAATGCAGCTCGCACCTCAGCTGAGGACGACGAGGATCTCGCCCTCCTGGACCACGTCGCCGGGTGAGACCCGCACTGCCGCAACGGTGCCCGCGACCTCACTGAGTACCGGGATCTCCATCTTCATGGACTCCAGCAGCACCAGCTCGTGGCCGATCTCGACGTGCTCGCCGACCTCGACCTGCACCTGCGCGACGTTGGCGACGAGGTCGGACACGACTTCCTGGATGGCCATTCGCCGATGATGTCACTCGCACAGGACTACCCGCGCGTAGGGCGGGTGCCCGCTGTCTCCCGTTCGCACGTCCCCCCGGGCACATGACAAACGGCACCGCACAGGGCCGCGGGTCGGCGTACCGTCGAAACAGGAATTCGATGGTGCTCTTCGCGGGAAAGGTGGCGGTCATGGTGGACGCGGTCACGGGTGCGGGTCTGGTGGCGGTCGAGGTCGCGGCGGGGGTGGGGACCGCGATGTACGCCGGGACGGCGTTCGGTCGTCGCCCGGAGACGGTGCGCCGTTCGGTCGTGGTGATCCTGGTGCTGTGCGCCCTGGCGATGCTCGGTGCCGGGTGGGCGGCGGACGCGGGCGCCGGAATCTCGCTCGCCGCGTTCGCCACGGCGATGTGGGGCGCCCTGCCGAAGGTGGGCCGACGGCTGGTGGTGAGCGCTCTCGCGATGGTTGCTTTCGCGTTGGTCGGTGCTCACTGGGTGTTGAATCCGTTCGCGGTGTTCATCACCATCGCGGCGGTGAGGCTGCTCGGCCACGGCGGTCGCGGCTGCAGCGGTGCGAGCCGGAGCGCTGACCGCCACGAGCAGACGCGCCGTCCTGTCGACCTGCGCAAGGAACCCGTCGCCCCGGCCCCGGTTCCGAGTCTGGCGATGTACCTGTTCGACGAGCGGGTGCCCGCGCAGGCCCGCGACCGGATCCGGTCGATCAACGAGCGCGCGCGGGCCGCCAGTCAGTACCTGCACCAGCAGGGTCGCGGTGCCGCACTGGACGCGATCGAGGTGGAACGCATCCGTGACGACTACGCACCGGGGGCGGTCCGCGGATACCTGGCGCTGCCGCCCTGGTCCGCGCAGGGCACCGTGTTGTCCGACGGCAAGACCGGGGCCGAGTTGCTGATCGACCAGCTCGATCTGCTGGAGCAGCGGTTGCGGGCGATCCAGGAGTCGGTGGCACTCACCGGCGGCACGGAGTTGCTGACCCACGGGCGGTTCCTGAAGGACCGCTTCCCGGAGCACGGTGAGGACGACCTGCGGATCTGACCGCCGTCGTACCTGTCGGCGACGACCGCAGGCCGGACGGCCCGAGCGAAAGGCCGAGCATGGCGCGCACCCGCCCGTACCGGGAACAGACCCGGCGCAAGGTGCTCGACGCGGCCTACACGGTCTTCGGTGAGCGGGGCATCGCCGGCACGTCCTTGGAGCAGGTGGCCGCCGCGGCGGGACTGACCAAGGGTGCGGTCTACTCCAACTTCCGGTCCAAGGACGAGCTGGTGCTGACCCTGATGGAGGAGCACGCGGCCGATCGGATCACCAGGAGCCTGCAGGCCCTGCAGGACGACCTCACCCCGACGCAGGTCGCCCAGCAGGTCGGGGTCGTCCTCGCACAGGAGATGCGCGCGGACGCCGGCTGGCACCGGTTGCTGGCGGAGTACGCCGCCCTGGCCCGCCGCGACCCGGACGGTGCCGAGGGTCTGCGCCGCAGCCGCCGCGAGATCCGTGACGCCGTTGCGGGGGTGCTCGACCGGCTCGTCGAGACCTTCCCGGTCACCCTGCCCATGCCGTCCGCCGACCTGGCGATCGTCGTGCTGGCCCTCGGCAACGGGCTGGCGCTGGAGAGCGAGATCGAGCCCGATGGGGTCCGCGACGACCTGTTCGCGCGGGTGCTCGGGATCATCGCCTCCGACGTGGTCACGGTCGTGAGCGAGACCGCACCCGCGGCGGACGACGTCGCTGCCGGCTGACGCGGCGTACCGGCCCGATCCGGCAACGGCACGCGGAAGGCCGCGCCCCCCTGTGTGGGGGACGCGGCCGACCGGTCGAGCAGGTGAGTCGCTCAGCGAGCCTCGGTGCCCTCGATGAAGGCCTCGAGCTTCGCGCGGCCGATCTCGTCGCGACGCTGCTCCGGCGGGGACTTCATCAGGTACGACGAGGCGGACAGCAGGGCGCCGCCGATGCCGCGGTCCTTGGCGATCTTCGCTGCGCGGATCGCGTCGATGATGATGCCGGCGGAGTTGGGGGAGTCCCACACCTCGAGCTTGTACTCCAGGTTCAGCGGGACGTCACCGAAGGCGCGGCCCTCGAGGCGCACGTACGCCCACTTGCGGTCGTCCAGCCACTGCACGTAGTCGCTCGGGCCGATGTGCACGTTGCGCGCGCCCAGGTCGTGCTCCAGGTTGGAGGTGACGGCCTGCGTCTTGGAGATCTTCTTGGACTCGAGGCGGTCGCGCTCCAACATGTTCTTGAAGTCCATGTTGCCGCCGACGTTCAGCTGGTAGGTGCGGTCCAGCACCACGCCGCGGTCCTCGAACAGCTTCGCCATCACGCGGTGGGTGATGGTCGCGCCGACCTGGGACTTGATGTCGTCGCCGATGATCGGCACGCCCGCGTCCTCGAACTTCTTGGCCCACTCGGGGTCGGAGGCGATGAACACCGGGAGGGCGTTGACGAACGCGACGTTCGCGTCGATCGCGCACTGCGCGTAGAACTTGTCGGCGGTCTCGGAGCCCACGGGCAGGTAGGACACCAGGACGTCGGCCTTGGAGTCCTTGAGGGCCTGCACGACGTCGACCGGCTCGGCGTCGGACTCGTCGATGGTCAGCGCGTAGTACTTGCCGATGCCGTCGAGGGTGTGGCCACGCTGCACGGTGACGCCGGTCGGCGGCACGTCGGCGATCTTGATGGTGTTGTTCTCCGAGGCGCCGATGGCGTCGGACAGGTCGAAGCCCACCTTCTTGGCGTCGACGTCGAACGCGGCGACGAACTCCACGTCGTTGACGTGGTACTCACCGAACATCACGTGCATCAGACCGGGCACGACGTGCTCGGGGTTTGCGTCCTTGTAGTACTCGACACCCTGCACGAGCGAGCTCGCGCAGTTACCGACGCCAACGATGGCGACGCGGATGGATCCCATGATCACTCCTTCTTGTCCTGCGCCGGTCCGGCCAGCAGGTCTGTGTGGTCCTCGGCCGAAATGGCCTGCGGTGTTGTGCGGGCGGGCGTGCCGTACGCCGATCGCTCTGTCTCGATCAGCTCCGACAACCACCGCACCTCACGCTCGGTGGAGTCCAGGCCGTGCCGTTGCAGCTCGGCCGTGTAACTGTCCACTCGCTGGCGTCGCGTCGCGCTCGCGGTGCGCGCGTCGTCCAGCCGTTCCTCCAATCGACTGCGCCGGCCCTCCAGGATGCGCAACCGCACGTCGCGGCTGGCGCGCCCGAAGAAGGCGAAGTGCACATCGAAGTTCTCGTCCTCCCAGGACGCCGGGCCCGTCTGGGACATCAGCGTCTGGAACTGTTCCTTGCCCTCGGCGGTCAGCTCGTAGGTGATCCTGGTGCGCTTCTTGCCCGCACCGAGCTGACCGAGCTGGCTCTGCTGGCTCGGCCCGTTCTCCTCGTGTCGTTCGTTGATCCAGCCGCGCTCGACCAGCGAGCGCAGACACGGGTAGAGCGAACCGAACGACACCGCACGGAAGGCACCGAGCACACCGGACAGCTGCTTGCGCAGCTCGTACCCGTGCAGCGGGCCCTCGTGCAACAACCCCAGGACGGCCAGCTCGAGGATCGCGCCACGTCGTGACATGGGTTGCTCCTCTCGTGCTCGGATGCCCCGGTCATCGCCGTTCGGGGTCTACGCGAGCTGCGAGATGAACGGCGGGTGACGTCGGGATGTCGTCAGGGGGTCGTACCACGGAAGAGTACACCGTCGATGTATCGAGTCGATACATCGCCGCAAACATCGGCGAGCCGCGGTCGTCGCCCGGCCCACGGTGCGCTTCAACCGATCACGCGCGGCGAGCGTGACGCTGTCGTAACGTTCGAGGCGAGCGGTCGACAGCCTCGCCACACGCCGCCATCGAGCGCCCGCAGATCAGATCGCCCCCACGATCCCCCCACAGGAGAAGAGCAGATGCCGACACGTAGCGCACGCACAGGTTGGACCGGGACCCTCGAGGAGGGGTCGGGCAAGGTCGAGTT
The DNA here is from genome assembly GCF_017565405.1 of Allobranchiibius sp. CTAmp26. GTDB lineage: Bacteria > Actinomycetota > Actinomycetes > Actinomycetales > Dermatophilaceae > Allobranchiibius. The sequence continues at coordinate 79,006 of NZ_JAGEKR010000018.1, forward strand.
GACCAGCTCCGGGATCGGGACCTACGACATGTCGTTCCCGAAGCGGGCGGCGGAGTCCGCGGGTGGCACCACCAGCCCCGAGGAACTCATCGCAGCTGCCCACTCGGCCTGTTACGCGATGCAGTTGTCCGCGGTGATCGCCGAACAGGGCGGCACCCCGCAGGCCCTGGACGTGACGGCCGACGTCTCCCTCGGCCCGGATTCGGCCGGTGGTTTCAAGCTCACCGGCATCGCGCTGAAGGTGGTCGGCGAGGTCGAAGGCTTCACCGACGCCCAGTTCCAGGACGCGGCGAAGAACGCCAAGGAGACCTGCCCGGTCAGCAAGGCGCTCACCGGCGTCGACATCACCCTGGATGCATCGCTCGAGAGCTGAGCACCCCCGAGCACGACCACGGCCCACCGGATGCGATCCGGTGGGCCGTGGTCGTGCGTTCAGCGGTAGAGCCGCGCTGCGTCAGTCCTGCTCGGAGCTCGGGATGTACGCGCCGGGCACCTGCGACGGGGCGTAGATCTTCGAGTCGCCCGGGTAGGGGGTCTTCCAGTCGTGCGTCTGGTACCAGGTGTAGCGGTTCATCTGCTCCGGGTCGGCGTAGTCCGGGACGGCGGAGTCACCGGTGAAGTGCTGCTTGGCCCGCCACGACTGCCACTGCGCCGCGACGCCGCGCAGCGCGGCCGGTATGGCGGTCACGGCCGCCTCCTGCTGGGTGAGCCGCATCGCGGCGGCACCCTTGCGGCCCAGTGTGTCGTTGCCGCAGGCGGGCGCCGTGGTGACACCCTCCGTCAACGGCACCTGGTTCGGCACCGCCGTGAACGGCTTGTAGTTGGGCTTGTTCGTGAACGCGCCGTACATCGGGGTGGCCGCCGCGAGCTTCTGGTTCAGCGGCTGGGCGCCCAGGATCTGCTGGATCGTGCGGCCCACGGACAGCTGTGAGTAGTAGGTGTCGTCGACCTTCCCGTGCAGAGACCAGGGGCTGATGACCTGGACCGGGGCACGGTGCCCGTCGACGTGGTCGACACCGTCCTGGCTGTCGTCCTCGACCACGAAGATCGCCGAGTCCTTCCAGTACTTGCTGTGCGAGATCTCATCGACGATCCGACCGACCGCGAGGTCGCCGTCCGCGACCTGGGCCCGCGGGTCCGGCGCACCGCCGGTGTGGTCGCTGGAGAGCCAGAACGTGTTGAGGTTGGCCGGACCCCGCTTCTCGAACTCCTGCTTCCAGATCTGGTAGCGGTACTGGTCGGGGATGTCGGTGTCGAACTTCGGGTAGTCGTGGTCGGTGATCTTGTTCAACGACGGGATCGGCGACTCGGTGTCCTGCTTGATCGACGGGTCGGTCAGCACGCTCGGGCTGCCGCCGTTGTCGACGGTCTTGCTGGCGCAGTAGTACTTCTGCCAGGTCGCGCCGGCGGGCTTGGTCTCGAACTGGGTGAACTCGCCGTAGTTGCGCACGGTCTTGCCGGCGGCCTGCGCCGAGGTCCACAGGAATCCGGAGCGCTGGTGGCCGAGGACGTCGTCCTCGGTGTCGTAGCTGCGCTCGTACTCGCCTGCGCTGGACTCGGTGTACTCCGGGTTGTCGCCCTGCATGAGCCAGTTGTGGCCCTCGGCGGAGTTGGTGCCGATGTCGTAGAGGTTGTCGTAGAGACCGAACTGCTTGGCCAGCGCGTGCTGGTTGGGGGTCACGGTCTTGCCGAACTGGGCGTACGACGGCTCGCCGTTGCCGCGGGGGTCGTCGCCGTACACCTGGTCGTAGGTGCGGTTCTCCTTGACCAGCAGGAAGACGTGCTTGATCGTCGACGGATCTCCGATCCGGGCGGGCACCGCGACCGGCTTGCGGGTGCTGCCCTGGGCCTCCTGGACGTCGTTCTTGTTCCACCCGTTCTGGGCGAAGACCACGCGGGTGTACCTGGCGATCGCCTTGTCCTTCGGCAGCGTGAAACGGGTGAAGGACCCGGTGGTGCTGTGCGTCCCGTGGCCGGTCGCCGGCGTCGTGCCGAACCCCTTGCTGACCGTGACTGCGGGACCCCGCGCGTCGATGCCGCGGGTGTTGGTGACCAGGATCTGCGAGCCGACGGTCGCGATGGTGGCGGGGAAGTAGTCGGTCGGCAGCAGCCCGATCGAGCTCACCGGCTCCTGCGGGGTGCCGCCGTAGCGGTAGACCGCCACCGCGTTGGCGCGTCCCAGGGTCACCAGCAGGTGGCCGTCTGCGGTGAGGGCGATGCTGGTCGGCTCGTACCCCACCTTCGAGGACGGCCCGGGCTGGGTGTTGATCGTCTGCACCACCTTGTCCTTGGAGGTGTCGATGACCGAGACGGTGTCGCTGTTGGTGTTGGCCACGAAGAGCACATTGCCCCGCGCCAGGAGGGCGGTGGGGTGCAGCCCGACGGGGATCGAGCCGACGGCGGCCGACGGCGTGGTGGGGTCGATGACGCTGACGGTGCCGGTCGTCGACGTACCGAGCGTCCCGTTGGCGGGGACGTCGGTGCCGTAGGAGTTGATGGTCGTGTCGCCCGGGCGTGCGGTGCGGCCGCCCTCGTTGCTGACGTAGAGCTTGCCCCCTGCCAGGGCGATCTCGCGCGGCGCGATGCCCACGGCCCAGGTCTTCTGGACGGCGCCGGTGATCGGGTCGAGCGCGACGACGGTGTTCTGTCCGTTGACGGGGACGTAGAGGGTCGAGCCGTCCGCGGAGTACGTCGCCTTGCCCGGCAGCGCGGACTTGGTGCCCACCTTCGCCAGGGGGACCGACGTCGGGGCGCCGAGGGTGCCGTCGGCGTTCACGGGGAACCGGGTCAGACCGTCCTTCTGGGGCAGCCAGAGGAACTTGCCGTCGGGGGAGTACGTCGGGCCCTCCTGCCCGACGGTGCCGTCGGCGAGTGTCTGGTTGACGCCCGCGGCCTTGCCGACGCGCCAGATCACCTTGTAGGTGGACAGGTCCACGATCTGCAGCACCACGTTCTTGTCGGTGCTGGTGGCGGCCACGAACCGCTTGTCGGGGCTCACCGTGGACCCCATGTACTTGCCGTCGGTGGTGAGGAGACGGTCGCCGATGGGCTTGATCACCTGATCGTCGGAGATCTGGATGCCCTTGGAGGACTGCGAGCCGACCTGGTGGTCGCCGAAGACGTTGGTGTTGGCGTAGGCGAATCCGCCGCCCGCGACCGTGAGGACGGTCGCGGTGGCGCCGGCGAGTCGAAGCTGTCGGCCGGAGAGGCCCAGGGAGGGGAAGCGTGAGCGTGCGTCAGTGCGACGGTTGCGAATGACGTGCATGGATCAGCCCTTCGGGGAGGAGGAGAGCAGATCGACGAGACCGTCGACCTGCCAGAGGGGGTTGGGGGAATCGCCGGTGGCGGTGCGCACCGGGAAGTAGCCGTTGACCTCTTTGGGTCCGTCGCCGTCGGCGACGTAGCGCCCGTCTGCGGCGACGTCGAGCTGGTAGGTCGCCGAACCGACGACGACCGCACCCGGGATGTGCCAGGTGACCACGCAGCGCCAGTCGTTGCCCGGGCCGCTGTCCTCCACCAGGGAGCCGCCCTTGTCGCAGCTGGCGGCGGTCCGCAACTGCGCCTCGGTGACGTCCGGGCGGTGCAGCTCGCGGGCCTGCAGCCGGTAGAGATGCGCGTACGACGTGGCGAGCGAATGTTCCAGCTTCGCCTGCTCGATGCCGGAACCGGTCGCGGACGTCGTCGTGGCGACCACCGCGACGGTCAGCGCGGTGACCATCACCAGCGGCAGCGCGCCGGTGAGCAGGGCACGACGTCCGGCGCCGTCGTACGCCAGGTCGGTGAAGTCGCGCCGGATGAACAGGAGGTACGCCAGCGCGGTCGCCGCGACGGTCCAGACGAGGCTGACGATCAGCCCGACCACCAGCGGCCCGGTCTGTGCGGGGCTGGTGAACAGGCCGCGCCAGGCGAGGAACGTCTCGCTCGGCAGGGCCAGACGTACGGCGACCGGCAGCGGGAGGAGCTGGACCAGTTGCAGCAGCAGAGCGAGCAGGGCCGGCATCAGCAGACCCATCGGCGAGCGCCCCAGCGCCACCGAGCCGAGCAGCCCGATGGCCGCGAACGCCAGGGTGGCCACGCTCGCGCAGGCCCAGGCGAGCAGCACCAGTCGTGCGGCGTGCCCGGGCTGCAGGGACAGGCCGTCCAGGCCGACGAGCGGGCGGTTGCCGACCGCCACCAGGCCGCCGGCGATGCTGGAGGCCGCGAGCCCGGCCACCATCACGGCGATCACCGTGATGCTGGACAGGGCCTTGGCCACGAAGATGCGGTGCGGTGATCGCACGGCGATGAGGAGGTAGCGCCAGGTGCCGAGACGGTCCTCGGTCGCGAAGACGTCGCCGGCGACCAGCGCGGTGAGCAGCGGCAGCGCCCACGTACAGCAGAAGCTGAGGACCACCAGCGCGCCGGCCCAACCGGTCGCGAGCATCCAGCGGCCGAAGACGGTGTCGGTGGGCAGCGAGCTCGCCTGGGTCACCGCCGCGACGAAGACGCCCGGCAGGACCCAGCAGGCGACGAGCACGATGCGGGTGCGCCACTGGGCGAGCAGCTTGACCAGCTCGAACCGGTAGACGGAGACGAATCGGGCGGGTCGCGACCGCTGGGCCGCGCCCGGGCGCACCTGCGAGGTGGTGGCCGTGGTCATCGAGCGTCCGTCCTGCTCGCGGTGGGATCGTCCATGTCGTTGGGGTCGGTGAGGGCAAGGAACGCCGCCTCGAGCGGCGGCACGACCGGTCCCAACTCGCGCACCGCGATGCCGGCCCCGACGAGCCGGGCGACCAGCTCATCGAGCTGGGGCACCGGTGCGTGCACGACGAACGAGCCGTCCTCGACATGCCCGGATCCGCTCTCGGGCGGCACGATCTGCAGCCCCGACAGCTGCGCGGCGATCCGTCGGCCGGCCACCGGATCGGAGGTCACCACGCGGTAGTCCAGCTCTCCGCTCTCGGCCGCGAGCTTGCCGACCGGCCCGGTGAAGACCACGCGGCCGGCGCTCAGGATGGTGACTTCGGCGCAGAGTGCGGCCAGGTCGTCCATCCGGTGGCTGGAGACGACCACCGCAGTGCCCTGGCCGGCGAGGTTGCGCAGGACCCGGTGGACATGGCGCTTGCCGGCGGGGTCCAGGCCGTTGGCCGGCTCGTCGAGGACCAGCAGCCGCGGCTGCGTGAGGAGAGCCGCGGCCAGTCCGAGCCGCTGGCGCATGCCGAGGGAGAACCCGCGCAGTCGGTCATCGGCGACGTCGAGCAGGCCGACCTGCTCGAGGGCGTCCTCGACGCGGCTCGCCGCGGCAGCGCCGTACCCGCGCAGGCCGGCGAGGGCGGCGAGGTTCTGCCGAGCGGTGAGCGCCGGGTAGAGACCCGGTCCGTCGACGAACCCGGCCACGCCGTCCGGTACGCCGAGGACGCGCCCCACCGGCGTACCCAGGATCTGCAGCGAGCCCGCGTCGGGCACCGATAGTCCGAGCAGGAGTCCGAGCAGAGTGGTCTTGCCGGCGCCGTTCGGGCCGACCAGGCCGTGCACCTGGCCGTAGGGGATGTCCAGGTCGACGCCGTCGAGTGCGACGACGTCCCCGAAGGTCTGCGTGATCCCACGCGCCCGTACTGCGGTCGTCTCCATGGCCTGGCTCTCCGTGTCGTCGATGCATGGAGAACCTAGGCACACAGGGCAATCACAGCGCGGCATGCATGCGAACAACCGGTGAACTCTGCCGGCCACCGGCCGGGTCTCGGCATGCACCTATCACCTAGAACTGCGGGCTACCCTGCACCGGTGAGCGATGAGGGACCGGTCGGCCCGGTGGACGGTGACTCCGTGCGGGGTCAGGACGGGCGGCAGGCAGGTGGGGGGTCGGCCCGCCCACCACGGGGGCGCGGTCGCCGGCGCCGCGGCCAGCACGGCCTCTTCTTCAAGGTCGTCACCCGCACGATCGTCGGGCTGTTCGCCCTCTTCCTCATCGGCGTCGTCGCGCTCGTGGTGATCTACGAGCGCACCGCGATCCCGCAGCCGGGCCAGGACGCGGGGCGGCAGGTGGCCGTCGTCTACTACAGCGACGGCAAGACCGAACTGGGCCGGATCGGACCGGTCAACCGGCAGAACGTGCAGCTCAGTCAGGTGCCGCAGAAGGTGCAGTACGCGTTCCTGTCGGCCGAGGACCGCAACTTCTACGACAACAAGGGCATCTCGCCGACCGGCATCCTGCGCGCGGCCTGGGCCGACGCGCGCGGCGGCTCGCAGCAGGGTGGCTCCACGATCACCCAGCAGTACGTGAAGAACTACTTCCTGACCCAGGACCGCACGGTCACGCGCAAGGTCAAGGAGATCATGATCTCCATCAAGATCGACCAGAAGTACACCAAGCAGCAGATCCTGGTCGACTACCTCAACACCATCTACTTCGGTCGCAACGCGTACGGCATCCAAGCGGCCTCGCAGGCCTATTTCGGCGTCGACTCCAGCAAACTGACGGTGTCGCAGGGCGCCTTCCTGGCCTCGGTCATCAACGCGCCGGCGTACTTCGACCCGGCGAACGGCGCCGACTCCAAGGCCCGCGCGAGCGCGCGGATGGCGTACGTCTTCGACGGCATGGTCAAGAAGGGCTGGCTGTCCCAGGCCGAGGCTTCGGCGCAGACCTTCCCGGTATTCAAGACACCGAAGCCCGCCAACACCCGCACCGGCTCGACCGGCTACCTGCTTGCGGCCATCGAGAACGAGCTGTCCACGAAGCTGAAACTGACCGGCCAGGACATCGGCCGCAGCGGGCTGCGGATCACCAGCACCATCGACAAGACCGACCAGGCCGCGGCGGTGCAGGCGGTCAAGAACAGCGTCAGCGCGCAGACGGCCAGCACCGACCAGGTGCACGCCGGACTGCTCTCGCAGAAGACCGACGGCGCCGTCGTCGCGATGTACGGCGGGGCGGACTACCAGAAGACCCAGTTCAGCTCGGCGACCCAGGCAGCGGTGCCCGGCGGCTCGAGCTTCAAGGTCTTCGCGCTCACCGCGGCGCAGCAGCAGGGGATCGGGCTCAACACCCAGGTCAGCGGGGCGAACTACCTGCGCCTGCCGGGTGTGGCGAAGCCGATCACCAACGACCGCGGTGAGACCTTCGGCCTGATCAACCTGCGCACCGCCCTCGCCGACTCCGTCAACACGGCGTTCGTGCGGCTCAACGTCCGGCTGGGCAGCGGCAAGACCCTGGCCGCGGCGAAGCTGCTCGGCATCCCGGCAACCGACTCGGGCATGAACACTCCGACCCCGAACGACACGTTGGGCGTGGCGGACGTGCACGTGATAGATCTGGCGAACGCCTACAACACCATCAACGCGGGCGGCGAGCGCACCTCGCCGTACTTCGTGCAGAAGGTCACGAGCGAGCAGGGCGGCTACAGCTACACGGCGCACCCGGACCGCAACCAGGTCGTCTCCAAGGACATCGCGAACAACGTCGCGAGCGCGATGGCCGGACCGATCACCTACCCGACCGGCAGCGCGCACGCGACGCTGCGCGACTTCGGCCGGCCCGCAGCGGGCAAGACCGGCACCGTGGGGTCGGGCGGGAAGTTCCGATCCGCCTGGTTCACCGGCTTCACCCCGGGCCAGCTCACCACCTCGGTGGGCATGTACGCCGGCGACGGCGGCTCGAACACGTCTCTCGCGAAGGCCGGGCAACAGTTCTACGGCGGTGTGGTGCCGACGCAGATCTGGAAGGACTACATGACGATCGCGCTGCGCGGGAAGCCGATCACCCAGCTGCCGAAGGCCACCAACGCGGGATCGGGCAACAACATCCCGACGACGTCGACCACCTCGACACCGACCACCACGACGCCGACCAGCACGTCGACCACGACGAGTCAGCCGCCCACGAGCACCTCGACGTCGACGACCCCGACGCCCACGTCGACGACCACCACGCCGACGCCCACCTCGACGGCTCCGACCACCACGGCCACCACCACGGCACCGCCGACAAGCACCCGGATCGTGGTCCCGACCCCGACGAAGGCGCCCACGGGACCACCGACCCCGGGAGTGCCGACGCAGGGGGCGCCGACCACTCGGGTGGCACCGCCCGCGTCGAGCTCGCCCGCGACGCCGTCGAGCCGATAGTCACCACCAGCGCGCACCGGCGGGACGTGCTCAGCTGACGCGTACGTCGATCGGCGTGCAGTGGCCGTTGTTCGACTTCTCCGCCGAGCACGCGGTCACGCCGGCCAACAGGTCGACCTCGGCGCGGATGGCGAAACGATCGCCGGCCCTGGTGGGTGGCGGGTCGATGTGCAACTCGCCGTCCTCGCTGGTCCACACGTCCATGAAGACGTTCATCGTGGTGCCGATCCGGTCCGGCGGCACCCCGGCCGGCCCGAGGGCGTCACATAGATTCTGGAAGCAGCTGGGGTGCGGTGCGCCGCCGAACTCCGGGTAGAGCACGTCGAAGGTCTGCTGGCTGCAGGGCGTGAGCGTGAGGTCGTGGATGCCGACCGAGTCGGCCACGATCGTGGCGAGCACCGTGCTGCGGTTGCTCCACAACCGGTCGCCGGTGCTGACGTACAGCGTGTTGTTGTAGTCGACGGTGCGCCCGGCCGAGAGGCACTCCTCCGGGTCGGCGGCCGTCACCAGGTAGAGGTCGGCGACCTGTTCGCCGCACGGGTCGACGATCTCCAGCGTCTGCCCGGCCGCGACCGGCACCAGCAGGCCGGTCTGGGGAGGCAGGCGCGTCCAGCCGGGTGCGGGAGCCGACGCGTCACCGTCGTACGGGTGGAACGCCGTGGGCGCCCGGGGGGTGCGAGGGCGGCGGGGGTCGGTCATGAGTGGTCCTTCCGGGCTTCGAACGGAGGCTCCCAGGTGTCGTCGACGGCCCGCCCGGAGTACTGGCGTGCCTCGGAACTGTCGCCGTGGTCCTCGGCCATCGGGTTGACGTCCCCCTGCAGGCGGGTGTCACGGGTGCGGATGGCGGTGCGCATCCGGTCGAATCCGCCGTCCGCGCGCAGGCGCTCGAACTGTGCGTGCAGGTTGAAGACCAGCATCGGCAGGGGCGCCCGGCGGGCGATGCGGGACGCGCCGGGATGCAGGCCGACGATGAAGAACGCGGTGCCGGCGTGGCTGAACGCGAAGTGCGGCTGGGCCGGGTCCTGAGACACCCCGTGCGCCCACGGCTGGTCGTCGCCGTCGTGCAGGGTCTGCAGCACTCCCCACAGCAGCTTCTCGAACCGCGCCTCGGTGGTCGTGGCCGGCGAGCGGAACGCCGCGATCAACGACACGAAGTCCTCGCTGCCCTCGGTCTCCGCGGCGAAGGTGCGCAGGTGGTCGGCGAGCGCCGCGAGGTCGTCGGGGTGGTCCATCTCGTCCAGCACGACGATCGAGGCGGTGTCGCGACGGAAGACCGATCGCGCGCCGAGACATGGGTACTCAGGGTGGGTGACCATCTCGGTCAGGGCGCGTACGACGCTGCCGTCCGGGCCGTTCTCGAGATCGCGCGCGGCGGCGCTGCCGAGCAAGGTGTCCAGCTTGCGCACGGGCGGACGCGATGGCATGTGCTCCACTCTGCCGTACGGATGTTCGGTTTCGCACACCCCGCCTCGGGTGAGGGTCAACCGAATGCCACCCCGCACGCACAGATCAGCAGCAGCACTGCCAGGCCGGCGCGGACCCGGTCCACGCGCAGGAGGCGCCGGGTCAGGACGGGGTCGGGGGAGGCCAGCCGGCCGTGCAGCGGCGCGGCGCCCAGGCCCGTGACCAGGGCCACCCCCAGCGCGAGCACCGCGCCGGCGTACGACCATGGCCCCCGGTCGGCGGCAAGGATCCAGACGGTGGCGCCGGCGAGGGCGAGGTAGACCACTCCCACCAGGGGTGTGATGCTCCGGCTGTGGCGGTCGTGCTCGACGGTCCACCGGTCGGCCGGGACCCGCGCCAGGGCCGGGTAGACCAGGGCCGTGACCGTCGCCTGGAAGCCGGCGTGCAGCGCGGTGGCCGCGAGGAAGCAGGCCGCTGGTGCGGTGATGGTCACGCTCCCGAGTCTGCCCGAATGGTCGGTGGCCGCAGAGGGATCAGCCGTCGCTGATGCGCGCGGGACGTCGGCGCAGGAGGGTAGACCGACCCATCGACGGTCCGGAACCGACATCTCACACGCTCGTGCGGATGGCGCGCGTACTGTTCCCGCCATGCCCGACGATGCGCGACGACTCGTCACGCCGAGCCGGGGCGACGGCGTCGCAGCGGCCGCCACCGAGGTCATCGGCGGCCCGGTCGGCCGGTTCGCCCGGGCCGGTGCCCGCAGCTGGCTGTACGTCGGCGGCGTGCTCTCGTCGCTGGCCAGCGTGCTGATAGCGGTCGGAGTGCTGCAGAAGAACCACTGCGAGCGGGTCGGCTGGGGCGCGCCGGGCGCGTTCTGGCGCGGGTGCTACTCCGATCTACCGGTCGGCGTCGGCGGGCAGGCAGGCGCCACCCCCTGGAGCGCCGGCGGCCCCGGTCACACCCAGCCGGTGCTCACCGCGTTCCTCACCTGGGGACTGCAGCACCTGGTGCCCGGCGGTGGCACCGCGCTGCATCAGCAGCAGATCTTCTACGCGATCTGCGCCGTCGTCATCACCGCGCTCGTCGCCGCGACCACCATCGCCACCGCGTCGATGCTGCGCGACTCGCCGTGGCAGGCCGCGCACGTCGCCCTGAGCCCGGTGCTGATCACCGCGTCCCTGTTGTCGCTGGACGTGCTCGGAGTGGCGCTCGCGACCATCGGGATGGCGCTGTGGATGCGTCGGATGCCCCTGGCAGCGGGAGCGTTCCTCGGAGCCGCGGTGATGGCGCGCACCTATCCGCTGATCATCATCGCGGCGATCGTCCTGCTCGCCACCCGCGAACGGCGTACCTCCGAGGCGATCCGCATGCTGGTCGCCGCCGCGGGGGTCGTGGTCTTCTTCCTGCTCGCCGCGGTCGCGGTCGGCGGTGACCCGCTGGCGCCGTACCGCGCGTGGGGCTCCGCGACGGCGTCGTACGGCTCGCCGTGGCTGGTCTCGGCGATCCTGCGCGTGACGATCCCCCCGACCGCCCTGACGGTGATCGCGCTGCTCGGCTGGCTGGCGGCGCTCCTGGCGGGAATGCTGCGGGTGAGCATGCGCGCGCCCGTCCGGCTCGGCCCGTTGACGTTGATGATGCTGGTCATCGTGATGGTGACCGGCCGTTCCTTCCCCCTGCAGGCGTCGCTGTGGGTGCTGCCGTTGATCGCGATCTGCGCGCTGCGCTGGCGCGAGCACCTGGTCTGGGCGATGGTCGAGGTCGTCTACTTCGTGATGGTGTGGATGTACGCCGGTGTGTCCTCCAACCCCGGCAAGGCGCTCGCGCCCGCGGGGTACGCGGTGTTCTGCGTGATCCGGCTGGTCGCGTACGCCGGTCTGGCGGTCGCGGCGTGGGAATCGGCCGAGGATGTGGACGAACGGATGCGCCCCGTCGTACGCCGCCCCGCGGCCCGCAGCGACGCGGATTTCCGCGCGAGCAGCAGTCCCGCCTAGACTCGGCTGCTGTTCGTCACCTCGCATCCCCTGTGGACAAACTCACGCGCCTGTCGGTGCCTTCGGGCACAGTGGCGTGCCAGGTAGGTCCTTGGTGGGTGACATCGACCGGTTTCGCTCTTGTCGGGCGCGACCGACCGGTGGGGTGACGACGACGCTGCAACCCTCCTGTCACGGAGAGACCGTGACCGCTTGAGACCGAAGGAGGTGGGTTCACTCATGCGTCAGTACGAATTGATGATCATCCTCGATCCCGAACTCGACGAGCGCACTGTCCAGCCCTCGCTGGAGAAGTTCCTCACCGTCGTCACCAAGGACGGCGGCAAGGTCGACAACCTCGACATCTGGGGTCGTCGCCGCCTGGCCTACGACATCACGAAGAAGTCCGAAGGCATCTACGCCGTCGTCACCATGACGGCCGAGTCCGCGACGGCCAAGGAGCTGGACCGCCAGCTCGGCCTGAACGAGTCGATCCTGCGCACCAAGCTCCTGCGCGTCGACGCCTGACGACTCTTCGCACTCGAGAAGCTAGACGACAGGAAGCAGGGAACCACACCATGGCTGGCGACACCGTCATCACAATCATCGGGAACCTCACCCAGGATCCCGAGCTGCGCTTCACCCCCTCGGGTGCTGCCGTCGCGAACTTCACCGTGGCCTCCACGCCGCGGCAGTTCGACCGGCAGAGCAACGAGTGGAAGGACGGCGAAACGCTGTTCATGCGCTGCTCGGTCTGGCGTGACGCGGCGGAGAACGTCGCCGAGTCCCTCACCCGCGGTTCGCGGGTGCTGGTCTCGGGGCGGCTGAAGTCGCGCTCCTTCGACACCAAGGAGGGCGAGAAGCGCACCGTGGTGGAGTTGGACGTCGAAGAGGTCGGTCCGTCGCTGCGGTACGCCACGGCGAAGGTCAACAAGACCCAGCGTGGCGGCGGTGGTGGCTTCGGCGGTAACGCCGGTGGCGGCCAGGGCGGTAACGCCGGTGGCGGGTTCGGTGGACAGGGCGGTGCCTCAGGTGGCGGCGCCCCGGCCAACGACCCGTGGGCCACCGGTGGCGGCTCGGGCGGCAACGCCGGCTCGGGCAACTCCGCGCCGGCAGGCGGCCAGGGCGGTCAGGGCGGCGGCTGGAACACCGGCCCGTCGTACGACGAGCCTCCTTTCTAGGTCACCTTCCCTGCTTCGACCTTCGCTGGCGCCTCGAGTGAGGCACCCACGAGGTCTCCGGTCTCGACGCTTCGTCGTGACCAGTTCATTCATCACCATCCATCCCGAGCGCAGACGCGTTTCGGGCTCTCACGAAGGAGAGCACCACGGTGGCTAAGCCCGTAGTTCGCAAGCCCAAGAAGAAGGCCAACCCGCTCAAGGCGGCGAAGGTCGAGAACATCGACTACAAGGACACTGCGCTCCTGCGCAAGTTCATCAGCGACCGCGGCAAGATCCGCGCCCGCCGGGTGACCGGAGTGTCCGTCCAGGAGCAGCGCCTCATCGCCACGGCCGTCAAGAACGCCCGTGAGATGGCGTTGCTGCCCTACTCCAGCTCGGCACGCTGAGCGGAAAGGGACCAGACATGAAGCTCATCCTCACCCACGAAGTACCCCAGCTCGGCGCCGCAGGCGACGTGGTGGAGGTCAAGGACGGCTACGGCCGCAACTACCTCCTCCCGCGTGGCTTCGCCACCCAGTGGACCAAGGGCGGCCAGAAGCAGGTCGAGTCGATCACTCGGGCCCGCGCCAGCCGCGCGGTCAAGAACCTCGAGGACGCTCAGGCGCTCAAGGTTCGCCTGGAGTCCTCGACTGTCACCCTGCCGGTCCGCGCGGGCGGCTCCGGTCGGCTGTACGGCGCCGTCACCAGTGGTGACATCGCCGACGCGGTGAAGGCCGCCGGTGCCGGCTCTGTCGACCGTCGCACCATCCAGGTCACGACGCCGATCCGGTCGCTCGGTGCCCACGCTGTGCAGGTCCGCCTGCACCCCGAGGTGCAGGCCGACCTGAAGTTGGACGTCGTCGCCTCGGCGTGACACCGCACGCAGCTTGGAGGGAAGGCCCCGGGACTCGGTCCCGGGGCCTTCTCCGTTGTGTACGTGCCCACCTCACCTGCTCGCAATGGCCCGCGCAGTACTCGAACGGCTCCCGCAGCCGGTGGGGACGCTTGTCAGGGCCCGCGCGGTGCCTCAACGGGGTCCCGCCGTCGGTGCGCCCGCCTGCCCCAACCACTCGTTTGGGCCCGCTCGGCCCCCAACGGCGCCTGGACACCGTCCTGACAACTCGTTTGGGCCCGCTCGGCCCCGAACGGCGCCTGGACACCGTCCTGACAGCTCGTTTGGGCCCACTCGGTCCCCA
>NZ_JAGEKR010000019.1 GCF_017565405.1 Allobranchiibius sp. CTAmp26
CACACGCGCCGACGGCGCGTGGTCGATCGTTCAGGGTCTGGAGATCGACGACTTCTCCCGCGGCAGGATCGACGCCTCCGTCAAGGAGCTCGGCGAGGAGCGTGACGCGGTCAAGGGTCTCGGCCTGATCTGACCTCTCCGCATGCACGAAGGCCCGGCGCGAGCGATCGCGCCGGGCCTTCGTGCATGCGGTCTCAGATCTTGACGACGGCGAAGATCACGACGATCGCCAGCGCGAAACCGAGCAGCGTGATCACGTCGACCATCCGCGAGCGCACGGCGAGGCCGTCGGTGATCTGGGCGGGCATGAGACGCAGCAGCGCGGCCAGTACGAGGACGATCGCGAGCGCGTACCCACCGGCGCGCAACGATCCGAAGCAGGCGATCAGCAACGCCCCGACGCTGCTCAGCGCGATGATCCACCAGGCCGGACCGAGTCGCGCGGGTCTCATCGAAGCCGGCGCTCGGCCGCCTCGACGACGTTGACCAGCAGCATCGCCCGGGTCATCGGGCCGACCCCGCCGGGGTTGGGCGACACGTGACCCGCGACCTCGGCGACGTCCGCAGCGACATCGCCGGTGATCTTGCCGTCGACCCGCGAGACGCCGACGTCCAGCACGGCCGCGCCCGGCTTCACCATGTCGGCGGTGACCAGACCCGGGACGCCGGCGGCGGCCACCACGACGTCGGCGGTGCGCACGATCGTGGGCAGGTCGCGGGTGCCGGTGTGGCACAGCGTGGCCGTGGCGTTCTCGGTACGACGGGTCAGCAGCAGCCCGAGCGGCCGGCCGACCGTCAGCCCGCGACCGATGACCACCACGTGCGCTCCGGCGAGCGGCACGTCGTACCGGCGCAGCAGCTCGATGACACCGATGGGGGTGCACGGTAGCGGGCCGCTCTCACCGAGGACGAGCTTGCCGAGGTTGAACGGGTGCAGCCCGTCGATGTCCTTGTCGGGGTCGACACGCGACAACAGTGCGAATTCGTCGAGTCCGGTGGGCTGTTGGACGAGGAAGCCGGTGCAGTCGGGGTCGGCGTTGAGCTCGTCAATGACCGCCTCGGCCTCGGCCTGGGTGGCCCCGGCGGGCAGGTCGCGCCGGATGGAGTTGATGCCGATCTTGGCGCAGTCGCGGTGCTTGGCACCGACGTACCAGTGGCTGCCGGGGTCGTCGCCGACGAGGACCGTGCCGAGGCCGGGGATGACGCCGCGTGCCTTCAGGGCCTCGACGCGCACCCGCAGCTCGTCCATGATCGCTGCCAGGGTTGCCTTGCCGTCCATCACGATCGCCGTCACGGCGCACATCCTCGCACGGGCTCCTAGGCGTCCGGGTCGTGCACACGGGCGGCCGGTAACGTCTCGGACGTGAGCTGGACCGTCCGCACCGTGGCCTACACCGATCCCGACGCGCAGACCCTCATCCGCGAGCTCGACGAGGACATGACCACGCGGTACGGCGGCGTCGACGCCACGCCCGTGGCACCGGACGAGTTCGCGTCGCCGGCCGGAACGTTCGTGGTGGCCGCGGACGATCGTGGGCTGATCGGGTGCGCCGGGCTGCGCGCGGCGACCGCCGGCGACGTGGAGCTGAAGCGGATGTACGTGCGCGCGTCGCGCCGCCGCGAGGGGCACGCGGCGCGCCTGCTCGGCGTACTCGAGGAACGGTCGCGGGCTCTCGGGTTCGCTCGACTGATCCTCGAGACCGGGACGGCGCAGCCGGAGGCGATGGCGCTCTACGAACGCTGCGGGTACGACGCGATCCCGGGCTTCGGCTTCTACAAGGACGAGCCGCTCTCCCGCTGCTACGCCAAACGCCTCACCTGATCAGCCGGGAAGGACCGACAAGCGCACCTGACGCACCGGGTTGTCGACGTTGAGGTCGACCAGGCAGACGCTCTGCCAGGTGCCGAGCGCCAGCCGGCCGTCGACGATCGGGACGGTCGCGTACGGCGGGATCAGCGCCGGCATCACGTGGGACCGGCCGTGCCCCCTGCTGCCGTGCTGGTGGATCCACCGGTTGTCGGCGGGCAGCAGGTCCCGCAACGCGTGCAGCAGGTCCTCGTCGCTTCCCGCGCCCGTCTCCAGGATCGCGATACCGGCCGTGGCGTGCGGAACGAACACGTGCAGCAGCCCCGAGTCCACCTCTCCGAGGACCCCTTCGCACTGCCGGGTGATGTCGAGAACGACCTCGCGGTCGCCCGTCCTGATGTCGATCGTCTCGGTCTGCATCAACCCATCCTCCCGCGACGCCGCGGTGACGGCGTTAGGCACCGTTGACGGCGTTCGAACGCCGTCACCGGACGCGAACGCCGTCACCGGACGCGAACGCCGTCAGGGTGCGCTGAGCAGGCTCAGTGCGCGAAGTGGCGGGTGCCCGTGAAGTACATCGAGATGCCCGCCTCCTGCGCCGCGTCGATGACCGACTGGTCGCGCATCGACCCGCCCGGCGCGACGACCGCGCGCACACCGGCGTCGATGAGCACCTGCAGGCCGTCGGGGAAGGGGAAGAACGCGTCCGACGCGGCCACCGCGCCACGGGCCCGCTCCACCCCCGCGCGGGTCACCGCGAGGTGGCAGGAGTCCACCCGGTTGACCTGGCCCATCCCGATCCCGACCGATGCGCCGTCGCGGGCCAGCAGGATCGCGTTGGACTTGACCGCACGGATCGCGCGCCAGGCGAACTGCAGGTCGCGGGCCACGTCCTCCTCGACCGGATCGCCGGACACCAGGCGCCACGAGGCGAACTGGTCGCCACCGACGACCGCACCGGTCTCGTCGTGCAGGACGGCGTCGACCTTGTCGGCCTGCTGCATGAGCATGCCGCCGGAGATGTGCCGAATCTCGCCCACCTGCTCGCGCGGGTCGGCAAGCAGCAGGCGGATGTTCTTCTTGCCCTGCAGGATCTCGAGCGCCTCGGGATCGAAGCCGGGCGCGACGACGACCTCGGTGAAGATGTCCTTCACGGTCTGTGCCATCTCGACGGTGACGTCGCGGTTGGTCGCGATGACGCCGCCGAACGCCGACGTCGGGTCGCAGTCGTGCGCGCGGCGGTGCGCGTCGGCGATGTCGCTGCCGACCGCGATCCCGCACGGGTTGGCGTGCTTGATGATCGCGACCGTGGGGGCGCCCCCGTGGTCGTACGCGGCCCGATGGGCCGCGTCGGCGTCGACGTAGTTGTTGAACGACATCTCCTTGCCGTGCAGCAGCTCCCCCTGCGCCAGGCCCGGCGACGGCAGGAAACCGTCGTAGTAGAGCGCCGCCGCCTGGTGGGGGTTCTCGCCGTACCGCAGCGCGCGCGCCTTGTCGTACGTCGCCCCGACCCACGCCGGGAAGCCCTCGCCGTCGCTGGTGTCGGTCAGCACGTTGCCCATCCACGACGCCACGGCCACGTCGTAGGTCGCGGTGTGCACGAACGCCTCCGCCGCGAGCCGCTTGCGGTCGGCGAGAGTGAACCCGCCCGCCCGGACGCTCGCCAGCACCTCGTCGTACGACGTCGGGTCGGTCACCACGGCGACGGAGCGGTGGTTCTTGGCGGCACCGCGCACCATCGACGGGCCGCCGATGTCGATCTGCTCGACGCATTCGGCCTCGCTCGCGCCGGAGCCGACCGTGTCGGTGAACGGGTAGAGGTTGGAGATCAGCAGGTCGAACGGCTCGACCTCCAGGTCGGCCAGTTGCGCGACGTGCGAGGGGTTCTCGGTGTCGGCGAGCAGCCCGGCATGCACTTTGGGGTGCAGCGTCTTGACCCGTCCGTCGAGGCACTCGGGGAAGCCCGTCAGGTCCTCGACCGCCGTCACCGGCACGCCGAGATCCGCGATGAGTCGTGCGGAGCCGCCGGTCGAGACCAGGGCGACGCCCGCCTCGTGCAGTCCGCGGACCAGGGCCTCGAGACCGGTCTTGTCATAGACCGACACCAGCGCCCGATGGATGGGGCGACGGCGGTCGTTCACGTGCTGTGTCACGGGATCTGGACCTTTCGTCCGTTGACGGTGAAACCTTGGCGGGCCATCCGGCCCACGTAGTCCACGAGCTGGGGACGCTCGACGGACTTGATGCGTTCGGTGAGGGCGTCGACGGTGTCGTCGTCGTGCACCGGCACGGTCGCCTGCGCCACGATGGCGCCGGTGTCGACGCCTTCGTCGACCACGAAGAGCGTTGCGCCAGAGACCTTCACGCCGTACTCCAGCGCGTCGGCGGGGCCGTGGATACCGGGGAAGCTCGGCAGCAGGGCGTTGTGGCTGTTGAGGTAGCGACCGCCGTACCGCGCCAGGAACCGCTCGCCCACCAGTTTCAGGAAGCCCGCGGACACCACCAGTGCCGGGTCGTACGCCGCGACCAGCTCGGCCAGCTCGGCGTCCCAGGACGGCCGGTCGGGGAAATCGCGCACGCGGCAGACGAACGTCGCGATGCCGGCGCGCTCGGCCCTGGCCAGCCCTTCGATGTCGGCCCGGTCGGCACCGACCGCCGCGATCCGCACCCCGTACGCCGGGTCGACGGCCGCGTCGATCAGCGCCTGCAGGAGGGTGCCGGACCCGGATACGAGCACCACGACGGGCACCGGTTCGGCGGCTTCAGACACGGTGAGCAGGCTACCGGGTGACGCGTGGGCCACCCGACGCGCGCATCAGCGGCGGGATCCGGTGGTGGCGGCTGAGGGCAGCGGTCCTTCGTGCGACCGGGCGGGCACGCCGTCCGGCGTACGACGGTGGGACAGGGCGCCGCCGGCATCGGTGTCGAGCACGTCCGTCGTCACCTGCCGATAGGCCTCCCAGCTGACGGCGACGATGGCCAGCAGCATCCCGACGCTGAGGTAGGGGGGCGGGAACGGGCGCGAGTTCTCCAGGTAGGACAGGTAGGTCACCATCTGCACGAGCTGGCTGAGCACCACGGCCGCCGCGACGATCGGACGGCTCACCGTGGCCGCGACCAGCATGAGCACGCTCGACATGTAGAAGTAGCGCTCGTGCATCATCGGCAGCACGAACGGCAGCCACAGACTCGACAGCAAGGTCAGCTGCGCCCAGAACCGCGACGTCTGCTGCGGGGAACGCCCGGGGACCGACTGCACCCGCACGCCGATCGCGATCACGGCGATGGCGGCGGCCAGCCCGAGCAGGATCCCGACGTGTTTCATCATCTCGAAGCGGTCGTTGTTGAAGAAGTTCCACATGTTCGGGGCGGCCATGTTGAGATGCGGCTCGAGGTTGGCCTGGTCGATGTAGATGCGCAGCAGATCACCCATCGGCCGACCGGCGATCCATGCCGGCAGCAGCCCGATGAGGAAGATCACCGGCACGACGAGCGGGGCGAGGACCGCGCGCCAGGGGACGGTGCGGCGTACGTCGATCGAGGTGACCAGCGTGCACAGCCACCACGCCACCAGGGCGGGTGCGGCGAACGCGATCTGCGCCTTGAAGGCGAACCCGATGGCGAAGAACGACCAGGTGAGCAGGTGACGGTTGCCCACCATGGCCCACAGGGCCCAGATGATCGCCGCACCGTAGATCGAGTCGCTCTGACCCCACATCCCGGAGTTGAGGAACACCACGGGCAGATAGAGCGTGATGACGCCGATGACGGCGGGTGTCCACCATCCACGGTCGGGGCGCAGTCGCCGGGTCAGCAGCGCGGCGCCCACCGCGAGGACGATGTCGAAGGCGAACGACACCGTCTTGACCGCGAGCACGATGTGCTGGCCGGTGTGGCTGACCGCCCACAGCACGTAGAGGTACGGCGGGTTGTAGACCGCGAAGTTGTCGCCGAGACCGGAGAAACCGTGCACCCGGAGGTAGTCGGCCCACGCCAGCAGCGACAGATTGTTCTTGCGCAGGTCGTGTGAGACGAATCCCCGCAGGCTCCACCTCACGCCGAGTGCGATGAGGAACAGGACCGCGACCAGGACGATCTGGACCACCTGGGCAGCGGTGGGCTTGCGGGAAACGAGGTGTCTCACGGTCAGATCCTACCGACCGGGTGCTCCGCTCCTCCCGGCCGAGGAGTCGGACTGGCGGGGGTGCGCGCCGGCCTCAGACGTGCGAGCGACGCACCTTGACGTAGTGCAGCGCGGCAGCCGCGACGAGCGCGCCCACCACGAACTCGAGGGCGAAGAGCGGTACGACGGTCAGCGCCACCTGCACCCGCGCGAGCGGAGCACCGCTGACGTGGGCGCCGGCGACCCAGACGAGCAGTGACAGCCCGACCGTCAGCAGTCCCGCCGCGCTCGCCGCCGCCGTGAGCTTCGTACGCAGCCCCGACAGGGTGCTGAGTCCAGCTGCGGCGCGGCCGCCCGCGAGACCACCGGCCAGAACGACGACGATCGGCACCACCCGCATCCACGCCGGGAACGATCCCGGGTCGGGGATGGCGCCCAGCACCGGGACGCTCGGCAGCAGACCGGTGTGGACCGCGCTGGAGGAGATGGTCGCCGTGCCGACGTGCACACTCGCACCGCTGGTCCATCCGCTGATCAGCACGACCATGTTCGGCACGCTCGCCAGCTGCGCCAGCCCGAGCACCACCGTGCCGACCGTGCCGGGGCCGAGCAGCCCGTTGACCTGGCCGATGCGGGCCGTGTGGGTCGCGACGAGCAGCACCAGCACCAGCGTCGCCACCGCGAAGAGCGCGAGCGCGGCCTCGCACGCGGGGCGTACGCCACGTCGTACGCCGTCCGGCACCCGCTCCCACCAGCCGGCGCACACGGCGTACGCCGGGGACTCCGGCTCGGCACGCAACGCCCAGCCGAAACCGAGCGCTGCCACCACGATGGCGCCGGGGATGATGGTCAGGATGCGGGGCGTCGCGGTGCCGGTCGCGCCGAGCAGCGCCAGCAGCATCCCGGCGACGACGTAGCCGCCGAGGAAGAGGACGACGGGGTGCCACCAGCGACCGGCGTCGCGGCCCTCGTGCTCGACCTCGCGCAGCAGGGCCTTGGCGCCGGCGCGAGCACACCACACGGCCACCGCGGTGAAGATGAGCGGGGCGAAGGTCACGACGTGCGAGACGTTGCCGGCCGGCGCGCGCAGCGATCCGTGGTGCGCCAGCACCCACCCGTCGCCGGCGAAGGACATCGCGGACAGCCAGCTCACGCTGCTGCGCGAGTCGGCGGTCCAGGCGACGAGGGAGGGCACGAGCAGCACGAGAGCCAGGGCGACCGCCGCGACCGCGCCGTACACCAGGGCCAGACCGCCGAGGCGGCGGTTGAAACGGCCCGCCGGGCGCAGGACGGTGACGTTGCGGTCGCGTTGGAGCACACTCATGGTGGACCTATGCTCGCCGCTCGCGGGCGTCCGATCGGTGCGGCGCGCCGAGCTCACTCCGCTCCGGTCCGGAACGAGTTCGCTCACCGGGGTTGCGTCCGGACATGGAACGAGCGACGCAGGTGACCCTGCGTCGCTCGCCCTCCGTGAAAACCGTTGTGACTAGCGGGCGTCCATCTCGACGAAGTGGCGCTCGGTCTCGCCGACGTAGATCTGGCGCGGGCGGCCGATCTTGGTGGCCGGGTCCTCGATCATCTCGCGCCACTGGGCGATCCAGCCCGGCAGGCGACCGATGGCGAAGAGCACCGTGAACATCTCGGTCGGGAAGCCCATCGCCTTGTAGATCAGGCCGGTGTAGAAGTCGACGTTCGGGTAGAGCTTGCGCGACACGAAGTAGTCGTCCTTCAGGGCGATCTCCTCCAGGCGGAGGGCGATGTCGAGCAGCGGGTCGTCGACGCCCATCTTCTCCATGACCTCGTGCGCGAACTTCTTGGCGATCGCGGCGCGCGGGTCGTAGTTCTTGTAGACGCGGTGCCCGAAGCCCATGAGCTTCACACCGTCTTCCTTGTTCTTGACCTTGTTCATGAAGGTCTCGACGTCGTCGCCGCTCTCGTGGATCTTGCCGAGCATCTCCAGGACGGCCGAGTTCGCGCCACCGTGCAGCGGACCGGACAGCGCGTGGATGCCGGCCGAGATGGACGCGAAGAGGTGCGCCTGCGCCGAACCGACCAGTCGCACGGTCGAGGTGGAGCAGTTCTGCTCGTGGTCCGCGTGCAGGATGAAGAGCATGTCCAGCGCCTTGGCGACGGTGGGGTCCACGTCGTACGGCTCTGCAGGGAAGCCGAACGTCATCCGCAGGAAGTTCTCGACCAGGTTGAGGCTGTTGTCCGGGTAGAGCAGCGGCTGGCCCTGGCTCTTCTTGTGCGCGTACGCCGCGATCGTCGGCAGCTTGGCCATCAGCCGGATCGTCGACAGCTCGATCTGGTCGGGGTCCTTGATCGAGAGGCTGTCCTGGTAGAAGGTGCCGAGCGCGGAGACCGCCGCCGAGAGCACCGACATCGGGTGCGCGTCACGCGGGAACGCCGCGAGCAGGTCCTTGAGGTCCTCGTGCAGCATCGTGTGCCGCGAGATGCGCGAGCGGAACGCGTCCAGCTGCTCGGCCGTCGGCAGCTCGCCGTAGATGAGCAGGTAGGAGACCTCGATGAAGGTCGACTTCTCCGCGAGCTCGTCGATCGGGTACCCGCGGTAGCGCAGGATGCCCTCGTCGCCGTCGATGTAGGTGATCTCGGACTGGCAGGACGCGGTGTTGACGAAGCCGACGTCGAGCGTGACGTTGCCGGTCTCCTTCAGCAGAGCGGCGATGTCGTATCCGGAGCTGCCTTCTTTCGCCGGGACGAGCTTGAAGTCCAGCTTGGTGTCACCGGCCGAGAAAGTGGCCGTGCCCTGATCCGTCATGTGCCATCCGTCCTTGTTGTTCCGGGGCGCGTCGTACGCGCATCTGGGCGCGTCGAACGCACCCGAAATTGAGGCATCTTGGACGGTACCTCAGGTCGAGAACACCCCCGGACCGACCCCCGGCCGCAAAAACCGCGTTGTTTGAGGCCCTGTCAACCCGTGGTCAGGCGCGCCACCGCGGCGGCGATCCGCTCGTCGGTCGCGGTGAGGGCGATCCGCACGTGCCGCTCGCCTGCCGCGCCGTAGAAGTCGCCCGGCGCCGCGAGGATCCCCCGCTGAGCGAGGTCCCGGATGCTGTCGCGACAGGGCCGGTCCTGCGTCGCCCACAGGTAAAGACCCGCCTCAGAGCTGTCGATTCGCCATCCCGCGCCCTGCAGTGCGGTGCGCAGCGAGGTACGCCGTGCGGCGTACACCCGCTTCTGCGCAGCCACCTCGTCGTGGGCTGCCAGACCAGCGATCAGGGCCCGCTGGATCGGCCACGGGACGATCATCCCGGCGTGCTTGCGCACCTGCACCAGGCGCGCGACGAGGCGTGGATCGCCGGCCGCGAACGCCGCGCGGTAGCCCGCCAGATTGCTCTGCTTGGACAGCGAATAGACCGCCAGGAGTCCGGAGTGATCTCCGCCACACACCCGGTCGTCCAGGATGCTCGGGGTCGTCGGTCCCTCGGCGTCCTCACGCCAGTCCAGCTCGGCGTAGCACTCGTCACTGGCGACCACCACGTCGTGCTCGCGCGCCCACGCGACGACCTTCGCCAGGTGCTCGACAGGGAGCACGCGGCCGTCGGGGTTGCCGGGAGTGTTGAGCCACAACAGCTTCGGAGGCCTGGGGCCGAAGCCCACCGTGCTGTCCGACGCGACCGGAGTCGCGCCGGCGAGGCGGGCGCCCACGTCGTACGTCGGGTACGCGATCCGCGGGATGCCGACCACGTCGCCAGCGCCGAGGCCCAGCAAGGTGGGCAGCCACGCGACGAGTTCCTTGCTCCCGATGGTCGGCAGCACCCCGTCGGGATCGACGCCGGAGGCGTGCCGACGTGCGGCGAACCACGCCGCGACGGCCTCCCGCAGGTCGGGGGTGCCCCATACCTGCGGGTAGCCGGGCGCGTTCGCGGCGTCGCGCAGCGCCTGCTGGACCGGCTCCGGGGTGGGGTCGATCGGCGTACCGACCGAGAGGTCCACGATGCCGCCGGGGTGAGCGGCGGCGGTTGCCTTGGCCTCGGCGAGCGAGTCCCAGGGGAAGTCGGGCAGCGAGGCGATGCTCACGCGATCTTTACTCGTCGTGCTCTTGCGGCGGCAGGGCCGAGATCAGCGGGTGGTCCTTGGCGATCATGCCCATCTTGGCGGCGCCGCCGGGGCTACCGAGGTCGTCGAAGAACTCGACGTTGGCCTTGTAGTAGTCGGCCCACTGCTCGGGGGTGTCGTCCTCGTAGTAGATGGCCTCGACGGGGCACACCGGTTCGCAGGCACCGCAGTCGACGCACTCGTCGGGGTGGATGTAGAGGGAGCGTTCACCCTCGTAGATGCAGTCGACGGGACACTCTTCGATGCACGCCTTGTCCTTCAGGTCGACGCACGGCTGAGCGATCACGTAGGTCATTGCGGGCAGACCCTTCCTGCATGTGGTGGGGCGCGGACGCCATCGGGCGCGTCCTTCGGCTCGACTTAGTATGACGGCCCCATGCCTGAGCCTCCCAACCAGCCCGACCTGACCCGCACCCTGACGGTGGGGATGCGGGTGGTGTTGCGGCACCGGATCGACGGCGGGCTCACCGACGCGCTGGGTCCCCTCGTGTCCGCCGACGAGGCGACGCTCGTCGTACAGACCCGGCGCGGGCCGGTGGCGGTGCCGCGCGACGCGGTGGTCGCCGCCAAGGAGGTGCCTCCCGCGCCGTCCCGACGGGGTGCACCGCACCTCGCGCCGTCGATGGCGGACCTGCAGGAGCTCATGGTCGCGGGGATGCCGCCGCTGCGGTCGGAGTGGCTCGGTCGATGGCTGCTGCGCGAGGCCTCGGGCTACACCGGTCGCGCGAATTCGACTCTCCCGCTTGGCGATCCGGGGGTCCCACTGTCCGATGCGTTGGCTTTCGTCGCCTCCTGGTACGCCGCCCGCGATGGCGTACCGCTGCTGCAGGTCTACGGCCCGTCCGGCTTCTCCGTTGCCGACGATGCGGTCGGGGGCGCCGCCCTCGAGGCCGAGTGGACGGCGTTCCAGCGGACGCTGGTGATGTCGGCGTCGGTGGACGCGCTGGCCGCAGGCCCGGGAGACACTTCCGCCTCGGTCGCGGACCGGCCGGACGATGCCTGGTGGTCCGGCGCGGCACCTCGCGAGCAGGAGCACCGCGCCACGGCGCAGGCGATCTTCGACCGGATCCCGGAGGCGACGTACCTCACGCTCCGGGCCGGTCCCTCCGGCGAGGTCACCGCGGTCGGGCGGGTGGCCTTCGCACAGGCGTGGGCCGGGGTGTTCTCGGTACACGTGCCGCCGGCGTACCGGCGCCGTGGAC
Source organism: Allobranchiibius sp. CTAmp26 (assembly GCF_017565405.1). Lineage (GTDB taxonomy): Bacteria > Actinomycetota > Actinomycetes > Actinomycetales > Dermatophilaceae > Allobranchiibius. Next base: position 11,213 of record NZ_JAGEKR010000019.1, read on the forward strand.
TGGCGCGCCAGGTGATGGTGCTCGCGGCGCAGCAGGCCCGGGCACGCGGCATCCGGTCGATGTACCTGCAGGTCTCGCAGGACAACGCGGCTGCCGTGCGGCTCTACGAGTCGTTGGGCTTCGCGATCCACCATGAGTACTGGTACCTCCGCGCCCCGCGCCCGCCCCTCGCGCACGCTGACGCAGCTAGGGACGAGTGACGCAGGTAGACCTGCGTCACTCGCGCACACTTGCGTCACTGCCCGCCGACTCGCCACGCCCCTGTGGATGAGCAGGGGTGCCGGTCGCACTGTGCTGCAAAAGTCCCGTCATGGATCCTTCCCATGAGCTCCTGCAATCGGACTATCTACGCCGACGGGGCGTACGCCCCGACCGAGCGGCCGCGCAGGCCGAAGCTCGCATCGTCCGGGTGCGGCGCGGTGTGTACGCCGAGCGGGACGGTTGGGAAGCGTCGTCCGCCGCGGACCGGTATCGGGCGTTCGTCATGGCGAGTGCGCAGTGCATGCGTGGCTCCCACGCCATCCTGTGCGGCCCGGCCGCTGCTGCACTCTGGCGTCTGCCGATCATCGGTGCCTGGCCGTCGACCGTCGACGTCGTGGTCGGTCCGAACGGTGGCGGGTCCAGCGGCAACGTACGCCGGCACCGGCTGCGATCGCTGCCTCTCGCGCACAATGTGAACGGCATCGCGGTGACCGGACCCGCTCGGACCGTGGTGGACCTCGGGCGCACCACCCCGCTGATCTGCGCACTCGCCGCTGCCGATGCCGCACTACGGGCCAGGTTGTGTACCCGTGCCGACCTCGCCCGCGAACTGGGGGATGTGGCACCGCGCGAACGGGGGCGTGGTGCTGCGGTGACTGTCGTACTCCTGGCGGACGGACGCGCGGAGTCCCCCGGCGAGTCGCTCAGCCGGGCTCGGATGTGGGAGCTCGGCCTGCCCCAACCTGAGTTGCAGGTGCCGTTACGCGACGAGCACGGCGCGTACGGACGCGCCGACTTCGGCTGGGACGGGGTGATCGGCGAATTCGACGGCAGATTGAAATACGGCGTGGACCACGCCGGGGACGGGGCGATACAGGACGTGCTCTGGCGGGAGAAAGTACGCGAGGACCGCATCCGCAGGCACGCAAGCGTGGCCAGATGGACCTGGGATGACGCGTTGCGTACCCGGCCGATGGCCCGGATCCTGGAGGCAGCCGGCATTCTTCCCGACTCGCCGCGCACCCCATGGGTGCCGGCCCCTGACGCAGTCCTGCACGAGTGACGCAGGTCTAGCTGCGTCACTCGTGCACTACTGCGTCGGGGTCAGGTGGGGCGGGGGGCGAGGCGGCGCAGGGAGGACTCGCCGACCACGACCGACGCGAGCAGCACCACCCCGAGTGCTGCGCCGAGCACGCACACCCCCGACCAGTGATAGCTGGAGGCGACTCGCGTCGAGACCCACGAGCCGGCGGCGCCACCGAGGAAGTACGCCGTCATGTACGCCGCGTTGACCCGTGCCCGGGCGTCACCGGCGAGCGTGTAGATGCGGCTTTGATTGGTCACCTGCAGCGACTGGCAGGCGAGGTCCAGCAGCACGACGCCGGCGAGCAGCGCGATGACGGAGGCCCGCCCACCGGCCAATAGCGCCCAGGACACCAGGAAGAGCAACCCGGCGCCCACCGATGCGTAGAGCTGGTGTCCGCCGTCGGCCAGCCGGCCGATCAGGGGCGCGGCGAGCGCGCCCGCGGCACCGGCCAGCCCGAAGAGGCCGATGATCCCTTCGGAGTAGTGGTACGGCGCATCCGACAGCAGCCCGGTGATGGCAGTCCACAGGACGCTGAACTGCGCGAACGTCAGCGCGCCGTAGAGCATCCGACGTCGCAGCACGGGCTCGGTCCGCACCAGTCGAGCGACCGATCCGAGCAGGCCGGCGTACGACGTGCGCACCGTCGGTGGGCTGACGGGAAGCCCGCGCCAGAGGCCGGCGGCGAGCACGAGGACCAGGGCTGCGGCCACGAGGTAGACCGAGCGCCAGCCGCCGACCTGGGCGAGCAGGCCGGCCAGGGTGCGGGCCAGCAGGATGCCGATCAGCAGCCCGCTCATCACGGTGCCGACGACCGATCCGCGGTCGTCGTCGGAGGCGAGGGCGGCCGCGAGCGGCACCACCACCTGCGCCACGACCGAGAGCAGCCCCACGATCAGCAGCATCACGAGCAGCCACGCCTCGTTCTGGGCGAACGCGGTGAGGACGAGAGCCCCGGCGGTCGCCAGTGCCATCCCGACGATGAGCCGACGTCGCTCGAGCAGGTCACCCAGCGGCAGCACGAACAGCAGTCCCGCGGCGTACCCGAGCTGGGTGACGGTCACCAGGATCCCGGTGGCGGAGGGCGAGATGTGCAGGTCGCGCCCGATCAGATCGAGCAACGGCTGGCAGTAGTAGAGGTTCGCCGCCGACACCCCGGCGGCGACGGCCATCAGCAACACCAACGGACGCGACAGGCGCGAGCCGTCGGTGGTGACCGCGTCAGCGGGGGCGGCGGTGGACACGGTCCGGCTCCTGGCGCTCGAAGGCTCTCATCGCCTTGCGCAACCACATCGGATCGCGATGTGTTCCGCGGGCGGTGGCGGCCCGGTCGGCCGCTAGCCGCAGACGACCAGGTCGGCCGGGTTGTACGTCGTGGTCAGCGACTCGTTCTTGACCACCTTGCCGCCGCGCTTGACGACCCGGGTCACCGTGACCTTGAAACCCTCCATCGCGGGCTGGGGGAGGCAGCCGGCCGTCTTGATGTGCTGCACACCGGGCTTCTTGATGGCGAACTGCGGACCGGTGGTGCTCGTGACCGAGAAGACCGAGGTGCCGTAGAGGCGCATGACCGAGTAGTTGGACTCGGTCCGGGCCTCGATCACGATGCCGTGACCGGTGTCGTTGGTCCACTTGTTGTCGATGGTCGGCACCGACAGCGTCGCCTCACGGCCCATCGGGTAGCGCGGGATCCAGTAGGAGTGCGCCTGGTGGGTGTCCTCCTGCACTCCCGCGAAGAAGGTCGCGTTGTACATGGTGGTCGACACCTGCGACAGCCCGCCGCCCGTGCCGAGTACGTCGCGACCGTCCTGCAGCACCGGCGCGTCGACGTATCCGTTGGCCTTCGTGATCGGCGACAACGCGGCCAGGAGGCTGAACTGCTCGCCGGGCGCGACGTACGTGCCGTTGAGTTTGGAGAGCCCGTTCTTGATGTTGGTCGTGCGGGCGGCGTTCTGCGCGCCGAGCGGGTAGCGCGACCGGAACTCGCTGATCACGGTGGTGCTGATCTGCGACGGGTCGACCGTCACGCCCTTCTGCGGGACGACCGAGGCCGTGACGGTACGTCGCCCGGCCTGCAGCGCCGCGAGCAGCGCGGTCCCTGTCTTGACCGGCTCGACGGCGGTCCCGTTCTCACCGGCGATCACCTTCGTGGTCGGCACGATGCCCTTCATCGCGACCCTCGCGTTGCGCGCGGGCGTCGCCAGCTGAGGACCCAGCGTGGTCATCAGGGTCGCCATCGCGGAGGGGATGATCGCCAGCTTCAACGAGTTGCCGCTCGGCACCGACCTCAACACCCCGGACAGCTGTAGCGGGGTGATGCTCAACTGCTGCGAGCCGTTCACGAGCGTCACGGGTCCGGAGAGGGCGGCGGTCGCGGGTCCCGCGGCGAACGCGTCGACGGTCTTGTCGGTCAGCACCGGCGACTGCTGAGTGAGGGTGCCGGCGTACTCCGAGCGCTCCGGCCAGCCCGCGGCGATGCTGCTGGCGAGCGCGGCCGCGTCGATCCCGCGGCCCGGCGTGGCATGGGTGACCACGACCTTGCCGTTCACGAGCTTCACCGTCCCGGGCGTCGGCGCACCCTTGATGGAGGCACCGGCCGCGGCGATCGCCTCCTGGAGCTTGGCCTTGTCGACGGTGGTGCGTATCGCGCGGGTGGGACCACCGGTGTAGCGCTCCCACAGTGCGCTGGGGGCCAGCGTGAAGCCGGTGAGGTTGTCGAGCGCGCCGGTGGTGTCGTACGTCAGGCCCGCGCTCGCGGGAGTGATGTGCAGGGTGTGGCCGGCCGCGGTGAACGTCACCGGCTTACGCTCGGCGGCCGCGACGTGACCGGCCAGTCGCTGCTGCGCGGCGGCCTTGCTCTGACCCCCGACGACCACTCCGTCCACGGTGGTGCCGCTCGGCACCCGGTCGGTGTTCAGGACCGCGACCCCGCCGTACGCCGCGAGCGCCACCACGACGACGCCGACCCCGGCGACCACTCCCCAGCCCTTGCGGGATCGCCCCGAACGCTCACTCACGGATGTGCTCCAAACCGGCCTCGGTAGTAGGTGAGCGCATCCTGCGGCCGCTCCGCGTCCCGCATGGCCACGACCGCCCCGACGACCAGGGTGTGATCACCGGCTGCATGCGTGTCGACCGTGCGGCACTCCAGCTGCGCCAAGGCGTCGTCCACCAGGGCGACCCCCGTCGCCCCGCCACGAGTATGCGGCACCCGTTCGAGCTGATCGTGGAGCGGGCGCCCGCGGGTCGCGAGCCATGCGGCAGTGCCGCGCGCACCGGCCGGCAGGATGCTGATCCCCCACACGCCCGCCTCGAGGATCGCGTCGTGGAACCGCGCCTCCTGCTCGACGCTGGCCACCACGAGCACCGGGTCGAGGGACACCGACATGACCGCACTGGCGGTCATCGCGTGGTCCAGCCCGCCGGCGTACGTCGTGAGCACGGTGACCCCGGTGACCAGCCGCCCGATCACCCGCCGGTAGTCGTCGGGGTCGACGCCCTGCACGGCGCCGGCGCCCGGCTGCTCCGCGGTCATCCCAGCAGACCCCGGCGCGAGGATCCCTGCAACGCGATCAGTTCACCTGTCGCGGAATCGATCTCGGCGAAACCCTCACGCCCCGAGAGCCGTGCCGCGATGGCGTTGGACAGCGCGTAGAAGCCGTCGTGCACGCTCACCTGCGTGCGGTGGCAGCGCAGCGCGTCCGCCTGGACACCCGCCACGGAGGGGTCCAGCACCTCGTGGGTGACCTGCTCGTCGGGCACGACGGACGGTGCGTACGCCGCGCCGTCACCGGGCACCTGCACCTCTGAGTCGCTCGGGACGTGTGCCTGCAGCCAGGACCGGTCCTCCTGCGCCCACGACCGTGGGATCAAGGTGGCGAAGAGGCGCGGGCGTGCCTGCGCGGGCAGCGACCCGACAGCGGAGACGACTGCCCGGTGCACCTGGATGTGGTCGGGGTGGCCGTAACCGCCGTGCCGGTCGTACGTCACCACGACATCCGGCGCCAACTCTCGTACGACGCCGGCGACGGCCGCACCCACGACCTCGACCGGCGCTGCGGCGAAGGCCCGCGGATGCCGGGACGCCGGTGATCCGGCCATCCCGGAGTCACGCCACCCGCCGGGGAGAAGCTGTGACGAAGTGACACCGAGCGTTTTCATCGCGCACGCCAGCTCCGCCCGCCGTACGTCGGCCAACGGGTCGGCGACGTCGTCCGGGCGGAGTTGCCCTGCCGGCAGCTCCAGGTGAGCAAGCTCGGCCGGGATGACCTCGCCCTCCTCGCCCAGCGTCGCGGTGAGCACATGCACCTCGTCACCCGCCCGCACGTGGTGCGCGATCGCGATCCCGTTGGCGAGCGTCTCGTCGTCGGGATGCGCGTGCACGAAGAGCAGGCGTGCCATCGCGGCCTAGCGGCGCGCCCGGGACAGCGCGCGACCGCGCTCGCTCTGGTCGAGGATCAGCTTGCGGATGCGCACCGACTCGGGCGTCACCTCCACGCACTCGTCCTCGCGGCAGAACTCCAGGCTCTGCTCCAGGGACAGCTTGCGCGGCGGGAAGATCTTCTCGAAGTTGTCGGCGCTCGAAGCTCGCACGTTGCTGAGCTTCTTCTCCTTGGTGATGTTGACGTCCATGTCGTCGGCGCGGGAGTTCTCCCCGACGATCATGCCCTCGTAGACCTCGGTGGTCGGGTCGACGAAGAGGGTGCCGCGCTCCTGCAGGTTGACCATCGCGAAGGACGTCACGGAACCGGGGCGGTCGGCGACCAGCGAACCCGACGTACGGGTGATGATCTGGCCGAACCACGGCTCGTACCCGTCGAAGACGTGGTTGGCGATGCCGGTGCCGCGGGTCTCGGTGAGGAACTCGGTGCGGAAGCCGATCAGGCCGCGCGACGGCACCTTGAACTCCATCCGGATCCAGCCGGTGCCGTGGTTGGTCATCTGCTCCATGCGGCCCTTGCGCGAGGCCAGGATCTGGGTGATCGCGCCGAGGTACTCCTCGGGGGTGTCGATCGTGAGGCGCTCGACCGGCTCCTGCAGCTTGCCGTCGACCTCGCGGGTGACGACCTGCGGCTTGCCGACGGTCAGCTCGTAGCCCTCGCGGCGCATCTGCTCGACCAGGATGGCCAGCGCCAACTCACCGCGGCCCTGCACCTCCCAAGCGTCCGGACGCTCGGTGGGCAGCACCCGCAACGACACGTTGCCGATCAGTTCCCGGTCGAGACGGTCCTTGACCATCCGGGCGGTGACCTTGCTGCCGCGCACCTTGCCGACCAGCGGCGAGGTGTTGGTGCCGATGGTCATCGAGATGGCCGGCTCGTCGACGGTGATGAGCGGCAGCGCGATCGGGTTCTCCGGGTCGGCCAACGTCTCGCCGATGGTGATCTCGGGGATGCCGGCGACGGCGATGATGTCGCCGGGCCCGGCCTCTTCAGCGGACTGCCGCTCCAGACCGTCGGTCATCAGCAACTCGGTGATCTTCACGCGCTGCTGGGTGCCGTCGTGGCGGCACCACATGGCCTGCTGGCCCTTGCGGATCACGCCGTTGCGCACCCGCAGCAGCGCGAGGCGGCCGAGGAAGTTGCTGGAGTCGAGGTTGGTGACGTGCGCCTGCAGCGGCGCCTCGTCGTCGTACGACGGAGCCGGGATCGTCTTCAGGATGGTGGCGAAGAGCGGCTCGAGGTCGCTGCCCTCGGGCATCTCACCGTTGGCGGGACGCGTCAGGGAGGCGATGCCCGCGCGGGCCGAGGCGAAGACGACCGGGAAGTCCAACTGGTCGGCGTGGCCGTCGGCGTCGTCGAGCAGGTCCATGAAGAGCTCGTAGGTCTCCTCCTCGACCTCTTCGATGCGGCTGTCGGGGCGGTCGACCTTGTTGATGCACAGGATGACCGGCATCTTCGCGGCCAGCGCCTTGCGCAGCACGAAGCGGGTCTGCGGCAGCGGGCCCTCGGACGCGTCGACGAGCAGGACGACGCCGTCCACCATGGACAGGCCGCGCTCGACCTCGCCGCCGAAGTCGGCGTGACCGGGGGTGTCGATGATGTTGATGGTGACCGGGCGGCCGTCCGCGGCGGGGCCGTCATAGGAGATCGCGGTGTTCTTCGCGAGGATCGTGATGCCCTTCTCGCGCTCGAGGTCGCCGGAGTCCATCACCCGCTCACCGGTGGTCTCGACGGTCTGGCGATCGCTGAAGGCACCCGTCTGCCAGAGCATCTTGTCTACCAGGGTGGTCTTGCCGTGGTCGACGTGAGCGACGATGGCGACGTTGCGTACGTCGTCCCGAGTTTTCATGGGCATGATGTCGATTATCTCAGGGAAACGGGGCGTTTCCGACCACGCGCCATCCGGGGCCGCCCCTGGCCACCAGCGATCCTGCCGGCGAGCAGCAGCCCCAGCACGGCCAGCAGCACGGGCACGCTCAGCAGCGTGACGAAGGTCGCAGGCCGCAACTGCGCGCGGTACGCCGCGATCCAGGCGCCCCCCAGCGCCGTGACGACACTGCCCGCGAGCGAGGACGCCAGGTAGATCGCGGACTGGTAGCGGCCCTGCTCCTGGGCCGGCGCCAGCGCGAGCGACGCCACGGAGAGCGCGGGCATGATCGTGCCGATGCCCGCGCCCGCCACGGCCCACGCGGTGAGGGGCAGCACGACCGGTACCCCCGGGATCGCGAGCCCGACCGTGCCGGCGAGACCCACGGCGAACGCGACGAAACCTGCGCGCAGCCGCAGCGTGGGCGAGGTCTGTGCCTGCACGACGTCTCGGCCGTGCAGCCACGACCCCGCCGCCCAGCAGACGCCGGTGATGGTCAGGGTGACGCCGGTCGTCGCCGGCCCGAAGCCGCGCACCCGCGTCAGGGTCAACGGCAGGAATCCGCCGGACATCCCGAACCCCGCATTCGTCAGGGCACGGAGCGCCACCACCGCCGGCATCCCGCGCGCCGCGCGGAACGTGCCCACCGGAAGCGCCCGACGGGCGAGGAGCAGCAGGGCGGGCACCGACACCAGCATCAGCGCGCCCCCGAACCACGCGGCCGGGCCGCCGAGCAGGGCCCCGGCCAGCACCAGGACCGCGGCAGCCAGCGAGCAACCTGCCCCCGCTCGCACCAGACGGCGCCGATCGGCCGACCACGCGCCCGACGAGCCCGATGCGGCACCCCGCAGGGCGGGTGACAGCAGCGCGTACGCAGGCACCAGGAGCAGCGCGGTGACGGTGAACGCCCACCGCCACCCGAGGGATTGGGCGATCAGGCCGGACACCGGAGGTCCCACCACGGACGGAAGGACCCACGCGACGGCCATCGCGCCGAACATCCGGGGGCGCAGGGCTGCCGGCAGCGCCTGCGCCAGCAGCACCGTGACGCCGATGTCCAGACCGGCCTCGGAGACTCCTGATACCCACCGCGTGGCCACCAGCGCCAGCATCGTGGGGGCCAGCGCCGAGCCCAGCTGCCCGACGACGAAGAGCGCCGCGCACCGGCGCAACAGCCAGGAGGGTCCGCGGCGGTCCACGATCACGCCGAAGAACGCCACCGCGGCGATGTAGGCCACCATCGGCGCCGCGCCGGCCGCGCCGAAGAGCGCCAGGCCGTGCAGCTCGGCCGAGGCCGCGGGCAGCACCGTGCCGGTGGCCCGGTCGGCGTACGCGGCGAGCGTCACCATCGCCAGGCCACCTGCCGTGACCGGCAGTCTCGCGTGGACGCACGGGACGAACTGAGCATCGGGCAGGTCGCCGAACGCAGCGGATTCACTGCCTCGGCTGTGCGCTACTACGAGTCGGAGGGTCTGCTGGAGTCCTCGCGGGACGCCGGCGGGCGGCGGCGTTTCCGGCGTACGGTGCTGCGCCGCCTGGCGTTCATCCGGGCCGCGAGCAACGTCGGGTGCTCCCTGCAGGAGATCCGCGAGGAACTCGATCGGCTGCCGAGTGGCCGCACGCCCAACAAGGCCGACTGGCATCGCATCTCCCGCCACTGGCGCGCCCGGCTCGACGAACGGATCGAAGCCCTGGAGAAGCTGCGCGATGGCCTGGACTCCTGCATCGGCTGCGGGTGCCTCTCCCTCGGGACCTGCCGGATGTCCAACCCACGCGACGCCGCCGCGTCCGACGCCCGCGCGCCCGGCGCGGCGTTCCTCCCAACGGCATTGCGCCGGGAGGATGGTTTCCATTCTTCCGCAACGGTGTAATGATGTAATCAAGTAATCATCACCGAGGAGGACACCATGAACCACTCTCGTACGGGCGGACGTGGCCGCGGTCGCTCCGGCGGCTGGCAGCAGGCCGATCTGCCGCCGGCCGACGACGCGGCCGGCTGGTTCGCCGGACGCCTGCCGAACGACCTCTACACCGGGGCCCCGACCGTCACCGTCGACCGCGACGAGATCGTGGTCGTCGGCGACATCGATGCCCCCGACCTGCCCGAGGGCACGGATGCGGCAGCAACGGAGGCGGCCGTCTCCGGTCGGATCACCCGCTTCCGGGAGGAGACCCGGACCGCACGGATGGCGCTCGCGGACGAGGCGCAGGCCCGGTACCAGCGCTCCGTCGCCTGGGGCGCCCGGATCGGCGACACCGAGGTCGTCTTCACCAACATCGCCGTCCCGGTGATGACCAGGCTGCGGCAGGACGAGCGCCGCGTGCTCGACACCCTGGTGGACGCCGGGGTGGCACGCTCCCGCGCGGACGCCCTCTCCTGGGCCGTCAAGCTCGTCGGCGAGCACAGCCAGGAGTGGTTGGCGCAGCTGCGGGAGGCGATGACCACGGTCGATGACCTGCGGGCCAAGGGTCCCCAGGTCTGACGGCCCGACGAGGCCGACGGTTTGCGTCGGTGGCCAGGGCTGCGGCCCTGGCCACCGACGCAAAACCCCCACCGGTGTCTCAGCTCGGTTTCACCGAGCGAGGACCGGTGTCGCTGCCGCCGGGTCACGCTGTCCGGTACGGCGGTCGCCCCGGCTCCAGGCGCGCTCTCCGAGCAGGCTGAGCGCCGCGGGCAGCAGCACCAGCCGCACGATCGTGGCGTCCACGAGGATCGCGACCGACAGGCCGACGCCGATCTCCTTCATCTCCACCAGCCCGGAGAACGCGAACACCGAGAAGACCGACACCATCACCACCGCGGCGCTGGTGACCACGCCCGCCGTCTGCTCCAGCCCCATCCGCACGGCGAGGCGGATCGGCATACCCGCCCTCACGTGTTCGCGGACCCGGCTCAGCACGAAGACGTGGTAGTCCATCGACAGGCCGGTCAGCACCGCGAGCAGGAACGTCGGGATCCAGGTGATGATGCCGCCGGTGGAGTGGAAGTCCAACGGACCCGCGCCCCAGCCGTGCTGGAAGACCAGCGTCACGACACCGAACGCCGCGCCCACCGACACCAGGTTGAGGACCGTGGTGAGCAGCGCGAGCACCACGTTGCGGAAGACCACGCCCATCATCACCAGCACCAGCCCGAGCACGACGATCAGCACCCGCCAGAGAGCGGTGTTCGCATGCTGGATCGTGTCGTAGGACTGCGCTACATCACCGCCGACCGCCCAGCGGGCACTACTCGGCCGGATCGCTGACGGCACCACCGTGTCCCGCAGCCGGGTCACCTGCTCCCCCGCGCGCGCACTCCCCGGTGCCGCCGAGGTCGCGACGGTCGCGACCGCCGTACGACGATCGGCCGAGACCACGACCCCGGCAGGCGACCAGTCCCCACTCGAGACGGCCCGGCGTTCGACGGCCTGCGCCGTGCCGCTCGCATTCGCACCGGTCACGACGACCCGCGCGAGGTTGCCGTGGCTCGGGTACTTCGCCTGGATCTGCTGCATGGTGCGCACCTGGGTGATGCTGTGCGGGAGAGCCTCCAGCGAGTCGGTCTGCAGGTGCATCCCCAGGGCCGGAGCGGCGAGCGCCACCATCAACGCCCCACCGCCCAGCAACGCGACCGTCGGACGGCGCAGCACGGGACGCAGCAGTCGCCCGCTCACCGCGCCGGTCGGGATACGCCGGGAGACCCTCCACCACAACGGGATCCGCGGACGGTCCACCCACTTGCCGAGGAGGGTCAGCATGGCTGGGAGCACCGTGAGCGAGCCAAGCACCGCGATCACCACGACCAGCAGCGCGCCGGTGCCGAGGCTGTCGAACGTCGTGTCGCGCGCCGCGTAGAGCCCACCCATGCTGATCGCGACCGCCAGGCCCGAGACCACGATCGAGTGGCCCGAGGTCTCCCCCGCGATGCGGATCGCGTCGGCCCGGGTCGCGCCCTTGTCGCGTTCGGCGCGTTCGCGTTTGAGATAGAAGAGCGAGTAGTCGACACCGACCGCCATCCCGATGAGCAGGATCATGCTGGAGACCGTCGACTCCATCGGGATGATCAGCGAGATTGGCGCCATCAGACCCATCGTGGCGAAGACGCTCGTGATCGCCAGGACGACCGGCAGCCCCGCCGCGATCAACGCGGCGAAGACGATCACCATGATCACCAGCGTGATCGGCAGGCTGATGAGCTCCGCCGACCCCAGATCCTTGCCGACCCGGTCGTTCACGGCCTTGTTCACCGAGACGTCCCCCGCCTCGTCGATGCGCAGACCCGGGTACGCCGTGCGGGCCGACTTCGCGACCTGCGCGATACCGCTCACGTCGGCGTCGTGGCCGCCGCGGACGGTCGCCGCCACCAGCAGCGCCGTGCCGTCCTTGGAGGGGACCGGCGGCGCCACCGACGCGACGACGGGCTGGGTCGCGAGCCGCGCGCGTACGTCGGACGCGGCCCGCTCGGCGACAGCCTTGTCGAGGGCACCGCGCGCGGAGCCGATCAGCACGAACTCCTGATCGGGCGCGTCCAGACCGGCCGCCGCGATCATCGCCGACGCCCTGCCGGACTGCCCGACGCGATAGTCGGCGTCCTTGGTCTGGTGGGTGCTCATGGCCGAGCCGAGGCCCACCGCGATCACCACCATGAGCGCCCAGACGCCGACGGCGCGCCACGGATGCCCCGCACTCCAGCGGCCCAGTCGTTGCGCAGCACCTATACGTGCCATGACTCCTCCTGTCGTCGAAACGTGTTGTGCTCACAGGCTTCCGCCGATCAGCCGTGGCGTCAGGAGAGCCACCACCCCGACGGGGGTGTAGCTGGGTACACCCCCGGTGGTCCCAGGTCGGTGACTTGAGTGCACCGCCGTCGAGCCGGGATTCGGTCACGATGGGCAGATGCACCGACGACCGGGTCCCCTCGCGGCGATCGGGCTCAACCTGGCGAGCCTGCTGATCACGCTGCCGGCCATGGCGCTCTTGGGCCTCACGGTGGCGGGCGTGGCATCGTCCGTGGCGGTCGTCGGCCTGTTCATCCTGGCCGTGACCCTGGTGCTGTTGCGACGGCTCGCCGGGGTGCAGCGCAGCCTGGTCAGCGCAGGCCTGGGGGAACCCGTCACGCGGGCGTACGCCGACACCCGCGGCCTGGCACCGATCCCCCGACTCCGCCGTTGGATCACCGACCGTGCACGGTGGGCGGACGTCGGCTGGGCGCTGTTCACCTGCACGTTCGGGGCAGTCGTCTCGGTCGTCGCGCTGGCCGTCGTGCTCTATCCGGCCTGGAGCATCAGCTGGTACTTCCTGTGGCGGTCGCTCCCGGCGCAACTGCCGCAGCCGTACCACTTCCTGCACGTCGCCGACCCGACCCGAGGAGCGGTGTTCACCGTGCTGAGCGTGGTGGCCGGGATCGCCGGGATCCGTTGGCTGACACCGGCGCTCACCCGGTGGCGCCTTCTGATGGATGCCTCGATCATCGCCGACTCGCGCACCACTGCTCTCGAGGAACGGGTCGAGCAGGTGACCGCCGCACGCACCAGCACGGTCGACGCCGCAGCGGCCGAGCTGCGCCGCATCGAGCGCGACCTGCACGACGGTCCGCAGGCCCGGCTGGCCGCGCTCGGCATGGAGCTCGGCTTGGCCGAGCAGCTCGCGCTGTGCGATCCCGCGGCAGCCGCCGGCCTCATCGCCGAGGCCCGCGCGAACGCGAGCACGGCCCTGGCCGACATCCGCGCCGTGGTGCGGGGCATCTACCCGCCCGTACTCGCCGACCGCGGTTACGAGAGCGCCGTCCGCGCCCTCGTCGCGGACCTGCCCCTGACGGTCGCCCTGGACCTGGAACCGGGTGAGCGGCTCGAGGCGCCCCTCGAGTCCGCGTTGTACTTCGCCACGAGCGAGTGCCTGGCCAACATCCTCAAGCACGCGCGCGCCACGCAGGCATGGGTGTGCGTGCGTCGCCCTCCCGGATCCGTCCGCATCGAGGTCGGCGACGACGGGGTCGGAGGTGCCGCAGCCGACGGGGCGGGGCTGCGCGGTGTCGCGCGGCGACTCGCGGCGTTCGACGGCATGATGAGCGTGACCAGCCCGCCCGGTGCGGGCACCAGGATCGCGTTGGAGGTGCCGTGCGAGCCGTCGTCGGGGAGGACAACGCGCTCCTCCGCGACGGACTGAGCCGCATCCTGGCGGCGTACGACATCGAGGTCATCCGTGCCGTCGACAACGCGCCGGCGCTGTCCCGGGCGCTGTTGGCCGAGCGCCCGGACATCGCCATCGTCGACGTGCGGATGCCGCCGACCTTCACCGACGACGGGCTGCGCGTCGCGATCGAGGCCCGGGCTCAGCTGCCCGGCCTGCCGGTCCTCGTGCTCTCGCAGTACGTGGAGCAGCTCTACGCGCAGGAGTTGCTCGACTCCGGGTCGGGCGGGGTCGGATATCTGCTGAAGGACCGCGTCTCGGACGTTGCTGGGTTCATCGACACCGTACGACGGGTGGCCGGCGGAGGGACCGTGCTCGACCCCGACGTCGTGCGTCGCCTCCTGACCCGTCAGCGCGCGGGCACCCCGATCGACCGGCTCACCGCCCGGGAGCGCGACGTCCTGGAGTTGATGGCCCAGGGCCGTTCCAACGCAGCGATCGCCGGTGCGCTCTTCGTGACCGAACGATCGGTCAGTAAACACACGAACTCGATCTTCACCAAGCTCGATCTGCCCATCGATGCGGACGACAACCGGCGTGTCCTGGCCGTCCTGACCTACCTGCGCGACTGACCCGGCACGACCCCGCCGTCGTCGTCCAGGTGCGGGTTTTGCGTCCGCGGCCAGTGCTGCAGCCCTGGCCGCAAACGCAAAACCCCCACACCGACGCACAGCTGGGGCTCGGAGTCAGTGCAGCTGTGCCTCGATCGCCGCCACGATCGGCAGGTCCGCGGGCAGCCAGGGGACGTCGTACAGCTCGGTCCGTGACAGCCAGCGCACCTCGTCATGGTCGACCAGTCGGGGTGTGCCGCCGGTGATCCGCGCGAAGCGGACCTGCATCGCGAAACCCGGCTTGAGCGGCCAACCGGCACAGTGGTCCAGCTCGACCGGACCGGGCACCTGCGTGCCGAGTTCGACCGTGACGTCGAGCTCCTCGGCGAGCTCCCGGTGCAACGCGGCCTCCAGCGTCTCGCCCTGTTCCACCTTGCCGCCGGGAAACTCCCACCCGCCCGCGAGCGCGCTGGGCGCCGTACGCCGGGCCGCCAACAGCACCGTGGGGCGGCTCAGATCGTCCACGATCGCTGCACCGACGACCAGCCGGGTCACGCCGCGGCCGCTTCGCCGGTCACGTCGCGGGGTGCGCGGGGGTGCGGTCCGGGGAGCTTGCGGCGATCGAGTCGGAGTCCGAGCCCGACGCGGCGGCGGCGTTCCGCGGCGAGTGCGCGCCACGACGCGCGTGCGGGTTGGTGAAGAACGCCACAGCGATGATCGCCACCACCGCCAACAGTGCTGGCAGATAGAGCGATTCGCCCATCGCACGGGCGAAACCCGATTGCACCGCCGCTGGCAGCGACCTGCCGGGAGCCTGCGCGCCGCCCGACAGCGCGCCACCCCTGGCCCCGAAGTGCGAGGTCAGCCGGGACTCCATCAACGAGGCGATGGCGGCGCTGCCCAGGACCGCGCCCACCTGCCGGGTGGTGTTGTAGACGCCCGCACCGGCCCCGGCGTTCTCCGGGGGCAGCATGCGGGTCGCCGTCACTGACAGGGGTGCCCACATGAAGGCGTTGGCCAATCCGAGGACGACCATCGGGATGAGCAGGGCCCAGACGTGTGTGCCCGGTCGCAGGATGAATCCCAGCCACGCGACCGCCACGCACAGACAGGACAGCCCGAAGCCCGCGATCAGGCTCGGGTGGTACCTGTCGACCAGCCGCCCCACGACCGGCGAGAGCAGCAGGGTCACCACGGCCATCGGGACGAGGAGCAGCGCGGCCCGCGTCGGCGTCAGACCGCGGACGGCCTGCGCGTAGAGCATGAACGGGAAGACCATGGCGGTGATGACGAATCCGACGATCGAGATCCCCACGTTGGCCAGGGTGAAGTTGCGATCGGTGAAGAGCGCCAGCGGCACGAGCGGCTCGGCGCGGTTGAAGCGCTGCCACACCACGAAGGCGGCGAGCACGAGCACCCCGAGGACGATCAGCAGGGGCACCGAGACGATGCCGGTGATGGTGCCCCAGTGGTACTGGTGACCCTCCTGGATGCCGAAGACCAGCAGGAACATGCCGACCCCCGACAGGCCCACGCCGAGCCAGTCGAACCGGTGACTGTGCACGGGCAGGCTCGGCACCAGCCACACGGCCAGCCCGAACCCGATGATCCCGACCGGGACGTTGATGAAGAAGATCCACTCCCAGCTCAACTGGTCGACCAGCACACCGCCCAGGATCGGGCCCGCGAGTGTCGCGACGCCGGCGACCGCACCCCAGAAACCCATGGCCTGGCCGCGACGTTCGGCGGGGAAGATCCGCGTGATGACCGACATCGTCTGCGGTGCGAGCAGGGCCGCACCCAACCCCTGGAAGACCCGCGCCACGATCAGCGCGCCGATGCTGGCGGTGAGTCCGCACCACAGGGAGGCCAGCGTGAAGATGGTCAGGCCGACCAGATAGACGTTCTTGGGCCCGAAGCGGTCGCCCAGGCGGCCGGTGATGAGCAGCGGCACGGCGTACGCCAGCAGGTACGCGCTCGTCACCCACACCACGTCGTTGATGTCGCTGTGCAGGCTGCTGATGATGTCGGGCGTCGCCACCGAGACGATCGTGGAGTCGACCAGGATCATGAAGAAGCCGACGCACAGGGCGATGAGCGCCGGCCAGGGGCTGAACCCCTCGGCGTCGGCCTGGCGACGGGTCTGGCTCTTGGTCAACGCGATCTGGTCTGCCACGGGCCGCTCCTTCGTGTGCGGTCGATGCGGTACGTCGTGGCGGGCGGTGCGGGCCGCCGTACGGCGCTCGACCCAGAATATTCTCTCCGACGGGCGCACCCGCTCCGCGGTCGCCAGGCAAGAGCAGCCTCACCTGCGTGGACATGCGCGGCCGGCGAGGGCACCGTGGGGTAGGACGCACTCGATCCCAGGAGGATCCGACCATGACCGACGCCGAACGCGTGACCTCGACCGACGGTGCGCACGCGCCCGACGACGCCAGCGCGAGCGACCCTTCGACGTACGCACCGCACGCCGCCGAACCGCACGACGCGAGCATGGCCGGCCGGCTGAACTGGTTGCGGGCCGGAGTGCTGGGCGCGAACGACGGCATCGTCAGCGTCGCGGGCATCGTCGTAGGAGTTGCGGGCGCGACGGCAGGCCGGCAGCCCATCGTCGTCGCGGGCGTCGCCGGACTGGTCGCCGGTGCGCTCAGCATGGCGGCGGGCGAGTACGTCTCGGTCAGCACCCAACGCGACACCGAGCAGGCGCTGCTGGAGAAGGAACGCACCGAGCTGCGCGAGATGCCGGAGGAGGAGCTCGAGGAGCTGACCGGCATGTACGAGAGCAAGGGACTGCCCCGGCCTCTCGCTGAGCAGGTCGCTCACCACCTCACCGAGCACGACGCGCTCGGCGCGCACGCCGAGGTCGAGCTGGGGATCGATCCCGACGAGCTCACCAACCCGTGGCACGCCGCATTCGCGTCGCTGGCGGCGTTCTTCGTCGGCGCTCTTCTCCCCTTCATCGCAATCCTGATACCCGGCCCCTCGTGGCGGGTGCCCGTGACCTTCGTCGCGGTCCTGCTCGCGCTGGCGGTCACCGGCAAGGTCAGCGCCGATCTGGGCGGGGCCCCACGGCGGGCCGCCATCCTGCGCAACGTCGGCGGCGGAGCGATCGCCATGGTCATCACGTACGTGGTGGGCCACCTGGTGGGCGGAGTGGTCTGACCGCCGCTGCCGGGCAGACAGACCCGGTGAGTCAACTCCGCGGGTCGAGCAGTCCCGCGTCCTGCGGCGCCCAGGCCGGGTCCGTGCCGAGGTCGACGATTCGATTGGTCTCGTCGACGAAGACCACGCTGGGAGTCATGACGGCCGCCTCGGCATCGTCGTACTGCCCGTAGCCGATCACGATCACCAGGTCGCCGGGGCTCACCAATCGGGCCGCGGCCCCGTTGATCCCGATCCGTCCCTCACCGGCCGGGCCCTCGATGACGTACGTCGAGAGCCGGTTGCCGTTGTCGACGTCCACGATGTCGACCTTCTCCCCCTCGAGGAGGTCGGCCGCGCGCATCAGGTCGGCCGAAACGGTCAACGAACCGACGTAGTGCAGGTCGGCGTGCGTCACCGTCGCGCGGTGGATCTTGGACTTCATCATCGTGCGCTGCATACCGTCGATTGTCCCCGAACCGCCCCCATCGGCCGTCCGGGGTCGGGCGCACGGTCATAGTTGAGGTCACCATGACGACAGCGCGTTTCCACGGGACCATCACCGGCATCGGCACGACCAGCGGCGTGCGGGTGGTCGTCGGTCAGTGGCGGGACACGCCGTACGGCAGCTTCGACGACGTGATGCTGCAGACGCGCGAGGGGCACCGCCGGCTGCTCGCGCCGACCGAGCAGGTCGCCGAGTTCATCGAGCAGACCTACGAATTCGACCAGGTGAGCATCACTCCCGTGACGATCGTCACCGACGGCCGGACGCGACGGCTCACCGCCGACGACCTGTCGGTCACCTGGACCATCGGCCGGCGCACGGCTGTCGGCGGGCTGCTGCGCGCCGTGCCCGCGCGCCTCGCCACCGCACCGGCCTGGAGCCGCCTGATCGATCCGGTGGCCCGCGTCGTGATGCGCGGGGTCCGCACAGCCGGCACCGCGCGCGCCGGCCGGCGGGAGTTCTACGGCGCCCGCGACATGCACGCACTCGTGCGCGCATCCGGTGAGTACGCCGGCCAGGACCTGGGCGAGCTCGCGCCGGTCAGCCCCGCGGTGTCGTTCGGCTTCGGGTCGGCGCCGGCCCGGCCGGCGGTGACCACGATCGTGACCACGGTGATCGAGCGGTCACTGCAGGCCCAGCCACAGGCCGACTGACGCGAGCGCGACACCGCCGAGCAGCGTCCCGACCCCGCTCCACGCGGCCGGTCCACGCCGGCCGTTCTGCAGCAGTCGCGCGGTCTCGAAGCTCGCGGTGCTGAAGGTGGTGTAGCCGCCCAGGACCCCGGTGCCGAGGACGGCGAGCGCGTCGGAGCCGAGCGCGCCACGTTGCGCGAGACCGGCGAGCACTCCGAGAGCGAGGCAACCGGTGAGGTTGATGAGGATGGTGCCGACCGGGATGTGCGTGCTGACCCGCGCCTTGACCAGGCCGTCGAGCACGAACCGCAACACCGCTCCGACACCACCACCCACGCACAGCAGCAGGTACGTGCCCGCGCTCATCCGGCCGCCCGGTGCAGCCGCTGGGCCACGGACATCCCCGCGAAGGAGGCGAACAGACCCACCCCGACGGTGAGACCGCAGTAGCCGATCGCCATGCCCGGCTCGTGGTCGCGGATCAGTTGGGCCGCGCCGTTGGCGAAGGTGCTGTAGGTCGTGAAACCGCCGAGCACCCCGGTGCCGAGGAGCAACCGCACCGTGCGCCGCCGCCCGTGGTCGGGGCCTCGCCCGGCAAGCAGCTGCACCAGGACACCGAGCAGGAACGCACCGGACACGTTCACCATCAGGATCGTCCAGTTGACCCGGTCGGCCGGGGTCGGGAACCACAGGCTCAGCGCCTCGCGGACTCCCGTCCCGACGAAACCCCCGAGGCCGACGTACGCCGCGTATGTCGCCCGCAGATGGACCGGACGCCCGTCGTCGTCGACGTCGACATCCGGGTCCTCGGGCAGCCAGGGGTTCCTGAGGGCGGCGCGGGCGGCGTCGGTGAGGTTGGTCATGCCCCGGAACCACCGCGCCGCGAGCTGCCGCTCGTCGCGAGGACCGGTACGTCGTCATCCTCGACGAGGCCCTTGATCTCGGAGCGCTCCTCGACCGCGGGCGCGGAGCCCCAGAGATGGCGGGCGTTGGACTCCGGCAGCAGGTAGACGGCAATCGCTCCGATGATCCCGGTGGCGATCAGGTAGTACGCGGGCCAGTCGAGATCGCCGGTCGCACTCACCAGCGCACCCACCACCAGGGCCGTGGTGCCGCCGAAGAGCGAGATGGCGACGTTGAACCCGATGGACAGTCCGCCGGCACGCAACGGCGTCGGGAAGAGCGACGGCAGCGTGGACGGCATGGTGGAACTGAAGCAGATGAGGAGTAGCCCCATGATGAGGAGCCCGAAGAACGACGTCACGGACGAGCCGGCGCGCGCCAGCACCACTGCCGGCAGCGACAGCACGATCAGGCCGATCGCGCCGGTCAGGGCGATGGGTTTGCGGCCGATCCGGTCCGACAACCGGCCGAACATCGGGATGAGGACGAGCAGCACCGCGATCACGAGGATCTGCAGGATCTGCGAGGTCAGATCGGAGACGCCGCCACCGGTCTTGTCGGGCACCGTCGTCGTCAGGTAGGTCGGCATGTACGACGTCAGCATGTAGTTGGGGATGTTCCACGCCAGCACCAGCGCCACGCACACGAGCAGCGACGGCCACAGCTTGAAGATCGCACCGAGCTCGCCGCCGGTGCTGCGCTCCTTCTCGTCCTGGTCCGCCTTGGCCTCCATCGCGGCGTACGCCGGGGTGTCGGCGAGCCGGGAGCGCAGATAGACGCCGATGAGGCCTAGCGGCAGCGCCACGAAGAACGGGATCCGCCAGCCCCACGTCAGGAGTTGGTGCTCGGAGAGCACGCCGCCCGCCACCGTCACGAGCGTCGCGCCGAGCAGGTACCCGGTGAAGGTGCCGAACTCCAGCCAGCTGCCGAGGAACCCGCGCTTGCGGTCCGGCGCGTACTCGGCGATGAAGGTCATGGCGTTCCCGTACTCACCGCCGGTGGAGAAGCCCTGGATGAGCCGGGCGACCAGGAGCATGAACGGCGCCCACAGCCCGATCGAGCTCTCGCTGGGGATGATGCCGATGACGAACGTGCCGGCGGCCATCAGGATCATCGTCGTGGCGAGGACCTTGTTGCGACCGATCCGGTCGGCGAGCGGGCCGAAGAACAGGCCGCCGAACGGCCGCACCAGGAAGGCCACCGCGAACAGGCCGAAGGTGAGGATGGTCCCCGTGGTCTTGGGGAGGCCGTCGAAGAAGACCTTCTGGATGGTGGGCTCGAAGTAGGCGTAGACGCCGAAGTCGTACCACTCGGTGATGTTGCCGATGGCCGCCGCACCGATGGCCCGGCGGACCGTCGAGTTGTCGGTCACCGTGACCTCGTCGGCGGTCCACTGCTGTTCGTCGCCCAGCTGAATCATCTGGTCCTCTCACATAGGCAACATTCGACGTTACCTGCGAGTGGGTGCTCCCCCAGAATCGAGCGGACCGAGACCGCGGATGCGTTTCAGCACTCCGGACACCCGCCGTCGGGCACACTTCGCTCATGCCTCTCGCGAAGATCCCTGCACTCCTCACTGCTGCCACGTTGCTAAGCGGAGCCGGATTCGCAGTCGTCGCACCGGCTCACGCGGCCACGGCACCCAAGGCCTACGCCAACTGCACAGCCCTGAACAAGGTCTACAAGCACGGGGTCGGCCGGAAGGGCGCCCGGGACAAGACCGCGGGCAAACCAGTGACGAACTTCACCGTGAACACGGCGGTCTACAACAAGAACACCGGCCGCGATCGCGACAAGGACGGCATCGCCTGCGAGAAGGCCTGACGCGTCACGTGCGCTGCAGGCATCTGAGCTGGTTGTGGAACGGATCAACGACGACCAGCTCCAGCCCCCACGGTTGCTTCTCCACCCCGGGCCGCGCGAAACCGTAGTTCCTGTCGGCTAGTTCGCGCTGGTAGGCCCGTGCGTCGGCGATCTCGATGAGCACCGACCCTCCCGGGCTGGCGTCACCGTGATGCCCGGACAGGTGCAGCCGTACGCCGTCGCGCGCCACCTCGGCGTACAACGGCAGGTCCGGCTCGAAGCGGTGCTCCCACACCACCTCGAAGCCGAGGAAGTCGCGGTAGAATTCGTACGCCTTGGCCTCGTCGAAGCTGCGCAGGATCGGGATGACGGCCGGTCGCGCACTCTCTGAGGAGGCTCGGAACGGCGTACGAGATGCCATCCACCCATGATCGACCGGTTGTCAGCGAGTTTGCGGCGAATGCGCCACGAAACGGCTGACAACCGGCCGATGTCCGGTTACTGGGTGCGCATCGTGCTGGTCGGGAACGACACCTGCAGGGAGTAGCCGTCACCCTGCTTCGACGCCACCTTGATCCGGGTGCCCGACCCCGCGACCTTCACCGACCCGGCCGGGTTGGCCGCGTAGTAGTAGGCGTTGGGGTTCGTGTCGTCGAATGTCGACACGGCCGGCCGCGACGGCACCTGCGCCGCCAGGCCCTGCTTGTGCAGGGTGAAGGCGTCGGTGCGATCCAGGCCGAACGTCGCGTCGTACGGCTGGATCCGGTTGCTCACCGCGACCCCGTCCGGCCACACCATCGGCGTAGCGTGCGCGTCGACGGGCAGCACCAGTCCCCCACCGGGGTGGGCGGAGGTGTTGTTGTCCTTGAACTCGTTGTTCACGTACCAGATGAGCACGCCGTCCTGGTAGGGGAAGTGCTCGACCACGTCGGGGCGGCGGGGTCCGAAACCGAAGTTGTACGGGCCCTGCTTCAGCGTCGTGTCGTATCCGTTGTAGCGACGCGACTCGGCCAGGTAGTAGTTGGACGCGACGCGGGTGTCGGTGCCGTTCATCCGGCTGAACCCCGCGGGTGTCCAGACCGAGCTCGCCGACTCCGCGCCGTCCGTGGTCGTCGTATCGCCGACCGTGGTGGCGATGTCGTCGAGGAACGCTCCGGCGCCGTTCGTGCCGCCGTCGGTCTGGTAGAGGAAGCGGAAGGTGACCTTCTTCCCGGCGTACGGCGTGAGGTCGTAGGACACCGTGCTCCACCCCGTGCTGGTGCCGGTCACCGGCGTCCCCACGTTGGTCCAGGCGGCGCCACCGTCGGTGGACACCTGGCCGTAGAGGTAGTCGTAGTCGGCCTCGATGTCGTACCAGGCCGACGCCGAGATCCTCCCGGACGTCGCCCCGGTCAGGTCGACCGACCGCGTCAGGCTGTTGTTGAGGTCGTCGTCGCGCCCCGACCACCACTCGTACGAACCGGTCTTCGGGGTGTTGTACTTCGTCGCGATCGTCTTGTCCGGCAAGGAGACCGCGAGGGTCTGCGGCTTGGTGGCGCTGTCCTGGTCGGCCGGGCCGAGCGAGACCTTGCCGGAGTTGCCGTAGCGCACCGTCTGGGTGTCGGACCAGCCGAGCTGGGTCTTCTCCCACGCGCCCATGTAGCCCGGGGTGGTGCCGATGGCGTTGCCGCCGTGGTTCAGCCACGAGCCGCTGTTCATCAGGCTCCAGAACGACACGCTGTTGGTGCTGGTGTTGGTGGTGTCGTAGAGGTCGGGCAGGCCCAGGTCGTGGCCGTACTCGTGCGCGAAGACGCCGAGGCCGCCGTTCTCCGGCTCGGTGGTGTAGTCGCGGATCCAGATGCCGGTGTCGCCGATCTGGGTGCCCCCGTTGAGGTTGCCCGTTGGGCCGGCCTTGCCGGCGCCGGTCTGCACGGCCCAGCGGTGCGACCAGATGGCGTCGGCGCCCTGCGCGCCGCCGCCGGCCTCTTCGCCCTCGCCGGCGTGGATGGCCTGGAAGTGGTCGATGTAACCGTCCGGCTCGTTGAAGTTGCCGTCGTGGTCGTAGTCGTAGCGGTCCCAGACGTCGTACTTCTTCAGCTCGGTCTTGATCTGCGCGGCCGTCTTCCCGGCCGACTTCTGGGCGTTGTACCAACCCGTCGCCGTGTCGCCGATATAGGACCAGTAGCGGTCGGCCTCCGAGCCGGTGTTCGAGCCGTACCGCGCCTCGTTGTACGGGACCGTCACCCAGTCCGAGACGTCGCCCTGGGCCTTGTACCGACCCTGCGACTGGGACTTGTAGAAGTTCGAGAAGCTCTCGCCGGTGGTCCCGAACATCATGTTCTTGTAGTGCGCCTGGTTGAAGTCCTTCTCCCAGTACGTCGAGTTGTCGTCGGACGCGGTGCCGTCGATGGTGCGGTCCGGCTCGGGGATCTGGTTGTGCTGCGGGCCTGCTGCACCACCGGCGGTCGGGTCGACCTTGGAGCCGAAGTCGGTGAGGACCGTGAAGATGTTCGCCGTCTGCTCGGGGTCGTACTCGACGTACTTGGGCTTGGCAGCCTTCGCGTTCTTGCCGCGCGCCTTCTGCTGGGCGACCGTCCGCTTGCCGTCGTCGACGACGATCACCCGCTTGCCATTGATCGTGGCGGTCTTGGCCTCGCCCTTGATGAGCTTGTCGACCGCGGTACGCCGCAGCTCGGCCTGCTTGCTCTGCAGCGGGTCCGGCTTGTTGTCGGGACGGACGACGGTGCTGGGCGATGTGCCACCACCCGATGTCGGTGCGCCTCCGGTCGACGCCGCGTAGGTCACTCCCGGTGCGAGCGCCATGGCCGTCGCGGCCAGGGCGCCCGTCATGAGCACGGTTCGCTTCACGTTTCCTCCTGGATGTCGCCGGCCGCGGGATGTGGCGGCGGGCGCCGTCAGTGTCGGCTCACCGACCGGAGTTTCAGAAGGGTCTCGGCGCGTTCTGCGTCGGAAACTGACAGAGAGTTGACCTTTTCCTGACTGTTTCCTGTGTACCCGTGATTATGAGGCGCCCGCAGCTCAACGTCGGCTGCGCAGGCCCCTCAGGTCTCGCTCGGCGATGAGGCGGTGCTCCCACTCCTCGTTGACGACCGCCTGCAGACACCGGCGCACGGGGTAGCGACCGGGCGTCGGATATCCCGGCCCACTCAGGTGCGTCTCGCCCGCGAGCTGTTCGTCGGTGAGGTCGGCGAGCAGCTTCCGCACGACGGCGGTCCGGTCGTTGCGCAGCTCGAGCAGCTGCTCCAGCGTCGGGCGGGCGGAACGATCGTTCGGCACATCGTGGTCGTTCGGGTCGTGCTCGTCATGCGGCAGCCCGAGGGCGTCGTACGGCGAAGGGTCATGCAGGACAGCGCGTTTCGCCCATGCGTCCACCACGAAGACCAGGTGCCGCAGGGTCTCGATGAACGACCACTCGCCGTCGACCCGCTCGTGCAGCGCGTCCGGTGGGAGCGTCTGCGCCAGGGCGACGGTCGGCGGCCAGGAGGCCTCGATGACCCGCCACGCCTCCCGAAAACCGTCGGCATCGGTGGGCCGCAGCTTCACGCGTTCGGGATACCGCCGGTCCAACTCGGCCTCGACGAACGGCGTGACGTCGACGCCGTTGACGATCAGATTGCGCACCATGCCGTCCAGCTCGAGATCCGTCAGATCGGCGCCCCGAAGCCTCGCTCCGGCCAGGTAGACGTTGCGCATCCGCACCCCGGTCAGGTCGACCTGCTCGAAGGACGACCCGGACAGATCGACTCTCGTGAACTGCGAACCGCCCAGGTCCGCGTCGCTGAACTCCTTGAAATCATTCATACGGCGACCCTGCCACCGTCCACCGACGGACGTCAGCCGTCAGCCACCCCCGCGAGTGTCCGCACTCCCGCGCACCCGTACACACGGAAGTGCGGACACCCGGAGAAACCGTTCATCCCTGCGGCTCGGGCCACCCGTCGAGGAGCTTCTCGATATCGGCCAACTGCACCGTGGAGACCCACGAGGGGTTGGAGCCGACCGGCAGCCTCTGCACCTCCAGGTCGTCGATCCCCGTCGCGCGCAGCTCGTCGTCCGACAGCGTGTCGTGCAGAAGAGGAAGGTGCAGGCTCACGTCACCCTGCGCCTCACTCGTCACCCACCCCACGCCGGCGATCCCGCGCGTCACCGTGCCGCCTCCCGCGGACACCCACAGGATCGCCCTGTGACCTGGTTGCATCATCCGGCTGCGGTAGTTGTCGGCCACGCACCAGTCGCGCACGACGTGCGGCCGGTGCGCGAGGAGGGCATGGCGTAAGCGCGGGTGTTGCTGCGGGTCGCACTTGATCACCCAGGCGCCGAGGTTGTCCTCGGTGATCTTGCGCTGGGCCACCGTCCAGTCCTATCAGCCGCAGACGCCGGACACCCGATGGGAACGACGCACAATGACACCGTGCCGGATCAGGACCCTCCCCCGCTGACCGACGACGGACACCACATCGTCGTGAACGGTCGCAAATGGCGCGCGACGGACCCCGACATCCCCGATGCCCTGCGCAAGGAACTGGTCGCCGAACTCATGAGCGCCCGCCGCGACGTGCGCACCGACGCCGCGTCGGCCCGGCCGCGGGTCCAGGACGCGAAGGTCGCGCTCGGCGAGCGCGGTGACCCGTGGTGGGACCCGACGATCGACGGCCGCCGTACGAGGCTCGCCGCGACCATGCGCACCTTGCTCCGGCACCGCGACGCCGAGGCGACCATCTGCCCGAGTGACGCCGCCCGGGTCGTCGGTGGCGCGTCGTGGCGGGACCTGATGGACACCGCGCGATCGGTCGCGGCCGAGCTGGCCGAGCAGGGCGTGGTCGTCGTGCGCCAGCGCGGCGCGGACGTGGACCTGGCCACGGCAGTCGGCCCGGTACGCCTGGCGCGCGGGTCCCGCTGGTAGCCGCCGGCCGCGTTTGCCATGTACGGGGTGCGGGCTGCCCCGCTCCGGGTGTCCAATTCGATGACGGCCGTTCGTTCTGTTGATGTCGGCACAACCGGCGCCGGCGAGGAATCCAAGGAGGCACGTCATGCCGCAATACGCAGCGCTGATCTATGAGCAGGGCGACCCGGACTGGTCGAATCTGGACACGCCGGAGAAGCAGCGGACCATGGCCGACTACGGCGCGTTCGGCGCCACGGCGGCTGCCGTGATGAGGGGCGGCGCCGCCCTCTACCCGACGACGACGGCGACCACCGTCCGCGTCGAGGGTGGAGCCGGCGGCCCGGGTGGTGAGGTGATCACCAGTGACGGGCCGTTCGCGGAGTCCAAAGAGGTCCTCACCGGGTTCTACCTGATGGAGTGCGCCGACCTGGACGAGGCGGTGCGCTGGGCCGCGCAGATCCCCGCGGCGCGGACCGGACAAGTGGAGCTGCGTCCGGTGATCGACTTTGGCTCCCCGAACGGCTGACCGGAGCGAGCACGCGGCCCTCTCGCGCCTGCTGCGCGACGAGGGTCCGCGTGTGCTGGCCACGCTCATCCGCACCACCGGTTCGTGGCAGCTCGCCGAAGACGCCGTGCAGGACGCTGCCGAGCGGGCCCTACGGACCTGGGCGCGTGACGGCGTGCCGGCCCAGCCACGCGCCTGGCTGACCCTGACCGCACGCCGCTGCGCCATCGACGCCCTCCGACGAGAGACGGCGCGTGCGGGCAAGGAGGCCGAGGCGAGCCGCTCGCTGTCGCTCCTGGAGGACCTGCGGACCGACGCTGCGCACGACGTCGTCGAGCCCTCATGGATGATGCGCGACGACATGCTGCGGCTGCTCTTCACGTGCTGCCATCCGTGCCTGCCGGTGCAGGCGCAGGCCGCGTTGGCCCTGCGCACATTGTGCGGACTGACCACTGCCGAGGTCGCCAGCGCGTTGCTCGTGCCCGAGCCGACCATGGCCAAACGCCTGACCCGGGCGAAACGCAAGATCACCGTCGCAGCCATCCCTTACCGAGCCCCGACGGGTGACGAACTGCCGACCCGCCTGGCCGGCGTGGCGGCCACCATCTACCTGCTCTTCAACGAGGGGTACCACGCAACCGGGGGCACCAGCGCGATGCGCCGGCAGCTCACCGCCGAAGCCATCCGACTCGCCACCCTGGTCGACGAGCTGCTGCCAGGCCGGATCGAGGTGCTCGGACTGCGGGCTTTGCTCCACCTGCAGGATGCGCGCGCTCCCGCGCGGGTCGACGCACACGGTGACCTCGTGCTGCTTCGCGATCAGGACCGGACCGCTTGGGATACCGGCCAGATCCGGCTCGGGCTGTCCCTGCTCGGCCAGTGCCTGCGACACGTCACCGACCGGCCGAACCAGTACACCGTTCAGGCGGCGATCGCGGCGTGCCACGACCTGGCGCCGTCCTGGGAACGCACCAACTGGGCGGCCATCGTCAGCTGGTACGACGTGCTGGTCGCCATCACTCACACCCCCGTCGTGCGCCTCAACCGGGCCATCGCCATCGGTGAACTGCGCGGCCCCGTCGCGGCCCTCGCCGAACTGGAGCGGATCTCCTACCTGGACGGCTACCTGCCGGCCGTCGCGGCCCGCGCCGAGCTTCTCGCCCGGGCCGGCCGCGACGCCGAGGCGCTGGACGCCTTCGCGACGGCGATGCGGCTGCCCGGCAACGACGCCGCCAAGCACGCGGTCGCGAAGCGTTTCGACGAGCTCGCGACCGTCGTGGCGCAGGGATCCAGTGCTCAGCGGCCGCAGTCCTCGCTGCCGTGACGGGCCAACGGCACGGCAGCACCGGCACGAAGCGCCCATCGACCGTCTAGCGGAAGAACAGCGCCATCCAGACATCGTCCACGTAGGAACCGTCCGGCAGCCTGATCTCGTCGATCAGGCGACCTTCTTCGACGAACCCGTGTCTGTCATACAGCGTCAGCGCAACGGAATTGGTCGACAACGCGCGCAGCCCCAGCTTGCGCACTCCACGTCGACGGGCTTCCTCGATCGCGGCTTCGATCAGGAGTGACGCGATGCCTCGGCCTCGAGCGGACGGTGAGACGGCGAGGGCATCGAAGTGCAGCACGTGCTCGTTGGAGACCACCCGCATGTGGCGCGCTACTCGGGCATATCCGACGACGTGGCCGTCGACCTCCGCGACGACGACATCTTCGGGTCTGCGCCATTGTGTGAAGAACGGCAGCGACGCATCCTGGGGTGGGGTGACCCACAGTTCCGGCGGCCACGACTCGGCGTCCAGGACGGCCAACACACGATCGTCATCGGGGGCAGCGGGACGGATCACCACAGGACCAGGAGTGAGACCGTCATGGCTGCTCGACCTCGGCTCGTCTGACATGCCCTCACCGTATGGCTCGATCGCCGCGACAACCCTCCCGGCGTGGGAGCGACCTCGGAACGTCGGAGCGACACGGTGTGTCGGTGGGCCGTGCCAGGATCGGCGATCCGGACAGCTGCCCTGGGACGTCCCATACGGTCCCAGCCGATCGGACAGAAGGTGACGCCAGTGAGCGACCACATGGACAGCCCGCCCGACCCGAAGCACACCTTGACGGAGTTGGAGGTGGTCGGCGAACAGCTGGCCGACTGGCGGATGCTGATCGACCGGCTGCACGCCAGCTTCGACACCGGTGATTTCCGCACCGCGGTCGAACTCGTGGACGCCGTCACGCTGGTCGCTGAGGAGATGAATCATCATCCCGACCTCGACCTGGCCTACGGGCGGCTCGACGTCCGGCTGATCAGCCACGACGTCGGCGGGGTGACCTCGCGCGACGTGGCGCTGGCCAGGGCCATCAGCGAGCTGGCCCGAGCAGCCGGGGCCACCTCGCATCCGGAGCGCACCAGCGTCCTCGAACTGGGCCTCGATTCGGCCGACGAGGCGCAGATCAGGCCGTTCTGGGCGGCCCTGCTCGACTACGACACGGTGCAGGCCTGGGGGGAGTTCCAGCTCCGCGACGCCACCGGACGTCGGGCGTCGATCTGGTTCCAGCCCACCGGGGCCCACGACGTTCCGCGGCAGCGTTGGCACCTCGACCTGCGCATCCCGCCCGAGGTGGTGCAGGGCCGCATCGCTGCCGCGATCGAAGCCGGCGGCGAGCTGGTCGACGACACTGCCGCGCCGGCGTTCTGGGTGCTGGCCGACCCGCAGGGCAACCGCGCCTGTCTGACCACGTGGGAGGGCCGGGAGGCGCACGACGGGTGAGAGACGTGTCGGCGACCGAGATCGACCTGCTGAGAAGGATCTCGCACACCCCTCGACGCGAGGGGTGATCCGCTAGGGTTTCCGCAGATCGGGAACATTGTTCCAGGTGGCAGGCCGCCGCGCGCACGGCGACGGGGAGAGGTGGCTGGGTGCCTCAGAACAATGAGTCAAGCGGAGTGCAGTCGGTCAGCCGCGCGTTCGTCATCCTCGAGACTCTCGCTCAGGCCGGCGGATTCGCGACCATTTCGCAGCTGGCCAGCACCACCCGGATTCCGCTCGCCACCATTCATCGGCTGCTGCGATCGCTCGTCGATGAGGGGTATGTGCGCCAGGACCCTTCGCATCGGTATGCACTGGGCTCCCGGCTGATCCGGCTCGGAGACGTCGCTCGCCAAGCGCACAGCGTCTGGGCTCAACCCAGGTTGCAGGCGCTGGTGGACGAGATCGGCGAGACGGCGAATCTTGCCGGTCTCGAGGGCGATGCCGTCGTCTACGTGGCGCAAGCGCCGTCCCCGTACGCGGTTCGGATGTTCACCGAGGTGGGCCGCCGCGTCTCTGCCCACTCCACCGGAGTCGGCAAGGTGCTGCTGGCCCAGCTCGGCGACGACGACGTACGTCGGTTGGTGCAGCGCACGGGGATGCCGGCCAGTACGGAGCACACCATCGGCAACCTCGCCGAGCTCATTCTCGAACTGGGCCGGATCCGGCAACTCGGCTACGGAGTCGACGAGGACGAGCACGAACTGGGCGTGCGATGTGTCGCCGTCCCACTCCACGATGCCCCGGGCAACCTCGCCATCTCGGTGTCCGGACCGTCCGGGCGGCTCACCCGGGCTCGCATCGAACAGATCGTCCCGGCCCTGCACCGCGTCGCCACCGAACTGAGCCAGGATCTCTCGGAGGCGCGGGTGGGTGACCGCGCGGCGGTGCTCTGAAGCCAGGCCCGACGTCGTCCCCGCGGTGACCGCGGGTGCGGTCGACCGACCTGATCCGACACGGATTCGCAACGTTCACCCTGCCCACCGCGAGGTGCGCCGTGGTGCATCGCACCCCATTGACGTGACCTACGTCACCGCATAGTGTTCGATTTCCGGGAACGACTTCCCGTACAGCGGAAACATCCGAGGAGTCGCTCGATGAGTGTCACCACCCTGACGCAGCGGTCCCAGCAGATCGCCAGCACCCTGCGGTCGCAATTCGTGACCGCCATCGGGGAGTCGGGAGTGATCACCGATCCTGGTGAACTACGGACCTACGAGTGCGACGGCCTCACCGGCTACCGCACCACTCCTGCCATGGTCCTCCTGCCGCGCTCCACCCAGCAGGTCGCCGCGGCCGTGAAGCTGTGCGCAGAGCATGGTGTGCCGTTCGTCGCTCGCGGAGCCGGGACAGGGCTGTCCGGAGGAGCGCTCCCGGTGAGCGACGGCATCGTGATCGGCCTGTCCCGGATGCGCGAGGTCATCGGTATCGACCCGGACAACGCGCGGATGACGGTGCAGCCCGGCGTCACCAACGCCGGCATCTCGGTGCTTGCCTCCCCGCACGGTCTCTACTTCGCTCCCGACCCGTCGAGTCAGATCGTCTGCACCGTCGGAGGGAATGTCGCCGAGAACAGCGGCGGCGCGCACTGTCTCAAGTACGGCTTCACCTCCAATCACGTGCTGGGGGTGACGTTCGTGACCCCCGACGGCAGCATCGTGCACCTCGGCGGCGACAACAGGGACTCCATCGGGCCCGATCTCCTCGGGGTGATCGTCGGCTCGGAGGGCACGATGGGCATCGTCACCGAGGTCACGGTCCGGTTGCTGCATCGTCCCGAGTCGGTGCGCACCCTGGTCGCCGACTTCGCCTCGGTCGAGGAGGCCGGTCACGCCGTCGGCGACCTGGTCGCCGCCGGTGTCATCCCGGCCGCTGTGGAGATGTTGGACAATCTCGCGATAGAGGCCTGCGAGGAAGCCACCGGTGCCGGTTTCTCCCGTGACGCCGCCGCGGCCCTCATCGTCGAGGTGGACGGGTTCGACACCGAGTGCGAAGCCGACTTCGACACGGCCCGGCGGGTGTGTGAGTCCAACGGCTCGACGCAGATCCGGATACCCACCAGCGACAGCGAACGGGCGCTGATCTGGAAGGGACGCAAAGCGGCGTTCGCGGCGATGGGCCGGATCAGCCCGGACTACTTCGTCCAGGACGGGGTGATCCCGCGCAGCAAACTGGGCCCGGTCCTGACCCAGATGGACGAGATGGCCCGCGAGGCCGGACTACGGGTGGCCAACGTCTTCCACGCCGGCGACGGCAACCTGCACCCGTTGGTGTTGTACGACGCCCGCCACGAGGGGGAGGCCGACAAGGCGGAGCACCTCGCGACCGCGATCGTCGAACTGTGTGTACGCACCGGCGGCTCGATCAGTGGCGAGCACGGAATCGGCGCCGACAAGGCCTGCTCGATGATGAAGATGTTCACCCCGGACGACCTTGCCGTCATGAAACGAGTGCGCGATGCATTTGACCCCGACGGCATCTGCAATCCCGGAAAGATCTTCCCGACTCCTCGGCTGTGCGGGGAACTGCCCGGGCCCTACCGCCCGCATCCGTTGGAGACCGCCGGCGTCATCGGACGCGGGTGACCGTCGGTGAGTGACACCACTCAGAGAGTTGCGCCCAGCGATCTGGAAGAGGCCAGCAGAGTCCTGCGCGACAGTGCATCCGACGGGCGCACCTTGCTGTTCGGCGGCGGTGGCACCAAGGCGCAGTGGGGTGGGATCGCAGACCCGACCGACGTCCAGATCAGCACCGAGAGGTTGCACGCCCTCATCAGCCACCACCCTGGGGAGATGACGGCCGCGGTCGGCGCCGGGATGCCTCTGCAGACCCTGCAGACCCAGCTCGCGGAACAAGGCCAGTGGCTCGCCCTCGACCCGGCCACCGAACGACACAGCGCGACCATCGGCGGGCTGCTCGCGACCGGCGATGCCGGCCCCCGTCGACTGCGGTTCGGGACGATGCGCGACCTCGCCATCGGCGCGACTCTGCTGCTGGCCGACGGGACCACCGTGCACAGCGGAAGTCATGTCATCAAGAACGTCGCCGGATACGACCTCACCAAGTTGTTCTACGGCTCCCTCGGGAGCCTCGGACTCATCGGCGAAGTCATCCTGCGGCTCCATCCCCTGCCGGCGTCGAGCGCGACGGTGGTGGCCGGCGCCACCGCACCTCAGGCCACCGTCGCCGCACTTGAGCTGAGCCGATCCGGCGTGGAGCCCACAGCTGTGGAATGGCTCGATCCTGCCGGTCCCGACGACGACCCGACGCTGCTCGTCCGGCTCGACGGCAGAGCCCACGGCACGGCCGCAGGGTCGGCCCGGGTCGCGAAACTCCTGACCGACCAAGGCCTGTCACCCCACCTCCTCGACCAGGACGAAGCCGACCGTCGATGGGCCGCAGTGGCGGAGGCGGCCACCGGCGGACCGGACGACAGCGTCGTACGGGGTGGGGCGTTGCCCGACAGGTCAGCGCAACTCGTCGAGTCGCTGCACACCCTCGCCGACGAGCACGGAGTGTCCGCGGCAGTCGCGAGCAGCATCGGGCTCGGGCTGCACACCGCGGTCCTGCGCGGCCCCGCGAAGGCACAGGCGGACGTCGCACGGCAATGGCGCCACAGCGTCGAAGCCGTCGGCGGCAGCTGCTCGCTGCGATCTCGCCCCGCGGCGGTCGCCGACCAACTCGCCCCGTTCGGCACGCCACCATCCACCGCGGCGCTGCTGCGCGCTGTCAAGCTCCAGCTGGACCCGTTCGAACGATGCGCACCGGGGCGGTTCCGCGGCTGGTACTGAACCCTCGATCTTCGCCCGACACCACCCCGACCGGCCCGAACGGACCTTGGCATGAGCGATCAGACGACGTCGTCGCACGACACCACCCCCGCACCTGCGAACCAGCTGCCCGACACCGCTCTCCAGGTGCAGGACCACGGGGACACGGGAGTCTTCGACGCCTTCCATCCACCCACCGACGAGATGATCTCGGACTGCGTGCACTGCGGGTTCTGCCTGCCCGCCTGTCCGACGTACACCTTGTGGGGGGAGGAGATGGACTCTCCGCGCGGTCGCATCTACCTGATGAAGGCCGGCCGTGAGGGCACGGTCGAGATGGACGAGACCTTCACCAGCCACTTCGACGCCTGCCTGGGCTGTATGGCGTGCGTCAGCGCATGCCCCAGCGGCGTGCAGTACGACCAGCTGCTGGAGGCGGTGCGGCCCCAGATCGAGCGCAACTACACCCGCGACCGGGGCGACCGGATGTTCCGGGCCGCGATCTTCTCCCTCTTCCCCTACCCGAACCGGCTGCGGGCCGCAGCGGTGTTCGGCACGCTGTATCAACGCTCCCTCCGCAAACCACTGCACAGGTCGGGGCTCCTGGACAAGTTGCCCGGGCGGCTGCGGGCCCTCGAGGCGCTGTTACCGCCGATGGCTCTGCGGGACATCCGGACCCGCCTCGATGAGCACACTCCGGCGGTCGGTCCGACCCGGCACCGCGTAGCGATGCTCACCGGGTGCGCGCAGCAGGTGTTCTTCTCAGAGGTCAACGCCGCCACGGCGCGCGTGCTGGCAGCAGAGGGCTGCGACGTCGTCGCGCCGGCGGACCAGAAGTGCTGCGGTGCCCTGTCGGTCCACGCGGGCCGCGAGCCCGAGGCGCTCGACCGTGCCCGTGCCCTGATCGACCGGTTCCTCACACTCGAGATCGACAGCATCGTGGTCAACGTCGCCGGTTGCGGCTCGACCATGAAGGACTACGGCACGCTGTTGCGCGACGACCCGCAGTACGCCGACAAGGCCGCGCGGTTCTCCGCCAAGGTGCGAGACGTCAACGAACTGCTGGACGAGCTGGGCCCGGTCGCGCCGCGTCATCCGATCCCGGGCCGTGTCGCCTACCACGACGCGTGCCACCTCTCACACGCCCAACAGATCCGGTCGCAACCGCGCGCCGTGCTGGGCAAGATCCCGCAACTGGAGGTCGTCGACATTCCCGAGACGGACCTGTGCTGCGGATCCGCGGGGATCTACAACCTCGTCGAACCCGAGCCGGCCGAGGAGTTGGGTCGCCGCAAGGTGGCGAACATCGTCAGTGTCGAGCCGGACATGATCGCCACCGCCAATCCCGGGTGTCTGCTGCAGATCCGGCGGTATCTCGACCCCGAGGTCAAGCTCTACCACCCGGTGCAGCTCGTGGACTTCTCCATTCGCGGAATCAACCCCCTCGTGCCCTAGACCACCGACCGGTACGCCGCTGCTCTTCTCACCTGGTTTCTCGCACCCGGAGGTGTCGCCTTGTACGACCAGATCTTCGATCCCGTCAACCATTCCCTCGGCCTGTCAGCGATCTTCGCGGCGCTGCCGCTGCTCACCGTGTTCGTCCTCCTCGCGGTGTTCAAGCTCGCCGCCCAGTGGGCCGCCCTCATAGCTCTGGCCGTGTCCATCGTCGTTGCCATCGCCGTGTACTCCATGCCGGTCGGCCAGACCTTCTCGGCTGCCGGGGAGGGGGCCGCGTTCGGCCTCTTCCCGATCATGTGGATCGTGGTCAACGCGATCTGGGTCTACACGATGTCGGTGACGGGTGGGCATTTCGATGTGCTGCGGCGTTCCTTCGCCTCCGTGTCCCCGGATCAGCGGATCCAGGCCATCCTCATCGCGTTCTGCTTCGGTGCCCTCCTGGAGGCGCTGGCCGGTTTCGGTACGCCGGTCGCCATCACGTCGGTGATGTTGCTGGCGCTCGGCTTCTCCAAGATCAAGGCAGCAACGGTGGCCCTGGTCGCCAACACCGCTCCGGTCGCCTTCGGTGCCATCGCTGTCCCGATCACCACTCTCGCGAAGATCAGCAACCTGCCCGAGCAGGACCTGGCCTCCGTCGTCGGGCGCCAGACCCCCGTTCTGGCGATCTTCGTCCCCCTGGCCCTGGTCTTCATGGTGGACGGCAAGCGTGGACTCAAACAGACCTGGCCGGTCGCTCTCCTCGGCGGTGCCGTCTTCGGAGTGCTGCAGTTCCTCTGCTCCAACTACATCTCCATCCCCCTCACCGACATCGTCGCGGCGCTCGGTTCAGCGTTGGCAGTCGTGCTGTTCGTGCGCGTGTGGCACCCGAGGGAGGTTCTCAATGTGGACAGCCTGAGCGAGGACGACGTGCAGACCCACCTCGCGGCCGCCACGGCATCCGCGCACGCGGTGGAGCTAGGCGGCAGCCGGGGTTCTTCGTCCACGGGCGCCGGGGCGCGCCGGACCGCCTCCTCGACGGGTGGCGCGGCCAATGGATCGGGCTCGACGGGTGCGTCCGCTGAGAGGGCGCCCGATTCCCGCGGCGACATCGTCAGGGCCTACGCGCCGTACCTGATCATCATCGTGGTCTTCTCCCTCGCCCAGGTCGGGTTCGTCATGAAGCTGCTGGCCAAGGGCGCCACCAAGTTCGCCTGGCCTGGTCTGCACATCCAGACACCAGCCGGGAAGACCCCGTCCGCCGTCACGTTCGCGTTCGGCTGGCTTCCCGCCGCCGGCACGCTGCTGTTGATCTCCGGGGTCATCACCATGATCGTGCTCGGGGTGAAGCCCGCGACGGCTGCGCGCGACTATCTCAAGACCCTGGATCAGCTCAAGTGGGCCATTCTGACCGTCGCCGGGGTGCTCGCCCTCGCCTATGTGATGAACCTGTCCGGGCAGACCATCACGATCGGCCGGTGGATGGCCGGGGCCGGCGGGGTGTTCGCCTTCCTGGCGCCCATCCTCGGGTGGCTCGGAGTCGCCGTCACCGGGTCCGACACGTCGTCCAATGCGCTGTTCGGCACTCTGCAGGTCTCCGCCGCGCAACAGGCGCACCTGTCTCCCGTCCTGATGACGGCTGCGAACAGTTCCGGAGGTGTCCTCGGCAAGATGGTCTCCCCGCAGAACCTGGCCATCGCCGCCGCTTCCGTGGGCCTGGCCGGACAAGAGGGGGTCATTCTGCGCAAGATCCTCGGGTGGACGGTCGGGTTCCTGCTCTTCATGTGCCTTCTCGTGTATCTGCAGTCCACCAGCGTGCTGTCGTGGATGCTCCCTTGATCTGAGGCCTGCACCGCCCAGCCCGGCCCGAGGCGCTCACCCTGATCGAGGGTCATCGGCTGTTCGGGTCTCGATGTCGGGTACGGCGACGAGGTCGAGGCGGCCGGCGTACGTCATTCTCGCGCAGCTCAGGGTTCGCGTGGAACGGACCAGATCCCGTCCGCCGATCCCTGCTCGAGGCGTTCTCGATATGTCTGGATCTTGCCGTTGATCATCTCTAGGTCCATCGACAACTGGGCTTGTTGAGCCAGCACGCGCTCGCGCTGCGCTTCGAGCAGATGCAGTCGATCGGCCTCGTTGCCCGGCCCGGCGCGTACGAGGTCCACGTAGCGCCGGATGAGGTCCGTGGACATACCGAGGCTTCTCAGCTTCGTACACGTGTGGATCCACTCAAGTTCGGCCTTGCGATACCGCCGCGTCCCCCCGCTGGTACGCGCCGGCGTGGTGGGCATCATTCCGGAGCGCTCGTAGTAACGCAGAGTGTGCACGCTGACGCCGCTGAGGCGGGCAGCCTCGGCGATGGACACCCCGTCGCCCGGCCCAGCAGTGGGGGCATCAAGGTCCTGCCCGGATTGACGATCCACGTTCATCCCGTCCGCGTGTCGACGTGTGGTCGGGCACCGTCTCCCGCTCCTGAGTGCCGCCCGGTCTTGACTTAGAGCGCACTCTAGATTCTAGCGTGATGGGTACGCGGTGAGACCCGGTTCCGGTGCTC
Organism: Allobranchiibius sp. CTAmp26; assembly: GCF_017565405.1. Lineage (GTDB taxonomy): Bacteria > Actinomycetota > Actinomycetes > Actinomycetales > Dermatophilaceae > Allobranchiibius. Next base: position 48,474 of record NZ_JAGEKR010000019.1, read on the forward strand.
TCTCGTCGCAGGCCACCGACAGCGTGTGGTCAAGCCGTCATGGAAGAGGAACAGCTGTGAGTTCAATACGCGCGATCGTCGTCGACCCCAACCTCCCGGAGGGGCTCGGCATTGGCGAGGTGGACCGGCCCGAACCCGGCCCGAAGCAAGCTCTGATTCAGGTCGAAGCGACCTCGCTGAACCGCGGGGACCTGCTCGCCGCGCGAGTTGCCGAGGCTGGTTGGCGACCCGGGCACGACATTGCGGGAACGGTGATCGCCGAGGCCGCAGACGGCACCGGACCCACAACGGGCAGCCGGGTCGTCGGGCTGCTCGACTCCGGAGCATGGGCCGAGCAGGTGGCTGCCGCCACCGACCGACTGGCCGAGTTGCCCGACGCCGTGTCCTTCGCGCAGGCGTCGACGTTGCCAACTGCCGGGCTCACCGCCCACCGCGCGGTGGAGAAGGGTGGATCGCTCCTGGGCAAGCGGGTGCTGATCACCGGTTCGACCGGCGGTGTCGGCCTGTTCGCCCATCAACTCGCCACAAGCAGCGGCGCATTCGTCGTCGGAACCTCCCGGCAGCCGCGTCACGAGGCAGCGGTCCGGGATCTTGGCGCTGATGAGGTCGTCGTAGGTGAGGACCTCACCGCCGCACGTACCTTCGGCCCCTACGACCTCGTCGTGGAGTCGCTGGGCGGCGCCGCACTCGCGCAAGCCATGGGGATGCTGGTGCCCGGCGGCATGTGCGTCTCCTTCGGCTGGTCGGCGTCTGCGCACGTTGAGCTCGACCTGCGAGAATTCCTCGCTGTCGGCGGCGGCACTCTCTACGGCCTGCGGATGTACAACGAACTGCTGATTCGCCCCGCCAGCAAGGACCTGCAGCTACTCGCCGAGATGGTCGCTGACCAGCGGCTACACATCCCAATCGAAGCTGAAGGCGGCTGGAACAACATCGGCGACATCGCGCATGGGCTGATGAACCGGAGCTTCACGGGCAAGGCGGTGCTGCACCTGCTCCGCTGACCGACCGCCCCGCAGCCGAGAACGCACCGACCGAAGCATCAGTCACCGGTGCCGGGTGACCGATCAGCAAACGGCATCGGTCCTACGCGCAGTTCGTCAGTCAGTTGGCATTGCGGAACAGGTAGAAACCGGTGACCACGCCACGGGTCACCATGCCCTGACCGGTTCCCAGCACTCGGTTGGTCGTGGTCGCACCAGTCTCGATGAAGGCGTGGCTGACGTGTTCCAACCGCCAACCGATCTCCTCGATCTGACCGAGCACGTCCGGAGCGCTGCCATTACGGTGCACTTTGTTGTCAGAGGACCCGAACGCGCTGGCCGCACCTTTCAATTGAGCCGCATCGAGTTGCACCTCGAAGAAACGATCACCGCGTTCCTTGGCCGCGACAGCCTGACCCACCGGCGTACGCAGGTATGCCTGCTGAGCCTGCTGTTCTTCTCTCTGTTGGGCCTGCAGTTTCTTCTGCTCGACTTCAGCCTGCTTGTCTTCGTCGCTCTTGCCCCAGGGCATGGAATTGCTCCTCGTCCGTGTGCTGTCGAGTAAGCATCATGCCTGCGCGTTTCTGGCGCAGGGGCCAATGCGTGCTTCTGTCGGCCGCCCGATCAGGCTCGCCCTCACCAGGTGATCCCGGTCGGGACCGTCGCTCGCGGCAAAACGCATTAGAGCCGCTCCTTGGGAATTGCCCGTCGCCACCCCAGTCGAAAACCGATCCCGGCCGCCAAAACCATCAGTCCGAGGGCCGCAACAGCAGTACCGACGATCTGCCATCGGGTGATGATGAACGCCGACCCGCCCCACGGTGAATCGATCCCACCCAGATGCCCGCCGGAGCCGTCGTTCAGCGGCGTGTAGGCGAACCACCCGACATCACTCGTGCGGGCTTGAGACAACAGCGCGATCGCAACGCCACCGCCCATCAGCACGAGACCAAGGACCCACCACACACGACGAATCATGAGGCGAAGTATCGAGCAGCCGGCCCGAATGCGCAGCTGTCGCAGGAAACGGACTGCCTGAAGCGCTCGTGGCAGGGTGCTGTCCCATGACCGACGACATCGCAAAGGCCAACCTGTATGGCTACTTGCAGTACGAACGCACGGCGGTGCTGGCCAAGCTCGACGGGTTGTCCGAGTACGAGATTCGTCGTCCGTTGACCGTCACCGGGACCAATCTGCTGGGCTTGGTGAAACACCTGACGACTTGGGAGGCGAGGTACCTCGGCGATGTCTTCGACCGTCCCTTTCCGGAACGCTTGCCTCGGTGGGATGTCGAGGCCGAACTATTGGCTGACATGTGGGTGACCGCGGACGAGTCCCGCAGTGACGTCGTCGACCGCTACCGACGGGTGTGGGATCACAGCGACGCCACGGTGAATGCCCTCACTCTGATTCCATGGGCCGGGTGGCCTGGTGGCAGAACGCCGAGGTGCCCTTGTTCAACATCCTCGTGCACCTGCTGGCCGAAACCAGTCGGCACGCTGGCCACGCCGACATCCTGCGCGAACAGCTCGATGGCGCGGTGGGAATCGACGCCGAGGCCATGGCCGCTAAGCGGCACGATTCAGTCTTCTGGACGAAGCGGCGCGAGGAGATCGAGGCGGCCGCCAGGGCCGCCGGTTGACGTAGATCATGAGCGAAGGCTGACGAATCCGCCCGCGTAGCAGAGGCGTTCGTTAAGCCGATCGTCCGCCGGGAAGCTTTCAGAAGGCTGATGAGCGGTGTGCTGGTTGGGCATGATGTCCCGGGTGGACGCAGTGAGGATCGGCCGGATCGAGACGCCACGGGCGGTCCTTTGGGATCTGGACGGAACCCTCATCGACAGCGAACCGCTCTGGCACGCGGAAGAGCAGCAATTCGTCCAGCGGGCCGGCGGCATCTGGACCGCGACCGACCGGCGCGCGCTGATAGGTATGACGATGACCGAGTCGAGCATCTATCTGCTGTCCCGCTCCCCCCGACCACCGACATCAGACGTCGACGAGGTCAGTCACCGCATCATCGACGGGGTCATCACCCGGCTCACGCACCGCGTCCCCTGGTGTGCCGGGGCACCTGACCTCCTGGACCACCTCACCGCGCACGGCATACCTCAGGCTCTCGTCACCAGCGCGTGGCCAGCCTTCATCGAGGCCGCGATCGGTCACCTGCCGCGCGACACCTTCACCGTGGTGATCGACGGGCAGTCGGTGCAACACGGCAAACCCCACCCCGAGCCCTACCGCACCGCGGCAAAACGCCTTGGGTTCCGCCCAGCTGACTGCCTCGCGATCGAGGACTCCGAACCGGGGATTCGCTCAGCCACCGCAGCCGGTGTGCCGACACTGGCAATCACGGACCGGGACACGACACAGACACGAGTCGTGACTCGACCCACCCTCGAAGGGCTCACGATGACCTCACTCGGCGAAGCCTTCCACGACGCGCGCTTGCTGCTCACCTGACGACGGGGCGCCGCTCCCGCCTTCGTTCGTCGCCTGAAGACGGTGGGGTCATGCACTCGCGCGAGGCGGCGCGTCAGCGCAGGTACGAGGCGCCGTTGAAGTCGACGATCGCGCCCGAGGCCCACTCGGCGCCCGGCTGAGCCAGCGCCAGGATCGCTGCGGCGACCTCTTGGGGTGTGGCCACCCGGCCGAAGGGACTCTGGGCGCGCACCGCATCGCCCTCCGGCCCGTCGAGCACAGCTGCCCCCATGTCGGTGGCGATGAACCCGGGGGCAATGCCGACGCACCCGATCCCGTGAGGTGCCAACGCGACCGCGAGCGATTGGGTCATCGCATGCACTCCGGCCTTGCTCGCGCCGTAGGCCGGCACCTGCGGCTCACCCCGGTAGGCGCCCCGCGACCCGACCGTCACGACACGTCCCCGGGGCAAGCCGTCTGGAGGATCGACCTGGAGCATGTGCCGCGCCACGAGATAGGTGACGTTGGCCGTGCCCAACAGGTTGACGTCGGTCGTGCGGCGCCATCCCTGCACCCAATCCTCGTACGACGAGTGCTCGACACTCAGATCGAGTCGTCGCCCCTGCGTGGCCGGGTCCTCGGCGAACAACGCGGCATTGTTGACGAGCACATCGATCCGCCCGAGAGCAGCGGCGGCCTCCCGGACGAGCCGCTCGACCTGCTGCGGGTCGGCCAGGTCGCCCTGCACCACGGTGTGTCCGTCGCCCTCGAGTCCGGCCACCACGGCCTCGGCCTCAGCACGAGACGAGCGGTAGTGCACGGCAACTCGGTCACCACACGCGGCCGCGAAGAGTCGGGCCACTTCGGCGCCGACTCCGCGCGACGCTCCGGTGACTAGGACGCCGCGGCGGGGCGGTGTGGACGGGTGAGAGATCGTCATACCGGCCATCCTGCCGCCCGCGCACTCGGCCCCGCGACACGCCCTTTCGCACCGCCGAACCCGGCGCGGGTGCGCGACGACGGTGTTCGACGTATCGGCCGATCGACTGTGCCCGGATCGGCCGTCGCGCGGCGCACGTCAATGCCCTGGCGTGTTCCTCTCGAGATCTGCGGAACGTCGGATCCAGGTCCACCGCGTGAAAGCACGGGCCTCAATGAGCTCTCCTGTGAGCGATCGATGGCCTCCCGTGTGACGGTGCCTCTTCTTCAGTCGTCGACCGACCGTAGACCTCGCTGCGTCTGGGTTGCGGCCCCCACAAGCCACACCACAACGCTGGACAAGGACCGATGTTGCACCAGCCCGGGCAACTGCCTCCAGTACTGCAGATACGCCTCCTGCAAACGCGCTTCGGCGCCATCGACGTGGAGCGCGACCAGCTGGGCGTAGACCAGAGTCGCCGTCAGGTCGTAGATGTGCGCGAACGCGGCCATGTCCCCACCGGCAGCAGCCGGTACCTGGCTGCCCCATCGCTCCCCCATCCCTGAGGTGTAGCAGTCCGAAGCCCGCGGTAGTGGCTTCGGTGGCCACGTTCCAGAAAACGAGTCCAACTCGACATCCGAGCTCGGGGACGAGCCCCCGCCTGCACCGCCCGCAGATCCAATCAGCGCACCGGATCGTCACCGCTCGCCGGCCGAGATGGTGAGCGCCGGCCTCAGACGACCTCTACCTCCACGCGCGCCCATGAGTTGTTGACGTAGCCCTTGGGATTCCACAGGTGGCGCGGCGATTCGGGCTGGCTCGCGCCGCTGCTGTCCCAGGCGCGGGCGGTGAGCACGCACTGTCCGGGCGTCAGTTCCATGCTCGCCCGCCAGTGCTGCCAGGCCCACGACGACTGCGCGTCGTCGAGTTCGGCCTGCGCCCACGTCACTCCGTCGTTGACGGAGACGTCGACACGGGCGACGGTGCGGTCCTGCCCGGCGTACGCGTATCCGCTGACCTGCACCGGGCCGGCCGCGACCTGTGAATGGTCCTCGGGCGACACGATGTCGGCGTTCAGGGCGACCGCGGCCAGCGCCAGCCCGTCACCGGGGCCGGCGTTCGTGGGGTCCGCCTCAGCGGGTAATAGTCGGTAGGCGGTTGCTTGAAAGTAGTTGGCCGACGGGACGTCCTGAACGAGGATCTGGTCGACCCACTTCACGCTGCGGGCACCGATGTACCCGGGTACGACGACGCGTACCGGCGCGCCGTGCACCCGAGGGAGTGGTGCGTCGTTCATCTGCCAGGCCAGCAGCACTTCGCCGCTGGTCGCTTTCGCGAGGTCGATCGATCCGCCGTACTGCTGTGGCGGGTCGGCGAGCTGCGACACGTCGGGCGCGCCGAACGCGACATACCGGGCCTCCTCGCGGACGCCCGCCTCCGCCAGGACGTCGCGGAGCCGTACCCCCGTCCACAGGGCGGTCGACGTCGCCCCCGGCCCCCACGGGTCCTCACCAGGTATGTCACGCACCTCGATCAGACCCGCGCGCCGATTCCCGGCGCACTGCATGGTGGCGACGACGCTGTGCTGGGGCCAGCGCCGCTGCAGGTCGGTCAGCGAGATCTCCAGCGCCCGCTCGACCATGCCGCCGACGCTGAGCCGCCACCCTGCGAGGTCCGGCTCGGGCACGGGACCGTGGTTGCGTACGTAGAACGAATTCTGGGGCGTGATCGCCTCGGCCAGGCCACTACGGGGCGGTTCGGCGTTGTAGGGGTCCTGCTCGTGCACGATCATGTCCGAGCGTTTCGCCCACATCCTGTTGCTCCTTCGATTTCTACCCGGGTGTACGCCCTCCCGGCGTTCGACCCCATCCTGCGCGCTCACTCGCCGCCGCGTCGGACCGCGTGCGCTGGCACCCTGCCGCGTGAAGGGAAGCGACCCAAGCGGAATGGACCTCCATCGAGCTGCGCAAGCTCGAACGGGCCAGCCCCTCAAACGGCGCGGCGGCCGGTCTGAGGTCAGCCGCACCACCCCCGATGCCCGACATACCGTCACCTTTTCCTAGGGAATCGGGCTCGATGCCGACATGACCGGAGAACTGAACATGGCCCTCGACCGCGTCGGCTCCACCACTGCCGAGTGGAGTCGGCTGGCCACCAGGCTTTCCCCACCGTGACCATCCTGCGCGACGATCGACCCGCCGACTAAGACGACGCAGCCGCGCCGGCGTTAATGGTCAGTACCGACCGATGACCCGACCGGGGGTGAAGAACGCGGTCGGTGGCGTCGGCATCATGTCAGGGGGTCGCTCTGGCGGCAGTAGTGCGCGCGCACCGCTTTGCGGCTTCTGGACCGCTCGCACCCTGGCGCGGGATCGAAGTCTTCCCCTGCATTTGGTATCGGTCGGTATCATGGTGGCATGGCCATGACCTTGAGGATGACGGACGAACTGACCGAAGCTCTACGACAGACCTCCGAACGGGAAGGTCTGTCGATGCAGGCTGTCGCCGTTCGAGCGATCGAGGAATACACCTCCCGTCGCGTGCGCCTGCGCGACGAGCTGCTGAGCACTCTCGTGGCGGAGGACCGCGCCGTGATCGAGAGGTTGGCGGACGCGTGAAAGACGACGAGCCGACCGAGTTCCTGACCCTGGAGGACATCCTCGCCGTCGGCACGGCGTATCTAGGCCGCCGTCCTCAGGTGCGCGACTACGGCATCCTCGAAGCCGCCGCGGGCCGTCCGCGGGCAGTCGTGTTCGGCGAGCCCGTCTACCCCGACATCCACTTCAAAGCCGGGGCGTTGCTGCACTCGGTGGTGAAGGGCCACGCTCTGGTGGACGGCAACAAGCGACTTGGGCTCGGTGCGCTCCGGCTGTTCTACGCCCTCAACGGCTACACGTTCACCGCTGATGACGACCAGAAGTTCGAACTCGCGATGGACGTGGCCGAAGGGCGCCTCGTGGCCGTGGAGGACATCGCGGCCCGCCTTGAGAAATTCGCCCGCTCCAGCTGAGAGCGTGACCGCATGCCGTCACGGCTGCGGCCGCTGGCGCGATCGGTTCGGGCCTCGTCGACGTCGCCGACTGCCGTGCAGCTGGCGATGAGGGGTTTGGTCGACCGAACTCACCCGCGCGCGTACCCCGCGACGCGCTCCCACATGTTTAGACCTTCGATCAGATCTGTCACAAAGCCGACGATCGGACTCTTGATGCGCGCTGCGGACCGGCCCAGGATGTGCATCTAGGGCATGCCCCAGATGCACAGTTCGGAAGCCGAGACCGGTCGAGCTCAGGTTGCAAACAGCAGTTAGCAAAATCCGCCACTTACGGTTGTCCTATGTCAGCCGATGGTGCCTGCATCGTTCACATCTCCTACCCCCACGAACCTCACGAAGCTGACGAGTCGTGGCTGGTGACAGTGACGGCCCGACACGACGGCAAGCTCTCCGAAGACATTCTGGAGTCCTTTCCTGAACAGCGGCAGGCACGGTTCCAGACCATGCTCGCTGCCCGCGGGTTCGTTGATGAGCTGACAGCCTCCGGACGATGGGGGGCAGGACTGATCAGGGGCCGTTCGGTCCACTGATCCAGTAAATGGGCGCGGACGCACGAAGCGCCGCGGCATCCGCCGCCCGATCCCACCGTGCTCCACGCTCGAAAGTCACCACGATCGGTCGTTTCGAGCAGCGTCAGCACTGAGCAGCGCTTTCGAGCGCCCCGTCTCGCGGATCTCGCCGTGCGGCAGGAGGCCCCCGCAGCTGCTCGAAGGGATAGTCACGAGCGAGGGCCTAGGCCCACCCGATAACTTGGCGTTAACGCCGGCTTGAGACTGCCTAACGAGAGACAGTGGGGGCATGGCTGGCTCTAGCAACCGCACCCTTCGGATCGACTACGTCAACGCCAACTGGAACGCAGAAGCCGACGCCGCCTGCGCCTTCGAGCTGCTAATCGTGACCGAAGACGGGCAGCGGCACTCACTGCCGATCGCCGCAGACCACCTGACTGCGCTAGGACCGCTCTTGCGTCAGGACGGGGTGCTCCTTTTCGACCCCGAGGGGCAAACCATCATCGTGGGAAACCTGGTCGGTGAGTGGTTTCAACAGGACTGGAGCCAGGGTGACCATCGCGTAGCGGTGCCGGCGCGGTAGGTGCCCCTCCGAGGTCTAGACATTGGTCAGATCCGTCACGAAGCACGCGATCAACGTCAGTTCCGCACTTACGGCCCCTCGTCGCTGGGGGGTAGCTCCTCAGGGGCGGTCCATCTGTGGGGTCCATAGGAGTCCAGGAACATATCGAGTGACCGCAGCAGCTGGGATGGCACATAGGGACGACGCCCCGCCTCAAGGCCGGCCATCGCCGCGGCGATCTCCTGCCGAAGATCCTCAAGGTGCCAGCGCCCCTCAATCTCGACGAGTCGTTCGAACACCAAGCCGCTCATTCATTGATGGTGCAGCACCCTCAGTCGCGCGGAGGTAAGCAGCTGGTGTCGGACTGGGGCGCCATGCGGACAGATCTGTCCGAGAAATGCGAATCGCGGCCCTAGACGAGCAGTTTCGGGCCCTACTGTCGGTGTCGTTCTGGGGTGTACCCCACAACGACACTGCAAGCTGCCACGAAGCGGATGTGCCGAAGTCATACTCAGGGCGTGGCCACCGAATTTCCCCTGACGCCGCTGGAGAGCTGGCTCTTCCGTCGACGTCGGCAGGTCCGAGTTGGATGCGCGATCTTCGCCGTCGCTGCGGTGGCATGGGCCCTGATCTCGTCGCCAACGGTCTCGTCGGCGAGGCCGTGGTGGCGGTTGCGTCGTGCGGCGGACCCGTTGCGCTGCTCGCTGGCACCAGGTCGATCGAGCAGCGAGTTACCCAGCGCGACGTGGTGGAGCACTGGGGCCGACCGCATAGCGGTACCGGCGCGGTAGGTGTTCCTGTGAGGTCTAGACCTCCGGTCGGATCTGCCACGGTCGGTGATATCCCGTTTCAGATCTATACGGCGTCGCGCTCAACGAGCCCATAGCCTGCGGGCATGCCCACCCTCATCAAGGACGTCCTAGTGGTGGTGCTCTTCGCCATCATCATTTTGATGCCCTACCCCACACCTGACGGCTGGAAAAACCCGTTCCTCACTTTGCTCAACCGCACGATTGGCACGATTGGCAGGTGGGCACGAAGCCGCAACGCAGAGGGCCGGGAAAACTTCATCACGCGGCTCTTGCGGAACCTCTAGATCCCGGGATTCTCGGCAGGTAGCCCACCGTAAAAGCGACGCACCTTCCGCCTCAACTGGCTTCGGTCGTGCTCGAAACTCAAGGACCCACGATTTCGAGCAACGATCTGGCGGGGTTTCGCGTCAACTTCTGAACCGACCGTGTCCGTCCGAAATCGATCGTCAATGAGCAGGCCTAGTCGGGCATCATCTCGTTATGGACTAGCTGAGCTGCGAAGCTGGGTGCTGTGAGGTCCTTGAACGTCGAGCAGGCCGTTGGTGGCAAGCGGGTACTTTCTGCCGGTCTCGATCCAGACGCCGGCGATGTCCTCACCCCCGCATTTCGTGCCCGTAACCATGTGCTGATGCCGCACCATCCCGGTCGCATCAACAGCTTCGTCGGCCCAGGTCTCAATCACTGCCTAGTCGACTTTGTTGGGCTGGAACAGGAGCCCGTCAGCTTCGCTGTCGGTTTCGACCACGACGAGAACGGGTTTTACCGAGGTCTGCTTGACCCCACAGACGAAGAGTGGCAGGCCGCAATGTCAGCCGGCTGGTGGCAAGATCCCGGCACTACGGCTGATGGCTCACCCATCTAACGCTCGTCACTGAGCAGCAGACGAGGTCGAACTCAGGAGAGGGTGACCGCCACCGTGAGGCTCTGGCCGTGACGTCGCACGAGGACCGTGAAGCTCTTCTGCCGGGGCTTGATACAACGGCCGCGGCCAGGTCGTCCTTCGCTCTAGCGGTGGCTGTGATGGTGGCTGCGTGGACCGGGATCGAGACGGTGGCGCCGTGGCCACACCCAGGAGCGACCCAAAGGTAGATCTGTCCATCGGTGAAGGTGCCGTTCGGCGCGGCCTGGATTAACCCTGCGCCCGCTGCGCCGTTCCATAGGGTCGTGCCACACACCTTCAACGGCGGAGCACCCGAGGTGACCTTCTCCAAAGATGAACATCCGGTCGCCGTAGCCAGCAACGCGGCGATCGCACCGGAGGAGACCAGCACGTGCCGCCTTCGGACACATCTGTCTGGAAACAGCCGATCGGGACCCTAAACGCACACTGTCCGGCTCCCGGGGCGGTGTCGTTCTGGGGTTTACCCCAGAACGACAGTTGCGGCAGGGCAGTACACGAGTGGCCGCAGGCCGCGCGGCAGGCGAGCTGGGGTGAGAACATCCCTGCATGGCGAACAGGGGTAGGGAGTGGTTGGCCGCTGCTTTAGCCGGGATGTTCACCACGGGGTTCTTCTGGGTTTTGCTGCAGGCGAAGAATCGGCCTACCTGGTTCGTTGCAGAGGCCCTCGTGTTGGCCTGCGCCAGCTTGACGGTCGGCGCACGGGGCTTCCGCGCCCAAGAGATGCGTGACGCTGCGGGCCCGCAGCTAGTGGGTCCGCGCGACCAGGCGGGGCTGCATTGATGCCCCCACAGATAAAGGGGTGCCCGCCGCCCGCTGGTTCAAGACAAGGGGTGAGCAGTGGCTGAACTGATCGTCCACCGGGCCAGCACACTGGGGATCTTGCGTTCCTACGCGGTCTTGATCGATGGGCAGCGACGTGAGCGTATCCGGTGGCGCGCCACTGAGCGGTTCGGCGTGCCGATGGCCCAGTGACCGTGCAGGCTCGGATCGACTGGGCAGGATCGCCGGTGTGGCACGGTCACGCCGGCTCGGAGCCAACGCGGGTGACGATCAGCACCGGCGACCCCGTCCTGGGGATGGTGTCCCGAGACCGCATGCTCGTTCTGCACGAAGACGGGCACCCACGCACTGCCGAGCACCAACACCTCATGGACCAGGGCAACTCTGCGGTGAGGTGGTTCGGCGTTCTCTTGCTGGCCTCGGCTCTCTTCCTCGTGGCCCTTTTCACCTCGCTGGCCACCCACCACCCGGCATTGGTAGGACTGGCCACGCTGCTGTGCGTCGTGGCCGTTGGTGTCGGGCTCGCGGTGCTCATCCGCTCCAGGTTGGCCGCCTCGAGCGATCGGCCCCCAGCACAATGATGAACCAGCAACGACAGGCAGCTGGCGAGATCCGGTATGACCTGCGGGCCAGCCTCCCGAGGTTCACGAAATGGATCGCTTGGATCCTGGTTGCAACGCAGGTCCTCTTAGTCGCGCAGTACGCCGTTCAGGGGGCATCACCTGTGCACTACGTCATCCCGGTCTTCGTCATTGCGATGCTGTGTGTCGGCTCAACCCGAAACCTCAACACCATCGTGATCAACACACAGGGCATACGACCTCCCACCCGACGCTTCATCCCCTGGTCAGAAGTAGAAGCCGTCCACCAAAGCAAGGACTCCAGTGGGGTCTCACTGCAGCTGGTTGGAGGCCGCGACCGCAGCACCGGGCTACCTGCCGAATACGCGCAGCAAGTGGCGGCAATCGGTAACGTCCCTCTAACGTGACTGACGCCTAGTTGCATCTAGCAAATATCCGATAAATACAGACTACGACAAGTCCGGCCTTTGTGACGGTGGCGTGAAGTTCTACCGCGGCGCGGCGAGTGCAGCCCGCGCGTATGTCGAGCGCGATCGCTCGCGAGCGGACGACTACTACCTCGGTGAAGGCAGCGGTGTCGCCACCCGACTCTGGCCGGCCCGGGCAGCCCGGTGAGAAACGTGGGGCTCGATGACCGGCGAGACGTACTAGGCGTGGGTTGCCGGGACCGACATTTCCACCGGCCTGAAGAAGGGTTGCGTCCGCAATGACGCGAGCGCGCTGTAGTTCGTCAAAATAGTGGTCAATGGGCCGAAGACCTGGTCGCTCGCAGCAGCGCTGCATCCCGACATCTCCGACGCCCTCGACGCAGCCCAGGACAAGGCGGCGGCGCTCGGCGGCCCCGCCTGGCCCGAAGCGGCGGCGATGGCCAGTGCCGGAGAGTGACCCGACGGGGGTGACCGAACGCCTCCTGGCAGGGCCGTCCAGGGGTCGTTCCGGACGCGGCCAGCTCACCGAGGCAGGCCCCTCCGCCGCCAGGTCTGACGGCACCTCGAACGGCCCGTTCGGGACGGCCCTTCTAAAATTCTTGCGGACTAGGTGCGGACTAAACGACCCCCGCAAGCCTTTGACCTGCGCAAACGCGCCGATTCAGACGTTGAAGCGGAACTCCACCACGTCGCCGTCCGCCATGACGTAGTCCTTGCCCTCCATGCGCGCCTTGCCGTGCGCGCGCGCCTCGGCGACGGAGCCGAGCTCGACCAGGTCCTCGTAGGAGATGACCTCGGCTTTGATGAAACCCTTCTGGAAGTCGGTGTGGATGACACCGGCGGCCTGCGGAGCCGTCGCACCGACCGGGACGGTCCAGGCGCGCGTCTCCTTGGGCCCGGCGGTGAGGTAGGTCTGCAGCCCGAGGGTGTGGAAACCCTTGTGCGCCAACTGGTCCAGCCCCGACTCGGTCACGCCGACCGACTCCAGCAGCTCGGTGGCGTCCTCCTCGTCGAGTTCGGCGAGATCCATCTCGAGCTTGGCGTTGAGGAAGATCGCCTCGGCCGGCTCGACGAGCGCCTGCAGAGACGCCTGCAGCTCGGTGTCGGTCAACTGGGATTCGTCGACGTTGAAGACGTAGAGGAAGGGCTTGGAGGTCAACAGACCCAGCTCGCGGATCGGGGAGAAGTCGATCGAATCACGTTGCGAGAAGAGGGTGTTGCCCGCGTCGAGGACATCCTTGGCGGCAAGCGCGGCCTCCAGCACCGTCTTGTCCGTCTTCTTGCCCTTGACCTCCTTGTCGAGCCGCGGCAGCGCGCGCTCGACGGTCTCGAGGTCGGCCAGGATGAGCTCGGTCTCGATGATCTCCTTGTCCCGCACCGGCGAGATCGACCCGTCGACGTGCACCACGTCGTCGTCGTCGAAAGCGCGGATGACCTGGCAGATGGCGTCGGCCTCGCGGATGTTGGCCAGGAACTTGTTGCCGAGCCCCTCGCCCTCCGACGCGCCCTTGACGATGCCGGCGATGTCCACGAACGACACGGTCGCCGGCACGATCTGCTTGCTGTCGAAGAGCTTGCCGAGAACGCCGAGGCGCTCGTCCGGCAGCGGTACGACGCCGACGTTTGGCTCGATGGTCGCGAACGGGTAGTTCGCGGCCAGGACGTTGTTCTTGGTCAGCGCGTTGAACATCGTGGACTTGCCGACGTTGGGCAGTCCGACGATTCCGATGGTGAGGGCCACGGGGACAAGAGGCTACGCGGTCCCGGCGAGGGCATCCACCACGCCGCACGCTCCGAATAGGGCGCATGACTGGTTTCCTCGATCGCGTGCGGTCGGCCCTGCCCCCGAGGCGACCCCCGGGTACGCCCGACGAGGGCGCCGTCGCGCCGGCGACGGACGCCGCATCCGCTACGGGATCCTCCTCCGCCGACACGACGCCGCGCGACGGCGACGATTCTCGGATGACGCGAATCCTTCGCCCTGCCAACCCGATCGGCACCGTCAGCCGACTCCGCGCGATCCTCATCGGCATCCTGGCCGCAGGCCTCGGTATGGCGCTCGGTCACCTGGTCGCGTCGTTCCGGAAGGCATCGGCCTCTCCGGTGCTGGCCGTCGGCGAGGCCGTGATCGACCGCACACCGACCGCGCTGAAAGACATCGCGATCAAGCAGTTCGGCACCAACGACAAGCTCGTGCTGCTGCTATCGGTCTCCCTCGGCGCGCTGATCCTGGCCGGCCTCGCCGGGTTACTCGCCCGCCGGATCCTCCTGCTCGGTCTCGCACTCGAGCTGGTGCTCGTGGCCATCGCCGGGTACGCGGCGATGACGCGGCCCGCGGCCGTGGCGTCGGACATCGTCCCGACGATCGTCACGGCCGTCGTGGGCACGTTGACCCTGTTCGGTCTGTTCCTGCTGTCCGGCGACGCCGTCACCCGCAGCATGGCGGACCGGATCCTGCATCGCCCGACGCCGGGCGACGCGCCCACTCTCGCAAGCACCCGCCGGGTGTTCCTCGCCGGATCGGGTGTCGTCGCGGCCGGCGCCGTCGGCAGTGCTGCAGTCGGGCAGAAACTGGGAGCCGTGCCGAGCACCGCCGGACTCGCGCTGCCGGTCGCCAAGGAGAAGGCACCGGCCATCCCCGTCGGCCTCACGGCGCAGTACCCCGCCATTACCCCCCTGCGCACCCCGAACGGCAAGTTCTACCGCGTCGACACCTCCCTCACCGTGCCGAACGTCGAGCGCGACTCGTGGCGACTACGCATCGACGGCGATGTCGAGCACCCACTCGACCTCAGCTACAACGACATCACCAAGTTGGATCTGATCGAGCGCAACATCAGCCTGACCTGCATCAGCAACGAACCCGGCGGGAGCTACGCCGGCGGGGCGACCTGGCTCGGCGTACGCACCAGCGACCTGCTGAAGATGGCCGGCGTCAAGGATGCGGCCAAACCCGGTCGGCAGGTCTTCAGCACCTCGACCGAGGGCTTCACCATCAGCACCCCGCTCGGCGCGATGACCGACGATCGCGAGGCCCTCCTCGCGATCGGGATGAACGGGCAGGCCCTCCCCCGGGCACACGGGTTCCCGGCGCGACTGGTGACACCGGGCCTCTACGGGATGCTCGGATGCACCAAGTGGGTGACCCGGATGACCGTCACCGACTACTCGAAGTCGCGCGCCTACTGGACCAAACGTGGCTGGACCATCGACGGGCCGATCAAACCGTCAGCGCGGATCGACACACCTGCCTCGTTCGCGACGGTCAAGGGCGGCAAGGTCGTCATCGGCGGGGTCGCGTGGGCCCAGCGCCACGGCGTCGTACGCGTCCAGGTGAGTCTCGACGAAGGCCCCTGGAAGGACGCCACCATGGGACCCGACGTGAACGTCGACTACTGGCGGCAGTGGGCCTATGTCTGGAACACCAAGGCCACCGGGCAGCATGCCGTCCGCGCTCGCGTGGTCTACGGCAAGGACTCACTGCAGTCCGAAACGCGTAAGGACGTCTTTCCCGACGGGTCGAGCGGAATCGTCAATCTGATCTTCAGCATCGGCTGAAAGATTGATGATCAACCCAATCCGGCCCACCCCCTGCTCCGAATGACTCATGCACTTCGACCAACGAACTCGTCACAGCGCGAGACCTCACTCAGGAGATCCACATGAAGACGCGTTCCATCGCCTCAGCAGCCACCCTCACCGCAGTCGGCGCTCTCGCGCTCACCGCCTGCGGTAGCTCCAGCGGGTCCGGCAGCTCCAGCGCCGCCACCTCGAGCTCGGCGTCGTCCTCGGCCACCAGCGGCTCGACCGCGGCCGTCCCGTTCGGCCCCGGCTGCGCGGCCGTGCCGAAGACCGGTAAGGGCTCGTTCGGCGGCATGACTCAGGACACCGTCGCCACCGCAGCATCGAACAACCCGCTGCTGTCGACCCTGGTCACCGCCGTCAAGAAGGCCGGCCTGGTGGACACCCTGAACAACACCCAGAACCTCACCGTCTTCGCGCCGACCAACGCCGCGTTCGCCAAGCTGCCCAAGGCGACCCTTGCCAAGGTGCTGGCCGACAAGACGATGCTGACCAAGATCCTCACGAACCACGTCCTGCCGACCCGCCTCGGGCCGGACAAGATCGTGGGCACCCACCCGACGCTGGCCAAGACCAGCGACACGGTGAGCGGCACCGTCCCGAGCCTGACCGTCAAGGGCGGGGCCACGGCGAAGATCATCTGCGGCAACGTGCAGACCGCGAACGCCAACGTCTACATCATCGACACCGTCCTGGTCCCGGCCAGCTGATCTGTCCCTGAATCGGGCTCACCGTGACGTCGGTAGCGCTGTTATGGAGTCCATCCGTCAGGATGGACTCCATGACGGGCACCTTGCGAACAGTGGACACCGGCGTCCACGAGCCCGGGCCGCAGCTGGCCGATCTCCTGACAGCAGCGGGTCGAGGGGACCAGGACGCCTTCGCGCGGTTGTACGACGCGACGAGCGCCCGCATCAACGGTCTCGTCGTTCGGTTGATCGTCGACCGGGCGCAGGCCGAGGAGATCACGCAAGAGGTCTTCCTGGAGATCTGGCGCACCAGTGCCCGGTTCGACGCGGAACGGGGCTCGGCGCTCAGCTGGATGTTCACGCTGGCCCACCGCCGAGCAGTCGACCGAGTCCGGTCGGCACAGGCCACCCGGCGTCGGGACGAGACGTACACACGGGAGTCGCAGGAGACGGCGTACGACTCCACGGTCGACCAGGTGACCGCGAAGCTCGACGCAGAACACGTCCGCAGTGCTCTCGGCACTTTGGGCGAGAACCAACGACAGGCCCTCAGCCTGGTGTATTTCGAGGGTCACACGCACGCAGAGGTCGCCGAACGACTCGGCATCCCCCTCGGCACGGCGAAGACACGAATCCGCGATGGACTGCAGCGGTTGCGCACCGCGATGGGAGGTGAACGATGACCAACGACACGCACATCGATGCCGTGGGCTATGCCCTCGACGCCGTCGACGACCTGGAACGAGCCCGCTCCGAGCGGCACCTGCAGGACTGCGAGTCATGCCGCCGCGAGGTGGCCGAGGTCGCCGAACTCACTGTCACACTGGCGTCGGACATCCCACCGGTCGCGCCCTCGCCCGACCTTCGGTCCGCGCTCCTGGAACAGATCCAGCACACTCCGCAGGTGTCGCAGTCGCGGGCCGACCGTCCGGGTCACGCTCGTACCTCGGCGCGCACGAGCAGACCTCGTCGCGCCGTGATCGGCCTCGTCGCGGCCGGCGCGGTGGTCGTGGCCGGCGCCGGCGTGATCCACGCGCAGCCGTGGGCCAACACGTCCGGCGGCGTCACCAACGCGATGTCCCGTATCGAACACGCTCCCGACGCGACCCGCAGGACCATGCCGTTCCGCGGTGGGACCGTGACCGTGATCAGCTCGCGCTCCCTGAACCAGGCCGTCGCGACCCTGCACAAGGTCACGGCGAGCACGGGCGACACGACGTACCAGGGCTGGTTCATCAAAGGCGACGGTCCGACCAACGCCGGCATCCTCAAGACCGGTCACACGAACCAGCTCACGGCCAACGTCCAGGGCGCCAAGGAGTTCGATATCACCATCGAACCCACCGGCGGTTCGCAGGTCCCCACGAAGACCCCGATCCTGGCGATGCCCCTCACCTGACCGGTCCTGTCGGTGCACCGTGTCAGGCTGCCCGACATGTTCCTGATGGAGGCCTTCCTCGTCGGCGCCGTCGTCGGCGCCTTGCTCGTGATGCTGACGCTTCGCACGGTGTACGCCGCACGCAACGTCGCGCTCACCACCGAGCGCGACCTGCTGCGGGCGCGGATCACCGATCTGGAGCTCGCCGATCGGGACGACCAGCGCACCGCAGGGGTGCTGGGGCCGTTGGGTGAGACTCTGCTGCGCGTCGAGCGGCAGGTGGGAGTGCTCGAGCGTGACCGTCTCGAACAGTGGGGCGAGCTCGGTGCCCGGCTCGACCAGGTCGGCTCGACCACCATCCGCCTCCAGCAGGAGACCGCGGCGCTGGCCGGCGCGCTGAAGTCCTCCAATGTCAGTGGCACCTGGGGCGAGACCCAGCTGCGGCGGCTGCTCGAGCACGCGGGAATGCTGGCCCGTTGCGACTTCGAGGAACAGGTCAGCGCGCGGGCGCGCGACGGCGCCGCCGTACGCCCCGACGTCGTGGTCCACCTGCCGGGTGGGCGCACCCTGGTCGTCGACAGCAAGGCGCCGCTGACCTCCTACCTCGCGGCCCAGCGTGAGGGCATCGACGAGACCGCACGTTCGGCCGCGCTGCAGGCCCATGCGCGCGCTCTGAGCGGGCATCTGGATGCGCTGGCTGCGAAGGGGTATTGGACCGCTTTCGCCGGGTCACCGGAGATGGTGGTGGCCTTCGTCCCCTCCGACGCCGTGCTGTCCGCGGCCCTGCTGGCCGACCCGGCGATCTTCGAGCGCGCCATCGCGCGCAGGGTCGTGCTCGCTTCTCCCAGCACCCTGCTGGCGCTGTTGCGCACTGTGGCGTTCAGCTGGCAGCAGGACGATCTGAACGCGAACGCCCGCGAGCTGCTGGAGCTGGGCAAGACGCTCTACGAGCGCCTGGCGACGCTCGGGCGGCACGCCGACAAGCTCGGCAGCACGCTGCACCGCTCAGTGGAGGCGTACAACGCGCTGCTCGGCACGCTGGAGAGCCGGGTGCTGGTCACCGCGCGCAAGATGCACGAGCTCGGGCTGGCCGATCAGCCCCCGGCGACCCCGTCCCCCGTGCAGGACGCCGTACGCCCGCTCACCGCCCGGGAGCTCATCGACGCCGTCGACCGCGACATGGCCGAGGCCGGAGAGACGACCCGACCGCAGCTGGACTTTCGCGCCGGGATGTCAGGCGGGGAGGGTGATGGGGCTCAGCGCAGTGCGCCGGCGTCGTGACGCACCTTGTCGTCGTCGTTTCCGGCGAGCTTGAGGTCGCGGCGCAGCTCGTTCGGGAGGGCGAAGAGCAGGCTCTCCTGCGCGGCCTGGACGGCGGTGACGTCCTCGAAGCCGCGTTCGGCCAGATAGTCGAGCACGTCCCGCACCAGCACCTCCGGCACGGACGCCCCCGAGGTGACACCCACCGTCGTGACCCCCTGCAGCCAGCTCTCGTCGATCTCGTCGGCGTAGTCGACCAGGTGGCCGGCGCGCGAACCGTGCTCGAGTGCGACCTCGACCAGACGCACGGAGTTGGAGGAGTTGCGGCTGCCGACCACGATCATCAGGTCGGTGTCCGGCGCCATCTGCTTGACCGCCAACTGGCGGTTCTGGGTCGCGTAGCAGATGTCATCCGAGGGCGGGTCCTGCAACTTCGGGAACTTCTCGCGCAACCGGCGGACGGTCTCCATCGTCTCGTCCACCGAGAGCGTGGTCTGGGAGAGCCAGACGACCTTCTCCGGATCGCGCACGGTGACCGCGTCGACGTGGTCGGGGCTCTGCACCAGGGTGATGTGCTGGGGCGCCTCCCCCGCGGTACCCACGACCTCCTCGTGGCCCTCGTGCCCGATGAGCAGGATGTCGAAGTCGTCGCTCGCGAACCGCACGGCTTCGCGGTGCACCTTGGTGACCAGCGGGCACGTGGCGTCGATCGTCTTCAGCTTGAGGGCAGCGGCCTCCTCGTGCACCACGGGCGCCACTCCGTGCGCGGAGAAGATGACCGTCGCGCCCTCGGGCACCTCGTCGGTCTCTTCCACGAAGATCGCGCCGCGCTTCTCCAGGGTCGTCACGACGTGCTTGTTGTGCACGATCTCCTTGCGCACGTAGACGGGCGGACCGTAGAGATCGAGGGCCTTCTGCACCGTCACGACGGCGCGGTCCACACCGGCGCAGTACCCCCGCGGGGCGGCGAGCAGGACCCGCTTGGTGCGCGAGGGTGCGGCCGCCACTGGAGTACTCGTCATACGAATCAGTCTACGGTGGCCGCGTGACCGCGCCGCTTCCGGAGAAGGCCGCCGACACCACGGCCGAGCAGCCCTGGCCGGTGCGCACCCTCTCGATGCGGATCAGCGAGTACGTCGACAAGATGTCGCCGCTGTGGGTCGAGGGGCAGATCGTGCAGTTGCAACGGCGACCCGGTGCCCCGACCTGCTACGTCACCCTGCGCGATCCCGACGTGGACATGTCGCTGTCGGTGACCGTGCACGTGAACACGCTCGACGCGATGGGCCCGGGCATCGGTCCCGGCGCGCGGGTGGTGGTGCAGGCCAAGCCGACGTTCTGGACCAAGCGCGGATCCCTGCACCTGGACGCCCGGCAGATGCGGCCGGTCGGCGTCGGCGACCTGCTGCTGCGGCTGGAACACCTCAAACAGCTGCTGCGCAGCGAAGGCCTCTTCGACGCCTCCCGCAAACGTCCGCTGCCGTTCCTCCCGCGCCGGGTCGGCCTCATCTGCGGCCGTGCGAGCGCCGCCGAGAAGGACGTCGTGGAGAACACCCGGTTGCGCTGGCCCGCGACGCAGTTCGAGATACGCCAGGTCGCCGTGCAGGGGCCGGGCACCGTCGAGCAGGTGGGCGCGGCCCTGGCCGAGCTCGACGCCGTCCCCGATATCGATGTCATCGTCATCGCGCGGGGCGGTGGCGCGTTCGAGGACCTGCTGCCGTTCAGCAACGAGGCGCTGCTGCGCGCGGTGGCCGCGGCGCGCACCCCGGTGGTCAGCGCGATCGGTCACGACGTGGACACCCCGCTGCTCGACTTCGTCGCGGATCTGCGTGCCTCGACCCCCACGGACGCCGCGCGCCGGATCGTGCCCGACCTCGCCGAGCAGCGCGCCGGCCTGGAGAGGCTGCTCGGCCGAGCCGCCCGGTCGCTGCGGCATCACGCCGCGATGGAGCGTCGTCGGCTGGATCAGCTCTGCGCGGCACCGGCACTGCGCGACCCGGTGACCATGGTGAGCCGCCGCGCGGACGTGGTGCAGCAGCTCCGCACGCGGTCCACCTCGGTCGTGACGCGCCGGATTGATCGGGCACACGACCAGGTGGATCACCTCGCGGGCCAGCTGCGGGCACTGTCCCCGTGGGAGGTGCTGCAGCGGGGGTACGCCGTGGTCCGCACCCAGGACGGCGAAGTCATCACCGACGTCGCGCAGGTGGCACCGTCCGACCTGTTGCGCGTCACCGTCGCCCAGGGCGACTTCGCGGTGCGGCCGGTGACCGAGCCGTGAAGCCCGCACGGCGGCCCGACCGACGTCGCTGCCGACGCCACCACCGATCACTCGACGAGTTGGAGTTCTAAGACATGGCCACCACCCAGCCGGAGCCCGCCGGCGCAGCATCAGCCGAGGACCGCGGCGCCACCACGCACGACGACATCGCCGAGCTCGGTTACGAGGACGCGCGCGACCAACTCGCTGCGATCGTGACGCGGTTGGAGAGCGGCGAGCCGAGCCTGGAGGACAGCATGCGGCTCTGGGAGCGCGGCGAAGCGCTCGCCGCGCACTGCCAGAAGTGGCTCTCCGACGCCGAACACCGCATCGATGCCATGACGGCCGAGCGCGACTGATCGCTCAGGCGGTCCGCGAGGCAGCCTGTCGTCCCGACCACGCCTCGGCACCGGCAAGGATCGCGGTGAGGACTCCCAGCGCCGCCGAGACGCTCACGCCGTACTCGAATGCCTGCGAGAAGTCGCCGCGGGTGCTCGCCAGCTGCCCGAAGAACACGGTGCCGACGACCGCGATGCCGAGCGCGGTGCCCGTGCGCTGGAAGACCTGGTAGGCCGCACCCGCCGAGCTGGCCTGCTGGACCGGCACCTGCGACACCGCGCGGGTCTGGTTGGCGGGGAGTACGAGGCCGTTGCCGAAACCCGCGATCGCGAGCGGCAGCGCCATCCACCACCCCACCTGTGCACCGGACTCGATCCGTACCGCGACGATCGTCAGCAGCAGACCCGCGGCGAACAGCAGGGAGCCGGTGGTGAGGAAGGCGATCGGGTGGTCGGGGCCCTTGGTGCCCGACAGCCGCGACGCCGGGATGGTGGCGGCCGCGAACGCCGTCACCGTCAGGCCGGCCTGCCACGCGGTGTACCCCTGGCCCATCTGCAGATAGACCGTCAGCACGAAGAAGATCGAGGTGAACGCCCCGAAATACAGGAGCCCGGTGACCGACCCGAAGCTGAAGCTGCGCAGGGAGAACAGCCCCAGATCCAGCACCGGTGACTTGCCCCGGGACTCCACGCGGCGCTCCCACACCACGAAGAGGGCCAGGAAGACGACGGCCGCGACGTACAACGGGTAGCGCAGCGCGCCGGACCACTCGCGCTGCTCCACCAGCGGCAGCAGGAGCGAGACGATGCCGACACAGAAGAGCAGGGATCCGACCGGGTCCAACTGCGGACGCCGACCGTCGCCGCGGCTGCTGGTCACACCCGCCCGGGTGAGAAGTCGCGCGGCGAACGGGATGGCGACCAACCCGATCGGCAGATTGACGAAGAAGACCGCGCGCCAGCCGTGTTCGGGACCGAACAGGGCGATGAGCCCCCCGCCGGCCAGCGGCCCTGCTGCGGTGGACACACCCGCGATCGCACCGAAGTAGCCGAAGGCCCGACCGCGCTCGGGACCGCGGAAGAGCTGCTGGATGATGCCGTTGACCTGCGGGGTGAGGAGACCGGCGAAGACGCCCTGCAGCAACCGGAAGACGATGATCGCCAGGGGCGACCACGCCAGCCCGCAGGCGACGCTGGCGACCACGAAGCCGGTGATCCCGATCAGGAACATCGTGCGCCGTGAGTAGGCATCACCGAGCCGGCCGGCGGGGACGAGCACCAGCCCGAACGTCACGGCGTACCCGGAGAGCACCCACTGCAGGTCCGGCGCGGACGCCTTGAGGCCCTCCTGCATGGAGGGCAGGGCGACGTTGACGATGCTGACATCGAGCAGGCACATGAAGACGGCACCGAGGCACACGATGAGCGCCAGCCATCTCGCCGGGTTGCCGCCCTCGGGATGACCGTCCGGGTCGGTCACGATGTCGGGTGCAGCGTGCTGTGGCTGAGCGGCCGTAGCGCAGCGGCGAACTGGTTCAGCTGCGACCACGGAGCGGTCCCGATGACCGCGGTCGTCAGGCCACCGAGGGGCACCGTCCGCACCAGCGCTTGCTGCTCGCCGTCGTTGCGTTCGTACCGGATCCAGGTCGCGCCGCCCAAGGAGATCGTGCCCACCCGCTTGGCCGCCCCGGTCTGGCGGGTCACCCAGGCCGCATCGCCGGCACTGGTCTGGACCACGGCGGCGTAGTGGGTGCCGGGGGTGGTGTAGCCCGCCTGCCAGGTGTCCGGTGGGTTGTCGGTCATCAGCGTGACGTTGGTGGCCGTCCACCCCGTCGGCAGGCCGTCCGCGACGGCGACGTCCCACTTCTGCTCGTCGCCGACTTCCCGGGCGATCGCCGCGACGTTCGCGACCGGCTGCTGGACCGAGCCGACCCGCGGCACGAGGGCGATCAGCACCAGACAGCCCGCAACGAGCACGATCATCGAGATCACCATGTTCTTCGCGGTGCCGCTCATCCCGCGCCGCGCGGGGGCCGGTGCGCCGGCCTGGGCCTGCGCGGAGGGTGGGGTGCTCACCCCTCCATGGTCGCCCATGACCGCGTACCGGACGCAGCCGCCTGCCGTCTCACCCCCGATAGACTCACCGAGCGAGATCGAGGGGCCCCGCTGGCGGGCCCGACCCGCCGACCGAGGAGTCGCATGTCCACCGATGAGGCAAGCCGTCACAGCGCCGAGGTGCCGGATCGCAACCTGGCCCTCGAGCTGGTGCGGGTCACCGAGGCGGCCGCGATGGCCGGCGGACGCTGGGTCGGACGCGGCGAGAAGAACGACGCCGACGGCGCGGCGGTCGCCGCGATGCGCCGGGTCATCTCGTCGGTCGCGATGAACGGCGTGGTCGTCATCGGCGAGGGCGAGAAGGACGAGGCCCCGATGCTCTTCAACGGAGAGCACGTGGGTGACGGGACCGGCCCCGGCGTCGACGTCGCCGTCGACCCGATCGACGGCACCACTCTCACCGCCAAGGGCATGAGCAACGCGGTGTCGGTGATGGCTGTGAGCGAGCGCGGTTCGATGTACGACCCCAGTTCGGTCTTCTACATGGACAAGCTCGCTGCCGGACCCGACATCGCCGACGTCGTGGACATTCGCCTCCCGGTGGCCGAGAACATCCGCCGAGTCGCCAAGGCCAAGCGAGTGAGCGCCGCCGACGTCACCGTGGTGATGCTCGACCGGCCGCGTCACGAGCAGCTCGCGACGCAGATCCGCGACGCGGGAGCGCGCATCCGGTACATCGCGGACGGCGACGTCGCCGGCGCCATCATGGCCGCCCGACCCGACACCGGCATCGACCTGCTGCTCGGGATCGGCGGCACCCCCGAGGGCATCATCACGGCCTGTGCGATGAAGGCTCTCGGCGGCACCATCCAGGGTGTCCTGGCGCCGAAGGACGACGACGAACGGCAGAAAGCCATCGACGCCGGACTCCACCTGGACACCGTGCTCAGCACCAACGAGCTCGTGCGCGGCGACAACGCCTTCTTCGTCGCGACCGGCATCACCGACGGCGAGCTGCTGCGCGGTGTGCGCTACCGCGCGGACGGCTGCTTCACCCAGTCGCTGGTGATGCGATCCAAGAGCGGCACGATCCGGTTGATCGACGCGCACCACTCGCTCGCCAAGCTGCGCGAGTACACGGCCGCGGCGGGCTGAGGACCCACCGTGCACCCCTCGACGCTGGTCATCGGCGAGGCTCTCATCGACATCGTGCGCGGCACCGACGGCTCGGTGCGCGAGCATGTCGGCGGGTCGCCGTTCAACACGGCGATCGGGCTCGGCCGGCTCGGCCATCCGGTCTCACTCGCGACCTACATCGGCGACGACGCCTACGGGCTCGCCATCAGTGATGCCCTGTCGGTGGACGGCGTCGACCTCACACCCGGCAGCGTGACCGCGCCGGCCACGCCCACGGCACGTGCCACCCTCGATGAAACCGGCGCGGCCACCTACGACTTCGACCTCGCCTGGGCTCCGCGGACGCCGCTGCCCGGCTCCCGGGGCCACCTGCACACCGGCTCGATCGCCACAGCGCTGCAACCGGGTGCTAGCGCCGTCCGCGACGCCGTCGTCGCGCATCGCGCGCAGGGCACCATCTCGCTCGACCCCAATCCCCGTCCCACGATCATCGGTGAGGCCGCCTCGGTGCGGTCCGGCATCGAGGAGCTGGTCGGCTTGTCCGACGTCGTGAAGGCCAGCGACGAGGACATCGCGTGGCTGTACGGCGAGGACGCGGATCTCGGTGAGGTGCTGCGGTTGTGGGGCCAGCTGGGCCCCTCGCTCGTGGTCGCGACCCGCGGCGGGGACGGCGCCCTCGTGCACCTCAGCGGCACGGGCGAGCTCGTCGACGTGCCGGGCCGGCGCGTGGCACTGGTCGACACCGTGGGGGCCGGAGACTCGTTCATGTCCGGGATGCTGTCCTGGCTGCTGGACGAGGATCTACTCGGCGCGGCCGACGCCCGAGACCGGTTGCGCGTTGCGCCCCGCGAGGCGCTGCTCGCCGCGGTCGATCGGGGTGTCGCGACATCGGCGGTGACGGTCTCCCGAGCCGGGTCCCAGCCGCCGACCCGGGCCGAGCTCGGCCTACCGGGGGCCGGGTCGGACTGACAGGTCGTCGACCGAGGCGTCCGCGGACATCTCGACGGCGAGCCGGACCGCGGCCGCGATCGACTCCGGCCGGATGTAGTTGCTGCCGACGTAGTGCTGGCCGCCGCTCTCGATCAGTTCACGCTGCATGTCGGTGTCGACGCGCCCGGGGTAGATCGAGGTCACGCGCACCCCGTGCTCGCGCTCCTGCTCGCGCAACGAGTCGGCGAACGCCCGGACCGCGAACTTGCTGGCCGCGTAGAGCGCGGTGTCGGCGCGGGCTGTCAGTCCGGCGCCGGAGTTGATCACCACGACCGTGCCGTGCGCCCGTCGTAGGGCCGGCAGCAACAGCCGCGTGAGATCGGCGACCGCCACGACGTTCAACTCCATCGTGTGCCGCCAGTCCGCCCGGTCCAACGACGTGACCGGCCCGTGGCCCAGGACGCCGGCCGAGTGCACGACGGCGTCGAGATCGCCGACGGACTCCGCGGCCGCCCGGGTGGCGTCCTCGTCCGCCAGATCGGCGACGAAGGGCTCGGCGGACCGCAGGGCGGCACAGGTCTGCTTCACCGAGGCGTCGTCACGCCCTCCGATCAACAGGTCGTGGGTGGGTGACAGGGTCTGCGCGATCGCCCGACCGATCCCTCGGGTGCCACCGGTGATCAGGACTCGCTTGCCGCTGCTGCTCATGCCTGCACCCTACGAAACCGGCGGTGCCACCGCCCCTCACCAGCGCAAGCCTGCCTTCAGCAGGGAAGCCTCCACGTGCAGGCGTTCCTCCCGTGACAACGGCGGCCGGGCGGGGTGCGGCAGTTCCAGCGCCGCGCAGCACTCCAGCAGGATGTCCTCGTAGGCCAGCTCGATCGCGTTCAGGCGGCGTTTACGGGCCGGCCCACCGCCGGCGCGCACGAGTTGCAGCTCGGAGCCCAGCCGGTGCAGGTCGTCGGCGAGGCGCTCGATGGGCCGGTGCGTGGGGTGCAGGGCCATCGCGCCCTTGCGCAGCCGTCGCAGGAGCCAGGGGATCTTGAACGCGAGGCTGATCACGGCGGCGGGCACGATGCAGATCAGCAGGTATTCGACCAGCACGCGCATGCGGCCTCCCCGCCCTACGCCGCAGGGCCGGACCCGTGGATCGGATTCGGCCCTGCGGTCCTACTGTCTGCAGCCCCGTCAGGAGGCCTGTCGCGGCTCCGCACTCTGCGACGCCGCGTTCGATTCCCTGCTCTTCGCCCGCTCCAGAGCGGCCTTGCGCTGCTCTTCGTTGTCCCGGGCGATCTCGGCGGCGCGGTCGTCGTCGCGGGTCAGGCAGTCGCCCGACTCCGGGTCGAAGACGTGCATAAACGACGGGTCGAAGACCAGGTCGGCCTCCTGCCCCTCCCGCACCCGCGAGCGCGAGTCGAGGTTGACGACCATCTGGGTGCGCATGCCCTCACCGTCGAGGTCGCGGTCCAGTTCCTCCAGGGTGCCCTGCAGGGACGGGTCGGAGTCGAACGGGATGTAGGCGTACTGCTCGTTGCCCAGCCACTCCGTCACATCGACCACGGCCTTGAACGGGACGCCGTGCGAGATGTTGTCACCGAGCGAGGCGTCCTTGATGTGCTCGGGACGCAACCCCACGATGACCGCGTTCTTACCCTTGACCTTCTCCGCGAGCTCACCGGTCAGCTCGACGTCGGCGATGGGCATCTTGAGGGTGTTGCCCTCGACCCGAGCGGGCAGGAAGTTCATGGGCGGCGAGCCGATGAACCCGGCCACGAACAGGTTGATCGGCTGTTCGTAGAGCTCCCGCGGCGACGCGCACTGCTGCAGGATGCCCTTCTTCAGCACGGCAACCCGGTCGCCAAGGGTCATGGCCTCGGTCTGGTCGTGGGTGACGTAGAGCGTCGTCACACCCAGCCGGCGCTGCATCCGCGCGATCTCGGTGCGCATCTGGCCGCGCAGCTTGGCGTCCAGGTTGGACAGCGGCTCGTCGAAGAGGAACGCGTCGGCCTCCCGGACGATCGCGCGGCCCATCGCGACGCGCTGGCGCTGACCACCGGACAGGTTGGCCGGTTTGCGCTCGAGGTGCTCACGCAGCTCCAGCATGTCGGCGGCGGTGTTGACCTTCTCCTTGATCTCGTTGTCGCTGTGCTTGCCCTTGGCGAGACGCAGCGGGAACGCGATGTTCTCGAAGACGGTGAGGTGCGGGTAGAGCGCGTAGTTCTGGAACACCATGGCCAGGTTGCGATCCCGGGGAGCGAGGTCGTTGACCCGCTTGCCGTTGATGTCCAGTTCACCGGAGGTGATGTCCTCCAGACCCACGACCATCCGCAGCAGCGTGGACTTCCCGCAACCGGAAGGCCCGACCAGGATCATGAACTCGCCGTCGGCGATGTTGAGCGAGACGTCGTTGACGGCGGGGAACCCGTCGCCGTACTTCTTCACGATGTTCTTCAGTTCGATGCTTGACACTGGCTAGCTCCTTCGTGCGATACGGCGGGGACGCCGGTCAGCCCTTGACGGCGCCGGAGGTGAGTCCGGCGACGATCCGGCGCTGGAAGAGCAGCACCAGGATGACGACGGGAATGGTGACGACGACCGCTGCCGCGCAGATGGCGCCGGTCGGCTGGGTGAACTGGCTGGCTCCCGTGAAGGAGTTCAGTGCCGCCGGGACGGTCTGCGCGCGAGCGGCGGTCAGGTTGCTGGAGAAGACGAAGTCGTTCCACGCGGTGAAGAACGCGATGATCGCTGTCGTGAAGACCCCCGGCGCGGCCAGCGGGGCGACCACCTTGACGAAGGCCTGCCAACTGCTTGCGCCGTCGACCTGCGCGGCCTGCTCCATCTCCCAAGGGATCTGCTGGAAGAACGCCGACAGGATCCAGATCGACAGCGGCAGTGTCAGCGTGATGTAGGGGATGATCAGGCCGGGCAGGGTGTCGAACAGGTGCAGAATCCGCCACAGGTTGAACAGCGGCGTCACCATGGCGATCACCGGGAAGAACGACACCGTCAGGGCGGTGATCAGGATGGCCTTCTTGCCGGGGAAGTCGAGCCGGGCGATCGCGTACGCGCAGAACGTCGCCAGCACCACGCTGATGAGCGTGGCCACCAGACACACCACGATGGAGTGCCACAGCGCCGGGACGAACAGATCCTTGGCGCCGCCGGTGAAGATCAGGCTGTAGTTGTCCCACGAGATGCTCTTGGGCCAGAAGTTGCCGAAGACGTTCTGCTGCTGATCGGCCAGGGCGGTCGTGCTCTTCAACGAGGTCGCGACGATCCACACGATGGGGATCAGCGTCCACAGCATGATGGGCACGGAGGCGCCGGCGAGCCCCCACTTGGTCTTGTTGGTTTCCATTACTTGTTGCCCCCTGTCAGGTCGACCTTGAACAGCCGGACCAAGCCGGCGGCGATGATGAGCACGAAGACGAACAGCAGGACCGCGAGCGCGGATCCCATGCCGATCTCCGCCTGACTGACAGTGGTCTGACCGACCAGCATCGACAGCGTGTTGGTGTTGTTGGCCCCGCCGGTCATGATGAACGGGTTGTCATAGATGCGGAACGCATCCAGTGCCCGGAAGACGACGGCGACCATGATCGCGGCCTTCATGCTCGGGAAGACGACCTTCACCTGGCGTTGCCACCACGACGCACCGTCCACCTCGGCGGCTTCCTCCATCGACCTGTCGACCTGGGCGAGCCCCGCCAGCAGCAGCAGCGACATGAACGGGGTGGTCTTCCAGATCTCCGACAGGCAGATGATCGTCAGCGACGACCACGTGCCGCCGAACCAGTTGTACGTCGGATCGAAGGCACCGAACGAGAGGAAGTGCAGCCAGTGGTTGAAGAAGCCGGTGTCGAACTTGAACGCGTAGAGCCAGGAGAACGCCGAGACGACCGTGATGATCGAGTACGGGATGAGCACCACCGTGCGCAGCGTCTTGCGCGGCAGCACGATCTTGTTCATCACCATCGCGATCGCCATGCCGAAGATCAACTCCACGATCAACGTGACGATCGTGATGAACGCGGTGATGCCGGTGGCCTTCCAGAACAACGGATCACTGAGGGAGGTGATGTAGTTCTGGAACCAGACGAACTTGCGGGCCGCCGGGTCGGTCAGCCGGTAGTTGAACAGCGACAGGTAGAGCGCGTAGGCGATCGGATAGAACGTCACCAGCAGCATCACGATGAATGCCGGACCGGCGAGCTTCCATCCGAGCCTGCGCTCGCCCCGGGTCCGATCGGACAGCCCGGCCTTCTTCTCCGACCGGCGCGCCGACGAACGTTCGCCGGTCGTGGTCTCAGCGACGGTGCTCACAGCAGTGCCTTTCCCTTCAGGACATTGGAAATGAAGGTCTGAGCGTTCTTCGGCGTGTTGGCGCTGACCGAAGCCGGCGGGCTGAACTCCTGCTGCAGCCCGGTGGAGATGTCAGACCAGTAGGGCGACAGCGGCCGCGGGGTCGCCGTCCCCAGCGACTGCAGAATGGTGGCGGCGATCCCGTTGGGGAACGCCTTCTTCACCGCCGGGTCCGAGAACGCGGCCTTCCGGCTGGCCGGGTTACCGGCCTTGGCCATGTACGAGGCCTGGTTGGCCTCGCTCGTGATGCAGGAGGCCGCGTCGTACGCCTGCGCCACGTGGTTGCTCGTCTTGCCGACCGCGAGGTCGATGCCGCCGAACGGTGGCGCCGCCACCTTCCCGTCGACCGTGCGCGGGTAGATCGTCGCCGCGATGTCGCTCTTGTTGCCGGTCAGCGCGGCGTACGTGTACGGCCAGTTGACCAGGAACGCCGCTGCACCGCTCTGGAAGAGGTTGAGCGCCGCCGTCTCGTCGGAGGAGCCGATCGCGGGTCCACCGAGGCCCGACTTGGCGATCTGGGAGATGATCGACGCCGCGTCCTTGCCGGCCGGCGTGTTCAGGCCGAGCTTGGTCTTGTCAGCCGTGGCACTGGGGTTCTGCACGATCGACCCGCCACCGCCGGCGACCAGGGCGTTGATCCAGACCGAATACCCCTCGTAGAGCTTGGCCTGCACCCCGATCTGCTTCTTCTCCTTCTTGGCCGCCGCGATGACCTGCGCCCAGGTGACGGGTTTGCTCATGTCGAGACCGGCCGCCTTGGCGACCGACTTGCGGTACCAGAGCAGCTGGGTGTTGGCCCAGAACGGCGCCGCGATGAGCTTGCCGTCGAAGGTCGCACCCTTGATGGCCGAGGGCACCCGGTCGGCCGTGAAGTCGGCGACCTTGTCGGCCGGCACGGGAGCGAGGAGCTTGGCCGACGCGAACTGGGTGACATACGCCGGATCCATGCTCATCAGGTCCATCGAGTTGTCACCGGAGATGAGCCGCCGCAGTAGTTGGGTGCGCTGATCGTCGGCCGGGTTGGGCAGCAGCTGCACCTTGATTGTGTACTCGCCGTGGGAAGCCTTCGAGCAGGCCAACGCCAGGGACGCCTGGCCGCCCTTGCTCGCGTCGGTGTTGCCGACGTCCGGGTTGATGTACCAGGTCAACGAAGCCTTGCCGCCGCTACTACTGCTGCTGCTACCGCAGGCGGCGAGCCCGACACTGGCGAGCATCACACCCGCCGCTGCCAGGGCGATGCCACGACGTCGTGGCGCTGAATTCTTCATCCCGTGTGGCTCCTACCTCGGCGGTCGCGAAGGTCGTGAACGACCCAAGTGTGACGCACACCACTCTCGCCATGCCGACCCCGTTCGGCAAGGCGAATGGCCACACTCGTGCGAATGTTTCCTAATCGGTACCTACCCGTCGGTATCGAATCCAGCGCCCGCCGGAGGCTGCCACGGGTCGTGCGGGGGCCCTGCGAAGGCACGGCATACCCTGGCCAGCGAGCGAACCGGCTGCCGACCCCGCGAAGGAACGACCCTCTCCATGCCTTCTGTGCCCTCTGCGCCTCCTGTGCCTTCTGTGCCTCTTGTGCCCGACTTCGGCTACGAGGACCTGCTGCCCATCGGGGCGGACACGACGACCTACCGCCGGATCACCGCCGACGGGGTCCGGACCGTCGAGGGACCGGGCGGGCGCACCTTCCTCGAGGTCGACCCCGCCGCGCTGCGGTTGCTCGCCGACACCGCGATGCACGACATCGCGCACTACCTGCGCCCCGCCCACCTCGCGCAGCTGCGCCGGATCGTCGACGACCCGGACGCGAGCAACAACGACAAGTTCGTGGCCCTGGACCTGCTGAAGAACGCCGGCATCGCCGCCGCCGGGGTGCTGCCGATGTGCCAGGACACCGGCACCGCCATCGTGATGGGCAAGAAGGGCTCCCACGTGCTGGTGGACGGTGAGGCACCCGACGAGGCGGCGCTGGCCCACGGCGTCTACGACGCCTACACCCGACTCAACCTGCGCTACTCCCAGATGGCACCGCTCACCACCTGGGAAGAGACCAACACCGGCTCCAACCTGCCCGCGCAGATCGAGCTGTACGCCGACAGCGCGCCCGGGCACGAGACCGCGTACAAGTTCCTCTTCATGGCCAAGGGCGGCGGCTCGGCCAACAAGTCCTTCCTCTTCCAGGAGACCAAGGCCGTCCTCAACCCCGACGCGATGCTCGCGTTCCTGGACGAGAAGCTGCGCGGCCTCGGCACCTCGGCCTGCCCGCCGTACCACCTGGCCATAGTGATCGGCGGGACAAGTGCGGAGTTCGCGCTGAAGACCGCGAAGTACGCGAGCGCGAAGTACCTGGACGAGCTGCCCACCCACGGGTCGCCGGTCGGCCACGGGTTCCGTGACGTCGACCTGGAGGAGCAGGTGCTCGAGCTGACCCGGCAGTTCGGGATCGGCGCGCAGTTCGGCGGCAAGTACTTCTGTCACGACGTGCGGGTGGTGCGCCTGCCGCGGCACGGCGCGTCGCTGCCGGTCGCGATCGCGGTGAGCTGCTCGGCGGACCGCCAGTGCCTGGGCAAGATCACCGCCGACGGCGTCTTCATCGAGCAGTTGGAGACGGACCCGGCGCGCTTCCTGCCGGAGGTCACGCACGAGCAGCTCGACGGCGCCGGGGACGACGAGGCGGGCGTCGTCGAGATCGACCTGAACCGCCCGATGGAGGAGATCCTCGCCGAGCTGACCAAGCACCCCGTCAAGACTCGGCTCTCGCTGACCGGGCCGCTGGTCGTGGCGCGCGACATCGCGCACGCCAAGATCAAGGAGCGCCTCGACGCCGGCGAGCAGATGCCGGACTACCTGAAGCAGCACGCCGTCTACTACGCCGGGCCGGCCAAGACTCCCGAGGGTTACGCGTCCGGTTCGTTCGGGCCTACGACGGCCGGCCGGATGGACTCCTACGTCGAGCAGTTCCTAGCAGCCGGCGGCTCGATGGTGATGCTGGCCAAGGGCAACCGCAGCAAGCAGGTGACCGATGCCTGTCGCGCGCACGGCGGGTTCTACCTCGGCTCGATCGGCGGGCCGGCGGCGCGCCTCGCGCAGGACTGCATCACCTCCGTGGAGGTGCTGGAGTACCCGGAGCTGGGCATGGAGGCCATCTGGAAGATCGAGGTGCGCGACTTCCCGGCGTTCATCGTGGTCGACGACAAGGGCGAGGACTTCTTCGCCGCCGCCGCCAAACCCACCGCATTCACCATCGGAAGGAGGCCGGGGCTGTGACCGGCTTCGAGGACCTACTGCACGCCAACCAGACCTTCGCCGACACGTTCGCTCTCGGCGGCTTCGACGGCGTCGCCGCAGCGGGCGTCGCGATCGTCACCTGCATGGACTCGCGCATCGATCCACTCGGGATGGTCGGGCTCCAGCCGGGCGACGCCAAGATCTTCCGCAACCCGGGCGGCCGGGTGACCGACGCTGCGTTGGAGGCTCTGGTCCTCGGGGTGCACCTGCTCAAGGTCGAGCGGATCATGGTCGTGCCGCACACCCGCTGCGCGGTGGCAACGGCGACGGAGCGCGAACTGCGTGCCCGCGTCAGCGCATCCGCCGGCGTCGACGTCACCTGGCAGCGGTTCCACGTCGTCGACGACCAGGTGGAGGCACTCGCCGAGGATGTGGCCAAGGTTCGCACCCACCCGCTGATCCCCGACCGGGTGCAGGTGGGCGGTTTCGTGTACGACGTCGACACCGGTCTGCTGCACCAGCACGTCTGACCCGCACCACCACCCTCATCGATCGGAGCACCCGTGCCTGACGCGCACCCCATCCCGCAGCGGTACGACGAGGCCGCGCGACGGCTCGCGCGAACGGCGTACGAGACCCTCGAACCGCTGCACGTGGTCGCCTACTTCAACCCGGTCATCCGCGAACAGCAGAAGAGCAGCGGCTTGTCCCGGATGGCGCGCTACCTCGCGGGTCGTGGTGCGCCGCTCGGTGAATGCCCCGGCGCGGTCGTCGCCGCGACCTTCTACAACTTCAACCCGGCAGCGGTCGTGCCCGCCTGGGACGAGGCGGTCGCGTTCGGATTGGAGCGCACCTACGCGATGCACCTCGAGGCGATCGAGGCGACCCTGCGGGCCGCATTCGGCCCGCTGGCCCAAGACCCGGAGCTCGCCCGCATCGCGGGCCGCCTCGGCGAGATCGGTCAGGGGCTGTCCTACGCCGGCCGGCCGCTGGCCGCGGCATGGGCCGCGACCGCCGTGCCGGACGAGCCGCATCTACGGCTGTGGCACGCGTTCGCAGCGCTGCGCGAGTACCGCGGCGACGGGCACCTGGCCGCCCTCGTGCAGGCCGGGCTCACCAGCG
This sequence comes from Allobranchiibius sp. CTAmp26, assembly GCF_017565405.1. GTDB lineage: Bacteria > Actinomycetota > Actinomycetes > Actinomycetales > Dermatophilaceae > Allobranchiibius. The sequence continues at coordinate 82,762 of NZ_JAGEKR010000019.1, forward strand.
CCGAGGCGATCGTCTTCCACGAGGCGCCCCATCCGGACCCGGCGCTGCGGCGGCGCGCCCTGGGTGCGGACTTCTCCAAGAAGTCGCGCGCCTGGTCCGATGAGGAGTGGGGTGCAGCCACGGACTCCCTGCGGGAGCGCGGCCTGCTGGACGACCAGGGCACCATCAGCCCCGCCGGGGTCGTCCTCTACGACGCGCTCGAGACCGCGACCGACGACGCCGCAGCCGGCGTCTTCGCCGGGGTGTCCGACGCCGCCGATCTCATCGCCGCCAGTCGACCGTTCGTGAAGGCCGTCCTCGACGCAGGCGTCCTGCCGGGGACCGTCGCCAAGGGCGCCTGAGGCTCCGCTCTATGCAGATCAGCGGGCTGCGGGTCCATCCCGTGAAGTCGACCGCGATCCGAGCGGTGCAGACCGCGTACGTGTCCCGCGCCGGTCTGCGGGGCGACCGCGAGTGGATGGTGGTCGACGGCAGCGGCGAGTTGGTCTCGGCGCGTGAGCTCCCCCTGCTGTTCTCGGTGGTGACCGACAACCGCGCGACCGGCGTCGACGTCGACCTGCGTCTCAGCGCGCCGGGGGTGGACAGCCTCGACGTGACGCGGCCGCAGACCACTCCGGTGGCGGTGCGGATGTTCTCCGACCCGCCGATGCAGGCTCGCCCGGTCGGCGACCGCGCGGACGCGTGGCTGCGTCGCGCACTCGGCCACGACGACCTGCACCTGGTGTGGTGCGACGATCCGACCCGCCGGCCGCTCGACCCCGACCACAGCCGAGTGGGCGACCACACCGCGTTCGCCGACGGGTTCCCGATCAACCTGGTCACGGACGCCTCGGTGCGGCAGCTGGACGCCTGGGTCCGCCAGACGGCGGACGAGCGCGCCGAGACACCGGTCCCGATCTCGGCCGCCCGTTTCCGGGCCAACATCGAGATCACCGGCGCGCCGGAGCCGTTCGAGGAGGACCACTGGTCGCGCATCCGGATCGGCGAGGTCGACTTCCGGGTGCCGCTGCCCTCCGCGCGGTGCGTGATGACGACCATCGACGACGACCTGCGCAAGGGGAAGGAACCGATCCGCACCCTGGCCCGGCACCGCAGGTGGGACGGCAAGACCTGGTTCGCCGCCAACCTCATCCCGGACGGCGAGGGCACGCTCAGCGTCGGCGACGAACTCACGGTGCTGGAACGGGTTCGGCCCGCCTGAGAGACGGCCGGCGCCACCTCGATTCGAATTTCTCGGCAACCCACCGCACCTCGCGGATACGCGCCGTACCGTTGCGTTGTCACGCGCTTCCGGAGGACCCGATGGCACGCACCTTCGTGGCCACAGGCCCATCCGTGGCGCGCCGTGCCGCACTACGCGGGGGGTTCGGCCTCGCGGCGCTCGGTGCCCTCGCTGCCTGCGACGCCTCCGATCCACGTGCGGCGGAGAACCCGACCCGATCCGGCACCGCCACCCAGCCGGAACGCAGCTCCTCCCCTCCTCGCCGGCGTATCCCGACGTCCGGGCAGGCAATGCCGCAGGGCGATCTCAAGGGGTGGACACAAGTCATCGCCGAGGATTTCGACACCGACGTCCCGCTGGGGGGCTTCGTGGCGACCGAGAACGGCGTCATCGCGAGCACCTGCGCGGGGTACCCGGCATACGGCGACCGGTTCGGTCTCTACTGGAACGGGCCGAGCGGCGACGGTGGCCTCTACCGAGCGGACCGCACGCTGTCGGTCGCGAACTCACTGCTCGACATCTACGTCCACCATGACGCGGCGTTCGGAAAGCTCATGTGCGCGGCGTTCTTCCCCTACCGCCCGGGAACGACGTCGAATCTGCGCACCTACGGCCGGTGGTCCTACCGCATGCGTGCGTATGGCGCCCGCGCGCCCGGCATCAGCAGCGTGAGCCTGCTCTTCCCCGAATTGCAGTCGCAATGGCCGAAATCGGGCGAGATGGACTGGCCGGAGTCGGACGTGAGCGGCGTGCTGGGAGGGAACAACCACCCGGCCGGATTCCTGGACAACCCGTCGGTCGAGATCCCCGCAGGCGTCGCACGCTGGTCGGACTGGCACACCTTCACCATCGAGTGGCGCAAGGACTCGCTGGTCTACCTGCTGGACGGCGTCGCGATGCTCACCACGACGCAGCACGTCCCCGACAAACCCCTCAAGTGGGACACCCAGTGCGCACCCAGCGCCGGCGTCCGCGGAGAGGATCTTGTGGGGGTCTCGGCACACATCCAGCTGGACTGGGTCGTCGCCTACGACCCGGCCTGATCCTCGGGGCGCCGCCGGTTCAACCGGCTCGGGACGGGTTCCGCTTCGGCCAACGATCGGCAACACTGAAGCACACGGGTCCAGATTGGACCATCAGCCTTCAGCCAGCGCGAGGTCACCGGTGTCCCCAGTTCTTCCGCACACGATTACGGACCACGTCTCCCGACGCACCGCCCTCGCGGGGGTGGGCACCGTCGCCGCGGTTGCGGCAGTGACGCCGGCGCTGCGACGGCCACTCGACCCGAGCTGGAACGCAGATGTGAGCCCCTCGGGAATGAACATGCCCACCGGCGACCTCGCGGGCTGGAACCAGGTGATCGCGGAGGACTTCGACGTCGACTTCCCCCGTGGTGCCTTCGTCACCGACCAGCAGGGCGCTCTGCTCCCGTCGTGCGCAGCCCATCAGACGTACGCACGTCGCCTGTGCGCCTACCCCGAGGGATGGAAGACGCAGAACGGCGACGGGATCTACTCCCCCGACCGGACCATCTCCACCAACGATTCGCTGCTGGACTTCTACCTGCACACCGACGGCGGACTGAATCGCGCGGTGTCCGCCGCGTTGTTCCCCCTTCGGCCTGGTGGCGCGGACAACGCGCGGACCTTCGGGCGGTGGTCCTGGCGGATGCGCGCGTCCGGCGTCACCGGCGCGGGCTGGGGGTGCGTCTCCCTCCTGTGGCCGGAGAACTCGCAGGACTGGCCGGGGTCGGGCGAGGCGGATTGGCCGGAGGGTGACATCTCCGGCCTCGTCTCCGGATGGAATCACCCGCGCAGCCCTGTCCCGGCACAGACGCTCATTCCCGGGAACGGCGCCCTGTGGGCCGACTGGCACACGTACACCATCGAGTGGCGCCAGGATTCCCTCAGCTATTTCGTCGACGGCGTCCGGACTTTCGCGACGAGCATCGCCGTGCCGTCGACGCCGATGAGATGGCTCACCCAGAGCGGACCGAACGACGGATCGCTCGCGTCCTCGACCTCCGCGCACCTGCAGATCGACTGGGTGGTCTCCTACGACCCTGCCTGACCGATGCCGGGCAATCCCCCTCATTGACCGGGATTACCCACGGCGGAGGAAACATTTACCAGTTCCGTTCGATTCTCCGCCGTATTCTCGCCGTTTCTCGAACTTAACCTCTGGCTCCAACCATCTCCTGTGCCTTCGGTCGACCTGCCGAAGCGGCCGGGGTGGGCGCGAGCGAAGCGGGTCACCATGTCGGGCCTTTCCGTCAGTCGGCGAGCATTGTTGGGTGGGGCTGCGGCCATCGGCATCGGCGGGGCTGCGTTGCGCGGTTCGGCCGCGGCCGCGACCGTCGGATCGGGTGTGGCCATGCCGCTCGGCAATCTGCCCGGGTGGAAGCAGACCATCGCGGAGGACTTCAACACCGCGATCCCTCTCGGAGGGTTCGTGGCGTCGCCGACGACGTACGGCGAGCTCGCCCAGAACTGCGCGGCGTACGCGACGTACGGGAAACGACTCGGCGTCTACGGCAACGGGTCCGCCAACACCTACGGCTACTACGACGTGAGCAAGACCCTTTCCACGTCCTCGTCCGTGCTGGACACCTACCTGCACGTGGACCCCGCCACGAGCAGGCGGGTGAGTGCCGCCGTCTTCCCGCTCCGAGGCGGCCTGCAGAACTCCCACACCTACGGGCGCTGGTCCTACCGTATGCGGTCGTACAACGCCACGGGCAGCGGTTGGGGTTGCGCGACGCTCCTGTGGCCCGCCGACGACAAGGCCTGGCCGGCGTCGGGCGAGATCGACTGGCCCGAAGGGGACATCAAGGCGCAGCCCCTCGGCATGCCGGGCAAGATCAACGGCTTCTTCCACCCCCGCGACGCCACCAACGGCTGGGAGGGAACGGTCCAGATCCCGTCGCTCAACGGCATGTGGACCAACTGGCACACCTTCACCATCGAGTGGCTCCCCAACTCGCTGAAGGTCTATCTCGGCACCCAGCTCGTGATGGCGCGCACCAGCCACGTCCCGTCGACGCCGATGCGCTGGGTCTCTCAGACAGGCCCGAACAACGACGCCCTCGGGCGGCCGGTGCTGCCGTCGGGGTCCTCGCACGTGCAGATCGACTGGGTCGTCGCGTACGACCCTGCCTGATCTGCGGCGCGAGCGCAGTACCGTCGAGATGCAATCTCTCACCGAGATGAGCGAATACGGCTCGCGCTGGCTTACGATGTGACACATGCCGTCTCCTCGTAGCGCAGCGACCGATGAAGAGAGTCTGCTCGACGCGGCCCGGGAGTGCGTTCTCGCCGTCGGGTGGCGTCGTACGACGGTCACCGACGTAGCCCGCCGCGCCGGAGTCTCGCGGATGACGTTCTACCGTCGCTGGCCCGACATGACCGCGCTCACCGCCGATCTGATGACCCGCGAGTTCGCCGGGGCGGGGCGTTCGGTGCGCGGCCGGTCCGCGGACGGCCCGGTGGACGCCGCCTGGATCGCCGCCCGGGTGTCGGCGGCCGTCAGCGAGATCCGCAAGGATCCCCTCTTCCAGAAGATCGTCGACGTCGACCCGGAACTGTTGCTGCCCTACCTGCTCGATCGCCGTGGCCGCGCCCAGGACACCATGCTGGCGGCCCTGGTCGATCGCATCCGCGAGGGCCAGAAGAACGCGGACGTGCGCAGCGGCCGGCCCGAGGTGCTGGCGCGCACCGTGCTGCTCATCTGTCACGGTTTCGTCATCTCCACCCAGACGATGGTCGACGGGCGCTACTCCGACCGCATCGCGCGACGGGAACTGGCCCAGGCGGTGGAGAGCTACCTCTCCTGAATCCGCCCGGCCGACGAGAGTCAGCTGCGGCGGGGCGCTCGCGTGGGCGATGGGCGCCGCGGTCACTTTCCTACGCTGCCGCGCGTGGTCCGCGTTGGTGATGGGCGCCGCGGTCACTTTCCTACGCTGCCGCGCGTGGTCCGCGTAGGTGATGGGCGCCGCGGTCACTTTCCTACGCTGCCGCGCG
>NZ_JAGEKR010000002.1 GCF_017565405.1 Allobranchiibius sp. CTAmp26
ACTGGCCGCAAACGCAAACCGCTAGCACCGACGCAAACCGCCGCGACGGTCGGTCAGTCGGCGAGGAGGGCGGCGTACCGGGGGAGGTCGACGTTGCCGCCGGACAGGATCACGCCGACCCGCAGCCCGGCGAGCTCGGAGCGCAGGCTGCGCGCGGCGGCGTACGCCAGGACGCCGGTCGGCTCGACCACGGCCTTGCAGGTGCCGGCGAGTGACCGCATCGCCGCGACGAGCTCGGCGTCGGCGACCCGCACGATGTCGCGCACCTCGCGGCGGATGACGGGGAAGGTCAACTCGCCGAGGGCCGTCGTCTGGGCGCCGTCGGCGAGGGTGCGGGGCACCTCGATCCGCACGATCCGGCCGGCATCCAGAGACTGCTTGCCGTCGTCGCCGGCCGCCGGTTCGGCGCCGTAGACGACCGCCTCGGGGCAGATCGCCCGGACGGCGAGGCAGGTGCCCGCCAGCAGTCCGCCGCCACCGAGCGGGGTGATGACGACGTCCAGCGGGCCGACCTGCTCCAGCAGTTCCAGTGCAGCGGTGCCCTGGCCGGCGATGACGTCGGGATGGTCGAACGGCGGCAGCAGCATGGCACCGGTGCGCTCGGAGATCTCGGCGGCGATGGCTGCCCGGTCCTGCGTATGCCGTTCGTAGAGAACGACGTCCGCACCGTATCCCCGCGTGGCCGCCAGCTTCGAGGTCGGCGCGTCGGAGGGCATGACGATCGTGGCCGGCACACCCAGCACCTGCGCCGCCAACGCGACGGCCTGCGCGTGGTTGCCGGAGGAGAACGCCACCACCCCGGCCGGGCCGACGCGGCCGCACAGCGCGTTGTACGCGCCGCGGAACTTGAAGGAGCCTGTGCGCTGCAGGTGCTCACCCTTGAGGAAGAGCCGCAGACCGAGCTCGGCGTCGAGCCGGGTGGAGGTGAGCACCGGCGTGCGGTGTGCGACGCCGTGCAGGCGTTCCGCGGCGGCGCGCACAGCGGCGATGTCCGGACTGCTTTGGACCTGGCCGGGCACGGTCAGGACTTCTGCTGCTTCTCCAGCTGCTTGCGCGCGGCGGCCTCGGCCTTCTTGGTGCCGTAGTCCTGCGCCTGCTTCGCGGCGAAGACGATCACCACGGTGCCGACGGCCATCCACACGCGCGGGTGCTTGATGCCCTTCCCGATCAGGTAGCGCTCGGCGCGGGCGTCCATCTTGAGCCCGAATCCGGAACTGATGAGGGTCAGACCGCCCGCTGCGGCGGCGATCGCGGATCCGGCGGAGGCCGCGGTGGCCGCGCGGGTGCGGGTCGGCTTCGTGCCGAGCTCGCCACCGTCGTCGGCGTTGCCGCGCGATGCGAGGAAGACCGAGCCGGCCGTGCCGGCGGTGTTGGCGAGCCGCAGTCCGCGGCGTCCCCATTTCGGCAACCGCGCGGGCTGCAGGAAGACGCCGGCCCCGGCGGCGGTGGCCGCGGCGGCGTTCTGGACGATCGGGGAGCGCAACAGGTCGGTGGAGGCCATGCGCGTCAGCCTATGCCGCGGCGTACGCCGCCTCGTCCACCCGCGAGCTCGACCGGTGCAGCGCACTGCGCGCGGTGATCGCGAGGGCGGCGGCCAATGCGCACGCCGACACGGTGGTCGCGAACGCACCGGTGGCGCCATGCGCGTCGGCGAGGTGCCCGGCGACCGTTGTCCCGCAGGCATATCCGAGTCCGGTGGCTGCCGCGAGCAGCGTCATCGCGGCGGCGACGCGCGGTGCGGGAGTCAGGGTCTCGCCGAGCGTGAACGTGGTGATCATGTACGGCGCGACGCAGAGGCCGAGCACCAGCAGCACCGGCACCAGGGTCACCAGCGAGTGCACGAGCAGCAGCGGGGTGGACAGCACGAAGAGCGCGACGGCAGCGACGCGCAGGCGCGCGGCGTACCCGAACGAGGCAGGTACCGCGGCCATGCCGATGCCCGCCAGCACGCTGCCCACGCCGAGCAGGGCGTGGAACAGGCCGGCGAGAGGCGCGTGTCCGGCATTCGTCGCGATCACCGTCGTGCCGGTCTGGACCGATCCGAAGACGGCGCCGATCAGCAGTTGCGCCACGCAGAGGACGGCGATCGACCGGGTCAGCAGGCGGGTGCGGGGCACGTCGCCGGAGCTGGTGCGCCGGGCGAGAGCGGCCGTGGGGTGCAGCGCGAACCAGGAACCGAACACCGCGAGGATCACGGCGGCTCCCTCGAGTGCGAACTGCGGACCCGCGAGCGCTCCGAAGATGCCGACGAACGCCGGGCCGAGCACGAACGACGCCTCGTCGGCGGCGCCCTCGTAGGAGAACGCCGTATCGACCAGGCGGACGGGATGCCCACGCCGGGCGATGATCGGCCGCCAGCGCACCCGTGCCAGCGGCCCGACCTGGGGCAGCAGGAAGCCGGTGACGGCGCAGATCGCGGCATCGACCTGCCAGGCGGTCCCCGACCGGGTGAGGACCACCACCAGGGCCAGTCCGATCGCACCGGCGACCGACTGGAAGAACGCGATCGGTCGTTGGCCGATGCGGTCGGCGGCGGAGCCGAAGAGTGGCGCGCCGACGGCGTTCGCGAGGGCGAGCGCACCGGCGCAGCCGCCACCGATGCCGTAGCTGCCGGTGCGTCCCGCGACGAGCAGGAGGACTCCGAGCTGGCTCATCGCGAGTGGCAGGCGCGCGAGGAACGCGATGGCGATGTACCGGCGACCGCTGATGGCGAAGAGCGCTCGGTAGGACGCGACAGGGGACATGCGGGGTGACTCCGATGGTGCGGTTCGGCGCGCGACCTCCCACCCAACGGTCGCGCCATGTTCCCTGTGCGGCACCGATTCTACCGGCATGATCGGGGACGTCCGCGCATCGTGGGCGGGGCAGGATCAGACGACTCGAGGGGCGTGCAGAGCATGACAAAGGGATATTGGGTCGGTCGGATCGATGTCAGCGACCCGGATCGGTACGCGCAGTACGCCGCCGTCAACGGGGCCGCGTACGCGGCGTACGGCGGTCGTCTTCTCGTGCGCGGTGGGGGTTTCGAAGCGGTCGAGGGCGCCGCGCGGTCGCGCAACGTGGTGATCGAGTTTCCCTCGTACGAGCAGGCGTTGGCGTGCTATCACTCGGATCTCTATCAGTCGGCACGCGCTCTGCGGGAGAACGCGGCCACCATCGAGCTGATCGTGGTCGAGGGCTATGACGGACCCCAGCCGGGCGAGTGACCTACCCCCGTGGGGGACGACGTGGCGACCTCGGCCGACGGCCCGGCCCTCCTCGGCGCGGCAGCGATGGGCGGCCGTGGCCGTCGTGCTCGCACTCGTCGCAGGGATCGCCGCCTGGGTGATCGTGCAGAACAACCGACACGAGGGTCACGCAGTGGCGTTCGTCGCGCCGTACGACGCCCACCGCGCGGAAGCGCCCCATCGGACCGGTGCGGGCTGCTTCTCCCCGCGGACGCCGAGCGCACCCGAGGCCGGGAAGCTGGTCTGGGTGGATCCGGACCCGACCGGGGCGACGGCCGTGTGGCAGCCGGGTCTGAACAACAAGGTCTGCCACATCCTGGTGACCCGGGTGGATCGCACCCAGGCGACAGCCATCGCGCGGCAGATCGACGCGTCGAAACCCTTCCCCGACGGCCCGATCAGCTGCCCCATGGACGACGGCACTCGCGTCGACCTCTATTTCGCCTACGCCGGCTCGACTCGACAGCAGATGGCCGTCGTGACCCTCACGGGGTGCGCCGAGGTCTTCGCGCCGGGCCGAGACGCTCGACTGGCCCCTGGTCTGGACGGCATCGAACCCCAGGTGTGGGCGCAGCAGAACTCGGCCCCCTGAGGCTGCCGGTGCAGTTCAAGGCTGGTGGGGCCTCGTGGCCGGGTGATCGACTGGCAGACTCGCGGGTATGAGCGCGTGGGATGCCGTGGTGGCACGCGCCCGCGACTGGGTGGGCAAGGGCTCGCAGCTGTCGTGGGTGGTGCCGATCGAGCGCGACCACTGGGAGACCCAGCGGGAGTTCCAGCACCGCCGCAAGGTCACCGCCGCGACGCTGGTCGTGGGGACGCCGGTGCTTCGTTACGCCCTGTCCCGCAAGCCCGGTAGCCGGGAGTTCTACGCGTCCACCCTGGTCCTGGCGGGCATCTGGGCCGGCGGTGCGTTCGCCTCCGGCCCGCTGCACGCCGGCTGGAGCAGCACCCGCAATCCCGGTAAGAACACCCGGCCCGTCGTGCGCCCCATGGCCATCGGTGCCGGCGCCGTCGTCTTCTTCGCCGCCGGCGCGGCGGTCATCGCCCGCATCCCGGTCCTGCGGCGGCCGGTGCTCGCCGTCCTCAACCACGCGCGCTTCGGCTCGCTCCCGGTGGTCGTGCCCCTCACGCTCATCACCGGGGTCGGCGAGGAGTTCTTCTTCCGCGGCGCGCTCTACGCCGCGACCAAGCAGCCGCACCAGATCGCCATCACGACAGCGGTCTACACCGTCGCCACCGGGATCACCGGCAACCCGATGCTCGTCTTCGCCGCGGGGGTCCTCGGCCTCCTAGTGGCCATCGAACGGCGCACCACCGGCGGCGTCCAGGGACCGATCATCATCCACCTGACCTGGTCGACGGGCATGCTGCTGGTGCTGCCACCGCTCATCGAGTACCGCCGCTGAGGCGGGCCCGTGCTGGACGACGTAGGCGCATGGAAACCATGACCCCCGGCCGCGCCCTCGTGCTCGGCGCCACCGGATACGTCGGGTCCCGGCTGGTGCCGCAGCTGCTGGACGCCGGATGGTCGACCCGGGTCATGAGTCGCCATCCGCAGCGACTGGCCGACCGTGCCTGGAGTGCGCGCGCGGAGGTCGTCGGCGGCGATGCGTCACGTGCGCAGGACATGGCGGCCGCGTGTGCGGACGTCGACGTCGTCTACTACCTGCTGCACTCGATGGACGGCACGGGTGACTTCGCCCAGCGGGATCGCGAGCTGGCAGACGTCTGCGCGCAGGTCGCCGCGGACGCCGGCGTACGCCGCATCGTCTACCTCGGCGCGCTGCACCCGAGCGGCCCGCTGAGCCCGCACCTGGCCTCGCGCGTGGAGGTGGGCGAGATCCTGCTCGCCGGCGAGGTGCCGACGACCGTGCTGCAGGCGGCCGTGGTGCTGGGGGCCGGCTCGGCGTCGTTCGAGCTGCTACGCCACCTGAGCGCCCGGCTCATCGTGGCGCCGGCGCCCGACTGGGTGCTGAATCGCTTGCAGCCCATCGCGATCCGTGACGCGCTGCACTACCTCGTCGAGAGCGCCTCGATGGCGTCGGGCATCAACAGGTCCTTCGACATCGGCGGACCCGACGTGCTCAGTTACCGCGACATGGTCCTGCAGTACGCCGACATCGCGGGTCTGCGCCGCCGTCACCTGCTCACCCTGCGCGCGCCGAAGCTGCTGACCGGCATCGCCGGCGAGGTGGTCGGGCGTTTGACGCCGGTGCCCCGGGGAGTGGCGGCCCCGCTGGTCGGCAGCCTGGTGCACGAGGTCATCTGCCACGAGCACGACATCCAGGGGCTCATCGAGCCCGAGCTCGGCGGCCTGCTCAGCTTCGAGCTCGCCGTACTCGCCGCGCTGGAGAACGAGGGGCGGGGCGAGCACGGCCGGTTGCCCGAGCCGGGCGCCCAGGACCCGGCGTACCGGACGGTGGCCGACCCGACCTGGGCCGGCTGACCAGGCCCGATCTGCTCTCTCCCACAACGACTCTCAAGGACACCATGACCCGATTCACCGCGCACAACCACTCCACTGCGGACGTCGACGCGTCGAAAGAGCAGATCTGGGCGGCGCTCACCGATCCGGATCTGCTGCCCCGGCTGACGCCGTTCCTCAAGCGGATCGACGTCGTCGACGGCAGGTGGGTGTGGACGTTGACCTCGATCCCGGTGCTGACCAAGCAGATCTCACCGAGCTTCACCGAGGTGATGACCTTCGAGCCGCAGACGAAGATCACCTTCACCCACGACCCGAGCAAGACCGACGAGCAGGCGGGCGCGGAGGGGTCCTACACCCTCACGCCGAACGGCGCGAAGACGCACCTGGCGATCGATCTGGAGGTGTCGGTGGATCTGCCCCTGCCCAAGCTCGCCAAGCCGGGCGTGCTGGCCGGGATGAACACGGTGATGGCGGCGATGGGCAGCCGGTTCGCGAGCAACCTGCTCAAGCACCTGGACGCCGGCCGCTGATCGGGCCCGCACATCGGGTGTACGCGCGCGCTCGATCCGGCGCGCGCGCGTACTCCCGACGCAGGGAGTCGTCCGTCAGTGCGCGGCGGGCACCAGGATGTCCGGCGAGAACTGGTCGGTCGAGGTGAGCCCGGCCACCGCCATGCTGAGGTCGAACTCGGCCTGGAAGTTGCGCAGCACCTCGCGCACGCCGTCCTCACCGGCCAACGCGAGCCCGTAGATGTAGGGCCGGGCGATACAGACCGCGGTCGCGCCCAGCGCCAGTGCTTTGAACGCATCTGCGGCGCAACGGATCCCGCTGTCGAAGAGGACCGGCACCCGACCACCGACACGCTCGGCGACCGCCGGAAGCGCGTCCAGCGAACCGATCGCCCCGTCCAGCTGGCGGCCGCCGTGGTTGGAGACGATGACCCCGTCGACGCCGTACTTCAGAGCCAGCTCGGCGTCCTGCGGCGACTGGATGCCCTTGACGAGGATCGGCAGGTCGGTGAGGTCGCGCAGCCACGCCAGCTCCTCCCAGTTCAGCGACAGACGTCCGAAGAGCTCCTGGAAGGTGCGGACCGAGGCCATCGGGAGCTTGGACCGCAGGTTGGCCCGGAAGTCACCGGGGTGGGCCCGCGCGATGGTGCCGAGCGCACGCACGGCGGATGGGGTCGGCCGTCGGTCGACGGAGGGAATTTGCCCGTCCTGCAGGCGCTTTCGAGTGATGTCCTGAAAGACCGGATCTGAGGTGTAGTTGGCGATGCCCCGCGCGCGGGCGAACGGGGAGTACGCGCGGTCCAGATCCAGCGTGCGCCAGCCCAGGAGCATGGTGTCGAGCGTGACGACGATGGCGCTGGCGCCGATCGCCTCCGCGCGACGTACGAAACTGCGGGCGAGGTCGTCGTCGGCGCTCCAGTAGAGCTGGAACCACCGCTCGTGGTCGCCGAGCTCGTCCGCGATCGCCTCCATCGGGTAGGACGCCTGCGAGGAGATGATCATGGGTACGCCGCTCGCCTTCGCCGCGCGCGCCACGGCGAGGTCGGCGTCCGGGTGGCACATCTCCAACACCCCGACCGGCGCGGTGAGGAACGGGCTGGGGTGCCGGCGCCCGAACAACTCGATGGACTGGTCGCGCTCGGACACATCGCGCAGCACCCGGGGCACAAGTTGCCAGTGCGCGAAAGCGTTGCGGTTGTTGACGATCGTGCGTCCGGTGCCCGCGCCGGTCTCGACGTACGACCGGGCATCGCCGCTCATCGCACGCAGTCCCTCGTGCTCCAGCCGGTCAGGGCTGACCGGCACCCCTGGCGTGGTGCCGAAGACACCCGCCTGGTAGATCTGCGACTGCACGTGGCGGCCGATGTCCCGCAGGGAGATGCTCATGGCGCTCACACTCGCACAGCCGTACGCGCGGGGTGGTGCCCCGGAGTAGCGTTTCGGGAGTGCTGAAATCCACATATCCCCTTGCCGGCCACGACGTCCACCGCATCGGCTTCGGTGCCATGCAGCTGCCCGGTCCCGGAGTGATGGGCCCGCCCCGCGATCACGACCAGGCGATCGCCGTCCTGCGTCGTGCCGTCGAGCTCGGCGTCGATCACATCGACACCGCTCAGTTCTACGGCCCGGACGTCTCCAACGAACTCATCCGCGAAGCCCTGCATCCGTACGGCGACGACCTGGTCCTGGTGTCCAAGGTGGGCGCGCGCAGGGACACCACCGGCGCCTGGCTTCCCGCGCTGGAGCCCGCCCAGCTGAAGGAGGACGTCGAGCAGAACCTGCGCACCCTCGGCGCCGAGCAGCTCGGTGCGGTCAACCTGCGGCTGCACGAGGACGACGGCTCCGTCCAGGACGCCGAGCCGCAGGACGAGCTGGCGGCCCAGCTCGAAGCGATGAAGCAGCTGCGCGACGAGGGCAAGATCGCCGGCATCGGCATCTCGACGGCGACGCTGGACCAGGTGCGCACGGCGCACGAGAGCGTCGGCCTGGTCTGTGTGCAGAACGCGTTCAGCTACGTCGATCAGAGCGATGCGGGCGTGCTCGACTACTGCACCGAGCAGGGCATCGCCTACGTGCCGTACTTCCCGCTCGGCTCGGCCTTCCCGCACCTGCCCAAGGTCACCGATGACGAGCAGGTCAAGGCCGTCGCCCAGCGCCTCGGTGTCACGCCGGCCCAGGTGGGGCTCGCGTGGCTGCTGCGCCGGGCGGCGAACGTGCTGCTCATCCCGGGCACGTCCTCCGTCGCGCACCTGGAGGACAACATCGCGACCGGCGACGTCGAGTTGGCCGCGGGCGACCTCGCGGGCTGACGAGCGACGTACGGCGGCGGCCCGGGGCGACGTGCCCCGGACCGCCGCCGGCGCTCACCCCACGAAGGTGTAGTGCCAGTACTCCCCGACGCCCGGCGTGGAGTACTCCTTGGGGCGCTGGAAGCCCCAGTTGAGGGCGTTGGCCGTCAGCCACTTGTCCTGGGGCGTGCCCCAGTAGTAGATCGAGGTCGAGCCGCCCTTGGTGGTCTGGGTGTCGAAGTCGATCGCCTGACCCAGGCCGTGGTTGGACGTACCGGGAACGGCGGCCTGCGAGCCGAGCAGGGCGTAGTAGAACTGCTGCTTGACCAGCGGCCGGTAGGCCTCGGAGATGGACAGGTTGTAGCCGAAGGCGGCCTTGAACGCCGTGTTCATCGCCGCCAGCGAGTCCCGCGCTCCACACGCCAGGTAGCGCGGGGTGGTGGGCTCCCAAGAGGTGCCGAGGGCACTGTCAGCGGCGCACATCTCCGCCGCGGGCATCACGCCGTTGTAGGACGCCTGGGTGGGCGAGGTCTGCAGCATCGCCGTGCTGATGAAGCGGCCCGCGTACGTGCCGGCGGTGATCCGGAACCAGGCGTAGTTCACGTAGGTGCCGGTGAACGCCACGCCCTGTTTGACGGTCGCCACGACCGCCGAGCGGTAGCTGTACGACGCACGGATGTTGGGGGTGGCCCAGCCGGTGACGACGTACCGGGTGACGTTGGGGGTGGACACCACGGCGCTCGAGCCCGCGCCGGAGCCCAGCGGCTGTGCCGGGTTGGTCGTGGTGACGCTGTACGCGCTCATCCACCGGCCCGTGTACGTGCCCGAGGTCGCCTGCACCCACCCGGCAGTGCTGCCGCTGCCGAGGACACCGCTGAACTCGTACCCGGTGCCCGGCCTCGCGACGAAGGTCGCGGTGTTGGAGGAGTTCGTGCGGAACGATGCGCCTGCGCTTCCGGCGTACAACGTCCAGACCGTCGAGCTCGCGGGTCGGATGGTCGCCGGAGCAGTCGCTGTCTGCGTGCTGGCATCGGGGTGGAACTGCGCGGCCTGGGCCGGACCGGCGGCGAGTGAGACGAGGGCGGCGATACCGAACGCAACGCTTGTGGCGCGGCGGATCGTTGTGACCATGGATTCTCCTTGGGGCGCGTGTGGCACGTGAGGCCACGGAATCTAGGTAGCCGGCGCCCGCCGGAAGAGCTTTGAATCCCTGTGTATCTGGTCGTTATCGGCGTGTCGCGAAGAGTTCAGACAGGTTGTATGCCCTCTTTACCTGCGGTTGACCGCAGGGAGGGTCGTCTTCGCGGTGCAGGGTGGAATACGGTCCGTCAAGTACGGCTCAGCCGGCCGCCCGCTTGTCCAGCTCGGCGACCTGCCGAAGGACGGTCTGCCTCACCCGTTCGTCGTGGATCCCGAGCCAGCTCAGCACGCGTTGGACAGCCTCGTCCGACGTACCCCGCGCCAGGTCGGTGACCTCGTCAGCGCGTACGTCGCTCACGGATGCACCGTGGCCGCGCAGGTGGGCGATCCACCCGGCGACCAGACGCGTCGCACCGGGGTCGACCCGTCCGTCCTCCAGCCCGGCCAGGATCACCGGCACCGCTCGGATCGGCACCTTCTGCGAACCGTCGGCGGCGATCTGTGCGAGCAGGTGCCGGATGGCGGCGTTGCCGAAGCGGTCCCGCAGGCTCGCGCAGTAGTCGTCGAGTTCTGCGGCGGGAAGTTCGAGGTGGGCGCAGGCGGCCCGCCACCACTGCTCGACCCACCCACTCACCACGGGGTCGCCGATCGCCTCGGCGACGGTCTCGTGGCCGCGGATCGACCCGGCGTACGCCATCAGCGAGTGGGCGCCGTTCAGCAGCCAGAGCTTGCGCTGCTCGAAGGGACGTACGTCCTGCACGAACCGTGCCCCGGCGTCGTCCCAGGCGGGTCGGCCGCTGGGGAAGTCCCCGGCGAGGATCCACTCGGTGAACGGCTCGGTCGGCACAACCTCGGGATCGTCCACGCCCAGCTGCCGGGACACCTCGGTGCGGTCCTCGTCGGTGGTGCGCGGGGTGATCCGGTCGACGACGGTCGTGACGAACGAGACGTTGTTTTCGATCCAGCCGGTCAGCGTCGGATCGACAGCGGTGGCGAGCTGGCCGACGACCTTCGCCATCACCGCGCCGTTGTCGGGCAGGTTGTCGTTGGAGACGACGGCGAGCGGCCCGGCGTCCGCGGCGCGCCGGGCTAGCAGGCCGGCCACCATGCGCCCCGGTGTCGTGGCCACGACCCCGGCGACCGGGTCGGCCACCAGGGCCGCGATGTCGTCGCGGACGGCGGGGGACTCGGTGTCGAGGTCACCCGTGGAGGACCGGCAGTAGCCCGCCTCCGTCACGGTGGCGGTCACCACGGCCAGGTCGGGACTCGCGAAATACGCCCGCAGCGCCACCATGTCGTCGGCCGCGTGGACCGCACTGAGGCTCGAGACGACCTCAGGGCGGGCC
This sequence comes from Allobranchiibius sp. CTAmp26, assembly GCF_017565405.1. Classification (GTDB taxonomy): domain Bacteria; phylum Actinomycetota; class Actinomycetes; order Actinomycetales; family Dermatophilaceae; genus Allobranchiibius. The sequence goes on from NZ_JAGEKR010000002.1 coordinate 10,939, forward strand.
CCGTCCGGGCCGCGGACCAGCAGCGTGTAGAGCGAGTCCTGCGCGCCGAGCGCGACTGCGGCCGCCGGCGACCGGCCGGTGAAGGCCGCGTAGCCCCACTCGGTGGCATCGGGGGCGTGCTCGGTGTACCAGGCCGCGTGCGCCCGGAAGAAGTTGCCCAGCCCGAGGTGTACCAGGCGCACGGGTGCGGGCGGGCGGCCGTCCCGACGGCGGTCGAGCGGGCGCAGCGGCCCGCTCACAGCTTGAAGGCCGTGGTCGGCACAGTGGTCACGAGGTCGAGGGCAGTCTCCAGCGCCTCGTCCTCTTCGAGCTGGTGCTCGGCGACGAGGCGGGCCAGGTACCCCGCGTCGAGGCGACGGGACATGTCGTGCCGGGCGGGGATGGACAGGAAGGCCCGGGTGTCGTCGACGAAACCGGACGTGCGGTAGAAGCCGGCGGTCTCCGTGGTCGCCGCGCGGAAGCGGCGTACGGCATCCGGTGCGTCGAGGAACCACCACGGCGCGCCGGCGTAGACGCTCGGGTAGAACCCGGCGAGAGGGGCGATCTCGCGGGAGAAGACCGTCTCGTCGAGGGTGAAGAGGATCAGCTGGAAACCGTCGGCTGTCCCGAACTCGTCCAGCAGAGGTTGCAGCCCCTGGGTGAACTCCACCGTCACCGGGATGTCGCTGCCGGTGTCCGGCCCGAAGCGCCGCGTCGTCGCGGTGTGATGGTTGCGGTGGACGCCGGGGTGCAGCGTCATGACCAGACCGTCCTCGGTGGCCATCCGAGCCATCTCCACGAGCATGTGCCGGCGCAGGGCCGTGGCGTCCTGCGGCCGCACCCGCGCGGCGATCGCGTCGTCGTAGATCCGGGCCGCCTCGGCGTCGTCCAGCGTCAACGTGACGACGTCGAGGTGGCTGTGGTCGGAGGACACGGCGCCGTGGTCCTTGAAGTAGCGACGACGATCGGCCAGGGCCGCGACGTACCCGGCGTACGAGCCGGTGTCGATCCCCGAGGCCTGCGCCAGCGCTGCCATGAGGTCGGGGAAGTCGGACCGGGCGGGCTCGAGGTACTTGTCCGGCCGGAACGTCGGCACCACCCGGTGCGCGAATCCGGCGTCGTCGCGCAGGGCGGCGTGGGAGCGCAGGTCGTCGACGGGGTCGTCGGTCGTCGCCAGGACGTCGATGGCGAACCGGTCCATCAACGCCCGTGGCCGGAATTCCGGACGGGCTAGGGCGTCGGCGATTTGGTCGTAGATGGAGTCGGCGGACTCCAGGGAGGGGCGGACGGTGACGCCGAAGACGTCCGCGATCACGGTCTCCATCCAGAACCGGCTCGGCGTGCCGCGGAAGGCGGCCCACTGACCGCAGAACAACCGCCAGGCGCGCCGGGCACCCTCCGCGTCCGGGGTGTCGTCGCCGACGCCGAGTTGTTCCAGGGGGATTCCCTGCGCATGCAGGAGGCGGAAGACGTAATGGTCCGGTGAGAGCAGCAGGGAGGTCGGATCGCCGAACGGCGAGTCGTCGGCGAGCCACTGCGCCGGCACGTGTCCGTGCGGGGAGATGATCGGCTGGTCCTGGACCGCGGCGTACAGCCGTCGCGCGATCGCCCGGACGCCCGGGTCCGCGGGGAGCAGCCGGTCGGGCGAGAGCGTGAGCCGATCCGTGGGCGCAGCGAAGGACGTCATGGTGCCATCGTCGCGCGCTCGATCACCCCACCACGGGCAGGTCCCACTTGCCGCTCGCAGGGTGGCCGGTGAAGGTGGAGGCATGACGAGCCTCGCCGACGGCCCCGCGCAGACCCACCTTCCCGTCACGAGGATCGGGGGCGTCGAGGGTGTGCTGAGCGAGGACGAGGTGCGCCGCTTCGTCCTCGAGCGGCTGGGCACGGTGGACCTCGACGGGCGCAGCATCTGCATCCTGGTGCCGGACGCCACCCGCAGCTGCCCGTTGCCCCTCCTGCTCGGCGCCGTGCACGAAGCGCTCGCGGGCCGGGTGGAGCGGATGACGGTGCTCATCGCCCTCGGCACGCACCAGGCGATGAACGAGGAGGCCATCGCCCGGCACCTGGGGTACGCGCCGGGCGCCCTGCAGGAGACCTATCCGGGGATGACCGTGCTCAACCACGAGTGGTGGCGTCCGGAGACCTTCGCCGATCTCGGCACGATCCCGGCCGCGCGCCTGGCGGAGCTGTCCGAGGGCCGGCTGAGCCTCGATGTGCCGGTGCTGCTGAACAAGGCGGTAGTCGAGCACGACGTGGCCCTGGTCGTGGGGCCGGTCCTGCCGCACGAGGTCGTCGGCATCTCCGGCGGCAACAAGTACTTCTTCCCGGGGGTGGCCGGTCAGCAGATCATCGACGTCTCGCACTGGATCGGCGCTTTGATCACCTCGGCCGAGATCATCGGTACGACGGATGTCACCCCGGTCCGCGCCCTGATCAACGAGGGGGCGGCACTGGTACCCGCCGAGAAGCTCGCCTTCTGTTTCGTCGGAGCCGCCGGCACCGGTGACCTGCACTCCATCTCCTTCGGCGACACGATCTCGGCGTGGGTCGATTCCGCCGAGGTCTGCGCTGCCACCCACGTGGCCTACCTCGACGAGCCCGTACAACGGGTCATCTCGATGGTGCCCACGATGTACGACGACATCTGGACCGGCGCGAAGGGCTTCTACAAGCTCGAGCCCGCGGTCGCCGACGGCGGAGAGGTGATCCTCTATGCGCCGCACATCACCGAGATCTCCACCAGCCACCCGGAGATCAACACCATCGGCTACCACTGTCGTGACTACTTCGTGAAGCAGTGGGACCGTTTCAAGCACATGCACTGGGGGACCCTCGCCCACTCCACGCACCTGCGGGGTGCGGGCACGTACGACCCCGAGACCGGCGTCGAGGCGTTCCGGGTCACGGTCACCCTCGCGACCGGCATACCGGAGGACGTCTGCCGCGCCGCAAACCTCGGTTACCTCGACCCGGACTCGGTCGACCTGGACGCGGAGGCGGCTGCCGGCAGCTTCGTGGTGCCCGACGCGGGCGAGGTGCTCTTCCGGCTCAGCCCAGGTCGTCAGGGAAGCTGAGGTCATGAATCGAGATCTGGCGTCGGTCACCCCGCAGGTCGAGCGGGCGCTCGACGGTGTGCAGCGCCTCGGGGTCGCCTACTCCGGCGGCGTCGACTCCTCGCTGCTGCTCGCACTGGCCGTACGCGCGCTCGGCCCCGACCGGGTCGTCGCCGTCCTCGGTGTCTCGCCGTCGCTGGCCGCCGACGAACGTGCCGGCGCCCATGATGTCGCCGCCGCGATCGGCGTCCCCGTCGTGGAGATCGTCACGCACGAGGGTGACGACCCGGCGTACCGGGCCAACGGCCCCGACCGGTGCTACCACTGCAAGAACGAGCTCTTCACCCGGATCGGGAGCGACGTCGTCGCGGCGTACCGTCTCACGGCCGTCGCGTACGGCGAGAACGCCGACGACACCCGTCGTCCCGACCGGCCGGGCGCGTTGGCGGCGACCCAGCACGGCGTGCTGCGACCGCTCGCGGACCTCGGACTCACCAAGGACGACGTGAGATCGCTCGCCCGTGAGCTCGGACTGCCGAACGCCGACAAACCGGCCGCACCCTGCCTGGCGTCCCGCATCCCGCACTTCACGCCCGTCGACCCAGAGAGGCTGGCCCAGGTCGAGGCGGTCGAGCACGCGCTGCGGGAGCTCGGCTTCGCCGACTGCCGGGTGCGTCACCACGGGGAGGTCGCGCGCGTCGAGGTGACCGTCGACGATCTGACCCGCGCGGCCACGTCACCGCTGCGCGAACAGCTGGTCGCCGCCGGGCGGCGGGCCGGATTCGACTTCGTGGCGCTCGACCTCGTGGGGATCCAGTCCGGCGCCTTCAGCCTGCCCCTCGTGGCGGTGAACGGTGGCTGAGCCGGATCCCCTGGAGGGGGTGGCCGAGCTCGACCTGCAGCGGGCGGCGCGCCGGGGCTACCCCGAGGCGGTCTACTGCGAGGGCAAGAGTCCGGACCAGGTGCGCGCGATCGCCCAGGCGTTACGGGATGCCGACCCGAGCGAAAAGCCCTCCGGCGCAACGCTGTTCACCCGGTGCTCGGATGACCACCTGGACGTTCTGGCGGACGTCTTCTCCGATGCGGCGATCGACGAGACCGCCCGTCTCGTCGCGTGGCCGCCGGAGCCTCCGGTGCCGGTCGGTGGCCCGGTCGTCGTGGTGTGTGCTGGCACCTCGGATCTGCCGGTGGCGCGCGAAGCGGTGCTGACCGCCACCTACCTCGGACGGCACTGCGAACTCGTCGTCGACGTCGGGGTCGCCGGGTTGCACCGGATCCTCGCGCGGCTGCCGGTGCTGCGGGCCGCGCGGGTCATCGTGGTCGTGGCAGGCATGGACGGTGCCCTGCCGAGCGTGGTCGCCGGCCTGGTGTCGGCGCCTGTCGTGGCCGTGCCGACCTCTGTCGGGTACGGCGCGGCGTTCGGCGGTCTCGCACCGCTGCTGACCATGCTCAACGCCTGCGCTCCTGGAGTCGCCGTCGTCAACATCGACAACGGGTACGGCGCCGGCCACCTGGCCGCGCAGATCGCCGCGCCCGCGGACTGACTCGCGGGCCGGCCCTACCGGTCAGGAATCGGTCGGCGGCAGCAGCGCACCTGTGTGCAGGCCGTGCGCCGCCGCGGCAGCGGCGGCATCGTCGAGCAGTTGGCGGACGCTCACGTTCGCGCCGCGCGCGGCGGCCGCTGCGTCCTCGAACTCGGGTGTCGCATGCAGGATCCGTCCGGCGGCGTCCAGCGACACCTTGATCCGGACGGGTCGGCCGTGCACCTCAACGGTCCGCCAGTCCCGTTGCAGCGCAACGCGATCGACGGCGTACGACCGGCTCCCGAAAGTGCTGGTGAGCGAGTGGACGAGGTCTTGCAGGCGCGGTCGGTCGCCGACGGAGCACAGGACGGACAGCGTGTGTGCCGGGCGTCCCTTCTTCATCAGGATCGGGGTGAGCCACGCGTCCGCGGCACCGGCGTCGACGAGCTCGGTGAGGACCGTCGGCCACACTCGCGGGTCGAGGTCGTCGACGTTCGCCTCGAGCACCCACAGCTCCTCGGTGACCGCCTGCCCGGTCACCGCGGTGCGCTCACCGATGCAGACGCGTACGACGTTGGCCCGCCCGGGGATGTCCCGCGTGCCGGCGCCGACACCCACCGTCAGCACTCGCATCGGGGGGAGGGGTTCGCAGGTCGCCGCCAGGGCTCGCACAATTGCGACGCCGGTCGGGGTGGCCAGCTCTCCGGTGCCGCCCGCGAGCAGCTCCCATCCGGTCCCGAGCTCGAGCACCGCGGGCACGGGCACGGGCAGGTCGCCGTGCGCGCCCGTCACCCGGCCCGATCCCACCGCGATCGGGCCTGCGCTGACGGACCGCACCTCGTGCCAGTGCAGGGCCGCGCAGACACCGACCACATCGGCGATCGAGTCCCAGGCGCCGACCTCGTGGAAGTGCACCTGCGCGGGATCCACCCCGTGGACCCGCCCCTCGGCGGCCGCCAACGTCTCGAAGACCCGCTGCGCCGACGCCGCGACGGCCGGATGGAGGGGTGCCTCGGCGATGAGTTCCCGGATGTCGCACCACCGGCGGTGCGGCTGATCGGCGGCGATGGGTGCGACGTCGATCTTTGTGCCGCGTTGCCCCGCCCGGGTCACCTCGTGCGCGGTCACCCGGACCGTGCCCGGTACGACGGCGTCCACCGCGTCCTGGACCGCGGACAGGGGGGCTCCGGTGTCGACGAGGGCGCCGAGCAGCATGTCGCCCGCGATACCGGCTCCGGCATCGATCCACGCGTGCCGTTCGGGCTCAGCCACGCCGCAAAGCTACCGTCGGCGTCCGGCTGCGGGTCGCCCCGGCACATTCGCCGACTGCGGGATTCGCGCCTGGCGCCATCTGCCGACTGCGCGATTCGCGTGCCATACGCGGCGCAGGTGTCACATCCGTATCGCGACATACGCAGTCGGCCGGTGGGGTCCGCCGGCGGGTGTGGATAACCCATGAAATCCCCACCGCGTGGAGGGGGATGTGGATAACTCTTGAACGAATGATTAATATTCGCAGCGGTATTGGCGAGATTCACCCTTGTGTCTTTGTTCGAACACGCGTATGATTCAACGTATAAGGACGATCTGGAAACCGACAGCCCGAGGAGGGGCCATGGCGCAGTCGACGAGCGACCTGCAGGCACCCGCCGCGCCGGGCACGGGTGCCCGGTTGATGGGTCTGCTGGGCGAGTTCAAGACCGCGTTGGATGAGTGGCCCGGTGCGTTGTATCAACTGGGTGAGACCGAGCTGGGCGAGGTCGTCGGGTCGATGCTGCAGATCGGGACACGGGGAGAGAACGTTGCCGCCCTGGCCACCGCGGACGCCCTCGGTCGGGGAACGGTCGCGAACTCCACCGCGACCGGTGCGCCCGCGTGGGTGGCCCGCCAGGCTGCCGGTGTGGAACCGGGCGTCGTACGCCGGGTCGGTGCCGTGGGTGTGGACTGCGCCGATCCACGTAACCGGGTCGTGGCCGATGCCTTGGCGACCGGGTCCGCGAGCGTGCCGGTGGCGGCGGCCGCGTTGCGGGAAGTGCCCCGGATCCTGCCCCAGCTGCCCTGCGCGGACCGGGACGACCTGCTGGGTCGGTACCTGTCGCTGTCGGATCACGGTTGGCGGACTCTGCGGGAGCTGAGCACCCGGATCCTGGGCGAGTACGCCCCCGAACGCCTCGTCCGGGACGAGGAACGCCAGCAGGAGTGCGAGTCGGTGTACTGGGCCGAGCTGGCCTCCGGACTGACCCGGTTCGTCGCCGAACTCTCCGGTGGCCACGCCGGCGTCGTCAAACACGCCCTGCGAGCCTTGTCCGCACCGGCACCACGAGCCTGCCCCGCCGACACCCCGAGCGCACCCGACGGCCCGTCGGATGCGGGTCCCCTGCTGGAAACCGAGACCGATACGCCCGAGCGGGATACCCGCACTCCGGCCAAGCGCCGCGCGGACGCGCTGGTGCGGCTGGTCGACACCGCGGCAGGTGTTCTGGACAGCACGACGCAGCGGCCGGTCGGGGAGTTCGGTGGGACCGCGAAGATCCTGGTCACCATGGACTACTCGACCTTGTACGAAGGGCTTCGCGACGCTGGCCGGCTCGAACTCGGTTCACCAGACAGCGGATCCGCACCGACGTACCTGCCCGGCATCGGACGCACCACCGACGGGGATTACCTCGACGGGGGCACGCTGAGGCGGCTCGCGTGCGATGCGGACCTGATCCCGACCGTCCTCGGCACAGACTCTGAACCGCTGGACGTCGGCCGTGCCAAACGCCTCTTCACCGGCGGATTACGGACCGCGATCATCCACCGAGATCAGCACTGCAGCTTCCCCGGATGTGATCGACCACCGGACTGGTGCGACGCTCACCATGTGACGCCCTGGTGGGCCGGCGGCGAAACCACCCTGACCAACGCCGCACTGCTCTGCGCACGCCACCACACCATCGTCCACCGCGACCTGCTCACCGCCCAGGTCACCACCACCGGTGTCACCTGGGACCTCACGCCAGGACTCATGCCCACCAGGCCCGGGCAGAACCCAGCAGCATGACCGGCGTGGGCTGCCTGAGTGGGCCCTCCGGGGCTCGAACCCGGAACCTACGGATTAAAAGTCCGCAGCTCTACCAATTGAGCTAAAGGCCCGTGCGCGTGCAGCGCCCCGACAGCGTAGTTGCACGCCTTCGCCGCCGCGAAAACGCCGTACAGACGAGTGCCGGAGGGGCCCCCGAAGCGCACAACGCCCTGCGCGGTGCGTGCAGCGCTTACTCATCGAGCTTTCAGGCGAGCGAGCGAGCATATGAGGCGCGCGATGCTGCGCCTAAGGAGACGGGGATCTTCAGATGTTCGAACCGAACAGCGCGGTGCTCGTGGTGCTGCTGTGGGTGCTCAGCGCCGCGGCCATCGTGGCCGTCGCTCTGGTGTGGCCGCTGCTCGCGGCGCGTCGGCCGACGATGGTGCTCGGGCGGCTCGCCACCCAGGTGGGCGCGTCGGCACTGGCCGTGCTGGCCGTCGCCGCGACCCTGAACCAGCAGAACGGCTGGTACGCCAGCTGGTCCGACCTCGCCCGCGACATCAGCGGCACGCCACCGGCGGTGCAACGCGAGGCGTTGAAGGGCAACCTGCAGTCGGCGCAGTACAACGGGCGCGAGGCGGCGGCCGCCAACCTGCGTGCGCAACGGTTGTTCGGTGCGGAGCGGGCCGTGTTCGCTCGCAACGCGAAGCTGCGCATCAGCTCCGTCCCGCACGGCCAGTGGGTGCACGTCGTCATCCCCGGGCTCGGCCGGGCCGCGGGCCGCGGGGCCGGCAAGGCCATGGTCTGGCTGCCGCCCGCGTACGTCGACGGCCCGCAGCAGGCGACGTACCCGGTCATCGAGGCGTACGCCGGCGTCCCCGGCAGCCCCGCGGACTACTCCAAGCGGATGGGCCTGCAGAACATCATCGTGCACGCCCACCAGGCCGCCGGCCTCGTCGAGCCGGTCGTGGTCGTCCCCGACTACACGCCGTCGGGCATCGACACCGAGTGCACCAACAGCGGTGGCATCGCGATGGAGACCTGGCTCACCAAGACCGTCCCCGCGTGGACGGTGCGACACCTGCGGGTACGCCCCGACAAGGCGTCGTGGGCCGTGATGGGGTTCAGCGCGGGCGGCTTCTGCGCGGAGGTGAGCGCGTTCCTGCACCCGCAGCAGTACGGCGCGGCGCTGCTCTTCGGCACCTACAACAACCCCGACTGGGGCAACTGGCTGCCGTACGGCCGTCGTAACGCATGGCCCGCGCGCTACTCCATGCTCAGCGTCGTACGACGCCAGCCGCCTCCCGTCGACGTGTGGGTCGAGGTCTCCGAGGGCGACCGGTTCGCCGGGCCGCCGAGCGAGAACCTGATCCGCGCGACGCACGGGCGGATGTCGGTCACCGCCGTCTATCTCGCGCAGGCCGGTCACCGGTTCGATGTGTGGCAGGCGGTGATGCCACGGGCGCTGGAGTGGCTGGCGCACGCCGAACCGGGCTTCCGCGGCAGCACCAGCGATCAGATTGCGCTGGGTGCGGCCCGCGCCCGGGCTGGCGACCGTCTGGTGCTGCGCGCTCGCGAGCAGCGCACCCGCCCCGCCTGACCCGCGCCGCGCCGGTGGTCCGCGCGCCGGCGCGGGTAGGGGAAACTTGGAGGCGATGAACCTCCTCGACGCCCTTCCACCCGACGCCGGGCCCGACGAGGTCTATGCCACCTTCACCACGTGGACGGCACAGCAGGGGCTGACGCTCTACCCGCACCAGGACGAAGCCGTCGTCGAGATCCTGGCCGGCGCCAACCTGATCCTGTCCACACCCACCGGCTCCGGGAAGTCCCTGGTCGCCACGGGCGCCCTGCTCGCCGCGCTCGCCGACGACCGGGTCTCGTTCTACACCGCACCCATCAAGGCGTTGGTCTCGGAGAAGTTCTTCGCGCTCTGCGAGGTCTTCGGCGCCGATCAGGTCGGGATGCTCACCGGCGACGCGTCGGTCAACGGCGACGCCCCGATCATCTGCTGCACCGCCGAGATCCTCGCCAACATCGCGTTGCGCGAAGGGGCGAAGGCGGACGTCGGGATGGTCGTGATGGACGAGTTCCACTTCTACTCCGAGCCCGAACGCGGGTGGGCCTGGCAGGTGCCGCTGCTGGAACTGCCGCAGGCGCAGTTCGTCCTGATGTCGGCGACGTTGGGTGACGTCGGACTCTTCGAGCGGGAGCTGACCGCGCGTACCGGAAGGTCCACCGCCGTCGTGACCGGCGTGGACCGCCCGGTGCCGCTGTCCTTCTCCTGGGCGATAACACCGATCCACGAGACGATCGAGGAGCTGCTCAGCACCCACCAGGCGCCGGTCTACGTCGTGCACTTCACCCAGGCGTCGGCGCTCGAACGGGCCCAGGCGCTGCTCAGCATCACCATCGCGAGCAAGGCCGACAAGGAGCGCATCGCCGAGGCGATCGTCAACTTCCCCTTCTCCGCCGGTTTCGGCAAGACGCTGAACAAGCTGGTGCGCAACGGGATCGGCGTACATCACGCCGGGATGCTGCCGAAGTACCGCCGCCTGGTCGAGACGCTCGCCCAGGCGGGTCTGCTGCAGGTCATCTGCGGCACCGACACTCTCGGGGTCGGGATCAACGTGCCGATCCGCACCGTGCTCTTCACCGGTCTCACCAAGTACGACGGCACGCGCCAGCGGGTGCTCAAGGCGCGGGAGTTCCACCAGATCGCCGGTCGCGCAGGCCGTGCCGGTTTCGACACCAGCGGGTCGGTCGTCGTGCAGGCGCCGGAGCACGCGGTGGAGAACGCACGGTTGGTCGCGAAGGCCGGCGACGACCCCAAGAAGCTGCGCAGGGTGCAGCGCAAGAAGCCGCCGGAAGGCTTCGTCAACTGGACCGAGGAGACCTTCGACCGGCTCGTCGGCGCCGAGCCCGAGGCCCTGCAGTCCCGAATGCGGGTGACCCACTCCATGCTGCTCAACGTCATCGCGCGCGACGGCGATCCGTTCCAGGGCCTGCGTCGATTGATGCGGGAGAACCACGAGGACCCGCGTCGACGGGCACGTCTGTCCCGCAAGGCGATCGACCTCTACCGGGAACTGCTCGCGGCGGGCGTCGTCGAACGGCTCGACACCCCCGAGGTCGACGGGCGCGGGGTGCGCCTCACCATCGATCTGCAGGACAACTTCGCGCTCAACCAGCCGATGGCGCCGTTCGCACTCGCCGCGCTGGAACTGCTCGACCCCGAGTCCGACGAGTACGCGCTCGACGCGGTGTCGGTGATCGAGGCCGTGCTGGAGGATCCCCGACCGATCCTGATGGGGCAGCGTTTCCGTGCCCGGGGTGAGGCCGTGGCCCGGATGAAGGCCGAGGGGATCGAGTACGACGAGCGGATGGAGCTGCTGGAGGAGGTCACCTGGCCGCAGCCACTGGCCGAGCTGCTCGACGCGGCGTTCGAGACCTATCGCAGCAACCAGCCCTGGGTCGGCGACAACGCGCTCTCGCCCAAGGCAGTGGTGCGCGAGATGTACTCGTACGCATGGTCGTTCGCGGACCTGGTGAAGCAGTACGAGCTCAGCAGGTCCGAGGGGATCGTGCTGCGCTACCTCACGGACGCCTACCGCACGCTGCGACAGACGGTGCCGGATTCTCGCAAGACGCCCGAGCTCGCCGACCTCATCGAGTGGCTCGGCGAGGTCATCCGACAAACCGACTCCAGCCTCATCGACGAGTGGGACCGGCTCAACGACCCCGCGGCGCAACTCCTCACCACGACCCCCGCACCGCCCCAGAAGCGGTCGATCACGAGCAACCCCCGCGCGTTCCGGGTGCAGATCCGCAACGCGATGTTCCGCCGGGTGCAGCTGGCCGCGCGCCGGGACATCGTCGCGCTCGCCGTCCTCGATCGGGACGCCGCCGCGGCGACCGAGCCGCCGACCGAGATCGTGATGGACGAGCGGGCGTGGGTCGAGGATCTCGCGGCGTACTTCGCCGACCATGACGAGATGGGTGACGGCTCGGCGGCGCGCGGGCCGGCATATCTGCAGATCCGAGAAGGTAAGGACGTCTGGGAAGTGCGCCAGGTCATCGACGACCCCGCCGGTGACCACGACTGGGGCATCGACGCCCAGCTGCCGATCGCCGCGTGCGACGATGCGGGCACCGCGGTCGTCGTGGTCCTCGGACTCAACCGCCTCGACCACTGACGTGGTCGAGGCAACGAGCGTGGCGTGGCAGGTGCGGGCAGCACCGAGCACTCCCCGCGGCATCGAACCGGAGGACATGTGAGCCAGACACCGACCGCCACCTACCGCCTGCAGCTGCACGCCGGCTTCACCTTCGCGGACGCGGCAGCCCAGACCGGGTACCTGCGCTCCCTCGGCGTCTCCCATCTCTATCTGTCGCCGATCCTGCAGGCGGCGGCCGGCTCCATGCACGGGTACGACGTCGTGGACCACTCGCGCATCAGCGCCGACCTGGGCGGCCTCGCCGGCTTCGAGGCACTGGTCGCAGCGGCGCACGCGGACGACCTGGGCATCGTGGTCGACGTCGTGCCCAACCACATGTCGTTCGTGGCGCCGGAGAATGTGAACCACCCGGTCTGGGAGCTGCTGCGTGACGGGCGCGATGCGCCGACCGCGGAGTGGTTCGACGTGGACTGGAAGGCCGGCGGCGGGCGCCTCGGGCTGCCGATCCTCGGGTCGTCGCTGCAGGAGGTGCTCGACGCGGGGGAGATCACCCGCGACGAGCTCGACGGCGAGCCGGTGCTGCGCTACTTCGATCACGTCTTCCCGCTGGCGCTCGGCTCCGAGCACACCGAGGACCTCGCCGCCCTGCTCGACCGGCAGCACTACCGGCTGGCGAGCTGGCGGGAGAAGGATGAGGTGCTCAACTACCGCCGGTTCTTCGAGGTCGACGGACTGATCGCCGTGCGCGTGGAGCTCCAGGAGGTCTTCGACGCCACCCACGCGCTGCTGTTGGAGTTGCACCACCGCGGGCTCATCGACGGTTTCCGGATCGATCACCCCGACGGTCTCGCCGACCCGGTGGAGTACTTGGAGCGGCTCACGCGAGCGTGCCGTGGCGGCACCCCGATCTGGGTGGAGAAGATCCTCGAGGGGGACGAACGACTGCCGCGCAACTGGCAGTGCGCCGGCACGACCGGGTACGACGGCCTCCGCGTGCTGCAGGCCGCACTCACCGACCCCGTGGCCGCGCCCGTGATCGCGCAGGAGTGGGCTGCCACCGGCGGCGACGCCGACTTCGAGGAAGAGGTGCTGGCCGCCAAGCGTCAGGTCGTGGCGCAGTCGCTGGCGCCGGAGGTCGAACGGCTCATCCGTCGGGCCCGTGAGGCGCTGCCAGACCTGGACACCGAGCAGTTGCGCGAGGCGATCGTGGAGCTGCTGGTGGCCGGTGAGGTCTACCGCGCGTACGTGCGCCCGGAGCACCGGATGAGCAGGGTCGCGCGCGAGCGGCTGGCGGAGGCCTTCGGGCGCGCCATTGAGGCCCGGCCCGACCTCTCGGCCACGCTTGAGGCGCTCGTGCCGCTCACGGTGATGGCCGAGGACGACGACGCCGCAACGGATTTCGCGGTCCGGCTGCAGCAGACCTGGGGCCCGGTGATGGCCAAGGGCATCGAGGACACGACGTTCTACCGTTGGCACCGGCTCATCGCGCTCAACGAGGTCGGCAGCGACCCGACCGTGCTCGGCAACGCGTCACCGGCGTCCCTGCACGACTGGGCGGCGTGGCAGCAGGAGTACTGGCCGCACACGATGACCACCCTGTCGACTCATGACACGAAACGCAGCGAGGACACCCGCGCGCGCATCCTGGCCGTCGCCGGCGACCCGGCCGCGTGGTCCGAACTATCCCGGATCGCACGGGAACTCGCCGTCACGGCAGACGTCGACCTGCCCACGGCCCACCTGGTCTGGCAGACCCTGCTCGGCGTCGGCGACATCGGCGACGAGCGGCTCACCGGCTACCTGCAGAAGGCATTGCGGGAGGCCAAGGAGCACACCGCATGGGTCGACGGTGACGAGAAGTACGAGCGGCGCGTCATCGACTTCGCCACCACCGCGATGCGCGAGGGGCCGCTGCACGAGGCTCTGGACCGCGTGGTCGCCGCCAACAGCGGCGCGATCCGGGCGGTCACCCTGGGTGCGAAGCTGATCCAGCTGACGATGCCCGGGGTCCCCGACACCTATCAGGGGTGTGAGTCGGTGGACCTGTCGCTGGTCGATCCGGACAACCGGCGGCCCGTCGACTACGCCGCCCGCGCGCGGTCGCTGGGCGCGACGGATCGCTCGGATCTGGCCGTCGAGAAACTGCAGCTGGTCGCTGCCGTGCTCGCCGCGCGGCACCGCGAGCCGGCCGCGTTCGGTGGCGAATCGTCATACACGCCGGTGTTGTCCGACTCCGAGCACGTGGTCGGTTTCGTCCGCGCTCACGCACCGGGTCGGGTGTCCGGGGTGCTGCATCGTGGTCGCCGCGCGACGTTCGCGACGCTGGTGCTGCGGGCCCCCTCACGGTGGGATCGGGAGGGCGGTTTCACCGGTGAGACGGTGACCCTGGAGTCGGGCACCTGGACCGACCTGTTGAGCGGTCGGTCGTTCGACGTCGATGAACGCATCGCTGCGGCGGACCTTTTCGCCGGCACGCCCGTGTTGTTCCTGGAGAAGGTGGCCTGATGCAGGGCTTCGAGGTGTGGGCACCCACGGCCGAGCGCGTGGAGCTGGTGCTGGCGGACGAGACGGTGCCGATGACCCGCACCGGTGAGCGGTGGACCACCGACCGGCCCGCCGCTGCGGGGCAGCGGTACTCCTACCGGGTCGACGGCGCGGGTCCCTTCCCGGACCCGCGCTCGCGGTATCAACCCGAGGGTCCGGGCGAACCGTCCGAGATCGTCGACCCGTCGACGTTCTCGTGGACCGATCAGGCGTGGCTGGGAGCGTCCCTCGAGGCCGCGGTGATCTACGAGCTGCACATCGGCACCTTCACCCCCGACGGCACGCTCGACTCCGCGATCGAGCAGATCGACCACCTCGTCGACCTCGGTGTGACGCTGGTGGAGTTGATGCCGGTCGCGAGCTTCCCCGGCAATCGCGGCTGGGGGTACGACGGCGTGGACCTCTACGCGGTGCACGCGGCGTACGGCGGTCCGCAGGCGTTGGCACGGTTCGTTGACGCCTGCCACGCGCGTGGCCTCGGGGTGTGTCTGGACGTCGTCTACAACCACCTGGGGCCCAGCGGCAACTACCTGTCGGAGTTCGGTCCGTACTTCACCGACCGGCACCAGACGCCCTGGGGCTCTGCGGTCAACCTCGACGCCCCAGGAAGCAACGAGGTACGCCGCTTCATCATCGACAACGCGCTCATGTGGTTCCGTGACTACCACCTCGACGCTCTCCGGCTGGATGCCGTGCACGCCCTGGTGGACGAACGTGCGGTGCACGTCCTGGAGCAGCTCGCCACCGAAACCGACCAGCTGGCAACGCAGTCGGGCAGACCGCTCACGCTGATCGCCGAGTCGGACCGCAACGACCCGGCCACCGTCACGGCTCGAGGCGACGGGGGAGACGGTGGCCTCGGCCTGGCCGGTCAGTGGGCCGACGACGTGCACCACACCTTGCACGTGCTGCTGACCGGGGAGTCGCAGGGCTACTACGCCGACTTCACCGACCCCGGCGCCTTCGCCAAGATCGCCCGTACGCCGTTCTTCCACGACGGCACCTGGTCCAGCTTCCGGCAGCGCGACCACGGCCGGCCCGTCGTACCCGCGTTCACCCCGGGCTGGAAATTCGTGGCGTCGCTGCAGACCCACGATCAGGTCGGCAACCGGGCCACCGGTGAACGTCTCTCGCACCTGGTGGGCCGCAGCAGGCTGGCCGCGGGGGCGACCCTGCTGCTGACGCTGCCGTACACCCCGATGCTCTTCATGGGGGAGGAGTGGGGTGCCTCGACGAAGTGGGCGTACTTCACCGACCACCAGGAGCCCGAGTTGGCCAAGGCCGTGTCCGAGGGGCGGCGCAACGAGTTCGCCGAGCACGGGTGGGGCGATGCGGTGCCCGACCCGCAGGCCGCATCGACTGCCGAGGACTCCACGCTGCGGTGGGACGAGGTCGCGCGGCCGGATCACACCCGGTTGCTGGCCTGGTACCAGGAGCTCATCCGGTTGCGACGTGCGGTGCCCCACCTCGCCGATCCGACGCTCGGTGTGACCGACGTGCGCCGTGATGGGGACGTGCTGTCCTACCAACGTGGCGGTTATACAGTCGTCGTCAATCTGTCAGCTAATTGCGCGACCCATCCGTTCGGCGGTGACAGCGAGCTGCTCGCCTCGTGGGATGCAGAGTGCTGCGGTGGCGTGCTCACGCTCGAGCCGAACGGCTCGGCCATCTACGGACCCTCATCGAGGGAGTGAGACCTAGTGTCCGACAACGACTCTCGTCCACCACGCCGCCCGGCTCTGCGTTCGTCCGGGGAGCTGGAGGCGTACGCCGGGTCGAGTGACCCTGCCGAGCTGTCCGAGGCCGCGCACGAGACCGCGGCGGCACTGGTCGGGACCGGCCGAGCAGCGCACGATCCGCAGGTGACGGCCAAGCTCGTCAACCTGGTCGACGAGCTCGGCATCTCCACGCTCGCGGAATTGTGGGCCGACCGGCCCGCGACGAGTCTCCCCGGCGCGCTCTGGCGCCTCTACACGCTGCGCGAATGGGTACGCCGTGACCCGGTCGGTGCCGCACGCGACTACGAGGCCGGTCGCGGGAGCGCCGAGGTCGCCCACGCCGTGGCCGGGTCGGCGGAGCCCCCGACACCCGAGGCCGTCCAGCAGCTGACCGATCAGATCCTCGCCGGCGTCTTCGAGGGCGACCTCGCGGTCGCGCTCGAGCGCGCAGCGGCGTTCTGCCGGGTCGTCTCGGTCGGTCGCGCCCACCGGGTCGACGATGCGGACAGTGCGGCGTCCACGCAGACCACTCGCGCGGCTGCGCTGCTTACCACGGCGAGCGATCTGTCCCGCTGCGCCGCGCTCTGGCGGGCCGGCAAGCTCGACTGACGGCACGGCCGCCGTACGACGCTGACGGCGTTCCCGTTCGTTGACGGCGTTCGAACGCCGTCAACCGTCGCGAACGCCGTCAGGGTGCGGGTCGGTGGATCTTCCGGGTCAGTCGAACCGGTGGATGTCCGACGGCGGGCCCGGTCGGTCGAGGTGGATGACCTCCGGCGGGTTGCCCCACTCGTCCAGACCCAGCCGCGACATCGGTGCCAGCCCCTCGAAGGTGGGGTGGTCGCCGTCGAGGATGTCCGGATCGATGGCGAACGCCGTCACCCGACCGATGATCAGCGTGGAGTCGCCGAGCTGGAGCATCGTGTGCATCACGCACTCGATGGACGCCGGCGACGCCGCGACCCGCTGCGGCCGCACCGTGTCGCTGTCCTCCATCGTGAGGCCGAGCTCGGCGGCCTCGTCATCCGAGGGATCGAAGCGCGCCGAACTGTTGTTGACCGCGTGCTTGAGACGCTGCGTCGCGACGTTGACCACGAACTCACGGGTGTCGCGCACGTTGCGGACAGTGTCCTTCTCGCCGACCGAGGAGAAGGCGACCATCGGCGGATCCGCGCACACCACCGTGAAGAACGAATGCGGCGCCAGGTTGCCGACACCGTCGCCGGACACCGTCGACACCCAGGCGATGGGCCGCGGAACGACAAGCGAGTTGAGCAACGGATAGGGCTTCACGCCATCGTCGCCGGGGCGCATCACGGTTCGCATGCAGCCACCGTATGCGGCTGCCCTGGTGGGAGATCGGCCGGAGCCCGGATCGCTGCGCAGCGACGATCGATCGACCGAGCCCCCGGTGCGGAACATTCCGGCCGGTCGCCCCGTTAGGATCGGGTGTGCGTCGGGCCGCGGCAGCCCCGGGTCCCAAATAAAGCCGCTACGAGCGGCCACGCGCCGTGAGGCGCTCCCGGCCCGACGCGCACACTTCCTGGGCCAGCTGACCGCGTGCGTCGCTGTAGGGCGACCCGTCAGTCCCGGTGGTCGGTCGTCTTCAGCTTGACCTTGTGGGTGCCCTTGCAGGAGTTCTCGTGGTCCTTGGCGTCAGCCCGCGCCTTGTCCCGCGAGCGTCGCGCCCGGCCCCGCCACTCGCAGCTCTTGCAGAACCCGTAGGCGAAGCTGCCGTCGTCCTTGGTGGAACTGTCGGGCTCCGGAGCGGGCGTAGGGACGTCGGCTGAAGCCTTCTTCCGCTTCTTCTTGTCCTTGTCCTTCGCCACCCGGCAATTGTGCACGCCTGCTCAAGCCGGGCTGGGTCGGGCCTCGACATTGCTGCGCACGCCGAGGTGGGGGTTTTGCGTCTCCGGCCAGTGCTGCAGCCCTGGCCACGGACGCAAACCGCGCACCTCGCCGTACCCCACCCTGACGCCCGGGCGCCCACTGTCGCGCACGCATGCTGCGGTGCGGAGCGGCTTCGACGGTGCACTGGTCCTGAGATGCGCAGCTGTGCCTTCTCGGCTGAGCTTCGTCGCGCTCCGCTTCGGCCGCGTGCTCGCTTCGCTCGCCCGCAACCTCCGCTGCGCGCTCCTCAGCTCAGCCGAAGCGACCGGAGATGTAGTCCTCCGTCGCGCTCACCTCGGGGTTGTTGAAGATCTTCTGGGTGTCGTTCATCTCGATGAGGCGGCCCGGCTTGCCGGTGGCCGCGAGGTTGAAGAACGCCGTCTTGTCCGACACCCGCGATGCCTGCTGCATATTGTGGGTGACGATCACGATCGTGTAGCGGTCCTTCAGCTCGGTGACCAGGTCCTCGATGGCCAGCGTCGAGATGGGGTCCAGCGCCGAGCACGGCTCGTCCATCAGCAGCACCTGCGGCTCGACCGCGATGGCCCGCGCGATGCACAGCCGCTGCTGCTGACCACCGGACAGTCCGGCGCCGGGCTTGCCGAGGCGGTCCTTGACCTCGTTCCATAGGTTCGCGCCTCGCAGCGACTGCTCGGTCTTCTCCTCCAGCAGCTTCTTGCCCTTGACGCCGTTGAGGCGCAACCCGGCGGTCACGTTGTCCCGGATCGACATGGTGGGGAACGGGTTGGGGCGCTGGAAGACCATGCCGACGGTGCGCCGTACGCCGACCGCGTCCACTCCGGGCGCGTACAGATCCTGGTCGTCCAGCCGCACGGACCCCTCGACCCGGCCGCCGGGGATGACCTCGTGCATCCGGTTCAGCGTGCGCAGGAACGTTGACTTGCCGCAGCCCGACGGTCCGATGAAGGCCGTGATGGACCGCGGCTCGATCGTCATCGTGACGTCCTCCACCGCCTTGAAGTCGCCATAGAAGACGTTGAGGTCCTTGACGTCGATTCGCTTGCCCATGGGGTTGATTCAGTCGCTTTCGTCTAGACGGGTCAGCGCTTGACCCGGGTCAGTCGACCGATCAGCCGGCCGAGGAGGTTGATGGCGAGGACAAGCAGGATGAGGGTCAAGGCCCCACCCCAGACGCGGTCCGCGGATATCGGGCTGCTGATGTTCCCGGACTGGTTGTAGATCAGCGTCGGCAGGGACGCGATGCCCGCCGAGGCCGCCGGGTTGTAGGTCAGGTACTGGAAGTACGTCGTGAGGAACAGCCAGGGCGCGGTCTCGCCCAGCACGCGGGCCAGCCCGAGCAGCGCACCGGTGATGATGCCGGAGATGGCAGTGGGGAGCACGACCCGCACCACGGTCTTCCACTTCGGCACGCCGAGGGCATACGACGCCTCACGCAACTCGTTCGGTACGAGCTTCAGCATCTCCTCGGTGGACCGGGTGACGACCGGGATCATCAGCATCGTCAACGCCAGGGCTACGCAGATCGGCACCAGTTGCTGCTGCAACGTGGTCACCCAGACGGCGAACACGAAGAGCGCGGCGACGATCGAGGGGATGCCGCTCAGGATGTCGACCATGAAGCTGACCACCCGTGCGATGCGGGCATTGGTGCGCCCGCCGCTGCGGCCGTACTCCACGAGATAGATCGCCGTCATCACGGCGATCGGGATCGCGATCAACGAGGTGATCAGGCCGATCTCGACGGTGCCGACAATCGCGTGTCGGGCGCCGCGGATGTTGGTGTCGAAGCCGGGAGGGAGCGCCCCGGACTGGTCCTTCTGCCACCACGTCATGGACGCGACCGAGTGCCAGCCCTTCGACACCACGATCCACAAGATCCAGACCAGCGGGATGAGGGCGATGAGGAAGGCCAGCCACACAAGGACGGTCGCCGCGTTGTTGCGCAACGCCCGCCCGCCGGAGCGACCGGTGTCGAGGTCGGGGAGGGCTTCGTCGACGGCAGGGGCCGGTGCGGCGCTGCTGCCCTGGTTCGTGGTGCTCACTCAGAGAACTCCCTACGGCGCTCGACGATCACTCGGGCGATCGCGTTGACGATGAACGTCAGGATGAACAGCACCAGTCCGGCGGCGATGAGGGCTCCCATCGCGTCGGCGTTGTTCTGGTTCTCCGGGGCGTCGCCGGCGATCTGAGAGGCGAAGGTCGCTCCGCCGTTCATCAGGGATGCTGTGAAGCGCTGTCCGCCCGGCAGCGCCGTGAGGATGAACAGCACGGCGACGGTCTCGCCGAGAGCCCGTCCGAGACCGAGCATGGAGGCGCTGATCACTCCCGGCCGACCGAACGGGAGCACCGCGGTGCGAATCATCTCCCAGCGGGTGGCGCCCAACGCGAGAGCGCCCTCCTTGTGCGTCACCGGGGTCTGGGCGAACACCTCGCGCGACAGCGCGGTGATGATCGGCAGGATCATCACCGCCAGTACGACGCTGACCATGAGGATCGTGGCGCCGCCCGTCACGCCTGGTACTGCCTTGAAGAGCGGGATCCAACCCAGCCAGTCCTGCAGGAAGTTCTGCACATGGGTGAACTTGGGGGCCACGACGTAGATGCCCCAGATGCCGTAGACGATCGAGGGCACGGCGGCCAGCAGGTCGATCAGGACAGCTCCGATGCGGGAGAGCCACGCCGGTGCGTAGTGCGTGAGGAAGAGCGCGATGCCCACGGAGAACGGCACGGCGAGCAGCAGCGCGACGACGGAGGAGACGACCGTCGTCCAGAGCAACTGGGCGATCCCGAAGCGCTGGCCCGCGGCGTTCCACTCGCGGGAGGTCAGGAAGTTGATCTGGTCCTTGCCGATGGCCGGGATCGCCTGCGCCAAGAGGAAGATCCCGACGAGCGCGACCACGACGACCACGAGGAGCCCGGCACCCATGGCCAGACCGCCGAAGACCCGATCACCCGTCGTACCGGTCGAGGCTCCAGCACCCGGATCCGGACCGTCGGACGGATCGGACAGTCCGTCGCCGACGGAGACTCCGGTGATCGATGACATGAGTTCCTCGGAAGGCGTGGGAGGGAGAGGGCCGGTTCGGGCTCCGCAAGACTCCCAGAGTCTCGCGGAGCCCGAGGTCGATCAACTGATGGCGTTGACCGCGGTCACGACCTTGGCCTGGATGGCCGAGGGCAGCGGAGCTGACCCGACCGTGGACAGCTTGCCCTGGAACTCCGGGGAGACCAAGTAGGACAGGAACGACTTCACGCCCTTGCCGGTGGTCGCATCCGCGTACTTGCTGCAGACGATCTCATAGGTCACCAGGACGATCGGGTAGGTCCCGGCGGCCTTGGTGGCGTAGTCGAGCTTCAGCTTCAGGTCGTTGCCGGTGCCGGCGATCTTCGCGGCCTCGGCGGCCTTGCTGGCAGTCGCAGCGGTCAGCGCGACGGCGCCGCCACCGTTGTCGACCTGGGCCATCGTCAGGTTGTTGGTGATCGCGTAGGACCACTCGACGTAGGTGATCCCACCGTCGGTCGCCTTGACGGCGGAGCCGACGCCCGCGCTCTTGGGCTTGCCCTGGCCGACCTTGCCGGCCCACGCCTTGGCGTGCTTGGCGGTCCAGTCGGTCGGGTCGGTGGTGTTCATGTAGTTGGTGAAGTTGTCCGTGGTGCCCGAGGAGTCAGAGCGGAAGAACACGGAGATCTTGGTGCTCGGCAGCTTCACACCCTTGTTCGCGGCCGCGATCGCCGGGTCGTTCCAGGCGGTGATCTTGCCGCTGAAGATCTTGGCGATCAGGGTCGACGTCAGCGTCAGCTTGCCGACACCCTTGAGGTTGTAGGCGACCGCGATCGGGCCGACGACCATCGGCAGGTCCCAGGCCGGGGATGCGCACGCGGCGGCGGCCTTGGCCGGCTCGCCCTTCTCGGAGTTCAGCGCGGAGTCCGAACCGGCCCAGCCGACCTGCTTGGCGAGGAATGCGGTGACGCCCTGGCCCGAGGAGGTGGGGGCGTAGTTCACCTTGGCGCCGGAGCACTTGCTGGCGAAGTCGGTGGTCGCGAGCTGCATGGCGTTGCCCTGGGCGGTCGAGCCCTGGCCGCTGAGGCTGCCGCTGAAGCAGCTGCTGTCAGCAGTCTTGGTGCCGGCCGCGACGCTCGAGCTGGAGGACGAGCCGGAGCCGGAGGCGGAGCCAGAGCCGGTCGAGCCGGTGTTGGAGGAGCTACCGCAGGCGGACAGGGCGAGGGCTGCGGCAACGGCGACACCGCTGGCGCGGCCGATGGACGTGATCTTCACTTCGTGGGACCTCTCGGGTCAGGCGACATAAACACGAACGACTGGCGGACCCGACTGGCCCGACGAGACCGCACGCTAAGGAGACCGGGTGACCCGTTGGCCCCTACCGGGTGAACGCCGGGTGAACGACACCTATCAATCGGGCGGCGACGACACCGACACCGGGAGACGGTGAGGTATATAGGCGGTCAAGCGAAAGTGTCGAGCGGGAGTCGGTACGCCGGTCAGGGCCGGTTGCGCTCCACCGACACGACCCGGGCCGCGTCGCCCACGTCGACCATCTGACAGATGAGAGCCTCACCCTTCTCCAGCCCGTCGCGGGCCCGTTCGAGCAGCGCGGTGCAGGCCGCACCGGGGGTCGCCTGCTCGGCCAGCCGTCGGAGCAGGGCCGGAAGGACCGGCCGGTGGGTGCACAGCGCGGTGAACTCGCCGCGGTCCAGCGCACGTTCCACGTGCCGCACGGCGCGCTCCGGTTCGGTGGCGAAGACCTCCTCGGAGAGCCCGCGCTTCTCCCGGAGCTGCAGGTGCTGCGCGCGGGCGTACGGCGCGACGGTCGCCACGCACCGGGCCGACGGGGAGGTCACCAGGCGGCGCACGCCGTACGCGCCGAGCGCCGCCGTCAGGGAATCGGCACGCTTCCTGCCCGCCTGGCTGAGGGGGCGATCCGTGTCGGAGTCGTTCCATGAGGACCGTGACACCGCGTCGCTGTGCCGGACGAGCACCAGTGCCCAGGTCCGCAGGGCGCCGCGTCGGTCCGCGTCGAGCAGCGCCTGCAACTGCAGGGAGTCCCGCGCGTAGGTCAGCCGCGCCCGCGCCTGGGGCGGGGTGAGCCACTCGATCTGGTCGATCTCGTTCTCCAGGTCTCCCGACCCTCCGACGACCTGGGCCGCCCAGTAGCGCACCTCCTTGAGACTGCCGTCACGCAGGCCGTAGACGGCGCGGGGAAGGGGCACGCCGAGGCGCGGTTGCAGCCCCGTCTCCTCCAGGACCTCCCGGGCGGCCGCGCCGGCCCAGCACTCACCGGGGTCGAGCTTGCCCTTGGGCCAGGACCAGTCGTCGTACCGCGGTCGGTGCACCAAGGCGACCTGGAGCACCCCACTCTTGCGACGCCATACGAGCGCACCCGCAGCTGGTTGCCCACCGCCCGGGGCGGTCACCGACGCCGCGCCTTCTTGCGGCGCTTGGCGTAGGTATCGATCAGGTGCTGCTGCAGGTCGCTCAGGGGCACCCCGTGCTCGTCGAGGTTGTGACGCTCCCACCGGCCGTCTCCGTGCAACGCCCACGACGAGGTCTCGTCCGAGACACCGAGGTCGAGCAGGTTGCCGAGGGTCGCGACATGGCGCGGTGCGGTGATGCGCACCAACGCCTCGACGCGCCGGTCCAGGTTGCGGTGCATCATGTCGGCGCTGCCGATGAAGATGACGTCGTCCTCGCCCTCGACCTGGAAGCGGAAGACGCGGGAGTGCTCCAGGAAGCGCCCGAGCACCGAGCGCACCTTGATGTTCTCCGACAGGCCCTCGATGCCCGGTCGCAGGGCGCAGATGCCGCGGACCCAGATGTCGACCTTGGCGCCCGCCTGGGACGCGCGGTAGCAGGCGTCGATGATCTGCTCGTCGACGAGGGAGTTGACCTTGATCTGGATGCGGGCGTCCTTACCCCCGCGCGCGGCCTCGGCGACCTTGCTCATCCGCTCGACCAGGCCGGTGCGCACCGAACGCGGTGCGACCAGCAGCCGGCGGAACTTGGCGCGCGGCGCCATCCCGGAGAGCTGGTTGAACAACCGGGACAGGTCCTCCCCGACCTCGGGATCGCAGGTGAGGATCCCCAGGTCCTCGTAGAGCCGCGCCGTCTTCGGGTTGTAGTTGCCGGTGCCGACGTGGCAGTAGCGCCGCATCGACTCACCCTCCTGGCGTACGACGAGGCACAGCTTGGCGTGCGTCTTCAGCCCGACCATCCCGTAGACCACGTGCACGCCCGCGCGCTCCAGCTTGCGGGCCCAGGTGATGTTGTTCTCCTCGTCGAAGCGTGCCTTGAGCTCCACCACGGCCAGCACCTGCTTGCCGGTCTCGGCAGCCTCGATCAGGGCGTCGATGATGGGGGAGTCGCCGGACGTGCGGTAGAGGGTCTGCTTGATCGCGAGCACGTGGGGATCGGCCGCGGCCTGCTCGATGAACGCCTGCACGGAGGTCGAGAACGAGTCGTAGGGGTGGTGCAGCAGGATGTCGCCGCCGCGCATCGCCTCCAGGACGTCGGACTGGGTGGACCGCTCGATCGGTGCCAGATCCGGGTGGACCATCGCCACGAACGCGGGCCAGCGCAGCTCGGACCGGTCCAGGTCGGCGACCGCGTTCAGTCCGCGCAGGTCCAGCGGTTCGGGCAACCGGTAGACCTCGCGCTCGTGCACGCCGAGTTCGCGGACGAGCAGGTCCATCACGTGGTCGTCCATGTCGTCGGCGACCTCGAGGCGGATCGGGGGCCCGAACCGGCGGCGGGTGAGCTCTCGTTCCAGCGCGGTCAGCAGACTCTCGGCGTCGTCCTCCTCGACCTCGAGGTCCTCGTTGCGCGTGACCCGGAAGGTGAAGTGCTCGCGCACCTCCATCCCCGGGAAGAGCGCCCCCAGGTGCTCGGCGATGACGTCCTCGATGGCCACGAACCGGGTGTTGAAGAGGGGATCCTCCCCCTCGTCGGGCTCGAGTTCGATCAACCGCGGCAGCAGCGGCGGCACCTTCACGCGGGCGAAGTGCTCGCGCTCGGTCTTGGGGTTGATCAGGATCACCGCGAGGTTGAGCGACAGTCCGGAGATGTAGGGGAACGGGTGCGCCGGGTCGACGGCCAGCGGCGTCAGCACCGGGTAGATCCGCGACTGGAACAGGTCGCCGAGGTGGGTGCGGTCGGCGTCGGTGAGCTCCGCGGGCCGCAGGATCCGGATGCCCTCGTCCTGCACGGCCGGCCGGATCTGCTTCTGGAACAGCTGGGCGTGCACGTGCATCAGCTTGTGCGCGGCGTGCGAGATCTCGTCGAGCACCTCGCGGGGCTCCAGGCCGGAGGCGGAGCGTACGGCGAGGCCGGTGGCGATGCGGCGTTTGAGGCCGGCCACCCGCACCATGAAGAACTCGTCGAGGTTGCTGGCGAAGATCGCGAGGTACCGGGTCCGCTCGAGCAGGGGCACGGCCGGGTCGGCCGCGAGTTGCAGGACGCGTTCGTTGAACTGCATCCAAGAGATCTCCCGGTCCAGGAACCGGTCGTCGGGCAGCTCCTCGTCCTGGGGGTCGAACTTCAGCTCGGGCGCGACGCGTACGAAGCGACCGTTCGCACCGCGCGCGCGGGCATGAGCGCCCGCCGAACGCCGCGCCAGACGCACCAGATTCGCGTCGCTGGACGTCGAATGGTCGATGTCCTCCGTCCGGTCGTTCTCGGCGGTCTTCTCGTCGATGCGGTGGGACGTGGCTCCGGACTGGGATTCCATGGCGCGATCCTCCCACGGTCGGGAACGCCTGGACACCGGTCAATCCATGGCTACAGCGTGTACATCACATCCGCGCTGGCCTTCTCGAACCCCCAGCCGCGGTAGGTCGCGATCGCGGGCGCGTTGTCGCCCTCGACGTACAGGTCGATGGTGCGCACACCTGCCGCCGCGAGATGCGCCAGACCGAGCGCCGTGACCGCGCGGCCGAGGCCGAGACCCTGGTACGCCGGGTCGACGGCGACGACGTACACCTCGCCCTCCGCGGCACCGGGCGGCTCGATCTTGGTCCAGTGCGACGCCGCCAGAACGGGATCCTGGCCGCTGACGTCCTCGATGAGCAGCAGGCCGCGAGGGTCGAACCAGTCCTGTTGCATACGCTCCTGCAGGTCCGCCAGGGTCATCCGGCCCTGCTCGGGGTGGTGGGCGAACGCGCGTGCGTTGACCGCGAGCCACGCCTCGTCGTCCGCGCCCGGTACGAGGTGCCGGGACGCGAACCCCGTCGGCAGGGACGGCTCCGCGATCGCGGGCTCACCCAGCACGGGTCGGGCCATCATCCACAGCTCGCGCACCACGCGCAGCCCGTGGCTGGTGGCCAGGGACCGGGCGGCCGGCAGGTCGCCGTGCGCCCAGACCCGGGCGCCCGGACTGTGTTCGTTGACGACCAGATCCAGCAGGCTGGCGCCGTAACCGTGGCGCCGGTGCGCGGGGTGGACGACCAACTCGTACGACGTGCGACTCGCGTCGGAAATCGCGATCGCGATCAGTTCACCGTCGACGTCGTGCCACACCATCGCGGGCTCGCCCTCGTCTGTGCCCTCTGTGCCCCGTGCACTCGTCGTGTCATCGGAGGCCTGCCCGCGCCGGGCGGTCAGCAAGGTCTGCTCGGACAGGGGGGCCACGCCGTCGGCGTCCTCGGCGGCGCGTGCGAGATCGGGCAGCTGGGCACGGACCTGCTCGGCGGTGAGCGTCATACCGGCGATTCCACCAGACGCCCGTCCGTTCGTCGACGGCGGTGCGCGATCGGATCGGACACCGCCAGGGGCCTGTGCGAGTCGATCGGTGAGTGATTCACGTGTGCGCTCGATGGGTATCCCGCACGAGACGTCCCAGGTCGACCTGGGCGAACTCGGTGAGAGGGAGACAGGCGCATGAAATGGATCCCACCGAAGGACGCAAGCGACAGCCAGCGCCGTCTGCACGACGCCCTCCGCGTCGTGCGCTCGGCCGATGGACATGTCCCGTGTGAGACCGATCCGTCCCTGTGGACGAGTAACAACGTCGACGACCGGGAGGCAGCAGCACATCGGTGCCGATCCTGCGTCGTGCAGGTCGAGTGCTCCGAGGCCAGCGGCAGCGAGCGGATCGGCGTATGGGGTTCCCGGATCCGATCCGCCGGATCGAGGGAGTGGTAGATCCCCCACCTCGGTACTGGAACGGCCGGCCCACGGGTCGACAACAGCAGCTCAGCCCGTCCGCGACCTGTCGTGGACGCCTTCAAGCAAAGGACGCATGATGCGCGCATTGGTCTACCACGGTCCGAAGAACGTCTCCGTCGACGAGGTCCCGGACGCGACGATCGAGAAGCCGACGGATGCTCTGATCAAGATCACCACCACGAACATCTGCGGGAGCGACCTGCACATGTACGAGGGCCGCACCGACGTGGAGGAGGGCAAGGTCCTCGGCCACGAGAACATGGGCGAGGTCATCGAGGTCGGCCCGGGCGTCGACCGGGTCAAGGTCGGCGACATGGTCTGCCTGCCGTTCAACATCGGCTGCGGCTTCTGCAAGAACTGCGAGGCGGGTCGCACCGGTTTCTGTCTCACGACCAACCCCGGTTCCGCCGGCGCGGCGTACGGATATGCCGACATGGGTCCGTACAACGGCGGTCAGGCGGAGTTGCTGCGGGTGCCGTACGCCGACTGGAACGCGCTCGTGCTCCCCGAGGACGCCCGGGAGAAGGAGAAGGACTACGTCATGCTCTCCGACATCCTGCCGACCGGTTACCACGGAACCGAACTGGCGCAGGTCGGGATCGGCGAGTCCGTGGTGATCTGGGGCGCCGGCCCGGTGGGTCTGATGGCGGCGATCTCGGCGCGACTGCGGGGCGCCGACCAGGTCTTCGTGGTCGACCGTCAGCCGGACCGTCTGAAGCTGGTCGAGCAGGTGGATGCGACGCCGATCGATGACAGCAAGGGCGATGCGGTGCAGCAGATCCTGGACGCCACCCGCGGCGAGGGCGCCGACAAGGGCGTGGAGGCCGTCGGCTACCAGGCGCACGACCACGAGGGTCAGGAACGGCCGGGCATCACCATCAACAGCCTGATCCAGGCGGTCCGGCCCACCGGGCGGATCGGAGTCGTGGGTGTGTTCGTGCCCGAGGACCCCGAGGCGAAGGACGATCTGGCCAAGGAGGGCAAGTTCGGCTTCGACTTCGGCACGTTCTTCTTCAAGGGCCAGTCGATGGGCACCGGCCAGTGCAACACCAAGCAGTACAACCGGCAGCTGCGCAACCTGATCCACCGGGACAAGCTGACCCCGGGTCTGATCGTGTCGCACGAGTTGAACCTCGACCAGGCCGCCGAGGGCTACAAGAACTTCGACGACCGGCTCGACGGGTGGACCAAGGTCCTGCTGCACCCCTGAACGGCGACGCCGGCCGGACACCCGCGGGGTGTCCGGCCGGCGTTCGTTCGGTACGCCGGAGCGCGCTCAGTCGGTCGCCGGGTACCCCTGCGTCTTGAGCAGTCTCGCCAGGTGCACCGCGTTGGCCCCGGCGACCTTGGTGGTGGCCGCCGTCGTCTCCGGGACGCTGTCGAGGTCCTTGTAGTCGGTGCTGTGCATGGCCTCGCCGTTCCAGTAGCTCACGCCTTGGGCCGGGATCGTGAACCCGACGTCGTTCAGGCACTGGTAGATGATGCCGCTGATGTGGTGAGCGCCGTCCTCGTTGCCCACCACGACCGCCACGCCGACCTTCCCGAAGGTCTGTGGGCGACCGTGATCGTCGGTCTCGGACAGTTCCGCGTCCAGGCGCTCCAGCACGCGCTGACAGACACTGCTGGGCTGACCCATCCAGGTCGGCGTGGCCAGGACCAGGATGTCGGCGTCGATCACCTGTCGGCGGATCGTCGGCCACGCGTCGCCTTCACCCATGTCGAGTTCGACCCCGGGCCGCACGTCGTGGTCGACGACCCTGACGACACTGCTCGCGACACCGGGCATCGCCTCGAGCACCTGACGCGCGAGCAGTTCACTGCTCGATGCGGTCGGGCTCGAGTTGAGCGTGCACACCAGCGCGACGGCACTGATCGTGGGATCTGCCATGAGGTCTCCTCCGAATGGGAGCGGTCCCGCACGAGATGGCGGGACGATCGCTCTCTTCGCAGGCTGTCACACGGTGGGCGTTCCGCGCAGGGGCTGCTCGACGGGGTCAGTCGGCGCTGATCTGCCGGCGGAACTCCTTGCGTTCGGAGTGCAGTTCCCACAGGTGCTGGGCGAGTACCTCAGGGCTCTTCTCCTTGTCGCCGGCGATGATCTGACCGCCGATGATCAGCTGGGAGACCTGGATGCCCTCCTCACCGAGCACCTCGTTCAGCAGCTGCGCGTACGCCGCCTGTCCGGCGAACGCGACCGAGGTGCCCGTGACGTTGCGACCCGGGGTGACGGCCGATCCGCCGTTGACGAACAGGATCGTGCCGCGGTTCTTGCCGAGGAAGCGCATCCCGGGGACGACCTGGTGCACGGCGGCGACGGGTCCGTAGATCGAGAACTCGATCGGGCCGACGAGGTCGGCCGGGGTCGTCTCCAGCACCGGGCGCATGAAGTCCTTCTGCGGCAGAGGGCTGTACTGCAGGACCTCGATCGGGCCGAGGGTCTCGGTGACCTGCTCCAGTGCCGCCGCGATGGACGCCGGGTCGCGGACATCGGCCACGAAGCCAGCAGCCTGCACGCCGTCGTCCTGTAGCTCGGCCGCCAGGGCGTCTACTCGTCCGCGGTGCCGCGAGATCAGGCCGACCGCGAACCCTTCCTCGCCGAACCGGCGAGCGACGGCGGCGCCCAGGCCCTTGCCTGCTCCGATGATCGCGATCGTGGTCATGTCAGCTCCTGTCGGAAGATCTGTACGGAGTGCGGCGCCGCCGATGGCTGTCACTTGATCGTGCTGCGGCAGCGGATCGATCAACGCGCCGGTTTGGTCCCGACTCGAACTCGTGGGACGTCGCCAGGCTACTGAGCCGCAGTGTGCGACCTGCTGCCGGCCGGGTCGCCTGCCGCGATCGAGCGGTGCACCCCTCTGACCTGCGGAGGGTGCGCGTGGGCGAGCTGAGCGTGAGCGCGTTCGAAGGCGCCCTCGGCCGTGTGGGCGGCGACGGCCGCCGCGCCGGCCGGGACGATGACCAGCAAGGCGCCGAGCACCGCGGCGGGCAGGCGGGTACGGCGTCGCGGCTGCAGCAGCACCCGCACCCGGTAGGCCACGGCGTCCTCGGCAGAGGCGAGCCGGGTGGTCGTCGCCTCCGCCGAGGTGACGCTGGTGGCCGCGGCGACGATGGCACCGGCGACGACGCGCCGGTCACCGGTCTGATCGGCGGCCATCTCGTCGGCCCACCGTTCCGTCGAGAGGCGCACCGCCCGCCGCACCGGGCGCAGGATCGGGTTGGCCGCCGTCGCGACCTCCACCAGCTGAAGGTAGACGTGATGCCGGGCGACGAGGTGCGCCTGCTCGTGGGCGATCAGCGCCCGCCGGTGCCCCGGGCCGAGGGCCGCCAGCACCGGTGCGCCCACCACGACCCGTCCCGGAAATCCGGCCAGCGCGTGGGGTGATTCGGCGTCATCGGTGATGACCAGCCCGGCGACGTTCGGCATCTGCCGGCACGCAGCCGCCGAGCGCCACAGCGAACGGCCCTGGCCGACGAACGTCGTGAGCGACCGGATGAGCAGGACCGACACGACAGCGCCGGCCAGGAGGCCCGCCCAGGGTGCCGGGTTCGAACCGTGCAGCTGGCGCACGCTCCAGCCGCCGGCGGCAGCGATGAACGGAATGCCCGCGACCGTCTCGAAGCCCAGGATGCAGGCGATGAACCCGGCGCAGGCACTCACCGCGAGGGCGCCGGCGGTGAGCAGCATCGTCGCCGACGCCGGCCTCATCGAGCGCACCAGGACGGGTGCGGCCACGGCCAGGGCGATGCCCGCTCCGAGGCAGGCGATCAGTGCGCTGACGGTCACGGCTGCCCGCCCGGCTCGTCGGCCTGCGGAGCCCCGGTGGCTTCGGTCAGGAGCTGGGCGAGGAGGCGCGCGTCGTCGGCGCTCAGGTCACCGATGAATCGGGACATCACCGCCGACCGGTCCTCATGCGAGTCCATCAGGCGCCGCATCTGGTGTGCTGCCAGTGCCGCGCCCATGGTGGCGGTCGACTCGACCAGGCCGTACCGGTAGGTGCGTCCCGCCGGAGCGCGGCGCAGCACGCCCTTGTCGCACAGCCGGGCCAGCGTCGTCATCACGGTCGTGTAGGCCAGCGGGCGGGCGAGTGCCGCGTGGATCTGGGGGGTCGTCAACTCCTCGCCCGCGGCGGCGATGGCCGCGACGACCTCCCGTTCCAGTGCACCCGGCTGGCGCCGCATTCCGACCTACTATTCATCGAGTAGTACTATTCGCATTCTGCAACAACCACACGATGCGGTATCGGCAGGCACGATGCAATCTCGGGCCGCACCATGATCGAAGGAATCACCCACCGATGGCTCTGGACACCGGCAGCAACTTGGATCTCTTCCTGTGGGTCAACCGGATCGCTCAGCGGACACCCTGGCTGCACGGATCGATCGAGGCGTTCGCGAAGTACGGCGTCCTGCTCTTCGCGGTCCTGTTGTTGATCGGTCTGTGGGCGGCCAGATCCGCCGACGACGCGCGACTGGCCAAGGCAGGGTGGGCGTGCGTGGCCACCCTGCTCGCCGTCGCGGTCAACCAGCCGATCGTGCACCTGGTCCACGAAGCGCGCCCGTACGCGACCCATCCCCACATCCTGGTCCTGGCCTCGCGCAGCACCGATCCGGGCTTCCCGTCCGACCACGCCACGATGGCCGGTGCGGCCGCCGTCGGGATCCTGCTCGCGAGCCGCAAGCTCGGCCTGTTCGCGCTCCTCGCGGCGCTCGTGCTGGCGGCCAGCCGGGTATACATCGGTGCGCACTATCCCCTCGACGTCCTCGCTGGTCTGATCCTGGGCGCTGCCGTGGCAGTCCTCGGGTGGATCCTCGTGCGCCGCATCCTGGTTGCGACAGTGCACCGGATCCGCGTCCTGCCGGGACTGCGCAACGTCTTCGGCCCGCGCGTCCAGGCCGGTACGACGCCCGCCACCGATCCGAGAGCGTCCGCGTCGCGCGCGTACCGGGCTTGAGAGCACCGGAGCAGCGGCACGATAGGAGTCGACCAGTCCGCATGAGTCGAGGAGCCCGATGACCGGCACCGCACTGTTCCTCGCCGTCTTCCTGGCGTGTGCCGTGGAGGCGGTCGAGGCGTTGACGATCACGCTGGCGGCCGGGACGTCACGCGACCGGCGCTCGGCACTGACGGGAGTCGGTGCCGCGATCGCCGTCCTCGCGGTCCTGGTCGCGGTGCTCGGGCCCGCGGTCAGCGCAATCCCGTTGACCGCGCTCAGACTGCTGGTCGGAGGTCTACTCCTGATCTTCGGGATCGGCTGGCTGAGGAAGGCGATCCTGCGCGCGAGCGGGCAGAAGGCCATGCGGGACGAGGACGCGGCCTACCAGCGCGCGGTCGCGGCGGCTCGTGCCGCCGACCCGGATCGACGGCCGCTGGTCGGTGACTGGTTCGCCTTCACCCTGGCGTTCAAGGGGGTCCTGCTCGAGGGGCTCGAGGTCGTCTTCATCGCGCTCACCTTCGGCAGCAACCAGCACGACGTCCCGTTGGCTGCAGTGGCCGCACTGGCCGCCGTACTCGTCGTGGCGGCAACGGGTTTCGCGGTGCGCGCACCTCTGGCACGGGTGCCTGAGAACGCGATGAAGCTGGTCGTCGGCGTGATGCTCGTGTCGTTCGGCACCTTCTGGGGGGCCGAGGGAGCCGGCGCGCGCTGGCCCGGCGGCGACGCCGCACTGCTCGTCATCGTTCCCCTCACGGCGGTCGTCACCTGGGCACACGTCCAGGCATTCCGTCGCTGGCAGCCCGGACCGGCGTCGCGCGACGCGGGCGCCACGGGGGCGGTCTGAGATGCGCTGGATCGTCGGTTTCGGGCGGTTCTGCTGGGAATTCGTCATCGGCGACGACTGGCTCGTGGCCGCTCTCGTCGTCCTCGGCCTGGACGGGACATATCTGCTTGCGCACGCCACCGCAGCCCCGGCCTGGTGGTTGCTGCCGGCCTTCGTCCTGGTCGCGCTGCCGGTCAGCATCATCCGGCTGATTCGCCGCACCCCGCGAGGCTGAGCTCACCCTCGCCGCCGCGGATTCCGTTCACTGCACGTAGGAGACGACGGCCATCATCCCGCGGGCTGCGTGGTAGGCGTTGTGACAGTGCGTCAGCCACTGCCCAGGGTTGTCAGCGTCGAAGAAGACGCTGACGGTCTCCATCGGCTTGACCACGACCGTGTCCTTGCGGGGCCCGGTGGCCCCGACCTGGAAGGTGTGCCCGTGCAGGTGCATCGGATGCCACATCATCGTGCGGTTCGCGAAATCCAGGCGCACCCGGTGGCCGGCCCGGATATCGACGGCGGACGCGAACGGGTCGGACTCGTCGTACCGGCGGCCGTTGATGCCCCAGTCGTACCTCGACATGGAGCCGGTCATCGCGAGCGTGTGCGTCACGTCCGCCTCCTTGGGCGCCAGCCGCACTGAGGGGTCGGCGGCCGTCATCCTCGCCCCGATCACCTTCCCGCCCAGTCGGGTCGGCACGCTCGCGGCGGTCGGGCGGCGGCCGCGGCCGGCATCCAGGATCGCGAAAGTCCGGCCGGTCTTCCCTTCCGCCAGCACCGTCAACGGCACGGGATGATCCGGCACGGTGACCAGCACGTCGAACCGCTCACCCATCCCGAGGACGAGGGCGTCCACCTCCTGGTGCACCACCGGAAAGCCGTCGGTGTGCGTCACGGTCAGCCGGACCCCCGGAATGCCGACCCGGTACGCGGTGTCACCGGCGGAGTTGATCAGCCGGATGCGGACCCGCTGCCCGGCCTTGGCCCGGAACACTTCCGGATCCAGCGGGTCCCGACCGTTGACCAGGTGGAGCGGATAGTTCACGTCCCCTCCGTCGCTGCCGAGGAACGGGCTGGCCGTCGACGAACCGCCGCCACTCATCCCCGACATCCCCGACATCCCGGACCTGCCCGAGCCCGTCGAGCCCATGCCCTTGGACAGCGTGGCCGCCTGGATCGCCGGCGTGCGACCGTCGATCCCGTCCAGCCAGTCGTCGAGCAGGACCACCCACTCCGCGTCGTAGGGGAGCGGCTCGTGCGGGTCGTCGACGATCAACGGCCCGTACAGCGCGCGGTCGCGCTGGAGTTCCATGTGCGAGTGGTACCAGTAGGTGCCCGGGTGCGCGGTCTTGAACGTCGCGGTGAACGCCGCACCGGGCGCGGTCGCGGCCTGCGTCAGGGCAGGGACGCCGTCCATGTCGTTGCGCAGCGCCAGCCCGTGGAAGTGCATCGAGGTCGCCTCGGGCAGGCCGTTGTGCTGCGCGACGGCCAGGGTGTCTCCTACCCGGGAGCGCAGCAGCGGGCCGGGCAGTCCCCGGTTGTAGCCCCAGGTCTGCACCGGGGCGCCCCCGATCCGTGTGCTCATCGCGGTCGCGTTCAGCGCGGCGCCGATCGTGCGCCCACTTCCCGGCCGCCCTGCTTCCGTCCGTCGCACCAGTGGATCCGTGGGGCCGACGCGTCTCACAGGGGAGCTCGGGGACGCCGCCGTACGGGTCGTCGCCGCGTCGTTCGAACACGCGCCGACGACGCCCACGCCCGCAGCCGCGGCCAGCGTGAACAGTGACCGGCGGGTCACGTTCCTTGTCGTCACAGGCTTATTCACGCTCATACGGTATACCCCTATGGGGTATGCCGGAGAATGGCTCGTCTCAGGCGCGGTGCGAGCCCGCGGGGCTGGTGTGGACGGTCGCAGCCGTCAGCCGGCGTACCTGGGCCACGAGTCGGGTCTCGACGTGGTGTGCCAGGTCGTGCGCCTCGGCCTGGCTGAGCTCCGGTGCGATCGAGACGTCGACTTCCGTGCGCAGGGTGTGTCCGATCCATCGGATCCGCAACTCACGGACGTCCTCGACGCCCGGGACGGCAAGGGCGGCCGCGGTGGCGTGGTCGACGAGGTCGGGGTCGACGGCGTCCATCAGCCGGTCGCCGACCTGCCGGATCGCCGAGCGCAGGACGCCCAGGATGCCGACGGTGATGAGCAGCCCGACGATGGGGTCCGCGGCACGCCAGCCGAGCGCGACTCCGGCGGCGCCCAGGAGCACGGCGAGCGAGGTGAAACCGTCGGTGCGAGCGTGCAACCCGTCGGCGACCAGTGCGGCCGAGCCGATCCTGCGCCCGACGCCGATCCGGTAGCGGGCGACGACCTCGTTGCCGGCGAACCCGATGATCGCGGCACCGGCGACCGCCCACAGGTGGGTCACCTCCTGGGGATGCAGCAGCCGTCGGATCGCCTCGTACGCCGCCAGCACACTGGAGAGCGTGATCATCGCGACCACGAACACCCCGGCGAGATCCTCGGCGCGGCCGTAGCCGTAGGTGAAGCGTTTGGTGGCCGCCCTGGTCCCGAGGCGGAAGGCGATCAGCAGCGGGACCGCGGTGAGCGCGTCCACGATGTTGTGCAGCGTGTCCCCGAGCAGGGCGACCGAGCCGCTGAGCACGACGATCGCGCCCTGGACGAGGGCCGTGAGTGCGAGCAGCAGGAACGAGATCACGAGCGCACGCCTGCCTTCGGCATTGGCCTCCAGGGTGTCGTCGATCTGGTCGGCGCTGTCGTGCGCGTGGGCGCCGAAGACCTCTGAGACGGCATGCCGGATCCGCCCCCATCCCGACCCGTCGTGGTCATGGTCGTGCCGATGCTCATGAGGGCGGTGATCATCGAGCTGCGGTGATCGTGTGGCCATCTGTCTCGCTGCTCCCGTTACCGTCGTCGAACCGGCCGTCACGGTATCAGGAATACATGAACATAAATTCATACGTTCCTCGAATATGCTTCGCCCCATGGGTCATGCAGGGGCGCCTCGTGCGTCGGAGGCGGCGGTCGGTCGGCTGAGTGCTTCGACCGCGACGGCCGTCGCGCAGACCCTGCAGGCCCTCGCGACGCCGTCGCGGCTGCTGATCCTGGACTGCCTGCGCGAGGGCCCGTTGCCGGTGACCGAGCTGGCGGCGGCGGTCGGGATGGAGCAGTCGGCGTGCTCTCACCAGCTGCGGCTGCTGCGCACGCTCGGACTGGTCGTCAGCACCCGCCAGGGTCGCTCGGTGATCTACGCCCTGTACGACGGGCACGTGGCCGAGCTGTTGGACCAGGCCCTGGACCACACCGAGCACCTGCGCCTGGGGTTGAGCAACCAGCTCGGCACCGACTGACGGCCGAGACGTCGCCGCTGACGTCGCCGCTGCCCCCCTAGTGGGAGAACCGGACGTTCGGCAGGACCCGGGCCAGCCAGGCGGGGGTATGCCAGGCCGCGCGGCCGGTCAGCCGCAGGACGACCGGCAGCAGGATGAGCCGGATGCACAGCGCGTCCAGGAAGACCGCGACCGCGAGGATGATGCCCATCTCCTTGGGCGCCAGCGGCCCGGACAACGCGAACGTCATGAAGACCGCGACCATGACCCCGGCCGCAGCGACGACCACCCGCCCCGAGGTGCGGAGCGCTTCTCGCATCGCGTGCTGGGGGTCGCCGGTGGCGTCGTAGTGCTCCCGAGCCGCGGAGAGCAGGAAGAGCGTGTAGTCCATCGCGACCCCGGTGAGCATCGCGCCGAAGAAGAGTGGCGCCCACGCGTCGACGAACCCCTGGGGTTGGAATCCGAGCAGACCGGACAGGTGGCCGTCAGCGAAGATCAGCTTGCCGACGCCGAACGCCGCGGCGATCGAGGCGAGGTTGGTGACCGTGCCGACGAACGCGACCAGGGGACTGCCCAGCGCGATGAGCAGGAGCAGGAAGCCGAGCCCGATCAGCAGGCCGAAGACGAGAGGAGTGCGCGAGGACAGCACCTTCTCCAGGTCGTGGTTCTCCGCGGCGGCACCCCCGATCAGGGTGCCGCGGGGCAGTTCGGTGCGAAGCCGATCGATGGTGGTGCCGGTGGCCTTCGCGGACGCGTCGGTGGTGGGGACGGTCATCACCATGGTCCATCCGTTGTGCTGGCCCCCGGGCAGTGTCGCCGCGACGCCGGGATCCTTGGACAGGGCGGCTCGGGTGGCCGTGGCCTCGGTGGTGGGGGTGACGACCTGGAGCATGCCGG
Source organism: Allobranchiibius sp. CTAmp26 (assembly GCF_017565405.1). GTDB lineage: Bacteria > Actinomycetota > Actinomycetes > Actinomycetales > Dermatophilaceae > Allobranchiibius. The sequence goes on from NZ_JAGEKR010000002.1 coordinate 47,987, forward strand.
GTGCGCCCGGCCCGAACGCCGTGGTGACCTGCTGGTAGCCGGCGCGCGCGGACTGATCGGCGGGGATGATCGCGATCGAGGGCATCCCGGTGCGCAGCCCCGCGACCGGGGCGGCGAGGATCGCCAGGACCGCCAACGCCATGGTGCCGGTGGCCCAAGGGTGACGGTGCAGCAGGGCGCCCCAGCGGTGCATCACCAGTTCCATTCCTCGTCGACCGGTGGCGGCGTGACGGGCGGTGCGGCGGAGAGTGCCGGGCAGTCGTACGCGGCCGGCGTCGATCTTGGTGCCCAGTGTGCCCAGGACGGCGGGTAGCAGGGTGAGCGTGGCAGCCAGGACGGCGATGACGGCGAGCATGATGCCCAGGGCCATCGAACGGAACGCGGGGCTGGGCACCAGCAGCACGGTGGACAGGGAGACCAGCACGGTGATCCCGGAGAATGCGACGGCCTTGCCGGCGGTGCCCATGGTCTCGGCGATCGCGTCGACCGCGGCTTGTCGGTCTCCGGGTGCGGCGGACCGGTGGCGCAGTGCAGATCGGAACCGTACGACCAGGAACAGGGCGTAGTCGATCCCGAGCGCGAGGGCGAACATCATCGCGAAGTTCAGGGCCCACACGCTGACGGGCGCGATGTGGGTGGAGATGACCAGCGCGCCGGCGGCGGTGAGCAGCCCGACCATGGTGAGCATCAGTGGCAGTCCGGCGGCCACGAGGCCGCCGAACGCGAGGACCAGGACGATCATGGTGACCGGCCAGGACAGGACCTCGGACTTGATCATGGCGGCGTGGTTGACCTTGTTGAAGTCCGACCACAGGGCGCTGTCGCCGGTGAGGTCGACCGACACGGTGGGAGTGGCCAGGTGCGCCAGCGGCGCAGTCAGATCGTCCGCGGCGCGGACCATCGTGTTCGCGTCCGCTGCGGCGCCCGCCTGAACGATCGCCGTCGCGCCGTCGCGCGACAGTGACGACCCCGGTTGCGGGCCGAGGACCGTACTCACCCGTGGGTCGGCCTTGAGCAGCGCCTCGACCTGGGAGACGAGCTTCTGCGCATGGGGGTCCTTGGCGATCGGCCCGGTGCCGTCGTGGATGACGACCTGCAAGGCAGTCGCACCCATACCGTGGAAGTTGCGCTGGATGACCTGGCGCGCTTGGACGGACTGGCTACCGCTGTCCTGCCATCCCGCTCCGGACAGGGCCGACTCGACCTTGGGTGCGAAGGCCCCGAAGAGGGCCAGCGCGATCAGCCACAGGACTAGGACCGCGCCGAGGTGCGACCCTGCCCAGGCTCCGAGGCGCGCCAGACCGGTATGACGTCTCTTGTCAGGTTGTTCGCCGTCGGTGGTAGCGGGGGATGGGGTCGAGTGGTGGGGCGTTGTGGCCCGGCTGATGGAAGTCACGTCGGTCTCTTTCGCGGTGTGGTCGGGCGTGGGTCAGTTGCGGCCACGGAGCCGGCGCAGGAGGGATACCTGAGGCGCGGTGGCGCCGGCGGGGTGGCCGGGGCAGCGGTCGGCGCGGGGGACGCCGGCCATGACCTGGTCGACGTGATGTCCGCAGCCGGCCCAGGTGGTCTTGCCGCAGGCCTTGCAGGTGGCGGGTCGGCACATGAGGAGCTCCTTGTGGGTAACGGGGATGAATCGATACCCTGGGGGGTATCGAGAGATACAAGAGTACATACCCCTAGGGGTATTCCATGACGAGGCGGATCTGTCGGTGGTCTACGTCACGCGGCGGGAGTGGGGGCGGCAGGAATGGTGCGGCCGGCCCCGTCGTTGCATACCCCAGTGGGTATTCGACCCACGGCTCCGGCGCGACACGAAAGAGGACTCTCATGAGCTACACCCTCAGCACGACCATCGACCGGCCGTTCGGCGACGCGGTCCAGGCGACCCGTGAGGCCCTTGCCGACCAGGGTTTCGGGGTCCTCACCGAGATCGACCTCGCCGGCACCCTCAAGACCAAGATCGGCGCCGACATCGAGCCGCAGGTCATTCTGGGTGCCTGTCGCCCGCCGCTGGCGTACGCCGCCGTTCAGGCCGAGCCGTCCATCGGACTTCTCCTGCCGTGCAACGTCGTCGTCCGCTCGATCGACGAGCGGCGAACCGCCGTCGAGGCCATGGATCCGGACGTCATGGTGACCCTGACGGGTAACGCTCGGCTGGCGGACGTTGCCGCCGACGCTCGTGGCAGGCTCACCCGGGCCCTCGCCTCGTTGACCGGACCCACCGCGTCCTGACCCATCAGCCACTGACTCCGAGCCCGTAAAGGACACCCACCCATGGTCACTCTCCCCTCCGACGACATGACACCCGTCCTCAACCGACTGCGCCGAGCGCAAGGGCAGCTGGGAGGCGTCATCCGCCTCATCGAGGACGGTCGCGACTGCCGGGACGTCGTCACCCAGTTGGCGGCCGTCAACCGAGCCCTCGATCGCGCCGGGTTCGCGATCGTGTCCTCCGGCATGCGGGAGTGCCTCACCTCGCCCGACGGAATCAGTGCCGAGGATCAAGCCACCATGGAGAAGCTCTTCCTCACACTGTCCTGACTCCTCGCACACGCGGCGCGCGGGCCGGCGTCGTGACGAGCTCGCCCGGCAGCGGCTACTAGGCCGGAGCGGTCTGCTCTTCCGGCGCGCGCATCTCGTGGACGCCCACGAAGCGGTAGCCGACGTTGCGCACCGTCCCGATCAGCGACTCGTTGTCCGGGCCGAGCTTCGCGCGCAGCCGGCGGACGTGCACGTCGACGGTGCGGGTGCCGCCGAAGTAGTCGTACCCCCACACCTCCTGCAGCAGCTGGGCACGCGTGAAGACTCGGCCGGGATGCTGCGCCAGGTGCTTGAGCAGCTCGAACTCCTTGTAGGTCAGGTCGAGCGCCCGGGTGCGGATCCGGGCGGAGTACGCGTCCTCGTCGATGGTCAGCTCGCCGGCAGAGATGCGGGTCGGCTCGTCCTCGGTCTGCGGCGTCGTCCTCGTCATGGCCAGCCGGATCCGGGCCTCCACCTCGGCCGGCCCCGCCGATTCCAGCAGGACGTCGTCCAGCTGCCACTCGCTGGTGAGCGCCGTCAAACCACCCTCGGTGAAGATGGCGATGAGCGGCGTGGAGAGGCCCGTCGTTCGCAGCACGCGCGTCAGGCCGCGCGCATTGGCCAGGTCGCGCCGGGCGTCCAGGAGCACGACATCGCACTCCGGCGGGTCGACCAGCGCCTGCGGTTCGGTGGGGAGCACACGCACCCGGTGGCCGAGCAGACCGAGGGCCGGAAGCACCTCGACACTCGCGCCGCGAGCGTCGGTGAGGAGCAACAGGCGTGCCATGCTGCTCAAGAATACGATGCCGCAGGCAGGGCGACGGGCCGGAACGGCCGGGCGTGACGCGTGCCACACCGCGCGGAGGCGGCTCGGGGCGTGGGATCCTGGCCGAACGACCAGGAGGGGTCAGGAGGGGACATGGTGCAGATCGTCGTGCGGTACTGGGCCGGCGCGCAGGCCGCCGCCGGCACCGCGACCGAGCAGTTGGAGGGCCTGACCGTGGGCGACGTGGTCGACTCGGCCACCGAGCGGCACCCCGAGCTGCGCCCGGTCTTCGCGCTCGCCGCGCTCTTGATGAACGGTCGTCGGGTCGACGCGGAAGTCCCGTTGGTCGACGGCGCGACCCTCGAGGTGTTGCCGCCGTTCGCCGGCGGCTGACATCGTCCGCGGCGCCCTCTGCAGGCGCCCCGACCCGCCTGCTTGCGCCACGCGGCGCGCTCATCGCCGAGGTGATGGCAGGATTCGGGTCGTGCCCGAGGGAAGCGAGACCGCCGCCGAACAGGTCGACGCATCCGCGACGCAGGCGAGGAGCGGCTCCGCGTCCCCGCTGCTGGCGGGGGTCGGCGCGGTCGTGCTCGCCGTCCTTCTGGTCGTCTGCGTGTACGCCGGGTCTGTCGCACTCGCCGCCGCCTACCTGTTGAGTGCCCTGGTAGTCGCGGTCGGCTGGCCGATGCTGCTCGGCCTGCAGCGCGAGCGGTCCAGTGCGCTCGTACTGGGGATCGGCGCGGTCTCGATGGCCATCATCGTGGGTTGGGCCGACACCGCCGACGGGATCCGCTGGGTCACCGCGGCACTGGCCATCTCCCTGGCGCTGGTCTTCCTGCAGTCGCTGGTGAGTCGGGGTGAGCGCGAGCGGGTCGTCATCTCCCTCGCGGTGATGAGCCTCGGCCTCGGAGCGCTCGCCAGCGGTGCGTTCCTGGCGGACGCGGCGCTGCGCGTGCACGGCCGGGAGGCGGTCGTCGCCGCCCTGGCCGGGGCCGCGCTCGGTACGGCGCTGGATGCCGTGCTGCACGGGCGAGGTCGGCTGTCCGAGGCGACCCTGCCGGTCTCACTGCTGCTGGGGATCGGCGCCGGACTCATCGCGGCGGGCATCGCCGGTGTCCCGTGGAACGCGCCGCTCGTCGCGGGTCTGCTCGGCGCCGCGGTGTCTCACGCGTTCCGCACGATCCTGCGCGGGCCGGCGCGTACGGGTGGGCCGCAGGCTCAGCTCGCGCTGGGAGCGGCGACCGTGCTGTTCGTCGGTGTGCTGCCGACCGCGGCGGTCTGGATCTTCTCCCGGATCAGTTGACCCGCTTGAGCTCCGCGGACGCGTAGCTCTGCAGCGGATGACCGGTGGCGGCCATGTCCATGGCCCACATCAGGTTGGAGTTGACGTAGCCGTAGAGGCGGGTCGCGGCGGCGTACTCCATCGCCGTGGGGCTGCGCAGCACCCCGTCGGTCCGCAGCTCGATCTTCGCGGGGGTGGTGTTGCCGTAGTACATCTCCACGACTCCGGTCGGGTGCGCCAGCACGAACTCGACCTCACCGTCCGGCAGCGGACGCCAGTAGCCGAGCTCGCTGGTGAGCGGCTCGACCTGGTTGCCCGCCTCGTCGAGCAGCCACGTGGTGCTGCGCCACTCCAGGAACGGGCGACCGTCGTGGCCACAGACGACCTCCTGGCCGAAGTTCACCGAGTCCATGCCCGGGTAGCCCATCACGCCGGCACCCTCCCAGCGGCCGATCAGCCACGCCAGGGGTGCCAACTCGCGCGGCATGTCCGTGTCCAGTTCGAAAGGCATGCGCGAAATCGTACGGCGGATGCGGGCGGGCGCGCTCAGCTCACCGTGTTGGGCGTCGCCGAGGAGCTGCTCATCGTGTCCGTCCGCAGACTGGTGCCGAGCTGCTTCATCTTGGGCATGTCGACGACGTCGACGTCACCGACGGAGTTCGTGGCGAAGCCGGAGAACGGCGCGGTGTAGAAGGTCAGGTCGTTGCCGCTGATGTTGCGCAGGCTCACGCCGAGCCCGATCAGGTATGACGTCGAGGTGTCCGTCAGCGTGTACGGCGCGATGGCCGACACCATGTCGAGGGCTCGTTTGGGGTTCTCCAGCGTGCCGCGGGACAGCGCCTTGGTGACCATGGCGTTGATCCACTCCTGCTGGTCGACGCCGCGGTCGATGTCGCCGCGCGGCAGCTGGTGGCGCTCGCGGGAGAAGCCTAGTGCCTGCTGGCCGTTCATGTGGTGGTAGCCCTGGGTCCAGGAGCCGAAGCTGCCCTCGCTGTAGGGGTAGCGCACGTAGACGTCGACCCCGCCCATCGCGTTCGTCAGGCTGGTGAACCCGTCGAAGCCGATCTGGGCGACATGGTCGATGTGCAGCCCGAGCAGGTTCTGCAGCGTCGAGACCAGCAGCTTGGACCCGCCGTAGGAGTACGCCGCATTGATCTTGTTCATCCCGTGTCCGGGGATCGCCACGTAGAGGTCGCGGGGGAAGTGCACCACCTGGATGCTGCGCCGGTCGCTGCTCACGTGCATCAGCTGGATGACGTCCGAGCGGCCGTTCTCGCGCAGGTTCTTGCCGCGGGAGTCCGAGCCGAGCAGCAGGATGTTCTGCGCCTTGCCGGCCGCAGCGTCGCGGGTCGGCCCGTCCGAGGGCAGCAACGAGTTGGAGTGCTGGATCTGGTCCAGCTGGTGATTGACGTAGAGCGCGAGGCCGCCGACCACCAGGACGATCACCAGGAGCATCGACAGCAGGGTCAGGCACCCGACCTTGAAACAGCCGGCCTTCTTCTTCTCCTCCGGCAGCTCCGGGCCGCCGCCCTGATCGAGGTCGTCGACGGGCTCGGAGGCGGCGCCCTGATGCGCGGGGTCCTGCGTCATGGCGGTCAGTGTAGGTCGGCGTCCGGGCCGAGAACGGGTCCCGAGCCTGGTCATCGGGTGAAGCGAAGACGCTCCGCCGCGGGCGCTGACAGGTCCGACGGGTCGGGCGGGTCCGTGCCCGGGACTGCCCGGGACAGTCCCGGCGTACCGTTGACATGGTGACCACGACAACGCCGAGTCCCTCGCTCACCCGCTCCGGAGCGGTCGACGGACAGGGGATGGACGCGGGGGTTCCCGCGCACTACGGCGACCCGATGGGCGAGCAGCGGCGCCTCGTCGCCGGTGACGCACTCGTCGACCTCTCGCACCGCGGCCTCGTCCGGGTGACGGGACCCGACCGCCTCACCTGGCTGCACTCGATGACCACCCAGAAGCTGGACGACCTGGCCGCGCACCAGGGCGCCGAGACGCTGGTGCTCAGCCCGCACGGGCACGTCGAGCACGCGATCCATGTCGTCGACGACGGCGAGTCGGTGTGGCTCGGGGTGGAGCCGGGCACGGCCGAGGCGCTGGTGCAGTGGCTCACCTCGATGCAGTTCATGCTCCGGGTGCAGGTCACGGACGTGAGCGCCGACTTCGCTCAGTTCGGTCAGGTGTCGAGCGAGGCGGGCAGCGCCGAGCAGTACGCCGCGGACGGCACGCTGGTCTGGGTGGACCCGTGGCCGACCATGGGACCCGACACCGCGTCGTACTCCGACGCCGACCCGCACCCGGCGGCCGGACGGCGCTGGCGCGAGGTCATCGTGCCGCGCGAGCGCGCCGCGGAGTTCATCGGCGACCGGCCCCTGTCAGGCACCCTGGCCGCTGAGGCACTGCGGGTCGCCGACTGGCGGCCCCGGTTGGGCTCCGACACCGATCACCGCTCGATCCCGCACGAGTTGGACTGGCTGCGCACCGCCGTGCACTTGCACAAGGGGTGCTACCGCGGGCAGGAGACGGTCGCGCGGGTGCACAACCTCGGTCGCCCGCCGCGTCGGGTGGTCTTCCTGCACCTCGACGGCTCCGGTCACGTACTGCCCGAGCCGGGCGCGCAGTTGCGCGTCCCCGGCGTCGAGCGTCCGGTCGGCACCGTGACGACGGTCGCCCGGCACCACGAGGACGGCCCGATCGCGCTCGCGGTCATCAAGCGCAGCACCCCGACCGACGTCGACCTGGTCGCCGACGACTGTGCCGCAGCGCAAACGGTGATCGTCACGCCGTGAGCGACCCGGTTCGCGCCCTCTACGACACGGTCGCGACGGCGTACGACGAGGCGCTCGCGAACGAGTTGGACGGCAAGCCCCTGGACCGCGCACTGCTCGCGGGGCTGGTCGACAGCACCGGCGGCGGCCCGGTGGCCGACCTCGGATGCGGACCTGGGCAGGTCGCCGCGCAGCTTCGCCGTTGCGGGGTCGAGCACGTGGTGGGCATCGACCTGTCCCCGCTGATGCTCGCCGCCGGTCACGCGCGGCACAGCGACCTCGATTTCGCGGCGGGGGACCTGCGCGCGCTGCCGTTGGCGGACGGCGTCCTCGCAGGTGCGACAGCGTTCTACTCGATCGTCCATCTGCACCCGTCGCAGCGGCTCGCCGTGCTCCGGGAGATGGCCCGGGTGCTACGGCCGGGCGGTCAGGTGCTGGTCGCCTTCCACGTCGATGCCCCGGGCATCCCGATGGGCACCGCGCACCGGGAGCCTCAGTTCCTGGGCCACGACGTCACCTTCGACGGCTGGTTCCTCGATCCCGACGACATCGCGGAGGTCGCCGTGGAGGCCGGGCTGGTGGAGGTGGCCCGCTGCATACGCGCGCCCATCCCGGACCTCGAGTACCCGAGCCGCCGCTGCTACCTGTTCCTCGCCCGCCCGGCGTAACCCCCCGGCTCCGCTCCCGCCCGCTCCGACCCACCTCGCCGACGGCGTACGCGGTCTTACTTACTACTTGTGAGTAGCATCACGCTTGCTTGATCTTGCATCTTGCTAACTGCAGCAAGCATACTGTTCGTATGACACCGAGTCCCGTGAGCGATCTGGGCGGCTTCCTCAAGGAGCAGCGCCAGCAGGCGCAGCTGTCCTTGCGGCAGCTGGCGGAGCGCTCCGGGATCAGCAATCCCTATCTGTCCCAGATCGAACGGGGTCTGAAGAAGCCCAGCGGCGAGATCCTGCAGGCCCTGGCCAAGGGGTTGCGCATCTCCGCCGAGCAGCTCTACGTGCACGCCGGTCTGCTCGACGCCGATCCGTCGGGCGGCGAGCGAAGTGCCCTCGACGTGCGTACGGCGATCCGCGCCGATCCGCTGCTCACCGATCGCCAACGCGGTGTCCTGCTCGACCTCTACGCATCGTTCGTCGATGACGAACCGATGCGCTCCAGCTGAACCGAACATCCATCACGTCCAACGGAAAGGTACCGATCATGGCTGCCAAGTCATCGAAGAAGACCGAGAACAACACCCCGCTCTACGCGCTCGTCGGTGCTGCCGACGCGGCCGTCAACAACGTGCTCGAACTGCTCGACCAGGCCGGTGAGCGCGCGGAGGCGCTGCGCACCGAGACCCAGCCGAAGGCCGTCCAGGCCCGGCTCGCCGAGACCCAGGGCCGCGTCACCGAGGCCGTGAACGACCTCGTCGCCCAGATCGAGGCGCTCCCGCAGACGGCGACGTCCACCGTCACCCAGGTGCAGAGCGACCTGGAGAAGTCCTACAACGACCTGGTCGCCCGCGGCCAGAAGGTCATCGACGACCTGCGTAACCAGCCGGTCGCCAAGAAGCTGCAGGCACAGACCGACAGCCTCACCGGTCGGGCCCGCAAGCAGGCCGACGACGTGCGTAAGCAGGCCGATGGCGTGCGCAAGCAGGCCCGCAAGGCCGCCGTGGGGACCACCTCCACCGCCAAGAGCACCGTCTTCGCCGGTCGCAAGGAGGTCGCCCGCAACGTCGCCGGTGTGGCCGCCCGCGTGTCCAGTGACACCGCGCGCCTCGAGCGCGCCGCCGAGCGCGACGGCCGCAGCGCCGCCGCCAAGGAGGGCAACGCCAAGCCGAGCGCCCGCAAGCCCGGCCCGAAGAAGGCGGCTGCCAAGAAGTCCACCGCGAAGAAGGCCACCGCCAACAAGAGCGCGGCCAAGACCACCTCCGCCCGGACGACCGCCGCCCGCAAGACCACCACCGCGAAGGCCACGCCGGCCCGCAAGACCGCGGCGAAGAAGACGACCACGTCCTCGACGCCCGCCTCGACCGGCACCACCGCGAGCACCAGCACCAGCACGACCTCGAGCTCGACCCCCAGCACGACGAGCTCCAACTCCTGAGCCCTGTCCGGTGCGCTGCCCGACGGCGGCGCACCGGGCAGCACCACGCGACTCCCCGCGACTCCCTGTCCTACCGATTCGTCGGTACGACGGGGAGTTTCGGCGTTCTCGGGGGTGGGCACCTATCGTGCTGCGGGTGAGTTCGGTCCAAGCCTTGTCCGGTGCGCCCGTGGTGGCGCACGTCGTACGAAACGGGTTCGTGGAGTCGGTGCACCACGGGTGCGCCGTCGTGACGGACCCCGACGGCTCGGTGGTCCGGGAGGTCGGGGATGCCGGCGCCGCGTGCTTTCCCCGCTCCTCCAACAAGCCGTTGCAGGCGGTCGCGATGCTGAAGGCCGGGCTGCAGCTCAACGCCCCGCTGCTCGCGCTGGCCTCCGCCAGCCACTCGGGAGAGGCCTTCCACCTGGACGGGGTGCGGCAGATACTGGCCGAGAGCGACTTCACGCCGGACGACCTGCAGAACACCCCGGATCTGCCGTACGACGTGCAGGCCCGCGACGCCTGGCTCGCGGCGGGCCACGGCCCCACCTCCCTGACGCAGAACTGCTCCGGCAAGCACGCCGGGATGCTCGGCGCGTGCCGCGCGGCCGGATGGGACCCGGCGACCTACCTCGACCCGCAGCATCCCCTGCAGCAGTCGATGGAGCAGACGATCTCCGAGCTCGCCGGTGAGCAGGTCAGCGCGACCGCGACCGACGGATGCGGCGCGCCCGTGATGGCGATCTCGCTGACCGGGCTCGCGCGCGCGTTCGGGAGGGTCGCGGCCGCGCCCGAGCGCACCCACGAGGGCCGCGTGGCGGGCGCTATCCGCGCCCACCCGGACTACCTCGGCGGGACGCGCCGGGACGTCACGGCACTCATCCGCGCCGTACCGGGCGCCGTCGCGAAGGACGGCGCGGAGGCCGTCTACGCCGTCGGGCTCCCTGACGGTCGGGGATTCGCCGTGAAGATCGCCGACGGCACCCAGCGTGCGCGTCAGGTTGTGATGGTCGCGCTGCTGCGCGCGGCGGGTATCGACGCTGCCGGTCTGGACGAGATCGGCACGGTGCCGGTGCTCGGCCACGGCGAGCCGGTGGGCGCCGTCCTCCCCATCGGCATCTGAGACCGCGATGCGGGCCGTGCTGCAACGCGTCACCCGGGCGCGCGTCGACGTGGGTGACGAGTGCGTCGGGCGCATCGACGTCCCCGGCCTGGTCGCGCTCGTCGGTGTCACGCATGACGATTCGTCCTCCGAGGCCGACGTTCTGGCCCGCAAGATCGCCGAGCTGCGCATCCTCTCCGGCGAGCAGTCGGTGCTCGACCTGGGCGCACCGGTGCTCGTCGTCTCCCAGTTCACGTTGTACGGCGACACCCGGCGCGGGCGGCGCCCGTCCTGGGGTGCGGCGGCGCCCGCGGCGCACGCCGAGCCGCTCGTCGAGCACCTGGTGGCGGAGTTGCGGCAGCGCGACGTGCACGTCGAGACGGGGCGTTTCGGAGCGCAGATGAGCGTGACGCTCACCGGTGACGGCCCCTTCACCGTCCTCGTCGAGACCTGAGACCGGCCGCCGCGGGCTCCTGATCCCGGTTGTCCCGCATCGTCGCTGCGGATATCGGGCGGTCGGCACAGGCGGCGACCGTAGACTTTCGCCATGAACCCGCTCAACGGCCTCTTCGTCGTCCAGTTCTGGCTCGGTCTGGTCCTCGGCCTGGTCATGCTGGGATGCGAGGTCGTGGCGTTCGTGGACTGCCTGCGCCACCGCGAGGACGCGTTCCGTGCCGCCGGCAAGCTGACCAAGAACAAATGGCTGCTCATCACCGGGATCGCGCTGGTGCTCGGCTTCCTGACCGTCACCAACCCGATCGGGTTCCTCGGGATCATCGCGATCGTGGGCTCGGCCGTCTATCTGGTCGACGTACGCCCCGCGCTGCGACAGGTGCTCGGGAAGGCACGGGAGTCCAGCAACCAGGGCCCCTACGGACCCTGGTGAATCACCTGCGCTGATGCGGAAGCTGATCGGCCGGGTGCAGCCGTATGCCTGGGGCTCGCGCACCGTGCTCGCGGAACTCACCGGACGCCCCTCACCGGCGGAGGGGCCGGAGGCGGAGTTGTGGCTGGGCGCGCACGAGGCGGCGCCCGCCGGAGTCGGTGACAACACCCTCGACCACGTCATCGCCGACGACCCCGCCGGCACCCTCGGCGCCGACCTGGCGGCACACACCGGCGGCAGGCTCCCCTTCCTGCTCAAGGTGCTGGCACCCGAGCGTGCGTTGTCGATCCAGTGTCATCCGGACGCGCGGCAGGCCCTCGACGCCGTGCCCGGCACGTACGCCGACCGGTCGCCGAAGCCGGAGGCCGTCGTCCCGCTGACGCCGTTCGAGATGTTCGCCGGGATGCTCCCGTACGACGAGATCGTGGCCCGGCTGGTCAGTCTGAAGATCCCCGAGCTGCACGCGCTCGCCGCCGAATCCCTCACCGCCCACGACATATTGGCGGGCATTCTCGCGACACCGGCCGATGCACGGCCCGATCTGGTGGAGCGGATGCTGTCGGCCCTCGACGGGTCTCACGCCGTGCCCGACGGCGTGGCCGACGCGCTGCGCTCCGTGGCGCAGGACTATCCCGGTGACATCGGCCTCATCGTGCTGCTGACGATGCAGCACCGGGTCGAGGCTCCGGGCAGCTACCTCTTCGTCCCCGCGGGGGTGCTGCACGCGTACGTGCGAGGCGCCGCGATCGAGATCCTCGCCAACTCCGACAACGTCGTGCGCGCGGGCATGACACCCAAGAAGATCGACGTGCCCGAGCTGCTGAGGATCGTGCAGGTGCACCGCCAGATGGTCTCCGAGGTCGGCGAGCGGCGTGGGCGGGTGGTGCGGTATCCACAGTCGGCAGAACAGTTCTCACTCTGTCTGGTCGACCCGGGGGAGGAGCCCGCGCCGGTCGCCGTGGCCGGCCCGCGCATCGTGCTGGCGCTGGGCGGGCCGGTGCGGGTGGCGTGCGACGGGGAGGCGTTGGCTCTCGCTGTGGGCGAGGCTGCCTTCGTCGAGGCGGCAGAGGGTGCCCTGACGATCAGCGGCCCCGGGACGGCGTACGTCGCGGCCCCCGGTCGACCTGCCTGAGCCGGCCCGGCACCTCCTTGATCAGGAGCCGGGTCGTACGGCGGCCCAGTCGACCGTGATCTCACCCATCCGCCACCGGGCGGGTCCGTCGTGCAACGGCCAGCCGGCGTCGTGCAACGCCCGCGCGGCCGCGAGGTAGCGCTGCCGCGGCCCGTACGCCGACAGGGGACTGGCTCGTTCCCACGCCTCGTCCAGTGCGGCCAGGAACGCGTGCACCCGCTCGCCGGGGACGTTGCGGTGGATGAGCGCCTTCGGCAACCGCTCGGCCACGATCGAGGGTGTCGCCAGATCCGCCAACCGTAGTGAGACGGTCAGCGAGAGCGGCCCGTCGGCGTCCAGCGCCACCCAGCTCGCGACCCGGCCGATCTCGTCGCAGGTGCCGTCGACCACCAGGCCGTCCGGCGCCAATCGCTCACGCATCCGTGACCAGGCCTGCTCGACGTGCGCCTCGTCGTACTGGCGCAGCACATTGAACGCGCGCACCACCTGCACACGTCCGCTCACCGGGATCTCGAATCCGCCTCGTACGAAGGACAGTCCGGGTCGCTGTAGGGGGAGCGCGTCGGCGACCCTCGCGGCTTCGATCTCGACGCCGACCACGTGAGTGTCGGGGCGTACGGCGCGCAGCCGGTGGTGCAGTTCGACGGCGGTGACGGGATACTTGCCGTATCCGAGATCGACGACCAGCGGCCGATCGACGGTCCGCAACCGCCACGCCTGGGGCCCGGTGAGCCATCGGTCGCAGCGCCGCAACCGGTTCGGTGCGGTGGTGCCCCTGGTGGTCAGACCCACCAGTTTCACCTGTTGCACGGGGCGAAGGTTACCCAACCTGCCCGATCGGGGCCGTGCCAGACTGGATGGCGATGTCACTCCTCCCCGAGATCCCCTCCGCCGTGCGGCGAGTGGCGATGATCAGCGTGCACACCTCGCCGTTGGAGCAGCCCGGCACCGGAGACGCCGGCGGCATGAACGTCTACGTGCTGGAGACCGCGCGACGTCTCGGTGAGCGTGGCGTGGAGGTCGAGATCTTCACCCGCCGCACCAGTGCTGCCTCGGCCGAGGTCGTGCCGGTGGCCCCCGGGGTCCTGGTGCGCCACATCGACGCCGGACCGTACGAGGGTCTGTCCAAGGACGACCTGCCCGGCCAGCTGTGCGCGTTCGCGGCCGGGGTGATGCGGCTGGTCGCGATCAGCCCCGAGGGCCACTACGACCTGGTGCACTCCCACTACTGGCTGTCCGGACAGGTCGGGTGGCTGGCCGCCGACCGGTGGAACGTGCCGCTCGTACACACCATGCACACGATGGCCAAGGTGAAGAACCGCTCTCTGGCACAAGGCGATCGGCCCGAGCCCCCCGGTCGGGAGATCGGCGAGGAGCAGGTCGTCCGCGCTGCCAGCCTGCTGGTCGCCAATACCGAGATCGAGGCGCGTGAGCTCGTCGAGCTGTACGACGCCGACCCCGCCCGAGTGCGCGTCGTGCCGCCCGGTGTCGACCTGGTCACCTTCGCGCCGGGTGACCGCGGGACGGCGCGGGAGGCGCTGGAGTTGCCACAGGACGCGGAGCTGGTGCTCTTCGTCGGCCGGATCCAGGCGCTGAAGGGCCCGGACGTGCTGCTGAAGGCGGCCGCCGAGATGGTGCGGCGCGACCCGCAGCGCCGGCGGCGGCTGATCGTCGCGGTGATCGGTGGTCCCAGCGGATCGGGGCTGGACAAGCCCCGGGCCCTGCAGGCTCTTGCGCGCGAGCTCGGGATCGCGGACATCGTGCAGTTCGTGCCCCCGGTGCCCCGCCAGGAGTTGGCGCGGTGGTTCCGCGCGAGCGACGCGGTCGCTGTGCCGTCCCGCTCCGAATCGTTCGGCCTGGTGGCCCTGGAGGCTCAGGCGTGCGGCGCGACGGTCGTGGCGGCCGATGTCGGCGGCCTGCCGCGCGCGGTCGGAGCTGCCGGCGTGCTCGTGCAGGGACACGACCCGGCCGTCTGGGCCGAGCAGCTGCTGTCCGTGCTCGACGCCCCGGATGAGCGGGACGAGGTGGCGCGCAAGGCCGTCGAGCATGCGCAGCGGTACGGCTGGGAGCGCACGACCGATGAGTTGCTGGCGGTCTACGAGCGCGCCTGCCGCGACGCTCGCACCGACATCTCGGCGCAGGACGAGGGCTCCGCCCGACTGTTGGAGTTGCCGCTGGCCGAGGCGGTGATCCCGTGAGCCCCGTGAACGGCGACGTGCACGAGACGATCCGGGACTTCCTCGCCGCCAGCGAGTTGGAGTGGGAGACGGGTGCGCGCGACGGCGAGTACATCGTGACCCTCCCCGGCGATCGCAAGCTCAAGACGGTCACGTCGCTGCTGGTCGGCGAGAAGGCACTGACCACGACGGCGTTCGTCATCCGCCATCCCGACGAGAACGCCGAGCAGTTCTACACCTTCCTGCTGCGGCGCAATCTGCGGATGGGGGCGGTGGCCTACTCCATCGACGGCACCGGCGATGTGTACGTCGGCGGTCGGGTACCGCTCGCCGGTGTCGGGGCCGACTACCTGGACGACGTACTGGGTGCGGTCCTGGAGGCGGCCGACGCGCCCTTCAACGAACTGCTCGTCATCGGCTTCCTGTCGTCGATGAAACGCGAATGGGCCTGGCGGATCAAGCGCGGGGAGTCCACGCGCAACCTCGAGGCGTTCCAGCATCTGCTCCAGGATTGACCGCTCCCCACTTCTAGACTGGCCCGCATGACTCACACCCTGGTGTTGCTGCGGCACGGCGAATCCGACTGGAACGCGAAGAATCTCTTCACCGGGTGGGTCGATGTCCCGCTGACGGACAAGGGCCGCGACGAGGCGACGCACGGCGGCGAACTGATCAAGGACGCCGGGCTGCTGCCCGATGTCGTGCACACCTCGTTGCTGCGCCGGGCGATCACGACCGCGGGGCTCGCGCTCGACGTCGCCGACCGCCACTGGATCCCGGTGAAGCGTTCGTGGCGGCTGAACGAGCGGCACTACGGCGCGCTGCAGGGCAAGGACAAGAAGGCCACGCTGGAGGAGTTCGGCGAGGAGCAGTTCATGACCTGGCGCCGCTCGTACGACGTGCCGCCGCCCGCGATCGAGCCCGGCTCGCCGTACAGCCAGGACGGCGACCCCCGGTACGCCGACCTCGGCGCCGACGCACCGCGCACCGAGTGCCTCAAGGACGTCATCGCCCGCTTCCTGCCCTACTGGGAGTCGGACCTCAAGCCGGATCTGCAGCAGGGCAAGACCGTGCTGGTCGCCGCGCACGGCAACAGCCTGCGCGCGATGGTCAAGCACCTGGACGGCGTCAGCGACGAGGACATCGTGGGCCTCAACATCCCCACCGGGATGCCGCTGGTCTACCGGCTCGACGACGACTTCACGCCGACCGTGGCCGGTGGGGAGTACCTGGACCCCGAGACCGCGAAGGCCGCGGCCGAAGCGGTGGCCAACCAGGGCCGCTGACCGCCGGTCGGTGGGCTTCGCCCTGACGGCGTTCGCATTCATTGACGGCGTTCGAACGCCGTCAACCGTCGCGAACGCCGTCAGGGTGCGGCCGGCGCGCGAGCGTCAGCTCTGCTGGTCGGCGTACCGGCCCGTGACCAGGTAGACGATGCGGGCCGCCACGGCGACCGCGTGGTCGCCGAACCGCTCGTAGTAGCGGCTGATCAGCGTCGCGTCGACGGCCGCCTCGGTGCCGTGCGCCCAGCTGTGGTCGACCAGCGTCGCGAAGACCTTCCGGTGCAGCTGGTCCAGCGCGTCGTCGTCCTTCTCGATCTCGACGGCGGCGAGCGCGTCCTTGTGGGCGATCGCCTCACCGGTCTTGGCGGCCAGGTGCGCGGCGGTCGTCTCCATGTCGGTGATGACCTCGCGCAGCTCGTCGGGCACGCCGTGCTCGGGGTAGCGCATCCGCGCCACCTTGGCGATGTGCCGGGCCAGGTCGCCCATCCGCTCGATGTCCGAGGCCATGTGCATGGCCGTGACGACCATCCGCAGGTCCGTGGCGACCGGCTGCTGGCGGGCGAGGAGGTCGATGGCGTGGTCGTCGACCTGCCGGCGCAGCTGATCGATGTCGTCGTCGGCCGCGATGACGCTCTCGGCCAGGGACAGATCCGCCTGCAGGAGTGCGTCGGTCGCCCTGGTCATCGCGATCCCGACGAGTCGGGTCATCTCGACCAGGTCGTCGGAGATCTTGTCCAGGTCTTCGTGAAAGGCGTCGCGCATACGCTCATTGTCCTCGGCTTGCCGGGCGGGTCGCCCAGAGGCTGACATCGGTCGGTGAACGGGACCAGACTCGCAGGTGAACACCAGGCAGACACGAACCGACGCGTCATCCACGTCCCGATCGCTGCGTACGCTAACCCGCGTGTACGTCGTGCTCGGTCTGGCTGCCGCTCTGGTCGTCGGCCTCCTCCTCGGTGTCGCCGCCGCGGGATGGCGTCGGCGTACCTCGACCGCTCAGGCCGTTGCGAGCACGCGGCTCACGAGCCTGTCACCGCAGGTCATCGAGGTCATCCAGGCGCTGCCGGGCATGTCGATCGTGGTGGACGCCTCCGACCGTGTGGAGCGCGCGTCGCCGCGCGCCGACGCGCTGGGTCTGGTGCGTCGCAGCGAGCTCGCCCACCCGGAGATCCTCGACCTGGTCCGATCGGTACGCCGCGACGGCGACACCCGCGAGGTCCAGGTCGACGTCGCCCGGGGACCGGTCGGTCCCGGCACACTGGCTCTGCGTATTCAGGTGGCGCGGCTGGGCGCCGAGCACGTCATCGCCCTGGTGGAGGACCTGACCTACTCCCGCCGGGTCGAGGAGACCCGGCGCGACTTCGTGGTCAACGTCAGTCACGAGCTCAAGACCCCAGTCGGCGGCCTGTCACTGCTGGCCGAGGCTGTCGAGGGTGCTGCGGAGGACCCTGAGGCCGTACGCCGCTTCGCCGGCCGGATGCATGCCGAGACCGCAGGCCTCACCCGGCTCGTGCAGGAGATCGTGGAGCTGTCCCGGTTGCAGGTGTCGGACACCTTCGACGAACCCGTGCCGGTCGACGTCGTCGCGTGCGCCCGGGAGGCCGTCGAACACGTGCGGCTGCTCGCCGAGGACAAGCGGATCGAGTTGGTCCAGGCGAGCCCCATCGGCACCGACGTGCGGATCTTCGGCGACCCGGCGCTGCTCACGACCGCGATCCGCAACCTGCTGGAGAACGCCATCCACTACTCCGACCCCGGCACCCGCGTGGCGCTCACGGTGCGCCGTCAGGGCGCCCTCGCCTCGGTGGCCGTCACCGATCAGGGGGCCGGCATCTCGCCCGCGGACCAGGAGCGCATCTTCGAGCGCTTCTACCGGGTCGACCCGGCGCGCTCGCGGCGTACCGGAGGCACCGGCCTCGGGCTGGCCATCGTCAAACACGTCGTCGCCGGCCACGGCGGGGAGGTGTCGGTCTGGTCCGAGGAGGGCCAGGGCTCGACGTTCACCCTCCACCTTCCCGTCCCGCCCGCTCTCGAGGACGCGCCGCACCCTGGCGGCCGGTCAGTCGACCGTCTGCCGTCGCACGCCTCACGGACCGTCTCTGGAAAGGCCACCCCATGACCCGAATCCTGGTCGTCGAGGACGAGGAGTCCATCTCGGACCCGCTGTCCTACCTGCTGCGCAAGGAGGGGTACGACGTCGGGTTGGCCGAAACGGGACCGGACGCGCTGACCGAGTTCGACCGCAACGGGGCCGACCTCGTCCTGCTCGACCTGATGCTCCCCGGGCTGTCCGGGATCGACGTATGCCGCGCGCTACGGCAGCGCTCCAACGTGCCGGTGATCATGCTGACGGCCAAGGACAGCGAGGTCGACAAGGTCGTCGGGTTGGAGATCGGCGCGGACGACTACGTCACCAAGCCGTACTCCTCACGCGAACTGCTGGCCCGGGTCAAGGCGGTCATCAGGCGCCGTCAGGAGCCGGAGGAGCTGATGGCCCCCACCCTCGCCGCCGGGCCGGTGCGGATGGACGTCGACCGGCATACGGTCAGCGTCGACGGTGCAGCGGTCGCGTTGCCGCTCAAGGAGTTCGAGTTGCTGGAGATGCTGCTGCGCAACACCGGCAGGGTGCTCACCCGCGGTCAGCTCATCGACCGGGTGTGGGGCAGCGACTACGTGGGCGACACCAAGACGCTCGACGTGCACATCAAGCGTCTGCGGGCGAAGCTGGAGCCGGACTCAGCGAACCCGCGCTTCATCCTCACGGTGCGTGGACTGGGCTACAAGTTCGAGGCGACCGACTGACGGCCGACGTACGCGGCCGAAGGTCAGCCGGAGGTCTGGCCGGGCAGGAGCACCGGCACGACCACGGGGGAGTTGCCGGTGCCGGCGGTCGCGAACGTGACCGTGGTCTTCGCGCCGGGGGCGGCCGGGGTCGAGGCGACCTTGACCGGACCGACGGTGTGGGTGGAGTTGCCCGATGCCTGCCCGTCGAGACGCACGGCGGTGTCGGCAGGCACGGACAGCTGGGCCGTGGAACTGCCGATGGCCACGGTGACGGCGATCGCGGACCCGCTGTTGTTGGTCACCATCCCCTGGAGGGCGCCGGGCGCGCCCTTGCTCGAGGCGACGATGAGCACGCCGGAGAGGGTCAGGTCGCCGACGGTCGCGTTCGTCCCGTTGCTCCCGTTGTAGCTGACGTCGGTCTGCGTCGGTGACAGGTACATGCAGCCACTGAGTAGCGAAACCGAGGTCGCCAGCCCGAGGGCGCCGAACGCGGCCCTGCCGGCTCGAAGTCGTCGCGTCACGGCGCTGAGACTACCGGCTCCCACGGACGGGGGTGCGGGCCGGTTGCTGGGCCGGGAGTCCGGATGGACCGCGCGCGTGCACGACAGACGCCGATCTGTCAAGGGTCGATTTCCGGTCTGTGGATCGTCGGCATGGCCTCTGACCTGCGGAAACGTTTCTGGCGGCCCGTTCAGCCGTGGTATTCTTGAGGTCGCGAAAGGGGCTAACAACAGATGGCTTTCAAGGTCGGCGAGACGGTCGTGTACCCGCATCACGGTGCGGCTCTCATCGAAGAGATCAACAAACGAACGATCAAAGGTGAGGAGAAGCTGTACCTCAAGCTCAAGGTCGCCCAGGGCGATCTGACCATCGAGGTACCCGCAGACAACTGCGACCTGGTCGGCGTCCGCGACGTCGTCGGCAAGGAGGGCCTGGACAAGGTGTTCGAGGTGCTGCGCGCCGAGCACACCGAGGAGCCGACCAACTGGTCGCGTCGTTACAAGGCCAACCTGGAGAAGCTCGCCTCGGGCGACGTCATCAAGGTGTCCGAGGTCGTGCGCGACCTGTGGCGTCGTAACCAGGACCGCGGCCTGTCCGCCGGTGAGAAGAGGATGCTGGCCAAGGCGCGCCAGATCCTGGTCTCCGAGCTCGCGCTCGCCGAGCACACGAACGAGGACAAGGCCGAGGCCACGCTCGACGAGGTGCTCGCCTCCTGACGTCCGATCCGCAGATGACCGACGCCCACCCCAGTTCCGCTGAGGTGGGCGTCGTCATCGTGGCCGCAGGGCTCGGCACCCGCCTCGGCGCCGGTATGCCGAAGGCCTTGGTGCCGCTCGGTGGCGAACCCCTCGTCGTGCACGCCGCCCGTGCGGCGCGTGCCGTGCGGGGTCTGCGGCAACTGGTCGTGGTCGCGCCCGCCACCCACCTGCAGCAGTTCCGCTCCCTCGTCCCCGACGCCGTGGTGGTGGCCGGCGGCAGCGAACGCACCGACTCGGTCGCGGCGGGGCTGCGCGTGCTGGAGCCCGGCATCGACGTGGTCCTGGTGCACGACGCGGCACGCGCGCTGGCGCCCACCGCCCTCTTCGATCGGGTCGTGACCGCCGTCCGTGAGGGGTACGACGCGGTGGTTCCCGGGCTGGCCGTGCACGACACCGTCAAGCAGGTCGACGGCGCGGGGCTGGTCACCGCGACCCCCGAGCGCGACGAGCTGCGCGCCGTACAGACTCCGCAGGGATTCACCAGGGAGGCGTTGCAGCGGGCCCACGCGGGCGGTGCCGCCGCCACCGACGACGCGGCCATGGTCGAGCGATCCGGCGGCCGGGTGCTCGTCATCGAGGGTGACCGTCGCGCCGAGAAGATCACGACGGCGGCCGACCTGCAGAACGCCGCGAGCCGCCTGCAGCCGGCGGACGGCGCGACGCTGATCGTGCTCGGCGGTCTCCCCGGGGTGGGCAAGACCACCACGGCGCGGGCGCTCGCCGCGCGAAAGGCGTTGACGCACCTGCGGGTCGACGTCATCGAGCAGGCTGTCGTCGACAGCGGCCTCGAGCAGCATCCCGTCGGCGAGGTCGGCTACCGCGTGTCCTACGAGCTCGCGTCGCACCACCTGGATCTCGGGATGACCGTGGTCGCCGACATGGTGAACGGCGTGCCGGAGGCGCGCGACGCGTGGCGCGCACTGGCCGATCGTCGCGACGTCCGTCTGCTGGAGGTCGAACTCGTCTGCAACGACGAGGCCGAGCACCGGCGTCGCGCGTCCACCCGGGTCCGCGACATCGAAGGTCTGCCGCAGCCGAGTTGGGAGCAGATCCAGGAGCGGGAGTACCACCCGTGGCATCCGGACCTGCGGATCGACACCGCCGCGAACTCACCCGGCCAGGCCGCCGACGCGATCCTGGCGGCGCTGACCTCCCGTGGTGTCCAGGAGAGGATCGCGCCATGAGTCCCCTGCCGCGTATCGGTATCGGTGTCGACGTCCACCCGTACGCCGACGACGACCGTCCGCTGCACCTCGCCGGCCTGGACTGGCCGGGGGAGCGCGGGATCGAGGGCCACTCCGACGGTGACGTCGCCGCGCACGCGATGTGCGACGCCCTGCTCGGCGCGGCCGGACTCGGCGACCTGGGCGAGCACTTCGGGACCTCTCGGCCTGAGCTCGCCGGAGCGCGAGGTGCAGTGCTGCTCGGTGTGGTGCGAGAGCTGTTGCAGGACAACGGGTTCGAGATCGGCAACGTCGCCGTACAGGTCATCGGAAACCGGCCCAAGATCGGTCCCCGTCGTCTCGAGGCGCAGCGGGCCCTGTCGGATGCGCTGGGTGGTGCTGCCGTCTCCGTGGCGGCGACCACGACCGACGGGCTCGGCCTGACCGGCCGCGGCGAAGGTGTGGCGGCGATCGCCACCGCCCTCGTCGTACCCACCACCTGACCCCGCCGAGTGGCATACATATCCATCGAGTGCACCCCGTAGAGGTGCGCCACTCGACGCATATGTATGCCACTCGGGGGCAGGCCTACGCTGCGAGACATGGACACTCGCAACCTCGGTCACACCGGCATGCACGTCACCCCGCTCTGCCTCGGCGCCATGATGTTCGGCGCGTGGGGCGAGAAGGACCACGAGGAGTCAGCGCGGATCATCCACCGCGCGCTGGACTCCGGCATCAACTTCGTCGACACCGCCGACGTCTACTCCCAGGGCGAGTCCGAGACCATCGTCGGAAAAGCGCTGAAGGGCCGGCGCGATGACGTGATCCTCGCGACCAAGTTCCACAGCCCGATGGACGTTGCGATGGGCGCACCGGGCGGCGATCCGAACAAGCGCGGCAACTCCCGGCGCTGGATGGTGCAGGAGGTCGAGAACAGCCTGCGGCGGCTGCAGACCGACTGGATCGACCTCTACCAGGTGCACCGCCCCGACACGGGCACCGACGACGACGAGACGATCGCCGCCTTGACCGACCTACAGCGGGCGGGCAAGATCCGCGCATTCGGGTCCTCGACGTTCCCGGCGTACCGGATCGTGGAGGGCCAGGTCATCGCACGCGACCGCGGGTGGTCGCGGTTCGTGACCGAGCAGCCGCCGTACTCGATCCTGGCGCGCGGCATCGAACGCGAGGTGCTGCCTGTCACCGAGAAGTACCGGATGGGAGTGCTGGCGTGGAGCCCGCTGTCGGGCGGCTGGTTGTCCGGGCGCTTCCGCAAGGGCCAGGACATGCCCACGACGAACCGGACCAAGATGATGCCCAAGCGCTTCGACCTGTCGACCCCGGCGAACCAACGCCGTCTGGACGCGGTCGAGGATCTCGCGGTGCTCGCCGAGCAGACCGGCATCACGCTGATCGAGTTGGCTCTGGCGTTCGTGATGCAGCACCCGGGCGTCACCTCCGCGATCATCGGTCCGCGCACGATGGAACAGCTCGAGAGCCAGCTCGCCGCCCCCGCGGTGCACCTGAGCGCCGAGGTGCTCGATCGGATCGACGAGATCGTGGCACCCGGCACCGACATCTCCGACGACGGCAACGCGTACGTCACCGACGCGCTCACCGACCCGTTCCTGCGTCGGCGGCGCACCGCCTGACGGTTGCCGTTCCATCGAGCGGAGGGGTCCCGTGTCGAGCGGAGGGCATAGGACCCCTCCGTTCGGCGGCGAACCCCTCCGCTCGATGGGTGAAGAGGCCGACCCCTAGGTTGGGGGAAACGTCGATCGAGGAGTTTCGGTATGCCGCAGACCGTCCGGGGAGTCATCGCCCGCGCCAAGAACCAGCCCGTCGAAGTGGTCGACATCGTGGTCCCCGATCCGGGGCCGGGCGAGGCGGTCGTGGCGGTGCAGGCCTGCGGGGTGTGCCACACCGACCTGCACTACCGCGAGGGCGGGATCAACGACGACTTCCCGTTCCTGCTCGGGCACGAGGCCGCCGGTGTCGTCGAAGCGGTCGGCGAGGGCGTCACGGAAGTGGCGCCCGGCGACTTCGTGGTCCTCAACTGGCGTGCGGTCTGCGGTCAGTGCCGGGCCTGCAAGAAGGGCAAGCCCTGGTACTGCTTCGCCACGCACAACGCGACCCAGAAGATGACGCTCACCGATGGCACCGAGCTGACTCCCGCCCTCGGCATCGGCGCGTTCGCGGACAAGACCCTGGTGGCCGCCGGGCAGTGCACGAAGGTCGATCCGGAGGCGCCTGCCGTCGCGGCCGGGCTGCTCGGGTGCGGGGTGATGGCGGGCTTCGGCGCGGCCGTCAACACCGGCGGTGTCACCCGCGGCGACAGCGTCGCCGTCATCGGCTGCGGCGGGGTGGGCGATGCCGCTGTCGCCGGCGCGTCCATCGCCGGTGCGACGACCGTCATCGCGATCGACGTCGACCCGCGCAAGCTGGAGCTGGCCAAGCACTTCGGTGCCACCCACACCGTCGACCCGCGCTCCGAGGACGTGGTCGAACGGGTCCGCGAACTAACCGACGGCAATGGAGCCGATGTCGTCATCGACGCCGTCGCGAAGCCGGAGACCTACGAACAGGCCTTCTACGCAAGGGATCTGGCCGGCACGGTGGTGCTGGTCGGCGTACCGACGCCCGATCTGAAGGTGGAGCTGCCGCTCATCGACCTCTTCGGCCGCGGCGGTGCGTTGAAGTCCAGCTGGTACGGCGACTGCCTGCCCGAGCGCGACTTCCCGATGCTGATCGACCTCTACCGGCAGGGTCGTTTCGACCTGGACACCTTCGTCACCGAGCGAATCGCCCTCGATGAGGTCGAGGCGGCGTTCGAGACGATGAAGGGTGGCGGCGAGGACGTCGTGCTGCGTTCGGTGGTCGTGCTGTGAGCGAGGTCGTGGCGCAGGGCGACGGCGTGCGGGTGGAGAAGGTCACCACCTCCGGCGCTTTCGAGCTCGACGGCGGTTCGTGGGACGTTGAGAACAACGTCTGGCTGATCGGCGACGACGAGAGCGTGCTGATCGTCGATCCCGGGCACGAGTCCGGTCCGATCCTGGCGGCGGTCGGGGGGCGGCGGATCGCAGGGATCTGGTGCACCCACGCGCACAACGACCACATCGACGCCGCCGCGGGGATCAAGCAGGTGCAGCCCGACGTGCGCATCGCGCTGCACCCCGACGACTGGCCGCTGTGGGAGCTCACCTACCCCGACCAGCGCTTCGACGACGACCTGACCGACGGCGACGTGCGCACGGTGGCGGGTGCGCGCATCGAGGTGCTGCACACCCCGGGTCACTCACCGGGAGCCTGCTGCTTCCACCTGCCGGAGCTCGGCGTCGTCCTGACGGGCGACACCCTCTTCCAGGGCGGCCCGGGCGCGACGGGACGCTCGTTCAGCAGCTTCCCGGTGATCATCGACTCCATCCGGGACCGGTTGCTCACGCTGCCGCCGCAGACCCGGGTGCTGACCGGGCACGGTGACGCCACCACCATCGGGGACGAGGCGCCGCACCTGCAGGAGTGGATCGACGCCGGTTCCTGACCCGACCCGTACGCCGGTGCAGGAAAGTGACCGCGGCGCCCACAACCCACCCATACACCCGCGATGGTCCGGCGTGCCCGCGCGGTCCCGATAAACTCGGCGGGTGAGCCTGCACATCTACGACACCGCCACGCGGCAGTTGCGTGAGTTCCAGCCGTTGCAGGAAGGCCGGGTCGGGCTCTACATCTGCGGCCTCACCACCCAGGGGAGCCCGCACATCGGGCATGTCCGTTTCGCCGTCGCGTTCGACATCCTGCGTCGCTGGCTCACGATCGGGCACGCGTACGACGTGACCCTGGTCCGCAACGTCACCGACATCGACGACAAGATCCTCGACAAGGCACGCGCGCACGACGCGCAGTGGTTCGCGTGGTCCTACGACCACGAGCGGCAGACCAGCGACGCGCTCGACCTGCTCGGAGTCGGCCGCCCGACCTACGAGCCCCGGGCGACCGGGCACATCACCGACATGATCGAGCTGATGGAGACGCTCATCGAGAAGGGCCACGCCTACGCCGCGCCCGACGACAGCGGCGACGTCTACTTCGACGTGCGGTCCTGGCCCGCGTACGGCGAGCTGACTCACCAGAACATCGACGACATGGAGGACGCCGCCGACGCCGACCCGCGCGGCAAGCGCGACCCCCGTGACTTCGCGTTGTGGAAGGGCCGCAAGAGCGACGAACCGGAGTCGGCGAGCTGGCCCACGCCGTTCGGCCGCGGTCGCCCCGGCTGGCACCTGGAGTGCTCGGCGATGGCCCGCCGCTGGTTGGGTGAGACGTTCGACATCCACGGTGGCGGCATCGACCTGCGCTTCCCGCACCACGAGAACGAGATGGCCCAGTCGCGCGCGGCCGGAATGGATTTCGCGCGCTACTGGATGCACAACGGCTGGGTGACGCTCGGCGGCGAGAAGATGAGCAAGTCGCTCGGCAACACCCTGGCGGTCACCGAGATCACCAAGACCGTGCGGCCGCTGGTGCTGCGCTACTACCTGGGCGCGGTGCACTACCGCTCGACGATCGAGTACCACGAGGGGTCCCTCGACGAGGCCGCGGCCGCGGTGGCTCGGATCGAGGGGTTCCTCGATCGTGCGCTGGGAGGTGCGCCGACGGCGTACGACGCAGGGCTGCCGCAGGCGTTCTCGGCTGCGATGGACGACGACCTGAACGTCTCGGGCGCGCTCGCCGTCGTCTTCGACACGGTGCGCGAGGGCAACATCGCTCTGGACGAACACGAATCCGCCAGAGCGCGCGAGCTGGCGCTGCAGGTGGTCGCGATGACCGATGTGCTCGGGGTGAATCCGTATGCGCCGGAATGGGTCTCCGGTGGCGGTGACCGGACCGGGCAGGCGTTGGGCAGCCTCGTCGAGGCCTTGATCGGGCAGCGTGCCGCGGCTCGTGCCGCCAAGGACTTCGCCGCGGCCGACCGGGTCCGAGACCAGCTGGCCGCGGCCGGCGTGGTCGTGGAGGACACCGCCGACGGCGCCCGCTGGTCCTTGGCCGAGCCCCCCTCCGAACAGACCTGACCCGAGCGCGACAGCGACCGCGCACCACGTACTTCAAGGAAAAGAGCACATCATGGCCGGCAACTCCCAGCGCCGCGGCGCCATCCGCAAGGGTGCGAGCCGCAAGGGCGCCAGTGTCGGCAGTGGCGGCCAGCGACGACGCGGCCTCGAGGGCAAGGGCCCGACCCCGAAGGCGGCTGAGCGGCCCAATCACAAGGCGTACAGCAAGTCCTCGTCGAGCGGTGGGAGCAGCGGCTCCGCCTCGCGCGGCCCGTCGCGGGGCCGCTCGGGCTCGAAGAAGCCCAGCTCGGAGATCGTCGCCGGCCGCAACTCGGTGCTCGATGCGCTGCGCGCGCAGATCCCCGCGACGGCGATGTACGTCGCCGGGCGGATCGAGTCCGACGATCGGGTCCGCAGCGCGCTGAAACTCGCTGCCGACCGGGCGATTCCGATCCTGGAGACGCCGCGCGGTGAGCTCGACCGGATCACCGACGGGGCCGTGCACCAGGGGTTGGCACTGCAGGTGCCGCCGTACGAATATGCGCACCCGAACGACTTCTTCGACCCGGAGGCACCCGGGATCCCCCTGGTCGTCGCCCTGGACGGGATCACCGACCCCCGCAACCTCGGCGCGATCCTGCGGTCGGTCGGCGCCTTCGGCGGCCATGGCGTGATCGTGCCCGAACGGCGGTCGGTGGGGATGACGGCGTCGGCCTGGAAGACCTCGGCGGGTGCTGCGGCGCGGGTGCCGGTCGCCCTGGCGGGCAACCTGAACCGCACGCTGGAGGACTTCCGCAAGGCCGGGTTCTTCGTCCTCGGACTCGACATGGACGGCGAGGTCGAGTTGCCCGACGTACAGCTGGCGACCGAGCCGCTCGTGATCGTGGTGGGTTCGGAGGGCAAGGGGCTGTCCCGGCTCGTCCGGGAGAACTGCGATCAGATCGTGTCCGTGCCGATGAGCGCCAGCACCGAATCGCTGAACGCCGGCATCGCAGCCTCGGTCACGCTCTACGAGATCGCTCGGAAGCGCGCGACCAAGTCCTGACAGCAGCGACGAGCCCGCACCCTCGATGGAGGGTGCGGGCTCGTCGCTTCGTTGGGCGTCAGCGCAGCCGCTGGTGGATGTCCTGGCTCATCCGCACGATCGCCAGGTAGAACTCGAGCGTCATCCGGATGAGGGCGAGGTAGACGATCAGGCCGATCGCCCCGACGATCAAAAACAGCAGACCCGAGCCGGCCGAGTGGTTGAAGCCCACGATCACGAAGCCCAGCCAACCCAGTACGAGGACGACGGTGGCGAGGATGTAGACGACCTTCACGATGATCGGTGTGACGAAGTGAGTGAACGAGAAGTCGAAAAGGGCGCCGAAGAAGCCCTTCGAGTTCTGGGCGGCCTGCGGACCGCCCGATGGGATAGGCGGCCCCGGCGGGTAGGCGTTTCCAGGGCCGCCGGGCTGGCCGGGTCCGCCGGAGCCCTGGTAGCCGCCGGGGCCCTGATCTTCGCCGTAATGCGGTTGTGGTGCGTTTCCGTAATCAGACATGGATACCCCTTGAAAGTGCGTTGTGTGTCCCCAGCGGCGACGCATGTGCGACGTGCCGCGCGCATAACCTAACAACGCTGGAACTCTCCCAGTGGTTAAGCGCAGCAGCGCTTTTGGGCAGTTGTCGGCGCGTAGGCGATCGAGTGGGTGTCGACGCCGACGACGACGCCTTGGCGACCGGGGTGCGGCTGCACGCCCACGTGGCGTACGACCACCTGTCGGGTGCGCTGGTACCCCACGACGAGCGGTGATCCCAGCGGCAGATGAGCCCGCACCCTCGATGGAGGGTGCGGGCTCGTTGCTTCGTGCAGCGTCGCGTGCTCAGCGGACGTCGATGACCACGGTCTTGATGATCTTGTCGGCCAGGGTCTGCCGCTTGCTGTCCCACAGGGGGAAGAGCCACCCGATGTAGCAGATCAGGCTGTCGACGAAGTGCGCGATGTCGCGCACGAACGCCATCAGCGCGCCGATCGGCTGCCCGGTCTCCTCACTGATCAATTTGGTGCCCAACCGGCGGCGCCCGATGGTCTGACCGGTTCTGCCGCCCTGGATCCACCGGTTCCAGATGAGGAACGCGAGCAGGCCCAGGTAGAGCACGACCGCCACCAGCGCGCCGAGCTTGCTGTTGATGGCCGCCGCGATGATGACCACGATGTAGACGACCAGGCTCGGTACGAGGGCATCGATCAGGTAACCGCCGGCCCGCTTGCCCCAGCTGGACAGGTTGCCCTGCGTCGGCGCAGGCGCACCGGAGTACTGCGGCGCGGATCCGTAGCCGCCACCCTGAGCGGGCGCCTGGCCGTACGCGCCGCCCTGAGCGGGGGGCTGGCCGTACCCGCCCTGTTGGCCGTAGTCGCCCTGCTTCCCGTAGTCCCCGCCCTGCGCGGGCGGTTGGCCGTACCCGCCCTGGTCGGGGTATCCGCCGTACTGCGGATACCCCGAGGGCTGCCCCTCACCCTCGGGAGGTTGTCCGTACGGATTGTCGTTGTTGCTCATGCGCCATCCCCGTCGACGTTGTGGTCAATGCCCAGCAGAGTAGCGGGATCACGCTCCGCGAGACCGTGTTTCGCGGCCTCGAATGGAGTCAGTCCTTGGCGCGTACGGGGATCGACTGGGTGTCGACGCCGACGACGGATCGTTCGTCCGGCTTGTCGGGGAGCACCCAGTCCACGTAGTCGCGCACGGCCTCCTCGATGAGCACGTCGCGCTCGAGCTTCTCCGACATGTACCACCGATGTTCGAGGACCTCGTGGAAGAGTTCCGCGGGCTCGAGTTTGGCGCGCAGGTCCGGGGGCGCCGCGCGGGTGATCGGCTCGTAGATCGTGGTCAGCCAGTCGTGCGCCACGATCTCCTCGTCATCGTTCTGCCGGTCGTGCGCCGCGCGGAAGGAGTCCAGGTCGTTGAGGAGCCGCCGCGCCTGGTTGTCCTCGACGTCGAGTCCGGTCAGCCGCAACAGTCGTCGCGAGTGGTGCCCGGCATCGACCACCTTGGGCTGGATGCGGATCCGGGTGCCGTCGACGTCCGTGGTGATATCGAGCTCTCCGACGTCGAAACCGAGGTTGTTGAGGCGCCGGATCCGCTCGTCGACGAGCCAGCGCTCGCCCCGGTCGATGGTCTCGACGCGGGTCAGCTCGGCCCACAGCTCGGCGTACCTGGTCATGATCCGCTCGGAGACGCTGATCGCGTCGATCTCGACGGAGAGCAGCCCGCCCGCCTGCAGATCCATCAGCTCACCGGCGATGTTGACCCGGGCGATGTCGAGGTCGTGGGCGCGCTGACCGTCGCTCAAGCGGTTGTGCAGCTCGCCGGTCTCGGCGTCCACCAGGTACGCCGCGAACTCGCCGGCGTTGCGCTTGAAGAGCGTGTTGGACAAGGACACGTCGCCCCACCAGAAACCGTTGAGGTGCAGCCGTACCAGCAGCACCGCAAGCGCGTCGATGAGGCGCTGCACCGTGCCGGATCGCAGCGCCTGGCTGAGCATCGCGCGATAGGGCAGGGAGAACTGCAGGTGCCGCGTGAGCAGGCATGCGTCGAGCGGTCCGCCGTCGACGTCCGTGCGCCCGGCGATGATGCCGACGGCCTCGACCGCCGGCTGGTCCAGGCGGCGCAGGTTGCGCAGCAGCGCGTACTCGCGGCGCGCGATGTCGGCCTTGATCTCCTTGACCGCGATGATCCGGCCCTCGATGCGTACGAAACGCACGACGTGCCGGGAGATCCCGCGTGGCAGCGCCGCCAGCAGGTCCTCCGGCCAGTCTTCCAACGGGGTCTCCCACGGGAGATCCAGCAGTGCCGGCCACGGCCGGGCGGCGGTGATGTCCAGGCCCACACCTGCATCGTGTCACCTCCGGCGAACACCAACCATGGCCCGGCCGACCCCGGGTCCCTTGTCCGCGTGGTTACCCGAAGGTAACGTCTAGGTCACGACAGTGACCCACGACACATCGCCGCCGGGTGCTGATTCCCTCTTTCTCGAAGGATCCACGATGCGAATCACCCCCCTGCGCCGCTACGCCGTCGCCACCGCAGCGCTGCTCGCGACGAGCGGCGGCATCGCGGTGGGAGCCCTCCCGGCGCACGCCGCGGCGCCCCGGTCCACGGGTGGATGGGCCCGGACGGGATCGTTCTACACCTATACGGGGGCGCGGACGCTGGCGTCGTTCCAGCCCGGCACGGTGCTGAAGAGCCGCACGATCACCTACCACGTGCAGGGCATCGCGACCCCGGTGCAGGTCACCCAGCTGCTCTACCGCACCCGCACCCAGCTGGGTCAGGCCGTCGCCAACGTGACCAGCGTGATCCACTCACCCGTCCCGGACGTGACGCACAAGGTCGTCACCTACAACTCGTTCTACGACTCGCTGAACGTCGAGGACAGCCCGTCGCGCAGCATCGCCGGCTCGACCTCGCCGGGCGCTCAGACCTTCGCGGAGGAGCAGCTGGCCTTCACCTCGTTGCTGAGTGCCGGGTACGACGTCAACGTGCCGGACTTCGAGGGACAGGTGCCGCACTACACGGTGGGCCCGGAGAACGGCTACATGACGCTGGACTCGATGCGCGCGGTCGGCAAGTCCACCGCGGTGGGTCTGGGAGCCAACACCGACTTCGCGATGATGGGGTACTCCGGCGGATCGATCGCGACGGAGTGGGCCGCGCAACTTGCGCCGTCGTACGCGCCCGACATCAACCGCCACCTCGTCGGCGCCACCGAGGGCGGCGTGTACGTCGACCCGGCACACAACTTGAAGTACGTCAACGGCTCGACCAAGTGGAGTGGCGTCGCCCTGCTCGCGATCAACGGGCTGGAGCGCGGGTTCAACATGGACCTGACGCCGTACCTGTCGACGTACGGCAAGGCCGTGCTCGGCGCGACGAAGAACGCGGGCATCGGCGACGCCGAGGGCAAGTACCCGGGCCTGACGTTCCAGCAGCTGGTGAAGCCGCAGTACGCCAACCCCAACTCCATCCCGGGCCTGCCCAAGGTCCTCAACACGGTCAACGCCGGTCTCGCGCCGTCGCCCACCATCCCGTTCCAGATCCTGCAGGGCGCGTACGGCGTGGGCGAGGGCACCCAGCCGTCGGCGAAGTACGGCACCGGCGACGGCGTGATGGTCACCGGTGACGTGCGCAGCATCGCCCGCAAGTACTGCGCGGCCGGGAACGCCGTCCAGTACACCGAGTTCGGCACGCTGGGTCACACCGACGTGGGCATCACCTGGTTGACGTCGGCGGCCGCCTGGGTGCAGGCCCGGTTCGCCGGCGTGCCTGCACCGAGCACCTGTGCCACCATCCCGGCAGGCAACAGCCTGGCCGCGGAACAGCCCGTCCCGGTCGGCACCCCCGCCGGCTGACGGAAGCGCTGCGCTACTGCCACGAATCGAGTAGCAACCGGGTCGTCGTCGGCGACGAGGGTCTCAACCTGGACCTGCAGGTCCGGGACCCGATCCATTGCGGTGGTCGTTCCGTACTACCAAGCGGTCGTTCGGTGCAACGGCACCTGGCGGTGCGGGCACTGATTCGCCTGACGTCCGTGCCGACCGCCTCGATCCCAGGAGCACCCCAATGACCCAGTCCTTCACCCGCTTTCCCGCCGTCGCGATCGCAGGCGTCGGTCTTGCTCTGACTCTGGCCGCGTGTGGCGGCGCCTCGGGTTCATCGTCCAGCTCGTCGTCCAGTACGTCGGTCAGTGCCTCGAGCGCCCCGTCCGGTTCGTCGACCTCGACCCCCTCGGCGCCGTCGGCGTCCGCATCCACCAACGCCCCTGCCGCCGCACCGATCTCAGCGCCGAGCAGCATCAACATCCCCAGCCTCAAGGAGGGTTCGTCGCTGCTGACCCTGGGTGCGACCGCCAACCGGGAGATCGTCGTACCGGACGACAAGCACGCCGACCAGGCCGGCTGGTTCACCGGTTCGCCGACACCCGGCGCGGTCGGCCCGGCGACCATCGTCGGGCACGTGACCAGTTCACGCGGGGGAGCGGTCTTCTACCACTTGGCC
Source organism: Allobranchiibius sp. CTAmp26 (assembly GCF_017565405.1). Classification (GTDB taxonomy): domain Bacteria; phylum Actinomycetota; class Actinomycetes; order Actinomycetales; family Dermatophilaceae; genus Allobranchiibius. The sequence continues at coordinate 80,274 of NZ_JAGEKR010000002.1, forward strand.
CAGATCAAGAACGGCGCCAAGGTGCAGGTGACCTTGAAGAGCGGCAAGGTCCTGACCTACGACGTCTACCGCGTCGCCAGTTTCCCGAAGGACGCGTTCCCCACCCAGGCGGTCTACGGCAATACCAGTGACCCCGAACTTCGCCTGATCACCTGCGGCGGTTCCTTCGACCCGGCGACCGGGCACCTGCGCAACAACACGGTGGTCTACGCCCGCCTCTCCGCATAAGCCTCGCCGGTGCGGTAGCCCGACAAGGCGGGATGCGGCTGCGGGCACTTACGTCAGCGATCGCGCGGCGCGCGCGGAAACGACCTGGCGGATCACGGCCAGCACGTCGGCGGAGTCCTCGATGCGGTGCGCGGCGAGAGTGTCGCCGGTGCCCACCTTGATCGTGACGTGCCCGTCACTCGCCGGAAGCACCTCGAACGCCCGCTCGTCGGTGCGGTCGTCGCCCAGGTAGCAGGTGACTTTCGACCCCACGTGCTCGGCGAGCGCGTGCAGGGCCGCGCCCTTGTTCGTGTCGAGGACGCCGATCTCCAGCACGTTCTTGCCGGCGATCACGTGAACGCCGGGAATCTGCCGGGCAGCCCCCTCGGCCGCCGCGATCGCGGGGGCCGCGACGGCGTCGTCCAGCCCGCGGGTGTGCAACGCCGCGCCGGCTGCCTTGCGCTCAACGCGGGTGCCGGGGTGCTGCGCCGAGACGCGTTCGAGCGCCTCGACGACGGTGCGCAGCCGGTCCGCGGCGGCGTCGTCCCACGCCTCACCGGTGTCCAGCGGGACGCTCGGCTGGGCGCCGTGCGAGCCGATCAGCACGATGGGCTCGTCCTCGGCGATTCCGGACAGGTGGCGCAGCGTCGCCAGGTCGCGGCCCGACACGATGGCGACGGTGGCGCCGTCCGACGCCGCCAGCTCGCGTAGGGCCTGCACCGAGCCGGGGATCGGCGCCGACGTCGACGGGTCGAGCACCAGAGGCGCCAGCACCCCGTCGAAGTCCGTGCCGTAGAGGATGCGGTCGTGCGCGGCGTACGCCGTGAGCGCGTCCCGCAGGGCCGGGTCGAGGTCCGTCATGACGCCGGACGCTCGGGAGCAGCCTTGAGCGCGTCCAGGAAACTGCCCGCCCACTTCTGGACGTCGTTGTCCAGCACGACTTTGCGCAACCGCTTCATCTGCGCCCGGCGTTCCTTCTCGGGCGCGTCGATCGCGGCGACGATGGTCTTCTTCAGGCTGCGGATGTCGTGCGGGTTGCACAGGAACGACCCGCGGGCGAGCTCCGTGGCGGCGCCGGTGAACTCGCTCAGCACCAGGGCGCCGTCGTCGGCGCAGCACGTGACGTACTCCTTGGCGACCAGGTTCATCCCGTCGCGCAGCGGCGTGACGAGGGCAACGTCGGCCGCGACGAAGAGCGCGATCATCTCCTCGCGCGGGAAGGACCGGTGCATGTAGGTGACGGCCGGCGAGCCGATTGGGGAGTACTCACCGTTGATCTGCCCCACGGTCTGCTCCACCTGCCCCCGCAGCGTGCGGTAGGCCTGCAGTCGCTCACGACTGGGCGTGGCCACCTGCACCAGCGTGACGTCGGCAGGGTCGAGGGTCTTCTCGGCCAGCAGCTCGCCGTACGCCTTGAGGCGGTGCCGGATGCCCTTGGTGTAGTCCAACCGGTCCACGCCGAGCAGCAGCTTCTGGGGATTGCCGAGGTCCTTGCGGATCTGGGCGGCACGTTCGCGCACCTTGTCGGAGTGCGCGAGCTCGTACACGTCGTGGGAGTCGATCGAGATCGGCACCGCCGCCGCTCGCGTCGTCCGCCCGTCGCCGTGCTGCACCACGTCACCGCGCACATGCACGTGCAGCAGCCGGCGGCAGGAGCGCAGGAAGTTCTCGGCATCGGCCGCACGCTGGAAGCCGAGGAAGTCCGCGCCGAGCAGTCCCCAGAGCAGATCCTCGCGGCCGGGCAGCTGCATGAACAGCTCCACCGGTGGGAAGGGGATGTGGTTGAACCACCCGATCCGTACATCGGGGCGCAGCTCGCGGACCATGGCAGGCGCGAGCTGCAGCTGGTAGTCGTGCACCCAGACCGTCGCCTCCGGCGCTGCCAGGTCGGCGATCTTCTGCGCGAAGCGCTGGTTCACCCGCTCGTACGCCGTGCGCCACCGCCGCTTGAAGGTCGCCGGCACGATCACGTCGTGGTAGAGCGGCCAGATGCTGTCGTTGCTGAATCCCTCGTAGTAGTCGACGTGTTCGTCGTCGCTGAGACCGATCGGGACCAGATACATCTCACTGTCCTCGAACGGCGCGGGCGGCTCGCCGGTCTCGCCCGCCCAGCCGATCCACGCGGCGCCCTCGCGCCCGCGCATCACCGACTCCATGGCCGTGACCAGGCCACCGGGACTCCGCGAGAACGTCACGTTGCCCGCGTCGTCGGTGGTCTGGTCCACCGGAAGCCGGTTTGCGGCGATGACGAAATCGAAGGTATCTGGGTCGGGCACGTAACACGCTCCTGCGCTGGGGATCCTCGGGCTGATCGTCGCACCCTCAGGTCTACCGCGTTCGCCGGGTCAGCACGCAATGCGCCCGCGTTGGCCCACGTCTGCGTCTTGTTCAAAATTAGGCGAGCTTTCCCTAGCTATGACGGAGTTCGCCGTTGCCACCGCCCGAGGGTCGCCGTCGGCGAGACGGTGCTGGGGCTGGGGGTGCTCGTCGTGGTGCCGTTCCTCACCGGTTCGGCCCGCGGCGAGGCCGGCACCGGCAAGGTCGGGCCGCTGGACGGTCGCACGCTCCTGATCGCCGCGATGCTCGCCCGGCGGCCTCGCGCACCGAGTGAACAGGCGCCGTGCCACGCCGCGCCGGGCACGCTCTCGCGCACCTCTCCCTGCGAGCACTTACGGTTGAACCATGTCTTCCGATCGCCGCGCCGATGCGTCACCGGGCGCCACCGGTGCATCGACCGACGCCGTTCGGCTGCCCACCGGGCCGACCCGGCAGATCCCGCACCAGAGCGCTTCGGCGTACGACACGATCGGTCCGTACCGGCTGCTCGGCAAGGTCGGCGAGGGCGGCATGGGTGTCGTCTACAAGGCGCTGGACCGCCGCGACCAGGTCGTCGCCCTCAAGGTGCTGCGTGCCCACATCGCCTACGACGACGGTGCCCGGGAGCGGCTGCGCCGTGAGGTCAACACGCTCTCGCTGGTGCGCTCCGCCCGGATCGGGTGGGTGCTCGACGCCGACGTCGACGGGGACCGCCCCTACCTCGTGACCCGCTACGTCAACGGTCCGCCGCTCGACGCCGTCGTCGAAGAGACCGGGCCGCTGCAGGCGGGCCCGCTCGCGGCGCTCGGCAGCGGCGTCGCGGAGGCGCTGCGCGACATCCACCGCGCCGGCATCGTGCACCGCGACCTCAAGCCCGGCAACGTGCTCATGGACGGCGACGAGCCGGTGCTCATCGACTTCGGCATCGCGCACGTCGCCGACGAGACCCGGCTGACCAGCACCGGTCTGGTGATGGGCACGCCTGGCTACCTGTCTCCCGAGATCGTCGAGGGGGGTGCTGTCACGGAGGCCACCGACTGGTGGGGCTGGGCGGCGACCCTGGCGTACGCCGCGTCCGGCACGCCCCCGTTCGGCCGCGGCCCGATGCATGCCGTCCTCGACCGGGTGTCGGAGGGCCGGGCCGACCTGCGCGGGGTGGATCCGCGGATGCGGCCCCTCCTCGCTGCGGCGCTCAGCCCGGAGCCCGAAGCCCGCCCCAGCGCGGCCGAGGTGCTCGAGCAGCTGCACGTCTACTCCACGGGCGGGCACACCACCGGTATCGCCGTCCGTCGCGCCACGCGGCCCGCCACCACCCAGCTGCCCGAGGGGCGCGAGAGTCCCAGGGATCGCGGGGGCCGTCGAGACGTCGCCCCCGGCCCCGAGGCGCCGCGCCGTACGGAGCCGAGAGGCGCTGCGCCCGCTCTGCCTCCGGTCGCCCGCACCCCGGATCCGACTCGGAACTATCAACCGGTCGCACGGCAGGGCGTCGAGCCCGGGTACGGCGCCACGCCGGCGCAGGAACCGTCGTACGCCGGCCCCGCGCGCTCGCACCTCGACCCGCGCATCGGACGGCCCGCTCGGACGGGGACCCTGGCGTCGCTCGCCGCCGCCGACGTGGGGCTTGCGGTCCACTGGCCGGTGCTGGCCCTGATCCTGACGTTCCTGTGGTCGTTCGCCGCGCGGTGGAACGATCGGGCGATCACCTCGATGGTGCTGCGCCGCTACAACTCCGGACCGCGCCGATCCGATCCGATGGTCGCGGTCGCGACCTCGCCGCTGCACGCCGTCATCGGCGCGTTCTCGGCGCTGCTGACGATGGTCGTCCCGTTCTTCGTCGGGGCGTGTGTCGCCGCCGGTACCGCCGTGGTGACCGCGCTGGCCCGACACGCGCCCGCCGCCGTGGACCGTCCGATCCCCATGGTGCTCGGCACCCTGGCCGGGTGCGCCGTGCTGTGGTGGGGCCCGGGCAGTGCCGGGATGCGCCGCGGGTCGCGCAGCATCGTGCGATCGGTGGCCCGCGAGCAGCTCGTCACCCGCGTCGTGATCGGGGTGTGTCTGGCGTTCGCGGTCATCGCGGTGCTCTACGGACTGGGCTCCCTGGACCAGGGCGTGAGCACGTTCCCGTACGCCGACACCTCACAGCTCCCACTGAGCGACGTTCTTCCTTCCCTGCCAGGTGGCTGAGGCAGCATGACGGGATCGCTCCGCTGAGGGTGGTGCCCGCACGTCCTGCGCAGGGGGTGTGCCACCGACCCGCGTGGTCCCCTGTGCACGCCAGGTGCGGTGCGGGACCATCGAACCCTTCCCCAACGACGTACTGGAGGTGCGTGAGACCCATGGCGCAGTACGGCCACGAGGCACCCCTGCCCGATCCGGATTCCGGAAGCTATCCGAGCCGCCAGGGCACCGACGCCCCGTTCGCCGAGTCGCCGTCCCACGGCTTCCCGGTGCAGCGACGGATGCGCTTCCTGCGCGGCGAGCCGGTCACCGAGCCCATGCCGATCGCGGACGCGCTGCGCACCTCGCCGTACCGCCACCCGGCGACGATGAGCGCACCGGAGAAGGACGACGGCACCCGCAAGGCGCTGGATCTCGCGGTGCGCGTGGGCGAGCTGTTGCTGCGCTGCGGTGCGGGCACCAGGGACGTCGAGGCCAGCGTGGTCGCGGTTGCCGCGGCGGCCGGGCTGCGGCGCCTCGAGGTCGACATCACCAACCAGTCGCTGCTGGTGCAGGCGCCCGGACCATCGGGAGAGACCGTCACGATGCTGCGCGTCGTACGGTCGAGCACCCGTGACTTCGCCCGGCTGACCGATGTGCACGTCATGGTGCAGGAGCTGACCAGGGGCGGCTTCACCGACATCGACGAGGCGCTGGGCAGGCTCAAGCGGATCCAGCGCAGTACACGGATCTACCCGCGCTGGTCGATCGCGGTGGGCTACTCGGCCCTGGCAGGGTCGGTGTGCGCGCTGCTCGGCGGCGGCAGCATGGCCATCGTCGTGGCCGTGTTGTCCGCCTTCGTCACCGACTATCTCGGGCGCCTGATCCGCAAGCGCAACATCCCGTCGTTCTACATCGACGCGGTCGGGAGCGCGGTGTCGGTGATGCTGGCCTGGTTGGGGTACCTGTTGGCCGCGAAGGGCGGTCTGGGGCTGCAGATGTCGACGTCCGACTTCGCGTACGCCGTCTCCGGCGGGTTGGTCGTGCTGCTGCCCGGACGTGCGATGGCCTCGGCGGTCGAGGACGCCATCACGGGGTATCCGGTGACCGGCGCGGGACGGTTGCTCACCGTCTTCCTGAGCGCCGCGGGCATCATCGTCGGGGTCGCCGGGGGCCTGTCCCTCACGCTCAAACTCGACTCGGCGCTCAACCTCGAGCTGACCTCCCCGGGGGCCCTGCACTTCGGATCCTCGAGCGCGACGCTCAGTCTGCAGTTCGTCTACGGCGCGGTCGGTGCGGCCGCCGGTGCGCTGACGATGCGCAGCAAGCCCCGGTTCATCCTGCCGACCGCCGTGCTCGGCAGCCTGGCGCTGGGGCTGTCGGGGCTGGCGCACCTGGTGTGGGCCGTCGGGGCGACCACCTCCATCGCGGTCGCGTCGGTGGCGGTGGGACTGCTCGCCCGCGTCATCGGCCTCCGACTCGGTGCGCCCGCGCTCGTGCTGGTGCTGCCGGCGGTCTCGCCGATGCTTCCCGGTCTGCGGATCTTCGAGGGCATGTACGACGCCATCGTCGGTTCGGTGATCGGCTCCGCCGCCTCCAACACCCAGAGCGCGGCGGCGTTTCCGACCCTGCTGGGCGCGGCGGGGGTCGCGCTCGCCATCAGCACGGGGGTCGTGCTCGGTGACGTGCTCGCCGCACCGCTGGATCGCAACGCACTGCGCCGCCGCCGAGCGCGCATACGCTGATCTTTCAAATAGAGCAAGCATTTTCGCCCGCGTGTCGCAAACCTCCGGTAACGTTTGCCGCCGCGAGCGATGTGATCACCAGTCACACGCACCTCATGCGTCACACGATCGCGGCCTGGATGGATCTGGATCTGCCACAACTTCATACCGTTCCACTCGCGCGTCCGGACGCCGAACCTCATCGGACGCACCGGCCCCTCACTCCCGAGGACGCCGGCCGAGGACGGGGGACCCAACAACGGCGGACGCCGTGCGTGTCTGCCTAGGGGTGAAGCCGGTACACCGGCCGGGCACCTGACAGCCCGAACCCGACAGCTCACCCCGTAGGCGTTCGTCAGGAAGGAACGCTGTTGCGTTACGCCCCCAAGCACGCTGCAACGAAACAATCGTCCATCACCGGACGGCGTACGGCCGGAGTCATGATGGCCTCCGCCGCCACCGTCGGAGCCGGTCTCGCCACGGCGGGTGCCGCCCACGCGGAGTCGCCGTACAACGTCTGGGACCGCGTCGCGACCTGCGAGAGCACCAACAACTGGACCATCGACACCGGCAACGGGTACTACGGCGGACTGCAGTTCTCGGCGAGCACCTGGACCGGCTTCGGCGGCTCGAAGTACGGCACCACCGCCAACCTGGCCACCCGTGATCAGCAGATCTACATCGCCCAGGCCGTGCTGCGAGCGCAGGGCCCCGGTGCCTGGCCGGTGTGCAGCGTGCGCGCCGGCCTCACCCGCGCCAACGGTCTCGCCGTGGTGGTCGACCCCGGCGCCGGCAACCCCACCCCCGCGCCGCCGCCCTCCCGCGGCACCGTCCGCAAGCTGGCCGTGGACGGCTCGATGGGCCCGCTCACCATCAAGGCCCTGCAGCAGTGGGTCGGCGTGTCGCAGACCGGGACGATGACCTACGGCACCCGGACCGCCCTGCAGCGCAAGGTCGGCACCACCCCCGACGGCGACGTCGGTCCCAAGACGATCGCCGCCCTGCAGACCAAGATCGGCATCAGCCGCGACGGCGCGTCGTACATGAACACGCGCACCGTCCGCGGTCTGCAGACCTTCCTGAACACGTACGTGCTGGTCTGAGCCAGCGTTCGCACCGCCCGTCCCTCTCGCAGGGGCGGGCGGTTCGTCGTGATGCGGGTGGATTGTCGCGGCGTCGCCCACGTTGTGGCCCGCTCGGCCCGCAACGCACGCCCTAGCGACGTGCGCGGGCTCGTTTTGGCCCGCTCGGCCCGAAACGTGCTGCACGGCAGAGTGATGGGCCTCGTTCGGGCCCGCTCAGTCCACAACGTGGGGTGCCCGCCCCCGTGGTCCGTGGTGGGGGTCGGCTTTGTCCACAGACCGCCCACGCGCGGGCGCTCGCTCCATCAGACTGACGCGATGACCGCGGTCGCCGTCGTCCTCGCTGCCGCGCTCGGCGCGGCGTACGGCGGGTGGCTGCGGCGTGCGCTCGCCCGTGGCGGCTACCGGCTCGTCGACGAGACCGGGCCGCTGCCCGCGCTCAGGTGGCTCGCGCCCGTCGCGGCGCTGGCGGCCGCCGGTGCCGTCTGGCACCTGGGGGACGTGCACCGCTGGGGACTGTCGGCGGCGTACGCCGTGCTGATCGCGGTCTCGCTCCCGCTGGCAGCGATCGACCTGGACGTGCACCGGTTGCCCGATCGCCTCACCCTGCCGGCGATCCCGGCGGTCGCCGTGCTGCTCGCGCTGGAGTGGGACGGCGGCCGGATGCTCCGGGCGCTGGTCTGCGCGGTGCTCGCCGGCGGGGTCTTCCTGCTCCTGGCGCTCGCGGTGCCCGGCGGCCTCGGACTCGGCGACGTGAAGCTGGCCGCCCTGCTCGGGCTGCCGCTCGGATGGTGGGGTTACCCGGTGCTGATCCAAGGGTTGGCGGGCGGTTTCGTGATCGGCGGGATCGTCTCGCTCGTGCTGGTGCTCGCGCGCCGGGCGACTCGCCATACCCACGTCGCGCTCGGCCCGTCGCTGCTCGTCGGTGCGCTGGGAGCGCTGCTCACCGCCACCTGAGACCGCCGGTACGATCGGTGCCGGTCCGCGCGATGTCGCGGACCTGCGCCGGTGTAGCTCAGTTGGTAGAGCGCCTCACTTGTAATGAGGATGTCGCAGGTTCGACTCCTGTCTCCGGCTCACGTATCGGATCGATCCCACCAGACGACGAGGGCTCTGATCGCGGCCGCGATCAGAGCCCTCGTGCGTTCTCGGTCAGCCGGTGGCGCCGGCCGGGGTGGTGGTCACCTTCGTGCCCTCCAGCTTGTTCGCCTTCATCGCGTAGGTGTTGGTGAACGTACCCCCGATCGTCACCTTCCCGACGTTGA
>NZ_JAGEKR010000020.1 GCF_017565405.1 Allobranchiibius sp. CTAmp26
GCGACGAACCCGTACGCCGTGCCCGTGCTCGTCTCGGAGCGGGCCGGCTTGCCGTTCGCCATCGGACGGTTCCTCGATCGGTCGGTGGAGGCTTTGAAATCGAAGGCTATCGGGCCGACCGCTGCTGCCCTGAGGGGTGGGGGTTCTGCGTCCGTGGCCAGGACTGCAGTCCTGGCCACGGACGCAAACCGGCACCCTCGACCCCGGACCGCTCATCGGGGAGCAGGGCAGGGATCAGTCGGAGACGGTCCAGGTGTCGTGACCGTGCAGCAGCTGCTCGAGCGCCCGGTCGTCAGCGGGGCCGCCGGCCGTGTCGATCGCGGCGGCGACCTGGCTGCGGACCCCGTCGTCGTACGTCGGGCGCGACACCGACCGGAAGACCCCCATCGGCAGCTGTGCGAACGACGGATCGTCGAGGCGGCTGAGCGCGAACGCCTGACTCGGGTCCGTGTCGTTCACCCGGTGCCGTACGACGCGTGCCGGATCCGCGGTGGCTTCCGGTTCGACGGCCAGGTGGCCTTCGGGGCCGCGTACGACGACCCGCGCCGCGTCGCCCTCGCCGGCCCGGATCGGCTCGCCGTCGACCAGCTGCATGATGCGGGCGCTCGCCTCGTCGCGGTCCTTGACCAGCTGGAAGGCGCCGTCGTTGAAGATCGGGCAGTTCTGGTAGATCTCGACCAGGGCGCTGCCTCGGTGCTCGGCTGCTGCGCGCAGCGTCGCGGTCAGGTGCTTGCGGTCCGAATCCATTGTGCGGGCAACAAAACTCGCCTCCGCACCGAGCGCCAGCGACACCGGGTCGAACGGCTGATCCACGGAGCCGAGGGGCGAGGACTTGGTGACCGCGCCGACGTCGGAGGTCGGGGAGTACTGACCCTTGGTGAGGCCGTAGATCTTGTTGTTGAAGAGCAGGATCTTGATGTTGACGTTGCGCCGCAGCGCGTGGATGAGGTGGTTGCCGCCGATCGACAGCGCGTCGCCGTCACCGGTCACGACCCACACCGACAGGTCCTCGCGGGAGGTCGCGAGCCCCGTCGCGATCGCGGGCGCGCGCCCGTGGATCGAGTGCATCCCGAAGGTGTCGAGGTAGTAGGGGAAGCGAGCGGCGCAGCCGATCCCGGAGATGAACACGATGTTCTCGCGGCGCAACCCGAGGTCGGGCAGGAAGCCCTGCATCGCGGCGAGGATCGCGTAGTCCCCGCATCCGGGGCACCAGCGCACCTCCTGGTCGGAGGTGAAGTCCTTCTTCGTCTGGCTCTCGTCCTCGCCGAGACGGGGGACACCCGAGGTGCCCAGCGTCGGCATACCGAGGTCGATGCTCATCAGAGAGCCTCCAGGTGCTCGTGGATGACGGTCGCGATTTCCGTTGACGTAAAGGGAAGGCCGCGTACGGCGGTGTGGCTGCGCACGTCGACCAGGTACTTCCCGCGCAGCAGCAATGCGAGTTGGCCCAGGTTCATCTCCGGCAGCACCACGCGGTCGTACGCCCGGAGCACGTCGCCGAGGTTGCCCGGGAACGGCGCCAGGTGGCGCAGGTGCGCCCGCGCGACCTTCGCTCCGGCGGCACGGCACAGACGGGCTGCTTCCGCGATCGGGCCGTACGTCGAACCCCACCCGAGGATCAGCACCCGCGCGTCGCCGGACGGGTCGTCGACCACGATGTCGGGCACGTCGATGCCGTCGATCTTGGCCTGGCGGGTGCGGACCATGTGGTCGTGGTTGTCCGGGTCGTAGCTGATGTTGCCGGTGACGTCGGCCTTCTCGATACCGCCGACGCGGTGCTCGAGCCCCGGCGTGCCCGGCACGGCCCACGGCCGCGCCAGCGTGTTCGGGTCGCGCAGGTAGGGCGCGAACGTCGGGTTGCCCTTGTCGTCGACCGAGTTCGGCTCGGTCGGCGCCTCGACGTGCAGATTGGGCAGATCACCGACCTGCGGCAGCCGCCACGGCTCGGACCCGTTGGCCAGGGAACCATCGGAGAGCAGGATGACCGGGGTGCGGTAGGTCGTCGCGATCCGGACGGCCTCGAGCGCCGCGTCGAAGCAGTCGACCGGCGTGGCCGGTGCGATCACGGCCACCGGTGACTCGCCGTTGCGGCCGTACATCGCCTGGAGCAGATCGGACTGCTCGGTCTTGGTCGGCAGCCCGGTGGACGGACCGCCGCGCTGCACGTCGACGATCACCAGCGGCAACTCCAGGGAGACGGCGAGACCGATGGTCTCGGCCTTGAGCGCGAGGCCCGGGCCGGACGTGGTGGTCAGACCGATCGCGCCGCCGAACGCCGCGCCGAGCGCCGCACCGACGCCGGCGATCTCGTCCTCGGCCTGGATGGTCGTCACGCCGAACCGCTTCAGGCCGGACAGCGTGTGCAGGATGTCGGAGGCCGGCGTGATCGGATAGCTGCCCAGGACCAGCGGACGGCCCGCACGGTGCGCGGCCGCCACGAATCCGTAGGCGATCGCCAGGTTTCCGGTGATGTTGCGGTAGGTGCCGATGGCCTTCGGGGCGCGTTGCACGGTGTAGGACACCGCGAACGACTCGGTCGTCTCGCCGTACGCGTGGCCGGCGTGCAGTGCCGCGAGGTTGGCGGCGAGGATCGCGGGTTTGCCCGCGAATTTGCGCTTCAGGAAGCTCTCGGTGCCGACGGTCGGGCGCGAGTACATCCACGACAGCAGCCCGAGCGCGAACATGTTCTTCGCGCGTTCCTTCTCCTTGCGGGTGAGGTCGAACTCGGCCAGTGCCGCCACCGTGATCGAGGTGAGCGGTACGGCGTGCAGCGCCCAGGACTCGAGGCTCTCGTCCTCGAGCGGGTTGGTCGGGTAGCCGACCTTCGCCAGGTTGCGCTTCGTGAACTCGTCGGCGTCGGCGATGATCACGCCGCCGCGGGGCAGGTCGCCCAGGTTGGCGCGCAGCGCGGCCGGGTTCATCGCGACGAGTACGTCGGGCGCGTCGCCGGGGGTGAGCACCTCATGGTCGGCGAAGTGCAGCTGGAACGAGGAGACGCCCGGCAGGGTGCCCTGGGGGGCCCGGATCTCGGCGGGGAAGTTCGGCAGGGTCGACAGGTCGTTGCCGAGACTCGCGGTCTCGGCGGTGAATCTGTCGCCGGTCAACTGCATCCCGTCACCGGAGTCTCCGGCGAAGCGAATCACGACACGATCGAGGATCTGCTGGGTCTTGCTGCTCATATGGCGAAGCTCCATAGGGTCACGGCTACCTTCTCCAACCTAGGCCGCGCGCGATTTCATCCCGGCCGTACCCCCGGGTTTCACAGGATTTCCTGCCCCTGCGCGACAGCTCGCTTTCAGAATGTGCACGTGCGGGAAGGAGCCATCGTTCAGGCGCGCGGCATACGCTCGCAGTTGTGACGTGGTGGCAGGACCGGATCGTGGCGGCCGGCAAGGAGCCCGTGGCGTTGTGCCTGCTGGCGTTCATCGTGACCTTCCTGCTGACCCGCCTCGTGACCCGGACCATCCGCAGCGGACGCGGCCCCTTCAGGAACAACGTCAGCTCCGGCGGGGTGCACATCCACCACGCGGTGCCCGGTCTCTTCCTGCTCCTCGCGGGCTCTCTGACGTCCTTGGCGTCGTACGACTCGTCGTCGCTCAACATCGCCGGCCTGTGTGTGGGCGCAGGTGCCTCGCTCGTCCTGGACGAGTTCGCCCTCATCCTGCATCTGCGGGACGTCTACTGGGCACACCAGGGACGGGCGTCCGTGCAGGCGGTCGCGCTTGCCGGGATGGTGATGGGTCTGACGCTGCTCGGTCTGACCCCCGAGAACGTCGACGAGCTCACCGACCGCAACGCCCCGGTCCGCTGGGCCACCGCCGCGATCCTGTTGAGCAGTTTCGTGTGCTGCCTGATCTGCGCCGCCAAGGGCAAGTACCGGCTCGTGGTGCTCGCGGCCATCGTGCCGATCGTCGCGTACGTCGGCGCGGTGCGCCTGGCGCGGCCCGGGTCCCCCTGGTACCGCCGGTACGCCGAGGGCTCGCGCAAGCAGGTGCGCGCACGAGCGCGCGCGGGCGGTTTCGACAGGCATGTCGCGCACCGGCTGACCTGGTTCGGGGATCTGGTGGCCGGCGCACCCACCCGCGAGGACGCCGCGGCCGAGTCCGCCGAGCGCTCGACTCTTCTTGTCGCATCGTCCCAGGCGGACCACGATGAACCATCGCGCAGTGAACGCGTCGGCCCAGACGCCCGTAGGACGTGACCTCCGGCCGATGTGACGACCCGCCGTCGAGCGCCTGGTGATCTAGTCGAGTTGCGAGCGCCAGTCGGCCCACGTCGAGTCCACGTCCGATGCGTGGGCATCGCGGATCAGGCGGCGAGCCATCGCGCCGGGCGCGGCCAGCTCGAAGTGGTCGGTAGCCGCGGTGGGTCGCCATCCGAGGGCGGTGATCGTGTCGACGATCCGCGCGTTGCCGAGCATCCCTGGTAGCGCACGGGATTCCGGCGACAGGTCGAGATCCTCCGCGACGGCGGGCGTTCCCGCGTACGACATCCGGGTACGGCAGGTCAACGAGCCGCCGGTCTGCCCTGAGCGCCCGATGCCGACGGTGTCGCGCAGGAGCAATCGGCCGCCCTCGGCCACGTCGGCCCGGGTCGACCGGCGTACCTCGGCTCCGTCGCTCACGATGAAGGGCTCGGCCTGCCAGACGAGCACCCCACCTGTTCCGACCTGGATGACGTTGTCCCAGAGCGCTGTCGCGCCCCGTCCGTCGTACGCGACGGTCGCCGCCACGTCCCGTACGACGAGCCGGCACCCTCCGCTCACCTCGAGGCGCACGCGCGCGTGATCGCCGCCGAGCAGGGTGGCGGTCGTCGCGACCAGCGCCACCTCGACGGTGGCCGCGGTCCGCGCGACCAACCGCGGCGCGAGCACCCCGGTCTGCAGTCGCACCCTCGCCGGCCCGGCGCACGTCGACTCGACCCGGACGACGGTCTCCCGATCGGTCAAGGAGTGTGCGCGGCGTGCTCGTGCGAGTGCACCGTGCCGTCGGTGTGGGCGTGCGGCGCCATCGGTCCCGGGTCGACCGGCTCGTGCGTGCCGTCGCGGTGGGCGACAAGGGTCGCTTGCACCCAGTCGGCCAGCGCGGCAACGGTTTCGGGGCGCTTGCGGGAGAGGCCGAGCACCGGTCGGCCGTCCCGGGCGTCGCGGCCCTGCTCGACCATGAGTTCGTGGTCGACCTCGACGTACTCGGCGAGATCGATCTTGTTGACGACCAGCAGGTCGGCGCGCGCGATCCCCGGCCCGCCCTTGCGGACCACGTCACCGCCACCGGCGACGTCGAGCACGAAGATCTGCGCGTCGACCAGTGCCGGGGAGAAGGTCGCGGTGAGGTTGTCGCCGCCGGACTCCACGAGCACCAGGTCCAAGGGTGCGAAGTCCGCTTCCAGGTCCTCCACCGCGATCGCGTTGGCGGTGATGTCGTCACGGATCGCGGTGTGCGGGCAGGCGCCGGTCTCGACGGCCCGGATCCGCGCAGGGTCCAACACGCCTGCGGCGCGCAGCATCTGGGCGTCCTCGTCGGTATAGATGTCGTTGGTGACCACCCCGATCTGCAGCCGGTCGGCGAGTGTCCGGCAGAGGGTGGCGATCAGGGAGGACTTCCCGGTGCCGACCGGGCCGGCGATGCCCAGGCGCAGCGCGCGGGTAGGGGCGTGGATCGAATCAGGCGAGTCAGGCGAGTCAGGCACGGAAGAGTCTCCTCGGGGCGGTGGCGTGGGCGTGTTGCCAGATCTCCGCGGCGGGTGCGGCCGGTGCGGGGATGTCGGCCGGCGTCCGCAGATCCGCGACCTGCGCGACGACGCGTTCCACGAGTGGCGCGACGTCGAGGGCCCACGCGACGGTGTCCACCGGGTCCAGCGGCGCAAGTTTGAGCGCGGCGGCACATACCGACTGCACGTCGTCGTGGCAGATCACCCTGGCCAGATCGGTGGCTGCCACATCGAGGCGGGCTGCGAGCCGGGCGACGGCGATCGGCCGCGGCTCACCTCGCCGTACCGGTCGTGGGGTGAGGTCATCCAGGCGGGTGAGGAGGCGCTCGTACCCGCGACCCAGCTCCTCCGACGCCTGCCGTACGACGTGACTCGGCGTCCGCGCCGCCCACGCCTGCTCGACCAGCTCGACCGCACCACCGGCACGCAACGTCCGCAGCGCCACCACCGCGGTCGCCGCGTCGACGAGGGTCGTGGTGCGCAGGCGTGTGGTGAGGTACGCCGGGATGTCGCCGGCCGCCATACCGGCGAGCAGCGCCGGCTCCAGGCCCCCGGATTGGGTGTGTCCGCCGGTCGGCAGCCGGGCGTCGCCGAGCAGCAGCACCGCGAGCGACCCTGTGGCAGAGGACATCTCAGAACATCGAGTACAGCTGCGCCAGCGGCAACTCGGTGGCGGGTGCGGGTTGCACGACCTCGCCGTCGATGGCGATGGCGAAGGTCTCGGCGTCGATGTCGATGCGCGGGGTGGCGGAGTTGTTGACCATCTGCGCCTTGCCGACGTCGCGAGTGCCGCGCACCGCGGCCAGCGCGCGCCGCAGTCCGAGCCGGTCCGCCAATCCACCGTCCAGCGCGAGCGGCGACACGAACGATATCGAGAGGTCGGCCCCCGCCGACGCCACCAGCGCGGGCCGCATCAGCACCGGCTGCGGGGTCGGGATCGAGGCGTTGGGGTCGCCGAGGGCGGCCCAGACGATCGCGCCGCCCTTGACGACGACGGACGGCCGGATCCCGAAGAACTTCGGCTCCCACAACACCAGGTCCGCCAGCTTGCCGACCTCGATCGACCCGACCTCGTGCTCGATGCCATGCGCGATCGCGGGGTTGATCGTGTACTTCGCGACGTAACGGCGCGCGCGTTCGTTGTCCGCGGGCAGCGACGTGCCGAGCGACCCGCGGCGGGCCTTCATCACGTGCGCCACCTGCCAGGTGCGGGTGATCACCTCGCCGATGCGCCCCATGGCCTGCGCGTCCGAGGAGGTGATCGAGAGGGCGCCCATGTCGTGCAGTAGATCCTCCGCGGCGATCGTGGTCGCGCGGATGCGGGACTCCGCGAACGCCAGATCCTCCGGCACCGCGGGATTCAGGTGGTGGCAGACGATGAGCATGTCGAGGTGTTCGGCCACGGTATTGACGGTGTGGGGCAGCGTCGGATTCGTGGACCCCGGAAGGACGTTGGGCTCCGAGGCGATCGAGAGGATGTCGGGTGCGTGGCCGCCCCCGGCGCCTTCGGTGTGGAACGCGTGGATGGACCGGCCGCCGATCGCGCGCAGCGTCGACTCGACGTAACCGGCCTCGTTGAGGCTGTCGGAGTGCAGCGCGACCTGCATCTCGTACGCGTCGGCCGCCCGCAGCGCCGCGTCGATGGCCGCCGGGGTCGATCCCCAGTCCTCGTGCACCTTGTACGCCGCCGCGCCGGCCAGCGCCTGCTCGCGCAGGCCCTCGGCACTGACGGTGTTGCCCTTGCCCATCAGCAGCAGATTGACCGGCAGGTGGTCCAGTCCGCGGTGCACCGACTGCAGGTGCCACGGCCCGGGCGTCACGGTGGTGGCCTTGGAGCCCTCCGACGGCCCCGTGCCGCCGCCGCCGAGGGTAGTCAGGCCCGTCGCGAGCGCCTCGTGTACCTGGCTGGTCGACAGGAAGTGCACGTGCATGTCGATGCCGCCGGCGGTGAGGATGCGGCCCTCGCCGGAGATGACGTCGGTGCCGGGGCCGATCTCCAGCTCCGGCGTGATGCCGTCGGTGATGTCGGGGTTGCCGGCGCGGCCGATCCCGACGATCCGTCCGTCGCGGATGCCGACGTCGGCGCGGACGACGCCCCAGTGGTCGAGCACGATCGCACCGGTGACGACGGTGTCGAGGGCGCCCTGGGCGCTGGTGCGGATGCCCTGCGCCATCGACTCGCGGATCGACTTGCCGCCGCCGAAGACGGCCTCGTCGCCGTACGAGATGGACCCGTCGGGCAGGGTCGCGGTGAGGTCGCGCTCGATCTGGATCCACAGGTCGGTGTCGCCGAGGCGCACCTGGTCGCCGGTCGTCCCGCCGTAGAGGGCGGCGTACTTCGCGCGATCCAGCTCAGCCATCGTGCTTTCCCGTCTGGATGCCCGGCACCCGCTGCCGCCCGGCCAGACGCACGGCGCCGACCTCACGGGACATCCCGGGCTCGAAACGTACCGACGTGCCGGAGGGTACGTCGAGCCGGAAGCCTTGCGCCGCAGCGCGATCGAAGTCCAGCGCGGTGTTCGCATCGGGCAGGTGCAGGTGCGAGCCGATCTGGATCGGCCGGTCACCGGTGTTGACGATCACGAGCGTGATGCGGTCGCCGTCGGCGCGCGCGTTGATGGTGAGGGTGCCTGGTGCGACGCGGATGGCCCCGGGTCCGTCGCTGCCGCCGCTCATGCGATCGGGTGGTGCAACGTCACGAGTTTGCGGCCGTCCGGGAAGGTGGCCTCGACCTGGACGTCGGGGATCATCTCGGCGACCCCCTCCATCACCTGCTCACGGGTGAGGACCTCGCGGCCGGACTCCATCAGATCCGCGACCAGCGCGCCCTCACGGGCCCGCTCGATGACCCACGTGGAGAGCAGGGCGACGCTCTCGGGGTAGTTGAGCCGGACGCCGCGCGCGAGCCGGTCGCGGGCGACCATCCCGGCGACCGAGAGCAGCAGCTTCTCGGTGTCGGCGGGTGTCAGGTGCATGCGGGCCAGTGAAGCAACTCAATGTGTCGGCCACGTTTCGGGCCGTAACGACGAACATGCAGTTCGCTGTGCCGCCACCGGTCGATCCGCGCAGCAGCGCGGATCGACCGGCGACGACACGACGAACTGCATGTCTCTCGCTGCGGGTGCTCCCGGTCAGACGATCGCGTCCTCCACGGGGGTCGAGGTCAGCCCGTGCGCCTCGGCGACCGGGGCGTTGGTGAGCGAGCCGTCGTACGTGTTGAGCCCCAGCGCGAGGGAGTGGTCGTCGCGGCAGGCCTGCTGCCAGCCCTTGCGCGCGAGCGCGACCGTGTAGGGCAGCGTGGCGTTCGTGAGCGCGTACGTCGAGGTGTTCGGCACCGCTCCGGGCATGTTGGCCACGCAGTAGAAGACCGAGTTGTGCACCATGTACGTCGGGTCGGCGTGCGTGGTCGGGTGGGTGTCCTCGAAGCAGCCGCCCTGGTCAACCGCGATGTCGACGAGCACCGAGCCGGGCTTCATCTGCGAGACCAGCTCGTTCGTGACCAGCTTCGGCGCACGCGCGCCCGGGATGAGCACCGCACCGATGACCATGTCGGCCTCGAGCAGCTGCTGGCGGATCGCCAGCGACGACGACGCCAGCCCGTGCACCCGGTTGCTGTAGCGCCAGAACGACATCCGCAGCTTGTCCAGATCGGTGTCGAGCATCGTGACGTCGGCGCCCATGCCGAGCGCGATGTTCGCGGCGTTCTGGCCGGAGACGCCGGCACCGATGACGACGACCTTGGCGTTGGCGACACCGCCGACACCGCCCATGAGCACGCCGCGGCCGCCCTGCGCCTTCATGAGGGAGTGCGCACCGACCTGCGGCGCGAGACATCCGGCCACCTCGGACATCGGGTAGAGCAGCGGCAGGCCGCCGGAGGGCAGCTGCACCGTCTCGTACGCGATGCCGGTCACCTTGCGCTTGAGCAGCTCGTCGGTGAGCGGCTTGTCGGCGGCCAGGTGCAGGTAGGTGAAGAGCAGCTGCCCCTCGCGCATCCGGTGGTACTCCTGCTCCACCGGCTCCTTGACCTTGAGGATCATCTCGGCGTCGCCCCACACGTCATCTGCCGAGTCGATGATCCGCGCGCCGGCGGCGACGTACTCCTCGTCGGAGATCGACGAACCGACGCCCGCGCCCTTCTCGACGTGGACGTCGTGGCCCTGGGCGACCAGCTCGTGCACGCCGATCGGGGTGATGGCCACCCGGTACTCGTGGTTCTTGACTTCCTTGGGTACGCCGACGCGCACGGTGATCCTCCTGGGTCGATGACAACTCGTCGTCACAGGATCGAACTTGGAGGGGTCGTGACGCCAGGACTCTGTTGATTATTCGCCAGACTCCAGCCAGGATGAACTTCTGCCGATTCTGCTGCCATGGAGCGGGTGTTGATGAAGGAAGTTCGGTCCGGTGGTGCGGGTCACAACGCGGCCCAGCTGGACGACACCGATCAGGTGCTGCTCGGGTTGCTCGCAGCGGACGCTCGGATGGCCAACAAGGCCCTGGCGCGAGCGGCCGGCATCGCGCCCTCAACCTGCCTCAATCGGGTGCGGCTGCTGCGCGAGCGTGGCGTGATCCGCGGCTACCACGCGGACATCGATCCGGAGGCGATCGGTCGGCCGATCCAGGCCTTCGTCTCGGTCCGGCTGCGTGCGGGATCGCGGTCGCGGATCAGGGAGTTGACGGGCCGACTCGCTGCGCTACCGGGGGTGTTGAACGTCTACTTCCTGGCCGGCGCCAACGACTTCCAGCTGCACGTGGCGTGTGAATCTCCCTCCGCACTCAGCAACTTCGTGGTCGACAACCTCAGCGCCTCGCAGGACGTGGCGCTCACCGAGACCACCCTGATCTTCGAGCACGTCGCCGGCCGCGCTCAGACCCGGCACACCCACCTCGGGTGATCAGGCCGGGGTGAAGTCCCAGACGGCGTTGACGGCGTTCGCGTTCGTTGACGGCGTTTGAACGCCGTCAATGGTGGTGAACACCGTCAGGGTCGGGTGCGCACGCGGGGAAACGAGGTATCCGTCAGGCGAAGTCGAACCACTGGCCGTGCGGATGGGCCGTGCCCCAGTACGCCGGCGCCAGTTCCGCGCCGTCACGCCACCGCCGGGCGGCCAGCACCGTGCCTCCCTGCGCGTCCCGCAGGTGCGGCGGCAGCTCCACCCCGGGCATGCAGCGCGGCGGCTCGGCGGTGATCCAGCTGACTGGTCGCCCGTCACGGGCCGCGTCGGCCAGGTGGCGCGCCACCTGCGGCCGCCGGGACCGCTCGGCGTACGTCAGCGCCCAGGAGCTGAAGAGCACCAGATGATCGCCGTCGGCGCGCACCAGGGTGGCCGGCAGGTCGTCGATCATGTCGCCTCGGTCGACCGTCGGCGGATCGGGCCGCAGCAGGTCGACGGCGGCAGTGAAGCGTTCGTACCGCCCCGGCACCTCCGGCCACAGGCACGCCGCCAGCCAGCGGACGGCAGGGGCGTCGGTCAGGTCGACGGGGTGCAGGTCGATCCCGCGGGCGCTCGCGATCGGGGGGAGCCGCAACTGCGCGGCGGGTCGGGTGGAGCGGTCCTCGCCCAGACACTGCACGGGGGAGTCCCTCGGCCCGTACGCCGCCCGCTCACCGCCTGCGGCCTCGACGGCCTCGATCGTCGTGCGGTAGCGGTCGATCCCCAGCAGCAGCCCGGCACTGGCCCCGATCTCGACCAACCCGACCGGCAGATCGGGCACATCCGCGCACGCGCGCTGCAGGAGCGCGGCCAGATACACACAGCGGTTGACCTCGTTGGTCTGGGTGGAGCGGGTGGCGATGACCTGGCGGAGCCGGTCGGCGTGCGCCAGAGCGGCGTTGCGCACCTCGGGCCACGGGTCGCCCGTGGCCGCCGCGTCGGCCCCGACCACGCTCGAATACCACTGCGCCATAGGCAGATCGGGGTGGTCGAGCACGAGGTCGTGCAGAGCCGCGAGGAGGAGCACGGGGCGGGCCTGGCCGGGCTGCGCGGACAACAGCAGCCCCGCGACCTCGTCGTCGCGGGCCGAGTTCGCGGTGATCGCGCTGTAAAGCGGCAGATCGGCGTACTCCCGCGACCACGCCGCGAGCCGGTCCTCGATCGACTCCAGATCGCTCATCCGCGCATCATCACACCGGGGAGCGACAGCGGCGGGCGACACGGGAAATGGACGGTGCCGAACGCGGACACCCCCGCTCGTTAGGCTGCGGTCCGTGAGTTCTGGGTTGAGCGGGTACCTCGTACTCGCCGGGGTGACGGCGGCCGGCGTGCTGCTCTTCGTCGCCGCGATGTTCGCGCGGCGGCTTCTCGCGCCGCGCGCGCCCAGCCAGGCCAAGGCGTCGACGTACGAGTCGGGCGTCGACCCCGTGGCGGGCGGATGGGCGCAGACCCACGTGCGCTACATGACGTTCGCGTTCCTCTACCTGGTCTTCGCGGTCGACTCCGTCTTCCTCTTCCCGTGGGCGCTGGTGCTGCGGAACAAGTCCATCAACCACGCCAGCCTGCTGGAGATGGGCATCTTCGCGGCCGTCATCCTGGTCGGGCTGGCGCACGCCGCGCGGCGCGGGCTGCTGCGCTGGACGCTCGACAACTGAGAGGGGAGCCGCCATGACGACCGATCTCCCCCTGCCGCGCGTCGGCCCGGCACAGGTCGCCGCACCCAAACCGATGCGTCTGGTGCTCAACTGGGGCCGGCGCTACTCCCTGTGGGTCTTCAACTTCGGGCTCGCGTGCTGCGCCATCGAGTTCATCGCGGCGTCGATGGCCCGCCACGACTTCATCCGTCTCGGAGTCATTCCGTTCGCGCCGGGCCCGCGGCAGGCCGACCTCATGGTCGTCTCGGGCACGGTCACCGACAAGATGGCGCCCGCGATTCGCCGTCTCTACGACCAGATGCCCGAGCCGAAGTACGTCATCTCCTTCGGTGCATGCTCCAACTCCGGTGGCCCGTACTGGGATTCGTACTGCGTCACCAAGGGCGTCGACCAGCTGATCCCCGTCGACGTCTACGTGCCCGGGTGCCCGCCGCGCCCGGAGGCCCTCCTGCAGGGCATCCTCACCCTCCAGGACCGGATCGCGAGCGAGCGCCCCAGCCACGCCTCGCTGCGGGAGAAGCTCGGCCCGTACGCCGGTCGCCGCGCGTCCGCGGCCGAGGTGAGCCGCCCGCTCGTGGCACCCCCGGAGGCCGGCACGTGACCTCCGAGATCCCCACCGTCCGCTGCGCACTCACGGCCTGGATCGACACGTTGCGCGATGCGCGCGGCGGCGGCTTCACCATGTTCGACTTCCTGACGGCGGTCGACGAGACCGATCGCGACGAGGAGCCGGGCTTCGACATCGTCGCCCACCTCTACGACCCGACACCCGGCGCGTTGCGCGAAACCCTCGTCAGGACAACGGTTCCCGACGGCGCGGCAGTGCCCAGCTGCACCGGGCTCTGGCGCGGTGCCGCCTGGCACGAGCGCGAGACCCACGAGATGTTCGGCATCCCCTTCGAGGGATTCGACGACGGCACCGGGCTCGGCATGCGACCGCTGTTGCTTCCGGACGGGTTCGACGGCACGCCGCTGCGCAAGTCCTTCGTGCTCACCGCCCGGGTCAGCAAGCCGTGGCCCGGCGCCAAGGATCCTGCCGACGTCCCGGCCGGTCAGGCCGACCCGACGAAGGCCGGCGCCAAACCCGCACGGGCACCGCGCCGCCGGATGCAACCGCCGGGCATCCCCGATCCCACCTGGGGACCGAGATGAGCACCTTCGGCGAGGTCGTGCTGCGCTCGCTGTGCGTGCTGATCGCCTTCCTGGTGCTTCCGCTGCTCGTCGGCCAGACCGAGCACAAGCTCATGGCCCACATGCAGGGACGTCTCGGGCCGATGTACGCCGGCGGCTTCCACGGCTGGGCGCAGCTCGTCGCCGACGGGGTGAAGTTCACCCAGAAGGAGGACATCGTCCCCCTGGCCGCGGACAAGCCGGTCTTCCGCCTGGCGCCGGCCCTCGGCATCGTGTCCTACCTGCTCGCGCTGGCCGTGATCCCGTTCGGGCCGCACCTCGTCGCCGCCGGGATCACCGGCAGCCTGCTGTGGGTGCTCGCGGTCGGCGCGATCGGCACGGTCGGCACGCTGATGGCGGGCTGGTCCAGCGGCAACAAGTACGCGCTCATCGGCGGCCTGCGCTCCGCGGCCCAGCTCGTCTCCTACGAGGTGCCGCTGATCCTGGCCGCCGCGTCGTTCGCAATGGCCGCCGGATCGTTCTCGCTGGTGTCGATCGCGCACGCCTGGACCCCGTGGTGGCTGCTGTGGCAACTGCCCGGCGCGATCGTCTTCCTGGTGGCCGGCACCGCCGAGCTGCAGCGTCCGCCGTTCGACATGCCGGTGGCCGACTCCGAGCTCGTGATGGGCCCGTGGACCGAGTACACCGGCCTGCGGTTCGCGCTCTTCCTGCTCGCCGAGTACGCCGGGATCGTGGTGGTCTCGCTGGTGCTGGCCGTGCTCTACCTCGGCGGCTGGACCGGCCCCTTCGACCACCAGATCGGACCGTTCTGGGTGCTGCTCAAGGGCTTCTTCTTCGCCGTGATCATCCTGTGGATGCGGATGTCCTGGCCGCGGTTGCGTGAAGACCAGCTGCAGCGAGTCGCATGGCTCGGGCTGGTGCCGCTGGCGCTGCTGCAGATCGTGCTGACCGCTGCAGGGGTGGTGCTGACGACATGACCGATCAGGACAAGAAGGGCTTCGTCCCCGGACTGCTCAAGGGGATGGGGACGACCGCGCGGGCGATGACCCGGCACGCGCACACCCAGGAGTACCCCGACGTCTCGCCGCAGCTGCCGCCGCGGTCGCGCGGGGTGATCGCGCTCGAGGAGTCCAACTGCACCTCGTGCATGCTGTGCGCGCGCGAGTGCCCGGACTGGTGCATCTACATCGACTCCCACAAGGAGACGGTGCCGCCGACCACCGAGGGCGGGCGGGAGCGCAAGGAGAACGTGCTCGACCGCTTCGCCATCGACTTCAGTCTGTGTATGTACTGCGGCATCTGCATCGAGGTGTGTCCCTTCGACGCCCTCTTCTGGAGCCCGGAGTTCGAGTACGCCGAGACCGACATCCGCGACCTGCTGCACGAGAAGGACCGGCTGGGCCAGTGGATGGCCACGGTCCCCGCGCCGCCCGCTCTGGATCAGGGCGCGCCGGTCGACCAGCCCGAGCCGACCGAATCCGCCCCATCCGAGCCGCAACCCGCGCAGGCCCCCGACGAAGATCCGGCGCCGTGACGACGTACGACATCTTCTTCTCGATCCTCGGAGTCCTCTGCGCCGCCAGTGGGCTCGCCGCGGTCACCACCCGGCACCTGATGCATGCGGCGCTGTGGCTGACGGTGTGCCTGGCCACGCTGGCCGGGTGCTACCTGGTGCTGGGCGCGGAGCTGGTGGCCCTCGTGCAGCTGCTGGTCTACGTCGGCGCGATCGTCGTGCTGGTGCTCTTCGCGCTCATGCTGACCCGGGCGCCGATCGGACGCAGCCACGACCACGACACCCCGCTCCTGCAGCGTGCGGTCGCCCTGGTCATCGCCGGTTCCGCCGCCGTCCTGCTCGGCGCGGTGCTCATCACCGGCGTCCGCGACGGCACCGTGCAGGTGCACGGCGGCTCGACGAACGCGCTGGCCCGGATGCTCTTCACCAGCTGGGTCTGGCCGTTCGAGCTGCTGTCCCTGCTGCTCCTCATCGCGCTCGTCGGCGCGCTGGCCATGAGCCGCTCGCTGGTGCCCGCCCGCGCGACCCGCCGCACCGGGGAGGACTCGTGATCCACCTCTGGCCACCGCTGCTGCTGGTCGCGATCCTCTTCGGCACCGGGCTCTACGGCGTGCTGGCCCGCCGCAACGCGGTGCTCGTCCTGGTGGGCGTCGAGTTGATGCTGGCCGCCGCCGGGCTGCTCTTCGTGACCTTCGGATCCACCATCCGGGACACCGCCCGCGCGGGGCACGTGCTCACCATCTTCCTGATCACGATCGCGGCCGCCGAGATCGCCGTCGCGCTCGCGGTGATCCTCGCGGTCTACCGCTCGCGCGGCGACATCGACGTGACCGTGGCCGGCGAGGACGACCTGTGATGGGCACGCTGTCCGATAGCAGCGGCTGGCCGGTGCACCCCTCCCAGCTGATCGTGCTCCTGCCGGCGCTGGCCGCCGCGGTCTCCCTGGTGCTCGTACGCCGCGCACGCATCCCCGCGTTCGTCGTCGCCCTGCTCGGCGCGCTCGGTGGTCTGGCCGCGGCCGCCCAGCTGCTGGCCCAGCAGCTGGGCGGCACGGCCGAGGCATCCAGCGCCACCGTCGGCCCCCTGCCCCTCGAGCCGGTGCTGCACGCGCCGATGCGCCTGGGCGTCGACCGGTTCGCGGTGCTGCTGGCCGTCACCGTCGCGGTGGTCGCCCTCGTCGTCCAGCTGGTCGCCCGCTGGTACCTGCGTGAGGACCGGCGGTACGCCGCGTTCGCCGCCACCGTCAGCCTCTTCACCGCCGCGATGCAGCTGGTGGTGCTGTCCGACGACGTGCTGCTCACCATCGTCGGCTGGGAGCTGATGGGCTGGTGCTCCTACCTGTTGATCGGCCACGACAGCGAGCGGGAGAAGGCGCGGCGGGCGGCGTACAAGGCGTTCCTGGTGACCCGACTGGCCGACGCGCCGTTCGCGATCGGACTGGTCCTGCTCGCCACCGGTGCCCACACCACGTCCCTCTCCGCGATCGTCCGGCACTGGTCGGGGCAGCCGTCAACACTGCTCACCGGTGGGCTCATCGCCGTCATCGTCGGGGTGGCGGGCAAGTCCGCCCAGGTGCCGTTCCAGGACTGGCTGCCCGATGCGATGGAGGGCCCCACGCCGGCTTCCGCGCTCATCCACGCCGCCACCATGGTCGCCGCCGGCACCGTCGTGCTGGGCCGGCTGCTGCCGCTGCTCGAGCGCTCCGACGCCGCACGCACCGTCCTCGTCCTGATCGCCGGGATCTCCACCGTGCTGGCCGGGTTCCTCGCCTACTGCCAGACCGACCTCAAGCGCCTCCTCGCGTGGTCGACGGTCTCCCAGGTGGGTCTGATGCTCCTCGGTCTCGCGATCGTGCCGGTCGGCCACCGGGCCGACCTGGCGTTGAACCACCTGGTCGCGCACGCGATGTTCAAGGCGCTGCTCTTCCTGGTGTTCGGATGGATCTCGGTCCTGGTCGGCGGCACGGTCGTCGCGCGGATGTCTGGCGCCGTCCGTGCCCACCCCGCGACCCGCGCCCTGGTGGCGATCGGGCTGCTGTCGCTGGCCGGGGTGCCCCCGATGGCAGGGTTCGTCAGCAAGGACCTGATCGTCGACGAGGCTGCGACGCGCGCGGTGAACGGTGACGGCGTCAGCCGGATCGCGTTCGTGGCGTTGGCGTTCTCGGTCGCTCTGACCGCCGCGTACTGCATGCGCGCGTGGTTGATCCTCGACCACCGCTCGGTCGTGGAGCGAAACGCGGCGCTGGAGATCGTGGAGGACTCGGTCACCGTCCAGGAGGTCGGCATCGTCGAGCTCTTCGTCACCAGCGCACAGGTCGACCGACGCGGCCGGGAGGTGGGGCAGCCGCTCGTACCGATCGTTCCGGAGCCGGAACCCGAACCAGTGACGGTGGTCGCGCCCGACGCCGCCTCGCGGCTCGGCCTCCGGCTGCTGGCCCTGCTGGCCGTCGTGGGCGGGTTGCTCGTGACCACCCCCTTGCTCAGCCTCGACTGGAACCACCCGGCGTGGGCCCTGATCGCCGCCACCCTGCTGCTCATGGCGGCAGTTGCCGTGTTCGTGCGCGTGCAGTCCCTGGGCACGCCGTACGGCGATGCGGCGGGGCGCCTGCCCCTCACCCTGCGCAGCGTTGCCGACCGCGGCCTCGGGATGGACGGCGTCTACGTCGCCCTCACCCGCCCGGTGGTCGCGTTGGCGCGACTCGTGGCGGGCGCGGAGCGCGGTCTCGAGACCGGTGTGCACTCCACCGCGCGTGGCGCCCGTGGGCTGGCCGGAGTCGGTGCGCGCCTGCAGAACGGCACGCCGACCGCCGGTCTCGTGGCGGTCGCCCTGGGCGTCGTCGCCGTCGGCCTGATCGGGATATCCCTGTGGTAGCAGCACTCCTCGTCGCCCCCCTGGCACCGCTGCTCGGTGGGACCGCCTTGATCGCCGCCGACCGCAGCCGCCTGCGGATCGCGACCGCCGCGGCGTACGGCGTCGCCCTCACGCTCGCGGTGGTCGCGCTGGCCGCGGCGCTCCTCGCCGTCTGGAAACGTCCCGGAATCGATCACTCCTGGGTCCCGGCCATCGGCATGCGGCTGCACCTCGCGATCGACGGCATCAGCGCACCGCTGGTGGTGCTCACGGCCGCGATCGGCGTCCTCGTCGTCCTGCACGCCGGGTGGAGGGAGCCGTCGGCGACCTATCTCGGCGCGTTGCTGATGGTCACCGGGGGAGCGCTCGCGACGTTCCTCGTGCAGGACGCGATCGCCTTCTTCCTCGCGTTCGAACTCGTGCTGGTGCCGATGTGGCTGCTGATCGCGCGCTTCGGGGACACCACCCGTCCGGGTGAGCGCGACCGCGCCGCAACGATGTTCGTGCTCTACACAGTGCTCGGCTCCACGCTCATGCTGGTCGGCATCCTGGTGCTGGTGGTGTCCGCGGGCACCTCCGACCTGACCCATCTGCAGACCGCGCACCTGTCGAGGAGCACCCAGACCGTGGTCGCCGCCCTGCTGATGATCGGCATCGGCATCAAGATCCCGATCTGGCCGCTGCACTCCTGGCTGCCCGCGGCGCACACCGCGGCGCCGACCGGCGGCTCCGTGCTGCTCGCCGCCGTGCTGCTGAAGATGGGCACCTACGCCGTGGTGCGCCTGGTCGTCTTCCCCCTGCCGCGCGGTCTGCACGCGATCGCGCCCGTCGTCGCGGTCTTCGCGGTGGCCGGGATCCTGATCGGCGGGCTCGTCTGCCTGGTCGAGCGCAGCCTCAAACGGCTGATCGCGTGGTCCTCCGTGGCGCACATGGGGTTCGTGGTGCTGGCATTGATGACCGGTACGACGCTCGGGGTCCAGGCGGCGCTCTACGGCAACATCGCGCACGGCGTGATCTCGGCGCTGCTCTTCGTCGTCGTCGGGGGCCTGAAGAAGCGCTGGGGCGACGACGACCTGCAGACCGCGCGTCGTGCGCTGCGACAGGTCAGCCCGCGGCTCGGACTCGCCCTGGTGGTCGGGTTCGCCGGCTCCCTCGCGCTCCCCGGCCTGGCCGGTTTCTGGGGCGAGGTCCTCACCCTCTTCTCGGCCTGGTCGCCCGGCGACCGGCCGCTGACCCTCTTCCGGGTCCTCGCCGTCGCGGCGGCCACGGGCTCGGTCCTCGCCGCGGCGTACGCGCTGCGGGTGCTCCGGACCGTCTGGGCCGGCACCGACTCCCTTCCCGATGTCGTCACCGACGGGGGGAGCGTCGTCGCCCAGGACGCGCACGCGGTGGAGTGGATCGTCATCGCGGTGCTCGTCGCCGCGGTCGTCGCCCTCGGCGTGTGGCCGACCCCGCTGATGCACCAGACGGCGTACGGCCTCGCCCACGTCTCCCGGGTCCTCGTCGGGGGTGCGCCGTGAACCCGACCTTCGGATGGCTGACCCTGGCGCCGGTGCTGATCGCCGCGGTCGGGGCGATCGGCGTCCTCCTGCTCGACGCGCTCTTCCCACGGCTCGGTCGGGTGCACTGGATCCTCGGCGCGCTGCTGCTCGCGGGCGGCGCGGCGGCCGCGACCCCCGTGCTCCTCGACAGTGCGCACCGCCCGCGCGCCACGCTCTGCACCCGGGGCACCTGCTGGTACACCGTGGATCACGTCGGTGCCGGGCTCCAGCTGGTCGCGCTGCTCGCGTCGGCGTGCGTGGCCCTGCTGGCCTTCCCGATCCGGATCCCGCACGAACGGGCCCCGATCCAGGTCGCCCTCCTGCTCACCAGCACCTCGGGTGCGGTCGCCGTCGCCGGGGCGCACGATCTGGGCTCGTTCCTGGTGGCGTTGGAGGTCTCGACGCTCCCCACGATCGCGCTGGTCGTGCTGCGGGCGCGGCACTCGGCCATCGACGCCGGGCTGAGCCTGCTCACGACCTCCCTGGTCTCGTTCGCCGTGCTGGCGATGGGCGCCGGACTCTGGTTCGCGGCGACCGGCACGGCCCAGCTGGAGTCGCACGCGGCGCTGCAGGCCGGCAACAACGCCGACCTGCGCCGGATCCTGGTGCTCGCGGTCGGGTTCATCGTCGCGGGGCTGGCATTCAAACTCTCTCTCGCGCCGTTCCACCTGTGGATGCCGGAGACCGTCGGCGCGTCCTCCGTGCCGGTCGGCGCGCTGCTGTCCACCACGTCGAAGGTGGCCGCGGTGGCCGGGCTCGTCGCGGTCTTCCGGACGGTCACCGACCTCAGTTCCGCGTCGATGGCGGCCGTCGGGGTGGTCGCCGTGCTGTCCATGACGGTCGGCAACCTGATGGCCCTGCGCGAACGCGGAGCGCTGCGCTTCCTCGGCTGGTCGACGGTCGCGCAGGCCGGCTGGATCGTGCTGCCGTTCACGACCGCCACCGCGGACTCCGGCCGTCGCAGCGCCCAGTACCTCGCGGTCTACATACTCGCCACCATCGTGGCCTTCTCCGTGATCACCGCCCTCGCGCATGCCGAGGGGCGTCAGCACGTCACCCGGATCGCGTCGTACGGCGGCGTGCTGCGCCGCCATCCCTTCCTCGGGGGAGCGCTGCTGCTCGCCCTGCTCACCTACGCCGGCCTGCCGCCGGCGATCGCCGGTCTCACCGCCAAGGTCGTGGCGCTGGAGCCCATCACGGCCGGGCACCTGTGGCTGCTGGCCGTGATCGCAGCCGCCAACGCGATGCTCGGCGTGGCGGCGTACCTGCGGTGGGTCCGGATCATGCTCGGCGCGTCGATGGACCCCGAGGAATCGGACCGGGTGCACCCGGTGCATACCGCTGTCGTGGCGGTGTCGGCAGTCGCGCTGATCGTCTGCAGCGTGGTGCCCCAGGCCGCGCTCGGCCTGTTCGGCTGACGCCCATGCCCTCGTCGCGGAACAAAGCGCTGGGCGATAGGCGTTTTCAGGATATGCACAAGCATTTCAACGGCCTCAAGACCGTGCTGCTCTTCGGCGGCATCTGGGCCGTTCTCCTCGCTGTGGGCGCGTTGGTCGCAGGTGGCCGCTTCATCTGGATCTTCGCCCTGATCGGTGTCGGCACCACCGCCTACGGGTACTGGAACAGCGACAAGCTGGCGATCCGGGCGATGCAGGCCTACCCGGTGAGTGAGGCGCAGGCGCCCGCGATGTACCGCATCGTCCGGGAGCTGTCGACGTCCGCGGGCAAGCCCATGCCTGCGCTCTACATCTCACCGACCCAGGCCCCGAACGCCTTCGCGACCGGCCGCAATCCCAGCCACGCAGCGGTGTGCTGCACCGAGGGCATCCTGCAGCTGCTCGATGAGCGTGAGCTGCGCGGCGTCCTCGGCCATGAGTTGATGCACGTCTACAACCGCGACATCCTGACCTCGTCCATCGCGGCAGCGCTCGCCGGCATCATCACCTCCGCGGCGCAGATGATGATGTTCTTCGGCATGTTCGGTGGCGGCGGCAGCGACGACGACCGGCCCAACCCGATCGCCATGCTGGCCATGGCGTTGCTGGCACCGATCGCTGCGACCGTGATCCAGCTGGCCATCAGCCGCACCCGCGAGTACGACGCCGACGAGGACGGCTCCAAGCTCACCGGCGATCCGCTCGCCCTGGCGTCGGCGTTGCAGAAGCTGGAGGACGGTGTGGCGCGCGCACCCCTCGCGCCCGAGCCCAAGGTCGTCAACGCCAGCCACATGATGATCGCGAACCCGTTCCGCGCGCAGGACGTGTCCCGTGCGTTCTCCACGCACCCCCCGACGCAGGAGCGCATCAAGCGGCTGCAGGGCATGGCGTACGGCCAGATCCGCAAGTGATCCGCCGACTGCGCATGTCGTGGCGGTAGAACGGCCCAAGACTTCCCGCGACATGCGCAGTCGACCCCTTGGTGGGGGAGTTCGGCGGCGTGCCAGGGTGTGCCCATGGCGATTCTGCAGCGTACTGAGGCCGAGGCCCGAGCAGCCCTCATCGAGGTCACGTCGTACGACGTGCAGCTCGATCTCGACCGGGGGGACACCGAGTTCGGCTCCGTGACGACCATCCGGTTCAGCGCCCGGCAGCCGGGCGAGTCCACGTTCCTCGATCTCAAGGCCGCGAGTGTCGGCTCGATCACCCTCAACGGCACCGCGATCGATCCCGCGGCCATCGACGACGGGCGGGTCACCCTCACCGACCTCGCCGCGGACAACGAGGTGCACGTCGCGGCGACGATGAGCTACAGCCGCGACGGTGAGGGTCTGCACCGCGCGGTCGATCCCGAGGACGGCAAGGCCTACGTCTACGGCATGTCCTTCATGGACGCGGCGCCCCGGATGTACGCGTGTTTCGACCAGCCCGACCTCAAGGCGCCGTACGACGTGCGCGTCCGCGCTCCCCAGGACTGGGTGATCGCGGGCAACGGCGATGCGACCCGCACGGCGCCCGGCGAGTGGACCCTGGCGACCACCAAACCGATCGCCACCTACTTCTTCACGGTCTGCGGCGGCCCGTACGCCACCGTCACCGACGAGCACGACGGCATCCGGCTGGAGGTGCACGTGCGCGCCGCGCTCGCGAAGGAGCTGGACGAGCAGGCGCCGGACATCTTCAAGGTCACGAAGCAGTCGTTCGACCACTACCACCGGCTCTTCGGGGTGCGGTACCCGTGGGGCGATTACCACCAGTTCTTCGTGCCGGAGTTCAACGCCGGAGCCATGGAGAACCCGGGCTGCGTCACCTTCCGCGACACGATGATCATGCGCGGCACCCTGGCGCCCGACCAGCTGCTGTCGCGGGCCAACACGATCGCCCACGAGATGGCGCACATGTGGTTCGGCGACCTGGTCACGCTGCGCTGGTGGGACGACCTGTGGCTCAACGAGTCCTTCGCGGAGTACATGGCGGGCCGCGCCGTCGACGAGGCGACCGACTACGAGGAGTCGCGGATCGCGTTCTCCGCGCAGCGCAAGAGCTGGGGGTACGCCGCCGACCGGGCTCCCTCGACCCACCCGATCGCGGGCTCGCCCGCGCCCGACGCCCTGTCGGCGCTCACCAACTTCGACGGCATCTCCTACGCCAAGGGCGCCTCGGCACTGGCGCAGCTGGTGCTCTACGTCGGCGACGACGCCTTCGTCGCGGGAGTCCGCGACTATCTGTCGCGGCACGCGTTCGGCAACGCCACGCTGGCCGACTTCCTGGCCGCGATGGAGCGGGCGAGCGGGCGTGAACTGACGCAGTGGAGTGAGCAGTGGCTGCGTACTTCGGGTGCGGACGTGCTGGAGGTGTCCGCCGAGACCGACGGTGACACGATCGCGAGCGCCGAGTTGCGGCGTACGCCGCCGGCCTCGCACCCCGCCGACCGTCCGCACGTGCTCGACGTAGCGGGTTACGCCGGGGGCGAGCAGATCTGGCGTACGCAGGTCGAGGCCACGGCGGACGTGACCGCGTTGACCGAGCTCGCGGGCGCACGGGTGCCGCAGATCCTGCTGCCGAACGCCTCCGACGACACCTGGGCGCAGGTCGCGCTCGACGAGCGGAGCCTGGCGGCACTGCGTACCGGATTGCGGACGTTGCCCGACCCGGGGACGCGGGCCGCGGCCTGGTCGGCGTTGCTCAACGGGATGTTGACCGGTGGCGTCGATCCGCGACTGGTGCGCGACAGCGTGCTCGACTTCTGGCCGAGTGAGTCCAGCTTCATCCTGTTGGCGTACGTCGCGTCGCAGAGCCGTGCCGCGCTGCTCGGGGGTTACCTTCCGCCGGACGAATCGACCTCAGCGGCAGCGGCTTTCGATGAGGCTGCCCGGTCGATGCTGGCCGCGGCCGAGGTCAGCCTCCCGGCCGGCGTCGCCGCCGCGACGATGGCAGCGCACACCACCCACGACGAGGCGCTCCTGCGGGACTGGGCCGACGGTAGGAACACGCCGTCCGCCCTCGAGGGCGACCCCGACTTCCGGTGGCTCGCGGTGCGCCGGTTGTGCACCCTCGGCGCCCTCACCGCCGTCGACGTGGACTCCCACCTGGCGCAGGATCGCTCGATGTCCGCCGCGCTCGACGGACTCACGGCCAAGGCGTCGATCCCGACGGCCGACGCCAAGGAATGGGCCTGGGACCAGGTCTTCGGAGGGCACGATCTGTCCAACTACGAGGCCGCTGCGGTGCTGGGAGGGATCTTCCGACCCTCCCAGATCGACCTGGTCCGGCCGTACGTCGCGCGCTACTTCGCGCAGGTCGGCTCGCTGGCCGGCGCCTTCGGTGGGATGCCGGCCGAACAACTCACCCGGGTGGGTTTCCCGCACGTCGTGGTGGAGTCCGCGACCCTGGACGCTGCCCGCGCCGCCATCGACGGCGACGGTCTGTCGGCGGGCATCCGACGCGCCCTCATCGACCAGACCGCCGCACTGCAGGAGCGGATCACCTCGCGGCGCAGGTACTTCCCCGACTCGCTGTGACGCTGCGCTGGAGCACCCAGATCGGCCGGGTGGGTGCTCCGCCGTGGCTGTCTGAGGACCCGAGCCTGCTGCTGCCCGCCGCGTCGATCGGCAAGCTGCTCCTGCTCGGGCTGGCCGCCGAGATGTTCGAGATGGGCACGCTCGCGCGCGAGGAGCCGCTCCACCGGTCCGACGGGGTCTTCGTGCGGGATTCCGGGATCTGGCACGCCTTGAGTCAGGACGTGCTGCCCGCCGTCGATGTGTGCCGGCTCATCGGTCTGGTGAGTGACAATCTGGCGACCAACGTCTTACTGCAACGTGTTGGTCTCGCATCCGTCGAGGAGTACGCCGATCGTCTGCGCCTCGCTCCACTGGCGCTGCTCGACTACGCGCGGGGTTCACGTGATCCGGCGGATCCTGAGGTGGCGGAGACGCTCTCGGTCGCGAGTGCGGCATCGCTGATCCGCTTCATGGAGTTGCTGGACTCCGGCCGGATCGGCGCCGAGGTAAGAGAGTGGCTCTCCCTGGATACCGACCTGTCGATGGTGGCGGACGCGTTCGGACTGGATCCGTTGGCCCACAACGGCATCGGTGGTGGCGATCCGGGCCGGTTCACGCTGCTGCAGAAGACCGGCACGAACGAGGGCATCCGCGCTGACACCGGCCTCGTGCACGCGGGAGGTGAGCGAACGGCGTACGCCGTGATCGCGCACTGGGACGAGGCGACCGACGGCGATCGGCTGCCCGAGGTGGTCGCCCGGATGCGCGACATCGGCCGCCAGATCCGCGACCGCCTCGAGTCGCCCACCCCCTGAAACGCATCGAGCGGAGGGGTCCGGCGCCGAGTGGAGGGGCAATAACCCCTCCAGTCGACCGCGGACCCCTCCGCTCGATGGAAAGCAGGCGCTGGGTCAGTCGCGGGGGCCACCGGCGACGTAGAGCACCTGGCCGCTGACGAAGCCGGCTTCCTCGCTGCAGAAGAAGGATGCGGCGGCGGCGATGTCCTCGGGCTTGCCACCGCGGCCGACCGGGATCCCCGCGGCTGCAGCCTTCTTGAAGTCCTCGAAGTCCATCCCGACGCGCTCGGCGGTCGCCTTGGTCATGTCGGTCTCGATGAAGCCGGGCGCGATCGCGTTGGCGGTGACGCCGAACTTGCCGAGCTCGATGGCCAGGGTCTTGGTGAAGCCCTGCATGCCGGCCTTGGCGGCGGCGTAGTTGGCCTGGCCGCGGTTGCCCAGCGCCGAGGTGCTCGACAGGTTCACGACCCGGCCGTACTTCTCCTTGGTCATGTGCGCCTGCACCGCGCGGGTCATCAGGAAGCTGCCGCGCAGGTGCACGTTCATGACGGTGTCCCAGTCGTCCGCGCTCATCTTGAAGATGAGGTTGTCGCGCAGCACGCCGGCGTTGTTCACCAGCACGGTCGGGGCGCCGAGCTCGGTCGCGACCTTCTCCACGGCGGCCTGCACGTCGCTCTCGTCCGCGACGTTGCACGCCACGCCGATCGCCTTGCCGCCGGCCGCGGTGATGCGCTCGGCGACTGCGGTGCAGGCGTCCTGGTCGAGGTCGAGGACACCGACGGCCATCCCGTCGGCGGCGAGCCGCTCGGCGACGGCGGCGCCGATCCCTCGGGCCGATCCGGTGACGATGGCGGTGCGGGTGCTCTGTGCTGGCATGGAAACGTCCTTGTCTCTTGGCAGGTGCGGTGTGGTGGTGAGGCGTCGCGGGGCGGCGCCCACCGGCTCCGTCCCCTACATTCTCACGAGCCGCTGATCGCCAACTCGCGGACGCCCGCCGCGAAGTCCTCGCGCGGCGCCCATCCCAGATCGCGGCGGATCGCGGCGGAATCGGCGGTGATGTGCCGTACGTCCCCGAGACGCCACTGACCGGTCACGACCGGCGTGGGCCCGTCGAGGGCCGTCGCGAGTTCCGCGGCGAGATCGCCGACGGTCCGCGGGGTGCCCGACCCCACGTTGTACGCGCGGAAACCCTCTCGCGGCTGTTCGGCCGCTGCGACCACTGCCGTCGCGATGTCGCGCACGTGCACGAAGTCCCGTCGCTGGCCGCCGTCCTCGAAGACGCGGGGCGCCTCACCTCTCCGGAGCGCGGCCGCGAAGAGCGAGGCCACGCCGGCGTACGGCGTGTTGCTCGGCATGCCAGGGCCGTACACGTTGTGGAAACGCAGCGCGGTCGCCGAGGACGAGGTCTCCCGGGCCCAGGTGGTCGCGTAGTGCTCCTGCGCGAGCTTGGACACGGCGTACGCGTTGCGGGGATCGGCGGGGACGTCCTCGCCGACCAGCGCCGGGGTCAGGACGCGCCCGCACGTCGCGCACCGTGGTTCGAAGTCGCCGGCCTCCAGGTGCGACGGCGTCCGGGGGAGACCCTGGCTCAGGCCATGCACCTCGCACTCGCCGCGTCCCTCGCCGTAGACCACCATCGAGGCTGCGAGCACGAGCTCGCGGCGTCCCGCGGCCGCCATCCGGGCAAGGAGCGTGGCGGTGCCGACGTCGTTGGACGACGCGTAGTCGGGCAGGTCGGAGATGTCCACGCCCAGGCCGACCTTGGCGGCGAGGTGGATCACCGAGTCGATCTCCCGCAGCGCCGCGTCGCAGGTGTCGGGATCCCGTACGTCGCCGCGCAGGAAGCGCGCGGTGCCGGGCGGGTCCCAGGTCGCGACGGGGTGCACGTCGGAGCGCAGGTTGTCCAGGACGAGCACGTCATGACCGGCGGCGAGCGCGACGGCGAGGACGTGCTGCCCGATGAAACCGGCACCGCCGGTGAGAAGGATGCGCAAAACGGGGCCTCAGCTCGCGAGTGGGAGCACGATCATCGAGGCGCAGCCGTCGTCGGTGTTCTCGAACGGGGCGGCGCCGTCGTCGTGCGCGCCCACGATTTCATGGATCGTCGCCCCTCCGGGACAGTCCCCTGTCAGGCTGTGATCGGATCGTCCCCACGCCAACGACGCCGTGACGGCCGTCTCGCGCCACGCGCGAATGCAACAACCGGACCCGTGATAGGGCAGGCTGTGGGGTAATGATCGATATCGTCCTGCCCTGCCTCGACGAGGCAGCGGCGCTCCCCATCGTCCTCGGCGACCTTCCGGACGGCACCCGAGCACTCGTCGTGGACAACGGAAGCACCGACGGCAGCCCCGAGATCGCGCGCTCATTGGGCGCCCAGGTGGTGACCGCGGCTCAGCGGGGCTACGGCGCCGCCTGCCATGCCGGCCTGATGGCGGCGACCTCCGACGTGGTCGCGTTCGTCGACTGCGACGGGTCCTTCGACTTGTCGGTCGTCCCTGATCTCGCCGCCCCCGTCCTCGGTGGGAGTGCCGACCTGGCGGTCGGCCGTCGACGACCGGTGGCCCGTGGCGCATGGCCCGCCCACGCGCGTCTGGCGAACGGGGTGTTGTCCTGGCGGCTGCGGCGGCTCGGGCTGCCCGTGCACGACGTGGGTGCCGTGCGCGTGGGCCGTCGGACGGCCCTGCTCGACCTGGCCCAGATCGACCGGCGCAGTGGATACCCGCTGGAGACCATGGTGCTCGCGGCCAAGGCCGGGTGGCGGGTCGTCGAGACCGACGTGGACTACCACCCCCGGCAGGGCCGATCCAAGGTCACGGGGACGGTACGCGGCACGGTCCAGGCCATGCGGGACATGACCGTGGTCCTCGCCCGATGAGCGCGCTCGCGAGCGTGGTGGTCATCGCGAAGGAACCGGTGGCCGGGCGGGTCAAGACGCGGCTCACCGTCGCGATCAGCCCCGAACAGGCGGCCGCGGTCGCGGCCGCGGCCATCGGCGACACCCTGGACGCGATGAGCCGGGTGCCCGCCGACCGGCACGTGTTGGCCCTCGACGGCGACGCCGGGGACTGGGTGCCGGCCGGGTGGGACGTCGTGTCCCAGCCGGAGGGCGGGCTGGACCACCGGCTGGCAACGGTCCTCGGCGGTCTCCCGACCGGTCCGTGCCTGCTGGTGGGGATGGACACCCCGCAGGTCACCCCATCCGTCTGCGGTTTCGATCCGAACTCCTACGACGCGTGCCTGGGAATGGCAACCGACGGCGGCTACTGGGCCATCGGTTTCGCGGATCCCGCCAACGCACCCGAGGTGATCGAAGGAGTACCCATGTCGACCGACCACACCGGCGCCGATCAGCTCGCCCGGATGCTGGACGCCGGCCTGCGCGTGCAGGAGTTGCCGCCCCTGCTCGACGTGGACACCCCGCAGGACGCCGCCCAGGTCGCCTCGCTCGTGCCCGGCAGCGCGTTCGCCCGGGCCTGGACCTCGGCCGTCGGGGCGACTGTATGAGGATCGGCGCGCTCGCGGCGTACGAGCAGGCGCTGCGCGACCGTGGACCCCTGGGGCTGCACACCACCTCAGGACACCGGATCGACCTGGACATGGCGCGCTATCTGGCCGACGCCGATGCCGCCGACTCCACGGTGCTCGAACGCTGCGTGGGCCCGGTGCTGGACGTTGGGTGCGGCCCGGGTCGCATCGTCGGCGCGCTGACCGCCGCCGGCACGGCTGCTCTCGGGGTCGACATCGCCGACGCCGCCGTGGAGATCACCCAGCAGCGCGGTGCGCTGGCCCTGGCCCGGGACATCTTCTCCCGGTTGCCCGGGGAGGGTCGCTGGCGCACGGTGCTGGTGCTCGACGGCAACTGCGGCATCGGCGGGGACGTGCCTGCACTGCTGCGCCGGATGCGCGAACTCACCGCGGCGGACGGCACGGTGATCCTTGAGGCCGCCACCAGCGTGCCGGGGACCGACGAGGTCCTCACCGCGAGCTTCAGCACGGACGGCGAGGGTGCGCCTACCTTCCCGTGGGCCGTCGCCTCAGCCGATGTGCTCCAGAGGTACGCCGAACAGGCGGGCATGGCGCTCGTGGAGCAGTGGACTCACTCCGGCCGCGACTTCCTGATGGTCCGCAGCGAGAACGCGTACAGGACCGCCGTGCACACCACGACGGCCGCCGCGATGATCCCGAAGTTCGCCACGTAGTTCTGCCGCAGGAGAGCTAGCGCCGGGCTGCTCGCGGTGCCCTGGCGCCAGATGACGAAGAACGCCATGGAGCCGACGAGGGCGATGACGGTCAGCGCTCCCTGCACGAAGCCGCGCAGGTGTGGGGGCAGCAGCTTGGCCAGCAGCCACCCCACCAGGAGCACGACGTTGGCGATGATCAGGTCGTGCAGCAGGATCCCGCTGATGAGCCATTCGCCGAAGTTGAGCGTCTTGATGTATGGCCGGTCCACCCACAGCAGGTGCAGGCCCCAGGCGGCCGCGAGGATCCCGAGGACGCCGATGCCGCCCCGGGTGACGCGCTCAAACATTCGAGACCACCACCGTGTCGACCCACTTGGTCTGCAGCTCGCCCTTGCGATCCGGCGCGATGAGGCGCAGCGGGTATCCGTGGTCGAGCGTGAGCCGCTCCCCGTGCAGGTGGGTGGCCAGCAGGGCCTCCTTCAACTGTCCCGCCGTGATGGTGGACCTGCTGAAACCGCCCTTCTCCAGCGAGCTGATGGTCACGACGCTGTCCGCGGTGCCGCCCACCATCGCCACGATGTCGAGCAGTGAGGGACCGGTCCAGGTCGCGCCCCGGCTCCATCCTTCGACGCAGGCGATGGACAGGTCGCGCGTCTGTGCCGGCATGGCCTCGATCTGCGCCACCGTCAGCGTCCGGGTGCTCGTGCCTCGCACGGTCAGCCGGTAGTCGGCAGAGACGGCGGTCTTGCGCACGTTCGCGGCGGCGGCGGTCCTGTTGACCGGCAGGTGCTGCTGCGGTGCCCGGTCCGGTCGACGGGGAGCCAGCAGCGCGACCTTCGCCAGCGGGCCGACCACCTGACCGACGGTCGTGAGGCCGACGATCCCGACACCGACACCGACTCCGGTGACCGCACCGCGCCGGGTCAGGCCGTGCTCGTCGACCAGCGGTCCGTCGAGCTTCGTCGCGAGCCCGCGGCGGATCACCGGCAGTTGGACGGCGATGTGCAGCAGGAGCGCGCCGATGACGACCCAGGCCATTCCGTAG
Organism: Allobranchiibius sp. CTAmp26; assembly: GCF_017565405.1. Lineage (GTDB taxonomy): Bacteria > Actinomycetota > Actinomycetes > Actinomycetales > Dermatophilaceae > Allobranchiibius. Next base: position 30,299 of record NZ_JAGEKR010000020.1, read on the forward strand.
TGCACCGACGCGAAGGGCCACTTGAACGGGTAGTACTGCAGGGTGTTCAGGATCCCGGTGGTCAGCTGCACCAGCGCCGTGGCGATCAGGACCGCGACCGAGGCGCGCTCCAGCGCGTGCAGCACGGAGCGGACCGGCGGCCACTGCGCCAGCTTGTGCTGCACCGACCAGAGTTTGGCGAGCAGCAGCGGGATCGAGGCGAAGCCGGTGATGACGTGCAGGCCCTGTGTGAAGCGGTATCCGCCGGCCGGTGTCGCGGGCGGCGGCAGCCATGCCCAGGGGTGGGACTGGTAGTGGCTGAGCACGCCGGTCACGAAGCAGATGCCGAAGGCGATCCCGACGGCGCTCCCCAGCCGCGCGGTCACCGATTCGTGGTGCAGCCGGCCGCGGTCCTCGCTCGGCCAGCCGGGCGGTGGGGTGCTCGGCAGGCGCAACTTCAGGGACGGCATACGACGATCATGCCTCCCCGAGCGACGCCGCGCGGTGCCGCGGCGTCCCTACCTTGGGGAAGCCACGACCACAGCGGGGTCAGAGCCCCAGATCACGCCCGATCAGTTCCTTCATGATCTCGTTCGAGCCGGCCCAGATCTTGGTGACCCGTGCGTCCCGCCAGGCGCGCGCGACCCGGTACTCGTTCATGAATCCGTAGCCGCCGTAGAGCTGTACGCACTCGTCGAGGACGTCGTTCTGCACCTGAGCGCTGAACCACTTGGCCTTCGCCGCGTCGACCGAGGTGAGGGTGCCGTTCGCGTGCGCGACCAGGCAGTCGTCGACGTACGCCTGCGTCACCTCGACCCGGGTCACCATCTCCGCCAGCTTGAACTTGTTGTGCTGCAGGCTGCCGATGGACTGCCCGAACGCCTTGCGCTCCTTCACGTAGTCCAGGGTCTCGGCGAGGATCTGCGCGACGTGGCTGATGTTGCTGACCGCGGCACCGACGCGCTCCTGCGGCAGGCGCTGCATCATCGCGATGAAGCCCATCCCCTCCTCGCCGATCCGGTTCTCGTCCGAGACGCGGACGTTGTCGAAGAACAGCTCGGCGGTGTCGGACTCCTCCTGGCCGACTTTGTCGAGCTTGCGGCCGCGGGTGAAGCCCGCCATCCCGTCCTCGACCATGAAGAGGGTGATGCCCTTCGCGCCCTTGGCCGGGTCCGTGCGGGTCGCCACGATGACGAGGTCAGCCTGAAAACCGTTGGTGATGAACGTTTTCGATCCGTTGATCACCCAGCCGTCGCCATCGCGTACGGCGGTCGTCTTCAGTGCCGCGAGGTCGGAGCCGCCGGACGGCTCGGTCATTGCGATCGCGCAGATCTTCTCCCCGGCCGCCATGTCGGGCAGCCACCGCTGCTTCTGCTCGGGAGTGCCGAGGTCGACGATGTACGGCGGGCACACGTCGGAGTGGATGCCGAAGCAGGAGGAGACCGCCGCGTTGAACTTCGAGATCTCCTCCGAGCACACCGCGTTGAAGAGATAGTCGTCGATCCCGGCGCCGCCGTACTCCTCCGGGATGTCCAGGCCGAGGAAGCCCTGTTTGCCGGCCTCCCGCCACATGTCGCGGGCGATGCACTTGTCCCGCACCATCTCCTCGGCCCGCGGACGCAGGGTGCGCTCGACGAATTCGCGCACCGAAGCGCGGAACGACTCGTGGTCCTCGGAGTAGATGTTGCGGGGCATGGCGGTGTCCTCGTGGTGTCGACGGGTGAGATGGGGGTGGACCGATGAGCGCTGCGCAGCTGACTAAGCGCTTGCTTAGCGTCCCAAATCTGCGGCATGCTCGTCAACATGTCCGCCGCCATTCCCGAGCCGCCGGCCAGAGCAGCGAGAGACCGACTGCTCGATGCTGCCCGGACGTCGTTCGCTGACAAGGGTTTTCACGGTACGACGACCCGAGACATCGCGGCCGCCGCCGGCATGAGCCCCGCGGCCGTCTACGTGCACCACCGCACCAAGGAATCGTTGCTGCACGAGCTGTCCCTGGAGGGACACCGCGCGACGATGGCATCCCTGGATGCCGCGGTCCGTGACTGCCCGGACGATCCGGTGACCCTCCTGCACGCGTGGGTGACGGCCTTCGTCACAGGGCATGCGCTCGGGCACACCACGGCGCGCATCGTGAACTACGAGCTGGAGGCGCTGACGCCCGAGCACCGCGCCGAGGTCGAGCACTGGCGGTCGCGGATCCAGGAGTCGCTGATCGACATCCTCGAACGTGGTTGTGGTGCGGGGGTCTTCGCTGTCGACACGCACGTCGCCGCCAGCGCGATCGCCGGGATGGGCGTGGACGTCGCTCGCTGGTTCCGGGACGACGCGGGGACGACCGCTACCGATCTGGCCCGGGAGTTCGCCGACCTCGCCGTGCGGATGGTGCGCGCCTGATGCCGTTCATCGGGCGCACGTTCCGTGCCGTCCTCTTCGACAACGACGGCACTCTGGTGGATTCGATGCCGGCCGCGGCCCGCGCGTGGGTGCAATGGGCCGACGAGCACGGCGTACCGCGCTCCGCCCTCGAGGGCATCGCCGGGATGCCCGCGGCCGCGATCATCGCCAAGGTCGCGCCGACGCTCGAGCCGGGGCCTGCCCTCGCTCGGATCAACGAACTCGAGCTGCGCGACACCGCGGGAGTGGTCGCGCTGCCCGGTGCGATCGAGGCCGTCGAAGCGACCCGCGAGTGTTGCGCGATCGTCACCTCCGCGACGGGCGAACTCGCGGCGGCCAGACTGCGCGCGGCGGGCATCCCCACCCCGACCCGGCTGGTGACCGCCGACGACATCACCCGGGGCAAGCCCGATCCCGAGCCGTTCCTGATCGCCGCGCGCCTGCTCGGGGTCGACCCGGAGCAGTGCCTGGTCGTCGAGGATGCCCCCAGCGGGCTGACGGCGGCCCGCGCAGCCGGGTGCGCGAGTCTCGCGCTGACCACCAGCACTCCCGCCGACGGGCTCGACGCAGACCTGGTGGTGGCCTCGCTGGCCGACGTGGTCTTCGAGGCGTCCCCCGCCGGCATACGCGTGCGGCTCGTCGAGGGTGACGCGGTCTACCGGTAGTTGGTGAACTGCAGCGCGACGTCCAGGTCGGTGCCCTTGAGCAGCTGCTGCACCGCCTGCAGATCGTCGCGGGACTTGGAGGAGACCCGCAGCTCGTCGCCCTCGATGCGGGACTTGACGGACTTGGGCCCCTCGTCGCGGATGAGCTTGTTGATCTTCTTGGCGTCCTCCTGGCTGATGCCGTCCTTCAGGGTGGCGGAGAGCCGGTACTCCTTGCCCGAGAGCTTGGGTTCGCCGTCGTCGCTCATGTCGAGGGACTTCAGCGACACCCCGCGGCGCACCAGCTTCGTCTGCAGCACGTCCAGGACGGCCAGCACCCGTTCCGCGGTGTTGGCCTTCAGCACGATGGTGTCGCCGCTCCAGTCGCACGACGCCCCGACATTGCGGAAGTCGTAGCGCGTGCCGATCTCCTTGGAGGCCTGGTTCATCGCGTTGTCGACCTCCTGCTTGTCGACCTTGCTCACGACATCGAACGACGAGTCGGCCATGGCTGCTCCTTCGGCTGGGGTGGTGCGTCGGCGGGAATCGAGTATGCCGGACCCGCTCCGCGCCGCCCGCCCTGGCGGCGATCGGCCCGTCCGAACCGCGGGCGTCGCGTTTCCGATTGGAGTGGTCGGGCACCCGTTGCTACCCTTGCGCTCGCACTCCTGCCAGGTTGCCCGAGCGGCCAATGGGAGCGGACTGTAAATCCGTCGCGAAAGCTTCGAAGGTTCGAATCCTTCACCTGGCACCAGCAGTGTTCGATGCAGACAGCGCGTCCTTCGGGGCGCGCTGTCCGCGTCTGGGCGCCGACTGCCGTCGAGACCGCACTACGGCCCGTCGGTCGCCTCCATACTGGTGCGATGTCGAGGATCCGTCGCGTGCGATCGCCCTGGGTGTGGGCCGCCCTGGTCGTGTGGTTCGTCGGCTTTGATGGTGCCGCGACGCTGATGGACGAGGAGCGTGTGCGCTTCAGCGGGTGGAGGTACCTGGCCTTCCTCGTCATCTTCTGCGCGCTCCCGCTCGGCTTGATCGTGTTCTCCCGATGGCGGTCCGACCGGTCGGGCAGGGCCCGTTTCGTGGACGGCCTCCCACGACCGGATCGTCCCAACCGCCCCTGATGCCCACGTCCGAGGTGCGCGCTCCCGACGAGCCGTTGTTGCAGATGGGCGAGCCGGCTGGGCGCCGGCTCCTCGCGACGACGATCCTCGGGTCGGGCATGGCCTTCCTCGACGGGACCATCGTCAACGTCGCCCTGCCGCGCATCGGGCGCGACCTGCACGCCGACCTCGCCGGCCTGCAGTGGGTGGTGAACGGCTACACCCTGACCCTTGCCGCGCTGATCCTCGTGGGCGGTTCGCTGGGGGACCGGTTCGGCCGCAAGAAGGTCTACGGCGCGGGCATCGCGGCGTTCGCGGTCATCTCGGCGCTCGCCGCGCTCAGCCCGACGATCCAGATCCTCGTGGCCGCCCGGATGCTTCAGGGGGTCGCGGCAGCGCTCCTCACGCCGGGTTCGCTCGCGATGCTGCAGGCCTCCTTCCGCAAGGAGGACCGGATGAAGGCGATCGGTGCATGGACCGGGATGCTCGGGATCGCGACCGCGGCCGGCCCCCTCGTCGGTGGCTGGCTGGTCGGCATCGAGTGGCGCCTCGCGTTCTGGATCAACGTCCCGCTGGCGGCCGTCGTCCTCTGGCTGCTGCGCGGGGCTCCGGAGTCCAAGGACGATGAGGCGAGCACCCATTTCGACATCCCGGGTCTGGTCCTGGCGCCGGTCGCGCTCGCGGGGGTCACCTGGACGCTCACCGCGTGGCCGAACGACGGCGCCCAGCTGCGCACCGTGCTGCCGCTGATCGTCGGGGTGCTCGCCGCCGTGGCGTTCGTCGTGGTCGAGCGGCGGACCGAGCACCCCATGGTGCAGCCGGGCCTCTTCGCCGACCGCGTCTTCACCGTCGTCAACCTGGTCACGCTCGCGGTGTACGCCGCGCTGTCGGGCAGCTTCTTCTTCCTCGCCGTCTATCTGCAGGTCAGCGGCGGGTGGACGCCGCTGGAAGCCGGCGCGGCCACCGTGCCCGTCTCGCTGATCATGCTGGTGCTGGCGTCCCGGTTCGGCGGCGTCGCAACACGATTCGGCGCACGGTTGCCGATGATGGCGGGCAGCACACTGCTCGCCGTGGGGCTGGCATGGTTGGCGCTCGCGCCCGACCACCCGGCGTACCTGACGCAGTTACTGCCCGGGATCCTGCTGATGGGCTTCGGGCTCAGCATGCTGGTCGCCCCGCTGACGGGCACCGTCCTCGCGGCGGCGCCCGACCACGAGGCGGGGCTGGCCAGCGGCATCAACAACGCCGTCTCCCGTTCGGCGGGGCTGCTGGCCATCGCGGCCCTGCCCCTGCTCGTCGGTCTCAGCGGCGATGAGTACCGCGTGGGCCACGAGGTGGCCCGCGCCTACCGGTCCTCGATGTGGGTGTGTGCCGGCCTGGTCGCCGTCGGGCTGCTGCTGACCGTCGCGGTCGGTGGTCGTCAGATCGACGAGGTCACCAGCGCACCGGACGGCGACCCGTCATCGGCCACCACCTGACCGTGCCGACCCGCCGACCTCACGGCAGGCGGCCGCGCCGCGGGCGGGCCCGGTACACGCCGGGGCGCGCGACCGACCTGTACCCGGTGGTGCCGTCGTCGACCGCCTCATCGGAGGATTCGTCGCCGCTTAGGCCGAGCAGCGACCGGGTGACGCTCTGGGCCTGATCGAGCAGATCGTCCAACGCGTCGGTCAGGTCAGGCAGGGTGCACCGCGAGACGCGGTCGTCGTTGAGGGCACTGAGCACAGCACGACGGATCAGTTCCTTCAGGAACGAGGCCGTAACCCCGTCAGAGCGCTCGACCACCTGCTCCAGGTCCTCGTCCGAGAGCGCGGCGAGTACCTCCGCGCCGTAGAGGCGAAGGAGCTTGCGGCGGGCGCCTTCGTCCGGCCGGTCGATCTCCACCGCGACGTCGATGCGCCCCGGCCTCTGGATGAGGGCCCGTTCGAGGACCTCGGCCCGGTTGGTGGTGAGGACGAAGAGCAGATCGGCGTCCGCAGCAGAGCCGTCCATGGCGTCCAGTAGGTCGAACAGCACCGGATTGATCTCGCCGTACGACCTGTCCTCGGCCACGAGGTCGACGTCCTCGAGGACGACGACGCTCGGGGCCAGCTCTCGGGCGAGGGTCGTGATCTGTCCTACGGCGCGCAGAGCTTCTCCCTGCATCAGTATCCGCGTCGCATGGTCGCGAGCTCCGATGAGGTACCGCACCGTGTGGGTCTTCCCCGTGCCGGGCGGCCCGTAGAGGAGCAGACCGCGTTTCAGGTGCTGGCCGGCAGCGGTCAGCCGGTCGGCGTGGGCGGAGATGGCGATGGCGTGCCGCTCGATGCGGTCGAGCACCGCCGTCGGAAGGATGACATCGGCGCGCTGCACCCGCTCGGTGGTTGCGAAGGTGAGGGCGATGCCACCCATCGGGGTCATCGACGCGATGACGGTCTGGCCGCGGTACACGTTCAACCGTGCCCGCGACTCCTCGAGGTCGCCCAGTACCGACTGAGCCTCAGCCATCGGAAGTCCGGCGATCTCGAAGCGCACACTGGCTTCTTCGTGCGGCTGCGGACCGCTGATCAGCACCGCGTACGGGCCGGCGGCATCACGCACCAGGAGCAGTGCGCGGTTCCAACAGGCGAGGCTCTCGCCGGGCCCGCTCGGAAGGTCCGTGACATCGGGCGCGGACAGCCGCATCGGCGGCAGGTGCGACCCGTCGATGACCTGGCCGAGGGAGACCCCGGAGAAGCCGTCGGGAATGGACAGGCCCTGCACCCTGACCTCGCGACCGGGCTGGACAGTCCACGCCTCGACCGCTCGCTGGAGGTTCACCTGTTCGAAGGCACCCCAGCGCCGACTCACGACCGGCTCGTCGTCCGCCCCGCCGAGGTGCGCCTTGATCAATCGGGTGAGCGGCGCGTCGTCAGCAGCGCCGACGGTATGCGCCCAGTTCATGAATTCGGAGAACTGGTGACCGAACTCCCGCGCTGCCGCGGCCGCATCCTCGTGATCCCCCGACATGACCCCCGCCTCTCGTCATGGGGAGACTAACCGTCGATGCCGACGTGAGGCGGGGGAATCGGCCCTCAGCGCTGCGCGATGGGAGCAGTGATGAGCTCGTCGGGGATGCCGAGCGCGTCCACCAGATCGGTGACATGCCCGCGCAGTTCACCGCACAGCTCGTTGACGGTGGAGGTCACCAGCCGGGAGCGGGTCGTGTTCAGGCGACCGTGCTCGATGAACCAGGCCTTGTCCTGCTCGATCGAGTCCAGCGCGTAGAGCGTGAGCGTGCGACCGAGGAGTTCCTTGGCAGGGCCGCCGGTCATCTCGGTGTACGCCGCCTGCGCCTCCTCCAGGATGACGCGGTCGATGTGCGTGCGCGCGGCGAAGAGCACGTGGTCCTGAGCGTTGTTGAAGAGCTGGAACGCGTTCTCCTTGTTGGCCTTGCGCAGACGCATGCCCAACGTCTCCAGCGCGTGGTCGGCGCGCTGCTCGAACATCGAGAGCTGCCAGCCGTGGTCGTCCATCGCGCTCTCGTTGTCGCGGCCCTTGGCCAGGTCGACCAGGCGTTGGATGCCCGCGCGCCCGGTCGTGCGCTCGACGACTCCGCCCGCGACCTGCTTGCTGAGCTTGCTCACCAGCTCGGGACCGGCCAGACCGCCCCACACCTCGGCGAACTCGGTGAGCAGACCCTTGGCGACCAGCTGCATGAGCACCGTGTTGTCACCCTCGAAGGTCGCGAAGACGTCGACGTCCGCGCGCATCTGCCCGAGTTGATTGTCGGCCAGGTATCCGGCGCCTCCACAGGCTTCGCGGCACACCTGGATGGTGTCGACGGCGTGCCAGGTGGTCGTGGCCTTGAGCCCGGCGACGCGCGTCTCGAGTTCGCGACCGGCGGTCTCGTCGCGCTCGGCACCGTCGACCTGGGGCGTTCCGTGCAGTTCCTGCAGGAGCTCGGTCACTGAGTTCTGGGCGAAGCTGAGCGCGTAGGACTTCGCCAGACGCGGCAGCAGCTTGCGCTGGTGCGCCAGGTAGTCCAGGACCACGGTCTCCTCCTCCTGGCCGGGCGCCTCGAACTGGCGGCGTACCGAGCCGTACCGCAAGGCGATCGCGAGCGCCTTCTTGGCGGCGGCACCGGATCCGCCACCGACGCAGACCCGCCCGCGCACCAACGTGCCGAGCATGGTGAAGAAGCGCCGGTTCGAGCTCTCGATGTCGGACACGTAGCGACCGTCGTCGTCGATGTCTCCGAAGGCGTTGAGCAGATTGGCTTTCGGCACTCGTACGCCGTGGAAGGCGAGGGTGCCGTTGTCGACGCCGGGCAGGCCCGCCTTGTCGCCGTTGTCGCCGATGGTTACCCCCGGGAGCGGCTTGCCGTCGGCGTCGCGGATCGGGACGAGCACCCCGTGTACGCCGTGCTCGCCCTCGGCCGTGCGCAGTTGAGCGAAGACGACGGCCATCCGCCCGTCGCGCGCCGCGTTGCCGATGTAGGTCTTGACCGAGGACTCCGTGGGGGAGTCCAGGACGATCTCCTGGGTGTCCCCGTCGTAGACCGCGGTGGTCTCCAGGCGCTGCACGTTGCTGCCGTGTCCGACCTCGGTCATCGCGAAGCACCCCAGGAGTTTGCAGGTCATGATGTCTTCGAGGTACGTGGCGAAGTGACGCTCGGTGCCCAGTCGCATCACCGCTCCACCGAAGAGGCCGAACTGCACGCCGGTCTTCACCAGCAGTGAGAGGTCACCGAGGGCCTGCATCTCGAACAGCACGCAGGACGCGCCGTAGTTGTAGGTGCCGCCGTACTCGGTGGGGAAGCCCACTCGGCCGTAGCCCTGCTCCGCGACCCGCAGCAGCTGGCGCAGCACCCGTTCCCGCTGCTCCTCGACGGGCAGCCCCGGCTCGCCGAGGAGGTCCTCCGGCGCCAGCTCGGTGCGAGCGAGCTCGCGCAGCTCCCACCACGCGCCGTCCACCGTGCGGCGCAGTTGTTCCGCCACCGGTGAGATGCCAGGTGTCGGAGTGACCGACGACGGGCTGGACGACGCCGTGGTCGAGTCCTGCACGTCCGAGGACTCCTGCTGGCTGGCGGCCGACTTCGAGGTGGTGGTCATCGTGACTCTCTCTGGTGGTTTTCGACGAATCCGTTCAATCCGACCGCGGCGAACTCGGCGAGCTGCTCCACGATCACTGCACGCGGCACCCGGTGCGGGTCGGTGACCCAGCTGTCCGCAGACTCTCGCACGAAACCGACCAGTCCGTGGGCCAGAATCGGCGCCACACCCTCGTCGCGTCCCGCCACTCGCAAATTCGCTGCGAGCACCTCGCTCAGGCGCTCCGCGATGGTCGCCGACAGGCCGATCACCGGGTCGGAATCCCGAGGCACCTGGACCTGGGGCGGTCGGGTGACGAAGCGGTAGACCTCGGGGTCGTTCTCGACCAGTGCCAGGTAGCTGTCGATCGCCGCGATCAGGGCGCTGCGCGGGTCGACCGACAACGGGTGCGCCGCGTCGGAGGTGTCCAGCGCGGCGCTGAAGTCCTGCAGGATCAGCCGATCGACGGAAGCGCACACCGCGAGATAGAGGCCGAGTCGATCCCCGAGGTGGCGGTAGATCACGGTCTTGCTGGTGCCCGCCTCGGCGGCGATCTCGTCCATGCCGACCCCCGCCCCGTGGCGACGGATCGCCCGCAGCGCGGACTCCGTCAGCTGTGCGCGGCGCTCTTCGCGGTGGGCGCGCCATCGCGCGTCTCGCCCGTCGACACGGTGCTTGCGGGAGCCGGTCATGATCGAAGAGTATCCGAAACGCGGTGTATCTGCTACTTTGAGTATCGGTAAATTTCCCCGGCCTCGGGGACCCCCATTCGCAGGAGTTGAATCCATGAGTCCACGCGACGTCTTCGTGCTCGGCGGCAACCGCATCCCCTTCGCCCGGTCCGGCAGCAAGTACCTCAAGGCCTCCAACCAGGACATGCTGACCGCGGCGATCGACGGGCTGGTGGCGCGCCACCACCTGCAGGGGGAGCGCCTGGGGGAGGTGGCCGCGGGTGCCGTCATCAAGCACGCGCGCGACTTCAACCTGACCCGCGAGGCCGTCCTCGGCTCGCATCTCGCGCCCACCACGCCGGCGTACGACGTGCAGCAGGCCTGCGGGACCGGCCTGGAGGCGACGGTGCTCGTCGCCAACAAGATCGCGCTGGGTCAGATCGACTCGGCGATCGCCGGTGGCTCGGACACGACGTCCGACGCCCCGCTCGCCGTCAACGACGACCTGCGGAAGACGTTGCTCAAGGCCAACTACGCCAAGACCCCGCGGCAGCGGATCTCGGCGTTGCTGAAGATCCGTCCCTCGCAACTGGCTCCGGAGCAGCCGAAGAACGGTGAGCCCCGCACCGGCCTGTCGATGGGCGATCACATGGCGATCACCGCGAAGGCGTGGGGCGTCACCCGCGAGGCGCAGGACGAGCTCACGGTCGCCAGCCACCAGCACCTCGCGGCGGCCTACGACCGCGGATTCTTCGACGACCTGGTGACGCCCTACCTCGGCGTCACCCGCGACCAGAACCTCCGGCCGGAGAGCAGCGTCGAGAAGTTGTCGACCCTCAAGCCGGTCTTCGGCAAGGGCGACGCGGCGACGATGACCGCGGGCAACTCCACGCCGCTCACCGACGGTGCGTCCGCCGTGCTCCTGGGGTCGCGGGACTGGGCTCAGCAGCACGAGCTCACGCCGCTCGCGCGCTTCGTGGATGCCGAGACGGCCGCTGTCGACTACGTGTTCGGGGACGAGGGCCTGCTGATGGCGCCCCCCTACGCGATCGCGCGGCTGCTGCAGCGCAACGGCCTGACCCTGCAGGACTTCGACTTCTACGAGATCCACGAGGCGTTCGCGTCGACCGTGCTGTGCCACCTGGCCGCCATGGAGGACCCGGCGTTCTGCAAGGAGCGACTGGGCCTGGACGAGCCGCTGGGATCGATCGACCGGACCAAGCTGAACGTCGCCGGGTCGTCGCTGGCGGCCGGTCACCCGTTCGCCGCGACGGGCGGGCGCATCGTCGCCACGCTCGCGAAACTGTTGCACGAGAAGGGGTCCGGCCGTGGCCTGATCTCGATCTGTGCCGCCGGCGGCCTCGGCGTCGTCGCGATCCTGGAGGCATCGGAATGAGCGACACCCTGACGACCCTGGTCAACCAGGGCATCGGCAAGAAGATCGCGGTGCAGCTGGGTCTGCCCCGCCCGACGATCCTGCGTCGCTACGAGCCCGGCCAGGTGCTCGTCGACGGCCGTGTGGCCGTGGGCGGCATCGGCCAGGGGCCGAACGTCGCCGCCGTCCAGGAGATCCTGGGCGAGGCCGGAATCTCCCACGTCGAGGCGACGCCGGACACGTCGTACGCCGACAAGCCGGCAGCCGTCGTCTTCGACGCCTCCGGTGCCCGCACGCTCGATGAGTTGGAGCAGTTGCGAGCCACCCTCGGCCCGGCGCTCAAGGCGCTCGGCAAGAACGGCCGCCTCGTCGTGCTCGGCACCACACCCGCCGAGGTGCACGACGCCGAGGGTGCCGCGACCCAGCAGGCGCTGGAGGGCATCACCCGGTCGCTGGGCAAGGAGATGCGCGCCGGAGGCACCGCCAACCTGCTCTGGGTGGCGCCCGAGGCGCACGGGGATCGCGGCGTGCTCGACGCTCCGCTGCGTTTCCTGCTCTCCAGCCGCTCCGCGTACGTCTCCGGCCAGCCGATCCGCGTGCTCGAGGCACCGGTGCAGCCGGCCGCGGACCCGCACGCCCCGCTGGACGGCCAGGTGGCCGTCATCACCGGCGCCGCGCGCGGCATCGGCGCGCAGATCGCCCGCGTCTTCGCCCGGGCGGGCGCTGACGTGATCGCCGTCGACATCCCGGCGGCGGGCGACTCCCTGGCCGCGGTGGCGAACGAGATCGGCGGCACCGCGCTGCAACTGGATGTCACGGCCGCGGACGCCGGCGAACGGATCGCCGCGGCCGTCAGCCGCCTGTCCGGTCATCTCGACGTCATCGTGCACAACGCCGGCATCACCCGCGACAAGCTCTTCGTCAACACCGACGAGGCGCGGTGGGGCAGCGTGCTGGACGTCAACCTGCGCAGCCAGTTCCGGATGAACAAGGTGCTGCTCGACCCGTCCACCACGGGTGGTCTGCGCGACGGCGGCCGCATCATCAGCGTCGCCTCGATCAGCGGGATCGGCGGCAACCGGGGCCAGTCCAACTACGCGGCCTCCAAGGCCGGCGTCATCGGTCTGGTCCGCGAGCTGTCACAGGAGCTCGCGGACCGACACATCACGGTCAACGCGGTGGCCCCTGGGTTCATCGAGACCGAGATGACGGCGCGCATCCCGATCGCCACGCGCGAGGTCGGCCGGCGGTTGAACTCGCTGTTGCAGGGCGGCCAGCCGGTCGACGTGGCCGAGGCCATCGCGTTCTTCGCCGAACCCGGGGCCGCCGGAGTCACCGGGCAGGTCCTGCGGGTCTGCGGGCAGAGCCAGCTGGGGGCCTGAGGTGACACGTACCGTCGAGTTGTCCTCAGCGCCCGCCCTCGGGCCGCTCTTCGCCAAAGCCGTGATCCGTACCCCCTTCCGCAAGGGGCGCGAGTTGCCGGACCTTGTCGTCCGGCAGGCAGGCGCCGCGGTCGATCGCGACCAGCTCGCGGCGTACGCCGACGTGTGCGGATTCGATCTGAACGACGCCCTGCCGGCGACGTTCATCCACGTACTGGTCTTCCCGCTGCAGACGCAGGTGATGGCCGACGCGGCGTTCCCCTTCCCGCTCGTCGGCAGCGTGCACCTCACCAACTCGATCGTCCAGCACCGCCCGGTCCTCGCCGGGGAGTCCCTGGACATCGAGGTGCGGGCGGCCGACCTGCGACCGCATTTCCGCGGTGCGCAGGTCGACCTGCTCGCCGAGGTGTCGGTGGCGGGCGAGATCGTCTGGCAGGAGAGCAGCACGTACCTCTTCCGTGGCCAGAAGGTGCCGGGGGTGGCCGCCGATCGGGGCCCTGAGCCGGTGCTGCCGACCGTGCCGGGTGCTGTCTGGCGAGTGCCGGGAGACATCGGACGCCGGTACGCCGCGGTCTCCGGTGACGTGAACCCGATCCATATGCGTTCCCTGGGCGCCAAGGCCCTCGGGTTCCCCACGACGATCGCGCACGGGATGTGGAGTGCGTCGCGGGCGCTCGGAGCTCTGTCCAACCGGACGCCGGACCGTTTCACCTACGCGGTGGAGTTCAAGAAACCGATCCTCATCCCGTCGTCGGTGGAATTCGTTGCACAACAACACGACTCGTCGTGGGATCTGGTTCTGACGAACGCGCGGAAGGGCACGGTTCACATGCTCGGATCGATCGTGCCGGAGGCAGCGACGACGATTTCATGATCGAAGCGGCTCTGAGGTAGCCTCTTCGCTGCGCTGCCGGGACGGCGGGCAGCACGCTTTCACGCGTGCGCCGGATCCGCCCCAGGTCGCGCAGGCCCCTATAGCTCAGTCGGTAGAGCGTCTCCATGGTAAGGAGAAGGTCAACGGTTCGATTCCGTTTGGGGGCTCGGCAACGCCTGTGCCGGGAAGATTTTTCCCGGTGCAGCTGTTCCACCTGGCGGGGTAGCTCAGCTGGTTAGAGCGCACGACTCATAATCGTGAGGTCGCGGGATCGAGCCCCGCTCCCGCTACGAGAATCGTCCTTGAGTAAAACCGGTATCACCCGAAGGCAGGTAGCCCAGTGGCTAGCAAGAGCGCAGACATCCGTCCCAAGATCACCTTGGCGTGCACGGAGTGCAAGGAGCGCAACTACATCACCAAGAAGAACAAGCGCAACGACCCTGACCGGTTGGAGATCGCGAAGTTCTGCCCGCGCTGCAGCAAGCACACCGCACACCGCGAGACTCGCTGACCCTTCGGTCAGCCCGCATCACCACCGGACCGGCCGTGCCGGGAGCGTCGACCGCTCCTGGTACGGCCGGTTCGTTCGTTCACCCGGTCGGCAGGTTCGCGGGGGCCGGTTAGGCTCGCGTCCCATGGCTGTGAATCCGCAGGTGGAAGGTCGCACCTATCCGCCGACCGACCCGTACGTCGTCTCCCGGGCGAAGATCGCCGAGTTCGCCGCCGCCGTCGGCGCGCGCGACACCGCGCACACCGACGTGGCCGAGGCGGGTCGCCGTGGGTACGCCGACGTGGTCGCGCCGCCGACGTACGCGATCGGCATCTCCCAGAGCGCCGAGGCGGCCGCGATCCTCGACCCCGATGCCGACATCGACTACTCCCGGGTGGTGCACGGTGAGCAGAAGTTCATCCACCACCGACCGCTCGTCGCCGGCGATGAGGTCGTCGCTCAGACCACGATCGCCCGGGTCCGAGCGGCCGGCGGCCACTCGATGGTGACCCTCGAGACCCAGATCACGACGACCGGTGGCGACCTCACCACCACCGCCACATCCCTGCTGGTCATTCGCGGCGAAGGCGACGCATGAGCACCGTTCCCCAGGTCGGCGAGCAACTGCCCGGCCGCACGATCCATGTGGACCGAGCCACCCTGGTGCGTTATGCGGGCGCCAGCGGCGACTTCAACCAGATCCACTGGGACGAGGCGACCGCGACTGCCGTGGGACTGCCGAACGTGATCGCGCACGGCATGTGGACGATGGGCGCCTCCGTGCAGGTCGTCGTCGACTGGCTGGGCGACGCCGGCCGGGTGTCGGACTACTCGGTGCGATTCAGCGCACCGGTGCCGGTGCCGCACGACGCGGGCGCCGACGTACGGGTCGAGGCGAGCGTGAAGTCCGTCGACGAGCAGGCAGGCACGGCGACGATCGCCCTGACGGCGACGGTCGACGGCACTGCCGTGCTCTCGCGAGCAGTCGCGACCGTGACCCTGGCGTGAACGAGGAGCACGACGTCCCCCTCGCGGGCCTCACGACCATGCGGGTGGGTGGTCCCGCGCGCCGGTTGGTGACGGTGACGACCACCGACGAGCTGGTCGACGCCGTGCGAGAGTGCGACGACGCCGAGGAGCCCCTTCTGGTGCTGTCCGGTGGCTCCAACGTCGTCATCGCCGACGAGGGGTTCGACGGCACCGTGGTGCGGATCGCGACCCGCGGTGTCGAGGTCGACTCCGCCGACGTCTGCGGGGGCGTGTTCGTCCGGGTCGCCGCGGGCGAGCCGTGGGACGACCTGGTGGCTCAGGCCTGTGCCAGCGACTGGTCCGGCATCGAGGCGCTGTCCGGGATTCCCGGCCTGACCGGTGCGACCCCGGTGCAGAACGTCGGCGCGTACGGCCAGGACGTCTCCCAGACGATCGCGCAGGTGCGGGTCTGGGACCGCCGCGAGGAGGCCGTGCGCACCTTCGCCAACTCCGACTGCCACTTCACCTACCGGCACTCGCTCTTCAAGGGCCGCGAGCGGTACGTCGTGCTCGACGTGCTCTTCCAGTTGCGCCCCGCCGACCTCTCCCAGCCGATCGCGTACGCCGACCTGGCCGCCGGACTCGGTGTCGCGGTGGGTGACCGGGTGCCCCTGGCCGACGCGCGGGCCGCCGTGCTCGAGCAGCGGGGTCGCCGCGGGATGGTGCTGCAGGAGTCCGATCACGACACCTGGTCCTGCGGCTCGTTCTTCACCAACCCCATCCTGAGCTCCGCACAGTTCGCCCTCTTCGAGCAGCGCGCGGCCGGCCGGTTGGGCCCGGATGCCCCGCGCCCGCCGCGGTTCCCCTCCGACGAGGGCGTCAAGACCGCCGCGGCCTGGCTCATCGACAAGGCGGGCTTCGGAAAGGGATATGCGATGCCCGGTCCGGCGGCCCTGTCGACCAAGCACACCCTGGCGGTCACCAACCGTGGCAGCGCGACCGCCGCCGATATCGCGGCCCTGGCGCGCGAGGTGCGCGACGGGGTGCACGACGCCTTCGGCGTGCACCTGGTCGCCGAGCCGGTCATGGTCGGTCACGCCCTCTGAGCGGTGTGCTCCAGGTCGAGGCGCACTGAATCCTCCAGGGGTGTCGGGGTGATCCCGAAGTGCTCCTGCGCCGGGGTCGAATCCATCACGTACGGCGCGCGGAACTGGTACTGGGTCTCGCGCATCTCCTTGATGAACGGGTTGAAGACCCCGCCGATCCACACGGCGGCGTACGGCATCGACCGGACCTTGGGCTTCGCGCCGAGCTGGGTCGCGGCGAGGCCCGCCAGTTCGCGCATCGTCGACGGTGCGGCGCTCGGCGCGTGCCAGACCTTGCCCCAGCTGCTCGGGTCGTGCGCTGCTGCGATCAGGGTGCGCGCCATGTCCTGCACGTTGGTGAAGGTGTGCGGCGCGTCCAGGTCCGCCGGCACGTACGCCGTGCGGCCCTTGCGGAAGGCGGGCGTGATGGTGGCCTCCAGGTAGGAGTTGCCGCCGAGGTAGTCACTGCCACGGACCTCCACCGCGTGCAGTCGCCCGGCGTGGTGGGCCGCCAAGGCATCGGCGGTCATCCTGGCGCGCACCACGGCCTTGTGGCCGGTCGCGCTGTCCGGCATGCCCTGGGTCATCGACCCGTCCACCGGCCCGTACGGGTAGAGGTTGCCGGTGGTGACGAGCACCGCACCCGAGCTCTCGGCCGCGGCGAGCAGGGCCTGGGCCATCGGAGGCCAGGTCTCCTGCCACTGGTGGTACGGCGGGTTGATGCAGTTGTAGATCGCGCGAGCGCCGGCGCAGATCTCGCTGAGGCGAGCGGCGTCCGATGCGTCGGCGGCGACGGCCGTGGTGCCGGGCACCTCGGTGCCGCTGCGGGTGACGACGACGACCTCGGCGCCGCGCTCCTGCAACTGGTGCGCCACTGCTGACCCGACCGGGCCGGCTCCGATGACGACGTGCTTGTCCATGGTGTTTCTCCTCTGTCGGTTCCGTTACGAGAGCGGTGCTCTCTTCTAGAGAGCATTGCTCTCGTCGACCCGCGTGTCAAGAGCAGTGCTCTGTTATGAGTGCAGTGCTCTCGAATGTGACATGATCGGGTCATGGCAGAACGTCGTACCGGTGCGCGGGAGCGGGTCCGGGCTGAGATGACCGAGGACATCAAGCGTGTCGCGCGCGAGCACCTGGCCACGGAGGGCGCGGACCTGTCGTTGCGCGCGGTCGCCCGGGATGTGGGCATGGTCTCGTCGGCGGTCTACCGCTACTTCTCGAGCCGGGACGATCTGCTCACCGCGCTGGTGGTCGACGCGTACGACGAGCTCGCCGATGCCGCCGACGAGGCCGAGCGCGCGGCGCCGCGCCGAGACCCGCACGCCCGGTGGATGGCCCTGGCGCGCGGGATCCGGGCCTGGTCGCTCGCCCACCCGCACGAGTACGCGCTGCTCTACGGCAGCCCCGTGCCCGGGTACCAGGCTCCGGAGGACACCGTCGGGCCGGCGAGCAGACCGCAGCTGCTGCTCGCGCAGATCCTGCGCGACGCCGTGGCCGGCAGCGCCGTCTTTCCAGCACCCGGCGACCGGCTGGCCAGCGGTCTGCGGGCGGACATGGTCACTGCCGCCGAGTTCCTGGATCTAGGAGACGTGCCGGCTGCGCTGGTCGTTCGAGGGTTGGTCGCCTGGACCCAGCTCTTCGGTGCGCTGAGCTTCGAGCTGTTCGGCAGGTTCGAGGGAGGGATCACCGACGCCGATGCGCTCTTCGAGTTCGAGATGCGCGCCATGAGCGACTACCTGGGTCTGCGCTCCGCAGCACACTGAGCTGCGCCGCCGGTCTGTGCCGCTGCGGGTACAGGAAAGTGTCCGCAGCGCCGACAACCCACCCGAGCCGGTACGCCGCGCGCAGGAAAGTGTCCGCAGCGCCGACAACCCACCCGATCCGGTACGCCGCGCGTAGCCGACGGTGCGCGGCCGTCTGGCGTTCGACGGGCGGTTACGCCGGCTCGGTCAGCCAGGTGTCGATATCCCGCAGGGCAGCGCTCTTGACCTCGATCGGGGCGCGCGAGGCGTGCAGCGACCGGCGGCCCAGCTCGGCCAGCTCCTCGTCGGTGAAGCCGAGATCCTCACGTGCGGAGTCGTACTGAGCGACCAGGCGGCTTCCGAACAGCAGTGGGTCGTCGGCGCCCAGGGCGATCTGCGCGCCGGCGTCGAAGAGCCGCCGCAGCGGGACATCCGCGGGGTCGGCGTAGACGCCGAGCGCGACGTTGGAGCCCGGGCACACCTCGAAGGCCACATCGGCCTCCAGCGCGCGATCGAGGACGGCGGTGGACTCCACGGCTCGCACCCCGTGACCGAGCCGGTCCGGCAGCAGGCTGTCCAGCGTCTCGCTCACGGCCTGTGGCCCGAGCAGCTCACCGGCGTGGGGCACCGACGCGAGGCCGGCGGACCGGGCGATCTCGAACGCGGGCGCGAACTCCGAGGTGTCGCCGCGACGTTCGTCGTTGCTGAGGCCGAAGCCCATCACGGTCCCGCTGTCGGTGCCGGAGTACTTCGCCGCCAGCCGCGCCAGCGTCCGTGCCTCGAACGGGTGCCGCATGCGCGATGCCGCCACGATGACGCCTACCCCGACGCCGACCTCCGCACCGGCGGCGCGTGCTTCGTCCAGGACGATCTCCAGGGTGGGCGTGATGCCGCCCAGCCGCCCGGCGTACGACGTCGGGTCGACCTGGATCTCCAGCCAGCGCGAACCCTCGGCCGCGTCGTCCTGCACCGCCTCCCGCACCAGGCGGCGCAGGTCGGACTCGTCCTGCACACAGGCCCGCGCGGCGTCGTACAACCGCTGGAAGCGGAACCACCCACGCTCGTCGGCGCCGCTCAGGGTCGGCGGCCAGTCGCCGCGCAACGACTCCGGCAGTCGCAACTCGTGCTTGGCGGCCAGTTCGTGCAGCGTCTGCACCCGCAGGGAACCGGTGAAGTGCAGGTGCAGGTGCGCCTTGGGGAGCCGGGCGATCGATCGCATGATGACCCGACGCTACGGGAGTGGGGCCGGCGATCGGCGAGCGGACACCCGCCCGCCGACGCCCTCAGAGACCGGCGATCGCCGCGGCGGGATCCTCGACGGCGTCCGCCACGCAGCGCATGAAACCGGCGGCGGTGCCCCCGTCGCACACGCGGTGGTCGAAGACGAAGCTCATCTGGGTGATCTTGCGTGCGCAGATCTGCCCGTCCACCACCCAGGGCCGGTCCAGGATGCGGCCGAAGCCCAGGATCGCCACCTGCGGGTGGTTGATGATCGCGGCGCTGCCGTCGACGCGGAAACTGCCGTAGTTGTTGAGCGTGAAGGTCCCGGCGCTCAACTCCTCCGCGGTGTTGCGGCCCTCGCGCGCGGTCGCCGTCAGTCGCCGGATGGCCGTATCGAGTTGCGAGGTCGTCATCGTGTCGGCGCCGATCACCGCGGGCGCGACCAGGCCCCGGTCGCCCTGCACCGCGATGCCGAGGTTGACCTGGGGCAGCTGCACGATCTCCTGGCGCTCGGTGTCCAGCCGGGCATTGAGCACGGGGTACTGCTTGAGCGCGGCGACCGTGAAACGGGACAGGTACGCGAGCAGGCCGGGGCCGGGGGCGCCGGCGGCGCGGGTGCGCTCGCGAAGCTCCCACAGCGCGGTGGCGTCCACGTCGACCCACACCGTCGCCTCGGGGATCTCCGAACGGCTGCGGCTCAGGGCCGCGGCGGCCGCCTTGCGGAATCCGCTGAGCGGGATGCGTCGTTCGCCGTCGGCCGGCCCGACTGCCGGGAGGGCAGGTGCCGCGGATCGCGCGGCGAAGGAGCGCTCGACATCGGCGCGGGTGATGACCCCACCGGCGCCGCTGGCCTCGATCGTGTCCAGCCGCAGACCGCGCTCGCGCGCGAGATTGCGGACCAGGGGAGAGATCACCAGGGGCACGCGCTTCGTGGCGGGCGCGGAGTGTTCGGACGGCAGCGGGTGCACCAGTGGATCTGCGAGCCCAGCCGCCTTGGCGGGGGCGGAGCCGGCGCGAGCGCCTCGCGGACGTCGTCGACGGCCGGTGTGGCCGCCCTCGGACGTGCCGTATCCGATGAGCACGTTGCCCGACCCGGCGCGCTCCTCCTCGCGGTAGCTCGCGGCGGCCCCTTGCGCCGCGGGGGCGTCGGGGGAGGGCGTCGCGCTCGCGACCGTGATGAGCGGCTTGCCGACGTCGAGCGTGGTCCCCTCCGCGGCGTGCAGCGAGGCCACGACGCCGGCGTACGGCGATGGCACCTCGACGACCGACTTGGCCGTCTCCACCTCCACGATGCTCTGGTCCACCACCACGGTGTCGCCCTCGCTGACCAACCACCGCACGATGTCGGCCTCGGTCAGCCCCTCGCCGAGATCCGGGAGCAGGAACGTCTGGTCGCTCACTGGTCCTCCCACTGCAGGTCGTCGACGGCGTCGAGCACGCGGTCGACACCTGGCAGCTGGAAGTGCTCCAGCTTCGGTGGGGGGAAGGGGATGTCGAAACCGGTCACCCGGCCGATCGGCGCCGCGAGCGAGTGGAAGCAGCGCTGCGTCACGCGGGCGACGATCTCGGAGGCCACACTCGCGAAGCCCGCGGACTCGGCGACCACCACGGCGCGACCGGTGCTACGGACGGCGGCGCAGACCGTCTCGTCGTCGAACGGCACGATCGAGCGCAGGTCGACCACTTGCAGGCTGCGGCCCTCCTGCGCCGCGACGTCGGCGGCTTCGAGGGCGACCGGCACGGTCGGGCCGTACGCGATGAGGGTCGCGTCGGTGCCCTCGCGTCGTACGACGGCGGTGCCGATGCCCGGTCCGTCCGTCCCCAGCGCGACCTCCTCCTTGCTCCAGTAGAGCTTCTTGGGC
The DNA here is from genome assembly GCF_017565405.1 of Allobranchiibius sp. CTAmp26. GTDB lineage: Bacteria > Actinomycetota > Actinomycetes > Actinomycetales > Dermatophilaceae > Allobranchiibius. The sequence continues at coordinate 51,141 of NZ_JAGEKR010000020.1, forward strand.
TCCATGAAGACCACGGGGTCGTCGGAGGCGATGGCGGCGCGCAGCAGCGTGTACGCGTCGCTCGGGGTGGCGGGCGTCACCACATGCAGCCCGGGGGTGTGGGCGTAGTAGGCCTCCGAGGAGTCGCAGTGGTGCTCCACGCCCCCGATGCCGCCGCCGAACGGCACTCGGATCACCATCGGTAGGTGGACCCGCCCGCGCGTCCGGTTCCGCATCTTGGCCACGTGGCTGACGATCTGCTCGAACGCCGGGTAGCCGAACGCGTCGAACTGCATCTCCACGACGGGGCGCATGCCGTTCATCGCCATCCCGACGGCCATCCCGACGATGCCGGACTCGGCGAGGGGGGTGTCGAAGCACCGGGTGTCGCCGAACTGGGCGGTGAGCCCGTCGGTCACCCGGAAGACCCCGCCCAGCGCTCCGACGTCCTCACCGAACATCAGCACGGAGTCGTCGGCGACCATCGCGTCGTGCAGCGCTCGATTGAGCGCCTGCGCCATCGTCAGCTTCTCGTGGTCGATCTGCCCCGCGCTCATCGCCCGGCCACCTCTCGGCTCGCTTCTTCTGCCACCTGGGCGGCCTGCTCGCGCAGCTGCGGGGTCGGCTCGGCGTAGACGTGGGCGAACAACTCCCGGGCGTCCGGCTCGATGTCCCGGTTGAGCCCGTCGCGGACGTGCTGCGCCATCGCGTCGGCGGCCGCCGTGGCCTGCTCGTGCGTCTCGTCGGTCAGCAGGCCCCGGCCGCGAAGGTGCTTCTCCAGCCGCGTCAGGGGGTCCCGGTCGACCCAGGACGCCACCTCGGTGTCGAGCCGGTAGCGCGTGGCGTCGTCGGCGTTCGTGTGGGCCTGCATGCGGTAGGTGTGCGCCTCGACGAGCTGAGGACCTTCGCCGCGACGCGCCCGCTCGACGGCGTCGCCGAGCACCGCGAGTACGGCGGCGACGTCGTTGCCGTCGACCCGCCGGCCGGGCACGCCGTAGCCGATGCCCTTGTGCGCCAGCGACCGCGCTGCGGACTGGCGCGCCAACGGTACCGAGATGGCGTACTCGTTGTTCTGGATGAAGAAGACGACGGGGGCCTTGAAGACGGCCGCGAAGTTGAGCGCCTCGTGGAAGTCGCCCTCGCTGGTGCCGCCGTCGCCCGTCAACGCCATCACGACCGTGGACTCCCCGCGCAGCTGCGCGGCGTGGGCGACCCCGACCGCGTGCGGCAACTGCGTGGCCAGGGGCGTCGTCGCGGGGGCGACCTGCGTCTCGTACGGGTCGTAGCCGCTGTGCCAGTCGCCCTTGAGCAGCGTGAGCACGTCGACCGGGTCCACGCCGCGTTCCATCGCCGCGACCGTGTCGCGGTAGGTGGGGAAGAGCCAGTCGCCCTTCTGCAGCACGTGTGCCGCGCCCACCTGGCAGGCCTCCTGGCCGTGCGAGGAGGGGTAGACGGCGAGGCGTCCCTGACGCACCAGGGCGTTCGCCTGATCGTTCAGCCGGCGGGCGACGACGAGGCGCTCGTACGCGTGGAGCAGGTCGGCGTCCGACGGCAGTTCGTACCGGTCGCCACCGGATCCGTCCACCCGGCTGCCGTCGGCATCGATGAGACGGATGGGGTCGTCCGTCGGCAGCAGTCGCAGGACGTCCTCAGATGTCATGGGGAGATGCTGCGCTGAGTGCCACTCGTACGCAAGACCGCGGCCGAAGCAGAGATAGAGTGCACGAATACCGCGTTCTCGGGGGCCGTTCGTCCAGAACAGGGAACCGTCGACCCCGAAGAGTGAGACACATGACACAGCTGGACGACATCGACACCCGGATCCTGGTCGAGCTGTCCAAGGACGGCCGTATGTCGGTCCGTGCGCTGGCGCAACTGCTGCACATCTCGCGCGCGAACGCGTACGCGCGCGTGGACCGCCTTCAGAAGTCGGGGGTGATCCGCGGGTTCCGGGCGGACCTCGATCCGGTGGCCACCGGACTCGGCACCACCGCGTACGTCACGTTGAACCTGCGTCAGGCCGACTGGCGGGTGGTCCGCGAACGGCTGCAGAAGCTGCCCGGAGTGGTCCACATCGGACTCGTCGGCGGCGAGTTCGATGTGATCCTTCTGGTGCGCGCCACGGACAACGCCCACCTCGGCCGGCTGGTGCTCGGAGTGATCCAGGAGATGCCCGGGGTGGTCAACACACGCACCTTCCTCGTCTTCGAGGAGCCCGCCCTCGACGCGACGGCGGCGATCTTCGAGCGACTGTGACCGCGGCCGATGAGGTGGCCGCGGGCCTGCTCGGGGTCGCCGCTGCGCGCGGGTTCGCGCCACGTCGAGACGGTCGCGTACACTCGATCGCTGGGTGGTTGACCACAACCAAGCTGCTTGCTGTCCGGAACCCCGGCAGCGGTCGAGCGGTCGTCGGTCGTGCCACCCGGGGTTGCGTTCTGGTGACCCGTGAAGGGCACTAGCTCAACTGGTAGAGCACCGGTCTCCAAAACCGGGGGTTGGGGGTTCAAGTCCCTCGTGCCCTGCGTCGACAGCGTCGGCGGAGCAGGACGTCCGTCCCGTTCCCGCCGGTGAAGACAGCCGCTTGATGAGAAGGAGCACCGCCGGTGACGGATACCAGCACCAACGCTGCACAGCGCGGTGCGAGCGCATCGGGCAAGCCTGCCCGCCTCGGGTTGTTCGCCCGGCTCGTCCTCTTCGTCCGGCAGGTCATCGACGAGTTGCGCAAGGTGGTGCGGCCCACGCGGCAGGAGCTGCTCAACTACACCGCCGTGGTGGTCGTCTTCATCTGCCTGGTGATGGCCTTCGTCGTCGGCCTCGACCAGGTCTTCGAACGCCTGGTCAGCTGGGCGCTCGGCGACTGACCGAGCCCGCTCGCACGACGTACGCGCAGGAAGAGCCGACACCGGCAGCCTGGCGCGGCCCCGCACGACACACGCACGATGCAATGAAGGAAGCAGGTCAATGACGGATCAATGGACGCCCGAGAGCGCCGAAGCCGACGAGGCGGACGCAGCGAGGGTCGATTCCGGAGCCGGTGAGACGGCGTCCGCGGACGACACCCTCGCGGCCGAGCTGGATGCGGAGAGCGCCGACGGCGACATCGACTCCGAGCAGCGCGCGACCCCCGACCCGGGTGACGTCGCCGCCGACGACTCCGACGTGACCGATGTCGACGAGACGAGCACCGAGGACGTCGACCTGTCCGGCATCCCCGACGCCCCGGAGGTCAAGGAGGGCACGCAGGCCGAGGTCGACGCCGAGGCCGACGAGGCCGACGTCGCCGCCGAGGACGAGGTCGAGCAGGACGGGTTGACCGTCGACGAGGACCCTCGTGAGACCTACATGGCGGAACTGCGCTCGCAGTTCGGCGAGTGGTACGTGCTGCACTCCTACGCCGGCTACGAGAAGCGGGTCAAGGCCAACCTCGAGACCCGCATCTCCAACCTCAACATGGAGGACTACATCTTCCAGGTCGAGGTGCCGATGGAGGAGTTCACCGAGATCAAGAACTCCCAGCGCAAGGTCGGCACCCGCGTCCGGATGCCCGGATACGTGCTGGTCCGCATGGACCTCACCGACGAGAGCTGGGGGTCGGTGCGCCACACCCCCGGCGTCACCGGCTTCGTCGGCAACTCCCACCAGCCCTCGCCGCTGACGATCGACGAGGTCGTCACGATGCTGAACCCGGTGTTCGAAGAGCCCGAGGGCAAGGAGACCGGTCGTACGACGTCCGGTTCGGGCGCGCAGGGCAAGGGCGCCGAGGCGCCCGAGGTCGACTTCAACGTCGGCGAGTCCGTCACCGTCATGGAAGGGCCGTTCGAGACCCTTCCCGCGACGATCTCCGAGATCAACCCCGACACCCAGAAGCTCAAGGTGCTGGTATCCATCTTCGGCCGGGAGACACCGGTCGAGCTGTCGTTCGAGCAGGTCGCCAAGATCTGATCGGCAGCACAGCCCTCGCCGCTGCGGCGAGGTTTGCAACCGGGTCATCGCCCACGGCGTGGGCCCATCACCAGGAAAAGGAAGTTCAGCATGCCCCCCAAGAAGAAGGTCTCCGGCTTCATCAAGCTGCAGATCCAGGCCGGCGCCGCCACCCCCGCACCCCCGGTGGGTCCCGCGCTCGGTCAGCACGGCGTCAACATCATGGAGTTCGTCAAGGCGTACAACGCCGCGACGGAAGCCCAGCGCGGCAACGTGATCCCGGTGGAGATCACGGTCTTCGAAGACCGTTCCTTCACCTTCATCACCAAGACCCCGCCGGCCGCCGAGCTGATCAAGAAGGCCGCCGGCGTCGCCAAGGGCTCCGGTGAGCCCCACAAGACCAAGGTCGCGAAGCTGTCCAAGGCTCAGGTGCGCGAGATCGCCGAGCAGAAGATGGACGACCTGAACGCGCACGACATCGAGCAGGCGTCGAAGATCATAGCCGGCACCGCTCGTTCGATGGGCATCGACACCGAGGCCTGATCGACTCGCGCCGGCGGGCGACCCGTCCGCCGGCGTCCTGTGGCAGGGCCGGCTTCGGCCCGAGGACCACAACTCCACCGCACCACCCACAAGGAGCAGCACCATGAAGCGCAGCAAGTCCTACCGCGCCGCCGTCGACAAGATCGACGCCGACGCCGTCTACGCCCCCCTCGAGGCCGTCCGCCTCGCCAAGGAGACGTCGACCACCAAGTACGACGCGACCGTCGAGGTCGCCTTCCGGCTGAGCGTGGACCCCCGCAAGGCCGACCAGATGGTCCGCGGCACCGTCAACCTGCCGCATGGCACCGGTAAGACCGCCCGCGTGCTGGTCTTCGCCAACGGCGACCGCGCGGCCGCCGCCGAGGCCGCAGGCGCCGACTACGTCGGATCCGACGAGCTCCTGGAGCGCGTCGCCGGCGGGTGGACCGACTTCGACGCCGTGGTCGCGACGCCGGACCTGATGGGCAAGGTCGGTCGTCTGGGCAAGGTGCTCGGCCCCCGCGGTCTGATGCCGAACCCGAAGACCGGCACGGTCACGATGGACGTCGCGAAGGCCGTCACCGAGATCAAGGGCGGCAAGATCGAGTTCCGCGTCGACAAGCACGCGAACCTGCACTTCATCATCGGCAAGACGTCCTTCGACGAGAAGCTGCTGGTGGAGAACTACGGCGCCGCCCTCGAGGAGATCCTGCGCCTCAAGCCGGCCTCCTCCAAGGGCCGCTACATCAGCAAGGCCACGATGTCGACGACGATGGGTCCCGGCATCCCGCTGGACTCCTCGCGTACCCGCAACCTGCTGGACGAGGCCACGGCCGACGCCTGACCTCCGCACACGCAGAGCGCCCCGCACCCTCTCGGGTGCGGGGCGCTCTGCGTATCCGCGTGTCTGCGGTCCATCTTCAGGGAACCTGCCTAGGTTGACCGCCGTCGTACCGACACACCGTCACGAGGGGGAACCCATGCACACATCGATCTTCCGACCGGGCACCGCGGCCGCCGTCGCCGTACTCGCCACCGGCACCGTCCTGACCGCCGGGTGCAGCTCGAGTGGGGGTGCACCCGGAGTGGCCTCGAGCAGCAGCGCCTCTTCGACCGACTCCGGTTCGAGCTCGAGCTCGAGTACGAGCCCCAGCTCCACCTCCAGCTCTAGCTCGACGAGCAGTGCAGCCGCGGGGGCGTCGTACACCAAGGGCCAGAAGATCGGTGCCGGCACGCTGCAGAACCAGATCAAGGCGGCGATCGTGAAGGCCGGTGGCACCTACTCCACGACCACCACGTCCAGCGTGCTGACCTCGACCTCGCAGGCCAAGATCACCGGCGACCGTACCGACGCGACCGTGCACGAGACGATCCGCGGCAAGAAGGTCACCGTCATCGTCGTGAACGGCGCGGCCTACATCTCCGGGACCGGCCTCGGCGCCAAGCCGTACCTGAAGGTCACCCAGAACAGCACGGGCTCCCTCGCCGAGAGCTTCAAGCCGTTGCTCAACATCGCGGGTGGTGGGACCCTCACCAACACGGTGCAGTGGACGGTCGTGTCCACCTCCGCCGGGGGTACGACGCTGACCGCCTCGCCCGCCGAGGGCACCGACGTGACCGACACCCTGGACGGGAAGGGGCTGCCCCTCTCGACGGTGACCAAGGCCACCGCAGGCACCTCGACCATCAAGTACTTCGATTTCGGCAAGCCGGTGACCGTCACCGCCCCGCCGGCCTCCCAGGTCGCGGACGTGAGCGGTGTGAAGTCCACCTGACCGGTCGTCCGGACGCATCACAGCGACTCACTTCAAGGCAACTGCCTCATGTGGGCAGCAGCGCAACGGCTGCGCGCGGGGAAGTGGCCGCGGTGCCGATTTTCCCCCGGGGTACGGCGGGTGGGTGCAGGAAAGTGGCCGCGGTGCCGATTTCCCACTGGGGTACGGCGGGTGGGTGCAGGAAAGTGGCCGCGGTGCCGATTTCCCACTGGGGTACGGCGGGTGGGTGCAGGAAA
>NZ_JAGEKR010000021.1 GCF_017565405.1 Allobranchiibius sp. CTAmp26
GTCCTGGACCCCAAGGGCACCGGACAGGCACGATGGGCGATGCGGTGGAAGCCAGCCCTGAACGCGTTCGCCATCACCTTCGCCGACCGCATGCCAGCCGCGGAGAACCTCTAACAATGAACGCCAGAAACACCGTTCATCGGACAGGCCCGGTGGTTCCTGCGCAGGGCACTTGGGGTGAAGTGACGCAGCCGCGGGCGCGGCGGGGTGACCTGAACAGGCGCTCGCACCAGCTTTAGCCGCGACGTTGACAGCCATAACAGCTGGGACACAGGCACCGAAAGGGTGCTGGAAGTACTGGTGCTGACCGGGTCGATGGTCTGATGTCGTTGTTGATGCCTGGGTCCGGGACGTCGTAGGCGTCCGTGGCAAACGATGCCGGCCCAATCCCAGATTCCGTCGAAGTTCATCTCGTACTTGAGCCCCGCCGTTGGGGAGGCACGGGAGTCTGCGGTGCGGCCGCCTGACCTGCACATTCTTCGTTTGTGACGTTGGTGGAGCATGATCTGTCACGAGGTTTTTGCGGACTATTTGCGGACTGCAAAACCGGCACACCGTGTTTAACGACGCGCAAGCCAGGTGGCCAGCAGGCATCTGATGGGACCGTGATTCGGGCGGGTCTCCCGTGCACCTAATGACTGGCAGATCCTCGACCTCGTGTCGCCGCCCCTGACTACCGTTGAGGCATGACTGAGCGCATCGACTTGGTAGGGGTGACCCGACTCCCTGACCGGAGTTTGGTCGTGGTGCGAGCCACGGTGCGGCACCTGCAGTTGAAGCGCAACGTGATGGGTGAGCTATGGGCGGCGTTGTCGATCGAGGACGTTGGGTTCGTGGCCACCGTGTTGGTGTTCGCGAAGACCTTCGCCTGCCTGTCATGGGATGGCGTAGAGGCGGGTGCGGTGTGCGACCTTCTTGTGCAGGTCCGCCTCGCGCAGGACGGCACGCCGAAGTTGCGCCTGGACTCGCTGTCCGTCGTCAGCACTGCATAGCTGCAGAGGTTTGCCGTTCGGGTCGATGAACGACCAACCGTGACAGATCGTGGCACGATCCGTTTGATGCCATCAGCTGACGCTCAGATCATCAACCCGGCCATCATCGAACGGTTGATAGAGGCCCGTCGGGGCTACGAGGACGGGGTGTCCGAGCATTACGACGACGTGCTGGTGCAGATAAGCGCTCGCATAGCGGAGGAGCAGTCCGTTGGCAAGGCTGAGATTGGTGCCTTGGTGTTGTGGAAACGGGTTCGTGCGAGCAGCCGGTGGACCAGCGAGCTCATGGCGCTATCCGACACGCACATCCGTGACGTCACTGGCGCGGCCGTATGCCATGTGTTGAACACCAGCATCACCACCCCGGAAGCTGCTAGCGCGGGTCGCACCGCTCTTTCGACGCTCCCTGGCTTCAGGTCCGGAGATGCGTTGGCTTCGGCGGTCCTGTTCGCTGCTGCTCCTGCCCGGATGGCTGTGTACGACCGCCGCGCCCAAGTCGGGTTGGAGATGCTGGGCCTTTCGCTGCCACCCAAGCGCGGTCGGTACGGGGCTTACATGGCGCTGGTGGAGCAACTCAGTGGGGCTGTTACTGACAGCGGGACCGTGTGGCGGGCCCGAGATGTTGACCTCGCGCTGTTTTGGCTTGGCCGATCGCTGCGGGCTGGCTCCGAGACATACTCGCCGGTCGTCCCGAGCTGATCGCGCGCGTCACGCGTCGTCGGTCTGAATTATCGCAGATAGTCCGCGAGCCGGTCGGCTGCACCGGGGACGACGGCCCAGCTGCGGCGGTGTTTTCCAGGTTTGCCGAGCTGTTCCACCAGTCCGATGCGTCGGAGATCGTGGAGCGATCGGCGGGTCGACGGAACGCTCATCTGTGCCAGTTCGCACAGCTGCAGCAGGGTGAGGGGACCTTGGCGCTGGACGATGCCAAGCACGTACAGGCGGCCTGCGGTGGCAAGCACGGCGAACTTCCTGCTGAGGGTGAGGGAGTCTTCGACGGGCATCCAGTCCCGCACTCGGCGCTCGGGCCAGTCGGCACCGGTGGGGTCGGCGGGGAAGTGCTCGACGGGTGGCCTGCCGCGTCCTCGGGAGTCCATGCACGGACGGTAGCGGCGCGTGTGGTGCAGCCCACCCGTTTCGTGCAGACTTCACCAGGAGCCGGGCACGGTGTCATGGTGCAGCGGTCGGTTCACGGTGTGCGCCTTCCCCCAGCGTCGTGCAGTGAGACCTGGAACGCCAGGTGAGGGCAGCCACAACCGGGCTGCGCTGACCCTCGTGGTGATTGCCGCGGTGCTCATGTGGGTGTTGGCAATCCCTCGCCTCTACGTGTGTGGATCGTTCTTACCTGCATATCGAGCGATGAGTTGTCACGTGCTCTCCACCCGCTCTCCGCTGTAATGGCTCCCGGGTGACCACGATCTGGCTGCCCACCCATTGCGAGCAGGTGGTGTCGGCAGGGCCTCGTAGCGTCTGAGCATGCAGATGCCGATCGCACATCTCTCCATCGAGATGACGTGCTAACAGCGATCGGTTCGGGAACGGGTGGTCACCCCGCCGGGACAGAAGAGCCGATCAACGCTTCCTGGCCGCCCCGCCCTCGTGCAGCAACGTATGCGGTTACCCCGATTCGCGTGCGGGTCCGTCTGCAATGGCCCGAGGGGTCCGAATGGGTGACCGGTCGCGCGGCCAGGTGGCAGGGCCGGTGCGTGTGGGTGTTGCTCTGGCACCAGCGAGTGGCGCCGGTGCAGGGAGTGTGGGTGAATGCGGTGGACGTAAGACGTGAACTCGCGCGGAGACCGCGCGCCAAGTTCAGCACCGTCGGAGGAAAAGCGTGATGACTTCGTCCACGCGAACTCGGAGTTTGTGCTTGCCAACCACCTAGTGCGCGGACCCTCCGCATTCGAACGAACTGCCCACGATCAGTCGGTGACAGTACAGACTGGGCTGGTGCTGAGGCGCGATGGACGGCTTAGGGACGCTGCGGTGGCGGGCATCGTGGCGGTCCCAATTCTGGTCTTGTTGAGTCCTACTGCTACCGAATGGCTGGGAGGATCCGGACTCTGGATCGCGCGGTTGCTGGCGCCCTTTCATGTGAGGGCTCTAAGGAATTCACTGGACTCCTCCTCTACATATTTCTGGTGCGCTCTGGGGTACCTGCTGTTCCTTGTCTGCCTGCTCTGCAGCAGGTGGGGCGTGAAATCCGCGGACAAGCTGGCGTTTGTCCCACCGATGATCGGCGGGGGCGCATTCGGTGTGTGGTGTCGCTTGAGCGGGCGCACGCAGCCCAGCTCATGGCACGACCCAGCCTCCTTATGCCTCATCGGCGGCCTGTTCGTCGGTTGGCTGGCGTCCCAGGTGTCGCGATTGCGCGATCGGCGGGAGCTCCGGCGCTGGAGGGAGCGACAGCGACAGGACATGATTGATCGCCACGCATCCGCTAAGGCGACACCACTCTCGGACGAGGCGCGCCTTCGACTTCAGCGGTACCAAGCTCGGAAAGGTGAGATGGATGCCATGCGTAGGAGTAGGCGTGCGCACAGTCGCGATAGATCAACGGCTGACCCGTACGCCATCCAAGCGGGACACGAGCCCGCTGGAGGGTCACAAGATCCTGGGCCGTAGGCCGGGTAGCCGCGTCGACTGGATACCCGCCTAGATCGGACGAGGTCAGACTCACAACTCAGCGTCGTCCCCTGCGTTCGCCGGGTGCCGAACGTAGGGGAACAGGTGCGGGAAACCTACTCGCAGGCAATCCCGTCGTGGTCGCGGTCCAGACCTGCCCGGTATCCGGGCTGGCCGCGGTACAGCGGTGCAGCGCCAGCGGCGCGGGCGGCAGCGCAATTGGCGTAGTACACGTCCGCCGGCTGGGGTGCGGTCGTGGTCGGCACCAGGGGGAGAGGGCTGGTGTGTGTCGACGACGGAGATGGGGTGCGCGTGCTGCTAGGGCTTGGGGTAGCTGCGGGCGGGTTGGAGCAGTGTGTCAAGACGGCTGTCATTGCTGCTTTTTCGGCGGGGGTGACCCACAGGTGGTACGCGGATTTCACTTGCACCTGGTCGGCGACGTACGTGCATCGGAAGCTCTTGTTGGGCGGCAACCAGGTTGCGGCGTCCCCGTCGCCCTTGGCCTCGTTCGTGGGCCCGTCGACCGCGAGAAGCTCGCGGGGGTCGTTGGCGAGGTTCTGACGCTGTTCTGAGCTGAGCTGCTGGGCTCCGGTTTGCCACGCGTCTGAGAGCGCCACGACGTGATCGATCTGCACCGCAGTCGAGGTGCTTTCGCCGCGGGTGAAGCTGATCGTGCGTCCGGTGTAGGGGTCGTGCAATGTCCCTGTTGCGACAGCGCAGTTTCTAGTGCTGGGCTTGTAGATGATGCTGGTCAGGTCGCGGCTGAGGATGTCGTTGCGGGTGTCGCACCCGTTGTGCCCGTCGGGCACGGTCACGTCGTCGGTCCACGCCTGCCCGAACTGTGCCCGGTCGTACCCCGTCTGCGGAGCCCGGCCTTTCACTGGGAGTGTCGCCAGCGTGGCCAACGCTGCGTGGGAGGCGGTGTCGGACCGCACGATTGCCTTCGCTGGGTTCTGGGCGGCGGTGGAGCTTGAGGAGTGAGTCGACGAGCTGGACCTCACCGAAGAGTTGGATGTCACACTCGGAGTGATCGGTGGCGTGGTGCTGGCGGCCGCGGTCGGCGTCGCACTGGGCGGGGCGCCAGCTGATGTTCTGATAGTGGAGCTCGAGTTGTGACCTGCAACCGGGGTCGTTGACGGGTTCTTGGCGGTGGCGCCACCCACCACCAACCCGACGATTGCCCCACCAATAGCTACGCCGCTCATCGCACGGTTGCGCAGCAGTGCCCACCGAATTTTCCCGCGGACGAGCGCGATGACCCCGACGACAAGTACGTAGACACCGGCCAGGCTGAACAGCCCACTGACACCTGAACTGGCTAATCCGAGCAGGGCAGTCAGGAGCAAGCCACCCCAACCTGCCCACGCCACCAGGCTGCGACCACCGCTGCCGTTCGGTCGCCGTTGCTGAGGAGTTGCCCCTAGACCCATGTACGCCCCCTGTATTAGTTCCCGGAGCGTAACTTACGGCGACGATAGTCGGGTGGGACTGTTCACGGGGCAGGTCTTACGGGACGGTCGGTGGCCGTGCCGAACTGAAACGGGCCCTCCCCGGGATGGGGAGTGGGGAGTCGGCTACAGGGCGACAGCTACGGTTCTTCGACCACGGACAGGACGTGCCAACCCTGCTGCGTAGCCAGCCTGAACGCCTCCGTCATGGTCTCCCGCGCGCGCTCGTGAGCCCGTGCTGTGCCGCCACCTGCCAGCCTCGCAGGCATCGTCTCACCGTTGTCGCTTAGGTCAATGTGCGCGGGCACCGCGTGCGTGCGTGCCGTGCCGCTGACCAGCGATGGGATCACGATGTCGGCAACGTGTCGACCGATGCCGTCGAGTTCGGGGCCGGGCGCCACCCAGTCCCCGTCCGGTCTCTCGAACAAAAGGGCGGGCGAGATCTCGACGCCGGTCGGTACGTCCATGGGCACCTGCTCGATAACGGTACCTACGTCTATCGGCCTCATGCCCTTGCTCACGGTCTGACGCGAGACGTCAAGACGTTGCACGAGGGTGTGGCCCGCTGCGGCCCGCATGGTCCGGTGCTTGTCTTCGTTCGAGTAGTCGCGAAGGAGCTTCAGCGGCTGCGCTTGCGCTGCTGAAACTCCCATCATGAGCGCCAGAAATTTCGACAGAGAGCCGATCGTTGTGCGGTCATTAAACGGCTGTAGTGCCGCGAGGCGTTGGCCGAGGGCGCCACTTGCTCCGAACGCCGGTATTGCATGTTTTCCGGTTGAGAGCCGCCTGATTTTGGCGTCGAACCCCTCCTGCGTGTCGTAAATCGGCATTGATACGGCCCGGGCCTGCCCGGGCGTGAACGGCCGTCCATGCTCCTGCTCGGCCATGTAGAACACGGCGTTGTCCAGCGACGCCCTCAGGTGGTGCACGGCCTCACTGAACAACATGGATGCCAGTGGGGGGACCGGCCGAATCCTGGCAATCTCCACGTCGTAGGTGCCGGACGTTCGCTCGACCTGACGGAGGGTTACGGCTCCAAGATCGTTGTCACCCCTAGACCACGACAGGGCAACTTTCGCCAACTCCTCGGCTGCAGCGTCAGCGCGGGCCAGCCGCATCGCGACCGGGTGCAGCTCGATCGGCAGCCAGCCGTGGTCAATCACGCGGTGGATCTTAAAGCCGGCCGCCCATCAGGCTCTACAAGACCTGCTGGCTTGGTGTTCGCCCAACCGCGGTGCAAACACCTTCGACGCCCTGCGGACGTCGTGACCCACTCGTTCCACGGGACCATCCTGTTGTGAGAAGCGAGGCATAGCTCTGCGTGCGCTGTTGGCCGCCTCACTCGTTGTGAAGGTCGTAATAGGCGTGGGCGCGTTGGCCCAAGACCCAGGTTGTCTCCCGGGCAGGATCTCCCTCGGCATACCCCTGTTCGAGTGCATCGGAGACGCACAGCTGATGGATCCTGGCGTCGCGCGCAGCTGGATCCATAGGCGCCAGGTTGCGAATGGCCTCTTCAAGGTCGGCGTTGCTCACGCCATTCCGGTTGACCACTTCCTCGATGTCTGGACTCCCCCCGAGGTGGAGCGCGGCTAGCTCATGCACATATCCGGGGTTTCTCATCGCTCCATGGTAAGAGCGATGTCCCTCCCGGCGATCGAACCTGCGAACGGCCACAGCTGGAGGTCGAACGGACGCACCACTGATTCGATGCTGGCGGGCGCAGTCCCCTCATGTGCATCGGATCACCCATCCGATACACCACTCCTGACCTGCGATGACACCGGTCATCTCACCGTTGTCGAACGCCCCAAGTGCGACAAGCAGCTTCTCCGCGGCATGCGGCACGCGATATCGAAGCATGACGACTGACCCTGCGGATGACAGCAGTGAAGGCTCCCTAGGCCGACAGGAATTCAGGGCACCGACTGGCAGATGTCAGGAAGTGCGACGCCCCTTGCCCAGCAACGCGTCGATCACTTCGTCAGCCTGCTTCTTCGTTCGAGTGCGTGACTTGTCACCTAGTAGCGGTGCACCGGCTCCCTTATAAACCACTGCCCCGGATGTCCTGCGCCGTGCGGATGCCTTCGGTTTGCGGGAGATCATGCTCATCACGCGGTCCTTTCCGTAGCTTCTGACTGCGACCGTAGCGCCTTGATCCGACAGCGGCGCCACAACACCTCGCCAAATACTGCGTTCAACACCGCCAGCCCCAGGATGATGCACCACCCTAGAGACCGCATCGATCCACCAACAGGGATTGCAAGGTAGCCGGCGACCAGCACGGTGAGGAGTGCTGAGCTCAGGAGAGACCGCCGCGCGATGAGCAGGATGCGGGAGGTAGACCAGTCCTCGGGTGACCGTGCGATCCAGGTAAGTAGCAGTCCTCCTACCGCTAGCAGCACGGTCGGGAAGCTCGTTCCCAGCGGTTTGGTGGGGAGAACAGCTGTGGATCGCAGGTGTCGAATCAACAATCCCAGCACCACCACCGCGACAATGGACCACCCTCCAACCCGCAACGCAGTGATTGCCCCGTAGCGCCTCGGTGCGAGCGTGACGATGGCGGACGCCTGCGAGAAGCGACTGTTGGGCCGGGCAACCAAGTGCACTGTCGCAGCAGGTTCGGCACTCCTGGCTACGGCTACTCCGGTGTCCGCGTCACCCTCGATCAGCTCGGCGTCTGAGACCAGTAGCAGCGGGGGCGAGGAGAATTCCACGTGGGTGCTTGCGGCCGTGCCAAACTCAGGAATCTGCCAGACAAGCTTTGGCTTCCACGGCGCAAGATCGTTTTGCCCCCTCGGCTCGCGATAATCGATCTTCACGATCGACCGCCTGCCGACGACGTCCGCGTCAAGCTCCACCACCATTAAGAAATTGGACTCGAACTGTTGTATTAGCTCGGCGAACGAGGCCGCCGGTTCCGACTCGCATGCAATACCCAGTGCCGTAAGTCCTGCGGAGATCTTGCTAGCAAGTGCTGGGTCGGGAGCGCCTTGGTGGAAAACCACGGACTCTATGAGGCACCGAAAGTTTACTAGGTCGTCTGTCTGCCTGACATTTGCAACCGACAAAGCCATAGCCACTAGCATCGCGACAGCATGCTCGCCGTTCGCGGTGGTCTCTAACAACGGGGCAGGTTTGCCTGAGGGCCCCCGGATGCTCAACGCCGTCAGCGGTCCCTTGCGGCACAACCCAAGGGGGACAAGAACAGTGTCCGTCGATGAGCCAACGACCATGAGGTCAGACTCGAGGGTGAAGTCAATTGATATATATCGAGTGCACTCGCTGGTCGGCTCGATCACAATTCGCTCGATCCGTCGGTGCATCCACTGATTTGACCGAAGGACAAGTTCGGCAATTCGTAGACCTTCTCCTGGCCCTGCCATCGTAGGGACGCCTCGGTCTTGTGGCCGCCGAGGTAGGTGGGGTCTCAATGGTCATCCCGGATCGCCAACGGCGGTAATTCATCGACAGTCTTCATGGTTGCTAGACTGACCATTACAATGCGTGAAATTAGGTCGAGGATATAGCGCGGGTTTTTCACTTCACGGGACCAATCGTTGGGATCATTGACAATGCCCGATTTCTTATCCGTCTTGACCTGGTAGCGGTCAATGATCCACTCAATCGCCGAGCGCGAGCCAATTGTATATCTGTACGCGTCGACGGGTATACCGCTGAGCGTGATCCGGGAGTTGTAAATGATCGACGACTTGTCAGTGTCGGCGACTCGCTGACCCTCGCGCTTCGGGAACTTGCCGAGACGAATCTTCTGCACCGCGAAGAAATCGTATGCAGCCTCACCAGCGGGAGCGTCTGGATGCATCCCTTCGATCGCATCGGGCTCCAGCTGCTCATAGCCGAGATGAAGTTGCATGAGCTGTTCCCCCGCCGCGATAAAAGGGGTTGGGTCGACCACGAGTGGAATGCGTGGGAGCATCCGCTTCAGGTCGGCCGCGTACGTCCTACGGTAGTCAGGCGAGTGCAACAACCCATAGATGTAGTGGAATATGTCATCTTTAGAGATTGGACGATCGTACGTCGCTACAAATCTCGCCAATGCAGCGTCGGTGATGTTGTCGATCCTGCGGTAGCCGGCGATGACCTGGGCATCCGTCGTCGGCGCATCGAACGACAGCGTTTGGTCACCAACCTTCACATCCTCGTACCGCCATCGAGCGAAAAATTGCCCACCAGAGCCGGCGCCGGTGACGTGCAAGTCCGGAACTGCGTCCAACGCAAGCACTGAGAACGGCACCGCTGAACCCATACCAACCTGGTAGATGCCGTGGTTGGGGTGACCGGGCGTTGGGAAGAACCGTGGCATCTGGCCAGTGATGTGATTGAGCCCGCGGTTGAAGTAGGCGTTGGTTCGGTTGAAAGGGCGGTAAGTCGCGCGTACCACATGGTCGGGTTCGACGGTCAGCAATCGGCGGGCAGCTAGGCGATTCTTGAGGCTGTAGGTCCACGAAATCTTCGCGGGATCGAGGTCGATGAAGTCGTTTACGAGAGTTTTAGATCTCGCTCCCGGCCGGGCCGCCAGTAGCGTCACAAAGTCTGCGACCTGCTGGTTGAAGGCTTCGACGGTCTTTCTGATGTTTCCAATAAGTTTAGCCGGTGACGAGTTGTAGACCCATGCGTCTCGACCAGTTTCTAGGCCGCGACCGTAGAGTCCGAAGATAGTGGTCTGTCCGACATCGTCACCATGTTTGGCGCCCATCGGCAGGTAACCCATGAAGTCACTTTGGCGGTGATTTAGCCAGTCGCCGTGCAGGTTGGGAGTAATCTGTGTGGTGGTCGTTAGGCCCATGACAGAGGTCGCCTTTTCGACTTCCTTTAGCTTCTGCCCAGCAGTTAGAGCGTCCGGCACTTGTGCGTAGAAAATCCGGGCAAGGCCAGTGTGGGTAGGGTCGCGAACAAGAAGTGTGATTGCGATCGTAGCGCGCGACCCGCCGCTCGTGTTCTTGCGTTCCGTACCATCGGTATTCCAGCCACCGAACTCGAATACTGGTCGTCCTTCCGCGCGTCCAGCTTCGCCACCAGTACGACCATTTCCACGCAGGTTGTATATGTAGATGGTGCTGAATTCAGCAGCAATTGATTTTCGCATCTCTGCAGCTACGTTGGAGTCAATCCAGCCACCGTTTGTAACGAAAGCGATCACACCTTGGTCTCGCAAGCGAAGGGTGGCCCAGCGAAACGCACGGATGTACGAATCATAGATAGAGTTGTTTCCTCCACGCCCGCGGCCAGCCATGTATGCAGCGCTGATGGAGGCGTCCAGCCCAGGGTACGAATCGTTTACGTTGTTGTCGTTCGCGGAGTCTTGGCCCACGGAGTACGGCGGATTGCCGACCACCACGGTGATCGGATTGGCCCTCTGTCGGGTGAGTCGTTCGTTGTTGCCAACGAACACAGAGTCGTCCAGCCGGTCTCCTGGTTCGTACGACTGAAAGGTATCGGTAAGCACCAGGCCAGGGAAGGACTCGTACTGCGGGCGGCGCTCCAAAGCGTCTCTGCGGGCGTCAAGGTATGCACTCTCGATGTTGACTGCGGCGATGTAATACGCGAGCAGCAGCAGTTCGTTCGCGTGGATCTCGTGCCGATACTTACGGACCAGATCTTTTGGCTCGATGAGCCCCAGCTGCAGAAATCTCACGATGAAGGTGCCGGTGCCTGTGAATCCGTCGAGTATGTGGACGCCTTCGTCAGTTAAGCCTTGGCCGAAGTGCCGACGTAGGAGTTCGTCCGCCGAGCGGAGGATGAAGTCAACGATCTCGATCGGGGTGTAGACAATACCGTTCTTCTCCACCCGCCGTTTGAAGGCTTTGGCAAAAAACCTGTCATAGAGTTCGACCAGGATCTTCTGTCGCCCGGTAGCGTTGTCGATGTCGTCCAAGCGAAGGGCGACGGAGGCGTAGAAGCGGTCCAGACTGGTGGTTTCTGTGTCCAAGGCGTGCTCGTCCAGGGCGTCTAACATTCGTTCCATAATGCGAGCGACCGGATTCGAAGCGGTGAAGTCGTAGGCACCGAAGAAGGACTGAAAGATAGGTCTGGTGATGAGGTGTTGGGCAAGCATCTCCACAGCGTCGTCGGAGGTGATTGCTTCGTTGAGGTTGCCTCGGAGCCCGTCCAAAAAACGTTCGAACTCGGCGCTAGTGTCCGTACCGGGGTGGGAAAGGATGCCGGTGATGCGGGTGGTGAGTTGTTGGGCGATGACAGACACATCTCCGGCCCACGTCTCCCAGTACCGGCGCTCACCAACTTTCTGGACAATCTTTGCGTAGATCCCGTCCTGCCATAATCCCAAGTCGAACGAGAGCGCGGTCTGGACGCCGGTGCTGGTGGTGTTGTCCTCATCTGTTTGGCTGTTCGGCCCGGAGACCCCGATGACGCGGATTTTGTCGGGGCGGTGCTTGTTGAGGTCGATCTGGTTGACGGTGGCGTTGAACCGGTCATCGTGCGCGCGCAGGGCTTGCAGCACCTGCCAAACGACCTTGTACTTCTCGTTGTCGCGCAGTGCTTCCTCTGGTGCAATCCCGGATGGCACAGCGATTGGCAGGATGATGTACCCGTAGTCCTTCCCGGGCGAGGTACGCATCACTCGCCCCA
Source organism: Allobranchiibius sp. CTAmp26 (assembly GCF_017565405.1). Lineage (GTDB taxonomy): Bacteria > Actinomycetota > Actinomycetes > Actinomycetales > Dermatophilaceae > Allobranchiibius. Next base: position 11,672 of record NZ_JAGEKR010000021.1, read on the forward strand.
CGGACTGCACCACGTCGACCTCGCTGCTGCGGGGGGTCAGGAACATCACCGCATCCAGGGAGGGCACGTCCACCCCCTCGGACAGGCAGCGGGCGTTGGTCAACACCCGGCATACACCCGCGGGGGATTCGGCCTTTAGCCAGTCAAGTCGCTGGTTGCGGGTTAAGGCGTTGAAGGTTCCGTCGACATGCTGACACTCCACGCGCAGACCGGCATCGCGACCGTCGGCGCGTGGTGCGCGGGCGGGGTCAAGCTCCAGGGTGTCGATGTGCTTGTCTACGAGCAGCGGGAACGACGCAGCGACCTTCTTGGACGCGTTGATGTCTTTAGCGAACGCGACGGCCCGTCGCATCGGGTGGTCGCTTTCATCGGCAGTGGTGTCGAAATGCTTGGCCAGCCCGTTCCAGCAGCCCACGATCCGGGCAGCATCCCCGAGCGGGATTTCCCCGGAGCCGGCAAGTTCCTGTTGGAAGTTCTCGGAGATGTACTGCTCGTCCACGGCCAACACCAGGACCCGGTAGTCGGTCAGCAGCTTGCGTTCCACTGCTTCCCCGAACCCGAGGCGATGCAGCTCCGGGCCGTAGGTGTCCTCGTCGTCCATCGAAGCAATGACCGCGTCGGAGTCCTTGGCCTTCTTCTTGGAGTCTTCTCCGAAAAGCCGGGGAGTGGCGGTCATGTACAACCGCTTGGTCCCGGCGAGGAAGGCGTTGTCATGGACGCGGACGAAGGCGGACTCGTCCTGCCCGGCGATGGTGACGCCGGTTGTGCGGTGTGCCTCGTCGCAGATGATCAGGTCGAACGGGTCGAACTCACCCCCTTTTTGGGCAGCAGCGACAACCCCGATGGACTGATAGGTCGCGAACAACACCGTCATCGACTGGTCGTCGCGCACTGCGGTGTCCCAACGCTGCTGCAGCAGGTCCAGGTTGGTGGTCGCTGGTAACGCGAGGTCGACAGCGGAGATGTCTTCGGAGGCGGTGCCGGTGCGTTTGGTGGCCTTGGCGTCCGAGCAGACGGCGAGCATCTGCAGCGGAAGCTGGGCCTGCGCGGACCATTCCCGCACCGTCTGCGACAGCAGGGAGATGGACGGCACCAAGAACAACACCGTCCCGCCGGCCCCGACGTGCTCTTCGGCCAGGCGCAGCGAGGTGAAGGTCTTGCCCGTGCCGCAGGCCATGATGAGTTTGCCCCGGTCCACCTCGGCCAGGCCGGCGGTGACTTTTTGGATCGCGGTCTGCTGGTGGGGACGAGTGATGTTCTTGGCCCGTGGTGTTACGTCTTGCGGGGCGGACCAGGAGAACTGGGACCAGTCGATCGTGGAGGTTTCTAAGTCGCTCATCCCGATACGGGTCACCGGGATGGACTGCTCGTGCAGCGCAGCCTCAGCGTGGGCACCCCAGTCCGCACCGGTTGAGACAATGATCCGGCGCTCGAAGTCGGTGGTGCCTGACGCGGACAGGAATGAGTCCACGTCGGGTTTCGACACGTGGTGGTCGGGGGCATAGAACTTGCACTGGATCGCCACGTTCCCACCGGTCTGGGCATCCACCGCGACCAGATCAATGCCGGTGTCGTGCTTGCCGTTTCGCCCTGGCCAATCCTGCCAGAGGTAGACCTTGCTGAACTGGTCCGCGTAGGTCGGATCCACCATGAAGAACGCAGCCATCAGCTGCTCGAAGCGTGTGCCCTTGTCCGCCTCGGAGGTAGACACCGCACGCAGCTGGTCCAGGACGTCGAACACCGAGGTAGGCATGGGTCGCATTGTGCCTGGACGAGACGTGGGAGCTCCCTGCACCCGGCGCTCCGTCTGTCGCTGGGCTTGCGGATCAGGCGGCAGGGTCACTGATGCGCGGTCCCGCTTGCTGATCCGCTGCTTGCGCTCGGCCTTCAGTCTGCGCCACACGGAGGACCATGCGTTCTCGTCATCTGCGAGCAGCCGTGGCTGGTCAGGGCGGACCCGATCGTTCAGCAGCCCGGTCACCAGTACGCGGTGCGACTCGGATGCTGGGACCATCGCCGCGGCGGTTTTGGCGCTGTGACACGTGTGGCACAACAGCTGCAGGTTCGCGGGGTCTGCCGAGCTGTTAGCGATGTGGTCGATCTCTGTGCCAGGTCCGCCGCACGATACGCAGCGCCCACCATCGCGGTCGATGACCTCGCGTCGAGTGCTTGGGCTCAGCGTGCGCCCTAGAGCGTCGTAGCCTCCTGCCGTTAAGAACGCGAGGCGGGTCGCCACTGCTTGCTGCACGTCTGGATCCTGCAACCGCCCGTCACGGGAAATGGCCCGAAAGTAGCGGACGTTGCCCGTGGTCTCTCGACACCATGAAGAGCAGAACAGCCCGTTGATCGTCGCGTCCAACTGGCGAAGGCAGTTGGCGCAGTGGTCCTCGACGAACACCCGGATGCTGCCTATACCTATTGCATTAGGGGACAACGTGTCTCGACGCACCACGTCGAAGGCGTCACCTTGACCGGGGCCATCAGTGATCCCGGAGGGGTGGTAGGAATCCCTAGGCATCAATACTCCGATCGGCGAAAGCATGCCAGCAGCAAACACTGCTAGTTCCCTAGGTCCATCACTATCAGGCTCGCGGTGCCAAGGGCGGTTCGGACGCGGGGCTAACGCGCGATGGAGTGAATTGGGCTCGCCTCTGCGTCTTGTAAGCGCGGCACGGACGCCTCAACAACCGTCCGGCAGTTATGCCCCACCTCGCGTCTGAACCCTTTAACGTCAAGGTATGGCCGACCTAGACCCCGTCTTGCGCCGCCTGATCGCGGCTGCAGAGGAGGGTGACCACACCCCAGGACTGACGTTGCTGCTCGGTTCGTCAGTCGTTCAGGGCGTGCTGGTCTCTCGCAAAGAGTTCGACCACCACGTGTACAACCTCGCGAAGGCAGCCTCCATGAAGGACGTGCGCGGACGGTTGTGGGATAGCAAACAAGACCTCGAGAAGGCGGCAATAGGAGAAGCGAACAACCAGGTGAGCCGCTTCGGCTCTGCAGAAGGAGAGGTACCAGAGGACGCTCTACGTCTGAAGAATGTCTCCGTCGCCTCCTTCACAGGGTTTGCGTTGGAGATGCCGTTGATTCGCGTATCACCGAGTCACCTGGGCGCATGGTGGGCGGGCAGCTTCAACGTTCGGAACCCAAGCGGTAGTTCGGCTGGTGTGGGCATTGGGTTCGCCTTCTAGTTGATCGCCCCGCCCACTACTGGCGAAGGGGACGGCTTGGGGTCGCATCAAATCCTGAAGAAGGGAGTGCTCACCACGACCAGCGAAGGAGCCTTTCGTCGATGAAGATCTACGAAGGATTGACCCTGACCCCATCGTTGCTGGAAGGTGCGCAGGACCAGGCGGTCAAGGTCCTCACGGAGTACTTCACCCGGCGAACGGGGACTGGAGACCCCTGGTACACCGGCGGAGTCTTCGATGGGTGGGACCCATCAGGTACCCGGTCCAGGAGCATGGACACGTTCACCGCGGATGACCTAGTAGCGGTCACCCTGCTGGCTGTTGAGTTCCCGGGCCAGGCTGCAGTGTCCATCCTCGACACGCACCGCAAGAGGTTCAACGACCTTCTGCGCGACGTGGGGGACGACCGCGACCTAGTCGATGAGCCGTCAGTCGAAGAGGCAGCATTTCCAGCCTGGCCTCTATGGCGTGCGCTGATGAGCCTGCCGGGCATGGGACCAACGACCACCAGCAAGCTGATCGCTCGCAAACGACCCCGGCTCGTGCCCGTCTACGACCGTGTCATCAGGACCCACGTCTTCAACGACTCGGGCCTGCAGTGGCTGCCACTGTGGACAGCCCTCCGCGCCGACAGTGGGGCACTACACCAAAGGCTGGTAGAACTGCGTACCGTGGCCGTGCTCCCACACCACATCAGTCCGCTTCGAGTCTTTGACGTCCTGGCATGGATGGACGGCAGCGGTCGTACGGCTGAGCTACGCAGTTCATAGGACGGTCATCGCCCGGTAATAATTGTGAATTCGAGCGCGTCTGCTTTGGCGAGTGGTCGTATCTCGGACATGTATTCGGTGCTCCGTTCGCAGGAGTGCTTCACCACTTAGTGGTGTTGGAAATAGCTGGGCGTAGGGTTGGACTGTAAGGATGTTCAGCATGCCGCTGCCTTAGCGGGCGTGGGTGAGTGTCCTGTGCTCGCGTTGGGACTGATCTGATGACGAAGAGGAGACTTAAGGTGTTGCCTGGGGATGAGAATGGCGCCGTCAACGGTGCAGATCCGCAGGTATTATGTGCCGATCACATAGTAGACGTTGATCTCAAGAGCATAGTCTTAGTAATGAACGACAAAAAATACGAATGTGAGCTCTGTGGTAAAGCTGACGCTGTCGAGGTAGCGCCGCTCTCAGAGTTATTCGAAGCCATTCTTCAAACGCTAAACTTCATCTATGGGACGTCGGACGATGAATTGCTAAGGGAGAATGAAGGAGGTAATTACCATGGGCCTGACATGACGGCGGCCGATGTTGTTCGCGTACTGTGTGGACAGGTATTTAGTGACGACGTCTCGGCTCTGTGCCTGGATATTGTTGCAAACGCGATCGAGAATGCTACGAACGGCAAATTATTCACCAATCTTCCCGCTCTTCTCGATACTGCAGACTTGGTATGGAAGCGGGATAAACTCACGGAGTTAGTCAAAGAAGAATCTCGGTTCGTCATAGTACAGCAGTTGCAGGCGAGCATCGGCCCTGTCTCACGGACTCCGTCTCCACCAGTGCTCCTCGGAAGACTCCTCGGTGAGCTGGTGAGCTTCGGTGAGCATCACCTGAATTTGGTTAAACAGCTGCCAGAAGGCACGGAAGTCTACCGGGGCAGGCTGGTGAACCGACGAGACGAGATAGATCCACCGACAATCGAAAAACTTGGACCACCACTCGGTCGGCATGCCGCAGCTAACCGGATGTCACCGGCTGGTATATCGATGTTTTATGCGGCTGAGGACGTGCAGACCGCAATCGCAGAGATTGCCTCACACGACATTAAGCCCATGGCGATGATGGGGACCTTTCAGCTGAAAAAGGTTCTGTGGGTGCTCGATCTAACCCAGGGAGTTTCTCCTTTCAGGGCGAGGTCTTACGAGGACATTCTCAAAATTTACTTTTTGCAGCACTTCGAGGAGGCGCTAGCGGCTCCTACAATTCCTGATTCGGCCAGCCACGATCAGATTGACTACGCGCCAACCCAGATAGTCACTGAATATATAAGATGGGCATCCGAAACTCCGGTTGATGGAATTGCCTTCAGGAGTTCGCAGACGTCTTGCAAAAATTACGTTTTTTTCGCTGGTCCCGAAAAAACGAAGGAAGACTTCGACTTGACGGAAGTGGCCCTTTACGACGTGTACCGGAGCGCGGAAGGAAGAAAACGTGAGGCCTAGGATCCTGCTCCATCAAGCCCTGCGCTAGGATCTACGGTCAGACTGTGGTAGCTGGTCTCATCCGCGTTTCGGTGAACGACACCGGCTGATCGCGGCGTTCTGCAGGAGGATTCGCTGCAGCTGCATCAGCGCCAGTCCTCAACCCCCCCCAGCGCTTAAGATTCTCCAGCGCCCGTTAGGCATCCGTGAGATCGACCGCATCCGCGCTGGTCAACGCCACTGCATCGGATACCGGATGTGATTCGGAAAACTGCAGCTGCTTAGTGGCCGCGTTCCGCCACGGAGGTGATTCACGGAGCAACGAGGGCGCTCTGGACATGTGCGTCCGTCGCCGCGCCTCGTCCGGTCAGGCACGACAACCCTGCACCCGCTTCGCTCGCTCCGGCAGCCGGCCGACGTGAAGACACGAGTAGCCCACTCTGGGCGGTAGGACGCAGCTCCTCGGCGCGCCCTGACCGGGCGGAGTGACTCACTGCCTGATGCCCGCGGTGTCACAAGCCGGATCGAGGGGATTGGCTGGCGACCTCATCGAATGCGCAGGAGCCTCCGGCAGGCGGGGGTGTACCCAGCGCCTCATGTAGTCGGAACTCGAGTCATCAGGTGGTCCACGTCGTCGGGGTCGACGCGTAACACGCGTGCGCCGCTCCGATACGCCGGGAGATACCCGGCGGCGATGCGCCGACGAAGAGTGCGAACGCTTAGGCCTGTGCGGTTGGCAGCTTCAGACAACGACTCGAACTGTCGCCGCGGCTTCGTAGGAGTGGACATAGGGCTCCTTTCCGCCTCCCCGAAGGCCAGGTGGTGCCGCCGGAGGTCACTGCCGAAGCCCATGATGCTGCAGCCTGCGAAGACCTTCTGGGCGTTCCCTTTGTCCGGCGCGCCGAGCCACAGCGCGCTGAACCGAACGGACGTGTGCTGGAGTCTGCACGCCTGGTCTGACGCCGACGGGTCACCGCAGCTGCGGCTGGCGGGCTGTGGCTGGCGGCCGAATGGCAGGGCCGGGCAGTGGACTTCGGGCATTGGCCCTGTGGATGGCGGTCGCTGACCACGTCATCCTCAGTCCGCTGCTCCAGCCTTGGTCGACGCCCCAGGTAGTTGGATCAATTGCTCTGTCGGTGAACAGATTTCGACCACACAGAGGCGGTAAAACCCCACCCCTGTCGACTGCATCTATCCGTTCTTCGCTGTGCGCGACTGGCTGAAAAGGGCGTCGTAGAGGACGAGGCATAGTGCAATGTGGACAAATATCCACGCGTTCGACCCAACGGCACTAGCTTGAACGGATCGATTTCGACCCCCCATGTCCGTGGGAGTCGCGACAGGGCCTTCTGGCGGATAGGACAGCGGGAGATCGAGATGACGAGGTCGAGGGGTGTGACTGGCCCCGCGCTGGCGGTGGCTACAGGATGCGTCGTGCTGATCGCTGCCTGCGGAGGTAACGGCTCCGTCAAGCCCTCCTCGGTTTCGAGCATCACTCCGACGTCGCCTGTGCCGGATACAGCTGTCACAAGCCACGTCACGAGTGATGTCCAGCCTCAGAAGACTGCCGCAGTTGCGGCCGTCGTTGCGCTGTGGAGACAGATCGATCGGCTCGAAAACAACCCGAAAGACGACTTGACCACACTCGACTCCGTCGCGCGGTCTCAGGTCTTAACGCAGTGGCAATACAACATCAGCACGGCACGCCAGAAGGGCGAGACAAGTAAAGGCAACACCGTGGTGAAGCTCAGCAACGCGCGGCGAAATCCCTTGGCTCCTGAGTCGTCTTACACAGTGACTGCCTGCCTCGATGTCAGCAGGGTTCGAGTGTTCGACAGCTCCGGCAGGTCGATTGTGAGTAGGAGTCGTCCGCCGAAGGTCGCCTATCGATACGACGTGATCCGGGACAGCAAGTCGATGAAGTGGTACGTCACAGTTGCTAAGGCGGCTGGGACGTGCTGACGCGGTACGCCGTGCTGAGTGGTGTCGGAGCAATGATGGCGGTGGCTGCGTGCGCCGTGGTCACACCTCAAGCCTGGGCCGGCGGCGGAGTCTCATGTCCACCGGGTGAGATCCCAGATCCGCGCACGGGTACGTGCATCATCAGAGTGGTGCTGCCGCCGGTGCAGCCTATTTCTGGGCCGCCGGCTAGGCCTGGCCCAAAGCCGCAGCCTCCGGGAAAACCGCCGAAGTGTACGAACCCCACTGGTCAGGCGATTCCTTGCGATGCGGGCGGCGGTTATTGGTCGCCCGACCGGCAGTGCTACGTGAAGGTGGCGCACCCTCAACCGCCCAGATCTGATCCCGTGTGGTTGGGCAACACCATGGGGACGATCTATCAGTGCGACTCGCCGACGGACCGGTACTTCTTTTGGTCCGCCACGCAGCCCACGGGACCGACTGCACCTCCAGACCCGGTACAGCTCGCCCAAGTAGCTGTCACTGCAATGCGGCTAAAGGCGGTCACGATCGGAATTGTTCCGTTGAACAGGCCAGGTTCGGTCGGTTTGGTCGGCATGCCTCAATGGATGTGGGTGCAGAACCCGTCTGCGAGCACATGGGGGCCGATCACGAAGAGCGCCTCGGCCGGCGGTTACACGGTCACGGCGACGGGAAGAGTCGGCCGCATCCTGTGGGACATGGGCGACGGTCAGACCGTCACCTGCGGTGAGGGAACGCCGTATTCGATGGCCGATGGCGTGGCCAGGAGTCCGAGCTGCGGCCATGACGGATACACCCGTCAGGGCACTTACACGGTGACGGCGACCAGCTCTTGGACCGTCTCATGGGCGGGGATCGGTCAGACCGGCTCTATCCCGGTCACTCTGCGGCAAACGACCACAGTCCAAATCGGCGAGGCACAAGTGCTTACCCAGTGAGCGCGGACACGACACAGACCGATAGGGGAGGCAGAACGTCATGGCAATCGCAGACACACACCAGCGGCGCAGCGGACGTCGTCGTGACGGCGGCCGAAACCGCGTAGGCGAGGGGTCCCAGGGTGACGGCGAACGGAAGGAACCGGTCGCGCCGCCCCCCAAGATGCGCCGCAGGCCCCTGCTGGTTGCGGCGTCGGTGGGCGCTGTTTGCTTGGGCGCGTTGATTGCCGTGTGGGCGTTCACGTCGATTGATTCAGCGCAGCGCGTCCTCGCGGTGAGGTCCACGGTGCACCGCGGCGACATCATCACGCGGAACGACCTAGTAATTGTGCAAGTGGGGGTCGACCCGGCGTTGAAGCCGTTGCCGGCCTCGCAGCTCGGCACTGTCGTCGGCAAGCGGGCTGCGTTGGATCTGGCCGCGGGCGGACTTGTCACCGGTGATGACGTGACGTCCTCCGCGATACCTGGCCGGGGGATGAGTGAGGTCGGGGTCGCCCTTGCGCCGGGATCTCTACCGGCGAGCGGGCTCGTGAACGGGGATGCTGTGCGCATCGTGTCGACCCCGGGTCAGCAGGGCCAGTTGAAGAGCGGGGACACCCAACCTCAGATATCGGCGACCGTCGTCGATGTCGTGTCGAGTGGCTCGAGCGGTCAGCAAATCGTCGACGTGCTGGTGCCCGACGGTCAGGCGCCAGACGTCGCGGCGATGGCCGGCACGGGCAGGGTCGCGATTGTTGTGGACTCTCGAGAGCACTAGGACATGGCCGTCATCGTTCTCACGTCCGCGTCGGGGTCGCCCGGGGTGACATCGACCGCGCTCGGTCTGACACTCAGCTGGCCTCGGCCGGCGGTGCTCGTGGAGGCCGACCCGACCGGCGGCTCCGGCACCCTCGCCGGTTTCTTTCATGGGAACGTCGCGCACACCGGTGGCCTGATGGACCTCGCGCTAGCCCATCGCGAAGACGCGCTGTCCGAATCGCTGCCAACGGCGATGATGCCCATACCGGAGTCGACCGCTCTGCTGTTGCCCGGCGTGCGCAGCCACCAACAGGCGCGGAGCCTGGCGATCCTGTGGTCCCCTCTGGCGGAGGCTCTGGTCGCACTGGAGCGCAACGGCCAAGATGTCATCGTCGACGCCGGCCGCTTGGGCCTGGAGGGGGCTCCTGGGCCTTTGCTGAATAAGGCAGATTTGGTCCTGCTGACGTCGCGGAGCACGTTGCCCGCGTTGTCGGGTGCTCGCTCCTGGGCCCAGACCCTGCGGGAGGACTTCGACCGCGTCGGTTCGCTGCCGCGGCTGGGGATTGTGTTGGTGGGTGCGGGGCAGCCGTACAGCGCGCGCGATGTCCGCAATGTTCTCGGGCTGCCTGTGATGGCGACGTTGCCGTGGGATCCGGACGCGGCCGCCGTGTTCTCCGTCGGCGCCCGACGCCCCCGAAAGTTCGACCGCGGGGCCCTGGTGCGCGCTCTGCGCTCGGCGGCTGCGGCCCTTCAGGCGGTCGTCGACCGGAACCGGGCCGACCTCGCGACGGCCACGTCCGTAGGGAGACCTGCATGACCCAGCGACACCCATTGTCCGCTCAGCCGGCCGACGGGCCACGGGACCCGACATCCCTGCCACTCTTCGCATCCGACAGCGCCGCAGCCGTGCCGCGTCGGGGAGGTCGGGTGCGGTCGGCGTACTCACTCGTCGACGACGCCGACCCGGAGTCTGACCCAGCCCATGCTGTGCACCCTGCGGTGGGGGAGGCGCAAGTGCCCGCGGCCATCGATCGAGTCGAAGCCGTATACCACTCGCACCGCATGAGCCCCATCGACCCTCGCGATGGCATCGACTGGGGCCTGGTCGCCGCGTTCCGCAGCCAGGCGTCCGACCAGCTGAGCGCTGCGGTCGGGCAGGACCGGTCGCTGGATCCGCCAGCACAGCAAGAGTTGGGACGGTCGATCATTCTCGAGCTGTTGTCGAGCGCGGCCGCAGACGCCGTGTCGGCCGGTCGGGAATCATGGCCCGTCAGCCAGCAGGCGGGCATGGCGGATGCGGTGTTCAACGCGTTGTTCGGGCTAGGCCGCTTCCAACCCCTGGTGGACGACGAAACGATCGAGAACATCGAGGTATACGGCAACGACAACGTGCTGTTGGAGCACAGTGACGGCACTCTCCGTGACGGCCCGAACGTGGCCGAAGACGACCAGGAGCTGCTGGAGTTCATCAGCTTCCTCGGGAGCAAGTCCGGCAATGGGCGGCCGTTCTCCGAGGCGCAGCCGCGATTGCATCTGCGGCTGGACGGAGGTGCCCGCCTCGCCGCGACCGCGTGGGTCACCCCGCGTCCCTCCATCGTGATCCGCCGACATCGGCTGCGCGACACCGACCTGGGGCAGCTCGCCGAGACCGGCATGCTCAGTCAGCTGCAGGCAACGTTTCTGGAGGCGGCCGTTCGCGCCCGGCTGAACATCGTGGTCTCCGGGGCCCAGGGTGCCGGTAAGACCACCTTGGTCCGTGGGTTGTGTGCAGCGATCGACCCGTGGGAGAAGATCGGCACCTTCGAGACCGAGTACGAGCTCTTCCTGGACGAACTGACGCACAAACACAAACGGGTGATCGCCTGGGAATCTCGACCAGGATCGGGCGAGGTCGGAATGAACGGTCGCCAGGCGGGCGAGATCACCCTGGACGACCTGCTGATCGACAGCTTCCGGTTCATCCTCGGCCGCACCATTGTCGGCGAGGTCCGGGGCCGGGAGATCTTGTCGATGATCAAGGCGATGCAGTCGACCTCGGGATCGATCAGCACCACACACGCCGCCAATGCCCGGGCCGCGATCCGCAAACTCATCACCTGCGCGATGGAGGCCGGGAACCACATCTCCGAGGGGTATGCGACCAGCGCGGTCGCCGGGCACATCGACCTGATCGTCCAGCTGCATCTGCAGACCGCGCCGATGACCGAGGCCGGCGGCCGCCGCCGGCGATGGATCTCGGAGATCATCTCGGTCGAGCCGGGCGAGCTGGCCACTGGTTATGCCACCCAACAGGTCTTTCGGCCGCGGGCTGACGGCCCGGCCATCGCCAGCGTGATGCCCGAACACATTCGAAACGCACTCGCCCCAGTGGGATTCGATGTCCGCGCCTTCGAGGCCGAGTGCCGGCTACACGCAGGTCTTGCGTCATGACGGCGCTGATCCCGGGTCTGGCCGGTGCCCTGGTCGTCGCCGGCATGCTCGGCGCGTTCCTGGGGCTCCGCCCCGCACCAGAGAAGCCACCCGCACCAGCTCGGACGCGCGTCCCCCTACCAACGCGACTGGGTCGAATGTCCCCGCGAACCCGAGCGCTGCTGCTCGTCGGGGCTGGTGCGGGTCTCACCGTCGCGTTGTTGACCGGGTGGTTCGTTGCGATCGTCGCCGTGCCGGCGTTCATCGTCGGCCTGCCCGTCTTGCTCGCGGCACCACCCAGCACCGTCGAGATCGGCCGGCTGGAGGCGTTAGAGGAATGGACCCGATCCCTGTCGGGCGTGTTGACCGTAGGCGTCGGTCTCGAGCAGGCGTTGATGGCAACACTGCGATCGACCCCGGAGGCCGTCCGGCCGGAGGTTGGTCGACTGGTGGCTCGCCTGGGCGCGCGGTGGAGCACAGAGGACGCGCTGCGCGCCTTCGCGAACGACCTTGACGACACCACCGGCGACTTGGTGGCGGCCAACCTCGTCCTGGGCGCGCGGCGTCGAGGCCGCGGCCTGGCCAGCGTGCTGGAATCGCTGGCGGAATCGGTGGCCGCTGATGTGCGTGCCCGTCGGCAGATCGAAGCCGACCGCGCCAAGCCACGAGCGACCGCTCGCTGGGTCACCCTGATCACCCTCGGGGTCTTGGTGTTCCTCGCCATGACCGGCCGGTACGTCGCCCCGTACGGGTCGCCGGTCGGTCAGGTCATCCTCCTGCTGCTGCTGGGCGCGTACGTCGCGACCTTGATGTGGATGCGGACCATGACCCGCGGCAGACCGTTGCCCAGGTTCATCGGCCTTCCGCCGGAGGGGAGGGGCCCATGACGACCGGGTTACAGCTGGCCATCGCGGGCGGGGGGCTGGTCGGTCTCGGGGTGGCGGGGCTGATCTGGCGCCTCGTGCCCGCCCACCCCGACCTGGGCGATGCGCTCGACCGGCTCTCCCCGACCCCTGTCCGGCGTGGCCCTGCCGATGCCGTCGCCGCTCCCGCGGACACGCGTGAATGGTTGGGGCAGTGGGCGATGAAGACCCTGCCGGCCGGCGCCTGGGCGCGCGTGCCGCACCAGGAGCTCGCACTTCTGCGGACACCCGTGACGCGCTTCTATGGCGAGAAGGTTCTCTTCGCCGTGGTCGGTCTGATCGTTCCGCCGTTCCTGATCACGTTCTTTCGCGTGATCGGGCTGCAGCTGCCGTGGGTGATCCCGGTGGTTGCGACCCTCGGTTTGGCGGTCCTGATGTTCTTCCTTCCCGACTACAACGCCCGCGACGACGCGAAGAGAGCTCGCGACGAATTCAACCGCGCACTGGGTGCCTACATCGATCTGGTGGCGCTGGAACGCAATTCAGGATCCGGGGCGCGCCAGGCCATGGAGGTCGCGGCGCAGGTGGGGGACAGCTGGGTGTTCCGCAGGTTGAGCGAAGAACTGACCCGGTCCCGGTGGTCCGGCGAGGCGCCGTGGGAGGCGATTCGGACTCTCGGCCATGACCTCGGTGTGGCCGAGCTGGAAGACCTTGCCGACATCCTGCGGTTGTCGGGGGAGGAAGGCACCCAGATCTATGCGCAGCTCCGCGCCCGGTCGGCCTCGATGCGCAGCGCGATGCTCACCTCCGAACTGTCGAAGGCGAACGAGATCGGCGAACGGATGAGCATCCCGATGAGCCTGCTCGGGGTCATCTTCATGGGCCTGCTCATCGCGCCCGCTCTCCTGCGCGTGATGGGAGGTGGCAGCTGATCGTCCGCTCACGGTGCAGCACCAACCGTTGGCCAGACCGTCATCAACCCGGCTTCCGCCGCGGAGCCGATCCCTAGGGAGGAACCCACATGAACTTTTTGATCGCCGCACTGCACACCCTCGGTGTCCGCGTCCAGGACCACCTCGACGATGCGCGGACCACGCTGCGAGACAACCGCGAGCAAGGCTCGGTCACCATCGAACAGGTGCTCTGGGCGGTCGCGGTGATCGCCTTCGTCGGCATCGTGGTCACCGCCATCACCACGTATGTGACCAACAAGTCGAAGAACATCAAGTAGGCCGGGCCTACGGAAGACGGCATGACCAGGGTGCTCACCCGGCTCAGGCGACGAGCCGGAGCACAGCGTGAGCGCGGGTCCAGTTCCATCCAGATGGTGATGCTCCTGCCGGCGCTGTTCGCCATCATGTTCCTGGGCCTGCAGGGTTCGCTGTGGTACCACGCACGCTCGGTGGCCATCGCCGCGGCGCAAGAGGGCGCCCGGACCGCTGGCGCACACAACAGTTCCGCGGACGCCGGGATCAACGACGCCACGTCCTTCATCGCGGACGCCGGTGGAGCTGACGTCCTCGCCGGCGCCACCGTCACCGGGAACCGATCAGCGGTGACCGCCACCGTCACCGTCCGCGGATCCTCGATGAGCGTCATCCCGGGTTGGACCATCACGGTCCGCCAGAGCGCGTCGGTCCCGGTGGAGAGGCTCACCGGATGAGGCGCGCGACCGCCCACCACCGCCTCGATGAGGGCTCGGCCGCCATCGAGGCGGCCATCGGGGTACCCGCGTTCATGCTCTTCGTCCTGTTGGTCATCTTCGGCGGGCGTGTAGCCCTGGCCCACGAAGCGGTGCAATCCGCGGCAGCAGACGCTGCCCGCAGTGCGTCGCTTGCTCGCACTCCAGGTCAGGCGCAACACGACGGCACCAGCCGAGCCGCGATGAGCCTGTCCGCGCAAAGCGTGCACTGCGTGTCCCAAGAGGTGAGCGTGGACACCTCCGGCTTCGCCGCCCCGGTCGGGACACCCGCGACGGTCACAGCGAAGGTCCGCTGCACCGTGGACCTCTCAGACGTCTCGGTGCCCGGGGTCCCCGGGTCGATGACGATCACAGAAACCACGACCAGCCCGCTCGACACCTATCGACAACGATGAGGCGCCTCTGGGGCCGACGCGACGGCGGCCGTGAACGCGGGTCGGTGAGCATCTTCATGGCCTCCGCAGCCTTCGTGATGATCGTGATCGTGGGCCTCGCAGTCGACCTCGGCGGGCAGGTCGCCGCTCAGCAGCGGACCCGGGACGTGGCAGCGCAGGCTGCTCGGGCGGGCGCGGAGCAGGTGCTGGGCGGGCCCGCCGTCGAGGGTCAGGACGTCCAGATCGACTCTCGCGCTGCGGCCGAGGCGGCTCGCAGCTATCTGGCCGCCGCGGGTGTGACCGGAACGGTGACCACCTCCGCGAACGACACCCTGCAGGTCACGACCTCCGCGGACTATTCGACAAAGTTCCTGTCGCTCATCGGTATCGCAAGCCTGCACGTCACCGGTCACAGCACCGCGCGCCTCATCCGCGCGCAGAACGGAGCACCCCGATGAGTGCCGTCCGCGTCCGTCTTGCTGGGTTTATTGCCGCGTCACTGATGCTGGGCGTGGTCGTCGGCCTCCCCATCGTGCTCGTGGCCGTCGGAGCAGATCCAGCACATCTCTCGGTCCCGACGGTCAACGCGGTCGAAACCGGGCTGATGAGCCCCGATGACGGAACCTTGGCGTTGTCTGCGATCGCGGTGATCGCTTGGGCGGCGTGGGCCGTCCTCTCCCTGTCCATCCTGGTGGAGATCACCGCCCGGGTCCGCGGTGTGCGCGCGGTGCGTCTGCCCGGGATGCAGCTGCCGCAATCGGCTGCTCAATATCTGGTCGCCACAGCCATGCTGCTGTTCTCCGTGTCCCCCATCGCGGTGCAGCCGGCCCTGGCGGGGTCGGCATCGTCCGCGCCGATGGTGGCGTCAGCCGCGACCTCGCAGCCCGGGCGGGTTCAAGCACGAGCGGCCACACGGGAGACCTCGAGCGCGGCACCGGAAACCGCCACCGCCTTGAGGGACCCCTCACCGAGGACGAGCGGGACCGTGCAACACACCGTGCGTCGGGGGGACACGCTCTGGTCTATCGCCCGAGACCACCTAGGGGACGGCCGACGCTACCCCGAGATCGCGGCCCTCAACCGGGTCCGACTAGGCGACAGGCCGGGCTTCCTCCAACCCGGGTGGGTCCTGCAGCTGCCCGCCGCGCCGACCAACGCGACCACGGCCGCCGGGCGCACCGTGACGGTGCGGAACGGTCAGACCCTCTCGGGCATTGCCGACCAGCAGCTCGGGAATGCCGCGCGGTACCCAGAGGTCGCCGCCGCTTCCAGAGGCGTTGTCCAGCCGGACGGGGTGCGTCTGACCGACCCGAACCACATCGAAGCCGGCTGGACTCTCGTCATTCCGGACGCGGCGCCGAGACATGACCGGGCAACCGATCCCAGGAGCACCGCGCCGGCGCACGACCCGACGGCCAAGGACCGGGAGACGTCCCCGGCGCCACCGCGTACCGCGCCGGAGAACACTCCGTCCACGGCCCGCCGCGACCCAGGACGAGCTCTGACCCGGCCTCGTTCTCGCGCCCAGAACGCGGACCGAGCGAATGGCGAGCGCACCAGCGTTGCCCCCTGGGCGCTGACCGGCTTGACCGGGGCGGGTGCGGTGCTCGCCGGGTCCGCGCTGCTGGTTCTGCGCCGTCAACGCCGAGCGCAGCTGCGAGCCCGCCGACCGGGACGGACCATCCCCGTTCCGAGACCGGCGATCGTGCCGGTGGAGAAGACCATCACCGCGGTGGGGTCGACGACGGCAGCGACCGTCGAGCAGATCGACGCCCTACTGCGCAACCTTGCGGCCGAGGCCAAGGCCGCTGACCTGTGCATGCCGGCCGTTGCCGCCCTCGAGCTGAGCACCGAGCACGTCGCGGTGCACCTCAGCACAGCCGGTGCCCTACCCGAGCCGTGGGACGGAACGCCTGATCAGCTGCGCTGGGCGCGTGCCACCACCCCGGGCGAGCGCATCCAGGTCCCCGAGAGCCAACCGGCGCCCTACCCGCTGCTGGTCACGGTGGGGGCCGATGACGACGGCCACCAGTGGCTACTGAACTGCGAAGACCTCGGGGCCATCAGTCTGACCGGGGATCCCACCTATGCGCGCGATTTCGCTCGCTACCTGACCGCCGAGTTGGCGCTCAACCCGTGGTCAGAGGAGGTCACCGTCGACTGTGTCGGGATCGCCAGTGAAGTGGCCCCGCTGAACTCCCGGCGCATCCGATTCCAGCAGTCTGCAGGCGACGTCGCCGCCGAGGCCATCGCCGATGCTGCGGCCATGGTCGACCGCGCTGACGCACACCAGGTCGACACGGCCACCGGACGTGGCATGACGGCAGACGACGACGTGTGGGGTGCTCGCCTCGTTCTGCTCGACGGGGCCACAGGCGAAAACCGCCGTGAGGTCGACCAGCTTCTGGAAACGGTGGAACAGCATCCGGGAAAGACCGGCACCGCCGTCGTCGTCTGCGGCCACCGCGACGGGACCACTGCTCGCAGCCCCATTGTTCTGGACTTCAGCTCGACCGGTCGGCTGAGAGTGCCGTCGGCGGGGCTCGACCTGGTCGCGGTCGGTCTGACGGTCGACGAGGGCGCGGGCTGTGCAGCCCTGTTCGCGCAGAGTGAGGTCCTGGACGATGTCCGGGTCCCGTGCGATGAGGACGCCTCCGAGGGATGGCGGTCGTTCACCGACGGGGCCGGCGCGCTCCGCGGCCAGTACACGAGGCCACGTCACGATCGAAAGGACGAGACCGCGGGCAGCGCTCTGGAGGGCGACGATGCCGCATACATCGAGGCCGCCGCGACGACCGCGGCTGACCTGAACGCGCTGGCTCCGCAGGTCTCAGCGTCCGTGCGCGAACAGGTGGAGGACGCTGACCCCAGTCTTGACGATGAGGTGACCGCCTGGCTCAGTGAGGACTGCCCGCTACCGCGGCTGACCCTGCTTGGACCTGTGCGAGGAAGGACCCACGGCGACGCCGTCGCGGTCGCTAAACGCAAGTCGTACGCCACCGAGTTGTTGGCGTACTTGGCGCTGCGCCCTCACGGGGTAACCCCGGCGCAGCTCGCAGACGTCTTCAACGTCGGCGATGGTCGCGCTCGCAATGACATCAAGATGGTCCGTGACTGGCTCGGCACGAATCCGCGGACCGGCACCAAGCACCTTCCCAATGCGCGGGAGTCCACTGCGGCCAAAGCCCGCGGCGTGAACGTCTATGTCGTCGAAGACCTATTGGTCGACGTCGACCTCTTTCGGCGGCTCCGAGCACGGGGTCAAGCCCGAGGCCGCGACGGTATGGACGACCTGGTCAGGGCACTGCAGCTGGTCACCGGGCAGCCCTTCGATCAGCTGCGGCCAGGAGGATGGGAATGGCTCGCCGGCGGTGACCGCATCGACCACCACATGAACGCCGCCATCGTCGATGTCGCGCACCTCATCACCGTGGCGGGCCTGCAGTCGGGGGACCTCGCCCGCGCCAGGGCCGCGACTGAAATAGCGTCTGCAGCCGTTCCCGACTCGGAAGTCGCCAAGCTGGACCTCGTCGCCATCTTCGAAGCCGAGGGCCACCATGACACCGCCCAGCAAATCCTGCGCGACGAGGTTTACAACCGCTCGGACGACGGCGGAGGCCCTCCGGAGCTGTCCGACCGAACCCAGACAATCATCCGCAACCGCGAATGGTTGAACCCCGGCCGTGCGGCCAGCTGATTCGACCTCTCATCTCCGGTCCCGGCTTGAGGGTGCACAGCCTCGACAACAAGACATGGGGCGGCGAAGTGAGCGTATTGACGTGGGCGTTGGGGTTGCGTCATGCGCAGCGGGACGACTTGACCCCCAATGTCAGCGGTGGAGCCGAGGCTTCCTCGATACGGCGGCTTCGCGCCAGGGGCACGGGTCGGTCAGGACGTAATATCGAACTCATGTTCGAATACGCTGGGCGGGGTGAGCCAGTCCCGGACAGAGCGCACGTGGCGACGGCCGCGCACGACCCGGCATGTGTGGGTCCGTTCACGGGACCTGCATCCGCACCAGCCTCCGGATCAGGGGTTGGTCGTGGCTTGGAGGCGCCAGTCGTGGGCGTGGGAAGCGCTGGTGGTGGTTGTGCGGTTGCGGCCAGGCGAGGAGCCGGTTGTGGTGCAGCGTTGGATTCCCGCGGCGGAACTGCGGCCCGTTCCAGCGGACCCAAACAGGGCGTGGGGCCTGCGCTAACCGACGTCAGCCGTGAAAGGGGCTCGTGGGCCGAGCGCCTCACTCAGGTCCGGCGGTTCGAGCTCGTCGATGGGGCAACGTCCCGGTGATCACTGTCGAGGTCGGGGCGGGGAAGGACGTCGCCTCGCGCCTGGGCAAGGCGGGCGCAAGACGGTAGACCCCCTGCACGGAAAAAGATCTGCGACCGGGGGTACGCGTGATTTGCCCAGGTCAACAGCACATTGCTGGCTACGTACCTCCGTCGTACCCCCTCGACCAGCCGGGTCGGAGGTACGCATCGGGATACGAGTTGTCATGAACCTCTGTCTGTCCGATTCGACAGACAGGAGTCCCGGCGATGAGCGTTGCAGACTGTCTCGGCCTGGCAAGAAACAGCGAGCTGCTGGCGCAGGCGGATGAGGCATGGCCGGCGTGGTGCCGACAGCATCCGAACCTGCGCGTCGCGACCGATACCACCACCTTGCGGTGCTGGCTGAGGCAGTCGACCACCGCGGACGCGGACGCGGTGTTGCTGGGACTCGCTCAGCTGGCGGCCGCAGATGGCGGCAACGATTCCGCGGCAGCGGCCACGCTGGCGTGGGCGTTGCTGCCCGCTGCCTGCACGTTGGCGCACCGGCTGCGCACCCTGAGCCCCACGATCGACCAGATCGTTGCGAGCGAGTTGTGGTTGGAAACTCGCACCTTCCCGTGGCGCCGTCTGACCAAGGTGTCTGCCAACATCCTGCTCAACACTCGGGCCGGTGTGCTGCGTGAATGCGACGCTCGGTCGCAGTTGAAGCGGTCGGACCCGACGTGGTCGCATACCCGCCCTGTCGATCCTTACGGTTCATTCTGGGCGCGTCAGGCAGCAGCCGAGCTCGACGCCGACGACCCCGCACAGGAGCTGTCCGAGCTCCTGGAGTGGGCCTGCCGTCACGACGTCATCACCCCTGCCGATCGCTCGCTGCTGCTGCACCTGGTGCAGGCCGGGGGCCGGTCGGGGACCACGCGGACGGGGCGTCGCGCCGGAGGCTTGATGGCGAATGACACCACCGACGCCCTGGCACTCCAGCTCGGAGTCTCGGCACGCACCCTGCGTCGACGGGCCCGGCGCAGCATCGATGCGCTGGCGGGTGCGTGTGCACACGGGGAGGCCTCGGCGTGAACGTCCTCTGGTCCTCACACCCGCTGTCGCTTACAAGAGCCGGCGAGGTGCAGATTCCGCCGGCGTTGTCGCACGCCGACGACGGAAGTGCCACCGTACGTGCTGCCCACCATCACCATCGGAGCCGCCGGGCGCGTGGTGCCGGACCAACGTGGCAGCAAGTGATGATCTGGGCAGTCACCACCTGCTTGCTCATGATGCGGCACGCCGACATCGGTCATGGGGTCGTCCGTGCAGCGGGTGGACGCAGATGAGTCAAGCGCTCCAGGAACGGTCGGCTGCGGTCTCGGTGGCGGAATTGAAGCGGGCCTGGTCGGCGGTGCGGGCCGGTGACTTTCGTGGTCCGCCGCGCTTCGGTGAGAACACGCTGCGGGCCGCCTCGCCACCGGCCGCGACCCCTGACTGGCATCCCGCTACCGGTGACGTTGTCGTGCCGGTGCTGGGCTGCTGCGGATCGTCCGGGGCGACCACGTTGGCCGTGGCGATTGCGACCGCGGCGGGATGTTCCGCGCGCGTCGTGGAGTGCGCCTCCGTCACGTCGTCCGGATTGGTTGCTGCCAGCAGCGCCGAACTGGGCAGCGAGGAACGCGTGTGGTCCCGTGGTACCCGCGGTGAGGTCGTCCTCGAGCGCTTGGCCGTGGTCGTGACCAGCGTGGGGGAGGTTCCACCCCCGCCAACCTCGGACCGGCTCGGCGAGCTGACCGTCCTCGACATCGGGTGGGAGATCGGCCAAGTCCTGGGGACGCCGAGCTGGGTTGCCGACGTGGTGCGGGACGCACCCCACCTGGTTCTGACGACCACGGCCACCGTGCCCGGCCTGCGCCGCCTCGAAGGCGCCCTGAGTCTGCTCGACGGCGGCAAGGTGTGCGCGGCGGTGCTGGGCCCGCAGCGCGCGAAATGGGCCAAGAGCGTCCAGCACACCGCCGAGCGCGCGGTGGAACGGCTGGACAGCAAGGGCGCGTTCTTCGCGATCCCGCACGACCGGGCCCTCGCGCACGACGGCCTGACCTCGGCTGCTCTTCCCACGCCGCTCCTGGACACAGCACGCCGTCTCCTGGAGCGACTGCTGGACCACGACCGCACCGTAAGGACACCGCACTCATGAACCGGACGAGCACTCAACTGGTCACTCTTGCGACACGCGTCTGCCCGAAAGCGCCACCAGGTGCGTCGGCGCCGATGAACGACATCACCGGCTATGTCATGTGGGGCGTCATCGCACTCATGAGCCTGGGGATGTTGGTCGGTGTGGGTGGCGTCGTCGCCGGCCGGGTCTTCTCGATGCCGCACGCCAGCAAGATGTCCGTGGTCGGCATCTGCGTCGTCTTCGGCGCCGCGATCGCCTACCTGGTGCTGCCCGGAGCCCTCACCGGCATCGTCGGCCAGGGCTGTGTGTGACATGGATACATCGGCTGACACACCGTTCACCTGGGGCCGTCGGCGCCTGCTGGGGGTGCTGGCCGCGGCCGCGACCGCCGCCATCGCCGTCGTGCTCGGCCTGGTACTGGCCGTGTACTTCGCCGTCGACGGCGTCACCTCCGCCGGTCCCACCGGCACGCCAGCGGCCGCCCCGCACGGGACAGGTCATGCGCTGCCTACCGGGTTCGCTCATCGGGACGCTATTGCGGCCGCCCCGATGCGGACCGTGGATGCGACCGCCGCTCAACCGGCACCACCCGCGGCCCGCACCGCACCCACCATCGACATCCCCGCCGGTGCGTCGCCCGGTCCAGCAGGAGTAACCGCGGGGTTCCCGCTCACCCCGGTGGGGGCCATCGGGCAACTCGCGGCCATCGAACAGGTCGTCCTGCAGGACATGAGCACGCAGGAAGCCGCTGTGGTGCACGACGCGTGGGCGTTGCCCGGAGCACCCGATGTCGCGCAGTGGGCGTTGATGCGTGACGTGCAGTCCTTCTTGGGCGGCGCCCAGATGGGCAGCACGCTGGACCCGACGAGCACCGTGATGGTCACGCCCGAGGGTGCGCAGGTCAAGGGCACCGACGGGTCGGACTGGGTGCTGGCCTGTGTGCTGATCACGGTGCGGGCCACGATCACCCGCGACGCTTCCATGGCGTATGGCCACTGCGAACGCATGCAGTGGCACGGTGGCCGCTGGATGATCGCGCCTGGGGCCGCTCCGGCGCCGGCGCCCTCGACGTGGCCTGGCAGCGACGCCAGCCGCACCGCAGGCTGGCGCACCTGGGTGGGCGGGGGTGACGACTGATGCCCGGCCTGCCCGGGGTGCCCAACCCCTTCCAGTGGCTGGCCGGTGCGGCGGGACAGGTCGTGGCCGATGGCTGGATCATGGCCATGCTCGGCCTGTGGAACGCGGGTCTGTGGTTGCTGCGGCTGGCGTTGAACATCGAGGACGCCTTTCTGACCCCGGACCTGCGGGAGAACGGCCCGGGGTCGCAGGTCTACGGGTACACGTTCTGGATGGCCGGATCCCTGGTTCTGGTCATGGTGATGATCCAGCTGGGCGCGGCCGCGGTCCGACGCGACGGCAAGAGCATTGTCACCGCGCTGATGGGCACCGGTCAGTTCTGTCTGGTGTGGTCCTGCTGGGTCGGCGGCGCGGTCACCGTGCTCGCCGGTGCCGGGGGCCTGACACGGGCACTGATGACGGGCCTGCTGGGGGTGCGCGCCTGGTCGGCGTGGCACCCGTTCCACGCGGTCGACACCACCCACCTGACCGACGGCACGGTGGCCACCGTGCTGGGTGGCATGGGGTGCCTGCTGTGGTTGGCCGCGATCGGGCACCTGCTGGTGATGTTGACCCGGGCCGGAGCGTTGGTGGTGCTTGCCACCACGACCCCGCTGTCGGCGGCGGGCTTGGTGTCCGACGTGGGGCGGGCGTGGTTCTGGAAATCATTGCGGTGGTTTCTGGCCGCCGCCTTCACCCCGGTGCTGATGGTGCTCGTCCTGGGCATCGGGGTGCAGCTGACGACCGGGGTCGCGACCGGGACGGCCGGCACGACGCAGGCCGCGATCGGCACCGCGGTGCCGAGCGTGATCCTGGTGCTGATCGCCTGCTTCTGCCCCTTGGCCCTGTTCAAACTGCTGGCGTTTGTCGACCCTGGCACCACCTCGGGGGCGGCGTTGCGCTCGGGTCTGGACGCCCAAGGTGGGTTGCAGGGTCTGCTCAGCGGCAACGGCGGGAGCGACGACGGATCCGCCATGGCGTCCAGCGCGGACCAGAACGGAACCTCTCAAGGGGAAGCCACGGGCCAGGATTCGACCGCGGGTCGCTACACCAAGGGCCAGAGCGGAACCCTGCAGGCCGCGGGCGCAGCCCTAGGGGGCATGGCCACCGCGGGGCTCGGCGCAGTGCATTCTGCCGGTACCCGCGGCGCGGCGATCGGCGCTGACCTCAGCAATCAGATGGGCGTCGGCCACAGCACCCACCACCCGGACATCGGCGCCACCACGCAGCGAAACAACCGCAGCGGTACTGCGGGTGGCGAATCGGGCGGGGGTGACACCGGTGGCAACGGTGGGGGAGACGCCACCCCCGATGCAGCGTCCGGCCCGTTGTCCGGACCGTCGACCGGCCCTGCCCAGTCCACTGACTCCCAGCAGGCACTGACCACCCCTGGACACGCCGCGCAGGGAACGATCCCGCCGGCACCCACAGCCCCGGGGACGCCGGGCACCTCCCCGACGGGCGACCCGGACGGCCCGAAGGGCAGCCCGCGTCCCCCCAAGGGCGGTACCGGTGGGTCGGGCGGTGCAGGGGGCGCCGGGGCAGCCGGCGGTGCGGGCGACGCAGCCGTCGTCGCGGTGTGAACAACGAGGAGCACTGAAATGGCAGCGATCTACCGCGACTATTCACGAGACCGCATCGGGTGGTTCTTCGGTCTGACCGGATGGCAGGCCGGTGCGCTGGCCGTGGCGGTGCTTCCACCGTGCTGGGCGATGTCGCGCGGTGCGTGGGTCTCGGTCGGGGTCTTCGTCCTGCTGTGGGTCGCGCTGTTCGTCATCACCGTCACCCCGGTGCGTGGTCGCTCCTCCGCAGGCTGGGTCGGCGCCCTGACCCGGTCCGCGGTCGGCGGACTGCTGGGGTGGACACGGTTCCGCAGCGCAGCAGTGTCCGGCGACATCGGCGATCTGCGGGACGTGGACCTGCCCGGGGTGCTGCAGGGGATCCAGATTCACGATGGTCCGCCAGAAGGTCGCTCGTCGGCCCGGATCGCGGTCATCCAGGACCACGCCACCAAGACGTGGGCCGTGACGGCCTCGATCGTGCACCCGGGGATCGGGTTCACCGAATCCATCGACCGGTTCCAGCAAGGCACCGGCCTCAGCGACTTGCTGGATACGGCGATGCGTGTCGACCTCATCGCGGAGGTCATCTTCGTGGTGCGCACGGTCCCGGATGACGGGGCCGAACGGGACCTGTACGTGCGACGACACCGTCGCGACGGGCCGGACCTGGCTCGTGTGGTCAACGACCAGCTGCACGCGGGGTTGTCGGCAGCCGGTGTCCGCACCGAGGCGTTCTGCACTCTGGTTGTTCCCGAGTCGCGCCTGAAGAACGCAGCCAAGGAGACCGGAGGAGGTCTGGATGGGCGGTGCCGGGTGCTGTACGGCCTGATGGCTGAGATCGAATCGCATCTGCGCGGCGGAATGGCGATGACCAGCGTCACCTGGCTGACGTCCCCCGAGCTCGCCCTGGCATGTCGCACAGGCTTCGCTCCCGGGGACCGTGCGAGCATCATCGACGCCCTCGCCGCGCGCGAGCACGACACCGCGGTCAACGCGCACGTCCCATGGGCCATGGCCGGGCCCTCGGGCGCCGACACCGCCATCCGGCATTACAGCCACGACGCCTGGAACTCCATCAGCTCCACCATCAAGCTTCCCGTCAAGGGCGCCGTGATGGGAGCGTTGGCACCCGTCCTGACTCCCGGCGAACCGGGCGAGCGGCGCACCGTCATGGTCTGCTACCCGATCGTTCAGCAATCGCGCGCGCACCGGCAGCAGGGCAACTCCGAGTGGGCCGCCGACGTGGCCGACGCCCTTCGCGCCAAGGCCAAGGTCAAAACCCGGGCACAGCAACGCGACGAGGCCGCCACCGTGCGTGGCCGGGATGCCAAGCTCGCCCGCGGCAACGCGCTGATCCGGCCGTACGCGGTGTGCACGGTCACCGCCCCGAAGACCGCCCGCATCAGCGAGTACGGCCGGCGTCTGGACGCATCGGTCCGGCGATCCGGCTTCGCGCCGCTTCGTCTGGACGTGGCGCAGGACGCGGCGTTCGCCGCCTCGACCATTCCCTTGGGCGTCAGTCTTGCCCGCCCCAGAGGCACCTGACACCCCGACGAACGGTGCACACCGAGATCGGCGCCTTCGACTCGAGGGCAACGGCGCCGCGTGACGGCCACCACCCGGCGCAGCGCGCCTGCCTCGTTGGCTCCATCTCCCACGGCGCGCGTGCCACCACACTGCGAAGGAGACACACCGATGAGGAAGGCAACGGCGCAGAGCGGTCGAACGATGGCACGCCTGCTGCACGACTTCGGGCACGACCTGCCACGCATGCCCGCACCCGAGACGCCCCAGAGGAGCCCCCGCCTGTTCCACTACGCCGCCCGCGGAGGTGCGGCACGGCCTGGCCGCGGGTGGGCACCTGCGACAGCGCCGGTGTCCTCCTGGCGGATGACCTCCGATCAAGCGCCCGTCTGGTGGCCGTTCGTCGCAACGCCCGGTCTGCCGCCCACCGGCGCCCAGATGGGCATCGACCAGCTGAGCGGCGGGTCCTTTTTCGCCGATCCGTTGGGATGGGTCCTGGACGATGAGATCTCGGTGACCAACCCGAACATCATGCAGTTCGGCAAACCAGGACGCGGCAAGTCCGGCAACACCAAGGCCTTCTGCCTGCGGATGATGGACTTCGGCTACCGGACCCTGATCCTGGGCGACCCCAAGGACGAGTACGAGAAACTGTGCCGCGCGTTGGGCGTTGAGCCGTTTGTCATCGGCCCGGGGTTACCGGCCCGCATCAACCCGCTGGCGTTCGGGCCCCTGGGCCAGGGGTGGGCCTCGCTGTCGGCCGCGGAGGCGCACCGGCGGACCGCGATCATCTTCGGACGGTGGCTGACGCTAGTGCGCGGGCTGGTCGGGTCGCAGCGCATCGGGGAGCACCGTGTGCCGTTCGGACCGTCTGATGAGGTGGTGGTGACCACCGCGCTGCGCCGGCTGACCGGGTACAGCACCGGCGCGTCGCAGCTGCGGGAGACCACGATCCCGCAGTTGTGGGACGCGTTGAACACCCCCACGGACGACCTCGTCCGCGACTGCCGGTACGAGTCGGCGGGCCACTTCCTGAACGAGACCCGCCTCCTGCGCGATGCGCTGGGACAGCTGGTGTCCGGTGCCTTGGCTGGCCTCTTCGACGCGCACACCACCGTCGACGTCGACTGGAACGCACCCATCCAGAGTCTGAGCCTGTCGCGGTTGGACGCCCTGGGTGATGACGCGATGGGCATCGCACTGACCTGCCTGGGATCCTGGGGGCGTGGGATGCGCGAGATGGCGTCCCGGGGGGATCTGCGCATCGTCGTACGCGACGAGGTGTGGAAGCAGTTCCGCCTCGGCCCGGAGGCGGTGAAGGCCTACGACGCCGACCTGCGGCTGTCCCGCGCCACCGGTGACATCCAGTGGGCCAACGCGCACAAGCCGTCGGATCCGATGTCGGCCGGAGACCAGGGCTCGCAGGCGGTCGCGATCGCGAAGGACCTGATGCACCTGGCCGACGTCAAGATCCTGCTGGGCCAAGACGGTGCCGTCGCCGATGAACTGGAGCGCCTCCTTGACCTCGGCTCCATCGCCCGCGATCTGATCACCGGCTGGGCCATGCACGGCATGGGCCGAGGCCTGTGGGTCGTGGGGGAGCAGATGT
The DNA here is from genome assembly GCF_017565405.1 of Allobranchiibius sp. CTAmp26. Taxonomy (GTDB): domain Bacteria; phylum Actinomycetota; class Actinomycetes; order Actinomycetales; family Dermatophilaceae; genus Allobranchiibius. Next base: position 38,259 of record NZ_JAGEKR010000021.1, read on the forward strand.
ACAAGGTGCAAACCGTGCTCCACCCGTTCGAACGCGACCTGACCTTCACCAACGACGCCATCGAGTCCGCGCGCTGAGCCCATGAAGAAATTCCTCCTGGGCCTGGCGGTGGCAGTGACCCTCACGACCGCTGTGCCGTTGTTCGCGGTGATCCTCGTCGTCGTCGTGGCATCACCGGCGGCGGGGGAGGTCATCGCAACGCAACAGTGCCAGGGCGATCCGACGACGGCCACCGGGTCCTGGCGGGTGCCCACCGCGCAGCACTACGTCATCACCTCCGGCTTCGGGCCGCGTCCCTCACCCGGTGGGATCGGGTCGACCTATCACGAAGGTGTCGATATCGCGATGCTTCCCGCACCGGGGTCCGTGCTGGCCGCGGCAAGCGGCAGGGTCAGCGTTGCCGGTCCGTATGGCGGCCTGGGTAATGCCGTCGTGGTGGACGACGGAGACGGAATCAGCACCACCTACGGTCACCTGGCGCGGCTAGACCCGACCGTCCGTGCCGGTGCGACGGTGACGATGGGTCAACGGCTCGGCGCGGAAGGGTCGACCGGGAACTCGACAGGTGACCACCTGCACTTCGGCGTCGCGCAGGACGGGAAATACATCGACCCCGTTCCCTTCATGAGGCAGCACGGTGCGCCACTGGACGGTCGGGCCGTCCCGGCCAGCGCGCCGTCAACGGCGACGCCACCGGCGAACCACGCACCGGCCGACCCGGCCGGTGAGGGCGGGATCGGTTTCCCCCTCCCGCTACCGGGCCAGCCCCGCCGGGATTCCGTGCACGCTCCACCGCTGCCCATCCCTCCTGCGGTCCAGGCCGACTTTGAGCGCGCCGCGACCCGGTACAAGATCCCCTGGACGCTGCTGGCCGGTATTGGCATGGAGGAGACCGGGCAGGGCCGGAACGAGGCGACCTCGTCGGCCGGCGCGGAGGGACTCATGCAGTTCGAGCCCAGCACCTGGGCCCGGTACGGGGTCGACGGCGATGGCGACGGAAGGGCGGTCATCACCGACGACGCGGACAGCGCCATGTCGGCCGCCAACTACCTCACCGCGGTCGGCGTCACCCATGGGACAGACGGCGTCCGCCGTGCGATCTTCGCCTACAACCACGCCACCTGGTACGTGAACGACGTCCTGTTCTACGCGGCCGCGTACGGCGGCGGCGAAGTGCTCGGCGACCCCATCGACTGCGGCACCGGTCGGGGAAGCGGCAACCCAGGACTGCCGCCGATCGCCACCTCACGGGTGGGGATGGTGCTGACCTGGGCCGAACGGCATCGGGGCGATGGGTACGTGCTGGGCGCCGATGGTCCGCACGTGTGGGACTGCTCGAGCTTCAGCGCGGCGGCCTACCGCCGGATCGGGATCACCATGCCGCGAACCGCGCAAGGACAGCAGGAGTGGCTGGCGGCAGGCAACGGGTTCCGCGTCGCACCCCGCGCCGCCAAACCCGGGGACCTGGTGTTCTTCGACTCCTACCTCGGACCAAATGTCATCAGACATGTGGAGATCGTCCTCAACCCTGCGACGCATGCGGCGATCGGCGCGCAGAACCCGCAGGTCGGAGTAGCAATGAGCGACTACGCCGAAGACCTGCGGACCAGGCACATCTTCCAGGTGTGGCGGGTCGGCAACATCAGCGGCTGAACATGGCCGTCAGGACGCTGCACATCCCTTCGGGTCGGCGAGTCCACGGAGGAGACACGATGCAACGATCCCGCCGCCGAGATCCGATTCCATGGACCTGGGAAATCCCCGCCGCGATCATTCTGGCGATCCTGGCGGTGCTCACCGTCGGCGCACAGTTGGGCCGATCATGCGCCAACGCGCTCTCCGGTGCGGGCTGGGCGTGGGTACCGAGCGCCCACCTGGTGACGAGCCTCCCCGGCGTCCTGGAAGGTCACGCCGACGGCGGCCTACCCACGATGCACCACGTCGCGAGCCCCCACCTGCTATGGGGGTGTGTAATCGCCGTCGAGCTGACGCTGGGCACGACGGTGTGCTGGGCCGCCAAGGTGGTGGCCGACCGCTGGGGGCCCACCCGGCTGCGGGGGATGGCAAGCCGTGCCGAAGCGGAACAGTTGTTGGGGCGCGCACGCCTTCGCGCGGTCGCACCCGTCATCCGGCCAGACCTGTACGGCCGGAAGCGATCGTGGTGAAGGCGCGCCATGTACGTCCCGTCGAAGTGGGCTGGAGGATCGGCGCCGCCCGCGAGCCGCGCGGCAGCGAACTGTGGCAACCCTGGGACCGCACCGCGGGGGTGATCGGACCGCAGGGCTCCGGCAAGACGCTGGACCTGCTAGTCCCGGCGCTGCTCGGGGCACCCGGCGCAGCGTTGGTGACGCTCACCAAACTCGACGACCTGTTGCTCAGCATCGGAGAGCGCCGTCGACGCGGCCGGCCCTGCGTCGTGCTAGACCCGTTCGGTCTGGCCGACGGGCTGCCGGAGCTGACGTTCGACCCGGTGGCGGGGTGCGTGGACTCCATGCTGGCCGAGCGCCGTGCGAAGGCCTTCACGGCTGGCACGGTGAAGGGGGCGATCCAGGGCGGCCAAGCAGACGAGGCCGCGCGTTTCTACGCCGCGGAGGCGGCCAAAGTGCTGCAGGCCTACTTTCACGCGGCGGCGCTGACCGGCAGAACTTTGGAGGACCTGCTGCGCTGGGTCGCCAGCCCGCTCAGCACCACTGACCCTTCGGAGATCCTGCGCGAGCATCCGCACGCTGCGCCGTTCTGGCACGGCCTACTTCACGGTGCGCTGCACGGGGATGACCGAACGGCGGGTAACACCATTACCACCGTGCAACAGTCCATGAGCCTGTTCTTCCAGCAGGACATCCGTCGCCGCTGTGTCCCCGGAGTGGACCGGCCGGCCACCGACATCACCCAGATCATTGAGCAGCGCGGCACGATGTATCTCCTCGGCCGGGAGGACCCGTACGCCAGTGCTTCGCCACTGATGACGGCAGTCACCGAACACGTCCTGGACACGGCCCTTGCCGTCGCTAACCGCGCAGCCTGGGGACGCCTCTGCCCACCGTTCCTAGCCTGCCTTGATGAGCTGCCGTCCACTGCGCCCCTGCCGACCCTGCGGACCCGGATGGCCAACGAGCGTGCTCTGGGGTTGTCGTTCATCTACGCCGCCCAGACCTGGCGTCAGCTGTCGTCGATCTTCGGTGAGAACGACGCACGGGCACTGTTTGGGTTAACGAACACGCTCGTGTTGTTCGGCGGATCGAAGGACGTGGCGTTCAATCAGGAGATCAGTGACCTGGTCGGCACGGTCCGGGTCGCGCGCACCAGCTGGCAGACCGGTGTGCGGGGTGGCCGCACCACTTCCGGCGAAGACATCCCGATCCTGCGGCCGGAGGAGATCCGTCAACTGCAGGAGCGGCACGCCTTGGTGATCGCCGAGAATGGCAAACCCATCGTCGCCCGGCTGAGCCGATGTACGGATGGAGCCCTGGGCCGACGACTTCTGGCGAGGCAGGAGGAGTTGCGGAGGACGGTGGAGATGGCCCGCGGCGCGGCGGCCACGCCGGAGGACCGGGCTGACGCTGCCCTCGCGGAAGCGCGTCGTCGTGGCCTGACGCCTCACCGGAATCAGCCGTGAACGCACACGCCGTGGACCCGCCAGCGGCCGCCGCGATGGTGCAGCCGTTCCCCGAGGGCGGCCGCCTGCTGAGGCTGGCCTACCGAGAGTTGGCGATCGCCGCGCAGGGCAACGAGGACCAGGTCGCCGCGCTCGGTCCGCTCAGTGAGCTTCCGCGCCCGTGGGATCCCGCGACGTGTCGTCGTTCCGACCTGCGCGTGCAGCTGTGGGCGTGGCTGGAGCTGGTCGTTCGATGGCTCAACCGGGAGTACGTCTGGGATGTCAGCACAATGATCCCTGCCTGCTGGCCGCAGCACCCCCACCTGGTGCGGGAGATCGCCCTCTTGGCCGACCAGCGCCGCCGAGCGGGCGCGGCTCTGAGCAGTGACGCGATGGAGGAGTGGAGTCGCTACGCCCTGCCGGCGTTTAGCGACCGGATGCGGTCCCGGCTGAAGGATCATTGCGAGGAGGGTCATCAGGTCTGGCCAGCGCGCAGCCGCTACGTCCGCCAACTCGGCGCTCAGTCGGTGGGCGACCGGCAACGGGTCTACGACGCCGATGCGAGGACCACCGCCCGTGGTCAGAAGACCGACGAAATCACGCACCAGAACTCGACCAGGCGTGTGTCAGTAGACCTAGACACCGGCGAGATCAGCGACAACTTGGACACCCGTTAGACCTGAACTCGGCCCCACCAAACTCTGGCGCGTGGGCTCGATCAATGCAATAGCTGTTCTCCTTGATCGGGATAAGCACACTTATCCCGATCATGGCCTAAAGTGCTGAGATGACGTCCTGGGAGTCGATTGCCGCCCAAACCGCACCACCGGCCACCTGGCAGGTAGTGCTCACGGTGGTGGGAACCCTTGCAGCGGTCATCAGTACGATCGCGGCAGTCTGGGGGATATCGCGTACAGCACGGGCGGCCGAGGAAGCCTCCAGGCCCGTGATGTCGGCTGAGTTGCGCACGCTCCCGCTGGTCCGTGGCACCACGGTGCTGGTGGTGAGCAACCGTGGCCGTGCGCTGGCGCGCAACGTCCGTGTCCAGTTTGCTCCTGAGCTGCCGCCTGCCGAGCGGAGCGAAGCCGCAGGAAACGTCTTGCTCGCGTTCCTGAGTCGACGTTTCGCCCGCGCCTACCCCACGATCGCTCCAGGCGCTGAACTACGGAATCTGTACGCCCAGGTGGTGGGCAACGGCAATCGTGAAGATGCGCCCAACGACCTCACGGTTCACATCAGCTACGAGGGCCGATCCCGCCGGTGGGGTGGTCCGAGGGTCTATGACGACCGCTACGACCTGACACTGGACCTGTTTCGTGATTCGACCAGCACGAACAGAAATGTTCAGTCGACCGAGGACGCAGCGAAACTGACTGCACAGGCCGTCGAGACGTTGGCGCACCGATGGGGATGATTGCCGCATCGCCGCCGACCCAATTGTCATCGGGTCAGGTAGATCAGGCCGCGTTACGGGCACTCCTTCTCGATGCTGAGGCGCCCGCGACTCGTGAGGCGTATCAGCGAGATTGGGTGCGCTGGCAGGCCTGGTGTGATCGCACCGGGTTCGTGAGCTTCCCCGCGGTCGCTGCAGATGTCGCGGCGTACCTCCAGGAGGCATCCCGGGTAGAGCGTCCGGGCGGCGTGGGGCCGTATGCGGCGTCGACGTTGTCGCGGTGGGTCGCCGGGATCGACGCGGTGCATCGGGCGGCCTCTGATGAGCGGCCGGAGTTGGTGGTACCGGGTCAGACGGTGCTGGTACGACGGACACTGTCAGCGATCCGCCGCCGGCGCGCTGCGGATCGGTCTACCCCGGCGCGGAAGCAGGCGTGTCCGTTGTCTCGGTCTGATCTGGTGGCAATGATGCATCGAATGGATATGTGTCATTGGCCCGCGGGTGTTGCCGCCCGGCGGGACGCGGCGGTGTTGCTAGTCGGGTGGGTCGGTGCCCGCCGGTCGGGGGAGATCGCGAACATCCGCGTGCATGACGTGACCTGGTGCGTCGACCATGTCCAGGTGCGGATCCCGGTATCCAAGACCGACCAGGGCGGGCAAGGGCACACCGTGGTTCTCCCGAGGGCGGATTTGGAGCCGGCGTTGTGCGCGCCGTGCGCGTTGCACCGGTGGATCACCCTGCGGTGCGCGATCTGGGCCGCGGGCCATCCCCCACCCGGTGTGGATGAGACGTTGCTGGCGCCGTCGACGGTGGCCCGGCACCGTGGTGCCAGGGAAACCACAGCAGCCATGTCCGTGGTGCTGGCCTGGCAGCCGACCACAAACACACCGGTGCACGTGTGCGGCACCCCACCCGGCACGGGCCCAATTCGGAGCGAGGCGATCCCGCTGGAGTCACGCCTACCGGGCCACGGCGCAGACCGTCTCTTCACCGCGGTGCACCGCACCGGGCGCCTTTCCGACCGCATGTCCAGTGAGGTTGTCACCGATATCGTCACCCGCGCACGGCGCGCAGCGGACCTACCGACCGAGGGCTATTCCTCGCACAGTCTGCGGGCCGGGTTTGTCACCACCGCCGACAAGGGCGGCGCGGACATCATGGCCATCCAGCAACAAACCGCGCACCGCACCCACGAATCCGTCGCGGTCTACCGCCGGCGCAACAATCCCAGCGACGGCAACGCCGTCCACGCCCTCGGCCTCTAACCACCCACGACGGACAAGCGGCTGATGACGACGCACGACTGGGACCTGTGGACCTGGTGGTCCGCCACCAGGGGTTCGCCACCCATCCCTGCTCAATGGGACGACGTGCGCGCGTTTTTGGCCGATATCCCCTGCGCACCCTCGACCGCCGCGCGGCGGATCAGCGCGATCCGCGCGGCTCACCTCCGCGAACGCGTCCGCATCACCGGAGAACCGGAACGGCCTGCACCACCACCGCCGGTGCTCGAGCGGTCAGCGGTTGGGGACGTGCTGCACACCATTCCCGTGTACGGGTTTCCCCACGGGTTCCGCGGGCGTCGCGACGCCCTGGTCATCGTGGCCATCTCCCTGGGCATGACCCCCGCACAGATCGCCGCGCTCACCCCCGCAGATGTGGCCACCTACCCGCTGCCCGCGATCGGTGGCCAGGACCTGGACTACGACCCCAACCACGGACTGCGCTGCCCCGCCTGCGCTCTGACCCGATGGCTGCGCGCTTTGTCGGCGTGGCGAGCACAGCTGCACGACGCACAGTGGCGTGCCCTGGAACTGCTGGTGGAAGACACCCCGGTGAACGCCCGCACCCACGACTGCGCCATTGAGGTCCCCGACAGGTGGCACCACACAGCCACCCTGATCCCGCCCATCGACCGTGCTGGCACCCCCGACCTGCGCTATCCGGTCACGACGCGCACCATTACCACCATCCTGCGCGACCGGATTCAACCCACGGCAGCCCCAGTGCTATCAGACCAGAGCGAGAGCCCTCGCGCACCGCACGGACCGGCCGCACCTGCGCCTACCCCACGTGACCGTTACGACGAATTGCGTGCCATCGACGAGGCCCTTGATCGCTTGGACGCCGTGCTCGACCGGGTCGAGGACGGGAAGCCGTGGCCAGGGGACGGTCCCGCAACTTCGAAAAGTAGTTACTCAAGTGGTCACTCATCAGGTCGGGCGGATTTGTCGGATGCTGCGACGAGGATGGCCTGGCGGGTGCGTGATCCCCCGCCAGGCCCTACCGGGGGAGGAGCCCCAGCGATGAATGACGATACGAGATCTCGACGACGCTAGGACGATCAGATCAGGGCCGGCGCGCTGGGCGTGCTGGGCGCGCTGTGCGGGATCGTGCTGGTGGTGATGAACGCACCGGCCCTCGCGATCGACACGGCAATCCTTATCGGTCTGGTCGCGACAGTGTTCGCGGTGTCGCTCATGGTGGGCCGGGGGCAACGGGGGAGTGGCCGATGATCTGCGAACCGTGCCAGGTGCCCGGTCACACCGCCGATGACTGCGACGACGCCAAATGCACGCAGCTGATGTACGCGTCGTGCCCGTGCCAGCACCGGCCCGTCCAACACGCCGGCGCGCACACCGGCCCTGACCGTGACACTAAGGAGTCGCAGTGACCGCCAAGGCGCCCGAGGAAGAAGCCGTGATTCGACGGGCTGCGATGTCCTACAAAATCGAAGGCACATACCCGGTCAGCGGACCCTGATCACCGGCGGTGTGCTGACGGCCATCGGCATCATGGCCGTCTGGTGTGCTCCCTCGCCTCCGCCCCGACGTGGCTCAGCCCGGGCTTCCTCCTCGGCGGGATCGTGCGGTGGCCGGAAAAGCCAGGTGCCGTGGCGGGCGGCGTCGAGCTCGTTTAACGCAGCCGATGTCAGCTCCAAACCACGCAGGCGGCGCGATTCGGCCCGGCGAGACTGCCCCAATGAAGTTCAGCGGCTGGGTGTTGGTGGGTGTGTGTTCCGACTGCAGTTTGGTGACGATCAGGTGTATGAAGAGCGCATCACGCTGTGGCGGGCCGATGACATGGATTCAGCCATCGAGCAGGCCGAAGCTGAGGCGCTCGATCACTGCTGACCGGCCGAACTTCCCCCCAATCGACCTAACTAAGTCGCCGTACGGCGACCGCTTGGCGCATGTCTCGCACGAGCATCTTGTCGTCGATGAACGTCACTTCTGGCCGGTAGGCATACCGGTACTCGTAGTAGTACTCGCTCTGGCGCCAGGTTGAGCCCCTCAGCTGGAGGACATCGCGCCGGCCCAGGTGCTGCGCGAGCAGCGGCTCGACCAAGCTGGTCCGGCAGCGATCGCCGCCGCTCGCGCCTTCGCCACTGAAGGATGACGCAGGGCGCAGCTCGGCCTGAGACAGTCACGGTCGACCAGCACTGATAACGCAGCGTCGATTCCGGTGATCGTAACCCGGTGCGCGGAACGGGCGGGAAGCGACTGACTACTTGATGATGGCGTCGACGGTCTTCTTCAGCGCCGATGGCTGAGCCGGTGATCGCAGCGCCTTGTCCTTCATCTTGGCCATCTGAGCACCAATGTCCTGCAGCGTTTTTCGGCTCAAGCCCCCGCGAACCTTCGGGAACCAGTCCTTCTCCTCCTCATCGATGTGGTGGGTGACGTTCTCGATGAGGACGGTCGTCTTGGCGTCAAACCGTTCGTCCGAGGGCTGCATGCTGAACAACTCCATGCACAGCACGTCCGCGACGTGGTGCTCCTCGTAGGACTCGAGCACGTCGTCCTCCAGGTCCGGCAGCAGGCGGCGCACCTCGGGGTACATCACCTCGTTCTCTAGGTAGGTGTGCACCGTCAGGGCCTCAACGATCTTGGTGACCAGGTCACCCTTGGTCTTCGTAGCGTTTTCACCGGCGTCCTGGAACTGCCGGAACAGCTTCTTGATCTGCTTGTGGTCGTCTTTGAGTAGAACGATGGCATCTGAGCTCATGAGCGATCTCCCTTATGACAGCGGTACGCGGACTGCAGGTCTGTCGCTGACACTAGCTACTTAATGGGCGGCTGGGCTCAGACCAACCGTGCACGCGCACCCCTCGCGGCACAGCGAACTCACGTGAACTGCTCGCGTCGGTTGAGCTGTCCGATCGTGGTCGGTGCTGACCGCCACACATCGTGGAGACGGGAGGAGTGGTCCATGACGCCGGCCGAGGTGTACTACTTCCGGCGGCGTTTCATCAGGGCGCAACGCGCGTCCACGCGGTACCACTCCTTGGTGTGACCAGGCAGCGACTCCCACCCGCGCAAGACGGGCGCGGACACCGGGGATCAACAACAAGAGACCAAAAAACGGTGTGGTGCCTATGGTCGATCCGAGCCAGGACAAGCGACGAGCCATGTCCTCAACCTCTGATCATCGAGATCGCCAGGGCCGTACGTTGGAGAGCGGGAGAGATTTTGACGCCGGTAAGACCCCCCCCTCAGGACCTGCTTGATGGCGGTGCCTACCTCTACGGGCGCGGCGCCGGCGTACGGCCGGCTCAACCTGCCACCGGGCGGGCAAGGACCACGATGTTGTCGAGGTAGTGGTGCGTCGCGCGATCGAACGGCCCACCGCACGTGACGACGGCGAGCGTCCCCGGAGCAGTGGGGCTGAAAAGGCGGGCCGACAGACCAGTGGACTTCTTCAGGACCCGCCGGGTCGTGACCCGGTAGGTGTAGTAATGGCCGTTCGCGGCGCGCAGGACGATCGTGGCGCCCGCGGGGAGGTCCTGCAGGTGGAACAACGTGCCGGGTCCCTGTTCCGCGGTGTCGACGTGACCGTCCAACACCGTGGTGCCGATCTGTGATCCGGCCAGCGCACTGGCCTGCCACCACCCGACGACGTGCGGATCCTGCGGCACGACAAGCGAGCTGACGGCGTCCAGCTCAACCTTCATTAGCGGCGCGGAGACGTGCAGCGAGGGGATCGTGATGCGCACCGGGGCAGCGGGAGAACCCGCGTCCTGCACCGGGACGATCCCCGGCGCAGGAAGCGATGACGTGCTCGTCGGACCCGGCGGCGTCGCTGCCGAGGACGCCACCGACCCGAAGTCGCGCGGGACGGCGTGCGCCGAATAGTGCGACAGTGCGACGCTTTCGACGCCGACCGCAGCGACGAGCAGTCCGGCCCCGAGCATCAGCAGCGGTCTCACTGCAGTGCGCGCCGCCTGCGGTCGGCGTACACCGCTCCGCCACCCAGCAGCGCCAAACCCACGGCGCCTGCGCTCCAGCCCAGCCTCAGGTCGGTGCTGCCGTTGGTGGCGGCCTGCCCGCCCGAGCCGGCCTGCACAGAGCCTGGGCCACCACCGGAAATGGCCGCGAGGTCGGCCTGCGCCATGCTCAGATGCATCTGCGCGACCGGGAGGTAAGCGCGCGCGTAGCTCACGACCGACGTGCTGGAGCCGGTGCTGATCTCGGTGTTGGTCCCAGCGATCGACATCTTGTGTCCAGCGACCTGGTCACGCAGGTAGAGCTGGTCGAACGAGGACCCGGTCAACCCCTTCAGCTGGGCGGCTTGAGCCTGCTGCATGGCGTTCGGCGCGGTCGGTAAGGTCAGACCGAGCTTGCCGGCCACCGCCATCAGCTTGGCCTTGGCGGCCATATGGTCCGACACCGTCTTCTGCGCGAGGGTGTGCACGGCGGCCGACGACGAGTGGGTCATCACCAGTTGGCTAATGGCGATCTCGGCCAGGTTGACCTGCTCGTTGGCCGCGACGAAGGTCTTGTCGGCCGTACTCGGGGACGTTGCCGCGAAGGCGGTCGCGGGAATGCAGGTCGCCGCGATAGCGAGTGAGGCCCCAGTAAGTGTGATGTAGCGGGTGCGATGCGTCGACATGATCAGACTCCTATGTGAGAGGGGAAAAATTCAGACGTCGAGCAGGCCGCGCAGCCCACGCTGCTGTTCGCCCTGCTCGGCGCCGAGGACGACCAGGACGCCAGTGAGGGCCGGGGTGACCCACTGCACGACAGCCAGCTGCTTCTGCGCGGACGCCAGCTCCTTGGGCGCGTCGCCAGACGGTTCGGTGGCACCTGCGCCGCCGTGGCCGGCGTGCTTGCCGATCTTGGAGCCGAGATAACCGGAATACCCGGTCGCGCCCATCGCCGCGACGGTCAGCACAGTCTTGGCAATCGTGTTGGCCCGCGAGCCGGAGTCGTTGGCCACCCGCTTGCTGTTGCCGAGTATCAGTCCGAGACCGCCGACGGTGTGGATACCGGCGGCGGCGATCTGCACGGGGGTCCACCGCGCCCAACCCAGCGTCGAGAGACGAAGTCGTTCGGAGGGGTCCTTGGCCTTCGCGGTCGCACCGTTGAGGCCCACCGCCCCCATCAGGGACCCTCCGAACCAGGTGGCCAGAGAAAGGTCGTGTGCTGCTCGAGAAAGCAGATTGGTTCCATCAGACACGGTTTTCACATTTCTGTCGTCGAGTGGTGCAGACCTCGAAGGTGGTCCTGCGAAGCGCTGCTGCCTGTCTGGTACCCGCCCCTCGCCGGTCCCACACCGCCCGCACGCAAGTTAATGTGCAGCAGGCCTAAGTAGTGATGCCCGCGGCACGCTAAGTCGGCAGGGCGGCAGCGACGCAGGCCAGCTGACGACGCGACCCTGATGTGGTCAGAGCACCAACCAATGAAGGCCTTGTAGCTGCCACCGACGACGTGGAGCGTTGCTGGAGGAGCTTCAATTCAGCGTGGGTAAAAGACCCTGCCGGGAAGCATCAGCGCTGAACCGGCCCGTTCTGCAGCCCTACTTCCGCGACTGGGGGCCGCGTCGCTGGCCTGTCGGCTGCTTCGTCAATACCCCTGGGTTCAGGATGCTCCTCCGATGCTGAAGGGGCTCGCTTGTTAAGAGGTCGCTGTTGGGGTTTGTCCTGCATGATGTCGGCGCACCTTCAAGGTGCGCCGACATCGTGGATCCTGCCCGTCGGGAACCGCCCAGCGGCAATGCACCAAACTCGCCTAAGTTCAGCCGCCCGCAGCGTCGGCGTCATCGGAGGTGTCACCGGCACCATCGCGAGCATCCGTGGCTGTGGTTTCGCCTTCTTGGCTGCCGCCACTGGCAACATCGTTGCTCGACCCACCCGAACCGTCTTCAGTGTGGGATCCAGGCCCACCATCCTGCTGGTCGACCTGCGGCTGGTGGTCGTCTCCGCTGGGGGCTTCTTCGTTGGTCATCCATTGAAGCTATGCCTACCTTCGCACCGCCGCAACGCCGCTCGGACTCCAAACCAGGAGTTGCGTGTCGGGCACCGACGGTTACCTACCGGTGTGGACCGGCTCGCGCAGCGAAAACATGCCGATACGTGCTGCGCCGCCGACAGACGAAGCGGTCAGGGCAAGCGTCGGTTGATCTCAACACAATGTGACCAGGGCCGTTGGGATGATCTATCTACGTCTTGGCCTGGAGTTGGGCGTACCCCCCCCGGGTCCCAGTCGTCGGCGCAGCTCTTCTGAGCTCATGAATGCAGACGCGCAGCGGTTAGCCTCGGGTGATGAGCGATCCCGATCTGCGGCCCGGCGTCCTCTTCGACGTGGACGGCACCCTGCTCGACACGAACTACCTGCACGTCTTCACGTGGTGGAAGGCGTTGCAAGAGGCCGGGTACGACGACGTCTCCATGACCCAGATCCACGGGGCCGTCGGCATCGGCAGCGCCCAGCTCGTCAGCCACCTCACCGGCGAGGAGAACAAGGAGGTCGTCGAGCGGCACTCGCAGCTGTACGCGCCGTACCAGGACCAGGTGCGGGCCTTTCCCCACGCGGCCGACCTGCTCGCGGGGTGTCGTGACGCCGGCCTGACCGTCGTCCTCGCGACCAGCGGCGCGAAGTCGGACTTGGACTGGATGCTGCCGGTCATCGGCACCCACAACGTCCTGCAGGGAGCCATCACCTCTGGTGATGTCGAAGCCTCCAAACCCGCACCGGATCTGCTGACCAAGGCCTTGGATGAACACCGGCTGGACCCCGCGCGTACGGCCGTCGTCGGCGACACGGTGTGGGACGTCGAGGCCGCCGAGCGCGCCGGACTGCCCTGTGTGGCACTGTTGTCCGGCGGCATCGCCGAGGAACACCTGCGCAGCGCCGGTGCTGTCGAGATCTACCAGGATCCTGCCGACCTGCTCGCCCGGCTGCAGTCCTCGCTGCTCGCAGAGCTCGCATGAGCTTCGCCGGCCCGGACGGGCTGCTGAAGTCGATCACCGCGACCTTGCTGGCAACAGCGCTCCAGGAGGAAATGACCGACCACCTCGGGCGCCCAAGCATCACGCCGTCGAGGGCGGGGCGAGCAACATCCGTAACGTGGTGACTTGAAAGCGCGCCGACACCCAACTACCGGTCCTCGCCCCTAAAGGTGCAGCGACCGCGGGCCCACATCGCCCAAGAGCGTGTACATCTGAGTACCCCAGATGCACAGTTGGGCCGGTGCCCGATTCGTGGGCATCTAGGGTCCGTTTCGTTCTAGATGCCCACTTCTGTCCTGAGGTCTGGACATGGCGGGACAGGTTGGGCCAACGATCAGCCCGACTAGGAACGCCGCCCTGCGCAGGCGTGCGCAGAGGAACGCGCCACGCGTCTGGTCAGGTGAGTCCGTGGTGGGTGGACCGGGTGGGTTGATCGTGGTCGTGCTCGTACCGGTCGTGGGTGCTCGAGCCTGCTTGACCTTCGCGGAGCTGGGCAATGTGTTCGCGGACCTTGCGCATTCCCTCGGCGTTGACCTGCCGCTGCTGGGTGATTGAGGTGTCGTCGTGGTCCGTCTCGGGCGCCGCTGGGTCGGCTACGGCATCGGCGGCCGCAGGAACGCTGGCATCTGAGGATGTCCGGTGCAGTTGGACCTCCAGGTCGGCAACGCGCTCTCGAGCAGCGACCAGTTCGGCAGCCTGCGGGAACGGGGCGCCGAGCCCGTCACGTGCCGCGGCCAGCTCGGCGCGGGTCTGTTCCAGTTCGGCCCCGGTGCTGGCCAGGACTCGGTCGAGCTGGGCGGGCAGGTTCTCCACCCGTGTCGTCAGTCCGTGCCCGGTGCCGGTGTGGATTTCGCCGGCGTCGACGTCGGCGCGCACCTGCGGCAGATCGTGCAATCTCAGACTGACCAGGTTGCCGGCGCCCAGACGCCCGTACTGCACGACCGCGTCGACCTGGTGGCCGCCGACCTGTACGAGGTCGTCCAGGCGGATCTCTGGTCGGGTGTACCGGTCGAGTCGTCCCAGCACAGGGCCCACCTGCCCGCGCAAACAGGTGACAGTTTGTAGTCACACGGCGAGGTTTGCCCGTACCGAGGTGGTCTGAAGGGTACTTCGGGAAAATGTCTTTGAAGTGCGCCTGAAACAAGAGGGGGACTGCCGTTCAGTTCCCGTTCGTTTGGGGTAGCCGCTTGATCGGTACAGGGTTGCACCCTGTTCAGATCGAAGAGGCGGTCGCCGCCACATGCGGTCTTCGAGCACCGCGACGACATGGCCCGAACAGGAATTTGTTTATCAACGGCTTCGCTCTCTGCCGTTGAGTTTATCTGCGGCCGGCGTGACGCTTGGGATGGTCAGCGGTATAAGCGGTCCAGTGCTGCGGCAGTTACGCGTCGCCGAAGTGGCCCGGTGCGTTGGTTACGGGCGAGGGCAGCGCGTGCGGCATTGGCGCCCGGTGCTCCGTGTACGCCGCCACCGGGGTGAGCGGATGAACCGGCGAGGTAGAGCCGGTCGATGACCGTCGCGGCACCGCCCAATCCCGGCACCGGCCGGAACACCAGTTGCTGGTGCAGTTGCGCCGTCCCACCGTTGATGGCCCCTGACACCAGGTTGGGATTCTCATCCTGTAGCACCGGGGGTGATTGCACGTATCGTCCGATGATGCTGCGGCCGAAACCGGGGGCCACGCGCTCCACGGCCTGTTCGACGCGATCAACCTGCTCGGCCACTACATCCGGATCGTCACCCGCTCCGGGTGGCAGATGGGTGTAGCCCCAAGCGGATTCGGTGCCGGCAGGTGAGCGGCTGGCGTCACTGGTCGTCATCTGTCCCAACAACACGAACGGTTGAGAGGGGGCGCGACGTCGAGACAGTTCTGAGGCGTACGTCGATAACCCGTCCAGGTCGACCCCCAGGTGCACCGTGCCGGATCCGGCAGCTGCCGGGTTGGCCCAGGGCACGGGACCCGATAGCGCCCAATCGACCTTCAACGTAGGGGTGTCCCATTGAAAGTTGTCCAGGTCATCCATGAGCCGCGGGGGAAGGGGCGTGTCGGCCAGCAGATCCCGATAGAGCAGGGGTGCACCGATGTCGGCGAGTACGGCTCGCCGGGCGTTGATGTGTTCCCCTCCGCGCAGTCGGACGCCCGTCGCGACGCCGCCGCTGGTCACGATGTCCCGCACCGGGCAGTCCGTGCGCACCTGACCACCGCGCGCCCGGAGCCGGTCGGCGAGGGCCTGCGTCAAGCGCCCCGCACCACCGACCGGGACGGGGAATCCGTAACTTTGGCCCACCATCGTCAGCAACCATCCGTAGAGGGCGCTGCCGGCGCTGTCGGGGTTGAGGTCGGCGTGCAGTGCGTTACCGGCGAGCAGCATTCCGGCGCCGGCGCCGTGAAACCTCTCATCGGCCAACCGCCGCACTGTGAGGGCCGCGAGGCGCGCCAACCGCACAGTGCCACCCAACCGGAGCGCACGAACGATGTTGACTGCCGGTGCTATTGGCGGGAACGGCGTGAACAGTGCACTGAGTAGAGGCTCGCGAACCGTCTCCCACTCTGCGACCAGCTTCATCCAGGCGTCGCCGTCGCGGGAGTCGAAGCCGCCCACGGATGACGCTGTCGTGTTCAGGTCACGTGACAACGTGGCGCAGCGGCCATCGGGAAAGATGTGGGACAGGACTGCGGGAGCGTGCGACCAGGTCAGTCCGTGCTCATCCAGGTTCAGCGCAGTCAGCACCGGTGAGGCTGCGGCCAGCGGGTAGAACGCGCTGAACAGGTCCGACACGTACCCCTCGTGCACCACCTCCGCCGAGCGCACTGCGCCTCCCACGTGCGGGGTCGCCTCGCACACCACAACGTCCCACCCTGCGTCGGCAAGGATGTTCGCGGCGACCAGACCGTTGTGCCCTGCGCCCACCACGATGGCGTCTGGGCCGCTGCCGCGCTGACCTCTAGACGCTCCCAGAAGGCTCATCCGCCCACGCTACGCTGAAATGGCTTTGCTCGAACCGGGCCACCGCGTGGTCCGTGACACGGCCAGGCCGACCGGAAGGACACGACGATGACGGTCACTCACACGATCCAGGCAACGCCCGATGAGGTGTTCGCGGTACTCGGCGACGGGTGGCTCTACAGCAACTGGGTAGTGGGCACCTCGCACATGCGCGCCGTGCAGAGCACTTGGCCACAGGTCGGGTCGAAACTGTTCCATGCCAGTGGTGTCTGGCCCGTGGTCACCCGTGATGAGACCGTAGTTCTGGAGAGCCAGCCACCGACGCTGCTGGTCCTGCAAGCCAAGGGCGGCCCGTTAGGTCAGGCCCGCATCGAGTTGCGCCTGCACCCGCAGGGCGCCGCGTGCGAGGTTGACATGGACGAGACGCCCGTCCAGGGACCGGGCCGGTGGATGCACAACCCCCTTACAGCAGCTGCCATCCATCGCCGCAACATCGAAGCACTGAACCGGCTCGCGACCCTCGTGGAACGCCGCACCACACCCCCACCGCAGCACTAGCGACCCCACCGGGAAAACCGCCGGCAATGTCGGTGTGTTCCGCTCTCCAGCGGCAACGTCAAGGGAGCAAACGCGCTGGGTGTGCGATGCATCGGGTGACGTATGGACCGTTTCGGTGCGTGCTGGAACTGCGGCATAACGGATGGCTGCTGGGCTGTCACCACGGTGACCTCCAAGGCGGAGCTTGCCGTAAGCGTTGTGCAACGCCGGTTCGCGGGGTTGCCGGTCAAGGTGTTCGGCGGTCGTCGCCCATTCCAGGGGTATACGGTGTAGGCAAAGGCCTATACGGTGTACGCGCTGAGTGGCGTGTGTGGTCCGATTCGTCACTTTCGGCCAGTCCTCGCTGCGGGCCGTCGCAGAAAGAGCACCCCTCATGAAGTTGTACGCCGACCACCGCACGCGGCGGCTGCGCCAGAGTGTGTTCGATGCGCTGGGCGCGGATCGGGTTGGGTGTGTATCACCGCACCCTTGTGGCGAAGGGCGGCGCTGACGATCTCGCCGGCGGGGTGCGGTTGCGAGGGCAGATGAGCAACGCAGCCCACGCGGTCGACGGGCTGCCCCTGATCGGCAACAAACTCCAGGCGCCGTTTACCCAAGCACAAGACGCTGGCGCTTCTATGGACCACGCCGGCCAGCACCTGGGCGCCGCCGTGACCACACTGGCCCAGGTGATGGGTTCCGTGACCGCCTGTCTTCCCATCGGCCTGGGTCTGCTGGCGTGGGCGGTCGTACGACTGCCCTACGTGCGGCGTGCGGGACGAGCTCGCGCCCTGTCTGACACTGCTGCCGGCATGGATGTGCTGGCCCTCGCCGCGCTCACCACCGCCGGCCCACGTGAGTTGGGCAGGATCGGGCCGGAACCTGCCAACGGGTGGCGAGAACGTGACCCGTTGGTCATTGCCGCGTTGGCAACACTGCAACTGGACCGTCTGGGAATTTGTTGCGCGACACCACCTCAGCCCGTGCCTCCTACCGGCCGGTGATCTCACGAGGCAGCCACCAAACCTGTCGACGGCCCATACACAGCCCAGCCGCTACCCGGGCTGTCACGCTGGGCTTGTTGTTGCGCTCACCGTGCGAACAGCGCATGGACGGTGCGGCCCGGCACGCTGGAGCTTGGCCCGAGCACCTCAAGTGCTGCGGTCGAGCTGATCTTCGATCCGGTTCAATAGCACCTCGAGCCCGGCGCCGAATTCCTCCTCGAACCTGTCTTCGGTCAGACCCTCTCGGAGTCGGAAGATGACCGGGAAGTGCTCTGGGTTGACACCGACTAGGTCGGTGGCCGTGTCGGCGGCGGCGATCTGCTCGCGTTTCTTTGTGGTGCGGGTGGGGCTGACCGAGCCGGGGATGGGATCAGTGGGGTCGACGGGGTCGTGGGATCCGGTGTCATCTCCGGTCTGGAAGGACCCATCGCCTGGTAAGGGGTCATCGATGACCATGGCGCTGGTCTCCAGCAGCAGGTAGCCGAGCAGAAAACTGTTGAAGGACCGGTAGGTGAACAGCACCTGATCATCGCTGAACCCATCCTTGGACAGGTTGTCCAGCATGGTCTCGATCCACCGTAGGGACCGCAGCGGGGGATTGACCCACGGAGCCTCTGGTGGCCGGGTGGCGACCAGGGGAAACGCGTGTGGATGGGCGCGGGCGTACCGGCGCACCCCCCAGGCCAGGCTACTGAGGTAGAAGCGCCACCCGCCCCCACCGATACCGGACTGGATGTCCTTGGCATGGTCGAGTTCGTTGACGATGTGCTCGACAACCTCATCGAAGAGGTCTTCTCGGTTTTCAACGTACCGGTAGAGGGTCATGACCTGCACGTTTAGTCGCCGGGCGACGGTGCGCATCGAGGCGGCCGCGATGCCGTGCTCGTCGATCAGCGCCAACGCCTCGGACACGATCTGTTCGGTAGAGAGTTTGCGTCGGGCAGTGCCAGTCGGCCGGGTATCCGCCTTCTTCATGACCTCACCTGCCCTTCGCCCACATTCGTTGAGTGGTGCCACCCAGCGCAGCTATTGGGTCTCGTGGGGGCACTCTACGGGCGCCGCACCTTCGCAGGACGACCAGATCGGTGACGGATCGTCAGGACTAGCTTTCGTATACACCGTACGCACTTTCCTATACGGTGTGCATGAGCTCGAAGTGGGTATCCGACAGTGGGCGACTGAACCAATGCTCGTCCAGGCGGCCCAGGAACACACCACACGACAACTAGGTGCGCAGCACCGCGGAGGTACTGATGAGCCATTCAGACAGCGATCCCTTCCCGCGAAGGGCTGACCGTCGCTCCACGGGTGGGTCGCAGCAGTCGACCGCCGGGCAGGCCAAGGACGCCGCAGCCGACGTGGCTGGGCATGGTCAGCAGGCCGCGGCTGACGTTGCTCGCACCGGGCAGCAGGCGGCCGGGCAGGTCGCCGGGGAGGCCAAGGACCGTGCCAGCGACCTGTTGGGCAAAACCAAGATCCAGGTCAACGAACAGGTCGAGGTGCAGCGCACGTCGGCGGTGCAGACCCTGCGGGACCTGGGGGAGCAGCTGGCGGCAATGACCGACCACGTCGAGCAGCAGGGCACCGCCATCGACGCGGCCACCACGGCCCGAGACCGGGTACGAGGTGCCGCGGACTGGCTGGACCAGCGCGACGGCGCGCAGGTGCTGCACGAGGTGCGCCAGTTCGGACGGCAACGCCCCGGTACGTTCCTGGGACTCGCCGCACTGGCCGGTGTGGTGGCTGGACGCCTGACCCGTGGCGTCGTCGCCGAGCACACCGACACCGAGCACGCCGACACCGGTGCTGGTTCCGAGCGCCCGACAGGCCACGACGCCGGGCGAGACTCTGCGTGGAGTACCCGTTCGGTGACGCAGGGGTGGCCCGGGCATGAGTGATCTGCGCGAGGAAGTTCAGGGCTTACGCGAGGAGGTCACCGGCCTGGGTGGACAGCTGCCTCCCTCGGGGGAGGAGAAGGCCGCGGTTCGAGACTTCGTCGCTGATGCCACGCGTGACGTCAAGACGCTGATGCGGCAGGAGGTCGAGCTGGCCAAGGCCGAGATCGGCGCCGAGGTCGGCAAGGTTGGCAAGGGCGCCGGAATGGTCGGCGGGGCCGGTTTCGCAGCCGTGATGGCGGTCATCTTCGCCTCCACAGCGGCCTGGTGGGGCCTGGGGCACCTGATCGGCACGGCGTGGGCCGCGCTGGTCGTGGCCCTGGTATGGGCGCTCATCGCTGCCGTCCTGTTCCTGGTAGGCCGCGGCGTACTGCGGTCAATCAGCCTTACCCCGAAGCGGACCATCGATTCCGTCAAACGCATTCCGAGCACCTTCACGGCTCGAGGAGGAGACCGCCATGAGTGACCCCGACCAGCTCGCCGCCAACACCCGTCAGACGCAGGACGCATTAGCTGGTGACGTGAGCCGGTTGACCGACCGGGTCAACCCGCAGCGGTTCGTCGGCACCCGCCGCGAGAAGGTCTCCCAGGGTCTCGGAGCGATTAAAGACCGGGTGATGGGCGTGGGAACCAGCGCCGCCCAGGCCGCCAAGGAGGGCGCCGCCTGGGCGGCCGGGTCCGCCCAGGACGCGACCAGCAACGCGGCCGGGTCGGCCCCCGACGTGGTCCGTGGCCAGGCGCAGGGCAATCCGGTCGCGGCCGGTCTGATCGCGTTCGGCGCCGGGTGGTTGCTCTCGTCGCTGCTGCCTGCCTCTGAGGCCGAGCAGAAGGCGGCGGCACGGGTAGAGGAGCAGGCCGGCGGTGTCACCGAATCGGTCAAGCAGTCCGCGCAAGAAGTTGCCGGCAACCTCAAGGAACCGGCGAAGGAGGCCGCCCGGTCGGTGCAGGGCACTGCCCAGGAGGCGGCGAACCGGACCACCGAACACGCCAAGCGGGCTACCGCCGACGTGCGCGATCACGCCCAGGACGCCACCAGCGACGTGACCGACGACGCCACCACCGGTACTGATGGGTCAGGCACCATCGGCGGGCACTATGCCGGCTGAGGCGGTGTCCCAGCCAGGACGATCCGAGGACGGGCGGCGACACTTCGACGCCGGCTATGGACGGGCCGGTGACCGGGACGACGCGGAAGGGCCGGACCGACCGACGGACGTGCCGAAATCTGGCTGGTTCGCGGTCCTGCGGCGGTCGGTCAAGCAGTTCAAGCACGACAACGTCACCGACTTCGCCGCAGCCCTGACGTACTTCGGGATCCTGGCGATCTTCCCCGCTGCCCTGGCTCTGGTCTCGGTGCTGGGGTTGCTGGGCAAGCATCAGACCGACTCGCTGTTGGCCAATATTTCCTCGATCGCGCCCGGCGGGGTCACTGATGTCCTGAGGTCGATCATCACCCAGGTGCAGGGCAAGGCCGGCGCGGCCGGTGTCGCCCTGATCGTCAGCCTGGCCCTGGCTCTGTGGTCCGCCTCGGGGTACGTCGCGGCGTTCATGCGCGCCTCCAACGCCATCTACAACGTCGATGAGGGGCGTCCGGTCTGGAAGACCGCGCCGGTGCGTCTGCTGGTGACCTTGGCGCTAGTGGTGATGTTGGCCGCCAGTGCCGTGATGGTCATCGCGACCGGACCCGTGGCCTCGCAGTTGGGCAACGCTTTCGGGATCGGGCACACGGCGGTGCTGATCTGGGAAATTGCCAAATGGCCGGTGTTGATCATCGTGGTCAGCTTGATGTTCTCGTTGTTGTACAAGGCCTGCCCCAACGTCAAACAGCCCGGTCTGCGCTGGATCAGCCTGGGCGGCGTCATTGCCGTCGTGGCCTGGATCGTCGCCTCGGCGTTGTTCGCGGTGTACGTGTCGTTCTCCGGGTCCTATAACAAGACGTACGGGTCGTTCGCCACCGTGATCGTGTTCCTGGTCTGGTTGTGGATCAGCAACATCGCGGTGCTGTTGGGGGCGGAGTTCAACGCCGAGACCCAGCGCGAACGAGCCATCCGGTCGGGCTTGCCTGAGGACGTTGAGCCCTTCGCCGAGCTGCGTGACACCCGCAAGCTCGATGACCCGCAACGGCGCGAGGCCGAGGAGGCAGCCCGCATCCGCGACCAGAAGAACATCGACTAGCACCACTCGCGGCGGGCCTCCTTGCCAGCCACCCACTACCAGCCGGTCCAGTACACCCTCGGGGGGCGTGCTGACACCCCTAGGAAAGGACGTCATTCCCGCACCAAGTACCACACCGGTGCGCCGGTTGTATCACCTACACCATCCCTCTGTTTGCGAAGGAAGCTCATGATCTCCACAGAACAGATTCAGACCCTCATCGGCGGCAACGCCATTGACAACGAGGGCGCCAAGATCGGCTCGGTCGGTCAGATCTACCTGGATGACCAGAGTGGTCAGCCCGAGTGGGTCACCGTCAAGACCGGGTTGTTCGGCACCTCGGAGACGTTCATCCCGTTGCGTGACGCCCAGGTCGAGGGCGAGGACCTGAAGCTGCCCTACAGCAAGAGCAAGGTCAAGGACGCCCCGCGCATGGACGACGCCGAACAGCACCTGGATGTGGAACAGGAGCAGAAGCTGTACGAGTACTACGGCCTGGACTACAACGCTCCGGTCACCACCGGTCGCGACAACGGGGGCCGTGACGCCGGGGGCCGTGACTTCGGGCGGGACCACCACGAGGGCCTTCAGCGCGACGACGACCGTCGTGACCGGACCGGCGAGGCCGGCATCGTCGGGCAGGACACCTCCGGACCGACCACCGACGAGGCGATGACCCGCTCGGAGGAGCGGCTGAACGTGGGCACCGAGCAGGTCGAGACCGGTCGGGCGCGGTTGCGCAAGTACGTGGTGACCGAGAACGTCACCACGACCGTGCCGGTCAGCCACGAAGAGGTCCGGGTGGTGCGCGAGCCCATCACTGAGGAGAACCGCGGTGACGCGCTCTCTGGTGGGGACCTGACCGAGGAGGAGCACGAGGTCACCCTGCACGCGGAGCAGCCGGTGGTGAACAAGGAGACGGTGCCGGTGGAGCGGGTCAAGCTCGACACCGAGACCGTCACCGGCGAGCAGGAAGTCACCGAGCAGGTCCGCAAGGAGCAGATCGAGACCGACGCCGCCGACGGCGACACCGGACTTGAGGGCCGAGGCAACAACAACCGTTAAGAAACCCGCTACGCCGCAGGTCCGGAGATCGGGCCTGCGGCGTAGCACGGTCTCCCCGGCGCCGCAGCCCGCCACGACCGACTCACCCCCTTTAATACCCCCAGGAGCATCAGATGACCACCGACGACGGCGCCCACAGGGTCAACCCCGACACGACGCCCCGCGGAGCGAGCGGACGTACACCGGCGCGCGAATCGTTCGACACCACCGAAGGTTCAGGGTCGGAGCTGGACCACGACTCGCGGCACGTCCGGTCCATCTCTGACCGGCATCACGACGATTCAGGGTATCGGCGCGACCGCGAACCTATGAGCATGCGCTCGGTGGCCGCCGCCCAGAAACGCGAACACGGGGGAGTCAAGATCGGGTCCGCGTTCTTCGGGTGGCTCACCGCCACCGGCATGGCGGTCCTGCTGACCGCGCTGATCGCCGCCATCGGGGCCGGGGTCGGCGTCGTGAACAACACCAACGTGACCAACGCCAAGAACACCGCATCCAGCAATGCCTCGACGGTGGGCGTCGTCGGAGCGATCGTGCTGCTGCTGATCGTGCTGGTGGCTTACTACTGCGGCGGGTACGTCGCAGGCCGGATGGCCAGGTTCAACGGCATCCGACAAGGCATCGCCGTGTGGTTGTGGGCGCTGGTCATCGCGATTGTCCTCGCCATCCTGGCCGCGGTGGCCGGTGAGAAGTACAACCTGCTGGCCAAGCTGAACGCCTTCCCCCGAATCCCGGTCAAGGAAGGCACGCTGACGACCACCGGCATCGTCGCCCTCATCGCGGTCGCAGCAGCCAGCCTCATCGGGGCGATGCTGGGTGGCTTGGGCGGAATGCGCTACCACCGCGCTATCGACCGCACGGACCCGTACGCCGGCCATAACTAAATCCGATGGCCCTGGGCACAGCACCCTCAACCTGCGTTCGCTACCTGGCGCGGGCAGCACAGGTCTTTGTCAGTGCTGCCATCTTGGCGCCGCTGGGCAAGCTCCACGTCGGCGAGTCGACGTGCTGTCTGGTACTGCCCCCGCTCGCGTCCTCACCGACATCGCGCCGACCGCGATCCCAGGCCCGGGCGCAATCTCGTCCACGTTCGGTCCCACCGGTGACCCTGGCCACCCCAACCGTCGCCCTGTTTATCAGTGAAAGAGAGACCACCTCATGCTGGCGTTCATCCTGCTGCTGATCATCATCTGGATCGTTCTTGCCATCATCGGCGTCGTCATTCACGGCCTGATATGGCTGACCGTCGTTGCCGCCGTGCTGTTCCTCGCAACGCTTGTCTTTGGCGGAAGCCGCCTGCGCGGCGGCAAACCCCGACGCTGACCTTCGCCGGGCACTT
Organism: Allobranchiibius sp. CTAmp26; assembly: GCF_017565405.1. Classification (GTDB taxonomy): domain Bacteria; phylum Actinomycetota; class Actinomycetes; order Actinomycetales; family Dermatophilaceae; genus Allobranchiibius. The sequence goes on from NZ_JAGEKR010000021.1 coordinate 62,419, forward strand.
CTTTGGGCCGGGGCGCACTGTCAGCCCCGGGCACCACCGAAGCACCGACTAGCGAGCATTAAACCTCTTCACCCGAAACAGGAGAACACAATGAAGTTCGACGTCGATGACATCCGCGACTGGCGCGACCATGACGTGGTCGACAGCGACGGCACCAAAATCCGCTCACTCGAGGCGGTGTACTTCGACACCGCCACCCAGGAACCCGTCTTCGCATCGGTAAGAATTGGCATCGTCGGTCGTCACCGCCTGACGTTCGCGCCCCTCGATGGCGCCCGCGTCGCTCCATCGCACGTACGGGTCATGGCCGATAAGAAGCTCGTCAAAGATGCGCCAGCCATCGACACCGACGGCGAACTGACCGCAGAGGCCGAACCTGGCCTGTTCGAGCACTACGGCCTGACCTACACCCCGGGAGCCTCCGGCGAGAGACGACTCGGACGCCGCTGAGCCACAGATGCGACCGCGGACGGACCAAAAAGCCCGACAGGGGAAGGGCGAGCCCACCTGCATGGATCCGCGTGGCGTTCAACTCAGACCACGTCACTAGCACCTTCAGACTTTAGGAGAATCCAGGACCGTGAATATCAAGTTGTACCTCAACGAATCCGATGAGCCGGGCGAATGGTCTCCCATCACGCCACCGCAAAACAGTGATCACAACGATCCACGGGCATGGGTGCTACAGCAGTTCAAGGTAGACGTGATGGGACCATTGCCGCTGACTGATCTTCCCAGCCAGCTGCGCCCCTCGGCGGGTCGCGGCACTGCGACCGTGGGGCACATCGCGGGTGGTGGCCGAGTGGTTATCGTCTCTGAGGACGAACCAACCCCATGAAACCATCCCGCCGAGGCACATACCGCAGGACGAACATAACAAGGAGTCGCAATGGGCCACCACAAGCCAAATGAAGAGATCCGCAACCATCGCCAAGAGCACGACGAGCGTCGGCAGGAGACGCGTAACGAGGCATTCGACGCGACCAACGGCGGCGTCGATGACCTGGGCTCGCAGGACAAACGACGCAAAGAAGGCAAACACCAGAAGTAGCGGCCAACGACCCGCCAATCAGACGATCCTGATGCAATACGCCCGCATCACTCGTGACGCACGGGGCGCCGCCCCTGATGAAGTTTTCGGCGACACAGACGCGGGCGTCTCGCACGCATTCGCCTAATCAGAAACGAGGCACAGCACATGCACCAAAGCAGCGCGTTACAACTCAGTGATTTCGGGTTTTCCGGGATCATCACCAAGGTCGTCTCAGCGATCGTCATCCTGGCCGTGACGTGGATTCTGGCCAAGGTGGTCAAGTCTCTTCTGAGTAAGGGCCTGAACAAGGTCCAGTTCCTGCACCGGCAGGCCGGCAACGGCCAAGACTTGGCCGACTCCTTGGCCTCGATCGCCTCGCTGGTCATCTGGTTGTTCGGTCTGATCGCCGTGCTCAACGTGTTCGCGCTGACCCAAGTGGTCAGCCCCCTGCAGAACATGCTCAGCGGTCTGCTCGGTGCGATCCCGAAGATCGTCGCCGCAGGATTCATCCTGTTCATCGGCGTGCTCGTGGCCAAGATCGTCCGCGAACTGGTCGTCACCGCGTTGCAAGCCGCCAACGTGGACCGGTACTCCGCCCGCCTCAGCGGCAGCGGCAGCGCGACCACCTCCTCCAGCCGTGGCGGGGCTTCTCCCTCCGACAGCCAACAGAGCAACGCGTCGGCCAACGGTCCGCAGATCTCCACCATCGTCGGTCAGGTGCTGTACGCGGTGATCCTGCTGGTGGTGGCCATCGCGGCACTGGGTGCGTTGGACATCCGGTCCATCTCCGACCCCGCCACCCGGCTGCTGTCGACCCTGCTGAACGCACTGCCGGCCATCCTGGGCGCGGGCATCCTGCTGGCTCTGGGCATCGTCATCGCACGCTTCGTGGTCAACCTCCTGCAGCCCATCCTGCGCGGCCTGGGGTTGAACAAGGCCCTGAGCAGCGTGGGCATTGAGGCTGGCGACCGTGACGTGTCGAGCATCGTCGCGCGCATCGTGCAGATCGCGATCGTGTTGTTCTTCGCGGTGGCCGCGGCCAACCTGCTGCACTTCCCGCAGGTCACCACGATCCTCGACACCATCCTGGCGTTGGGTGGTCGCGTCATCTTCGGTGCGGTCGTCATCGCCGCCGGCGTGTTCATCGCCAACCTGCTGGCTAAGGCCATGGGCGGCAGCCAGGCGGCGCAGATCGTCCGTTACGCCACGGTCGTGCTGTTCGTGGCGATGGGTCTGAAGTACATGGGCCTGGCCGACTCCATCGTCAACCTCGCCTTCGGCGCGGTCGTCGTCGGTGGTGCTGCCGCGGCAGCTTTGGCCTTCGGTCTCGGCGGACGCGACGCGGCTGCCCGGCAACTGAACAAGATCCAAAACACCACCTCTCGCGACTGACTCAGCCCGCACGGGACAGAGTGCAGCGGCCCGGGACCCGAAAAGATCCTGGGCCGCTGCACCGGGTGCGGCTCACCTGGCGGTCAGCTGCACCACGCGATACCGCTGCACTCCGCCCCCGCCGACGACGTTTCCCGGTCTCCCAACCACACAGCCGCGCATGCCCCAACACGAGGGTTGCTCCCAGGTCGGCTCGGTGCGGGGCGCCCGGGGGACGTACTCAACCTGGCAGTCCAAGGATGCCCAGAGGAAGGATAAGAACGGTGAGTGATGCACGTGGTGGCGGTGACGGTGTGCCGCCTCGTGAGCAGGAACGGTTGTCACGGGGACTGCATCGGTCGAATGAACCCGCCGCGCGGATGCAGGCTGGGGTTGACCTGGCGGTGGAGCTGATCGACGGGTGTGACCACGCGGGGTTGACGATGGTCGACGGCGGGGTCCTGCGTTCGGGAGCTTCCAGCGACCGGGTCGCGATCCGCGCGGACGAGCTGCAGAACCAGCTGGGCACCGGACCCTGTGTGGAAGTCGCACAGCTAGAGCACCGCACGTCGTTCGTCAGCGACCTGCAGAACGACCAGCGATGGTTGGCCTGGGGCCAGCGAGTGTATGAAGAGCTGCAGGTGGATTCCTTGCTGTCCCTGCTGCTGTACAGCGGTGAGCGATCCTTTGGCGCGCTGAATCTGTACTCCGGGCGGGGGAGAGCGTTCGATGTGGGGGACTTTGCGATGGCCGAGACCCTGGCCGCTCACCTCGCAGCGGCAGTCTCAGACAGCCAAGAAATCGAGAACCGCAACCAAGGGATGATCACCCGCACGGTCATCGGTCAGGCCGAGGGCATCCTGATGGAGCGATACGGCATCGGCCCTGACGAAGCGTTCTCATTTTTGCGCCGTGCATCTCAAGAGACCAACCAGAAGCTGGCCTTGGTGGCCGAGCAGCTCGTTTGGACCCGGGAGCTACCCAAGACCTTGGGCCAAGCCGACACCACAACGTGACCGCGTCGTCAACGCCCTCTTGGCACTGCAGAGCTGGTCATGGCCCGGTGCATGACACCCTCGAGCTTCAGACGGGGTGACGTGTCGTCCGAACGGGGTATAGAAGAACCAGCGAGACGCGGAAGATCGTGCTTCTCCTACGAAGGGAATCCCCATGCGTGACGCGGCAAGCCCCATCGACCTCGCTCAACGGCGACTCAGCAGTGCGCTACGCGCTGTCCGGCTGGCTGAGGGCCACGTGCCCTGCGAGAAGAACCCATCGTTGTGGACCAGCAACGATCGTGCGGACCGCGAAGCGGCCTCCCACCGGTGCGGCACCTGTCCTGTACGAACCGAATGCGCCGATGCCAGCAGCGCCGAACACGTCGGCGTGTGGGGATCACGCATCCGCCTCGCCGGATCCCTGGACTGGTAACACACCCGCCAGAGCGAAAGCGTCGTTCTGATTGCACGCCAGGGCAATACTTCCGCGTAGCCGCAACCGTTGTTCGGCAAGACCTGTGGCGTGAGGGCAGTAAACATAAGCCTTTTACGGATCATGCACTCCGGGTCTCACACCTCATGCCCGAACCACAAGCACACCTGCGGTCCGCCCCCAGGCCAGCACACTGCTTCAGCCGGGCCTGTCAGATGAACGGTGTTTCCGGCGTTCATTGTTAGAGGTTCTCCGCGGCCGGCATGCGGTCGGCGAAGGTGATGGCGAACGCGTTCAGGGCTGGTTTCCACCGCATCGCCCATCGTGCCTGTCCGGTGCCCTTGGGGTCCAGACCTCGGGTGACCAGGTAGAGCGTCTTGAGCGCGGCCTGCTCGGTGGGGAAATGGCCGCGGGCACCGACCGCGCGCCGGTAACGGGAGTTCAGTGACTCGATCGCGTTCGTAGAGAACAACACCCGGCGTATCTCTACGTCGTAGGCCAGGAACGGTGTGAACTCCTCCCATGCGGCCCGCCACAGTTTCGGGATCGCCGGGTAGGGCTTGCCTCACTTCTCCTCCAGTTCCTCCAAGCCGGCCCAGGCGGCGTCGATGGTGGGCGCGGTGTAGATCGCTTTGAGGTCCCGGGCCAGCTGGTCCCAGTACTTGCGCGAGGCGTACCGCAGCGTGGCTCGGATTAGGTGGATCACGCACGCGGCCGCGATCGCCAGTGGGAACACACTGTTGACCGCGTCCGGCAGCCCCTTCAACCCGTCGCACACGATGAAGAAGACGTCGGCCACGCCGCGGTTCTTCAGGTCGGTCAGTACGCCCATCCAATACTTCGCCGACTCCCCGCCACCGGCGGTGCCGGCCCACAGCCCCAGCACGTCGCGGTGCCCGGCCGGGTCGACTCCGATCGCGGCGTAGAACGGCCGGTTCCCGACCTGTCCGTCACGGACCTTGACGTAGATCGCGTCGATGAACACGGCGGCGTAGATCCCCAGCAACGGGCGGGCGCACCAGGCCTGCATCTCCTCCACCACCTTGTCGGTGATCCGCGAGACAGTGTCCTTGGAGATGCTCGCGCCGTACACCTCGGCGAAGTGCGCAGAGATCTCACCGGTCGTTAATCCCTTGGCGTACAACGAAAATCGCGACCGCATCCACGTCCGTCAGTCGCCGCTGCCGCTTCGCCACGATGACCGGCTCGAAGGTGCCGGCACGGTCCCGAGGCACGTCGATGTCGACCTCGCCCGCGGCATCGGTCAGCACCGTCTTGGGCCTTGTTCCGTTGCGGATGTTCGCTGCGCGACCCTCGGGAGCCTGATGCTTGGCGTGCCCGAGATGGTCGGTCATCTCCTCCTGCAGCGCGGTTTCCAGCACCGTGGCAGTGATCGACTTCAACAGCCCGTCCGGGCCGGTGATGTCCTCACCGCGCGCCCGCGCCGCCTTGACCAACTGCGCGACCGCAGCCCGCTCCACCGCGGTCGCACGCGAGGAGCGTTCCTTCTTCGGTTCCTTCGGCATCGAGCTCACGCCCGTGATTGTTCCGGTCATCAGTGACAAACCTTCCCGCCAACCGCAGCCGGCGCGTCAGGCCGAAAACACCGTTTGCCGGACAGTCCCCACGGCACTGCAACTGTCGGTTTGGGGTACACCTCAAGACGACACCTGCTGCGGTGCTGGAAAGTGTCTGTCTGGGGTCCCGATCTAGGTTTTCCGACAAATGTGTCGAATGACCCCCGGGCCAAACGGCAAGGTCGGTGGGTGTGGCAAGTGTGGGCAAGTTTGACGTGGAGCGGGCAGGCTCAGGAACTGCCCGGCGCGGATGAGCAACTGCTGGTGGGCCTGGTTCGGGTGTTGTCGCCGGATCTGGGCTGGATGATGCCGTCCCCCGAGGGGGCGGTTTGCCGTGGTTGGTTCCCGATGTAGCGTCATCGACTGACTACGTGGGGCGCCCGAACACGACCCCGGCCACCCGGTCATGGGCAACACCAGGAGCCAAGTGAACAACGACCCTGAACGTGGCGACCCGCCCGCGAGCTCGCGTCCCGCAGCCTCAGCGGATCTGTCGCATACCCACGACGATGAAGATGACGTCCCCGAGCCGTGGCTGGACAGGTTTCAACGCCGCCACCCGGCCGCGGGTTTCCCGCTGGCAGTGCTCTACAAGTACTTCGACGACTCCGGCGGTTACCTCGCAGCGTTGATCGCCTACTACGGTTTCGTGTCGTTGTTCCCGCTCCTGTTGCTGCTGTCCACGGTGCTGGGGTTCGTGCTCTCCGGAGATGCGCACTTGGAGCATCAGATCCTGCACTCGGCCCTGAGCCAGTTCCCCGTCGTCGGTGACCAGCTCAACAGCTCTCGAAGGATCGGGGGCGGCACGGTCGGGCTGATCATCGGCATCCTGGGGTCCCTGTACGGCGGCCTGGGGGTGGCCCAAGCCCTGCAGAACGCGATGAACACCGCGTGGATGGTGCCGAAGAACAGCCGGCCGAACCCATTCAAGGCACGGGCCCGCAGTCTGCTCCTGCTCGGCACCGCCGGCCTGGCCGTCCTTGGCACCACCGCGCTGTCCACCTTTGGCGCCAGTAACACCGGCTCCCTAGGACCCGTGTTGAAGATCGTGGTGCTGATCGCGTCCGTGCTGGTCAACGCGGCCGTCTTCGTGCTCGCGTTCCGCATCGCCACCGCCCGCGACCTGTCGGTGCGGGACGTTGCGCCGGGGGCGCTGATCGCCGCCGTCATCTGGCAGCTGCTGCAGACCTTCGGCGTCGTGTACGTCGGACACGTCATCAAAGGCGCCAGCGCCACCAACGGTGTGTTCGCCCTTGTCCTGGGGCTCCTGGCGTTCCTCTACCTCACGGGGGTCGCGATCGTGCTGTGCGTAGAGATCAACGTGGTCCGGGTGCGCAAGCTGCACCCCCGCTCGCTGCTGACCCCTTTCACCGACGACGTCGTCCTCACCCGCGGAGACCGGCGTGCCTACACCGGACAAGCCACCGCCCAGCGCAGCAAGGGATTCGAGGACGTCGACGTCACCTTCCACCCACCCCGCACCCCGCCGGAAAAGTAGACCGGCACTATGAGGGCCTAGGGAGCCGGCACTGTTGCGGGGAAGCTTCAGATGCGTGGATACCCCCAGCGGAAACCCCGTCTCACCGCCTCCGATGTGGGAAGGGTGATGGTTTGCCCTGGCGCAAGGGAGGTGACCGGGTGCGGTCGTGAAACTGGGGGCAACGTGCAGCTCCTGCCGTCGGGTGCTGGGTGGCACGCTCGGCAGGTGCGGGCCTGCTCAAAGGCATTGCCACATCTCAGGTTGGGCGTGCTAGACACGATTCGTGGACGACTGGTGGGCTGACCAGGTCGCAGCAGCCGCGGGAGGGGACGTGCAAGCGTTCACGCGAATCTATGACCTGACTGCCGCGGAAGTTCATGGGCATCTGCTCGTGCTGGGGGTCGACGCCGCAGATGCCCGCGTGCAGAACGCGTACCTGACGTACTGGGCGCGCCTGCCCTCATTGAGGACCCAGTCACGGACACAAGTCGTACGGTGGCTCACCCTCACCGCATACACATCCTGAGACTGTGTCCTTCTCACCGCGCTACCGACCGCGGCTTGTGCTGGCCTCCGCCGCGCTGCTCGCTGCCGCGACCGGGTGTTCATCCTCGGAGAAGATCACCGCTGGTGGCCCTGGCCCTGCTCTGAAGGTGTGCGGCACCACCTTGTGGAACGGCGCCGCGGGGGCGGTGTCCTACCAAGCGACCCCGCGTATGGCTCCGATCATGACGCTTACTGCTGGGGAGGCGATCTACCTTCGGGTCTCCACCGGCTGCGACCACGGTGCGGTTGTCTCAATCTCGCCCCATGCCGCCACCATCACGCGCACCGCCAAGGCAAAGGACCACCTGGCCGCCGCCGTAGTCATCAAGCCCAAGGAGAAGCATTTCACGGTCATTGTCCGCCGTCAGGGTCAGATCCTTTCCGTGCAGGTGGCCCTGTCGTAGACCGGTCAGGCGAGCTGCTCAGTAACGATCTATTTGGAGCAGCTGGAGCGGGTCAATGCGGAACGTGAGCACCGTGCGGAACCGTGCTCGAGAGTCCTGCTCACTGGTATTGGTGCTCGGAAGGTCCGATCACGGTGACTCTCGAGCAGGGGCGCGGGGTGGGTGCGCTGGAGAGCGGCCTGTGGGGGAGTGGTCTCTTCGGCGTTCGGGTGCGCGGGCGTGACGCACGGACGGAGCGTGACCCGCTTTCCCGGACACCTGATCTGAGGCGATGATTGTCTCAGGAGAGGAGTCCTGTGATGCCTGCAGCGAAACCGCCCGAGTTCCGTGCGCGAGCAGTAGAGCTTGCCCGGCAGGGCCAGCAGCCGGTGGCCCGGATCGCGAAGGATCTGGGGATCAGCCAGTCGTGTCTGCGGCGGTGGATGGCTCAGGCCGACATCGACACCGGCGCTAAGGAAGGGTTGTCCAGCACTGAACGCAAAGAGCTGGTCGAGCTACGTCGCCGCACCCGGGTGCTGGAGATGGAAAACGAGATCCTCAAACGTGCCAGTGCCTACTTCGCCCGGGAGAACGTCCTCCCAAAATAGGGTTCCGGCTGGTCCACGAACTCGCCGAGGACACCGCCCTGCGGGTCGATGTCGCGGTGACTTGCCGGGTGCTGGGTGTGTCACGGTCGGGCTACTACGAGTGGCGCGGCCGGCCGCTGTCGGCGCGGGATGCCGCGGATGCGGTGTTGGCCAACACGATCGTGGATATCCACGCGATGTCCCGCCGGGCCTATGGGGCGCCGCGGGTGCACGCCGAGCTACGCCTGGGTCAGGGGCGTGCGCGTCGGGCGCAAGCGAGTGGCCCGGTTGATGGGCCTGACCGGTATTCGTGGCCTGTGCCACCGGCCCAAGCACCGTTCCCGGCCGGCGCAGGCGGTGCACGAGGATCTGGTCAACCGCCGATTCGTCACCGATGGCCCGGACCGGTTGTGGTGCACCGACATCACCCAGCACCCCACCAGCACCGGGACGGTCTACTGCTGCGCGGTGCTGGATGTGTTCTCCCGGGCGATCGTGGGCTGGTCGATCGCGGACCACATGCGCACCGAGCTGGTCGTTGACGCGCTCCAAATGGCCACCTGGCGTCGCCGCCCGCCACCGGGCACGATCCTGCACTCGGACCGCGGATCGCAATACACATCATGGGTATTCGGCCACCGGTTACGCGCCGAAGGACTGCTGGGGTCAATGGGCCGGGTCGCCTCTAGCGTCGACAACACGATGATGGAATCGTTCTGGAACGGGATGCAACGCGAACTGCTGGACATCCGCACCTGGGCCACTGTCGAAGAGATTGCAGCAGCGATCTTCGAATGGATCGAAGCCTGGTACAACCCCCGCCGCCGACACACCAACCTCGACATGCGGTCCCCGCACGACTACGAACAGCTTCACAAAACCGCCGACCCGGCGGCATGATCACCACAACACCCGTGTCCGGAGAACCGGGTCACGCTCCGACTGAGCTGTTAGGCGCCCGTCCGGGTCGTGGGAGGATCTCACTGTCGGGAGCAATGTTCAGTGCCCACAAGCGGCAATGCGATCTATGGTTGGGGAGTTTTTGTGGCACAGCGAGTTCAGGTCATTCTCGAGGACGACATCGATGGCACCGATGCGGTCGAGACCGTGCAGTTCGCTCTTGATGGGACCACCTATGAGGTGGACCTGAACGAACAGCACGCCACGCAGCTACGAGAGGGCTTCACGACCTGGATCGGTGCGGCTCGCAAGGTCCGCGGCACCGCCTCAAAGCGCAGCAGCGCAAGCGGCGTCTCAAGGCCAAAGGCTGACCCGGAACTGTTGAACAAGATCCGAGAGTGGGGCCGGGCCAACGGGCACCACGTCAGCGACCGGGGCCGTGTTTCACAACAGGTGCAGGACGCCTACCGCCAGGCCCACTGACTCCGAGCGCAACGCGTCCGGTACGACGACGGACTTGTCCACGCCGGTCGGCTGTTCCGTCGATGACATGAGGATCGACGACGCGGTTATTGCGACCTTTGGTCAATGACCGTTTCGAACAGGACTGCAGAAGGGCCGCCCCGGTAGGGGTGGCCCTTCTGCTGCTGGGTAGGTCGGCGTGGTGCAGTGTTGGGAGGTGGGTCAGTCGGCGTCCTCGCAGCTGCCGGGTGCTGGTTTGTCGTGTGGGGTGGCCTCATTCTGACCAGACGCTTCTTCGCGCACGTAGCTTGGGTCTACCCACTCGGCCTACGGAGCGGTCTCGTGATGAACACCATCCTCATCAGCTCATCTCCAGCGCCCCATGGCAGTACGCACCGGGTGGCCGCTGCCATCGCAGAAGTTCTGAACGCTCCCGTCGTGTCCCCTGAGGTGGCTACCTCCGAGGATTTGGCTCAGGCTGATCGGATCGGTTTCGGCTCAGAAATTCAATGGATGGGTTCGAGCACCGGCTCATGACCTGTGTCGAAGGCCTACCGATCGTGAGCCGCAAGGACGCGTTCGTGTTCGCCACCAGCGCCCTGCCTGAGCTCCCGGCACGTCATCACTCGCACTCGCTCCGAGAGCATCCCGAGGACAAGGGCTTTCGTGTCATTGGCATGTTCGTGTGCCGAACGGTGCGTACCTGGGTTTCGTCTGGCAGGACCGGCGGGGGCGGTAAAGACCACCTGAATCAGAGGGATCTGGTTAGTGCTCGAGCGTTCGCCACGCGCATCACCCTGTGAGGAGATCCGGCCCCTACGCCAGCGTTACCTACGTTTCATCAAGTTGACCAGGTTCTAATCCCCCGTCCCGTATCACACCCGCCTTACCTTTCCTTGCATCAACCGTTTTTCGGTCGTGTCGCCCAAGCGCTCGGGCCGGTCGACCAGCACGTTCAAGGGGAGAAACAGCCGTGCAGAAGACATCAGCAGTCCTCATCGCCACCACTGTCGCCGCAGGGTTCGCCCTGACCGCGCATCCACCGACCGCCTCGGCGGCGGTCGCAACGCCGGCACCCGTCGGATACTCCGCGTATGGATACGGCACGTATGTAAGTTCCTCTGTCGCGGCATTGAACTCCGGGGCGACGGCCTACTCGTCCGTGTCGTGCACCACGACTTCCAACCTGACCCGGTCCAACCAGGTGGCGTCGGTCAACCTTGGCAAGGTCGGGAAGGTGGGCACCGACTACAGCCAGAGCCGCAGCATCCTCGATTCCTCCGGCCGCACCTCGCAGGGCATCTCCCAGATTTCCGGGGTCAACCTGCTCGGCGGGTTGGTCACCGCCACCTCGTTGAAGACCACGACCCGTGCGACCTACACACCCGCCAAGACGTCGTACGGCTCCAACACGACGGCCTTCGTAGGCATCAAGGTCGCCGGCAAGGGGTTCGCGGCCGGCGTTGGACCGAACACGAGGGCCACCCTGAGCCTTGGCGGTAAGCCGTTCGCCTCGCTGGTCCTCAACGAGCAGTCCCGCACCACGGTCAACGGCCTGACGCAGGCGGTCACCACCGCGATCCACGTGACGGTGTCGGCGTCCAACAGTCTCGGTCTGCCGATCGGCACGAACGTGATCGTGGGTCGGTCGTACGCGGCGTTGAAGGGCACGCCGGCCGGTTTCGCGACTGGCTCGGCCTACGGGACGCAGGCCACCCTGTCCGCCACCGTCAAGAGCGGACCCACCGCACTTGCCGGAGTCGCCTGCGACGGCGGCAACAACACGGTGAGCATCGGCTCATCGGCGATCCCGAGCGTGCTCAGCGTCGGGGCGGTCAAGAGCACCACGTCCTCGGTGACCACACCGAAGCTGACCAGCTCGGCGACGAATCAGATCACCGGTCTGAAGGTGCTCGGCTCGCTGATCGGCGTCCAGACCATCACGGCCTCGACCACCACGAGCCGCACGAGCTTCACCGCACCGGTCAGCACGACCGACGGGTCCAAATTCGTGGGCCTGAAGATCTCCGGCGTGCCCTCGATCACCGACACGGTCAAGCCCAACACCACGATCAACCTGGCCAACCTCGGCACGGTGACCTTGCACAAGGTCACCAAGACCAGCAGCGGCATCACGGTGGTGATGATCTCGGTAGTCCTCAACCGGGCACTGGGCACCCTGGCGAAGGGGACTCTCATCCAGATCGGCGTCTCCAACACGGGAGTGCAGAACCGCTGAGGTCTGACCCTGTCCACCGCCGCACCGGTCACCGGTGCGGCGGCGGACATCGGCTGCGCCCCCAGTACATGCAGCATCAACCTGGCGCCGCGCTGCTGTGGCCCATCAACTCATGGTGCGCGGCTGCGCTCGGCCAAGCCCTCACCAATGGCAGAACGACACTCACGCTGAGCGCTAGGCGTGCCCTTCTGACCCGACGGTGACCCAACTGGCCTCGGGAACGACGGAGCGTTCGTGGAGCGACCGAGGTTCGCCGGTGACTGTGTATACGGTGTACATGTACCGCTGTAGCGGTGGTGCGATGTGGGTCCGACACCGTGGCCGGCAACTGGCTGGAAAGGTACGGGGCTCGGTCCAGCAACTACCAATCCACTGATCCGGAGCAACGGATCTGAGATCCCCAGACACCAACACGCTCCGTAGCGCTGGCCTCAAAACATTCGGGACTGCTGCACGAATAGGTGACATCTGATCTGGCTCGCCCGGCAGGGCGGGCCTGGAAGGATGTTCACTATGCCCAAGCCCTACCCCAGAGAGTTCCGCGAGGACGTAGTGCGCGTCGTCCGAGGGGAGATCGCGTCGCTGGTGAAGTTCACTCACGCGGAGGACGACGTGTTGCCGTTGGTGTCAGTCGACGCGAAGGCACGGCAGTGACGGACATCCCGCTGAATTTGGGGCACCTTCGGATGCACGCCGGAGCCCCGACTGCTTCGCACCGTTCGGGGGGATAGGGCACTAGCTTGTATCGCATGCTTAAGGGGGCTGTCCTGATCGTGACTTTGTTGTTGGCTGGTTGCAGTAGTGGTGGGGGCGCCGCGGGCCCGTCCAGCGTCGGAAAATATGAGCAGACTTGGACAAAGGGCTATTCGTCGACGACGTGTGATGAGTTCATCAATGAGATGGATCCCCATCAGCGTTTCGTTGCTGCAGCCGACATGCTGGGCGGCGCTCGTCAAGCAGACGGTGGCACAGGGCTACCGGGTGACTCGCTGGTAAATTCCTTCAAGTCGGGCTTGGACCAAGCGTGCGAGCCCATTGGCACGATGACCCTCACCGATGCGGGCGCGGCGCTGTACCTCACGGACCGGTCGTCGTTTCGGCCCTGAACAGCGCGACGCGACCGACATGAGCCAAACCCGGGCAAACGTGGCCGGGCACGGCAACTTTTGGCGTGTATACGTTCAGCAGCGCCCACCGGACGATGGAGGTTGAGCATGCCTTGGGGTGATGGGAAGCGCGTCAATGAGCTGGAGGCTCAGGTCGCGGAGCTGGAGCGGGCGGTGGCTTATCACCGCGATGCAAATGCACGGTCTCAGCAGGCGATGGCCTATTACCGCAATTTGGAGCCGATGGCGGTCGCTGAACAGGTCACGGCGATGCGGCGGGAGGTGGCCGAGCTGCAGGCTCAAGCCAGTGCCGCGCGCGTCGCAGCGACCACGGCCCGTGCGGAAGAACGAGCAGCACGTGCGGACCTGGCCCAAGACTTAAACGACGCCGATGTGCAGGAAGCGGGGGTGTACACCTTCAACCACCCGCTGCAGGACGCGATCGCATATCAGGAAGCGTTGCGCGAGGTTCAAGCGTCGATGAAGGAGCTGGTCAGGACCCGGTCGGCGGTCCTGGCTGTAACGCACTGGACGGTAGACGGGTCGACCGCGAAGGGCACAGCCATGGTGCGGGACTTCTCCAAGCTGATGCTGCGGGCATACAACAGCGAAGCTGACACCCTCATCCGGGCGCTCCGACCTCACACGCTGGGGTCGGCCAAAGGCCGCCTGGACAAGGCCGCGATGACGATCGAGCGTCTCGGGAAAACGATGAGCATCCGGATCGCGCCGTCGTACCACCGCCTGCGCCTCCACGAGTTGGAGCTCACAGCCGATTACCTGGTGAAGAAACAGCAGGAAAAGGAAGCCGAGCGCGAACGCCGCGCGCAGTTGCGGGACGAGGCCAAAGCCCGGGTAGAGATGGAAGCCAAACTTGTCGATCTACGAAAAGAGCAACAGCACTACTCGCACTTGCTGGAGCGCCTACCGGATGGTGATGAGGCCGCACGCGCGGACGCCCAAGCGAAGTTGCAAGAGATCCATCAGTCGATCGAAGGCGTAGAGGCACGGGCAGCGAACACCCGTGCCGGTCACGTGTATGTCATCTCGAATGTAGGGGCGTTCGGCCCGGACATGGTCAAAATTGGGATGACTCGCAGGCTCGACCCGATGGACCGAGTCAACGAACTAGGCGACGCCAGTGTCCCGTTCAGATTCGACGTGCACGCCCTGGTCTTTCACCAGGACGCGGTCGCGCTGGAGACTCACCTGCACCAAGCCCTGGCCCACCAAAAGGTGAACCAAATCAACACCCGGCGCGAGTTTTTCTACACCACCCCAGCCGAGGTCAAAGTCCTGCTCCACAAGTACGCGGGTTCATACCTCTTGGAGTATCGAGACACCCCAGAAGCCTTCGAATGGCGCAGCTCAGGGGCCGTCCAACGAAGCACGCCACCACCAGCACCAAAAGGTCCACCCGCCCCCGTGCTGATCGATGCACCAACACCGACCACCAGCATCCTCAGCCAGCATTTTCCGACCACCGCCGCTCGGACTCATAACGAGGAAACAAGGACCCCAGTTTTTGAGGCACCTCCGCCCAATGGAGACCCCTCCGCGAAGGCCGCCTGGTACGCCTCACCCCACGACACCGCCTTCTGGCGACGCTGGGATGGCACCGCTTGGACCCACGAGACCAAGCCGCGATGAGCTATCCGGATTCCCAAGCGTCGTCTCCGCCGACCATTTAACTTGTCATAATAATTATTATCGGTTATTTGCTAGAGTTGCTTAGATTGTTGCCTGAGGTTCGCGTACATCGCTAGCGGCTCCGGCCGCTGGCCAGGCTCCGGCGCGACGGACACACGGTGGTTTGTGTAGGCGATTTAGAACTCGATGGCTGGTCAGTGCCATACCGTGCAGCCGTGACGAAGTCGAAGGCTCGAGTGGCTACAACCGTGATCGTGATCGTTGTGGTTGTGCTGCTCTTTGCGTCTGCCGTTCGGTACCGTCGCGACTACGGCACTTTTGACGTGTCTGCGACGCCGGTTCACCTCTACGTCCACGGCTACCGCTTTGAACCGGTGGCGCAGGCGGACGTGCCGGCGCAGGTCCGCGCCGAGTTCGCCGCGGACGGCCGAGACCTGCGCCAGGTCGGCACCTGGTCGCTGTTCCCGGTCATCGGTGGCCGCTCCAAGAGGATCGTCTCGCCCGACAGTTCTAACTGCGTCAACATTGCGGCGATCAAAACCAAAGGGCGTTACGCCTTCTATCAGGCTGACGACATCGGCAACAACACGAGCTGTTAGTCCCGGTTGGACTGACGACGCCGCCAGCCAGGCCAAGAAGTGCTTCTGGGGTCCCAGATCGGTGGTTCCCTACGGATGTGCGAGGTCTGGTGGTGGCGGGATAGGCCGATGCGGGCGGGCTGGTCGACAATCCGCCGTGGTTGTGTTCGCGTTCGGCCACGTTTGAAGGAGATGGGGCGGCAGTATTGCGTCTACTTCAAAACTTTGGGGAGGGACTTTAGGATGCCGAGCTCGTGGGAGCAGGACCGTCGGCCCAGCATTCGGTGCGTGGTGTGCTTTGAAGCCCCCGAACGAGTCATTGAATTTCCTCGTCTGCGCGACGTCGATACGTCGTTCGCGAGTTCATCGCTTTGCCGAGTCTGCGCTGAACTAGCGGCCGCGGGCAACGCTGAACTAGCGGCCGCGGGCGACTCAGATGGATTGCGTGCTCGTGGTTTGCGCGGATGGGCAGCAGAGGGCACTGATCCAGTCCCCGACCTCGTGCGGTTGGTCATGGCGTGGGCTGGTCATCAGCTACCGCCTGTCCCGAAGCCGCAGGACCGTGTTCCGGTCGTCCCGTTGACGGCATCGGACCAGGCGATTTGGCGCGTTCTCGAGCCGCTCATGGCCGACGGCCCCGGCCCCTCGGTGAGCGTCCATGGTCGCACCACCTCGGTAAGGCCCGATGAGGAAACGATCGTGACTGACGTGGTGCTCGACGGTCCGCGCATGCGGCTGACGACAGCGGCTGGGCAGGTGCGCCTGGTGAGCGACGGCGTCACCACCTGGGCGCGGTGGGGCAAAGAGATGGTCGCGTCGGCATACGACCCGGACGGCTGGCTTGGCGAGGGCGCCGATCTAGCTGGGCGTCGTGTTCGTCAAGAGCCGGGTGAGTACGAGTTCGGCACCCCGGTCGGGCCCATCGAATCGGTCCAGTACCTGGGGCGGCCCGCATGGCGTTTCAGGTTCGCGGCGCCAATCCACAAGCCGTACGACATGAGAGTGGTCGTCGATGCCGAGACAGGCCTGTTCCTGGAACAGCGCTTCGGTGAGCACATCGTCAGGACCTGGACACGGTTCGAAGTCGGCAGGCCGGTAACCGATGAGCTGTTCACGTGGGATGGTCCGGCGGCTGCCGAGGATGAGTTGATCGCCCAGTGTGACGCCGCCGAAGCCCAAGACATGGCGGATCGGGAAGCGTGGTTTCGGGCGAACGTAACTACCTCACAGCTAAAGCTGGGCGGGTCTGCGACCCACGTCCAGCTCCACGACTGGGACGAAGACGGCAGCTTTCAGGCGTCGTGGGCATCTGGGTCGATTGCTCGGCGCCCTCGTTCTGAAGAGTGGTGGGACCTTCGCTGGCAAGAGGTCACCGAGCGCTGGAGCGACCAGAGGTGGGACTGGGCCCTGAGCGACTGGCGCGATCCTGCTGGCATCGAGAGCATCGCCACCGTACGCCGTTGGCTTCAGCGCAATCCGAGTGGAGAACCTAGCAACCCCAAGTCATAACAAGCCCACTATGCATATGGAGGTACGAATCGGCAGTTTTGGACAGATGTGTCTGAGGGTCTAGACCACGGGGTCACCAGGGGCACCGCGCCCTAACCTGCAGTTGTGATCAAAGTTGAGGGCGAGCCCCCAAGTCCGGGCCAGGCAGCGGCTATCGCGGCCGGTGTGACGGCGATGAACCTGGATCTGGACGAAGTGCTCGTGGTGTACACCGACGACTTTGATGGCGCGATCCGCAAGCTAACAGGGTGGGCAACCTACGAATCTGACCGTGGGACAGGCACGGTGGCAGGTAAGACCGTCTTAGTCGGCGAGGTCCCGGCCGTTGTGCTCAACTCTCAGGCCATCGGCAACGCAGACCCTCCTCTCCTGGAGCGTCTCGCGGCACACGAGAGTGGCCACGTTCTTCTGCAGCAGCGGAACGAGCACTTCGAGGGTCTGGCGTACGCCAGCAACAGCGACTGGGAGCGCACTTTAACCGCGATGGCGGCTTACAAGATTGAGGAGTACCGGATCGAGAAGAGCCTCCGTGCGCGTGGTTACCCCGCCGCCGGATCGTCCGAGTCAGACCACATCGCTTTCGTCCTGCACTGGACCACGGTCGACCTGTTGAACTTACTCATCGACCCCGCTTCCGACGATGTGATGCACTTGTACCGGGGCGTCATGGGTCTTGCCGACCGGCTTACCACGGTGCTGGCGTATACGGCAGCTTTTGATCTTGAGGGGGATCAGGCCGCTCGGTTGGAGAGCGAAGGGACGGCTGCTGTCGAGGGTTGGCGCGAGTACGTAGAGCCCAGCTGGTCGCAACGAGTTCACCTCTATCAGCAGGTCCCGTCGGTTGATGACCCACTTGCCGGGTCGGACTTGCTGGCGCATGTCATGGCTGGCGCCGAGGTCGAGCGCGCGTTGGTGGAGAGCATGGGCTTTGTCTTCAGCAACGGATCGAGCTCTTGGAACTTCGATAGGCAGATTTCTGATGAGGCGCTGTACGCGCGTCACACCCGGGCGGTGGCGCAAGAGGAGTTATACGAGACCCAGCAACCTTCGCCCGAAGACTGAGCACTAGATGTACTCGGTCACGAGGTTGGTGACAGGCGGCTGATCGGTGGGAGTCCGCCGAGGGCGGTGTGGCGTCGTGAAGTGTTGTACTTGTGTAGCCAGGGCGCAAGGGCGGCGGCGCGCTCGGCGTTGCTGGTGAAGACCTGCCGGTAGGCCCATTCGGTGGCCAGGGTGCGGTTGAACCGTTCGACCTTTCCGTTTTGCCAGGGGCAGTGCGGGCGGATGAACTTGTGCTTGGCGCCCAGGGTTGTCATTGCGGCCTTGACGTTGGTGCTCTTGCGGTAGCTGAAGTGGTTGTCGGTGATGACCCGCTCGATGGTGGGGATGCCGCAGGCGGCAAAGTGGGTGGCGGCGCGCAGGATGAACGCGGCGCAGGTGTCGCCCTTCTCGTCCGGGAGGATCTCGCTGTAGGCCAGCCGGGAGTGGTCATCGACCATGGAGTGCACGTAGTCGTAGCCGATCCGGGCCTTCTTCTTCGCAGCTGTCGAGCCCATTTGGCGGCCGTGGGCTCTCCAGCCGCCGCCGTCGGGGATCTTGCCGATCTTCTTGACGTCGACGTGCACCAGTTCTCCTGGCCGCTCGCGTTCGTAGCGGACCGCAGTGGTCTTGGAGGAGCGGATCACCTCCCCGGTCAGCGGGTCGCACTGATGCAGATAGGGCAGGTCGTGGCGGCGCAGGATCCGGCTGACGGTGCGGGCCGGGATACCCAGCTCAGGCCCCAACCAGTCCTGACCGCGCCGGTACTGCCCTCGGGCGGCCACCACGGCTTGCTCGACCGACGCCGTGGTGCGTCGCGGGCTGTAGTGCGGTGCCGAGGACCGGTCGGCTAACCCGGCCTCGCCCTCGGCGTCGAATCTGCTGACCCACCGGTGCGCGCACTGGCGTGAGATGCCCATCGCCTTCGCTGCATGAGCCACCGCCCACCCCTGCCGGCGGACGCGGTCGACCAACAGACGGCGACCATGAATGTTCAGACGAGCATTAGCGTGAGACACGAGAACCTCCGGGCGGCTGGGACTTCGACAATCCACACCTCACCCGGAGGTTCTCCTCGTCGTCAACGCCTACGCGTCACCAACCTCCTGGCCGAGTACAACTAGACGCTGCTCAGTGACGATCCATTTCGAGCAGCTGCACGGGCCTGTCGCCGCATGCCAGGATCCGCGAAGCCTGTTGCTCGAAAGTCGTGCTCAGTGTTGCCGCTGCTCGAAATGTCCGATCGTGGCGACTTTCGAGCATGGGTCAGGACGCGAGCTGGGGGAGTGGTGCGGCACAGCAGAGGGGCCGCCCCGATCGGAGCGGCCCTCTTGTGGTGCACCGGTCGGGGTCCCCATCGCACTGCGACTTGTCATAACTATTATCGGTTATTTGGTAGACATATCTAGAGAACTTCGATCACGGGCGAAACCGCATAGCGCGTCAGACCTTCCAGGCAGAATCGTTATGTGAGCTATAACGCGGATTGTGAGGGTGGCAGCGCACAGCCTGACCCGGCCGAGCGTGAATCCCATACGGTTGTGTTGCTGGAGCAGGCACGCCTCACGGGCGACACTGCGGCGGCCAAGGGGCTGCGCGCCGAGGCGGTGGAAGTCAACGTTGCTTGGGCCACTGGGATTGCCCGGCGGTACGTCGGCCGGGGTGTGGACATTGATGATCTGCAGCAGGTGGCGCTGCTGGGCCTGGTGCTGGCGGTCGAACGATTCGACCCGCACGAGGGCAGTTTCACCCCGTACGCCAGGGCCACCATCCACGGAGAGTTGAAGCGGCATCTACGCGATTACGCGTGGACCGTCCGCCCGCCGCGCGCGTTGCATGACCGCTACCTGGAGATCCAGCGGACAACCCACAACCTGACCCAGAAGCTGGGCCGGATACCCAGGGAGGACGAGATCGCCGAGTCGTTAGGGATGACTACGGCGCAGGTGCGCGAGGCACGCGCGGTGGCGGGGTCTTACGCCGCAACGTCGTTGGAGGCCTTGACTGCGGACCGACCTGACGCCTTCACCGGCGAGGGGCTGAACCTGGGCGTCATGGGCACCATCGAAGAGCGACTAGCGGCCCTGAGCCTTCGGGAAATCATCAAGACCTTGCAGCCAAGGGACCGGTTGATCGTGCAGCTGCGGTTCGGGCAGGACTTGACCCAGCGACAGATCGGCCAGCGGTTGGGCATCTCACAGATGCAGGTCTCCCGCCTGCTGGCAGCCGTCATGAGACGCCTGCGAGACACCCTGGCCGGCGACACCGCGCAAGCGTCCTGAACCCCTGTCCACACACGACGGTTAAAGAAACCTCCCTACGGTTCCAGGCGCGCACACGACGCCCGGACCCCGCCCAGTGTGCTGCGCCCGGACCCCGCACGGCACAGTGAGCCATGCTCGGTGCGGGCTTAAGCAGTCAGGCTCGTACCGGGCACGGCCCGCGTTCTTTGGCGTTGGTTGAGCTGGTCAGGGTCGCCGGGCCTGCTTCCTCTGCCGGTGTACCCCCTGGAGGGAATAGCGTCACCACCTTGTAGGTGTCGTTCTGGGGTACACCCCAAAACGACAGTCTTCGCACCCGCGATTCCTGTCGTTCTGGGTGCGGGGTGGGGTCATTCCGACAGATGTGTCCGAGGAGTCAGGTCAGCTGCACCCCAGCCGCGGCCTCGACGGGCCTTTCCTTCGAGGGGCGCGTCAGCTGGGGGTGCTGTCTGTAGACCATTGCTCTCCACTAAGAGGCGTGCTTGCCGACCTTAGCGGTGATGGCTTCCAGCCGCCGTGAGACGCGGGACCCGTCGAGTGCGCTGGCGCAGTGGACGATGCGTGGGCATCAGTAACCCGGTGTGCAGCGAATGCACCCCCTCCGCGGGCGTCAGCGGTCGCAGGCCGCTTGGCCGGTTTGTCAGCCGTAGGTGTCGTGCAGCCGCACGTTGGCGAGCTCCACGGTCCCGTCGGCCAACCGCCAAAAGTGCAATCGGCGTGCTGAGGGTGTTTTGTGCTGCAGGTACAGGCGCCAGCAGGTCTCTCCGCCTGGCCGGGTAACGGGGCGGTTGTTGCCCCCGGCCCCGTCGCGCAGTTGATGCAGTTCGTAGCTTGGAATTGTTTCCGCGCGGCCGCACACGACGTCGGCGATGGCGTTTATTACTCGGTCGGGTTGGATTCCTTCGAGTTCCTTCCACGAGCTGAAGAACTCGGGACCGACTGTGAACTGCGCCCACGGGTAGGTGATCTTGTCCGCGGCGGTGGTGCGGTTTGCCCAACTGATGTAGGCGCGGAACTGCAGTTCCTCTGTGGGATCGGGGAATTCGGCGGGGGTGCCGAGGACCGAGTCCGTGGTGCCTTGAGGGAATCTGACGATGCCGCGGGAGTCGGCCAGCCGCAGGCGCAAGGCGCGCACCTGAGTGCGCAGCTGCTGCTTGTCCTGTTGCGCGCGCTCGTACTTGCGCTCTATTGACTGCAGGCGGCGCGCGAGCAGGACATGCTCGGTGCGCATCGCGACCAGTGCGGCATCGCTGGTGTCTTCCGGCGAGGTCTCCGAAGGACCGTCGACGACTAGGCCATCAGTGCTCTCGTCATTGTCGTCGGGGATGGCATCGGGCGGTGCGGGGGGGATGAGCCAACCCGGGCCGGCGGGCAGTACGGCCAGGCTCGGTGTTTGCGCAAGGTCTGCGTCATCGGCCACGGTGACGACGACGTCATCCGGTGATGTGGTGAGAATTTCGACGGCGATGACCTCGCCGACGGTGAAAAGGTCGGTCACTGGTGGTACCGGGTCGTCGTCACCAGCAGTCGTGATCGTCCTGGCCGTCGTGATGATGCCAGGCAGCAGTTCGACCTGGAGTTCGTGGAGTTGGAGATGGGCGACACGAGCTAACCAGCGGCTCCCGGCCCGCAGTTCGGCGTCGGCGTCGGCGTCGGCCAGGGTACGTGCCATGGCGGTGACGTCGATCCGGTTTGCTGCGCGGTCGTAGCGGCCCTCGACACGCATTCCGGCGCACAGCAGTCGTTCGGCCAGGACACCGGCTGCGATCATGTCCGGCCAGATAACGGCCGGCATGATGGCGCCAAAGTGATCGAGGTCGACCAGGCCGCAGTTGCCGACGACACCTTTTACCGTCCCTGTGGTCTTTACCGTCCCGGTCGTTGCGCCGGGCAAAAACAGCCCTGCCTGGCGGGCCGCGGCCATCGCGTCGCTGATCAGGTCGTCAGTGATGCGTTCTCGGTCGCTGAGGTCGTACGCGAAGCGCAGCGGGGACAGCCGCACATTGTGGATCCAGCCGAGGTCGACGGGGTAGACCCGGGAGGCTCCGCCATAGACCTGGCAGCCGTCGGGAAGCTCCTCGGAGTACGCCCACGAGATCGCTCCGGTGGGTAGAACGCGAAGGTCGCACAGGCCGGCCAGCGCCTGCTCCAGTTCGGCCACGTCCGGGTAGGGTTCCCCGGCTCCGCTGGCGACCGTGACGACCAGCACGGGCCGGATTCGACCAGGTTTCTGGATGGCTCTCGCGAGAGCTCGTGCCTCATCGACGGATTGCACAGGAGCAGTCACTGTCGCTCACTCTCTCGGGTTGGGCTGTTGAGTCCTGGCGCTGCCGGTCGCCATCGGGGGAACGGGTGACCGGCAGCGCATGGGTCTCATGCGCGACCGGGCTTCCCGGACTGGGAGCGGTCGTCGTGGTGGTTGCGGCGATCGAGCTTGGCGGAGCCTCGTTCCTTCTGCTTGGCCAGGCGGTCCTGGGACTTCTGCCGCTTCTGTGCCTCGGAGGGGTTCCGGGGCGGGTTGAGGGGCTTCTTAGTCGACATGGTTCACCTCCTTCAGGGGGCGTGGCGGGGCGTGGCAGGACTACTGCGGGTCGTTTTTGCTGTCGCCGCAGCGGGCGCATCTACCCATGCCGCAGCTGGTGCAGTGGGCCACGGTGTTCACCTCCTTCCGGGCGTTTGGTGGCGTGCTGCTTGGTGGCGATGCGCGGCGCAGGCGGGCAACCCAGTCCGGCGCAGGCCGGGTCGGGTCGAGCCAGGTGGCGCCCGGAAGGCTCACTCTGTGGACGTGATCGGTCGAATAGGTGCCCGGTCCCGGGTCGACGATGAGGTCCAGCACTGGGTTCGTGCGCCGCGAGCAGTCGCCGAGGACACGCACCCCGGGGTGGGCGAGGCGAACGTGCTGAACGGCGGCCCAGCGCGCGTGCTGTTGTTCGCCGAGGTCGAGACGGCGCAGCTGGTGTGCGGCAATGAGTGCGCTGAGGGGAGAGATCCGCGCCGAACTGGACGCCGGCCGTGGGCAGAGGCCGGTGAGCTGTTGTCGAACGGGGTGCTGGGTGGCCTGGACGGCGTACTCGTGGAGTCGGCGGTGGGCGGTGACCAACGCACCCCCTTCACCGGCATCGACGATTTTGCCTGGTCCGAACGAGAACACGGTGACGTCGGCACCGAGGGCGCCGGTCGACACCGCGTCGAGGGTGGATCCGAGAGCCTGGGCGGCGTCCTCGACGATCGGCGTACCACGCAGCGCCTCGCGCAGCGCGGGGATGTCCGCCGGGATGCCGAACAGGTCCGTGGCGATGCACGCTGCGGTGCGCGCAGTGAGCGCGGCGCGCACCGCGGTGGGCTCGATCGTCGCGCTACTCGGGTCGACGTTCAGGAAGACCGGCGTGGCGCCTATACGCCGGATCGCGGTGAGCGCCGCGTCCCAGTCATAGGCCGCGGTCAGCACCTCGTCCCCGGCCTGCACGCCGACCGCCTCAAGCGCGATCAGCAGCGCGGTGCTGCCCGAGGGCAGCGCGAGGCAGTGGTCGTCCGAACCCAGCAGATCCAGCAGCGCTTCCTCCAATTCGGCGATCGTCCCGCCGCCGGTGATCGAGCTCGTGGCGGTCCGGTCGGTCTGTTCGGTCCACCAGGCCATGGCCTCGCTGGCGCGCTGCAGAAGGACGGCGTCGGTGTGGCCAGTGCGCGGTGCCGGCGTTGCGGGTCTCACGACGCGTGGCTTCCGGTGGTGATTTGCTGCACCCGGGCGCGGACCAGGTTCAGGTCCACATGCCCGGAGGTGTCAGCCATGGGCTGCAGGTAGCTCGGGAGGTGCACCGGTGTGCCCAGCCGTCGGGCGGCCTCCCAGGGAAGGTGCGGCATGAACTTGGCCTGCAGGACGGAGCGCAGTGCGAGCAGCTCGTGCTCGCGCTCGTCCAACGGCGCGAGTAGGTCCCCGAACGCCCACTGCAGGTGTCGGAGGGTGATGACCTGGCTGCCGTCGCCGTCGGCGTAGGTCATGGCGCGGTCGAGGACGTCGATCAGTGACCGGCCGGTCAGCAGTCCCGCGTAGCCTCGTACGGCCTGCTCGCCGGCGCCCTGTTCGAGGTTGCGACCTGCACGGGCCGCGGCGACCGTCAGGACCTGTGCGGCCTCCTCGGGGGAGGGGTGCAAAATCGGCACGGTGGTGAACCGGTCGAGCATGGCCGAGTCCATGAGGTCGGCTCTGTTCGTAGTTGCCACGACGGTCACCTGCGTGCCGGTCTTGTCTCCCAGCCAGGTCATCAGTTCGGCGAGCATTCGCTCGGAGGTGCCGCCGTCTGCGGACGCGCCTGTGTTGCGGCGCCCGACGGCCTGGTCGATCTCGTCCACGTGCAGGACGCACGGCGCCATCGCCTCCACGGTCTCCAGAACCTCGCGAAGCTGTCGCTCGGACTCACCGACCCATGGGCTGCGCACGTTCGCCATCGCGACGGCCGGCACGCCGAGCTCGTCGGCGATCGCGGTCACCACCAGCGTTTTTCCGACACCGGGCGGCCCGACCAACAGCATCGGCCTGGGGTGGCGTCCGGTGGCCTTGGCCTCCTGCAGTATCAGGCGGATCTGGGGCAGTCCGGCGACTCCGGCTAGCCCTTCACCGGGCGCATATACCGTCAGCGACCCGCCGAGCCGGTCGCGCAGCGCATCGCCCTTGGCCGACTGAACCCACGCCGGGGTGAGCGGCTCTTGCAGGTGCCGGGCTCGCGCCAGGTCCGCCAGGGTCAAGCCGCCGCTGATCGCGGCCAGTCGTTGCACCGATAGGCCTTCGGCCAATCGCAGGGTGGGGCCGCCCTGTCGCGGCTGCTGCAGCGCGGCAATCATCGCGGACCGTTCGCCGAGGTCGGGCGGGTCCACTGTCACGGTGACCAACCCGGGGAGCCGGCGCAGCCGCGGGTCGGGGTTTGCGCTGAGAGCCAGCAGCACGATGCGGTGGCCAAGCTTCGCGAACGCCGGGTCGATGCTGGCCTCGGCAACCAACTGCAGGAACCGCTGATGTTCCCGTGATGGTGCGTGCCCGACATCGGGCAGCACCAGATCCGTGCCGTTGATGAGCAACGTTGCGGGTGTGGTGACCGTCCGCAGCGCGGCGAGCACCTCAGCCAGGGCCTCGTCGGCGTCCGCTGCGGCATCGGGCAGGTGCACCGTCAAAGGTTCCGCGCCGGGAATCTCCGGCTGATGCGCGCCGCTGGCCAGCGACCACTCGATCACCGGGCGCCCCTGGTCGCTCTGCCGGGTGATCAGATGCCGCCGCACCCGGCGTACCTTCCGCTCGGCGCAGACGACGAAGTCGGAGGTGTTCCCGACCACGAGGAAGGCCACGCCCAGCTGCTCGGCGTCGTCCAGAGCACGATCGAGACGCAGGGTGGACCGCAACGGGACGGCGCCTGCGGTGACGACGTTCATCGCCGCTCACCGACTCGCGCCTGGGCGTCCTGCGTGGTCGCGGTACGACGGTTGCCTCGGTGCAGCGCGCAGTGCTGCAGCGCGCCGTGCACGAGGTCGCTGCGGTCCTGCCGCGCGGCGAGTTGAATCAGCGTCCCGCCACCGGGGTTGTCGTGGCGGGTCACCGACGTGGCCTCGACCAGCACCCCGTGCCGGCTCAGTTGATCGCGCAGGTCGGCCAGCATCGTCTCGCACGAGTCGCCGGCGGCGGCGAAGTCGATCTCGAACGTGCCGCCGTCTTCCACGAGCGCCAGCACGGTCGTGTCCCCACGAGTGGCCGCGACAGCCTGCCCGGCTTCGGTGGCGTCGGTGTGCACCTGGTAGCCCAGCTCGCGCATGGACTGTGTCAGCGCGTGCCCGACCACCGCTCGTTCATCCCGCTGCACCAGCGGAACTGCTCGGTCGACCAGCTGGTAAAACGAGGACACGGCGTCCTGCAGCTGCGTGTTCGCGTCCGCCCGGCCGAGCGAGACCGCGGTGGTCGCAGCGGTCAGCTGGCGGCCGGCTCGGGCGAGTAGGGGAGCGTCGACGTGTCCGAACGCCGCGGACATGCCCGGCGCCTGCAGCACGGAGGCGAGGGTCTCCAGTCTCTGCTGTGGGGTACCGGTCAGTGATGCCTGCTGGGCCGCGGCCAGCTGGGTCGAGGCAATCGTGGCCCCGACCCTCATCAGGCCCTGGTGGGCGGCCCGGGCGAGGACCTGCTGCTGCATCTGAACTGAGTTGGAGGTGTAGTTCGACATGTCGTCCTTCTTCTTCCGGAGTGGATGGTTCGGTACTTAGATGACGTCGTCTTCGTTGACCTCGGCTGCGGGCGCCGACCCCGGGTTGGGGATAAAGGGGGCTGGGACTGCCGCGGGGGTCGCGCCGGTCTCGGTCTGCGCGGGCCCGTTGGTGGGCGGTACGACCGGTGGCTTCGGGTCGGGCAGCGGCAAGGGCACATCAGGAAGGTCGTTCCCCTGCTCGCGCTCGGTACTAGGCATGAAGGGGGTGTCGTTGTCGGTGCCGTCGCGCTCACGCGCAGGGATGATCTGCCCGGGGATGGTCCCGGGAGGAAGACCCGCACCACCGGTGGCGGGTGGCGCGGGTGCGGCCAGTGCCCGGTACGCGTCTGCCGGCAGCCCGGCGTCAACCAGTAGCGGCACCCACTGCTGCTGGTGCTGCTCCTCCAGATGCTGGGCCTTCCGGTCATCTCTCTCGGCTTTTCGTTCCAGCCTCCAGGCGTCGGCCCGCACGACACCGACCAGCGCTACCTCCAGGCCGTAGACCACCGCGATGGCCGAGATCGACTCCAGCAGCGGGGTGATGATCGAGGCGAGCTTGTCGACGTCCGCCGCCTGCCTCTGCCGCTTCGTCAACTGATCCAGGTGGGCTTCCCGGTAGGTGATCGTGGGCTTGTCACCGACCTCTTTCGCGGCTTGCAGGTCCAGATTGGCCTGGGCGACCTGCGGGTCCAGTTGCTGTCCAGATCGTGTGGTGGCCACCGTCACAAGCGCCCCCCCGATGACCAAGGGGGTCGCCATCACCAGCAGTCCTAGACCGCGGCGCACAGGTGTGCGCATCTTCATCACGGCCGGCACCTGGTGGATTCCCAGCAGGGTCGCGCTCGCGACGCCGGCGACCGCGCAGGCAATAGTCAGGAGCAGCGCATACCGCAGCGCCAGTCGCGGGTCGCCGCTGAGCGCCGTGAAGACCCTGGTGGACAACGCGACGTTCGCCGGTACGACCAGCGCGAACACGACGCATCCGAACACCACGAGCAGCACCGCCGTCTTGGAGGTCTTGCCCCGCCAGATCTCGCGCCACCAGGCGGCCGCCGACGCTTGGCGTTGTTGTGCACGATCGCGGCACCGGCCAGCGCTCCCGCGCAACTGCCCGACCTTGTGGAGGACCGGCAACGACCGGGCCGTGAACACATCGCCCAGACGAGGACCACCGATCTCGCGGAGCAGCGATGATTGGTCATCAGCCGCGCGGGCGCGGGCGGCGGCACGCTTCTCCCCGCGCAGCCCGCCCAGCGTGACGCCGGCGGCGGTGAGGAGGACCAGCACGATCATGATCACTGGGATCGCCATGCCTCAGCTCACCTTCCCGGTCTTCAGGAAGGTCCCGTACACCAGCGGGGTGACGTCCTCTGGTCGCAGCACGGTGACCTCGGCGCCCATGTTCGTCAACTTGCGCGTGAACACCGCCTTCAGCGCGAGCGTCCTCGCCGCGCTCCCGGACGCAGCCTGGACGATCAGGATTTTCGCGCCCCGGTAGTTGCCCGTGAAGGTCGGCTTGGGGTCGGTGTCCTCCAGATCCGAGACCAGGATCATGCGGTCGAGCGGGGGTGTGCCCAGCGCTGCCAAGCCGCTGAGGCACGCCGCGATCGAGGAGTAGGACGACTTCAGCGGAAAACCGGCCACCTTGGCCGCGGCCGTGCCCGCCGCAGTGTGCGCCGCGGTGGCCTGACCAAAGAAGGTCCGCGCGTCGGCTTTGCGCTGCGGGCGCTGGACCTCGAAACCGACGTCGTCGACGCCCGGCATCGCCTTCAGGGACTCCACGGGCGGAATGCTCACCTGCGTCATCGGCGACTCCGACCCGTACGAATTCAGATCGACGTCTTTCAGGATGAAGCTCAGGCCCGGCGCTCCCGGCTGGGCAGCCGGCGGGACCGCATTCGCAGAAGGCGGGGGAGCGGGGGACCAGGACCTGAGCGCGGCGACCAACTTCTGGTCTTCGGTGCTGCTGAAGGCCCGGGTGGTCGAGAGCGTGGGGTCGATGCATGCGCCGCCGTGGATCGTGCTGGTCGCTGGAGCGGTCAACATAGAGGTCGGCCTCGCCTCCGCCGCCAGGGTTGGCGGAACGGCGTCGGTGGTTCCGAGCACGCCGCACGACGACAGGAGCAAGCTCGATGCGACCGCGGCCAGCGCCGCGATGACGCCGCGTACCGCCGAGCGCAAACGATGGTTGAAAAAATCCATGAGCGACTCCTTCAGCTTCAAAACTGGGGTTTCCAGGGCATCACTGGTCCCCCGTTCGCCGAGCCCCTCTCATGGGATTGGCCGTGCTCTTGATTGGTTTTCCGAACTGAGCGGCTTATTTCGGAAAATCGCGCTGTTGGGTGCAGCACGCAGCATGGACACCGCGCGGTGGCACGGGCCCATGCACACTGAGGACCGGAGGTGATGGTGGAGCCAGAGGTCACGGCGCAGGACATCGACGAGCTAGCCAGTGGCTACCGCGGTCACGTCATGGGCCACAGGTGGGACGCGTCTACGATTCCCGGCCCGTTCCGACACCTCGTGATCGATGAGGGCGGTCGGTGGCGCGCTGACGGGGTGCTGCGGGTGAGAACCCTGCTGCGCGGTTGCGTGGAGCAGTTCTCTGCGACAGGTAGGGTCCAGCGGAACCGGGTACAGGCCACGCCCGAGGAACGTGCCGGTGCGGTGCGACTGTGGTGGGGCCTTGACGAACACCCGTGCAAGCCGCGGGACGTCGTGCGCCGGAGGAGGCTGAACGCCGGCGAGGACTCGATCCCCAACTGGGCGAAGCAGGTGTGTGGAGATCCGGGCGTGATCAGCCACGTCACACAGACGCTGGACCCGACCCCGGCCGTGATGGGAGTCACTCCCAAGAACACGCGCAAGGGGTGGGACAACTCAGCTGATGCATCGGTCAGAAGGACCCCCACGAAAGGGGAGTACGTCCCGCTGACGTCCCCGCAATGGGTCACGGCAGTGCAGCGGCAGTGGCCGCCAAAGCAGGAGCGCCCTGAACTCGGGCAAGCGGTGTCCGCCATGTTCCCCCTGCGGACGCCTCCGGAGACCGGCGCGCCCGTAGGTCTGCAGTTGGATGGTTTGCTGTTGTTCCTCCCCCCCGACAGTGGCGACGACGGGTGGGGCGCGCAGATTCGTCTGCTCCGTGACGTCCTACAGGACAAGTTGTCGGACTGGTTTAGTCAGAGCCCCCAGCACAGCGAATTTGTTACCGATACGGTGTGCCGGGCGTGGTCCGATACGGACTTGCTCACGCACGACATCCAAGGGAAAAGCGCGTCCCCCACAACGGTCGTCGGTGACGCGGTGGGTGTAGTCGCTCAAATGTTGGCCTGGTCGATTATTGACCACTGCGAAGAGGATATTCTTTCGCAGGCGCACCGACGGCAGAAGGTCGCCCATGCGCTCCTTAGCGTTGTTCTAGACCCCCACGACCGGACCACAAACATACCCCCGGCGCCCTCGTTTCGGGCTGAAGTTTCTGCGGCAACCCTTCGTGCTACCCGAAACCTCTTTAATACACAGGAGGTGCGGATGCACAACGGCCAGCAAGCTCTAAATTTCGCAATGCGCATCAGCGGCGTAGAGCTGTTCGATGTCGAGACAAAAAGAGAACTGATCGAGCAGTATCTCCTTCATAGGCCACAAGCTGTCCGCGTGATCAATCCTCCCCATCATCAGTCGGCGATGTCGACCGCGGATCAGATCATCGGCTGGCAATGCGTCCTCCTCGAAGATCGAAGGCTCTCGAGGAAACACGCGCAGGCCGTGCAAAACCAGCCGGCCGGGAGCAATCTGGGATATCAGACCCATCTGCATCGGAACAAAGCCGTCCTTGCAAATAAACAAGGGCACTTCGGCCATTCCTTCGAAGCTTTCGTGGACGGCCTCCAACAGCTTGGTCAATTCGTCGGCGACAACACCGTATCAGACCCTCACGAGCGGGAAGCTACGTTGGAGCAGTTGTACCTTGGCCTCGCCGGGGCCTGTGTACGCCGGTTAGAGACCGGTCTGCTCCAAGTGCACCGTATCGACGGAAGCTACCGCTGGTTCTTCGAAAAGATATGTCGAGCAGCCTTATTCCACAGCAACTGGGCACTCGATTGTTTGACAATGTTGGAAAAGACCGATCTGGCTCCCAACCCCGCTGCAGCCCGTGCTCGTTATCAGATAGCGAACAGGAACTGGCGCGTGCAGGCGCGCATTATCCGCCTGCGCGCTCTGCTGGGGGTGCGAACCGCGATCGAAGCCCGCCTCATTGGTGAAAAAGATGTCTTCGTCGACGACCGTCGACTGGACGTGCCTATTCTCCCACTCGAACCGACGTATACCACGAACGGCGCCACCAAGGTCAGCGAAATAATCGAGACGTATTGTGAAATCCTCTTGCTGGAAGAACTGGACAATTCTCGTTCGGCGGATCTGATTCCACTCGCTGCGTGGATCGCTTTCCTGAATGATGGCGTAGTCCCCACCAGTGGGACACCGAAAAAATCCTCCTTCAAACACTGGGATTTCTATCAACTCCTGGGAGATTTTCGAGCACCCGACACCATGTCGCCGGGTGGTCTCGAGATTGATGTCCACAAACTCAGTGCGTGGTGTACCAATCACGAGGCGGACATCCTGTGGTTATCATGGGTGAGAGGCAACTCACCGGTATACAAGCGCCTTTCGGACGTCAGCGGCGGACGGTTTCATGATTTCCGCCAGGAAGTCGATCCACACATGAAGAAAGAATGGAGATCACATGACTGACAATGGCGAGGCAACCGCGTCTGCACCGATGCGGTACCCCGATGTTCCGGTCCCCGGTCTGGGAGAAAGCCCGACCCCGTCGACACTGCGTCGAGAGATCCACGACTGGATCTCAAGCGAGGCGTTCGGTGAGTTGATGACGTCTGAAGGTGGCGAACCGACCGGGTCGTTGGAGGCGCAACTGGCCTACCTGGACGGCTTCTCTGCTGCAGCGTGGGACTTTCGTGCCCGTGCTAGGAAACGCGCCGACACCCGGTACGTGGAGCGCAACCAGGTGTCGCTCGACGTGGTCGACGGCGAACGCGAGCAGATCGCCGTTGCTGCGGCGCGGGCACTCGGCCTCATCGAGGCGCACCCACCACGACTGACGTCCTACGATCACATACTGGTCTTGGGAGGGTTGGTGCGCGCGAACGTGTGGCGCAGCGCCTACGCGGCAGAACTGCTCACCTCACGGCGGGTGACCGCACCCCGAGTCACCGGGTTGACGGCCGCCCGGAAACTGTCACCGAACCCGGCGGACCGGTCATTGGATGAGCCCAGCCTGTTGCGAGCATTCGGTTTGCCGCAACGCGCGACCGAGGACGAGGTCATGCAGGACGCGCTGCAGCGCGCCTTCTCCCTACCGGAGCCGCTGTCGTCTTCGGAGACTGTGAACGGTGAGGTCGACGGAAAACGGTGCTGGGCCGCATCGCAGGCCGTGTCGAAGGAACTAAGCGTGCAAATGGTCGTGGCCGCGCCCGAAGCAGAGGGCGGTCGCCGTGCGAACACCGCAGAGACCATGCAGTTCTGGGCTGGGTTGGAGCATGTGTCGCCCGGCGACACGATCCTCTTCGTGACCTCGGCGATCTACGTACCCTTCCAACACGCCGTCGCCGTCCAGAACCTCGGCCTGCAGTTCGGTGCCCGTGTCGAAACGGTCGCGGTCGATCACACCGTCATCGAGCCCGTACCGGAGCCCCAACCGTTCCGGGGCACCAACTATTTGCAGGAGCTGCGCTCGGCCGTGCGCGCATACCGCCAACTTGTGGAGGCCATGGGCACCGACGATGAGTAGCACCCCCGCCGCGGCCGCCATGACCCTCATCGGGATTGATGCCGGCGGCTCATCCACCCGAGCCCAAGCCCTGGTCGGAGGTGCCTTGTCCTGCGTGGGAGAAGGCGGCCCCGCGAACGCCCTCATCCCCGATGACTCCCTCCTCGAACGCAGTTTCGCTGCGGCACTGCACGATCTACCGGCAGCGGGACGGATCGCCGCCTGTGTCGCCGGCGCGGGATCGGCAGCAGCCAAAGACCGCATCACACAGCTGCTACAGCGACTGCGCCCACAGTCTCAGGTGAGGGTGTACCCGGACTATGCCGCCGCGTTTCACGCGCTGCCGGCCGGCACCGACATATGCGTCATCGCCGGGACAGGATCAGTCATCTGCTCGCCCAGCTCGGCACGCGCAACAGGGTGGCTGGTGAGCGGCGGCCGCGGATGGTTGCTGGGAGACCACGGCTCCGCGAGCACGCTCGGCCGTGCGTTCTACGAGGACTACGTCAACGGTCAGCCGGACGACTGGCCAGAATGGGTTGCGGACGAAGTCGCAGCCCTACACGGTGACGCCGACTGGCGCACCGTGGTACGCACCATCCACTCCGCCGACGCCCCCGCCGCCATGTTGGCGGCCGCCGCGCCGATCGTGACCCGCCTCGCTGCTGACGGGCATGATCACGCCCACACGATTCTGGACGAGCAACTCGCGCGACTCGCGCAAAGCACCGTCGAGCACGCATACCGACTGCGACCCGACGAACCTGTCCGCGTAGGCCTCGCCGGCGGGCTTTGGAAATCAGAGGAGGCCATCACCTCTTTTCGAGCCCACCTGCTCCAACTTTCCGAGCTGGCCCACCTGACCTCCACCGGGCCGGTCGACCCACTGGTAGGAACGTTACGTCTCGCGAGCCAACAAACGGCCGGTTGAGTTGTGAACCAAGAAGCCAACTCGAGCGCAGCGCAGCTGGCGCGCACCGAACAGCGTCACCCCTCAAGCACCACGTTGGGCCAGATGGGTGTCGGGGACGTTATCGCATTGATGGAATCCGAAGAGCACGTTGTCCTGGAAGCACTCATACATGCCCACGATGCGCTTGCACGGGTCGCCCTGGCGGTAGCCCACAGTTATCTGCACGGCGGACGGACCGTGTTCCTCGGAGCTGGCACGCCGGGGCTGCTGGTCATCCAAGAAGTCAGTGAACTTCCTGCCACCTTCGGCGTATCCGCGAGCCAGTTCATTGCCTTCGTGGCGTCCAGGGCTCAGGTCGGACCTGCAGCGATCGCGGGCACCGAGGACTCAACCCATGAGATCCGCGAGAAGCTTGCGGCGATGCACATCGGACCCAGTGACACCGTCATCGGTATAGCCTCCTCAGGGCGCACACCCTTTGTGGTGGCCGGCCTTCAAGCGGCAACCGCTGCGGGCGCCTGGACATGCGGGATCGCAAACAACCCCAACACCCCGGTGCTGCAGGTCAGCACCACGGAGGTTCTCCTCGACACGGGTTCCGAGTTACTCACCGGGTCGACACGGCTGAAAGCCGGCACGGCCCAAAAAATCGCCTTGAACCGAATCACAACCGCAGCAATGGTCCATGCAGGTCGGGTGCGCAGCAATCACATGGTTGAGATGCGAGCCACGAATATCAAACTACGTGAGAGAGCAATCAGGATCTTGGAGGATCTGTTGGACATGCCGGCAGATACGGCAATCCGGCTTCTTCAGAGCTGCGACTGGCACGTGGGAGAGGCGTTACGGGCAAACATGCACCCCGCCGCGGATCTCACCTCTGCCGAGGACGCGGTTGTCAGACGAGCAAACTGACTTATCACAAGTTCACCGAGGCGGATGCGTTACGGGCGATGGCGCGCCAACGCATGTGTATGAAAGTCACGTAGATCGAAGGCAAGGCACGGATCGGCCAGAGTGAGATCAAACGCCGCGCGCGGCATTTCGAGGACGTTGCGCTGGTACCAGGCGTTGGCGGCAATGTCCTCGCGGGTCCTCGCGGGTCCACACGTCGAGCGTCTTCGTGTTCCGTTCCTGAGAGAAGCCAGCCTCTGTGAAGCAGGCTGGTGGCTACTCCGATGCTCTGGTGGTCAGGGTGGTTGCGATGGTGTCGATCGTTGCAGTACCCCCGTGGAATTCGATGTCGAGGACGCCGATCACTGTTCCGTCGTCTGGGACGACGGCGACCAGGGCGATGGCCGGCTGGGTGAGGATCGTCCGGCGCGGTCTGACGTTGTCGTAGTTCTGCGTGGAGAGAAAGGACAGTGCGCGGCAACGCAGCCAGCTGGCCTGATCAGACGGGTGGTAGGAGCGGACCGCGAACGTCGGGGGTGGGCGCCGGGCACTCGGCAATCGGTGCCCGAGCCGAATGGTGCGGCGAGGTGACCTATAGCCCGAGGGTGGTGGCGGCGTTGTCGGTCCATGCGTTGTGGATGCGGACGTAGCCGCCGAGGGTCGCGAGGGATTGGTGGCGGGTTTGGTGGGCGATGGCGCGGTCGGTGGCTCCGCGCAGGTGGGCGTAGGTGATGAACCCCGCACGGAGGGAGTGGGCGCTGTAGGGCGTGGGGTCGATGCCGGCGCGGGCGACCGCTCGTTGGATGAGGGTGTTGATGGATTCGGGGTTCAGGGCTCGGGGGAGTGCGGTGTTGCTTTTGCCGACGGGTCGAAACACCGGGCCGGTGGTGAGTGCCCCGGCCAGCTCCAGCCACTGCTGCAGGACCGTTACGGGGCATCGGTCAGGATTGCCGCCGCGGGGCAGGACGGCCAGTTCGGTGTGTTCGCCGGTTTGATTGGTCTTGGAGCGGGTCAGGGTCAGCACCAGCCCGTTGGCGTGGTCATTGATGTCCTCGACGCGTAGGGCGGCGAGTTCGCTACGGCGGAGGGCGGCGACGAATCCGACCAGGATGAGGGCTTTGTCGCGGTGACCGGCCAGGTCCGGCTCAGGTGCGCGACCTTTGGTCTTCCACGTTTTTGTGGTGGGGCAGGCGGCGAGGACGTCGAACAGCTCCGGCGGCATCAGCGGTGCGGACCGGTCTGGGGGTGCCCCGTGGGTGCGGCGGATCCCTTCCCAGACCGCGACGACGCGGGCGTTGGCGGTGGGGTCGGGCAGGTTCTGCAGCTGGTGGACGAACTTGATCGCCGACAGGCGCCGGCTCATCGTCCCGACCTTCGCGCCGGCCTTCGCCAAATCGGACAGGTACCCAGTGATGGTCGACGCGGCCGCCGGCAACACCAGTAGGTCACCGTGGACGGCGCACCAGCCGGTGAACTCGGTCCAGTCCGAGCGGTACCCCCGCAACGTGTTCGCTGCCCGCGCCGCCTCGACGTACTCCGCCTCGGCCTCGGACAGCGGGACCTCATCGAGCAGCTGCACCGCGTCGGTCTCGCTGCGATGGCGCGTCACGTCTGTGCGATCGCCATGGTCGGTCATGGTGGCCACGCTAACGTCTATTACATGGGATTCCGGTCATTATCCCATGTGATGATGCCCTGTCAGGACCCGTCTCTACGCTCTCCGGTTGTGACCCGCTCCGACCCCCGCCCGCTTGGCGGATGACGCACCAGCGAGGTGCTCGTCTGGGACACCGATGCCCTGCTGGGCGATGCCTGCCGGGTCTTGCTTACCGACGTGAAGTCGGTAAGCAAGCGATCTCCGCCGGAGCCGCATGGCCCGTCATGCCAGAGAAGACGTTTCACGAGTTGGGGTGGATGTTGGCCAAGGGCGCCCGGTCCCGCGGTGTGCGCGATGGTGACCTGAGGGCGTTGCTTGAACGCGAGTATCTGCCCCGAATTTCGGTGATCGTGGTGCCGTCGTCGGGCAGCGGCCATTGGATGCCTAGTGCTGATGACGTTCCGGGCCCAGACGATGTCGAACACGTTCAAGTAGCACGATTCATCTCAGCACGAGCCGTGTATTCCCATGACAAGGACCTGCGCGGCCCGGGCTTTGCCCCGGCGACACGAGCGGCGTACGACGAACGGGTGGCGCACCTGGCGGCCGTGGCTGCATTCCGGCAGCTGGAGATTGGCGTTTCAGTCCTCATTCCACTAGAAGACGGTGATGAGTGACCGTGGTCAGCTGGCGGCAGGTGTGTATCGGGGCGGCTTCGATCCCCAGCTGGGTTCGCAGTGGCCTCCGCCCAACCTCACCGCGCCGCGCGCCGGGCGTGTGCTTGCCGATGGTCCCAGCGGGGGTGTGTCAGGAGCAGCTCGTGCTGCCAGCCAC
The DNA here is from genome assembly GCF_017565405.1 of Allobranchiibius sp. CTAmp26. GTDB lineage: Bacteria > Actinomycetota > Actinomycetes > Actinomycetales > Dermatophilaceae > Allobranchiibius. The sequence goes on from NZ_JAGEKR010000021.1 coordinate 98,820, forward strand.
GAGCAGCATCTGAGGTTACGCCGATGATGCTGTGCCCGTGGTCTTGCGCGAAGTCGTCTGCGTCCAGTTCACGGTGGGGGTAGCGAAGTCGCAGAACGAGATGCGCCACCAGCAGTACGCCCGGGGCAGCTAAGAGTCCGGCCGTCAGGTTGGAGTGGGCGGCGAGGAAACCCACCGCCCCTAAGACCAGGGCGGCGCCACTCAGAATTAGCAGGAGGCTCGTCAATTTTGTGTGCCACCGTGTGTGACCCAGAGTGAGATGCCCGGCCTCGTGCGCGGCGAAGAAGAATGCCTGGTCGGCATCGCACAGCAGCGCATCCCCGAATCTGATGACATGACGGCCTCGCCAGTCGGTGTTCGCACCGCTGTTCGCGCTGCCGGGCACCCACCGCACGTGCACGGGCTCGGGCACGAGTTTGGTGATGACTTCCTCAACCTGTGCGCGGGTGACCGCCCCCAATGACCAACCTCCCAGTTCGTCCGAAGTGCTCGTCGATAAGCACAATTCGAAGATACGTCGCGATACCGACACCTGCACAACACCAGTGGGGGTCAAATGCGTGATCGCCTTCTGCGACACCGCGCGGTGCCGATCAGGTCAATGGGTGGCCCTGTGGAGTGGGGCGCCTCGGCGTCCTTGTGCGCCCGACGGCTTCCTTGGAGCGGATGATGTCGGCCAGGCTCGCCTGTTGCACGGTGACGGTTCCCACCTGGCGGGGGGCGTCCCGGATCAGTTCGGGTTACCCCCTCGGTGCCGGAGGGGTGAAACGTCAGATCGACATCGCCGTGAGGGGTGCGCAGGCTCAGCGCGGTCATGTCCGCCAGCGCGGCCGCATTGGTCTCGAACGGCAAAGACTCCGGTAACGCGTCGACGCGAATACCTGCCTGCAGCTCGCGCAGCACTGCGACGACGCGGGTCAGGTTCTCAGCGGGTGTGAGGTTGATGTCGATCGTGGGGCGCTGAGCCCCATGCAGCTCGGCGGCGTACCCGCCGACCAGGACGTACTGCACCCGGTGGCGATCCAGCACCTGCACGATCTCGTGCGGGGCAAAGTGTTCTGCGCTCACCCCAGCCCCGCCGCCCGCTCGAACAGCTGCTGCGCCTCGCGTGCCGTCGCCGTGCCCGCCGGGTCGGTGACCACCAGCGCGTCCAGCACGGTGTCGTGATCATCGAACGGCTCCAACCGGGTCCGCGGCTCCAGCCCGGTGCCTTCGACCAGGATCCGGAACAGCAACGGGAACGAGGGCTGCCGGCGGCCGGACTCGATCTGCGCGATCGTGGACGCCGGCACCCTCGCAGCCGCCGCGACATCCCGCTGGGTCAACCCCGTGCGGGCCCGGGCCGCCTTCACCAGGTTGCCCGCCCACCGCTGCGCGTGCGCCGTGGTCGTGGGCCCGATCGTGGCCATCGGCTGCACCCGCTCCATACCCCTCATGCCACCGGATCACGTATCAACGGGACGGATTTGATCTGTGATGAGCAGGGTTCTGATGGGTCCGGTGAGCGCGGTCCCGTTCATTGCGGTCACGTTGCCCAAGCAGCTGCACGAGTGCTGGCCGGTCGGCCTCCTGGGGCAGGCGGGGACCGTCGTTATGGGCCGGTTCTGCCCACCAATTCATCGATGGGCGGTCTATGGCTTGCTGCGTGCGGGCGCGCAGGTTGTGGACTTGGGCGAGCTGGGTGCTGGCGGCTGCTAGCCGGTCTTGAGTCCAGCGCTTGGCGCTGGAGATGAGGTCCTGTGAAACGAGGCTGTTGCTGAGTCCGAGGCGTGCACCCACTCGTTCGGCATTCTGGTTCCAGTACCGGGCTGGTCGCGCTGTGATGACCGGTGCTGCAGCGGTTCGAGCCAGGTCCGGTGGCAGGTTGGACAGGCGTTCCTCTAGGAGTGTGTCGGCCAGGGCGTGCGGCCGGGTCAGTGCCGCTCGCAGCGCGGCGGGGCCTTGCAGGGTGAAGACGTCGGCGGGGTCGAGACCGGGTGGGAATGTGACGTTGCCGGGGTCGAGGTCGTGCGGTGCGAGCATCCAGTAGTCGCGCTCGGCGGCAACCTGACCAGACATGTTGGCGTCGTTGTCGGTGGCCACGATCAGCCATGGGTCGAAGGGGGCCGTTGTGCAGGTCGAGTCCAGGGATGGGCCAGCGGAGAGGTGCTCCCGTAGGGCGGCCAGTTGTTGTGCCTGCTCCTCCGTCAGGGAGGTCCCGAGTGGGGCGACACCGATCAACTTGCCGGGGGACGCGAGGGTCACCGCAAGGGCGTCCAACGGTCCTTCGACGAGCACCGGCCGCGCACCGGCGACGTAAAGGTCGGTGCTTGAGACGTACAGCTGGGAGCCCTTCGCAAACAACGCGTTTGTGGGGGTATTGAGATACTTCGGCCCCTTCTTGTCGTCGTCGGTCAGGTCGGTGTGGCGTCTGCCGACGAAGCCGAGGATGACATCGGCGCCCCCGAACCGCTGGGTGTCGTAGCCCGCCCAGCCGTCGCGCCGATGGATGATGGGCAGCACCAGTCGATCGGCGAAGTGGTCGCGTAGGTGGCCGGACGACTCGTTCCTCCGCGCGACACCGGCGGCCAGCATCTCTTCGTCGGTAGCCCCGAGGTCGTGGAGATGATTGATCAGGCGGTCCCACCCCGGTGGCGCAAATCCGGGCTGGAATCGGTCGTCATCTGCAAGGTCGGTACCGAATCGATCAGTTAGATGCTGCGCCGCCCATGAGCCCCGCAGCTGCTGGCGGTAGTAGGCGAGCGTCAATACGTTGATCTGAGCGATGCGGGTCGTACTTACCGGACTGTTCGCAAACCGCGCGGCGTGTTGCATCGCGCGATCCAACTGGGTGTCGGATGTCTCGAACGGCCCGAGTGCGTCTCGGCCCAGCTTTGCCATGAGCAGGCGGTGGGCGACCGTGTCCTCGTTGTCGGGTTCGACCGCCCAGTTGCGGGGCTGGTGGTCGTTGACCTGCGGACCCCCGCGATGGGTGGTGTTCGCGCGAGACTCGTTGAAAGCATTGCCAGTTGGAGGGGTGTTCTCACACAGACTCTCGCTGGTCTCTCCGTACGGGTCGCCATAGCCGGGGTCGTCGGGGACTGGATCCATGGCCACCGACAGTCGCCATACAAGCGACTGGCAGGGGTCGTCGCGGGGGTCGGCCCTTCGCGCGGACTCGCCGCGGAAGAGTTCTTCGATGGGCCAGCCCCGCTGGAGGGCACGCTCGACCACCGTGACCAGGGTCGGCCACCACGGGCTGTGTTGTAGCTGATGGGCGGGCCCTAGGTGGATCAGCTCGGGAAGTCGCGACGTCCACGGGGTACTGACCTGCCGGTCAGTGTCGACCTGTTCGGCGACAGCGGGGGACAGGTGTGCGTGGATGCGCCACCACAGTGCTGCGGTCGCGTAGTCGCTGGGGAGGGGCCCTGCCGCGGCAGCGCGGTGCAGCAGTCCTGCGGCATCGAGGCCTGATCGCGCTACCCCCGCCAGCCGTTCGGCCAGCACTGGGGCGAACGAGTCGTGAGCCCCGGCGCGAGAAGTCGCCGCGATCTGGTCGCCCCATTCCTCCATCGCGGGCGTGCGATCACCTGCGAGTCGCTCCTTGAGCTGTCGCTGCCACCCGGCGGGCGCTTTCTGCAGTTGGGAGCGACCCGTCGGCGTGCGATCGGACTCGGGGACCAGCATCGCGGCTCTCCACACCGCGATGTCGCCGATTACGTCATCCGCGGGTCGGCCCCCGAGCATTGAAGCCCAGGTCGGGGTACTGCCGGCAACCGCTGCACGGCGCACGGTGTCGGCCAGGTCGGTGACCCTTGCTGCGCGCTGCGTGAGGTAGGGCCCCCAGGTGTCGTGATTGGTGAGGGAGGCGGGCACAGCCGGCGTCCATGGCAACGGGCCGGGGTCGTTGCCGCGCAGTCCTGTGTCGTCGAGGCGCCAGTCCAGCACTGCTGCGGTGTCGCCGGCGGTGTCGAGTTCGCGCGCTCGTGCCGCGGATTGCAGCGCGGCGATGGGGTCGCTGCCGTGTGCGCTGATCAGGACAAGGTGGGCACGCAACGCCGGCCACGCATCCTGTTCGACGATGTCTGGGACGACGCGCTCCGCGTCGATCCCCAATGCCATGACCTTGTCCGGCCCGAGCTGATGCTCGGCCGCGAAATACAGGGCGTCAAGGTAGCGCTGCGCGGCTTGTCCCAACAGGGTGGTTGGTTCGCTTTGATGGCGCAGCGTCGTGGTGGCCGAGCGGGGTGCCTCGTCGCGGGCCAGGATTTGCTCGAGCAGCTCGGTAGGGGTCGGCGGGTGGGTCAGCTCCGGGCGGATCATGGTGTGCGGGTCACCGTTGCCGGTGACTTGCAGGTAGACGTGGTTGGCCTGCTTGCCGCGGGTCAGCATGGTGTACAGCTGTTGCCGCGACTCATCCCCGCCGGCAAGGCCGTGCGCAGTGTCGACCGAGACCCCCTGGGCCGAGTGCACTGTTGTGGCGTACCCCAGTTCGGCGTGTTCTCGGACGTAGTCGGCAGGCAGGGTCACCAGGCGACCGCTGCGCGTGTGCTGCACCCGCAGCGACCCGTCATCGATGGCCAAGACGGTCCATCTATCCCCGTTCTTGACCCAGTCGGTCGCCGCAGTACGTAGTCGCCGGTCGTTGGAACGGGTGATGATCAGCTCGCCGATACTGCTCAGGTTGCCGTCGGCCAGGCGCAGCGTCGGTCTTTCTTCGGCGCCGACACCGGCGCGGTCCAGTCGGTGGGCGCGGGCCCGTGCGTTGAGTTCCCCGGCCAGCTCTCGGGTTGGTGCCAGCATGATTGAGTCCAGGCCGTTAAGGCGGTCGATCAGCCAGGCGTTGAAGACATTTTGTGTCATCGTTGCCAGGTCGCCGACGTGGACCCGCTGCTGGTCCAGGTAGAAACCCAACGCTTCCGGATGGCCTTCGCGCAGGGACAGGGAAGCGGCGCCCTCAGCAGGGTCAACGAACCGGACGAGCTCGGTCAATCGGCAGGCGCCGTGGATGGCTTGGATGTCGCGCAGTACACCGCCGGCACCGATCGCGGCCAGCTGCTGGTCGTCGCCGATCAGCCGGACGCTGCCGCCACGGTGAAGGACGAACCGGACCGCGAGATCCAGGGTCAGCGTGTCAGCCATCCCGGCTTCGTCAATCACCACCAGCGTCTTGGGGCCGATGTCCGTAACGCTCACCCGCCACGGCTGCAGTGGTGCTCCTTCGATGACGTCATCGGGGCCTGCCGGGGCGTACCAGGTGCGGGCCCGTGGGTCCCATCGGGCGCCGGCGGCCCGGGCCGCGCCCTGCTCGGCAACCGGTACGTCCAGCCAGGCGCGCGCGTCCGGGTCGCGTTCGGTGATCTCGTGGATGAGTTTGGCCAGGGTGTCGGTGCGAGTGTTGATCTGGTCGTGCAGGACGGTGGCCGCAGCGGCTGACGGCGCCAGCCCCATCACCTGACCCCCGCCTTCGGTCCACGCGGCTGACAGCGCCCGCATTGCAGTGGTCTTGCCGGAGCCGGCGGGCGCGATCGCCAGCTGCAACCGCGCACCGGACGTCGCCACCTCGCGAACCAGAGATGCCTGCCCGGGGTTGAGCACGATGCCGTTCGCGGAACCGCTCAGCAATGCCCTGTCCACCGTCAGGTCGTCGACAGCTGCACCGTCGGTTCGGCCCGCAGCGGCGACCAGCCGCTGCTCGGCCTCCGTGACCCTGGTCGAGGTGAACAGGTCGGCGCCGGCAATGGTGTAGACACTGGACCCGTCCCGACGACGCAGCAGCGGTGGTTCGACGACGTCGTGCTCGGGGCGGCGGAGAGACACGGAGAGTGCGAGCGCACCAGCGACCAGTTGCTCAACGAGGTCCGCCGCATGCTGAGGCAAGGCGCCCATGCTGCGGATCTGCCGCTCAGCTTCGGCGCGCAGGTGCCAGACCTGCCAGGTGGCCCGCCGGCTCTCCATCTGCGTGATGACCGCCTGGGCCATTGCGCCGACGTCGACCCTTACGTTTGGGCTGACCGTCGATGGGGGAGGGGGACCGATCGCCGTCGAAAGCATCGATGCGATGCCCGCATCGCCGCCCAGCACCTCCCGCGCTTGCTGCCGCCACGCGAGACGCTGCTCAGCCAGGCCTCGCGGCTCGTGTTTGCCCTCGCGCGTCTCCAAGGTGGCTTGCTGGGCCAAGCGAAGGGCTTCGACCGGGGTCGGCGGTCGACCATGCGTGCCCTGGAACTGCGTCACGAGCGTGCTTCGCCGTTCCTCAATGCTCACCCGCCGGGCCGACCAGCAGCGATTGAGAGCTGACGAGACACCCACGACCTCACGTACCGGCCGCTTGCGGTGACCCGCGCTGTCCCGTTCCTCGAATCGGAGTCGGAGGGCGGTGTGCAGGTGCCGTTCCAGCGCGGTGTTGTAGGTCTCGGATGCAGCCACGGTCGCCTTGAACAGGACCCGGCCATCGATTGCCAGCCACTTGCCGTCCGTTGTGCGCACCTTGTTGGCGACGGCGACATGGGTATGCAGATCGGGATCCCCGGCGCGGCTGTCACGGTGGGCGAACGCGGTGGCGACCAGTCCCTGGACGTCGACCTGGCGAACGCCGTTCGCGCCCTCCCGGGAGTACAGCGCGTGGTGCTCGATGAAGGTCAGCGCATCGTTGACCGCGGCCTGGTGCGCGCGTTCGATCCGGGCCGCGGTGCCCTGGTCGGCAAGCGCCCACAGGGTCGAGACTGACTTCACCGGGCTGAACGTCAGGTCGAACCCCGCGACGGACTGCGTCTTGGGGCGCGAGCCCTGGGCGATCGTGGTTACCAGTTCGCGGGCGTCAATTGCGTCTCGGCCGTGCTCGGCTCGGAAGAACGCTCGCGCGACGTCGGTGCGAACCGCCGCCCTCTCCTCGGCGGGAACGGGCCAGTCCCGGGGGAGGCCGGCCTGTTCATTCAGCCCGGCGAGGCGGGCGGCGACTTCGACCCGATAAGACGAGACATCGTTGACGTAGGCCTTGTACGGAGTGCCGAGACGGGTTACCGCTCGGTAGTCCCGGTCGGTCAGATCTGGGCCGTGGAGGTTTTCGCGCCGGGCGTGGGCTAGGGGGTGGTGCCCCGACCCGAACAGGGCCTGCATCTGGTCGGCGGTGACCGCATCACCGGGCGACACCCCGTCGATGTCGGCCAGCCCGGAGCCGACCCAGACACCGGGCACCTCACCTTTCTCGGTGTAGTACGACGCCAGGGCTGTATGCCCTTTCTCGGTCGCGTCCAGGGCGGCGACCTGACGGGTCAGGTAGTCATACCCCGACCCGGCCGTGAGCTTGTGGATGCTCATCGTCACCCCCGTCTGAAGGCGGCGATGACCGTCCGAGCGGGCGGTCATCGCGAAGTAGCGACCGGGGATGCAAGAGGTGTGTGGTGCTTCGGCTGTCGGATTTCGAAAGGGGGTACGGGCAGCGTGATTGGTGCATAGCGAGGTGACCGCTGGTCGGAGCTGCCCTGCCTTCGGGATGAGCGACGGTCCGAGACGAGAAGGGGACGCTTCGGTGAGTAACCGGGACATCAGGCAGGCGGCTCGGCGGGCAGCGTTAGAGGCTCAGACGAAGCAGCGTGCTGAACGTGCTCGGCGGGAGCGCAGGTTGAAGGATCTTGCGGTGCAAGTGTTGGTTGCGATTCGCGAGCGGGATGCCGTGGTGCTCGACGCCGACCGGCGGGCCGGCAGGGCGCTCACCGAGATGATCGACACCGGGCGACTCACGGCACACGAGGCGGCTCGATGGTGCGGCGATGAGGTGAATGCGCGTGAGGTTGCTCGGCTGCGGCGTGCAGCCGAGGCGACGAATCCGGCAGACCTCGAAGGGCCTTAGCTACTGAATGGCGTACACGGGGGTGACGCGACTACCAGCGCCAGACCACATCGAGGTGCGGTGCTGAGGTGGCGAGCACGCCACACGCCGACCCCGTGGACCGCGCTGCTGAACCATCTGGAAGGGTCCGTCTTGACGCCAGCTCTCTCCATGCGAATACACACGGATGGGCGGGCCGAGGTTAGGCGCGCAGCCGATGCCCGCGTGGGAGGACTCGAGTCGTCCGGCGGCCCTGTCCCAGGAACCGCGACAAGGCATCTCCTAGACCAACAGCTGCCACGTAGGTGTCTGCTGCGTCTTGGGCTGACAGCTCAGCGTGATGTGCGGACCACGGGACGAGATAGGACAGGCCGACGACAACGGCACTGAGGCAGCCGACCATGGCACGGCCCTGACTCATGCTCTGCGTGAGCGCCACGACGCCGACGATGGACCGCACACGCCACGCGAGCTTGACCGGTGGGAACCAAGTGACGATCACTCTGCCCACGCTTCCACTCACTAGCTGAAACGCTCTCCACGGTAGTAGCCAGAACCTGACAGCAAGGTCGTGCCGCGTCTGACCCAGTCGGATACGACCGATCGCGTGCGCTAGCACTGCGGCCACTTCGTCAGGCCGGGCTCGACCAGTAGTGATTGCTTCGACCAGACCCAGTGACATGACGATCGTGCGACGGCCAACCGCGTCCGCCCAGAGAATGTCGTGCCGAGCTCGCACGGTGAGCCGGATGTTGGGATCGAGGAGGTCGAACTCCTTCAGCACCGCCACCGCGGACCGAAGTGAGGCCGATTCGCAACCGCGCAGTGGCCGGGCCCGGCCTACGAATCGCACCGCGGCCGTTTCGCCGCGTCCCGAGGCGAGAATGCCGAGGAGCGAGAGTTCCGAAACGACCAAACCGGCGGCGACCGCACGTTGCGCGAGCGCGCACACGACGCTGACCGCGACCGTGCTCACCAGTCCGCCCACGCCGGTGCTGAGCACCCGATACCAGCTGTGGTGAGCCCGCACCACGCCAACCCTCCTCACCCAGCCACTCATGGGCCTACCCCAATCCAACGATCCGGTTCCGTCAGCGCGTGCCGTTCCCCTTAGGGCTTGAAACGCCAAGTTTGACCCGTGACCCGGACGGCACACCGAACTCATCCACAGGCAGCACATCGCGGGCGACGGCTGGGTGAGAACGCGAGCGGCCGACCGGAGTGTTTGAAATGTGTGTGGGAGGGGATGCGCCGTGAGAGACGACCCGTCTGCGCCGCGCGACGTGCAGGAGGCTGTCGCGGCGATCGCGCGAATGTTGCATTGCGCCGCGGCGCAGAGTTCTCGGCAGGCGAGTGCCGAGGGACCCCGATCGGCCCTCCATGTGCTGAGCCTCGCCGTGCATATCGCCGCAGCCGAGGTCGCGCTTCTCGTCCCGCCGGAACTAGATCCTTACTGGCCAAGGCCCGTTCAGGCCGACCCGCTCGAGTTGTTGCGTGCTGCAAAGCGGTTGTCCCGGACGGTGCCGGCTGGTGCCGAACGCACTGATCTTGAACGGGTATTGGCCACCCTCACCCATCTCCCGGACGGGACCCGCTCGTGAGTGCGGAAACGACAACGGATCAGCGTTCCATTGGTGAGCTGCTGTGGGACGCCGACTTCCGGGCGCGGGAACTGCTGCTCGACGTCGTCGGTGACGATGCACCCGCGATGCTGCGCACATGGGGCGAAGTGGTGCAGACAGCCGCCGAGCTGTGGTCCAAGCTCCCCGCAGTCTTGTCTCCCAACCCGGCCGAGGCAGCCACGATGCAGCGTCTGGAGGCAATGGGTAGGGCCCAACACAGATCGCAGTTGCGCAGTGGCTGGCCAGGCGACGGACCGCCCGACGAACGACTTCTCAAAATTGCGGACGCGTTCCACCGGGCCGGCCGGTTGGCGGCAGGGCCGGGCAGGCGGATCGTTCCGGACAGGGAGGACGTGCTTGACGATCTTCATGCGGCGAGGATGCGGGTGATGCACACGCTGTATGTCAGCGCCCACGCCGTCGGAGTCGCAGTCCACCAGCACGTTGAGGACTGCCGCGTGAACGCCGGCCGCCACGCCTCTGCGCGAGACCTAAGGGCGATCCCGCGCGGCCGGGATGCCGCTACGCGCATCGGTGCCCTTGAGCAGCTTGCCGGTGAGTATGTGGGCCGTCGCTTCAGCCGGGCCGTGGACGGGGAGCACTACACGCCACCTGCGGGGATGGGTCGGCTGAACTTAGCTTTGACGAGATGGGACACCCAGGTTCATCGGACGCTGGCGGCAACGCCCAGAGCGCCAAACCTGCATCTGGTCACTGCGACTCAGGGCATGATTGCGACTGCAAGCACCGCGATCCTGGCGGCGGCCGCATCCGCAGGACAGGTTGATGACGATGCTTACGAGCACCGCATCGCGACGGCTTTGGACGTCAATCAGCAGATGTGGGTCCGAGCAGCGAACCGCTGGGGCGCGTTGAGCAGCAGGGGCGAACGTGCCGACCCCGCTCTTGTCCAGTCCGCGAATGAGCTTCGAGCCGCACTGCATGAGATTGCGTTCGATCGGACGCGGTGGGCGGCCCCCCAGGTGGTGGCTGGACGGGTGGACCTGGGTGCCGCCGCCGCCACAGTGAGGCAATCAATGATCGCTGGAGCTGAGGTGGCGTGTATCTACCGAGACATCACCGATGAGCGAGACCTCGTCGGATCGGCCCGAACGATTGCGGCGTGGATACGTCCCGATGACGGCGCGCCTGGCGGTCATGCCGACCTACCCGTTGACGACGAAGCAGCGCTAGTCCCACCTCGCGAAATGCATGGCAACCGGGCGGTTGCTATCCCCGCTGTGGTTCGACGGACTCTCATTGCGGAGGCCACGCGGTTGGTCGACGCAAGCGAGGCTGCAATGTCGGCGAGCGGCGCGCTCGCTCAAGTGTTGCGTCAGCCACTCAACGAGAGCCAAGAGTGCTCCCGATGCGGACCCGGGCAGAAAGACCGGAGAGCCATCCTGGCGGAGCATGGCCGGCCGGCGAATCCGCCTCGCTGACCGCGTCTCCCGCTGAATCTTCGACCCGCGAGATGACCCGGTTGGCGGCTCGCGTACGTGCGGAGACGGGTGGGACCGCAGGGCTTCGGAACAGCTCGGGCAGCCTCAGAATTGTCGACATTCCGCCGCACGACCTGCCTCGATGAGACATACGACAATTGCATGTCGCTATGTCACATGGTTGAAGGGCTTGCGCAGGTTGACTGTCGCACGATTGGCCCAGGCGGTTTGTCCGGCGCTCATAACCGGGGGAGGCCGTCGGTGAGGGGCGAGGGACTCTCGTCGCTCGGGTGTCACCGAAATGGCGGCTCCCCGGAACTGTCCGATGGCAGCACCTGCGTTGAGACGTCCTCGTTAGCGCAAGTAGTCGCTGAGTCGCTCGGTGGCCCCCGGGACTACAGCCCAGCTGCGGCGATGTTTCCCGGGTCGCCCGAGCTGCTCGACAAGGCCGATGCGACGAAGGTCGTGCAGTGAACGACGGGTGGAGGGGACGCTCATCTGCGCTAGCTCGCACAACTGGAGCAGTGTGAGTGGTCCCTGTCGTTGGACGATGCCGAGAACGTAGAGGCGGCCCGCAGTGGCGAGCACTGCGAACTTCCTGCTGAGAGTGAGGGAGTCTTCGATAGGCATCCAGTCGCGCACCCGGTGGTCGGGCCACTCGGCGCCGGTCGGGTCGGTGGGGAAGTGTTCGACGGGTGGCCTGCCTCGTCCTCGGGAGTCCATGCTCGGACGGTAACGGCGCATGTGGCATCAACGAGCCGCTTCACACAGTTCTCACTGGCCGGGGCGCGAAAGGCCTCTATGCACCGCCCGGCACATGGATCGAGCGGTCATGGCTCCTACGCTCATCGCCGATGACGTGGGACCGCCTCCCGCCGCGGAGCGGGACTGGAACCTCCTCCGAATGAAGCCACGTCCGTTTCTAGACGTGAAACATCTAAAGGTCCGAGGTCCCGGTCAGACTGTGTCGGTTAACGTCCCTTCACCGGAATTGTTCACGGCACGGGTCGTCTGGGACGGTCCGTGCCAGCTCCCATCTGGCATGGGTTGACATCTTCGGGGTGCGCCGTGCGTGGTTCCCCTTGCGAAGCAAGGACTGGGGTTCTCGCCGAGCTTGGCCATTCACTGGCGCTCTCGCAACTCATCACGATCAGCGCGGTTACTCGGCGTTACGTTGTTCCTCGTGAGCACGAGTGCGGCACAGATGGCGATGTTCTTTCGCGAGATTGGCGCCGACGGCTCTGTCTGGACCATCGAGGATGACGACGGTGTGCCCGCACCTCGCGGGACAGACGGACACCGAGCAATGCCGTTTTGGTCCCTGCAGTCCAGGGCCGAGCGCATCATCAACCGCGCGCCAGAGTATGACGGCTTTCGAACACGGGAGATCCCTAGATCTGAGTTCGAACACCGATGGTTGCCAGGCGCATCTCGCCATGGGCTTCTCGTCGGTCTCAATTGGTCCGGCACACGAGTGGCCGGATTTGACCTGACACCAATAGATGTCCTGGATCGACTGCCCCGATAGCCATCCGCTTGCGGTCACCGCGGTGGCGAACAGATAGGTACCAGGGCTCTAGGTTGTCGATCGTGTACTCCTTCGGCCAGAGCGCTTTCCGTGTGCGACTGGACTGGGGACCAGCCGGCGCGCGGGCTTGCGCAGCTGACGTGAATTTGGTGGTTGACGTACTCAGTTTTTCTACGTCGGTATCGGTCGCAACAGAACGCGGCACGAGGGTGTATCCGTATCGCTGGAACGATCACCGCGCAACGGCTTTCGCAGCAGAACACGAAGCGGTGCTCGCGGTCGGGCGCCTGGAGGCGACGCAGACCGCAGCGGGCGATGCACCATCGCTTTCGCCATCTGGACTCCTGAGGTCCGACCCCGTCCCCAGGCTCGTGCTTCCCTCGCCCAATGGATCAACGATCGCTGCGGCACTCAACAGCACTGGCTCAACGGTCGCGATCGGTTGTTTGCGCAACGCACGTGCAGCCGGCGTCTGGGCAGTGGCTCAGTTGAACGCTGGCCGTTCGGTCGCTCTCATCGCTGCGGGTGAGCGGTGGAGCGTGGATGACTCACTGAGACCGGCCCTGGAGGATCACCTCGGGGTTGGTGCCATTGCCTCCCACCTCGTCTCCGCCGGATTTGTCCCCATGTGTAGTCCCGAGACTCTCGCCGCTGCCCATCTTTACGAGGCCACACCGGACCTGGGCAACGCCCTCAAAAACTGCGTCAGTGGACGTGAATTGGTAGCGCGTGGCTTCGAGGAAGACGTCGACGTCGCCGCGAGGCTTGATACCGCCACTGGCGTCCCGCTCCTTCGCGCGTCGGCCTTTAGCATCTGAGCCACCTCGACACCAGCGCGTATCACTATCCGCCTGCCACCCTGACCGGCAAGGAGAACAGAACCAACACCAGTTAAAGTCCCCGTCCCGGTCGCCGATTGGTCATGTTTCCCCGCACGCGGTGGATGGTCCGGTCCTCAGCGTTAACGACGTCGCGCACGGCCTAGAAGGATTTAGATGCTACGGCTGATCATCCGTCCCGAGCCGGTCGATGGCCAGCACTCTGATCAGTTAGGCCTCCCGTAAGCAGGATCACGAACGGTAGACGATCCTCATCCGGGTGCAATGTTTCGACGACGGGGGAAGTTGTGGCTAGCCCGCGCAAGCGGCAATATGTTTTTCAGATGGTTCGCATCGGAGCAATCGTGCTTAACGTGTCCAACACCAGCAGAGCGGCAGCCTTTTGGAGCCAGGCTCTGAGTTATCAACCGGACATCAACCCCGACTTCCTCGTGCCGACCGACAGTCGTGCGCCACACCTCCACCTAGACAGCGAAGATCGCACCCACATCGATCTATGGGCTGTCGATGAAGCCGATCAACTCGCCGAGACACAGCGACTGCTGCGGTTGGGAGCCACACGAGTTGACTGGAACTACCCCAAGAACGCTGACTTCATCGTGTTAGCTGATCCTGACGGCACCCTGTTCTGCGTGATCAACACCAGCGCCTAGAGCTGATCCCCAAGCTTGACCTGGTCCGGTAGGCGATCGGCGCCCGGTGACTCTGCGGGACTGTCAGACTGTCGCAAGTGCAAGACGTACGGGCCGGGTTGATCTCGGCATTTCACTGGCGCTCTGATCCGCCTGTCTGGCCCGAGCACCGGATCTACTACGCGGATGACAGCGCGTGGTGGCGCGAGCCCACCATTCTCGGCGAACTCGGGAGCTCGCTGGCTGCGTTGTTCTCCGATGAGCCACCCACTGTCGTCATGAGTCCAGAGTCGCGGGGATCGCTGCTGGGGCCGCTAGTAGCTACGCATCTGGGTATTGGCTTTGCAGAAGTCAGAAAGGGGGCGGAGCGGGCCTCAGATGATGAGGTGTGGCTACGGCGCCGCACACCGCCTGACTACCGGGATCGTCATCTAGAGATGGCAGTTCGTCGCTCTGTTCTTCGGACCGGCGACCGGGTGCTATTTGTCGACGACTGGGCCGCCACGGGAGCTCAAGCGATGGCCTGCCAGCAGCTGGCGGGCGATGCCGGCGCATCGTGGGTCGGTGCTGCAGTCATCGTGGACGGACTAGAGAACTCCGCCGATCGGCGATTGCTGATGCTCAGGTCACTCCTTCATCTTCGCGATCTTCGGCGCCGGTAAATAGAAGGAAAGAATCTATTGGGTAATCCCGCATACCGAACCGTGGCCGGGGAGAAAACGCGCCTCAGCCGCCCTCACCGGAGCCACGGGAGGACCTGTCTGGATCGGTGTCCTACACGGGACACCCAACTCGGTGCCGTCCGGGAGCCGATCGTCACGCGAAGCGTGACGATGAACGTCTAGTCTTCGACCCCTCGACCAACTGGTCTCAGTAGAACCGCAGCCTTCACGGGCCGCCCGAGGAGATTCATAATGGAATTGGACCTGCCCGAGGGGCTTAACGATAGAGACGCGCTGAGTCTCCTCATCGGACGGGTTGCTATGTCCCACGCAACTCTCGACATCATGTTGAACTTCTTGCACCGAGAGCTTGGAGGTCGTGGAGCAAGCGTTTACCTTTCGGCTGGCAAGAAAACGGCCGCGCTGATTAGCGACTGTCGGTTAATGGTCAAAAAGGTTGGTCTTGAGGAAGAGCATGCTGCTATTGGCCTCGCTGTTCTGACAGCGGCAAGCGAGGCGAATGCCAGCCGAAACCGCGTGGTTCACGACATGTGGATGACGGCATACGACGAATCAACTGGAACCCCCGTTCCGGGTAGATGGGTGACCGCGGGACAGTCGCGATCTGGCGCATTGAACCGCGTGATTGAGGCGGGCACGAAAGATTTGCAGTACGTCGCACGCGCTCACGAGCAGCAGATCGAGGCTGCAACGCGCGTGGTTTCGTTTCAGATGGCACTTGCTCACCTCATGCCCAGTGGTGCTTGGTTCGGGGTTCCCGACATGGAGAGTGCCCTGAGGGGCGATCTTGATGCTGCAAGGGGTAATTCTAGCTAAACGACGCGCGCAGACTAGTCCGCCATCGCAGCGTCGGAACAATCCATGCATGTCACGTCGACTTCGACAGGTCAGGGCATCGTGCGTCCCGCAGGTCTCGAACCATCGCCGGCGGCGCAACACGCGCTAGGGGTCGTTGCGGGGCCCAACACGATCTGTCCGGACCGGTGTCCTATCCGGGACATCCGACTCGCCTCCCGTCCGTAGACCGATCGCCGGTGGACCATCTCGATTTCGTGTTCGAGTGTGCTGAACTCGACAACGTGCGCGGAGAAGATGATCGAGGGCTTGATGTAGTGCTCGCGGTTGACGGTGAGCAGTTTCGAGTGCGACGGCTTCCAGGGACCCGGCCGACTTACAGCTACGACTGGCTCACGGGTGCCCGCTGGCCTTATGGCTTCACATCCAGCCCGTCCGACCACGAAAATTGGCCCCGCTCCGAGGACGGCCACTACAGAGTAATCCGCAGCTTCCTGGGGAACATGGACCCTGACACGGGGTATCCCACCGAGACCTGAGGAAGCTACCGCGGCGCACGGGTTCGAAGGCCGGACTGGTGCCGCACGGGGAACCATCGCCGGCGACGAAACGAGCGCGGAGCGTGGCCGGAGGCGTCAGGAGCCCACCCGTCCGGATTGGTGTTCCATATGGGACACCCACTCGCCGGCCGCCCGGAAGCCGATCCGGATACGGCGTTGGCTGCTCGGATGGCTCTTGCGTGCCATGTCTTTGATCGCTGAAATGATCCGATATATGGCACCCGACCCGGTTCAGCAGGTCCGTTCGCTCGTCGCGGGGATCGAGCCGGGCGACGATCTGACGGGTGCGCATCAGGCGGCCGCGCTGGACTGGTTGCGCAGAACACAGGACGTCTATCGCCGAGTGAAGCCGGCTACGCCATCCCCGCACCTGGTGTCGTACTTCCTGTTGGTCGACCGCGCGACCAACACCGTGTTGCTGTGTGATCACCGCCTGTCCGGCTTGTGGCTGCCCACAGGCGGTCACGTCGAACCAGAGGAGAACCCGGTTGATACCGTACGCCGCGAGGTCGCCGAGGAGCTCGGTATCAAGGCCCGGTTTGACGTCGAGACCGGTGCCACCCCGTTCTTCCTGACTGTCACCGACACCGTCGGGGACCCCACGACTGGTCATACCGATGTCAGCTTGTGGTTCGCCCTTGAGGGCCACCAAGGTCAAGCCCTGTACCCAGATGAGCGTGAGTTCAAGTCAGTGCGCTGGTGGACCATCAACGAGCTACACGCCGCGGCGCCCGACCGACTGGAGCCGCACCTCCTTCGCGCCATCAGCGCCCTGAAGCTCAGCACGGCGACTGTCAACTGAGCGATCGGCTACCGAACGCGTGGTGGGGCTGGGCTCGTTCGGACGATGAGAAATGCTTGATCGTTCTTTTCGCCGACGGGCCGGCGTACGAGGCGCGCTTCCTCGGTGAAGCCGGCCAGGGCCAGTCGTCCGGAGACGTGCTCTGCGGTGCGATCGAACCGCGTGAGCGTGACGGCGTAACCAAGCCTGCGGTAAGCGGCACCAACATCTGACACCCCGTTGCCCGCCTGGAAGGCCACCAGCATGACCCCGCCAGGTCGAAGGACGCGGCGAGCCTGCTCGAACACCTCTGGTAGTTCTGGGTCGGGAACGTGGATGATCGAGTACCAGTACAAGAGGCCATCGAACGTGGCATCGGCAAATGGCAGATTCGCGATTGAGGCAACCTGGGTCGCCAGGCCGGGGTGGTCACGCTGGGCCATTGCGATCATCCCGGGCGAGAGATCGACGCCGTGGACTGTGCATCCCCGGTCGGAGAGGTAGGCAGACATGCGACCTGGACCGCATCCAGCATCCAGCACATCGGCGGTCTTGCGACCCAGCAGGGAAATGAAGTGGTCGATCATTGCCAGATCCACCGGCTGCTCGGGCTCGGTGCCGGGAAACCGGGAGGCGTACTCCAACGCGACCGCGTCGTAGGCCGAGCGGACCTCACCGCTCAGGGTCTCGGGATCCATACCGACAGTGTTCCCTGCGGACCGTCGCACGGACGCACGCTGCTGCCGGAATGCGGCAACCATCAGCCCCGACCAGCCATCGCCTTGCGGCGGGCATTCCCGATCGGCTGGTGTTGCGTACGTTGTCGGAGTGCTTCCTACCTCGACGCCGCGGCTGCGGTTCAGGGAGATGACCCAGCAGGACCTCGACGAGATGGCCGCGCTGCTGTCCGACCCTGAGGTCATGCGCCATTACCCAGCTCCAAAGTCTCGGCAGGAGGCCAAGGACTGGATCGCGTGGAATGAACGAAACTACGCCGAGCACGGCTTCGGACTGTGGATCATCGAGCTCACCGACGGAACATTCGTCGGAGACTGCGGTCTGACGATCCAAAAGGTCGCAGGCGAGGGCTTGGTTGAGGTCGGTTACCACGTGAGCACTGCGTGGCAGGGCCGTGGCCTCGCCACGGAGGCAGCCGGCGCCGTACGCGACACCGCCCGGGATGCCGGCATCCCTCATCTAGTGGCGATCATCCGACCGGACAACCGACCCTCTCAGCGGGTCGCTCAGAAGATCGGGCTCCGCTTGGAACGCCAAATCGTCAAGAGCGGTGCGGAGGCCCTCATCTTCGGCGCCGACCTCTCAGCGGTTCCGTAGCCCGATCGGCCAGCGGGCAGTCAGGGCAAGTCGCCACGGTGGTGGATCATCACGAGGCTTGGCGATCCGTTAGGTGCATCTGGTCCGTGGCCAAGGGAGGTCCATCCACACCGTTGGTACAGCCGGCGGGCCGGGGTGTCCAGGTCCGTGGTGACCAACCAACAGGTAGGGCGATCACTGCCGGACATGACGCCCTGCAGCAACCGTGTTCCGAGTCCGTTGCGTGCCTCTGATGGCGCGACGGCGAGTAACTCAACAACCATGGAGTCCTCCAGGGCCGCGGCATTTCCGCCGAGCCGGTCCGCCAGTTTCTCCGACCATGAGTCGGTGGCTGTTTCCCAGCTCCACGGGTGTCCGTACGCGAAGCCAACCAGTGCCTCCTCGCGTCGTGCGGTCATGGCCACCGCGCCGGGAAGGTCACGTGCATGTTGGTACAGGCCGGCGAATAACCCTGCAACGTGCGGGGATTCACTCAATGGGGCCACCGCGGACGCCCTCGCATACAGGTCCTCAACCTCAGCGGCTGGTGGCATCTGAGACACAATCGCCGTCTGCTCCACCACTAGGTCATCCCGCATCCGCTCAGGGTTCATACGCCGAGATTCCCACGTCGATCAAGCCACGGCGCTCATCACCACTTACCCAGGCACGCGTCGTAAGCCGAACCGTCACCGGTCGGCGATCCGGTTGTGGCACGC
>NZ_JAGEKR010000022.1 GCF_017565405.1 Allobranchiibius sp. CTAmp26
ACCGTTTGCCGGACAGTCCCGGCCTTTTTGTATCAATTGAGTGATACGTTGACGCCATGATGCATGTTCGAGCAGGGGTAGAGCAGTCCTCGGTGTTGTTTTGGTGGTACGTGTGGGCGTCCCTCGTCTTGATTGGCGTCCCTGCCGTTGCCATTGGGGTCACGGTGTGGTGGTCAGCTCGCAGAGGCCGGGTTGATCTAGCTGCGCAGCCGGTGCGTCGGGCCCTTTATGGGCGGCTGATCGGACTAGGTGTCGGCGTCATCACGGGCGTGGTCGCCTGGTGGTTCTTTGCGCCATGGCTGGCGACCGCCCTGGTCATCGCGGGTTACCTGGTGGGCGTGTTGGTGGGAGAGCTGTTGGCCGCCCCCAGGCCCGGTGGTCCGGTCCGTATTGCGTCGTTGCGACCGCGTACGGGGCGCACGTACGTGCCCCATTGGCCGGCTCGGTTGGCGGTAGGGGCTGCCCTGGTTACGGTCGCATCGCCGGTGTTGTTCGCATTGTTACCGCGTCTTCACTACGCGTCCTGGGCGGGGCTGCCTGCCGGGTCGGCAGCGTGGCCCGCGCTGGGTAACAGTGCGCCGGTCGCGCTGGGGGCGATCGGGGCACTGTTAGCCGGTGCGGTAGTGGTGGGGCGTTTGGTCGCGCTGCCACCGGTGACCACGGACCCGCCGATCAGCGAACAGGCCCGTACCAACAGTGTCCGCGCTGCAGTAGGAGCGGTCCTGGGCATCGAGTTGCTCTTCCTGGCATATACGGCGCTCGGCGCTACGCACGGACTCCACACCCCCTACCCCGAGAGCGACCTCTCGTCCGGCTGGGTCGCGGCCGGTTGGGCCGTCCACGTGCTCAACTGGGGCGCAGTCGCCCTCATGGTCGCTTCCGTCGTCACGGCTTGCGCTTTGGGACGGTGGCGCCGTCCGGCAGCCATGCAGTTGACCATCAATAGCGCGCACCCGGCGCGCCCGTGAGCGACCTACTGAGCCCACAAGAGTCGGGGTCGAGTCTGCGTATCGATCTGGCCTCCCCGATCCCCGCCTACGAACAACTTCGATCGCAGCTGGCCGGCCTCATCGAAACCGGGGTCCTGCCGCCGGGAGATCGACTGCCACCCGTGCGCCAGCTCGCTGCCGACCTCGGTCTGGCCGGTGGCACCATCGCCCGCGCCTACCGCGAACTCGACCATGCCGGCCTCGTGCGGGGTCACGGCCGTCACGGCACGGTGATCAGGCCCCGCCCCACCGGGGATGATGCGGCACAGGCACGCCGTGCTGCGTTGGCGACCGCAGCCGACCAGCTCGCCGCCACCGCACGATCACAAAACCTCAGCGACGACGCGGCATTCACGGCGCTACACAGCGCCCTCGCCCGACTCCCACTAACCCACCCCACCACCCAACACGTCTGAAGAGGATCGGCGAACGGGCACCATTGGTCAGGCTGGGAGGTGTGTCCCGGAGGGGCCACCGCCCAGTCGACGTGTCAGCGCCGAACCATCCGGATCTCCTGGATGCCATCTTCTGTTGAGGAGGCACCGTCGGGCAGGAAGCCGTGCTTGCGGTAGAACGCCTGCGCCCGAGGGTTGGGGTCTGCAACCCACAGTCCGACCACTGAGGCGGGTTCGACGACGGCGCCCAGCAATGCCGCCCCAGCTCCTAGCCCGTGGATTGCGGCGTAGGTGTATAAGACGAACAGCTGCTGCGACCACTCCACCTCCGGCTCGCGCGACGGTCCTGCCATCGCAATCCCCACCACCTCCGAATCGCGCTCGGCGATCGCGACTCGCTGCATCGCATAGCTCGGATCAGTGAGGACCGCGGCCCAGAATCTCCCACGCTGGTCGAGAAGAGCAGGATCGTCGAGCACCGTGTCGGCCATCAGGCCCCGGTAGGTCTCACGCCAGGAGTCCACATGCACCCGCGCCATCGCCGGCGCGTCCTGCTCCACCGCCGACCTCACCCGGATCACTGAGTCCACCCGCGCAAGGCTAGTCAGCACCGCCCGGTAACCAGTTCCAATAACGCGCTCAGACTGTCGGCAGTTGCCGAGTCACCGGCCGGCTGGAACGGGGTCCATTTGCGGACCGGGCGCTGACTCTTCCTTTACCATTCAACAGTCAGAGCGAAAGCATCCGATGTGTTCTCCGAGGAGCACGCCGCCGGAGGATTGGGAAGCAGTGGACGGTGACGCGCGGGTAGTGGGCCGCCGCGTCGTGCTGGGTACGGCGGTCTGGTCAGTTCCCGTCATCGCGGTCGGCGCCGTCGTACCGCAGGCTGCAGCGTCGGCATGTGGAGCGGTGGCGGCTCCCAGCACGGCTGCGGGGTGGACGGTCACCAAGACAAACATGTCCACCAACGGTGGGACGGACCAGTTCACCAACAACGGCTACGTCCTGGTGCAGGACCCCGCGTCGACCGCCGCAGCGTCGGAGGTGGTGCAGAGCCCGAGCCAGACCTTCCTCGCCGGCCGTACGTACAAGTTCACCTACAACTACACGACGTACTCGTCGAACCCGCGGAAGTTGACGATGAGCTTCCAGATCAACGGGGTCGCCCAGTCCACCGGCGCCATCGACACGAGCACGACCAGCGGCGGCTCCGGCAGTAAGACCGTCACCTACTCCCCGACGACCACCGTCACCTCGCCGGTGGTCCTCCGGTACGACTTCGTCGCAGCAACCAGTGGGACCACTGGTGACGACATCACCATCAGCAGCTTCGCGAACACCTGCACCTGAACCCACGACCCCCAGGGCGCAAGAGTTCTAGCGCCATCGGGGCGTCCTCCCAGGACGTGCCACCGCAGAAGGCCGGATCCACGAGAACCGATCTTGTCTGTCCAGTGTCTCGGGGTCCAGGGCAACGATGAGTGAGTCGAGCGCCTGGGCGCGTCCTATTTATTGAGGTAATGCCGCGCGCAGGACCCGCTAGTCAACCTACTTCGTCCGGTTGGTGCTAACAGTGTCCAGGGTGTCGCCACGCTGCAGGCCGGAACGGTGAGTTCCCCGGGAACCCTTGGTAGCCACGCCAAGTGACAACTCTTGGCATCTACCGGAGATCCTCAGGGTGGCCTCAGGGTCCTTTTGCTTTGCTGGTAATCGACGTGACATCGCGGACTTGAGCGCCAGGACGAGGCGTTCGTGTAATGGCGGTGGAAAGGGATGGGTTGATGCGCCGGCAGCGTGCAGAGGAAGAAGCCGCGATCGCTCGCGCACGAGAAGTTCTGCGCGGCTCTGAGCCTCGCCCCAGTGTGGCCCATTCGAACTCGGAGTTGAGATCTATGAGTTGGATGCTGCTCGCCGGTGGCATCATTCTCGCTCTGGCGGAAAATTCGTACGTATCGGGCCACTCTCTCAAAGTCATCATCGTCCTCACTGGCGCATTGATGGTGTGGATCATCGTGTTCAGCGACATTGTCGCAAGCGCTGTGAAAACTGCGTCCACGCCCCTGATTCGACAATTGCTCGGACGAAGTGCGGGTATGAACTGAACCCGATAGTTTCGATGATGTCCGTCGATGCCCGTGCCGCAGCCGCCCGTACACAGATGATCGGAGCATCCGTGGGCAAGATCACCGGGTGGCGCCCACAACGGCCCGCACGTGTTCGACTGGTGCTGCCCCGTAGCCGGCCCGCTGCGATGCGGTTGCCCGTTCGCCCCATCCGCGGCCGCTGGCCCTCCGGGCTGGAACGGCGGCTGGCGCGGTTCTTCTGGATGGACCCGTCCGTCGTCTGCGCTGACGACACGACACCCGAGGTCTTTCGCGCCGCGATGTCCTGCTTCTGGCTCGGGGGCACCTTCAAGATCACCGGCGCCGCCCGTCACCCCAACGCTGATGAACTGCTCATCGACCACCTCGACCTCACCGGCGCCGACATCCTCGAGATCGGTGCCTCCGACGGCTCGACGTCTCTGGACCTGATCGCCAAGCTGCCGACCTTCGCTTCCTACGTCGTGGCCGACCTCTATCTCGAGTTGGTGACCGTGCACGCGCTGGGTCACACCTTCTTTCTCGATCAAGATGGGCAGTGCGTTCTCGTCGTGGGTCGGCGGTTGATCGGGTGGCCCACGATGTCGAAGACGGTTGGTGTCCTGTATGCGCCAGCGATTGCGGCGATGCAGCGCACCCGGGCGGGCGCGGGGACACCCGTGCTACTGCTCAACCCCCAGCTGCGCGAGCTGATGGCCCACGACGGGCGAGTCACTCACCGTGTGCACGACGTGTTTCAGCCGTGGGCCGGCTCCCCACCCGACCTGATCAAAGTCGCCAATCTCTTGCGCCGCCTCTATTTCCCGGACGCGATGATCAGCCGTGCTCTTCAGATCCTCCTTGGCAACCTGCCCGAGGGGGGCCACCTGCTGATCGTCGACAACGCGCGCATCAAGGGCATTGGACCCCGAGCCGGCCTGTACCGCAGAGCCGAGGGACGTCTCACCACCGTGGCCGAAACACCGGACGCCCCCGAGATCTCCGACCTCATCCGAGCCGTTGGCCAGGAGCCAGACTTAGCCCTGGGAGAGGCGATGGGCTCGAGCGTGCAAGCCGACGTCAGTGCAGGTACGAGACGCCGTTGAAGCGAAGGGCTGGCCATGGTCGACCCCGAGGACCGAGGCGGCCTGGTCCCGACAGGACTAGCCTGCGGCTCATCGATGGACAGCCTGCCTTGCCACATGTTCACCCCGCTCGAGAATCCGGACGCGGGGCGGATCAGCGCCGAGATCTCTTACTGTCGCTGTGTGCCCGCACGTGACGTCATCACTCCGTACGCGGATCTCGACGCCCTTCTGACGGAGCTGCTCGAGCACTGGCAGCGGATCCTTGGTGAAAACCTGGTCGGGGCATATGTGCAGGGGTCGTTCGCGCTCGGGAGTGGCGACCGACACAGCGACTGTGACTGGCTCGTCGCCACCCGCGGGTCCCCGACCGAGGCACAGGCCACCCAGCTACGGGCTCTGCACGCGCAAATCCCAACTCGAGATGGGCACTGGTGCCACGATCTCGAAGGGTCCTATGCGCCGGTCGATGAACTGGCCAGCGTGGAGCACCTCGGTCGCAAGTGGTTGTTCAACGACCACGGCCAGCGCAGCTTGGAAAGGGACGACCACTGCAACCGTGGGTACACCCGCTGGATCCTTCGCGAGCACGGCATCATCCTGGCCGGGCCCGCGCCTCGGTCATTCATGCCCGTCGTGCCTGCGCAACTCCTACGGCGCGAATCCAGATCGGAGATATCCACTCTGCTGGACGATCTCGCGTCCTGGGTCGATATCGACACCATCGCCTGGGGTCAGCGCTATGCCGTCGTCCAAGCCTGCCGCAGCCTCTACACCGTGCTGACCGCGAAGGTTGCGAGCAAACAGGGCGCACTCGAGTGGGCGCTCCGCACCCTCGACCGGCAGTGGCACCCACTTCTGGCGCAAGCACGCGACGAACGCGCGATGGGCTGGGATCAGCACCAGCCCCCGAGCGCCGGGCAAGCCGACGCTGCCCGCAGCTTCATCCGTTACGTCATCACCCGTGCTCATTCGTTCACTGGACTGTGACCCCAACAGTCGAGCGATGACCGATGACCGATGACCGATGACCGATCGTCCACTGGGGCACGGCGGGTGTCGTACGGTGCCTTCCAAGCAGCTCGTCAGGCACCATCCGGCCTTGAGATATGCAGTCGGAGCGGGGTGTCGTAGTCGGAGTTGTCGATGGTGGTGTTCGCGAGCCCGCGGGCGGGGACCTCGCGGAGGTAGATCGCTTCAGCCACGTGGTAGCGGTCGCGATGCAGCTTGGCGGCCTCCTCGAATCCTTCCTCTGGGGCATCTCGTGCGATTCCCCTGTGCAACGCCAGCTCTGGGCTGACCTCCAGCCAGATCCGGTAGTCCCATAGATCGTTGTATTCGGGTCGGAACGCGAACGCGGAGTCGACGATGAGAATCGCATCTGCGGGGAGGTGCACGAGGATTCCGCG
Organism: Allobranchiibius sp. CTAmp26; assembly: GCF_017565405.1. Lineage (GTDB taxonomy): Bacteria > Actinomycetota > Actinomycetes > Actinomycetales > Dermatophilaceae > Allobranchiibius. The sequence goes on from NZ_JAGEKR010000022.1 coordinate 5,960, forward strand.
ATGGTCGGTGCCAGTCAGTGGGTCATGCCCGCACAGGGCGACCAACCCTGTCCCGTGTGCCCCTGCCGGGGTCAGCAGCAGATCGCGGGCGGAGTCGAAGTCGTAGGCATTGCGGTAGTAACCCTCCCCAGTGAGACGGTCGTACCGGTGTTCAATGGATTGACCCCACGGGTGCTTGAAATCGTCCAGCGAAGCACGGGCAGTGGGTCGTCCGCGGTGGCGGATCGCGGCCGCCAACTCGTGACCGAAGGTGGTTTTACCGGCCGCTGTATACCCATCAATGGCGACCCGGATTCGCATCGCGCCCATGCTGCAGATGTCCTGAGCAAGTTCAGCAAGCAGGTTCTCACGAGCCGGTGAGACCACCTCGGGCGCGGGCTGGCGCTACGTTGACACCGACTCGAACGACGACACCATTCCAGCAGCCTAGATTCACCCGACGAACCCGGGTGCGCGCCCGGTGCGCACCGCTCGAGAATTAGCTCCCGGTTATCCATCACCTCGCGGGGAGGGATGCCGACCGGGCGGCATCGCATAAGTTGTCGAAATGCTTCCTACCCCTACGCTTCGGCTGCGGTTCAGGGAGATGGCCGAATCAGACCTCGACGACATGACTGCGCTGCTGTCTGATCCTGAGGTCATGCGCCACTACCCGGCCCCGCAATCTCGAAAAGAGGCCGAAGACTGGATCACCTGGAATGTACGGAACTACGCCGAACACGGCTTCGGACTCTGGATCATCGAGCTCACCGACGGGACGTTCATCGGGGACTGCGGTCTGACCGTCCAGGACGTTGAAGGTGAGCGTTTAGTTGAGGTCGGCTACCACGTGTGTGCGGCGTGGCAAGGCCGCGGACTTGCCACCGAGGCAGCCACCGCTGTACGCAATGCTGCCAGGGATGCCGGAATGCCCCATCTGGTCGCGATCATCCGACCAGCCAATCGACCGTCCCAGCGAGTCGCTCAGAAGCTCGGCCTCCGGCTGGAGCGCCGGATCGTCAATAACGGTGGTGAAGACCTCGTTTTCGGCGCCGACCTCCAGGCGCTTCCGTAGGCCCATCCCCTGCCGGGCAGCCTAAGGTGGGTTGCCAACCCGGGCCACTTCGTGCCGCGAAACGCGTCGGCAGCAGGTCGGGCATGCTGCGGGGATGGGCACCTGGTTTGTTACGGATACTTACGACGAGGCAGTCCTCGGCGGAACACTGGTTTTGCTTTCGCAGGAGTGGTGGACCAGGGACCGGCGTGCCCGGGACGTCGAGGCATCGCTGCGGGCGTCGCAGCTGGTGTTTACCGCCGCCGACGGCGAGGGCCAGGTGGTAGGGACCGCGCGTGTCCTGACCGACTTCGTTTATCTGGCGACCGTGCTCGACGTGATCTCCAGCCAGGCTCACCGCGGCAAGGGAATTGGAGCAGCGCTGATGCAGGCGATCACTGAGCACTCCCGGTTGCAGCACGTCGACAGTATTGAACTGGTCTGCCAACCCGAGCTTCAGGACTTCTACGCCCGCTGGGGATTCAACACCGCCGTCGGTCGGTCAGGACTCATGCGCCGCACCTCAAACCCCTCACTCGGTGCCACAGCAACGCGGTGATCGGCGGCAAGGTCACGACCGCTCATCGATCGATGCCCGGGACGGATCCGAGCCGAGATCTCTTCTTGTCGCTATGTGCCCGCACTTGACGTCGTCACGCCATACGGATCTCCATGAGGTCGAGGTGGCACGCCCCGGGACGAGCGACGGTCATCGAATGAAGCGGTGGATGGCCTCGTTGGCGTGGTCCTGAAACGACGGGTTGGCCAGGTCCGGGAGGAAGTCTGCTTGGTTGACCATGGGACCTATGAGGGTGTTGGCCGCGCTGGCGTAGAACGTCCCGCTGGACAAAGTCGGGTCGGTGACGCCGTCGACCAGTCGCTTCGCTCCCACGTCGAGTTTGTGGGCGAGACCCAGGGTGGGCATGACGTACTTGGCCGCGATACGCATCGGCAAGGGGAGGTCACTGGCTGCTCGGGTGCCAGTGGTGTTGCCGGGGCTCACGGTGACGAAGCGGCGATCGGGGTATTGGCGGGCCAGGTAGGCCATCCATAACGCGCCGATGTACTTGGCCTGCCCGAAAGCCAGATTGAAGTCAGGTTTCATGCCGGCGAAGTAGCTGCCGTCGATGGCAGTGGCGAGCTCGTCAGCTGAGGTTGACACGAATGACGGCCCCTTCATCCGTAACTTCGGGACCCCTCTCATTGCCTCACTTCCGGCGAAGAGCGCAACCTCGCCGAGCCGATGCTCGGCCAGAAGGCGTTCGAGGAGGACGACGTGGCCGAGGACGTTCGTCGCGAACACGGTGGTGACCCCACCAGCTGTCAGTTCCATCGACTGCGGGCCGATAACGCCAGCGTTCATGACCAGTGCGTCGACTGATCCGTCGATGCCCGCAAGGCCGGCGCGCACCGAATCCAGATCGGCGACGTCCATCAGAACGATGTCGAAGATGCGCCGGTCGCTAACGGCTTCAAGCTCGGCCTTCGCCGCTGTCGCCCGATCTTCGTTTCGGCACGCCAAGTAGATGCGCGCCATCTCGGGACGCAGCGCCAGTTGCCGAGCCACCTCCTTCCCGATCCCGGCATTGGCGCCAGTGATCAGGGCTGTCTTTTCTGGGAGTGCGCTCATTCGAAAATTCCTCTCTCTTTGCAGCGCGGGGAGGCTGTTAGCAAGGCCTCATTGGGCTGCCTTGGTGGCTGCGTTGCTTGGTCCGAGCACGGCGACATCGGCGTTGCTGATGCGGATGTCGACGTCGCCGCGCGTGGTGAGCGGGAGCGCCGCACCCCTATAACTGCCCTCGATCTCGGCGACCACGCCCTTGGTTGGCCGTTCGTCTCGAGCGACCACCAGCAGATGAGCGCGATGGGCAACGAGGGCAACGACCGCAGACCTCTCGAGGCCGCTCGGCGAGCCCGTGACCAGTGCAGATTGCCGCGTCGATATGCCATTCGTCGCCTTGCCCTCGCTTACGTGAACTGAGTTGTGCGACTCACTATGGCCAGATAAAACTGGGTTGTCAAACTCAGTTTCTGATAATGTGAGCCCATGAGGGACGAGACAATCGATCGACCTAGGCTGACCCCCCGAGGGGCACGCACCCGGGCGCGGATCGTGGAGGCCGCTGCAGCGCTAGTCCACGCGCGCGGGGTAGTGGGCACGACCTTGGAAGACGTCAAGGTGGCAGCTGAAGTCAGCGGTTCTCAGATGTACCACTACTTCCCCGACAAGGACGAGCTCCTGCAGGCGGTCATCGCCTATCAAGCCGATGCCATCGTCAGTCGCAACCGGCACGCGCTCAGTGGCGTGCACGGGGTCGAGGCCTGGCGGGACATGGTGATCAGCGCCGCGAAGAGAACCAAGGCAAAGGGAGGCTGCCAACTGGGCTCGCTCGTCGGTCAACTCGCGGAGACCGACCCCGAGGCGCGGGCGCTCATCGCAGGAGGGTTCGATCAGTGGTCGGCCACGATCGCGGATGGGCTCAGATCCCTTCATGCCGACGGAAAGCTGCAGCCCGGCATCGACCCGGACGACCTCGCGACCACTCTTCTCGCCACTCTCGAAGGAGGACTCTTACTGGCCCAGGCAACGGGATCTATCGGCCCGTTCGAGACTGCGATCGACACCCTTCTCACCCTTGCTATCCCAGGCTCGAACCCTTCTTCCGGGCCCGACGAGTAGCCCGCTAGCAACGTTCCAATCGTGAGTCGTGCTGGAACGGCCCACACCGAACAGGTCGGCGACCTCGGCCGTGCTGTATTCACCGCTTTGCAGCAGGGGGACCAGGTGTCTTCCTCGGCGGCCAGGTCAGTTTGGGCTGCTTGCCGCTCGGTGACCCGTGGCCTTGGCGAGTTTCCGTAGGAATTCACATCGGCTTGTCGGCGAGCCCACTAGATCCGGGGCGTCACACCCTCGCGGGCCACCTGTGCTGCATCCAGTCGGTCCACGACGGAAACCCGGTCGGCGGCGAATCAATCGGCTCGGTGCCGTCCAGTTCGCCTTGTGACGGGACGTCGAACAGACCCGCCCACCCAGCCAGGTCCTCGTCGGACATCGGCCAGGTCCAGTGAGGTTCGGCGGCAAGCCGGATGTCGTGGCGTCGTCGCTGCTCCTCCAAGGTGATCGATGCGTACCACATGATCACCGATGCGCCCGCTTGCTCGCCGGCGTCGCGCAGAGCCGATCGTTCGTCGCGGCTCCATAGGCCGAAGTCGAGCGCAACGTTGGTGCCGAGCGTCAGGGCGCGGAGCGCTATCGCGATCAGTCGGCCTTCGACGACACCGCTAGCCGACGACGGATTCTCCTCGCCATAGAGCGCCTTCATCCACTCGTCTTTGGTCAGCCGGAGCGCGCGATGCTCAACCTCGAAGCTGCGTGCCGCGGTCGTCTTTCCGCACCCCGGCATCCCAATCGTCAAGAACAGGATGGGTCTCGTCATGATCGTCGATCGTCACACGCAGGACTTCGGCGGCGCGACACGATATTGCAACCGATGGGTCACCTCGAGCGTGCGGGGGTGCCTTCGGGTGATGTCTCGTATCGATCACAGCAGACCGGCAGCTCGAAATGCGCGGTCGTAAATCGCGCGTACAACCAGCTGTTTCCTGGCGTTGTACTCCATCACGTGCTCTCCAGCCGCATTGGACCCTGCGGCCGCGGCCACCTTGGCGGCGCTGTAGAGCGCCCGGTCCTGCGGGTGCTGACGCAGCCAATCTCGAAAGATCCGGTGCCGCACCGGCTCGGGGCTCTCTGGACCGAACACATGCACATTGCAACGTGGGACTTCAAACACCACCACCCGGTGCTCGTACCACCACGGCTCTCGAATCACCAGATCGAAACCGGCAGCCTCCAACGGAGGCAGCCATGTCCCTTCATCTGCCGGCACAGCCACTGTGAGGTCGATATCGATCACCGGTTTCGCAGCCAAGCCGGGCACGGACGTAGACCCGATGTGCTCGATGATCAACGCCCGCGTGCCGAGAGCGTCCGCAATCTGTCGTGCCAGCCAGGTGAAGTCATCTGGCCAGCGCGGATCGAACTCGACCACCGCAATACCCGTTCGGGGCCCTCGCCCCTCCACCCACGAACTGTTTCCCGGCGGCGCAGGTGCATCGTGGTGCCTGGTGATCTCGGCTGGAGTGGGCATCACACCACGGTTCCTCAGAGCGAACTGCAAACGGTGGCGCTGCCGATGGGACAACGGGCACGCTCCGCGGTTCGACGATGAGAAACGCAACACCCGCCCGCCTGGGCGTCCCGGGAGAGGGGTACCTCATGGCACGCCGGTCTTATACGGACGCGATCACGACGCGACGTTTTGCGTGCCGCGGCTTCCCGGAACACGGTCCGCACAGCCGCACACCCGAATTCGCGGGGTGACCTCGTGGCAGCGTCAGCCGACGACGGAGTCTGCCGGAAGCCAGTTGTCCGGGCCGGCCGAGCCGGCCACGTACTCCTCCAGCGGCACGCGGTCCTTGGCCCATGCCTTGAGGACGGGATCCATGATGTGCCAGCCCAGTTCGGCCGCATCAGCGCGCAAGGACAGCAGCGGGTTGCCGTCGAGGATGTCGCGCAGCACCTCGCCGTACGCCTCCATCCGAGCGGCGGCGAGATCGGCCTCGAGGACTTTCTGCTCCAAGCCGAGCGGGTCGCCCTCGGCATTCATGGTGAGCTCCAGCGACACGGAGCCGGGCTTGAAGTTGACCACGAGCTTGTCTGCCTTCGCGTCGCCGGTGAACCCACCGGGCACGTGGTCGACCGGTCGGAAGTAGCACACGATCTGCTTGCGCGCCGCGCCGAGCGCCTTGCCGCTGCGCAACGTGATCGGCACACCGGACCACCGGCTGTTGCGCACCTCGAGCTTGACCTGCGCCAGCGTCTCGGTGCCGTTCTTGGGGTCGACGCCGTCCTCGTCGACGTACGACGGGATCTTCTTGCCGTCCAGCGTGCCGGCGGTGTACCGCGCCCGCCGCGACGCCCGCTTGGGTGAGTCCTGCCACAGGTGGGTCGCGCGTAACACCTGCGCCTTGAGGTCGGCCAGTTCCTGCGGGTGCAGGTCGGCGATCGGCTCCATCGCGAAGATGGACATCACCTGCAGCAGGTGACTCTGCAGCATGTCCCGTAGCGCGCCGGCGGTGTCGTAGTAGCCCGCACGACCCTCCAGGGCCAGCGCCTCGTCGTAGAGGATCTCGACCCGCTCGATGTGCTCCGAGCTCCAGACGGGGGCCATCACCCGGTTGGCGAACCGCAGGCCGATCAGGTTGAGCACGGTCGCGATACCCATGAAGTGGTCGATGCGGAAGACCTGGTCCTCCGGGACCACCCGGTGCAGCTGGGCATTGAGCTCGCGCGCGCTCGCCTCGTCCTCGCCGAACGGCTTCTCCAGCGCCAGCCGCAGATCCGTGGGCACGTCCAGCTTCTCCAGCAGCGCGCAGATCTTGATCGTCACGGCCGGCGGCAGCGCGAAGTAGATGACGACCGGACCCTCCGAGCACTGCTCCAGCAGCCACTTGAGGTGATCGCCCTGGGTCGCGTCGGCGGTCAGCCAGCGAGCGGACTTCACGATCTGATCGGTACGCCGCTTGGCGACCTTGGTCTCCGCGAACGACTCCCGGATGCGGCGGTGCCATTCGGCGTCGTCCAGTCCGGTGCGGCCGACGCCGAACAGTTCGACCTTCCGGTCCGGTTCGATGTGCAGCAGGCTGCCGAGGCCCGGCAGCAGGAGGCGCTGAGTCAGGTCGCCGCTGGCGCCGAGGATGAGCAGGGTGACAGGAGCGTCCGTGTTCGCCATGCCGTCAGCATTCCACGCAACGCGGCTCCGCACGCGTGAGGCGCCGCGAACCCGGACGAACCGCCATACGCCGGGCTGTGGCGCTCAGCCCACGACGGACGAGAGCTGACGCTCTCCGACCCGCGCGGTGGTCTCGCGGATCACGCTCGCGACCAGCTCGGGGTGATCGACCATCGGCACGTGACCGCAGTCCGGAAGCGGCACATGGGTGACGCTGGGCAGCTTCCGTGCGGCCCGAGTGGCCTGCCGCGGGAGCAGCAACCGGTCCTTCTCGCCCCAGGCGATGGTGCTCGGCACGAGCGGCATCTGCTTGTACGACAACGTGATTCCCCGCACGAAGCAGGGCCAGAACCCTCGCGCGCGCCGCAGGTTGTAGGTGTCGGCGATCGCCTCTTCAGTGGTGAGGTGCTCGGGGTGCACGTAGAGCGACCGCATCGAGATCGCGCGCAGTCGCTGGTTGCCGCAGACCGCCTTGATCATCGGTCCGGGGGCATAGGAGGACACCTTGAGCGCGAGCAGGTTGGCCGCGAGCAGGCCGAGCTCGGCCTTGGACCAGAACCCCGCGGGCGAGAACGCCGAGCAGCTCTGCACGGTGCCGCGAGCGGCCAGCTCCAGCGCCAGGATGCCGCCGAGCGAATTGCCCGCGACGTGCGGCTGGGTCACCTGCAGGTCGCGCAGCAACTCCTCGACCTGCTCGGCGTAGCTGGCGATCGTGTAACCGGCGGGCTTGTCCGGCGCCGGCGACCTGCCGTGACCGGGCAGGTCGATGCTGATCACATCGAAGTCGCGCGCCAGCAGCTCGGGCACCCGATTCCAGGCCTCTCGGCGATGGCCGATGCCATGGATCAGCACGATCGGTTCACCGGAACCGGTCCGCGAATACGAGATGGTGCTGGTCATCGTCACTCCTCGTCAGGGGCTGTCAGCGTGACCTTACCTTGGAGTAACTTGCGGCGAAACGGTTTGGCGCGATCCGATGACCCTCGGGAGAACGGCGTGCCCCGACGGCGCGTCGCCCACCGCCCGTCCGAGTCTTCGTCAGAAATGAGCAACGAGTCCGTGAGCATCGGCATCCTGACCAGCGGCGGCGACTGCCCCGGACTCAACGCGGTGATCCGCGGCGCCGTCATCAAGGGCGATCGGATCTACCAGGAGCGCTTCATCGGGATCCGGGACGGGTGGCGCGGCATCGTCGAGGACGACGTCGCCGACCTGCCGCGCCACGAGGTACGCGGGCTGTCCCGCCAAGGCGGCACCATCCTCGGCACCTCGCGTACGAACCCGTTCGAGCACGGCGGATCCGAGCGGGTCCGCGAGGTCATGCAACGGCACTCGATGGACGCGCTCATCGCGATCGGCGGCGAGGGCACGCTGACCGCCGCGCGGCGGCTGTCCGACGACGGCCTGCCGGTGGTCGGCGTCCCGAAGACCATCGACAACGACCTGTCCGCCACCGACTACACCTTCGGTTTCGACACCGCGGTAGCGATCGCGACCGAGTCCATCGACCGGTTGCGCACGACAGCGGAGTCGCATCACCGCTGCATGGTGGTCGAGGTGATGGGTCGTCACGTCGGCTGGATCGCACTGCACGCGGGCCTGGCCTCCGGCGCTCACGCGGTGCTGGTGCCGGAGATCCCGGTCTCACTGGTGCAGGTGTGCCAGTGGGTGCGCAGTGCGCAGTCCCGCGGTCGCGCACCCGTCGTAGTGGTGGCCGAGGGATTCATCCCGGAGGGCGAGGAGCGCGCGACGGCGTCGCGCGGGCTGGACGCGTTCGGTCGGCCGCGTCTCGGTGGCATCGGAGAGACGCTCGCGCCGCTCATCGAGGAGCAGACCGGCATCGAGACGCGGACGGCGCGCCTCGGCCACCTGCAGCGCGGCGGGGTGCCGACGGCGTACGACCGGGTGCTCGCGACCCGCTTCGGGGCCGCCGCGATCGACGCCGTCATCGAGAAGCGCTGGGGATCGATGGTGTCGCTGTCGGGGGAATCGATCGTGCACGTCGACCTGCATGCGGCGACCACCGTGCTGAAGACCGTTCCGCGCGAACGCTGGGACGAAGCCGCGATCCTTTTCGGCTGATTCACCGCAGAAGTTCCCGCCGCAAGGTAAATAACCAGTCAATATTCTGTGAACCCGTTGCGGTGAGCGGGGAGCTGAGTCCAAGGTGAACCATCCTCTCGCGCCGGCTCAAACAGGGTCCGCGAGCATGTTTCCGGAAGGATCCACATGAAAAAGGCACTCACCGTAGCGGGGGCGGTGGCACTCGCCGCCGGCGCCGCCACCAGCGTGATCCCGACCTCCGCGGCTGCTCAGCAGTCCTCAGGACGCAAGGTCGTCGCTCGCTCCGTCGCCTCACCGGGCAAGCTGGTCGGTTCCCCCAACGCGAGTAAGTCCTCGTCGTTCATCGTGACCCTGCAGCCGCACAACGCCGCCGGACTGGAGGCGTTCGTCAAGAGCGTGTCCGACCCGAGCAGTTCGTCCTACCGCAAGTTCATCACTCCCGCCCAGTACGCGGCGCGCTACTCCGCCACCACCGCGGACGTCGCCAAGGTGACCGCCTGGCTGCGCAGCCAGGGCCTCAAGCCCGGGAAGGTCTCGCCCAGCCGTACGTTCATCACGGTGAACGGCTCGACCGGCGCCGTGCAGAAGGCGTTCGCGACCAAGATCCGTTCGTACAAGGCCGGTGCGCGCACCTTCACCGCGCCGTCGACGTCCGTCACGGTGCCGGCCAACCTCGCCGGGTCGATCGCCGGAGTCGTCGGGTTGGACCAGTCCCGACTGCTGCACACCACCAACGTGCGTCCTGACAACGTGGCGCGCAAGGCGACCCCCACACTGAAGTCGCTGGGTGCCACGACGTCCGCGACGTCCGGCACGAGCGATGCCTGCTCGGCGTACTACGGGCAGTACACGCTGCCCTACATCCCGGCCGGCAAGGCTCCGCTGAACAAGAAGCTGCCGGGTGCGATGTGTGGGTACACCCCTCAGCAGATGCAGGCCGCGCGCGGCATCGACAAGGTGAAGTCGACCGGTAAGGGCATGAAGGTCGGTATCACGCTGTGGTGCAACGACCCGCGGATCTTCAACGACACCAACACCTGGGCGGGTGACCTCGGCTACCAGAAGCTGAAGGCCAGCCAGTACCAGGTGCTCACGCCCGCCGCGGGCTTCGACCCGAACTACTGCGACAACCAGGACTCCGGCGGCGTGAACGTCGAGCAGGCCCTGGACGTGCAGTCGATCCACGGGGCCGCGCCGAACGCGAACATCGTCTACTCGGCGGCATCCGCTCCGTTCGACGACGCGCTGATCACCTCGCTGCACGCTCTCGTCGACAACAACCGGGTCGACGTCATCACCGATTCGTGGGGTGGCAGCGAGACCAACGACGCAGCGACCAACGATGCGTACAGCTCGGTCTTCATGCAGGCCGCTGCCCAGGGCATCCCCGTGCTCTTCTCCTCCGGAGACGAGGGTGACAACACCGGCGGCAACCAGAAGGTCACCCCGCCGAGCCCGGACTACCCGGCAGCGAACCCGTGGGTGACGGCTGTCGGCGGCACCTCGCTCGCCACGTCCAACGTCTCCGGTTCGAAGGTCGGGTGGGAGCAGGCCTGGAACACCGAGCGCAGCGTCCTCTCCAGCGACACGTGGGGCCCGTGGACCTACCGGTACGGCGGCGGTGGCGGCACCAGCAACTACCACCCGCAGCCCTACTACCAGAAGGGCGTCGTCCCGACCCGCTTCGCCGGAGTCGACCCGCACCGGGTCTACCCCGACCTGGCAGGCGCGGCCGACCCGTACACCGGATACCTGATCGGGTACCACGACGGGGCGAGCGCATCGGGCAACTTCACGCTCGGCAAGATCGGCGGGACCAGCTGGTCCTCGCCGTGGACCGCCGGCACCCTGGCGCTGGCCGGGAAGCGACTGGGCTTCCTGAACCCGATCATCTACGGGAAGGGCCACGCGGGCCTCACCGACATCTCGGGCAACCAGCTGACGCACGGGTTCGAGCTGAAGGCCAACTTCGTCAGCAAGACGACCGGTGCGATCTACCAGGCACTGACCACGGTGAGCGTCAACTCCCAGAACCTGGAGGACCAGACGCTGACCTCGGACAAGGGGTACGACAACCTGACCGGGTTCGGTGTGCCGACGTCGACCAAGACGTTCCTGGCGGCGCTGCTCAAGTAGCACGACACGTGCTCGACTGACCGGTCGAGCACAGCAGGCGGGGGCTCCGGTATGCCGGAGCCCCCGTTCTGTGCGTTCGGGCGTGGCGCGTCCGCGCCGACCGACTCGGGCTCGGGGTGAGAAGGTGGCCCGATGGCCGAGATCCTGCTGCTGCATTCCGCCCTCGGGCTACGCCCCGCCGTCGGGGAGTACGCCGATCTGCTGCGGGCAGGCGGCCACGTCGTACGCACACCCGACTTCTACGACGGACACGTCTTCGAGGTCCAGGCTGAAGGCATCGCCTACCGCGACGAGGTCGGTGGCAGAACGCTGCTCGCGCGGGTGCGCGATCAGCTGGGCGACGTTCCGGACGACGCCGTGCTCGCCGGGTTCTCGCTCGGCGCGGCGTTCGCGCAGCATCTGAGCGGCGCCCGGCCGACTGCCCGGGCGACGATCCTGCTGCACGCGGTCGGGCCGGTACGCGGCGACTGGCCGGGCATGCCGGTGCAGGTGCACCGCTACGCGTCAGATCCGATCATCGAGGAGTGCGACGTCGTCGCCCTGGGTGCCGCCGTCCGCGCATCGGGAGCCTCTTTCGAGGACGTGGTGGTGCCCGGCACCGGCCACCTCTTCACCGATCTGGGAACCGCCGACGGTGACCGTGCCGCGCGGGACCGCAGCGTCGAACGGGTCCTGAACCTCCTCTCCTCCTAGACCTTTCGCCGACTCAGGCGGGGCCGCCCGCGGAGACCCACGCACCGAGTGGCTCGGACGGCCGCACCTCCTCGGCGGTCGTCTGCGCGACCACCTCGAAACCGCGGGCGCGGTAGTTGGCCAGGGCGTGCGGTCCGTCGAGGTCGCAGGTGTGCAGCCAGACCCGTCCCGCTGCGGGCAGGGCGTGCCGCTCCGGCAGGCTCCACCCGGCCTCGATCGCGTACGCGAGCAGCGCGCGCCCGAGGCCGCGCCCGGTGACGTGCACCATGAGCCCGAAGTAGACGATCTCCACCGCGGTGTGGCTCTCTTCGACCACCGCCGCGAACTGCGCGTACCCGGCCGGTGCGCCGTCGACGTACAGCACATGCAGCTCGGTCCCGGGCCGCGCCAGGTCCTCGGTCCACTGCCCGCGGGTCCATCCCAACCGGTCGGTCCAGCGCCACGGACCGCCGACGGCGGCGTAGAGCCAGCGCGCGAACTCCGGCATCGCGGCGCCCACCCGCTCGATCCGGGCGTCCGGCGGCAGCTCGACGGTGTGCGCCGAAGGCCGGGCGGTCGACTGCAGGGTCGTCGTGGTCACCAACACCCAGCGAGGGTACGGCCGGTGCGCACCCCGCCTCCGTCGACTGCGCATGTCGCGGGCCCGTCACCCCCCGTTTCACCGCACGACATGCGCAGTCGGCGGGTCAGGGCTTGCGGGAGACCACGTCCGCCACCCGCGCGATCGCCGAGGACCGCCCGGTCGCGAGTTCCCGCTGGTCGGCCCGTCGGTACGCCGCGTAGAGCCCGCGAACGCCCAGCCACCGCAACGGTTCCGGTTCCCAGCGGTGCACCGCGCGGTTCACCCAAGGCAGCCGGGTGCGCTCGGTGTCCTGCCCGGTCACCAGCTCCGCGAGCGTCCGTCCGCCGAGCGACGCCGCGGTCACCCCGTGCCCGACGTACCCGCCGCTGTACCCCAGACCGGTCGACGCGTCGTACGACACGGTCGCCGACCAGTCCCTCGGCACCCCCAGCACCCCGGACCACGCGTGCGCGACGGGCACGTCGCGGGTGGCCGGCAGCAGCCGGTGCAACGCGGCCGCGAGCTGGGTGACGGTGGCGTCGTGGGTGGTCCCGTCGTTGTCGGTCCGCGACCCGTAGCGATACGGCACGCCGCGGCCACCGATCGCGATCCGGTCGTCCGCCGTCCGCTGGGCGTAGATGTAGACGTGGGCCTCATCGCCGAGCACCTCGCGACCCTCCCACCCGATCTGCGCCCACACCCCGGCCGGGATCGGCTCGGTCGCGATCATCGAGGAGTTCATCGGCAGCCAGGTACGCCGTTCGCCCGGCAGTCCCGCCGTGAAGCCCTCGGTGCACCGCAGCACGTGCGTCGCGCGGACGGTGCCGTGGTCGGTGTGGACGGCGTGCGGTTCGATCGAGGTCACGGCGGTGTCCTCCACGATCGAGACCCCCAGCTGCTCGACCGTCCTCGCCAGACCCTCGATGAGCTTGGCCGGGTGGATCCTGGCGCAGTGCGGTGTCCAGATCGCGGCCCGGATGCCCTCGATCGCGATTCGCGCGGAGGCCTGCGTCGCGTCGAGCCATTCGTCGTCGGTGACCTGCCAGTCGCGGTCCTCGTCGTACGCCGCCCGCAGCCGCCCGGTCTGCGCCGGCGTGGTCGCGACCGTCAGCTCCCCGCCCTTGACGATGTCCGCGTCGATCCCTACGTCCGCGCAGACGGCGATGACCTCGTCGACCTGGCGGCGCAGCTCCCCTTCGAAATCGATCACACCCGACCGACCCGCGCCGCCCTTCGCGAGCACGGCGCGCGACCCGGGGAGCGCCGGGGTGAGCCACCCGCCGTTGCGCCCGGACGCGCCGAAGCCGGCGAACTCCCGCTCGATCACGACCACGTCGAGGGAAGGACGGATCTGCTTGAGGTAGAACGCCGCCCACAGACCCGTGTACCCGGCGCCGACGATGCAGACGTCGGCGCCGCGGTCACCACCGAGCGGCGCGCGCCGAGTCGGCGGTCCGCCGAGGGTGGACCACCAGTGGGAGACCGCGCCGTTGACCGTCATCCGCCAAGCCTGGCAGGTCGAACGCTCGAGCGTGCCGGGTGTCCGATCGTCGTCCCGTGCGCGCCCCGCCCGGTTCGCAAACGCCCGGCGTCCCAGGTTTGCGCGCGCACGACTGGGATGATCGCGACATGACGCAGCGTGCGGTGACCGTGCTGGAGGACGACGTCGACGGTGGGCCGGCTGTGGAGACGATCCGCTTCGGGCTCGACGGTGTCGCCTACGAGATAGACCTGTCCTCCCGGCACGCCGAGCAGCTGCGGTCCGCGCTCGACGGCTGGCGCCGACACGCCCGTCGCGCCGGCACCGCCCACCCGGCCGTGCCGCGTCAGGTGGACACGCCGGTCGACTCCCGGGCTGTGCGCGCCTGGGCCACCTCCCGCAACCTCGACCTTCCCGCCAAGGGCCGCATCCCCGACGCGGTCGTCAGGCAGTTCCGCGCCGCCGGCAACTGACGTCGCGCGACCCCTCGTACGCCGCGGCGGTCAGCTCGTCACCAGGACGACGGCGATCGCGATCATGGTGATCCCGATCAGGACGTCGAGCACCTGCCAGGTGCGCGGCCGCACGAGCCAGCGCGCACTGGCGGCCGCGCCGTACCCGATGGAGCAGAACCACCCGACGCTCGCGAGGGCCGCACCGCCTGCGAACCACCAACGCCCCTGCGAGCCTTGCTGATTGGCGATGTTGCCGAGCATCAGGACGGTGTCGAGATAGACGTGCGGATTGAGGAAGGTGAGGGCCAGCGTGGTGGTCACCACCGATCGGGCGCCGGACAGGACGACCGGACCCAGTGCCGTGGCGTGCCGCGCGGCCAGCAGCGAGCGGACTCCGTACCCGAGCAGGTAGGCCGCTCCCACGAACTTGAGCAGCGTTAGCACGGTCGCGTGCGCCGAGACGAGCGCGCCCACCCCGCCGACGCCTGCCGCGATGAGCACGGCATCGCTGAGGGCGCAGATGGCGACGACGACCGCGACGTGGTCCCGCGCGAGTCCCTGGCGCAGCACGTAGGCGTTCTGCGCGCCGATCGCGACGATCAACGACAGACCGGTCGCGAAACCGGTGAGCGCTGACGTCAACATGAGGCGATCAGCGTACGAGCGGCCCACCGGAGCGGGGTCGCACCCCTAGCCTGTCCACGGTGAGCACATCGGTCAGCCTCGAGCATGCATGGGACCGGCTGGGCCCGCGGCTCGACGCCGGCCGGGTCGTCCTCGGCATCACCGGTCCCCCGGCCGCCGGGAAGTCCACGGTCGCCGACCGGGTGCACCGGTGGGCCGATGCCGCCGGGATCCGCGCCGTCGTCGTC
This sequence comes from Allobranchiibius sp. CTAmp26, assembly GCF_017565405.1. Classification (GTDB taxonomy): domain Bacteria; phylum Actinomycetota; class Actinomycetes; order Actinomycetales; family Dermatophilaceae; genus Allobranchiibius. The sequence continues at coordinate 21,047 of NZ_JAGEKR010000022.1, forward strand.
CCGATGGACGGCTACCACCTGGCCCAGGCCGTGCTGGACGCGCGCGGATGGGGCGACGTCAAGGGCGCGCCGCACACTTTCGACGCCCACGGGTACGCCGATCTGCTGGGTCGGGTGCGCGCCCAGACCGCAGGCGACGCGACCGTGTGGGCACCCCGCTTCGACCGCTCCCTCGAGGACCCGATCGCCGGATCCGTGGGCATCGAACCCGAGGACCGGCTGGTCGTCACGGAGGGCAACTACCTTCTGCTCGAGCAGGATCCGTGGCCGGCGGCGCGCGCATCCCTCGACGAGTGCTGGTACCTGGAGCTGCCGGACGACGTACGTCACGAGCGGTTGACCCGGCGTCACCAGGACTTCGGCCGGTCACCCCGCGAGGCCGCACACCGCGCGCTCGGCACGGACGAGGTCAACGCCCGGCTCGTGGCCTCGTACCGGCGGACGGCCGACTTCGTCGTACGCGCCGACTGAGCTCACTCGGCGCCGATGTCCTCGTGCCACAACGCGGGGTGGGCGGCGATGAAGTCCGTCATCAGCCCCACGCACTGCGCATCGTCGAGCAGGACCACCTCCACACCGTGCTCGGCCAACCAGTCGTGACCGCCGTGGAACGTGAGCGCCTCCCCGATCACGACCCGGGAGATGCCGAATTGACGCACCAGCCCGCTGCAGAACCAGCAGGGCGACAGCGTGGTCACCATGGTCGTGCCGCGATAGGTGGACTGCCGTCCGGCCGCCTTGAACGCCGCCGTCTCACCGTGCATCGACGGGTCGTCGTCCTGCACCCGGCGGTTGTGCCCGCGCCCGAGCACCGCGCCGTCCGCCGCGATGAGTGCTGCGCCGATGGGTATGCCGCCCTCCGCGAGCCCCAGCCGCGCCTCGGCGACGGCGATCTCCAGCAGCTGCCGGTCGTCTGCACGGGTCAGCGCGGCGCCGGGAGTGTCAGGTGCGCCCACCTCAGGCCGCCGGGGCGGGCTCGGTGTCCGCCGGGCGTACGTCGGTGCGCGGCTGCCCGGCCAGGGCCTTGTAGAGCACGCCGTAGATCAACGCGGCGAGCAGGAAGCCGACCACGGGAGTGACGTCGCCGAAGACCGGGTGGTGCTTCGGGATCGGGCCGAGGTACTTGGTCTGGTTGGAGAAGAAGAAGATCGACACCGCGCCGGCCACGAACATCGCGATCGGCCCGGCCCAGTTGCGGTGCCGCGGGTCCAGAGCGAGGGCGTTGATGTCCTGGCCGCGGCGCAGGACCCGGTCCAGCAGGACGACGCCCAGCCAGGGCGCGATCCAGTAGGAGATGATCAGCAGGAAGTTCTCGTACTTGCTGCCCGCGTCGTCCAAGCCGAAATAGGCGAGCACGAAACCGGCCGCACCGAAGACCAGTGCCACGACCATGCGGGCCCGGTGCACCGGCAGTCGCACTCCGAGCGCCAGCGCCGACATCGCGCCGGAGTAGATGTTGAGGGCGTTCGCAGCAACCGCGCCGACCGCGATACCCAGCAGGGTCAGCTTGCCCAACCAGGTCGGGAACATGCTGGTGTAGATGCCTGGGTCGACACCGGGCTTCGCGACGGCGAACACCATTGCTGCGCCTGCACACTCGAGGACGACGCAGGACAGGAAGACGCCGAGACCGGCGTACGCGCCCGTCTGTGCCCGGTTCGCGGTGCGAGGCAGATACCGGGTGTAGTCCGACGCGTACGGGTTCCAGCCGCACGCGTAGCCGAACGCCGCGGCGGCCTCGATGAGGAACGCTCCCGTCACCGACACCGGCGGGAAGAGCGTCTTGCCCGTGCGCAGTTCACCCAGGTGGGACGCGGACAGGTCGGCCTTGTGGAAGGCGACCACCGCTCCCACCACGAAGACGACGGCCAGTGCCGGCAGCACGAACTTCTCGAAGCTGTGCACGAGGTTGTGACCGAACGCCGCGACCGTGAGTTGGGCGGCGACCACGATCAACAGGCACAGCCAGCGGGGTACCCCGCCGGCGAGCGCGTGCAGGGCGAGGGCGCCGCTCACGCTGTTGACGGCGAACCAGCCGATCCCGGCGACCAGAGCGTTGAGGCCCGCCGGCAGGATGTTGCCGATCCAGCCGAACCCGGAGCGACTGAGCACCATCTGACACAACCCACTGGGCGGTCCCCAGCTGGACAGCACGCCGTGCGTGGCGGATCCCAGCGCCGTGCCCAGCACGATCGCGGCAGCGGCCTGCCAGAACGACAGCCCGAAGAACAGCGGGCCGATGATGCCCACGGCGATCGTCGCGAACTCCAGGTTCGGAGAGGTCCAGGTCCACAACAGCTGGTGGGGCTTCCCGTGCCGCTCACTGTCCGGGATGTGCTCGACACCGCCGGGTTCGACCGCGACGGTCTTGCTCCCGTAGTGCTCTTCGGCGATGGGGTTGGCAGTCATGCTGGATATGCTCACGTGAGGGATTCTGGTGCCTACCGGCGGGGTGGGTGGTTTCGGTGACGTAAATCCTGCCGCTCGGCATACTCACCTGGGTGAGCACACTTGTCTTCCTCCATGCCCACCCCGATGACGAGGCCAGCTCCACCTCCGGCAGCATCGCCCGCGCCGTGCACGAGGGCCACCGCGTGGTGGTCGTCTTCGCCACGAACGGCGATCACGGCGAGGTGGCGGACGATCTCGCCGAGGGTGAGACCGTGCTGATGCGGCGACGTACCGAGGCCGCCGCGTCCGGGCGGGTGCTCGGTGTGCACCGCATCGAGTGGCTGGGATACGCCGACTCCGGGATGACCGGGTGGGCGCAGAACGACGCGGAGGCGGCGTTCGCCCGGGCGGACGTCGACGAAGCGGCCGGCCGGCTCGCGGGAATCCTCGACGACGAGGACGCCGACGACCTGATCGGGTACGACTGGCACGGCGGTTACGGCCACCCCGATCACGTCCGGGTGCATCACGTCGCGCACCGAGCCGCGTCCCTGGCACGCCGTACCCCGCGGATGCTCGAGGTGACCATGAACCGCGACGCGATGCGCGCGATGATGGCCGGCGCTCCCGAAGGTCCGGGTTTCGACGTGGACGGACCGATGGACGACGGCAACCCGATGGGTCTGCCACAGGACGAGATCCATTGGGATGTCGACGTTTCCGACTATCTGGACACCAAACGAGCGTCCATGCAGGCGCATGCGAGCCAGGTGAGCGACATCGGCATGTTCATGGCGATGCCGCCGGAGATCTTCTCCGGCGCGTTCGGTCACGAGTACTACGTCGAGCCGGGACGACCCGCCGGTATGACGCAGGGCTGGCCCTTCGGCTGACCCGTGACGTTCGGGCCGGCGCGGACGCCACCGCGACGGGCTCGACACGTTGCTCAGTGCACCGGCACGGCATACAGCAAGACTTGAATTCCTGGGTATAGCCTGACAATTCGCGTCTCAGACGCGCGCGGGCGACCGCGTCGCGACAAGCAAAGGAGCAAGTGTCGTGGGCTTTCTGTTGTGGATCCTGGCCGTCATCCTGGTGATTGTCGGCATCGTGACCCTTCTGAAGGGCAGCATCATCCTGGGCATCGTGCTCATCGTGGTCGGCCTCGCCGTGGGTCCGGGCGGTTGGAGCGTCCTCAGCAGGCGCTGACCGTTCCTCTGCCGAGTGGCATACCTATGTGTCCGGTGCACCCCGTAGGAGTGCGCCACTCGACACATAGGTATGCCACTCGGTGTTGTCAGGCCGGTATCTCTTGTGCCGTGACGTTCATCAACTGCAGCCACGGCGCGCCGTACGTCGTCACGAGGGCGACGTCGGCGGCGTCCCGGCCGCGGCCGATCACGACCCGACCCTTGCGGGTGCGGTCGTGCCGGGCGTCGAAGTCCCACCAGCGGTCACCCAGCCAGACCTGCGTCCATGCGTGGAAGTCCATCGGACCGGTGTTGATCGGCGGATCGATATCCGGCATGTAGCCGAACACGTAGCGCGCCGGGATGTTCAGCGCCCGGCAGAAGGTGATCAGCAGGTGCGCGAAGTCGCGGCAGACCCCCTGTCCCGTCGTCCACGCGTCCACCGACGTCGACAGTGAGTTGGTGGATCCGATGGTGTACGTGAGGTATTCGTGCACATAGGTGCACAGCGCCGAGACCCGGCGATATCCGCGGGGGTGGTTGCCGAACTGCCGCCACGCGTGGGTGCCGAGCACGTCGGGCTGGCAGAAGCGGCTGGAGATCGTGTACTGCAGCACCTCGTCGGGCAGGTGCTCCGGTGAGATCTCGGGGGCGTCGGTGTCGACGTCCTCGGGGGCATCCGGCACCTCGGCGCGCACGGAGTAGTCGAACGTGGTGATGCCCTGCGGCAGGACGAGCCGGGTGCAGGTGTTGCCGAAGGCGTCGCGGAAGTCGTGGCTGGCCACCGACGCGGTGTTGCTCCACGACTCCCCGGACAGGGTGACCCGCGGATTGTCGGTCGGCTTCACCTGGAAGACCGCCGCCGTCGGTGCGAGTGAGGAGTAGCGGAAGGTGCACCCCAGGTCGAGCGTGCGGGTGTTCATGGGTGAGGTCGTCCTCGCTCGAGCAGGGGCACGGTGACAGCGAACGCTACCGGGCCCGGACAACGGAAACCGCCGCGCACCCGATGTGGGTGCGCGGCGGCTGACTCCCCCGTATGTCGGCTGCGTCAGTCGGTGACCGCGGCAGCCCGGTCGCGCTCGGCGACCTCGGCCTCGGCGAGCACCAGCTCGTCGGCCTCGGCGAGCTGCGGTCGACGCATCACCGTGAGCACCAGCACGAAGGCCAGGATCAACAGGCCACCCGCGACCACGAACCCGCGGTCCGCGCCGTGGACGAAGACCTCGAGGGCGGCGTGACCCGCAGAGGAGGTCTGCGCGGCGCCCTTGCCGGCAGTCGCGAAGACGCTCACCAGCACCGCGAGCCCGAGGGCGCCGCCGAGCTGCTGGGTCACGCTGACCAGACCGGAGGCCACCGAGGTGTCCTTGGGCTCCACGCCGGCGATTCCGGCGGTGGTCAGCGGCACAAACGCGATGCCGTTGCCCAGTCCGAAAACGACGAGCGCGGGCACCATCGTGGCGTACGTGCTGCTCACGTCCAGGATCGACATCCAGGTGAGGCCGATGCCCGAGAGCAGCAGGCCCGTCGAGGCGATCGCCCTGGTGGAGAAGCGCTGCGAGAAGATCCGCGACACCAGCTGCGAGGCGGTGAAGACGGCCACCGGGATGGGCAGGAACGCCAGCCCCGACTCCCACGGCGTCCACCCGAGCACGATCTGCATGAACTGGCTCATGAAGAAGAACGTGCCCATCGAACCCGCGACGAGCAGGGTGCGGGCGACGTACGCGACCGAGCGGTCCCGGTGTGCGAAGAGGTGCAGCGGGGTGATCGGCGCCTTCGCACGACGCTCCACGAGGACGAACGCGACCATCATGATCAGGCCCGCGGCGAACGAGGCGAGGGCGCGGGTGTCGCTCCAGCCGTCGGACGCGGCACGGATGAATCCGTAGACCAGCGTCGACATGCCGGCCGTGACGAGCACGGCACCGGCGACATCGACAGCGCCCTTGGTGATCTTGGAGATCGGCAGCGCTCGGATCCCGAGCGCCAGCACGACAATGCCGATGGGCACGTTGACGAAGAAGACCCAGCGCCACGAGGCGACCGAGGTGAGGACGCCGCCGGCGATCAGGCCGATCGCCGCGCCGCTCGCGGAGACGACGGTGTAGAGGCCGATCGCGCGGGTCTGCTCACGGCCCGGCTTGACGCTCGACATCAGGATCGCGAGCGCGGACGGTGCGAGCAGCGCCGCACCGACGCCCTGCAGGCCGCGTGCCGCGAGCAACAGGGCGGAGTCCTGGGCCATGCCGCCGAGGAAGGAGGCCAGGGTGAAGATCGCGAGTCCCGCGAGGAACGCGCGGCGCCGGCCGAAGAGGTCACCGGCGCGGGCGCCCAGCAGCAGCAGGCCACCGAAGGCGAGCGTGTAGGCGTTCACCACCCAGGACAGGTTGGCGGGGTTCATCTTGAGCTGGGTCTGGATGTCCGGCAGCGCGATGTTCACGATCGCGGCGTCGAGGACGATCATCAGCTGGGTCACGAGGACCACGACCATGATCAGTCCAGGGTGAGTGGGTCGGGAGAAGTGCGCACCGGTGGAGCGGCGCCCCCAGCGGCCGCGGCGCTGTCGGCCCGATGACGCGGTGGCCGACGCGCCGCCCGGGGCGGACGACGTCGCGGATGACGGCGAGGTGGTGATTGCCATGAGTGGTCCTTGGAGTCAGAGGAGTAGTACCCTCGTACTGGAAACGGAGAAGAACTCCGCTTGCTTCGACTATACGGAGGGTCCCTCCGGTTATGCAAGCGGGCCAGCAGGAGAAGGTGAGTCACGTGTCCGTCACGGCGAAGAAGCCGCTGCGTGCCGATGCCGCGCGCAACCGTCGGCTGTTGATCGACACCGCAGCGGACGCGTTCGCAGCGGGCGGCGTCGACGTCGCCCTCGACGACATCGCGCGGACCGCCGGAGTGGGCATCGGCACCTTGTACCGCCACTTCCCCACCCGAGAGGACCTCGTGCTGGCCGTCTACGCAGCACGCGTCGACGATCTGGCGCAGCGCTCGGACGAGCTTGCTGCGCGGCCGGATTCGGGCGAGGCGCTACACGAGTGGATGCGCGAGTTCGTCGACTTCTACGCGGTCAAGCGCGGGATCATCCACCTGTTGCGGTCGATGATGAACGCCAACCACGAGCCGTTCGACGCGATCCGCGCGAAGCTCCTGCACTCCGCCGACGTCGTCCTCGCTCCCGCCATCGCCGCGGGCGTGATCCGCGCCGACACCAGCGCGACCGAGCTCACCCGTGCGCTCGGCGGCATCTGCCTGGCCAGCACCCAGCCGGACGTCGACCAGGTGTCGATGAATCTGGTCGACCTCATCTACGACGGGTTGCGGTACGGCATCAAGGCCTGACCGCTCGGCATACTCGGTCCGGTGACTGCCACCGAGCCCACGATCCTCGCGACCTCCGGCGGGCTACGCCCTGGCGAGCGCACGTACTTCGAGTTCACCCCACTCACCGCGTACGCCGTCGACCTCGCCGGCGTGGCAGGGCGCGCGCCGCGGGTCTGCACCATCACCACTGCGGTCGGCGACGCCGCGCACGTGATGCACGGCCTCGCCGAAGCGGGCCGCGTCGCCGGTTACGAGCTCACGAACCTGCAACTGTTCGGGATGCCCAACGTCCCCGACATCGAGGCGCACCTTCTCGCGCAGGACGTCATCTGGGTGATGGGCGGCTCGGTCGTCAACCTGCTGGCGGTGTGGCGGGCGCACGGACTGGACGCGATCCTGCACCGCGTGTGGCAGGCGGGCGTCGTCCTCACCGGGGTGAGCGCCGGGTCGATCTGCTGGCACCAGGGCGGCGCGACCGATTCGTTCGGCCCGCAGCTCGCGCCGGTGACCGACGGGCTGGGGTTCCTTCCCTACGGCAACGGGGTCCACTACGACAGCGAGGAGCGGCGCCGTCCGCTGATCCACCGCCTGGTCGCCGACGGCACGCTGGGCCGGACGCACTGCACCGACGACGGCGCCGGACTGCTCTACCGCGGAACGGAACTGGTCGAGGCGGTCGCCGAGAGCGATGCGGGCGCGTACGTCGTACAGCGTGACGGCGACATCGCCCGGGAGGAACCACTCGACGTACGCCGCCTCTCCGCCTGAGCGAGCAGCCGCAGTTTTCGGACGAGCCTCTGGGCCGCGCACGGGCGCACCACGGCACCGCATCTCGTTTCGGCCCGCTCGGCCCCAACGCCCTCGCCGCACCCTGCCCAAGGTCTCGTTTCGGCCCGGTCGGCCCCAAACGCCCGCGCCGCCCACCCCCGCGTACGTCAGGCACCGCGTGGGCCCTTACGACCACGGGCAGCCCACCCGGGCGCGCACATCGACACCGCGTGGGCCCTTATGTGAGGGCGATGCGCACCAGCGCCACGGTGGCGTGACCGTCCACGGCGATGTCGCGACCCGGAGTCGCGAGAAGGCAGTCCAGCGGCGCGAGCGTGCCGACGCCATCACCGACCGTGACGACGGCTGCACCGTCCAAGGCGACGACCGCGAACAGCGCGGGTCCTGCACCGGCGAGCACAGCGGACCCTTGGATGCGCACCGTCTCGAGGCTGCTGCGCGCGCGCCCTCGACCCGTCATGACGTTGAGGTCGTAGCCGTTCGCGTGCTGCGCCCGCACGGCGTCCTCGCCGCGGAAGGACACCACTTCGTGTCGGGGCACAGTGACCGGCTCACCCTCGATCACCAGGGCGAGCGGACCGTCGCCGAGGTTCATCAGCCGCCGATCCACGTCGGGCAGTGCGGAGAAGTCGGATGCCGCGGCGATGGTCGCGATGCTGAGGCGCCACACGAGCCCACCGTCCGCCGTACGGTCCGAGGCTACTTCGCGTGTCTCCCCGAGACCGTTCGCCCACCGGGACACCGCCAAGTCACCGAACCGAAGGACCCGAGCCGCCCCGCCACGCTCCTCGTCACCTGTTGCCATCAGGACCCTGCCGCCGATCTCGTTTCGGCCCGCTCGGCCCCAACGTCCAGGCACCACCCTGGCCAGGGTCTCGTTTCCGCCCGCTCGGCCCCGAACATCCGGGTCGCGACCTCCTGGTCGATTCGCACCATCAGCCCACAGCCGGAAGTCGCATTCCGGCGATGAGCAGGCCGACCATCCGGTGCGCGTCGGACGCCGCGTCGCCCCCGCCCTCGACGCCGATGCAGAGGTTGCCCGCTGCATGCATGAGGGTGAGCGCGTCGACGTCACTGCGGGTTTCACCCGCCGCTGTGGCGGCGTCGAGCAGCGAGGCGCAGGCCGGGACGAGTCGGTCGAGGAAGTAGGCGTGCAGCGTGTCGAAGCTGGCCTCCTCCGACCGCAGTGCGCCCGCCAGCCCGTGCTTGGTCACCAGGAAATCCACGAACCCGTCCATCCACTGCGCCAGCGCTGCGGCGGGTGACTCCGACTCCGCAAGGAGATGTGCCGCGGTACTCACGAGGGCATCGATCTGATGGCGGTAGACGCCGATGACGAGGTCGGCCCGGGTCGGGAAATGCCGGTAGATGGTGCCCATCCCGACGCCGGCCGCCGCAGCGATCGCACGCACGGGCGCGTCGACACCGCGCGCGACGAAGACGGCGGCGGCGGCATCGAGCAGCGTCTGCTCGTTGCGGCGGGCGTCCGCACGCTTGCGCACGGTCGACGAGGTCCCCCCGTCGCGCACGTCGATCACCTCGTCTCGCCGATGTCTTCACAAACGGAACATCGCTCCGTATAGTGAGCGGAGCAACGTTCCACTTCCATCATGCCATCCAGGAGATCGCCATGCAGTACCGCACACTCGGCCGGACCGGTGTCCAGGTCAGCACCCTGTCGCTCGGCGCGATGAACTTCGGCACGAACGGGCGTACGACGCAGGAGGACGCCTCGGCGATCGTCGACGCCGCGCTCGAGGCCGGGGTGAACCTCATCGACACCGCCGACTTCTACAGCCAGGGCGAATCGGAGCAGATGGTCGGCAAGGCCATCGCCGGCCACCGTGACGACGTGGTCCTCGCGACGAAGGCGTTCCTGCCGATGGGCGAGGAGCGCAACCACCGCGGGGCGTCCCGCCGCTGGCTGACCACCGAGATCGAGGGCAGCCTGCGCCGGCTGGGCGTCGACCACGTCGACCTCTACCAGGTGCATCGCTGGGACCCGACGACCACCGACGAGGAGACCCTGTCGGCGCTCACGGATCTGCAGCGCGCGGGCAAGATCCGCTACTTCGGATCGTCCACGTTCCCGGCGTACCGGATCGTCGAGGGACAGTGGGCGGCCCGGCGACACCACCTGGGCCGCTACGTCACCGAGCAGCTGAACTACTCGATCCTCAACCGCGGCGCCGAGACCGACGTGCTTCCGGTCACCGAGAACCACGGGCTCGGGGTGCTGGTGTGGAGCCCGCTGTCGTCGGGCTGGCTCTCGGGAGCGGTGCGGGCGGGTCAGGAGATCACGACCCACCGTGCCCGGTTGATGCCGCAGCGCTTCGACCTCGACGACCCGACCAATCGCGCGAGGCTCGACGCCGTCGAGCAGGTGGCGAAGGTCGCGGCCGACGCCGGACTGACGATGATCCAGGTCGCTCTGGGGTTCGTGAACGCGCACCCGGGTGTGACGAGTGCGATCATCGGCCCGCGCACGATGGAGCACCTGGAGTCCCAGCTCGCTGCCGCCGACACGGTGCTCTCCGCGGACGTTCTGGACGCGCTCGACGCCATCGTCGCGCCCGGCGTCGACCTGGCGCCCGGCGAGAAGGTCGACGCCCGCCCGTCCATCACCGACGCTTCACTGCGACGCCGCTGATGGCCGCCGATGCACGCCCGAGCTTCGGGATCATGACGCCGCCGATGAACATCGGCTACGACGACATCGTGCGCGTCTGGCGCGAGGCGGACGCCATCCCCGCGATCGAGCACGCCTGGTTGTTCGACCACCTCATGCCGATCGGCGGCGACCCGGACGGTCCGATCTTCGAAGGGTGGACGCTCCTGGCGGCACTCGCCGCGCAGACCAGCCGGTTGCGGCTCGGCCTGATGGTCACGAGCAATCGCTTCCGCCCGCCCGCGGTGCTGGCGAAGATCGCGACCACGGTCGACATCGTGTCCGGCGGACGGCTGGACTTCGGCATCGGTGCCGGATCGCGCCCCAGCATGCCCGCCGCCCGGCGGGAGTACGCGGCGCACGGGCTGCCGTATCACGACGCGGAGTCCGCAGTCGGAAATCTCGCCGAGGCGTGCACGATCGTGCGGCGGTTGTGGACGGAGGACGCGCCGTTCGACTTCGACGGCACCTATCACCACCTCGAAGGTGCGTTCGGCAATCCGAAACCCGTGCAACGGCCCGGCCCGCCGATCGTCATCGGCGGGCGCGCGATCGCGACCCTGCGGGTCGTCGCCGAGCACGCCGACGTCTGGAACATCCCCGGCGGCGACATCGCCGACGCGATCGACCGGAGTGCGATGCTCGACCGGTTCTGCGCCGAGATCGGCCGGGATCCCGCTGCGATCACCCGCTCGATCTTCCTGCCGGTCTCCCTCGATCGGCCGCAGTCGACCCGCGACGCGGTCGCCGAGGCGCTCGATGCCGGCTTCACGCACATCGTGCTCGGGCTCGGGGCGCCGTACGTCGACGGCCTAGTGCGGCAGGTGACCGACGAGATCATCGGAGAGCACGCCGCCTCGTGAACCACCGGCGGCCGTCGACGATCACGGCAGCGGCCGGTAGAGCACGTGCAGGCCGACGCGTCCGCGGGTCGGGGACTCGAACGCGCCCGGAACCGTGCCGACGGTCACGAAACCCAGATCGGCGTACAACCGCTCGGCGGCCGTGTTGCCTTCGACGACCGCGTTGAACTGCATGCCCGCGAAACCACCTGCAGCCGCCCAGTCCAGAGCGTCCTGCACCAGCGCGCGACCGACGCCTTCGCCCCGTGCCGAGCGCGCCACCATGAAACTGCCGCTCGCGATGTGGCTCCCCGGACCCGGCCGGTTCGCGTACATGCTCGCGGTGCCGAGGACACGACCACCCGTGTGCGCCACCGTCGTCCGGCCCGGCGGACCCACCACCCACAGCGACCGCGCCTCGCGTTCGGAGGTCCCCGGATCGTAGGCGAAGGTCTCCTGCTCCCGGACGACCTCGCGGAAGATGGGCCACACCTGCGCCCAGTCCTCGGCTGCGAACGCGCGGATCTGCGGCAACGAGGTCACGATCCCACCCAAGCGTCGAACGGCGCCGACCGCCAGCTCTTTCGCGGCAGCGTCCCCAGGGACCCTGCCGAGCGGGCGGCGTCGGACGGGGCTTGAATGAGTGCATGGCAGACAACGCGCGACGGACCGCGCAGCACTGGGTGGCGACGGACTACGGCGACCTGGACGTGCTGCGCCTGCAGGAGACCGACGTTCCCGCACCCGCCGAGGGGCAGGTGAGCATCGAGGTGCGCGCCGCCGGCATGAATCCGGCGGACTACAAGCACATCGCGCGCGGTGGTGAGCGGGATGCATTGCCCGTTCCCATCGGCTACGAGATCGCCGGCGTCATCTCGGCGATGGGGCCGGACACGCGGATCGCATCCGGCGCCGGCGCTGTCGGTGACGAGGTCTTGGCGTTCCGGGTCTCGGGTGGTTACGCGTCGAGCATCACAGTGCCGGCCCGCGACGTCTTCGCCAAACCCGCCGGCCTCGGCTTCCCGGAGGCCGCCAACCTCCTGCTCGCCGGGTCGACGGCGGCCGAGATGCTGCACGTCACCGGGGTGGCCAAGGGCGACACGATCCTGGTGCACGGCGCCTCCGGAGCCGTCGGCGTCAGCGTCCTGCAGCAGGCCGCGCTGATCGGCGCCCGCGTCATCGGCACCTCGGGAGAAGGACGTTTCGACACGGTACGACGGTTCGGCGCCGTGCCCGTCCTCTACGGCGAGGAGCTGGAGCAGCGGGTGCGGGAAGAGGCACCCGAGGGCGTCGCCGCCGCGCTCGACTGCGTCGGCACCGACGAGGCCGTCGACGTCTCGCTGACTCTGGTCGAGGACCGGGCTCGCATCGTGACCATCGCGGCCTTCGCCCGGGCCGAGAACGACGGCATCCGCGTCATCGGCGGCACGATGCCGCAGAGCGCGGCGTACCGCGATGGGATTCGCGCGCACCTGATCCAGCTGGCGGGTGACGGCGACCTGGTCGTGCCGATGGCCGGCACCTACCCCCTCGGGGACGCACTCGACGCGCTCGAACTGCTCAAGTCCGGGCACCCGGGCGGCAAGCTGGCGCTGCTCCCCTGAGGGAGCGTCCGGTCGCCACGAGGCCGGGCCGGACGCCGCGACTGGCGGCGCACGGCCCGGCCTCCTGACGAGTGGCTCAGCGGTAGGACTTCTTGATACTCGCCTCGACGGTGTGCGCCAGCACATCCTGGCCGGCGACGCTGGGGTGCACCCCGCAGCCGCTCTGGGCTCCGCTCGACGTCGCGGTCTGGTGCGGGAACAGCTGCGTGAGCAGCCCGGCGGCGCAGCTGTCGCCACCGGAGTGCAGGGCGGCGTTCTGGAACGCGGCGTAGCCGTCGGCGATCCGGACGCCGTACGGCTTGGCGGCCGTGTCCATCACCTGGTTCAGCGCGACGCTGCCGGCGCTCGCGGTGGCCGACGCGTAGTTCGTCGAGTAGTAGTTGACGATCACGATCTGGCCGGAGTAGTGCGCCTGGTTGCGCACGGTGGACAGGATCGTGCTGACGTTCTTGCTGATCCCGGCGAGTGTGGTCGCCAGTGCCGCGCCCGAGCAGGTGCCGCCGTGCTGCGCCTGGCACAGGAACGCATCGTTGGCACCGATCCCGAGCGTGACCAGGCGGGTGTTGTGGTGCTTCTTGAGGAAGTCGACCGCGAAGGTCAGCTGGCTCTCGGTCTTGCTGCGGTAGGTCACGTGCAGCGGGAAGTTCGTGCGGTATCCGGCGGGCGTCTCGCACGCGTAGCTCGGGGTCGCCGTGTTGATGAGGCTCCCGGACGTCTCACCCGGGCAGGTGGCGTTCGTGACCCGCACCCCGAGGGCCGTACCGATCTCCTCGGGGTATCCGACGAAGCTCTTGGGGTCGAGGTAGTTCGGCGGCGGGAAGGTCGTCGGTTCGCGGTAGCCGAACGCCACCGAGTCGCCGAGAGCCAGGTAGTCCGAGCCGGGGACGACCGCCCGCTGGTGGGAGGAGCCCCAATGGTCGGGATGCACGGGGTGGGCCGTCGCCGCGAGGGAGGGGACCGCGACACCCACACTGAGCGCGGTCGCGGCGGTGAGGCCGAGGATGTTGCGCCGCGAGCGACGACTGAGAGGAACGCGCATGACTGCCTGCTTCCGTAGAACCGCTGTCCCGAACCGTTTCGGAAGCTAGCACGCTCGGTCGCCAGAAACCTGCGGAAACAAGACTTCGAGGCGCGGGACGCGACGTCGATTTTCCGCCAGCACGCGCCGAGACGAACTGCCACAGTTGACGACATGGACACCACCACAGACCTGCTGGTGCAGGCCATCGATCGCACCCGCCTGGACGCGGTGCGCCGCGACGACGCGGACGGCCACGGCAACCGGGTGGCCCCGTTCGCTGCCGTCGGGCAGGGAGAACCACTGCGCTGCTGCCTGCGCTTCGCCGAGCCGGGCGAGCGGATCGCCCTGATCTCGTACGCACCGTTCGACCATCCGTCGGTGTGGACCGAGGTCGGGCCCGTCTACATCCACGCCGATCGCTGCGAGGGGTACGCCGCCTCGGGTGACCTGCCCGCACAGCTGGCGACCGGCCCGCGGCTCCTGCGCACCTACCGTGCCGACGACACGATGAACTACGAGCACAACACGGTCGTGCCGGATCAGGCCGATCTCGAGCCGGTCATCCGACGGCTGCTGTCGCAGACCGACGTGGCGACCGTGCACGTCCGCAACCTCGACTCGCAGTGCTTCATGTACTCCGTCGGCGTCGGTGAGGGTCCCGGCAGGACCTCCGCCTGATGTCGACAACCGTCGAGGACTACCTGCAGGCCGCGGCCTGCGTCGACGATCTGGTGGCGCGGATCGGCCCGGATGCCTGGGACGGCGCGGGGCTCGGGGACTGGGATCTCCGGTCGTTGGTCGGGCACATGGCCCGTGCGCTCGTCACGGTGCTGACCTACCTGCAGCAACCCGCCGACCGCATCGACCTGGCGACACCGGAGGACTACTTCCTGGGGGTGCTGCACAGTGGCCGGAGTGTCGACGAGGCAGCCGTGCTCGAACGCGGACGGCAGGCAGGACGCGACCTCGGCGCCGATCCCGCCGCCGCATTCCACACCCTCGTGCAGCAGGTCGGCCCCGCGGTCATCGCGGCCGACCCGCACGCGGTGATCACGACCATCGGGGGAGGCATGTCCGTCGAGGCCTACCTGCCGACACGCACCTTCGAACTGGTCGTCCACGGCCTCGACATCGGCGCCGCGGTCGACCTGCCGATCACCTTCGCACCTGCAGCGCTGGAGGAGACCTGCGCTCTCGCCGGTTGTCTCGCCGCGCGGATCGGACGCGGCCCACAGATGCTGCGCGCGTTGACCGGCCGCACCGACCTCCCCACGGGATTCACCCTCCTGGGCTGACCGCGACCCGGGTCCGTGCTCCCGGCCCCGGCCCCGGTCGCGCATCAGCCCCACCGGGTCTAGCGTCGAACACATGGAACATCGCGAACTGGGCACGCAGGGTCTGCAGGTCGGGGCCATCGGTCTCGGCACCATGGGCATGACGATGGCGTACGGCGCGGGTGACGAACCGGGGGGCACGGCCACCATCCACCGGGCGCACGAGTTGGGCGTCACCCTGCTCGACACCGCCGAGCTCTACGGCGGCGGAACCGGCAGCAACGAGAAGATCGTCGGGGCGGCGGTGCGGGACTTCCGCGACGACATGGTGCTCGCCACCAAGTTCGGCTTCGTGCTCCCCCGCAGCGACGACGGTGGCCGCGAGTTCGACAGCCGCCCCGAGCACATCCGCGAGGTCGCCGAGAACAGCCTGCGCTATCTGCAGACCGACCACATCGATGTGCTCTACCAGCACCGCCCCGACCCGGACGTGCCGATGGAGGACGTCGCCGGGGCCGTGAAGGAGCTGATCGACGCGGGCAAGGTCCGCTACTTCGGTCTCAGCGAGGCGGGCCCGGACCAGATCCGCGCCGCCCACGCCGTGCAACCCGTGTCGGTGCTGCAGACCGAGTACTCCATCTTCGAGCGGGCGGTCGAGGCCGACGTCCTCCCGGCGGTCCGCGAGCTCGGGATCGGTTTCGTGGCGTACTCACCCCTCGGCCGCGGATTCCTCACCTCCACGGTGAAACCGGCCGCGGAGTACCCCAAGGACGACATGCGCAGCTGGGACGACCGCTGGCAGCCCGGCAACTACGAGAAGAACGTCGAGGCGATCCACCAGCTGACCGACCTGGCCCGCGAGAAGGACGCCACCGTCACCCAGCTGGCGCTCGCGTGGCTGCTCGCCCAGGGGGACGACATCGTCCCGATCCCGGGCACCCGCAACCCCGACCGGCTCGCCGAGAACGTCGGGGCGGCCGACCTCGCGCTCACCGCCGCCGACCTGGAACGGGTGGCCGCGATCCTGCCGCGAGGCGCGTACGGAAGCCGCTACCCCGCGGCGATGATGCCCCGCTGGTAGGCACCAGAACCACCCTCGAGGTGCCCGGCGGACAGCCGTCTCGGCACGTGCTGGAAATGTCCGCCCGTTACGGGCTGCCGCGACCCCCGCAGACGCTAGGTTTCGGCACGGGTCGCCACGGCGGCGACCCGCACCTCGGGGGAAGGACCCACACGTGTCACGCAGAATCGCAGCACCGCTCCTCGCCATCGCCCTGGCCGGATCCGCATGGGCGGCGGCGCCGACGTCGGCGCACGCGGCCACCGCGGGGGCGGCCGGCACCTACCACCCGAGCACGGCGGCGCGCATCGCCGACACCCACTCCGGTCAGGGCGGCGCGAAGGGCTATGTCTCCCGCAAGAACTCGGTGAGCTACACCGTCACCGGCAAGAACGGCATCCCCTCGACCGGGGTGTCGGCCGTCGTGGTCCAGCTGACGGCATTCGACCAGCACGGCAACGGCGCGTTCGTGGCGTACGCCGCGGGCAGCACCCGCCCCGCCGCGGTGAGCTTCGCGTACGGCGGCCGGAGCACCCAGGTCGGCAAGGTGACCGTGCCCGTGAGTTCGACGGGCCGCATCACCATCGCCGGCGCCGGCATGTACCAGGCCCACCTGCGCGTCGACGTGGTCGGCTGGTACGCCTCCTCGTCCTCGACCGCGGCGGTCGGCAGCCTCTATCTGCCGAGCGAGCTCGACCTCACCGATGACACCCGCATGAGCGGCAGCCGTCTCCAGCCGGGCGACCAGCTCGAGGAGGACCTGCAGGTCGGCTTCGGCTCGGACGACCCGAGCTTCCAGGCACCCAAGCTGACGGCGGTCGACCTCAACATCAGCGCCCTCAGCCCGAGCGGCACCGGCGGACTCACCGCGTGGAACGGCACCGGCGGGCGGCCGTACGTGCCGTCGGTCGAGTTCGGAAACCGCGACTCGGTCAGCGGTTCGGTGATCGTGCCGGTCACCCTGGTGAGCAGCCAGTCGCAGGACGGCGAGACCGTCGCGACGTACAAGTTCGTCGTGGGCGACTTCGGGGGCTCGACCGACGTGGCGTTGTCGGTCGGCGGCCTCTACACGCAGGGCAAGGATGCCTTCGGCGCGGCGTACCGGCCCACCGCACCCCGCCTCGCGGTCAACACGGCCACCGGCCTGGGGATCACGAAGGGCCGCCTCGGCACGGACAGCGCCCGACTTGCCACCCTGCCGACCTCGGCGATCGACGACAGCACCATCGCGGTCAACATGACGACGGCGGCGGTCGCTCCGACGGCCGGCACCTGGGTCGCACAGACCACCGACCTGCTCAACACCCGCAGCACCAGCATCGTGAACACGCTTGCCGAAGCTACGCGTTCGGGCACGCTGACCGCGCAGCTGGACTCGTCGATGACGAGTGACGCACCGCAGGTGGGCTTCTACAACGGCAAGGGCAGCATCGACGTGCAGGCCTGGACCTACGGCCGGTTCGACTTCAGCGACTTCGGCATCGCCGGCGCGAACAAGATGTCCAGCCGGCAGCTCGCCAAGCGCATCCTGGCGCAGCGGCCGACGGTGACCATCAAGCACAAGGTCATCCGGGCGCACTGACCCACCGCGTACGACGACCGGCCGGATCCGTACCTCGACGAGGGGCGGGTCCGGCCGGTCGTGTGTCGTGCGGGGTCGATCAGAGAGGCTCGACCTGACGGACGACCTCGGCGAGCAGCGGATAGACGGCCGGGTCGTTGTTGTCCGCCATCCCGACGATCGCCACATCGGTGCCGATCTCGGCGAGCGCGCCGAGCTTGTCGACCGCCTGGGCGACGGTGATCGCCGGGCCGCCGCGCTCGCGCTCCTCACCACCGCGCTCCGAGAGCGACAGCTGGGTGATGACGGTCTTGATGATGTCATCGTAGGAACGACCGAGGCGTTCGCAGTGCGCGGCGAGCACGTCGTACTTCGCGCGCACCCCCTGCGGGCCGAGGTCGAAGATGTTGCAGGCGTCGGCGTACTGCGCCACCATCCGCAACGTCTTCTTCTCGCCACTGCCGCCCAGCATGATCGGCGGGTGCGGCCGGCTGATCGACTGCGGGACGTTGAGCGGGCGTTCCAGCTGGTAGTGCTCCCCGTCGTACGCCGCCTCGTCACCGGCCCACATCTGCAGCGCGATCTGCAGGGTCTCCTCCAGCCGCTCGAACCGTTCCTTCGTGGACGGGAACGGCACCCCAAGACCGCGGTGCTCCTCCTCGTTCCACGCGGCGCCGATGCCGAGGAGCGCCCGGCCGCCGGACAGCACGTCGAGCGTGGTGACCGTCTTCACCAGCAGCGCCGGGTGGCGGTAGGTCACGCCGGTCACGAGAGTCCCCAGGGAGATTCGCGAAGTCTGTCCGGCGAGGAACGCGAGGGCCGTGTAGCCCTCGAGCATGTCCAGCTCGGGCGGTCCGATCATCTCGATCTGGAAGAAGTGGTCCATCACCCACAGGCTGGACAGACCGGCGTCCTCGGAGTCCCGCGCGATCCGACCGAGCGTCGGAGCGATGGATTCCGGAGCACCCGGCCAGGAGAAGTACGGCACTTGCTGTCCGATTCGCATCTCCCCATCCTGCACCTCCTCGCCTGGGCGGGACACCCGCGTCGCGGACGCCACGGACAGCATCCGCCGTTGTCCGTGCCAGGGTGCGTGGCGGCGCGTATCGTGGAATTTCCGCCGTCCTGGAAGCTGCCCGATGGTCCGCACCGCCGCGCCCACGTCGTACGTCGATGGCGTACGTGCCTGCGCCGTCCTGCCGACCAGCCGCACGGACCTCGAGGTCATGAGCGACCGTGTCTGATCACGACCGGCGCGACCGGCTGCGCAGCGTGGCGGAGGCGCGTGATCGTTTCGTCAGCACCGGGGAGACCCCGGACGGTCTGCGCCCCGTGGTGCGCAGTTCGTGGCAGCGCAGCATCCGCGGCGGCCTCGATCCCGATCACTCCAGCCCGCCGGTCGATCTGCTGGACGGCGATCTGGACGCCTGGCGTGACAGCCACCCGCTCGCCGACGCCATGCCGGTCATCCGACGACTGCTCGTCGACGACGCGCGCGAGGCGGGGATGCTCGTCGCGGTGAGCGACGCGGCCGGGCGCCTCCTGTGGGTCGAGGGTCCCTCCGCGCTGCGGCGCCGCGCGGAAGGCATCCACTTCGTCGAGGGTGCGCTGTGGTCCGAGACGGCGGCGGGCACCAATGCACCCGGCACGGCGCTCGCGCTCGACCAGCCGTTGCAGATCTTCGCGGCCGAGCACCTTGCGAGGCCGGTCACCGCATGGAGCTGCTCGGCGGCGCCGATCCACGATCCGGACACCGGTGCCGTGCTCGGCGCGCTGGATCTGACCGGCGGTGACGACGTCGCGGCGCCGCACACCCTCACCATCGTCAAGGCCACCGTGGCGGCGGTCGAGAGCGAGCTGCGCCTGCACCGCCTCACCCGCGCCGACCGGCATGGCGCCGGGATGCTGCTGCGGTCCCTCGGCCGGGAGGGCGGGGCGCTCGAGGGCGCTCATGGCATCACCCGGATGTCGGAGCGGCACACCGAGCTGCTGATCCTGCTCGGTCAGGCCCGTGACGGAATCTCCGGTGATCGCCTGGCCGTCGAGTTGAGCAGCGGTGACCACGCCGCGGTCACCGTCCGTGCGGAGTTGTCGAGGCTGCGCACCGCGCTGGCGCCGCTCACCCTGACCTCGCGCCCGTACCGGCTGGACCCGCACCTGGTGACCGACGTCGAACAGGTGCAGGACCTGCTGCGCGGCCACCAGATCGCCGCGGCGCTCGACCTCTACCGCGGTCCGCTGCTGCCGACGTCCGACGCACCGGGCATCTGCCGGCTGCGCGACCAGCTGCACCGGCAGGTGCGCGACGCGCTGATCCGCACGGGAGACCCCGACCTGCTGCTGCGCTTCGCCGATACCGCCCACGGATGGGACGACGACCAGGTGTGGCGGGCGGTGCGCGACTGCCTGCACCCCGGCTCGCCCCGGCACGACGGCGTACGCGCCCACCTCGCGCGGCTGGACCGCGAGCTCGGCTGAGGTGCGGCGGGCTCGCACATCGACCGCACAGCCGCTGCAACGTTCACGCAACGTGTCTGTGACTAGCGTCACAGGCAAGCTGGCTACAGCTGAGCACACAGGACGCAGCACCTTCGAATGGAGATGTCGGATGAGCACGTACGCGCAGCCGGGGCAGGACGGCAGCCCCACGACCTACAAGAGCCGCTACGACAACTGGATCGGTGGCGAGTGGGTCGCTCCGGTCAAGGGGCAGTACTTCGAGAACCCCTCACCCGTGACCGGTAAGACCTTCTGCGAGGTCGCGCAATCCACGTCGGAGGACATCGACCTGGCACTGGACGCCGCCCACAAGGCCGCTCCGGCATGGGGCAAGACGTCGGTGGCCGAGCGCGCTGCAGTCCTGAACCGGATCGCGGACCGCATCGAGCAGAACCTGGAGATGCTCGCGGTCGGTGAGACCTGGGACAACGGCAAGCCGGTCCGCGAGACGATGGCCGCGGACCTGCCGCTGGCGGTCGACCACTTCCGCTACTTCGCCGGAGCGATCCGTGCGCAGGAGGGTCACCTGTCCCAGATCGACGAGGACACCGTGGCGTACCACTTCCACGAGCCGCTCGGCGTCGTCGGGCAGATCATCCCGTGGAACTTCCCGCTGCTGATGGCGACCTGGAAGCTGGCGCCCGCGCTGGCCGCCGGCAACGCCGTCGTCCTCAAGCCCGCCGAGCAGACCCCGGCCTCGATCATGCTGCTCATGGAGCTGATCGCCGACCTGCTCCCGCCGGGAGTCCTCAACGTCGTCAACGGTTTCGGCGTCGAAGCGGGCAAGCCGCTCGCCAGTTCCAGCCGCATCCGGAAGATCGCGTTCACCGGTGAGACCACGACCGGTCGCCTGATCGCCCAGTACGCGAGCCAGAACCTCATCCCCGCAACCCTCGAGCTCGGTGGCAAGAGCCCGAACGTGTTCTTCGACGACGTGATGAGCGCCGACGACGCGTTCCAGGACAAGGCGCTCGAGGGCTTCGCGATGTTCGCGCTGAACCAGGGCGAGGTCTGCACCTGTCCGAGCCGTGCGCTGATCCAGAACAGCATCTACGACCCGTTCCTGTCGGCCGCGACCGAGCGGACCAAGAAGATCCAGCAGGGCAACCCGCTGGACACCGACACGATGATCGGGGCGCAGGCCAGCAACGACCAGCTGGAGAAGATCCTGTCCTACATCGACATCGGCACCCAGGAGGGCGCGCGGATCATCACCGGTGGCGAGCGCGTCGACCTCGGGGGAGACCTGTCGGGCGGCTACTACGTCGCGCCGACGATCTTCGAGGGCAACAACAAGATGCGCATCTTCCAGGAGGAGATCTTCGGACCGGTCGTCTCGGTCACGAAGTTCAACGACTACGACGACGCCATCAGCATCGCCAACGACACCCTCTACGGGCTCGGGGCGGGCGTGTGGTCGCGCGACACCAACACGGCGTACCGCGCCGGTCGCGACATCCAGGCCGGCCGGGTGTGGACCAACTGCTACCACGCCTACCCGGCGCACGCGGCGTTCGGCGGTTACAAGTCCTCGGGCATCGGCCGGGAGAACCACCTGATGATGCTCGACCACTACCAGCAGACCAAGAACCTGCTGGTGTCCTACTCCCAGAACGCGCAGGGCTTCTTCTAAACCGGCCCCGCACGGAGGAGACTGCGAAGCGTCGTCCTCATCACACTTCGCGGGGACCCTGCACGGGGTCCCCGCGAAGTCGGCGAAAGGAAAACCGTGTCGATCGACGAGAGCGCACCCGAGGTGCGTGAGCAGGTGGCAGTCACACCTGCCGCGGCCCAGATGATTCGCGACCTGCGCGAACGCAACGGTCCGCTGATGTTCCACCAGTCCGGCGGCTGCTGCGACGGATCGGCACCGATGTGCTACCCCGACGGGGATCTCATCCTCGGCGAGAACGACGTGCATCTCGGTGACCTCGACGTCGGCGAGGGCGACCCGGTGGCGGTCTGGATGACCCGCGAGCAGTACCAGGCGTGGAAGCACACCCATATCACGATCGACCTGGTGAAGGGTCGGGGCGCGGGGTTCTCCCTCGAGGCGCCGACCGGGCATCGCTTCCTCATCCGGTCCCGGATGATGGATTCCCCTGCCGAGGTCCCCGCCTGCACCATCTGACGCGGGCACACAGAGACACGGCGTCGCGATCGGCCGGGTGATGGTCTGACCGCGTCGTCGCGCTTTCTGTTGCCCCTGTGGGCCGAGCAGGCGCTCCTCGTCCGATGACGGCACCCTGGCAGGCTGCGGGTATGCACGCGCACCGCACCACCCGCTGGGAGTCCTCCGACCACCGCGACTACGGGCGGCGGTTCGCCGACCTGCGCGACAGCGGCGCGGACATCACGGGCGAGGCGCGTCTCGCCGACGTGATCGCGCCGCGCCGCGCACGGATCCTGGATGCCGGTAGCGGGATGGGGCGCATCGGCGCCGCGTTGCAGGATCGCGGTCACGACGTCGTCGGCGTCGACCTGGACGCGGCACTGCTGGACCAGTCCCGGCAGACCTTCCCGCACCTGCCCGTGGTCGAGGCCCGGCTCGATGAGCTGACCCCGGAGATCCTTGCGGCACAAGGACACCCGACCGCGTACGACGTGGTCGTCTGCGTCGGCAACGTGATGATCCTGCTCGCGCCGGACACCGAGCGCGAGGTCTTGGGCCGGTTGCGCGCCCTGCTGGCACCCGGTGGTCGCCTGCTCGTCGGCTTCCACCTCGAGGCCGAGCCGGGCAGCTCCCGTCGCTACCCGGCGCCTGAGTTCGTGGCCGACGCGCGGTCTGCCGGGCTCGGTGTCGAAGCCCGGTTCGCCTCGTACGACTTGCTTCCGAGCAGCGACGAGGACGATTACGCCGTGTTCTTCCTGCGCCACCTGTGAGGGTCGCGGCCCGCGAGGAGACTCCCTCCGTCACCATGGGGGTGTGACCACCGCGGGCTCGACGCCGACGAAAGTGCCGAGCCGGCGCACGCTCTGGGTCGATGACTTCCAGCGCCGGCACCGCATCGTGGGTTTCCCGATCGCGGTCGTCTACAAGTTCTTCGACGACTCCGGCACCTATCTCGCGGCACTGATGACCTACTACGGGTTCGTCTCGCTCTTCCCGCTCTTGCTGCTGCTCAGTACGGTCCTTAGCTTCGTGCTGCGGCAGTACCCCCATCTGCAGCAGCAGATCGTGAACTCCGCGGCCGGTCAGTTCCCGATCATCGGCAACCAGTTCAAGGACCCGAAGCGGCTGAGCGGCAGCTGGGGTGGGGTGCTCGCCGGGCTGGCGATCGCGATCTACGGTGGGCTCGGCATCGGGCAGGCCGTGCAGTTCGCGATGAACGCCGCCTGGGCGGTGCCGCGCAACGAGCGGCCCGACCCCTTCTCGGGCCGGTTGCGCAGCCTGCTGCTCATCGGCTTCACCGGCCTCGTGCTCCTGGCCGCCACGGCGGTCTCCGCCATCGTCGGATTGCTGCATGGTGAGTGGGCGACCGTCATCAGCGCGGGCGTCCCGCTGGTGCTGGACACCCTGCTCTTCATCCCCATCTACCGACACGGCGCGTCGAAGAAACTGCGGATCCGGCAGGTGCTGCCCGGCGCGCTCGTCGCCGCCGTCGGGTTGACGCTGTTGCAGACCTTCGGCGTCCGCTACGTCACCCGGGTGGTCGACCACGCGAAGAACAGCGAGACCAACGTCATCTTCGCGACGGTGCTCGGCCTGCTCGCGTTCATCTACCTGGCCAGCGTGATCACCGTCTTCTGCACGGAGATCAACGTCGTGATCGACAAGAAGCTCTATCCCCGCGCGCTGCTGACGCCGTTCACCGACAACGTGGAACTGACCGGCGGTGACCGGCGTACGTACATCGCACTGGCGAAAGCGCAGCGGCACAAGGGTTTCGAGCAGATCGTCGTTACCTTCGACCAACCGCCGCCACCCGAGCCGCCGACGCCCACCCAGCCCGCCGTCGACGCGCACGACAGGCACGACAGGCACGACAGCGCGACTTTGCCCATCCCGGAGCGCTCCACCGAGGACTGACTGTGGCGCAGGTAGGTCTGAGAGCCATAGGCCGACGTGTGGCTCTCGGGCTTTTCTGTGCCGCGATCGCGCACTCAGCCGACGGCCGCGCGTAGTTTCTGCAGCAGCGGGCCGGCGGCCTCGTCCAGGAACCGCTGCTGCAGTTCGTCGCCGACCTGCACGACTGCGACGTCCGTGAAACCGGCTTCCCAGAACGGCCTGATCATCTCGACCAACTCGTCCAGATCCGGGCCGCAAGGGATGGTCTCGGAGACATCCTCAGGTCGTACGAACTTCGACGCACCGGCGAATCCGGTCGTGGTCGGCAGATCGGAGTTCACGGCCCAACCCCCCGCGAACCAGCGGAACTGTTCGTGCGCGATCCGTGCCGCCTCGTCCTTGCTCGAGGGATGCCATGAGATCGGGATCTGTCCGATCGCCCGAGCACCGGCGCCGATCGCCGACGCACCGTCGAGAGCGTTCCACGCCTGCACCAACTCGGCATCCGGTTCGGTCGCGATCAGATGGTCGGCGAGCGGGCCGAAACGGCTGATCGCCTTGGGACCGCCGGCGGCCACCGCGATCGGCACGCCACCGTCCGGCGCGTCCCAGATGCGGGCCGAGTCGACCCGGAAGTACTCCCCGTCGTACGTCACGAGATCCCCCTCGTGCAGCGCGCGGATGATCTCGACGGCTTCGGCGAGCATGTCCTGCCGCTGGTCGATCGGCGGCCACCCCTCACCTGTGACGTGCTCGTTGAGGTTCTCGCCGGAGCCGAGCCCGAGCGTGAACCGACCGTCCGCCAGGATCTGCAACGTCGCAGCCTTCTGCGCGACGACCGCCGGGTGGTACCGCTGGATCGGGCAGGTCACGTAGGTCATCAACTCGACCCGGCTGGTCGCGTGCGCGACCGCGCCGAGCACCGTCCACGCGTACGGCGCATGCCCCTGTGCCGCGAGCCAGGGCGAGTAGTGGTCGCTGCTGACCTCGAAATCGAAGCCGACCTCTTCGGCCGCCTGCGCGTATCGCACCAGCTCCTTGGGTCCGCTCTGCTCGGTCATCAGGGTGTAGCCGAAGTTGGTGGTCATGGCTCCACCCTGACATCGCAGCGGGTTCGCCCGCAGCCCCCGGCCGGGGCGCCGTACGCGAGGCGGGCGGCGCACTTCGTAGAGTGAGGAGACACCCGGCCCCGGCCGCCACCGCTCTCACAGCAAGGACAGCCATGGTCCACGTCATCCGCACCTTCGAGGTGCAGGTCAACCCGTCCGTCGCCATCGAGTACCTGAAGGACTTCGGGCACGCCGAGCAATGGGACCCGGGCACCGTCTCGTGCACCCGCATCGGGGCCGACTCCGATCCGGTACAGGTCGGTTCGCGCTGGCACAACGTCTCCAAGCTGATCGCCATCAAGACGGAGCTGGAGTACGAGTTGGTCGAGCTGGAGCCGCAGCGCGTCGTCTTCGTCGGCACCAACAAGACCGCTACGTCCAAGGACGACATCCGGGTCGAGCCGTCGACGACCGGAGCGACGATCACCTACGAAGCCACCGTCACCTTCAACGGCCTGGCGAAGCTCAGCGAGCCGGTGATGAACCTGATCTTCCTCAAACTGGCCAAGGACACGGTGCGCGACCTGACCAAGACGCTCGAGACCCTCTGATCGGGCCGGTTGTCAGCGGTTCGGTGGCGACGTCGCCACCGAACTGCTGACCATCAAGGAGAGTCGGCCGACCAGCGCTGCGCTGTGGGTCGCCAGCGAGCGATCCCTGCCAGCAGGTCGTCGGGGTCGTCCACCTGGATCAGCTGCTCCGCCACCTGGGCGCGCAGGAATCCCCCGTCGACCATCGACGCGATGAGTGCGCGCATCGGCGACCAGAAGTCCTCGACGTCGTAGAGCGCGACGGGTTTGGCATGGATGCCCAGCTGGAGCCAGGTCCAGACCTCGAAGAACTCCTCCATCGTGCCGATGCCCCCGGGGAGGGCGACGAACGCGTCGGCCAGCTGCGCCATGCGTGCCTTGCGCTCGTGCATCGTCTCGACGACCTCGAGGTGACTGAGCGCGCCGTGCGCGACCTCGGCGTCGGCCAGCGACCGCGGGATGACTCCGATGACGTCGCCGCCCGCCCGCAGCGCGGCATCCGCGACGACGCCCATCAGCCCGACATGACCGCCGCCGTAGACGATGCCGACCCGCCGCTGCGCCAGGTGGGTCGCGAGCGCGGCGGCAGCATCGGCGTACGTCGGGTCGTTGCCCGGTGAGGAACCGATGAAGATGGCGACGCGCATGCCGCAACGCTAGCCACCCGCACCGTCGAGGGGTGGTGATTGCGTCGAGGGGTGGGCTTATAGGTCCACCCCTCGATGACGTGCCTACCCCCCGACGGGAGCCTCAGGCCCGGGCGACGTCGAACGGGATGCCGGTCAGTTCCTCGCTGACCGACCACAACCGCGCAGCGAGGCCCTCGTCGCGCGCGAAGCGACTCTGCTTCGCCTCACCCACCGGACCGCGTACCTCACCCGGGCCCTTCGGCCCCGAGTAGCTCCCCGGCGCCGCGTCGGTGGCGGCGTAGAGCACCGGCCGCGCGCCACCTGCCCCACCCGGCAGCACCACTCGCATCGCGATCGGCAGCACGTGACGCACGACGGGATTGCGCCCCCAGCCCTCGGGGTCAGAGACCAGACCGGTCGAGGCGACGCCGGGGTGCGCGGCGGTCGAGGCGAGCGCGATGTCCGCCCGGTCGGCACGACGCTGCAACTCGTGCGCGAAGAGCAGGTTGGCGAGCTTGGACTGCCCGTACGCCGTGCCGGGCACGTAGGTCTGCGGCGGGTTTCCCTGCACCACAGCATCGTTGCCGCGAAAATGCGCGAGGGAGGACACCGTGGTCACGCGCGGTGCCGCGGCCTGCACGAGCCGCGGGAACAGCAGTGCGGTGAGGGCGAAGTGGCCGAGGTGGTTGGTGCCGAACTGCAGCTCGTGGCCGTCGATGGTCTCGCGGTAGTGCGGCGGCTCCATCAGCCCGGCGTTGTTGACCAGCAGGTCGACCGGATGCTCGATGCCGTCCGCGAAGGCCCGCACCGATGCCAGAGACGCCAGGTCAAGATGTGCGACTCGTACGTCGCCGTCCATCTTCTCGGCCGCCGCGCGCCCTGCGTAGAGGTCGCGCACGGCGAGCACCACCCGCGCGCCGTGTTCAGCCAGCTGGGCGGCCTCGTGCCGCCCGATCCCCGAGTTGGCACCGGTGACGATCGCCGTCCGACCGGACAGGTCGCCGATCTGGCCTGGGTTCCATGCCATCACGGCTCGCGCGTCACGTCCCGTGGACGAACCAGACGGCTTGCGCCGGTACGTCGCCGGAGTTGTGGAAGCGGTGCGGAATGTTGGAGTCGAAGGAGATCGAGTCGGTGGGGCCGAGCACGTGGGTCTCGAAGCCCAGGGTGAGCGTCAGCTCGCCACTGAGGACGTAGCCATAGTCCGTGCCGTCGTGCCGACTCATCTTGGTGCCGGTGGTCGAGGTGCCGCCGACCTCGTAGGTCACGAGCAGGAACTCCGCCGGGGTGCCCGACTCCGAGGACAGCTGCTCCCAGATCACACCCGTGTCGAGCGCCAACCGTCGCCGCGCTCCGGCATGCATCACCGGGCCGTCCGAGACGTTGTGTGGACGAGGGGCGACGTCGTCGTCGGAGGTCGCCGGTCGCGCGGCGCCCGCGCGAGCCACGTCCCGCTCACCGACGAGGTGCGGCGGCTCCTGTTGCGCAGGTGCGTCCAGGGCGACGCAGGCTGCGAAGAGTTCGTCGAACGTGACCCCCAGGGCGTTGCAGATGGCAACCAGGGTCGCCACGGACGGCTGCGACTTGCCGTTCTCCAACTGGGAGATGAACGACGCCGAGACCCCCAGGCGGCGTGCGAGTTCGCGCAACGATAGGCCCTTGGCCGTGCGGTGCGAGCGCACTCCGCTGCCGACACCATGGAACTCGCCAGGGGGTATCGCCCCGGGTGTCGGGCCGATCGAGAAGCTGCGCTCGTCGACTGCTGACTTCTCGGGCAATAGGTCTGTCACGACACTCCCCTCACTGAATACTCCAACGTATCGAACGTAGGTCACCCGCCGCCCTGACCGGACGGCGCCCTGTCCCCCGGTGACTGCTCGGTGACCGTCGACGCACGCTGTGCGACCAGTGTGCTCCTGTCGACGTCTCCGCGACCGGCGTTTGACCCGAATTCGTAGGGCACGCCGTCCCCGGCGTATCGACCCCTTACCCAGTCGGCGGCGATGGCACACCTGCGATCCATCGGCCGGCCAGTTGCGGGAAGGAGCGCGTCACCTCCGGCAGCAGGTCCGGAAGGAAGAGCATCACGTCGTCCGGGTCGGCCTCGAGCAACTGCGCCGGAGACACGATCGGGATGTCGGTGCCGGGCATCCGGCGACCGTGTTTGGCCGTGCCCCCGTCCGCGATCGCCGGAAGCAACGAGGTGTCCGCACGCGCCGCGGCGAGCAGGGCGGCGGCGCGCGATGCGGCGCCGTAGCCGAGGACCGTACGGCCCGCCGCACGCCGATCGCGCAGCTGTCGCCGCAACCAGGCGATGTGCTCATCGACGTGGTCCTGCAGGGTCGCGAGCACCGTGGGATCGGCCATCCCCGATGCCCGATCTCGCGCAGCGAGCAGCGCCACCGAGGGATGGACGCTCTGCCGGTCGGCCGCACGGGCGACGGCCAGCAGGACGGTGCCGCCGTACAGGTCGAAGTCCCACGCACGCAGGACCCGCAGGCCCGCCTGCGCGAGCAACGGCTCCAGCGACAAGAGGCTGTAATAACCGAAGTGCCCGTGCCGCAACGCATTCCACGCGCCTTGCGACACGATGCTGTCCAACGACTGGTACTGCAGGAGCAACACTCCGCCGGGTGCGAGGCGCTGCGCGCGACGTCGTACGCCGGCAGCCTGGTCCCGCTCGTGCATGATCCCGAAACTGTCGACGAGCACCTCCGCCGCACCGTCGGCGACGATGGTCGGCCCGTACGCCGCGGCGTCGCCGAGCCAGCTGCCACCGTGCGGCGAGGGGAACTCCCCGACGGTGCTCCGGCCCTGGAAGAAGCCCGCCTCGGCGACCTGGGCCAGGGCCTGCTGCGCCTGCAACACCAATGCCCGCGGTTCGAGGCCACGGGGTTCCTCGATGCTCGTCTCGTCCTCGGCCAGCTGGGCCAGGCAGCAGTCGGCGCACCACCACATCGACAACGCGAAACGCGGGTCGGGTCCGGGGTCGCTCGCCGGCGGGAAGTGATCCGCCGCAGGCTGCTCGCCGAGGTCGAGGACCGTCGTACCGCGGCTGCCACCGCAGGCCCGGCACCTGTGTTCTGTCATCGGATCTCCTTCGCCCGCAGCATGGTCGGACACGCTTAGATGAGTCCGTGCGCGTGACGTCCTTCGAGGTGACCGGCCCGCTGCTCTTCACACCGGAGCCGCACTTCGACGCGCGGGGTTTCTTCACCCGCACCTTCGACGCGCAGATCGCAGCAGATCACGGACTGCACCCTGCGTCGTTCATCCAGGACTCCCAGTCGCGTTCGGCGCGCGGCGTCATCCGGGGCATGCACGGTCGCTCGGGCGCCGGCGAGGGCAAGATGGTGCGGTGCGCGCGGGGAGCGATCCTCGATGTGCTGGTCGACATCCGGGCCGGGTCGGCGACCTTCGGACAACGCGTCGGCGCCCGCCTGGACGACGAGACCTTCGCCCATCTCTACGTCCCGCCGGGCTTCCTGCACGGTTTCCAGGTGCTCGGCGACGTGGCCGACGTGTGTTACCGGATCGACCGCGCGCACGATCCGAGCGAGGACCTGGCCGTCCGGTACGACGACCCGGACCTGGCGATCGACTGGCCGCTGCCGGTGGGCACGATGAGCGCACGCGACCTGGCGGCCGGGACGTTCGCCGAACTTCGCGCCCTCCTGGCCGTGCGCGAACAAGGTTGAGGACATGCCGGATTCACCGCAGCCGGAAGCCCGCGTCGAGCAGTCCGGCCTCCTGCTTGCGCTGCAGCACCTTGAGCCGTACGAAGTCGCCGTCGAAACCGTCCCGGGTGAGGGGCGCCGAGCGGTACGCCGCCGCGAGCTCACGCGCTCCGTCGGCGATCGACCACGACGCGTCGTAGCCGGGCAGCGCCGCGCGGATCGCGCCGAAGTCGACCCGATAGGACCGCGGGTCCGATCCGGTCTCGCCGGTGATGTCGAGCGTCGAGCCCGGCACCGCGCGCTGCGCCTCCTGCGCGATCTGTGCCACGGTGGCGTTGTTTGCCTCGGTGCCGACGTTGAACGCCTTGGCATGCACCGCATCCCGCGGTGCGGTGAGGCAACGGGAGAACGCCTCGGCGATGTCCTTCGCGTGGACGAGGGGTCGCCAGGGCGTCCCGTCGGACAGCACGAGCACGCGACCGCTCAGCACCGCGTGGCCGACCAGGTTGTTCAGCACGATGTCCGCCCGCAACCGCGGCGAGGCGCCGAAGGCGGTCGCGTTGCGCAGGAAGACCGGCTCGAACTCGGCGTCCGCGAGATCGTGCACGTCGCCCTCGACCCGCACCTTCGACTCGGCGTACGGCGTCACGGGGCGCATCGGCGAGTCCTCCTTCACGGCATCGGCGCCCGCGGCGCCGTAGACGGAGCACGTCGAGGCGTAGAGGAAGCGGCGTACGCCGGCCTCCTTGGCGGCCTTCGCCAGGCGCACCGACGCGTGGTGGTTGATGTCGTGGGTGATCTGCGGTTCGAGGGCGCCCAGCGGGTCGTTCGACAGAGCGGCCAGGTGGATGACCGCCTCGAAGCCCTCCAGGTCCGACGGCTGCACATCGCGGATGTCCTTGCGAATCGTGGGCGGATCCGTCGGCGCGGCGCCCAGCACGCTGTCCGCGAACAACCCTGTGTCGTATCCGACGACGTCGTGTCCCGCGGCCTGCAGCACCGGCACCATCACCGAGCCGAGATACCCCTGATTGCCGGTCACTAGAATTCTCAACGCGATTCGTCCTTCTCTGTCGTGGACCGACGGGCCGTCCCGCTCACCGGCCGCGTCCGATTCCGAGGGTGACCTTCGGCGCGACGAACGCCTCGGCGTACGCCGCATGGCACTGCACCCCGCGGATGCGGGCGAGGCCGAGGAACGACTCGTCGTCGAACCAGTCGTGGTGCGCCTGGCTGGGGTAGCTCTCCTGGATCACGGCGAGCTTCGCGCGCATCGTGGCTCGGTCGAGAGGCTGGTAGGCGGTCACGGCGGGGAGATCGCTCTCCCATTTGAGGATCTCGTAGTGCAGGATCAGATGGTCGCGGAAGACGGTCGGCGCGATCTCGCCGACGGCCCGGTGATCCTGGTGGGCGTCCGCGACCTGGGGCGCCAGGACGAGACCGCCGGCGCCGGCCTCTCTCGCCGCGACGATCGCGTCCTTGGCGACATCGAAGTGCGAGGGCACCCTGCCGTCGGGCAGGTCCAGCACCGTGAGGTGCAGATCGGCCTCCGGGCACATCCGGTGGAACGCGGCGCGCTCCTCGGTCTCCCGCGGCCCGCCGCCCCCCGTCAGGACCACGACGTCCACCCGTAGGTCGGGTCGGGCGGCCGCCAGGAGCAGGATCGTGCCGCCGACCCCGATCGCCAGATCGTCGCAGTGCGCGGCGAGTAGGACGAGCCGGTCGATCGGCCCGGTCGTGAGCTCGAGCATCAACTGGTCCTGGGCTGCGATGCCGGCTGACCGGGCCCGGCTCCGTTCCACAACGCCCAAGGGGCGTCGTAGGTGTCCCACGCGCGGTCGAGCTCGGCACGCTCCTTGAAGGTGTCCGCCGGCTTCCAGTAGCCCGAGTAGGGGTAGGCGAGCAGCCGCCGCTCCGCGAGCAACGCCTCGAACACGTCGCCCACCAGATCGCCGTTCTCCGGCAGGTGGTCAAAGACCGCCTGGGTGAGCACGAAGTAGCCGCCGTTCTCCCAGATCGACATGACACCGACCTGCTCCAGGTCGCGCACCCGATGCTGCTCGTCGAACTGCACCACGTGGAACGACGACTGGGGCGGGACCGCGAGCAGTGCGGCAGCGCAGTCGGACGCCTGGAACTCCTCGATCATCGCGTCGAGCGGGAGGTTGGTGAGGACGTCCGCGTAGTTGGCGAGGAACGTCTCATCGCCCTCCAGGTAGGGGCGCACCCGACGCAGCCGCTCGCCGATCGGCGAGTTCAGACCGGTGTTGACGAAGGTGATCGTCCAGTCCGCGATGTCGGTGTCGAGCAGTTGCACTTTCCCGTCGCGCAGCACGAAGTCGTTGGAGGCGGTCTCCTCGTAGTGCAGGAAGTAGTCCTTGATCTGGTCGGCGCCGTAGCCGAGGCAGAGGATGAACTCCGTGTGGCCGAAGTGCGCGTAGTAGCGCATCACGTGCCAGATGATCGGGCGCGGACCGACCAGGTGCATCGGCTTGGTGAGGACGTCGTCGGTGCTGCCGCGCATCCGCATCCCGTAACCGCCGCAGAACAGGACGACCTTCATGCCCGCGCCCCCGTCGTCCGTGCCGCGTCGCCGGACTGCTCGAGCGGCTCCGCGGGGTTCGCCGGGTCGATCACCGCCAGTTCGGGCAGGGCGAAGACGAGCCGCCCGCCCCACTGCGCGACGTGCGCCAGGGCCGAGGTCAGCTCGGCGCGCAGGTTCCACGGCAGCACGAGGACTAGGTCGGGTCGGTCGGCGTCCAGGTGCTCGGGCGGATGGATCGGGATGCGGGTGCCGGGGGTGAACCGGCCGTGCTTGTACGGATTGCGGTCGACGGTGTACGCCAGCAGGTCGGGGCGGATACCGCAGTAGTTCAGAAGGGTGTTGCCCTTGCCCGGAGCCCCGTAACCCGCGACTCGCAGTCCGTCGCGCTGCGCGTCGAGCAGGAAGCGCAGCAGATCCTGGCGGACCGCCGCCGTCCGCGGGGCGAGGGCGTCGTAGCCGGCGGGAGTGTGAAGTCCTGCTTCCTCCTCCAGGGCCAGGATCCGCGCCACCGACGCGGACGGCTCCTCGCCGACGGCCTCCGGCCTCGCCCAGATGCGCAGCGACCCGCCGTGCGTGGGGATCAGCTCCGCGTCGACCACCCGCAGGCCCCCGGTCGCGAGCGCCCGGGTCGCCGACAACAGCGTGTAGTACTGGAAGTGCTCGTGGTAGATCGTGTCGAACTGGGCATGCCGCACGAGGTTGAGCGCGTGGTGCACCTCGATCGAGACCGTCCCGTCATCGGCGACCAGGCCACGCAGCGCGCGGGTGAATCCGAGCAGGTCGGGGATGTGCGCGTAGACGTTGTTGGCGATCACCAGGTCGGCCGGACCGTGCTCGCGACGTACCTCGGCGGCGACGTGCTCGTCCAGGAAGTCGGTGCGCGTCGCGACCCCGCGATCGCGCGCGGCGGCCCCGACGTTCACCGAGGGCTCGATGCCCAGGCAGGGCACCGAACCTTGGAAGTGCTGCAACAGATACCCGTCGTTGGAAGCGACCTCGACCACGAAGGAGTCGCCCGTGAGGCCCAGGCGCTCCCGCGCCTGGCCCACGTACGAGCGCGCGTGCTCGACCCAGGAGTCGGAGTACGACGAGAAGTAGGCGTAGTCGGTGAACGTCTCGTCGGGTGTGATGAGGGCGGGAATCTGCAGCAGCAGACACGCCCCGCACAACCGCAGGTGCAACGGGTACGTCGGTTCCGGCAGGTCCAGCTGCCCGGCGGTGAGGAACGACTCGCACGGCGGTGTGGCGCCCAGATCGAGCACGCTGCGCAGCTGGGTGCTACCGCAGAGCCGGCAGGTCGCCGGCGGCGAGTCGATGAGCTGCTCCTGCATGTCGTTCCACGTCCCCCTCGGTCGATGGTGGCCTGCTGCGCGGGCGCGACAAACACCGAACGGGCGGGCCGGGCGACTGCGCGTGCGTTGGGGTCGACTCTAGGGCCGAAGGGCACCGCACACCCGCGAAACCGGTAAGTGCTAAGTGGCGCTCAACGCCATTCATAGGGTGTAAAGCGTTGGTAAAGACCTCGTAATGCCTCGGCTGTGATCTAGACAACTTACTTGCTGTCAAGTAGATGTCCGACCCAATTTTGCCGCGCCATCACTGGGAACTAAAGCTTTTATTCTCTATGAAAGTCCAAGATTCAAGTAAACGGGGGTATCGTCCTCGATGAGCTCACCGGCACCGAAGAAGCACCACAAACGGACTTGTCGACCATCGCAACGTCATGGGGAAAGCACACATGTATCGCAACTCGCCGCGGTCGATCGCGGAAGGATCGACCTTCGAGCAGCGCACCTTCGACACCGATCGGGGCCGCGCCAGCCGGCAGCCGACCATCACCGTGATCGTCCCGGCGAAGAACGAGGCCGACAACCTGCGAGCGGTGCTGCCCACGTTGCCGCCGGTCCACGAGGTGATCCTCGTCGACGGCGACTCCACCGACGGCACCGTCGAGGTCGCCCGCCAGGTGATGCCCGAGATCAAGATCGTGAAGCAGACCCGCAAGGGCAAGGGGAATGCCCTGGCGTGCGGCTTCAAGGCGGCGACGGGCGACATCATCGTGATGTTCGACGCCGACGGCTCCGCCGACGCACGGGAGATCCCGGCGTACGTCGACGCGCTGATCAACGGCGCCGACTTCGCCAAGGGCAGCCGCTTCATCGACGGCGGTGGCAGCGACGACATCACCCTGCTGCGGCACGTCGGCGCCACCGGCCTGCACATGCTGGTCAACCTCACATTCGGCCAGCGCTTCAGCGACCTGTGCTACGGCTACAACGCGTTCTGGACCGAACTGGTCCCCGAGCTCGACCTGCCCGACATCGACGCTCCCGTCCCCGCGGGCGGGATGATCTGGGGCGACGGCTTCGAGATCGAGACCGTCATCAACCTGCGGATGGTGGGCGCGGGGGTCCAGATCCGCGAGGTGCCCAGTGTCGAGCGCCCCCGGATCCACGGTGAGAGCAACCTGCGCACCTTCAAGGACGGGTTCCGGGTACTGCGGACCATCCTGTCCGAGCGTCAGCGGGCGCGGACGATCGGTCGCGGCGGCGCAGCCGTGCAGACGCCGGAGAGCGCTCCCGCCCAACAGGTCAGCCGACCGAGCATGAGCGCGTGAGGACCTCCCCCGCGCCGACCCTCTCGGTGATCGTCTGCGCGTACACCGAGCGTCGCTGGCAGGATCTGTGCGAGAGCGTGCAGTCGGTGCTGGAGCAGACCGTGCCGCCGATGCAGTTGCTGGTCGTGGTCGATCACAACGACGTGCTGTTGCAGAAGGCGCGGCAGCGTTTCAGCGCACTGAAGCCGGACCACATGACGATCTCGGTCCTCGCGAACGCACATCAGCAAGGGCTGTCCGGAGCCCGCAACACCGGGATCGAAGCAGCCCACGGTGAAGTGCTGGCCTTCCTGGACGACGACGCCAGCGCCGATCCCCGGTGGCTGGAGTTCATGGTCGAGCACTACGTCGACGAGCACGTGATGGGTGTCGGCGGATCGGCCCAACCCCTGTGGCCGACCGGCCTCGGTCGCCCCACCACGCTGCCCGCGCCCCGCGGCGCCGAACGTGGCGAGTTGGACTGGGTCGTCGGATGCACCTACGAGGGTCTTCCGGTCGGCGCTGCCGCCGTGCGCAACCTGATGGGCTGCAACATGTCGATGCGGGCCAGTGCCTTCGAGCAGGTCGGCCAGTTCAGCGAGAACCTCGGCCGGATCGGGCGCACTCCGCTCGGGTGCGAGGAGACCGAGTTGTGCATCCGCATCGCCCAAGCGGTGCCTGGGGCCTCCTTCGTCTTCGAACCCCGCGCGCGTGCCGCCCACCGGGTCAGCTCCGATCGACTCACGTGGTCCTACCTGTTGTCGCGGTGCTACGCCGAGGGTGTCTCCAAGGCGGCCGTGTCCCGGATGGTGGGGCAGGATGCGGCGCTGGAGTCCGAGCGGCGGTACGTCGCGGCGGTGCTTCCGCGCGCGGTCCTGCGCGAGCTCGTGCATGTCAGTCCGCGGCACCTGCTCGGCGCCGGGGCGATCGTCGCGGGTACTGCCACGACCGTGGCGGGATACCTGCGCGGCAAGGCTGCGAACTACAGCCACCGGCCGGCGCAGAGCGCATCCGTGGCGACCGCCGTACCGGCTGCCTGACCCGTCCGGCCTAGCGGCGCCCGCCGCACCGGCTGCCTGCACTCGTCCCGCCTAGCGGCGACCGGTCCACCACCAGCGCTGCACGATCTCGACCGCGCCCCGGGGTTCGGCCGGGCGGAACCGCAGACACCCGCACTCGCGCCGGAAGGCACAGTCGGTGCCGCGGCGCAGGTGCTCATGCGAATCGAAGGCGTGTCCGCACATGCATCGCCGCTGTGCATCGACGTCCTGGGTCATGGCTGGGATTTTATGGTGTGCATCACCAGGCGCAGTCCCCCACCTCCCGACCATTCGCGAATCGCCACGCTTTCCCGGGACGCTCGCCATCACGAGGTCACCGTCCGTGCTGCGCCGCCGGCAAGCTGCCAGCGTTCGCCGAGCGCCGATCGTCCGCGATCGGACAGCGACCCCCACAGCCGCACCCGCGCCATACCCCCGTCGGGAAACACCTCCAGGCGTGCCGCGACGATCTCGTGCTCGCCACCGGTCCCGGTCGGGATGCGGTGTCGGGTGTCCGGCTGCAGACGGGTGCGCGACAGGATCTGCACCTGCTCGCCGGCGGCCGTCGTACCGGTGAGACGGGCCCAGCCCGGCGCGTTGCCCACGAAGTGCCGGGTGTCGAGTTCGGCGATGTGCACCGCGCCGGGTCCGGCGAGCTCGAACTGCACCCAGTCGTGGCCGTCATCGCGGCGACGGGAGGTCTCCCACCCCTCCCCCATCGACCGTGCCTCCCCGGGCAGGATCAGGTTGGCGGGCGCCGAATAGAACATGTTGGAGCAGTCGCTGATCCGCCCGCCGAGCTCCGCGGCCGCCAGGTCCACATGACCCGGCCCGACCAGCCGCGGGTCGGGCACGATCTCGCCGTGCACCCGCAGCCGGGCGATCCCGCCGTCCGGATGCATCCGCAGGCGGACGTGGGAGACCAGGCGCGGCTGTGACACCGCGAACGAGTTGATGCTGTCGCCGTCGACCGCCTCGATCCCCACCAGCTCGAACCAGTCCGCGTCGGCGAGTTCGGCAGGTGCGGGGTACCCGTCGACGTACGCGCCCTGCACCGAGACGTGCGGGGGGTAGTTGCCGGTGAAGAAGGAGGTGTCGACGACAACGCCGTGCACGATGCCCGGGACGCCGAGCCGCACCACGGCCCAGTCGACGCCGGGTTCGCGGCGTCGGCGGGTCTCCCACCCGTCGTACACCTGACCCTTGTTGCCGAATGTGTGACTGGCGTACGTCGGGGCGTCCGCCTTGATGAGGTTCTCCTTCTCGGCGAACAACTCGTCATTGGCCGCGACCACGCCGGATCCGAAGCGCCGGGAGGCCAGGTCGGGCCATCGGGTGAAGTCCGGGCGGTCACCCATGCTCGCTCCTTAAGGGCGTGATCTCGACTCCCGGCCCAGCTGCCGGTGCGATGCGTGTGTCCGTCCGGGTGAGCAGCCGCCCACCCGCGAGCGCGGCGTCGTCCCCCCGTGCCGGTCTCCCCCCGAGCCAGGTGCGACGGGCGTCGCCCCGCAGGGTGATCCCGTCGTACGCCGTGAGCTTGTTCTTGTGATGCAACCGCCGGGCGTCGACGGTGGTGGTCTCGTCCGGCGCGAACGCCACGAGGTCCGCACGCCGACCGACCTCGATGGCGCCCCGGTCGTGCAGGCCCGCGACGGCGGCGGGTGCCGTGCTCATCCAGTCCACGACCTGCGCCAGTCCGATGCCGCGTTCGCGGGCGCCGGTCCAGACCGCGCGCAGGGCCACCTCGACCGAGGCCACACCGCCCCACGCCGCGCCGAGATCGCCGGAGTCGAGCTGTTTGAGGTCGACCGTGCAGGGCGAATGGTCACTGACGACGATGTCGACGGTCCCGTCGCGCAGCCCGTCCCAGAGCTGGGCACGGTTTGCTTCGCTACGGATCGGCGGACAGCACTTGTGCGCCGTGGAGCCGTCGCGGATCGTCTCGGCGGCGAAGGTCAGGTAGTGCGGACAGGTCTCGACGGTGAGCGGCAGCCCCTGCTCCTTCGCCGCGCGCAGCTCGTCCAGTGCGGCCGCACTGGACAGGTGCAGGATGTGCGCGTGGGCGCCGGTGCGACGCACGGCCTCGATGACGGTGCGGATCGCCGACACCTCACTCGCGTCCGGGCGGGACGCGACGAAGTCGGCGTACCGGCGACCGTGTGCCGGCGGGGCCGCGGCGATCGCGTCCGGGTCCTCGGCGTGCACCATCATCAGCGCGCCCAGGTCGGCGACGCGCTCCATGTGGGCCAGAAGCTCCGCGCGGGACAGCGGAGGGAACTCCGGCACTCCGGAGTCGACGAGGAAGCACTTGAAACCGAAGACGCCGGCCTCGTGCAACGGGCGCAGCTGATCCAGGTTGCCCGGCACCGCACCGCCCCAGAAGCCGACGTCCACGAAGCACTGCTCGCGCGCCGCCTCCTGCTTGATACGCAGGGCCTCGACCGAGGTGGTAGGGGGCAGGCTGTTGAGCGGCATGTCGAGCAGGGTCGTCGTGCCGCCGGCGAGCGCCGCGCGGGTGGCCGACGCGAAGCCCTCCCAGTCGGTGCGACCGGGTTCGTTGACGTGCACATGCGTGTCGACCATGCCCGGTAGGAGCACTTCGTCCTCGGCCAGCGAGATGCGCTCGCCCTCCCACCCGACGTCGTCGCCCGCCGCGCCGATCGCGGCGATGATGCCCTCGCGCACGCCGACCACGGCCGGTCGTTCGACACCGGCGACGACCGCGCGGGGCGCGATGAACACCTGGTCGAAGGCAGGGCGCGGCACGGTCAGCGGGTCCTCTCCAGGACGTCGGCGAGCAGGGTGGCCGCACGGCGTTCCAGCAGTGTGCCGGCATCCTTCATACACGTATCCAGGTCGGTTTCGAGGTCGGTCAGCGCATATGCAGCGTCGAGTCCTGCCGCACGCAGCTCCCCGGGGGTGCTGAGCACCCGCCCGGCGAGGGCCCGGACCGGTACGCCGTGCGCCCGCGCGGCCCGCGCCACGCCCACCGGCGCCTTGCCGCGCAGGCTCTGCGCGTCCAGGGAGCCCTCACCGGTGATCACCAGGTCGGCGGCCGACAGCAGCCCGGCGAAACCGGTGAGCTCCAGGACCGTCTCGATCCCGGACGTCAGCCGCGCGCCGAGTAACAGCGCGGCGTACCCGACCCCGCCGGCCGCACCGGCACCCGGCCGGTCCGCGAGCTCCCGACCGGCCACCGAGGCGAAGTGCGCGAGCGCGTCGTCGAGGAGGTGCACCTGCTCGGCGGTGGCGCCCTTCTGCGGGCCGTAGACCTGGGCCGCGCCGTGCTCCCCGGTGAGCGGGTTGTCCACATCGCAGGCCAGCTCCAGTCGAACGCCGGCCAGCCGAGCCTGCGCGCCGGTGAGGTCGACGCGGCGTACGTCGCGCAGCCCGGCCCCTCCGGGAGTCACCGGTCGGTCGTGGCCGTCGAGGATCCGCGCGCCCAGCGCGGTGAGCATCCCGGCGCCGCCGTCGGTGCCGGCGCTGCCGCCGACGCCCACCACCAGACGGTCGCAGCCGGAATCCAGCGCGGCGGCCATCGCCTGGCCGAGGCCGTGGCTGGAAGCCGTCATCGGCGCGGGGGTGCCGCCCGGCAGCAGCTGCAGTCCGCACGAGTTGGCGAGCTCGACGACGCAAGTGTTCTCGCGCACGGCGAACGTCGCCCGCACCGGCGCACCGGTCGGCCCCGCGACCGTGACCTCCCGAGGGTCGAACCCCACGGCGATCATCGCGTCGACCGTGCCGTCCCCACCGTCGGCGACCGGGGCGGTGACGATCTGCACGGCGGGATCCACCGACTGCAGACCGACGCCGATGTGATCCGCCGCCTGCGCGGCCGACAGCGATCCCTTGAACTTGTCGACCGCGACGACGATGCGCACGTAGACCAGGATGCCCCGCTCGGGTCAGTGGGTCAGTTCGGCGAGCCGTCCCAGGTCCAGGCCGGCGAGCTCGCTCACCTCCGCGGCGTCGACGGCGCCGCAGTGCACCCCGCGCAACAGCGCGGATGCCAGCATCCGGGCGGTGGCGGGTTCGTCGGCGATACCGCCGTCGATCCGAGCGACGTACGCCGCGAGCCGGGCCGCCGACGGGTGCAGCGTCTCGCGGAAGAACAGGTAGGTGGCGAGGTAGCGCGAGACCAGGTGGCCGGGGCACATGTCCCAGCCCTGGTAGATCCCCTGCCGCAGCGATCGCGCGACGAGCCCGGTGTGCAACGCCCAACTGGCGCCCGCCGCCCGCTCGTCCGCGAAGTCGACCACGTTGGTCGAGCCGTCCGAGACGGTCACCCCGGTCTGGGCGGCGGCGACCTGCATGACCGCCTTGGCGTGGTCGGCGACCGGGTGGTCGAGCGACTGGTACTGCGCCGCGACACCCAGCCCCGCGCTGTAGTCGAACGTGCCGTAGACGAGGCCGGTCACCCGCCGGTCCGCGGCGTGCACCATCGCGGCCACCGCTGCCGTCCCGTCCGCCGCCATGATTGCCTGCGCGGTCTCGACCTGGATCTCGAAGCGCAGCGCGTGGTCGGGCAGTCCGAGCGCCGCCTCCACCCTGGTCAGTGCGAGCGCCATCGCCCGCACCTGGTCCACCGAGGTCACCTTCGGCAGGGTGAGGGTGAGCCCGTCGGGCACCCGGCCGTCCCCGCAGGCGCGCTCGAGGAACGCCACCAGCGTGGCGACCCCCCGCGCCCGGTTCGGTGCCTCGAACGCCTTGAACCGGATGCCCCACCAGGACGGCCGGGTGCCGTCGGCGTGTTGGGCGTCGTACGCCGTGAGCACCCGCGCGAGGTCGGCGTCCTCCACGTCGTCCGCGCGGCGGCCGTAACCGTCCTCGAAGTCCACCCGCAGGTCCTCGATCGGCTCGGTATCCAGCTTGGCGCGCACCCGGTCGTACACCTGCGCCACCCTCTCGGGCGCGAGGCCGACGGCGGCCGCGAGAGTGTCGGCGGTCGGCGCGAACCGGTCCAGCAGCTCCAGGGCCGCACGCCCCCACGCCGTCGGGGTGTCGGCGGTGTACCGGTCGGCTGGCACGTAGACGGTGTGCACAGGCGCGCGCTCGACCCGGTCACCGGGGTAGCGCGTCGCGAGCTCCCGGTCGGCTCGCGCCAGCTCGCGATCCAGTTCGCCGATCAGGTCCTCGGTGAGTCGTGCGGTCATACGCTGCTCCTCATCGCGAGTATCAGGACGATGACATCATCACCGACCCCCGGACGCTGTTGCCCGACACGACGAAAGCGATGCCTGTGACGGACCCTGCAGAGCCTGCCGAGCCCCTTCCCGTCGGGCGGTTCGACGAGCTGCCCGCCACCGGGGCCGCCGACCTGCTGCGGGCGTGCTGCGCCGCGCCGGGCTGGATCGCGCGGATGGTGCAGGGACGCCCGTACGCCGAGCGTGACCGGCTGCTCGCCGCGTCCGACACCGCCTTCGGGACGTTTGTGCAGCAGGACGTGGACGATGCGCTGGCCGATCACCCGCGCATCGGCGACCGGGTCGGGGGCGGCAGCGGCGCGGCGGCGTTCTCCCGGGCCGAGCAGGCCGCGGTCGGCGACGCGCACGATCAGGTCCGGCGGGATCTGGCGGCGGGCAACCGTGCCTACGAGGAGCGTTTCGACCGGGTCTTCCTGATCCGCGCCGCGGGCCGGTCACCGGAGCAGATCCTGGCCGAGCTGCACCGCCGGATGGGCAACGACGACGCGGCCGAGGTCGCGGAGGTCGTCGAACAGCTGCGCCAGATCACCCGACTGCGACTGCAGGCGAGCATCCGATGAGCACTCTGTCGACCCATGTGCTGGACGCCGTCCGCGGGGTGCCGGCGAGTGGCATCGCCGTCGAGGCCTTCGCCCGGGACGCAGAGGACCGTTGGCAGCTCGTCGGATCGGGTACGACCGACGACGACGGACGCATCCCGCGTGTCGCGGAGGCGCCGCTCGCACCGGGGATCCACCGCATCGTCTTCGCGACCGCCGACTACTTCGCGGCTCAGCACGTCGACGCGTTCTATCCCGAGGTCGCCGTCACCTTCACGGTCGACGACGAGCGCCACTACCACGTGCCGCTGCTGCTCAGCCCGTTCGCCTTCTCCACCTACCGAGGGAGTTGAACCCATGTCCTACGTCCTGGGACACCACCAGTACGGCAAGGCCGAGGTGCGCGTCGTACGCGTCTTCCGGGAGACCCGCGAGAGCCGGCACGACATCGTCGACTACAACGTGAGCGTCACCCTCTCCGGCGACTTCGACGACGCGCACCTCAGCGGCGACCAGACCAAGGTGCTCACCACCGACGCCTGCAAGAACACCGTCAACGCGTTCGCCAAGAGCGCCGGCGAGGCGGTGCGCACCCCCGAGGCGTTCGCGCTCGCGCTGGCCGACCACTTCGTCGACGACGTGCCTCAGGTGACGACCGCGATGATCAAGGTCGAGGCCTACGCGTGGGAGCGGATCGGCGACCACCCGCACGCGTTCCGTCACCGCGGCGACCACGTCCGCACCGTCACGGTCCGCCGTGGCGAGGGCCCCGCGACGGTGGTCAGCGGGGTGCGGGACTACGTGCTGCTGAAGACCACCGACTCGGAGTTCCACGGCTTCTACCAGGACGCGTACACCACGCTCCAGCCCACGGACGACCGCGTGATGGCGACGTCGGTGACAGCCCAATGGGCGCACGGCTCGGCGCAGGACACCGACTGGGACACCTCGTACGCCGCGGTGCTGGACGCGCTGACCACCGCCTTCGCCGACTCCTACAGCTACGCGTTGCAGCAGACCATCTGGGAGATGGGGCAGCGCGCATTGGACGCCGCATCCGGCGTGGCCGAGATCCGGATGAGCTGCCCGAACAAGCACCACTTCGTGGTGGACCTGTCGCCGTTCGGCCTGGAGAACCACCAGGAGGTCTTCCACGCCGACGACCGGCCCTACGGGCTCATCGAGGCCACCGTGCAACGGTCCGCCGACGTCGACCTGTCCGCGGCGTACGACCCGGGTCAGGCCTGGTCCTGAGCGCGTGGTGCCGGTCCGGCTCTTGCGGAGTGTCCGATGATGGGTGACGTGAGCACCAGCACTTCGGCGCGCGGACCGCAGGTCACCGTCAACGGCACCTCCCGGTCCCTGGGGCAGACCCCGTCCTACCTCAGCCTGCTGGACTTCCTGCGCGGGCAGGGTCTGACCGGCGCCAAGGAGGGCTGCGCCGAGGGCGAGTGCGGAGCGTGCTCGGTGCTGGTCGCGCGACCCGACGGTGACGGGTCCGCCTGGGTGGCACTCAACGCGTGCCTCCCGCCGGCCGTCGCGTACGCCGGGCAGGAGATCGTCACCGCCGAGGGGCTCGGCGCCCCCGGTGACCTGCACCCGGTGCAGGAAGAGATGGCGCAGCGCGGGGGCTCGCAATGCGGTTACTGCACACCGGGTTTCGTGTGCAGCATGGCCGCGGAGTACTACCGCGCCGACCGGGCACCGGGCACCGCCACGCCGGATCCCGAACGCGGTCCCAACGGCTTCGACCTCCAAGCCCTGTCCGGCAACCTGTGCCGGTGCACCGGCTACCGTCCGATCCGCGACGCGGCGTACGCGCTCGGCTCGCCCGGCGAGGACGATCCGCTCGCGCAGCGCCGCACCGCACCGGCGCCGGGGGCCGAGGCGACCCGGGTCAGCGACGGCGCGCACGAGTTCGTCCGGCCGACCACCCTGAGCGAGGCCGTCGCGTTGCTGGCGGACGACCGCGAGACCCGCCTGGTCGCGGGGGCGACGGACTGGGGCGTCGCTGCCAACCTGCTGATGGCACGTTCGCCCGTGCTGATCGCCGTCGACCGGCTGCCTGAGCTGCGCGAGCTGCACGAGACCGGCGAGCACATCGAGATCGGCGCCGCGCTGACCCTGTCGGAGATCGAGCAGCAGCTGGCTGGCCGCATTACGTTGCTGGACCAGCTTTTCGGGCAGTTCGCCTCCCGGCTGATCCGCAACGCAGCCACCCTGGGCGGCAACCTGGGCACCGGCTCCCCCATCGGCGACGCCGCGCCCGCCCTGCTCGCCCTCGATGCGCGGCTCGTGCTCACCGGACCCGGCGGCGACCGCGTCGTGCCGATCGCCGACTACTTC
Organism: Allobranchiibius sp. CTAmp26; assembly: GCF_017565405.1. Lineage (GTDB taxonomy): Bacteria > Actinomycetota > Actinomycetes > Actinomycetales > Dermatophilaceae > Allobranchiibius. The sequence goes on from NZ_JAGEKR010000022.1 coordinate 65,497, forward strand.
ACCGGCTACCGGCAAACGATCCGCCATCCTGATGAGTTGATCCGGTCCGTGCGGATCCCGGTGCCGCTCGCCGCCACGACCGCCTTCCACAAGATCGCCAAACGCCGCTTCGACGACATCTCCGGGGTGGCCGTCGCGTTCGCGCTCGACCTGCAGGACGGCGTCGTACGACGGGCCAGGATCGGTCTGGGCGGGGTCGCGGCGACGCCGCTACGCGCGTACGACGCCGAGGCAGCGCTGCAGGGGCGGCCGTGGACCCTGGACACCGCGCAGGAGGCGGCGCGGGTGCTCGGCGCCACCGGCACCCCACTGGACGACCACCGGGCGAGTGCCCGCTACCGGACGGCGATGCTACGGACGGCCGTGCTGAAGTTCCAGGCGCAGACCACATCCGAGGAGGTCGACGCGTGAGCTCCCTCTCCGAACGACCCCGCAATCCTGATGTGGGACAGGCGATCCCCCACGAGTCGGCCGACCTGCACGTCACCGGCCGGGCGCTCTACACCGACGATCTGACCGGTCGCACGAAGGACGTCCTGCATGCGTGGCCGGTGCAGTCGCCGCACGCTCACGCGCGGATCACCCGGATCGACACCACTCCGGCTACGCGGGTCGACGGGGTCGTCCGGGTCCTCACGGCCGACGACGTGCCCGGAGTCAACGACGCGGGCGTGAAGCACGACGAGCCCCTCTTCCCGTCCGAGGCGATGTTCCACGGCCACGCCGTCGTGTGGGTGCTCGGCGAGACCCTCGAGGCCGCGCGGCTCGGCGCGGCAGCGGTCGAGGTCGACTACGAGGTGCTGCCCTCGATCCTCACGACCGCGGAGGCGATCGCCGCCGAGAGCTTCCAGGGTGGTCAGCCACGGATGGAGCGCGGCGACGTGGACGCGGCGCTCGCCAGTGCCGCGCACGTCTTCCACGGTGAGTTCGAGTGCAAGGGCCAGGAGCACTTCTACCTGGAGACGCACGCCGCCCTGGCGCAGGTGGACGAGAACGGCCAGGTCTTCGTCCAGAGCAGCACCCAGCACCCGAGCGAGACGCAGGAGATCGTCGCCCATGTGCTCGGGCTGCGCTCGCACGAGGTCACCGTGCAGTGCCTGCGGATGGGCGGCGGCTTCGGCGGGAAGGAGATGCAACCACACGGGCTGGCCGCGGTCGCGGCGCTGGGGGCGGTGATCACCGGACGCCCGGTGCGGCTGCGGCTCAACCGCACCCTCGACATGTCGATGACCGGCAAGCGGCACGGTTTCCACACCCAGTGGCGGGTCGGCTTCGACGCCGACGGCGGACTGGTCGCGCTGGACGCGACGCTCACCTCCGACGCCGGCTGGAGCCTGGACCTGTCCGAGCCGGTGCTCGCCCGCGCCGTGTGCCACGTCGACAACGCCTACTGGATCCCCCACGTGCGGGTGAACGGGCGGATCGCGAAGACCCACAAGACCTCCCAGACCGCGTTCCGCGGCTTCGGCGGACCGCAGGGGATGCTCGTGATCGAGGACATCCTCGGTCGGTGCGCTCCGCTGCTCGGTCGGGACCCTGCCGACCTGCGCCGACAGAACTTCTACGGCCCCGGGCAGAGCACGCCGTACGGCCAAGAGGTCACCCAGTGGGACCGCCTGCCCCGCGCCTGGGACCAGCTGCTGCGCACCGCCGACATCGCGAACCGACGGCAGGAGATCGACCGCTTCAACGCGACGCATCCCGACACCCGGCGTGGTCTCGCGCTGACACCGGTGAAGTTCGGGATCTCCTTCAACCTCACCGCGTTCAACCAGGGCGGTGCGCTAGTGCTCGTCTACAAGGACGGCTCGGTGCTCATCAACCACGGCGGCACCGAGATGGGCCAGGGGCTGCACACCAAGATGCTGCAGGTCGCCGCGACCGCGCTCGGTATCCCCCGTGCGAGCGTCCGGCTCGCGCCGACGCGTACCGACAAGGTGCCCAACACCTCTGCCACCGCTGCGAGTTCGGGCGCCGACCTCAACGGTGGTGCGGTGAAGGACGCGTGCGAGCAGATCAAGGGGCGGCTCGCCCAGGTCGCCGCGCAGCACTTCGGGGTGCACGCCGCGGACGTGCGTTTCGACGGCGGCACGGTGTCGGCGATCGGCAGCAAGGCGGATCCGATCCCGTGGGCGCAACTGACCGAGCGCGCGTACTTCCAGCGCGTGCAGCTGTCGGCCACCGGTTACTACCGCACCGAGGGCCTGCACTGGGACTCCACGGTGATGCGCGGTACGCCGTTCAAGTACTTCGCGCACGGCGTCGCCGCCGCCGAGGTGGAGGTGGACGGGTTCACCGGCGCCTACCGCACCCGCCGGGTCGACATCGTCCACGACGTCGGCGACAGTCTCTCCCCGCTGGTGGACCTCGGCCAGATCGAGGGTGGCTTCGTACAAGGGGCGGGCTGGATGACCCTGGAGGAGTTGGTCTGGGACGAGAGCGACGGCCCGAACCGCGGAAAGCTGACGACCCAGGCGGCCAGCACCTACAAACTGCCGAGCTTCTCGGAGATGCCGGAGGTCTTCAACGTGGCGCTGCTTCCGCACGCGCACGAGGAGGGCGCCGTCTACGGGTCCAAGGCAGTGGGCGAGCCGCCGTTGATGCTGGCGTTCTGCGTGCGGGAGGCCTTGCGGCAGGCCGCCGCCGCGTTCGGCGCCCCGGGCACCAGCATCGACCTTCCGCTCCCGGCGACCCCCGAGGCTGTCTTCTGGGCCGTGGAGGATGCGCGCGCCGGTCATGCGGACGGCGCTGTGGAGCGCGGCGATCGCGCGGAGCGGCATGTGCCGGACCAGCCCGGTCCGGACGCGCACGCCCCGCACCCCCGCTCAGAAGAGCTCGCGAGCGAGCCGGCGAAGGGCTGAATCATGCACTGGATCGACGCGATCGCCCGATTGCGCGCCCACCGGGAGGCCGCCGTGCTCGTCACGCTCACCTCCGTGCGCGGCCACGCACCTCGCGAGGCCGGCGCGAAGATGGTGGTGTCCGCGGGAGCCGAGTTCGGCACCATCGGCGGCGGCAACCTGGAAGCGACCGCGATCGCCCGCGCACGCGGGATGCTGCGCGACGGGAGCGGGACGCCGGAGACGCTGGAGGTGGCGCTGCACGAGCGCGCGCCGGTGCAGCACGGCACCCAGTGCTGCGGGGGTGAGGTGGTCGTCCTGCTCGAGCCGCTCCCGGTCGTGGCGTCCGTCGCCATCTTCGGCATGGGGCACGTGGGCGTGGAGCTGTCGCGCATCCTGTCCCGTCAGGACCTCGAGTTGCACCTGATCGACTCGCGCTCGTCGTACGCCGCTCCGAAGACCCCCACGTACGACGATTCCCTCGCCACCATCCACTGGCACCACGCACCCGTGCCGGAACTGGTGCTGGGCGAGGTCCCGGCCGGCACCCACGTGCTGGTGATGACGCACGACCACGCCGAGGACGCGGCGCTGTGCGACACCGCGCTGCGCTGCACGCACCTCGGCTCGGTCGGAGTGATCGGATCGTCGGCGAAGTGGCGGCGCTTCGAGAAGCGGCTAAGCGAAGAGGGCCACCCGCAGGCGGCGATCGACACGATCACCTCGCCGGTCGGGTTGCCGGAGCTGATCGGCAAGGAACCGGCCACCATCGCGGTGTCGGTGGCCGCCGCGCTGCTGCGGACCATCGCCGTCGAGCAGGCGGGCAGCGTTCGCACGACGGCCGCGCGGACGACCACGTGACGCTCTACCGAGCGGCGATCCTCGACACCCCCGACGACCCCTTCACCGGCGGTCGGCTGCGCGCCGAACTGGACGGGGGTCTGCTGGTGCGCGCCGGGGTCATCGTCGACCGGGGCGGGTTCGCCGACGTACGACGCCGTCACCCCGAGGAGGATCTGCAGACCCTCGACGGCGGGCTGCTGCTGCCGGGGCTCGTCGACACGCACGTGCACTACCCGCAGGTCCGGGCCATCGGCGGGCTGGGCATGCCCCTCCTGGAGTGGCTCGAACGGTACGCGCTGCCGGAGGAGGCGCGATTGGCCGACCCGTCATACGCCGCGTCGGTCGCAGACGACTTCGTGCGGTCCTTGGTGCGCGCCGGCACCACGAGTGCCCTCGTCTTCGGCGCCCACTTCGCCCCGGCGACGGACGCGCTCTTCACCCGGGCCGCCGCGACCGGGCTGCGCATCACCAGCGGTCTGGTGCTGAGCGACCGGGAGATGCACGACGACCTGCTGATCACCGCCGACGAGGCGCTGCAGCAGAGCCGGGCGCTCGCGCGGAAGTGGCACGGCACCGGCCGGGCGCGGTACGCCGTGACGCCGCGCTTCTCGCTCTCCTGCACCGACGAACTCCTCGCGGTCTGCGGCGAGCTGGTGCGGGAGATCCCCGACGTCTGGTTCACCTCCCACGTCAACGAGAACCTCGCGGAGATCGCGCAGGTGCACGAGCAGTTCGCCGGCACCTACGTCGGCAGCTACGACGCGCACGGCCTCCTCGGACCGCGCAGCGTGCTCGCGCACAACGTGCACGTGAGCGACGAGGAGCTGCGGCTGCTCGGCGACCGCGGCGCGGGTGTGGCGCACTGCCCCGCCAGCAACTGCTCGCTCGGCAGCGGCCTCTTCCCGCTGGGTCGGCACCTGGCGCACGGCGTACGCGTGGCACTCGGCACCGACGTCGGCGGCGGCACCGGTCTGTCGATGTTCAAGGAGGCGCTGCAGGCCTACTTCGTCCAACAGCTCCGAGGCCCCGACGGGATCCCGCTCGGTCCCGTGCATCTGCTGCACCTGGCCACCTCCGCCGGCGCGGCGTTGCTCGGCCTGGACCACGTCGGCGACCTGTCGGTCGGCAAACGGTTCGACGCGCTGTGGCTGCGCGGCGCCGACGACAGCCTGCTGCAGCTCAACCTGCGCAACGCCTCCGACGCCGAGGGCGCACTGGCCAAGGCATTCGCGCTGGGCACCGACGCCGCCGTCGCGTCCGTCTGGATCGACGGGGAGCGCCTCGCCCCCTGAGGTTCACCATGCACAGCGGGGCACATCCGCCCCGCCCTGTATGTCCGAATCCACGCTGCAGTGTCAGATCGGACCGGTGTCTGCGCAGGTCAGAGGCCTGCGCGGAAGCACGGAGTGTCAGGGGACACCCGACACCTACCGAACACCCGCACCGCTCCCGCACGGTGATCCCAGGCGACGGCCCCGCCCCGGGGCGCGCCACCGACCACCATGGAGGGACACCTGATGAGGAACCTGCACAAGACCCTGACCCTGGCCGGCGTCGCGGTTGCGATCGCCACCCCGACCCTGGCCTGCGCGAGCCCGGCGCAGGCAGCGTCACGCGACGGTAGGTGCGACACCGGCGAATTCTGCCTCTACTTCAACAGCAACCAGGGCGGGTCGGTCTCCGACTTCACCAGCCCGATCGCCGACTACGGCGCCACGCAGCCCAGCTGCTACGTCTTCAAGGGCGCCGGGAACGGCAAGGGCAAGTGCGTGAAGAACAACGCCGCGTCGGTGTGGAACCGCACCGGCATGACGATGCGGGTCTACTTCAACAGCAACTACGGCGGTGCCTCGCAGGCCTTCGCGCCGGGCGCCAAGGGCAACCTCAACTCAGCGCTCAAGAACAACAACGCCTCCCATGGCCGGCCCGCGACCTCCACCGGTGCGCAGACCCCGCGCAACGACTACGACGGCAACGCCCGCGGCTTCGCCCAGGACAACTGCACGGCGTTCGCGGCGTACCGGATCGCGAGCCGCCTGCACACGCCGCATTTCAACAACTACTGGAAGGGCGTGCACTGGGGCAATGCGGGCAACTGGGACAACGCCGCCCGGTCCGCCGGAGTGAAGGTCGACAAGACGCCGAAGGTGGGCGCCATCGCGGTGAACGACGTGCACAAGGTCGGGCACGTGGCGTACGTGAACAAGGTGTACTCCGACGGATCGTTCGACGTGGAGGAATACAACTGGAACAACCCGCTGCACTACGGCACGCGCTCGCACGTGCGGGTCAACAGCGGCCAGGCGTCCTTCCAGTGGATGCTCCACTTCTAAGCCGGCGGAGGACACTGATGAAGACCTCACGCACGGCGCTCGCTGCGATCGCCGGTACGACGATGGTCCTGGGCGGTGGGATGGCCCTGTCCTCCCCCGCCCACGCGGCCTCGCGCAACGGCAGCTGTGACAGCGGCGACTTCTGTTACTACTTCAACAGCAACCAGGGCGGGTCGGTCTCCGACTTCACCGGTTCGCAGGACGACTACGGCACCACCCAGCCCACGTGCTACGAGTTCAAGGGTGCGGGCACGGGCAAGGGCAGGTGCGTGAAGAACAACGCCGCGTCGGTCTGGAACCGCAGCAAGCGCACGGTCCGGGTGTATTTCAACAGCAACTACGCCGGCACCTACCAGGACTTCAAACCGGGCACGAAGGGCAACCTGAAGCCGGGCCTGAAGAACAACGACGCATCCCACCAGTTCCTGCGCAGCACGCCACCGGTGACCGGGTGCAGGACCGATGGCACGGACACCAAGCTGCCGAGCTCGATCTTGGTCTACCGGACCGGGAGCGGGCAGGTGGATCGGGTCGCGTTCAAGACCTACGTGAAGAACGTGCTGCCCAACGAATGGCGCTCGAGCTGGCACTCGGCGTCACTGAAGTCCGGCGCCATCGCGGTGAAGAGCTTCGGCTGGTATTTCGCGCTCCACTCGGAGTCCAAGACCCCGAGCGGTCACTGCTACGACGTCCGCGACGACACGGGCAGCCAGGTGTACCGGCCCGGTTCGGCCACCGCGTCGACCAACAGTGCGGTCGATGCGACCTGGGGCACCCGGATGACCCGCAGCGGCAAGATCCTGCAGGCGCACTACTGCTCCTCACCGTCCGTCTGCAGCGCCTGGGTCACCGGTGACTGGATGTCGCAGAACGGCTCGGAGGAGCGGGCGAAGAAGGGGGCGAGTTACAGCTCGATCCTGCGGTCCTACTACCGCGACATCGCGCTCACCTCGTGAGGGCGCGTCGGTAGGACGAGCGAGGTCCGACTCACCGGTCGTCCGCCGCGGCAGCGTCCTGTCGCGGTGGATGACCGTCGGGCGGGCTCAGTCGGCCACCTCCAGGTCGCCCCGCGCCTCACCGCCGGCCACCACCCGGCCGGGGATGGTGAACGCCCGCCCTAGACTCGGCGGGGTATGAACCTGCCCTCGGACCCCGAGCCACAGGCCCATCCGCTGCGGATCTTCGCCCAGGATCTGGTCACCATCGGCCCGCGCGGAGGGGCCCATCGCGTCGCGTTGCGGGCCGGGGTCTCGGTCCTTGTCCCCCTCATGATCCTGGTGCTGGTCGGGCGCACCGAGTGGACGGCGTACGCCGCGTTCGGCGCCTTCACGGCCCTCTACGGACGGCACCACGTGCGATCCGAACGCGCCGGGATGCAGGTCGTCGCAGGCTGCTTCCTGGTGCTCTCGGTCGGCCTCGGTGTGCTCCTCTCCGCCGCTCCGGACGCGCGCTGGCTCGTCGTGGTGGTGGGCGCGCTGCTCGCGGCTGCCGGGTCGTTGGCCTCGGACGCCTACCGCTGGCATCCGCCCGGACCGCTGTTCATGATCTTCGGGTTCGCCGTCTGCGCGATCGGTCACCCAGGCATCGACACCCTCCCGATCGCGGTGGGTATCGCGGCCGCGAGCGCGGCGTTCTCCCTGGTCGTGAGCCACGTCGGGGTCGTCCGGGACCCCGACGGGCTGCGCCGTCCGGCGCTGCCGTCACCGCAGGTGCGGGTCGCCCTGGGCAGACCAGGGGTGTACGCCCACCTGATCCGGTACGTGATCGCCTGCTCGATCGCCGGCGCGATCGCGACCGGGCTCGGCTGGGCGCATCCCTACTGGGCGATGGTCGCCGCCGTCGTGGTCCTGGCCGGACCGGATTTCCGCTCGCGCATCACCCGCGGCACGCACCGGGTGATCGGCACACTGCTCGGCGCGGTCATCGCTGCCGTCATCCTGTCGTTCCATCCGCAGGGCGTCGCGGCCGTGCTGGTGATCGTCGTGCTCCAGGTGGTCACCGAACTGTTCGTCGGCCGCAACTACGCGCTGGCGCTGCTCTTCATCACACCCCTGGCGCTGATGATGGGGCAGCTGGTCCACCCGACACCGGTCGCTCAGCTGCTGCGCGACCGGCTCCTCGAGACCCTCCTCGGCGCCGCGATCGCGATGGTCGTCCTCGTGATCGTCCCCGACCGGCTGCGCCGCGCGCCCGCGCCTGCTGCAGCCTGAGGCATCAACCGGTCCCGCGGAGGCGACGCACGACCGCTGCCACGCCGAGCCGCAGGAGCGGTATCCGGCAGGCGCCGATCCACAGGTGCATCGGCTCGCCGCGCACCACCCCGCGTCGACCGGTCGCGTCGTACGCCAGCTGCCGCAGCCGTCGTAGGTCGGACACCGTCAGCGGCAGGGGTCGCTCGTCCGGGTGGAATCGCGTGCCGACCGGATGCTCCGCGCCGTGCGCACCGAACTCGATGTGGCCGCCGAGGATCGTCCCCGTCCCCGCGGTGTCCGCGAGTGCGACCATCCGGTCCAGGCTCTCCTGCAGCGCGGGCAGATCCTGCACGTAGAGGCGGCCGGGGTACGCCGTGTCGCCGGTGAGCAGCAGCCCTCGCGACGGATCGGCGATGACGATCGACCGGGCGTCATGCCCCGGGATCCCGGCCACCAGGAGCTCGCGTCCGCCGAGGGCGAACGGCACGACGCCGGCCGGCCACGGGTCGATTCCGAAGAAATCCCGCACCGACAGCTCATCCACCCCGACCACCGTGACGTGATCGCGGCCGGCGAACTGGACGTCGGCGGCGATGTGGTCGCCGTGGCCGTGGGAGTGGGCGACCACCAGCTCATAGTCCGACAGACCCTGCGCCTGCACCCAGTCGTCCACCAGCGCAGCGACCGTCGGCTGCAATGGCATCCGATCGACGTCCGCCACGTTGCCGGTGTCCAGCAGCAGCGCTCGGCGCGTGCCGAGCAGCAGGTAGAGGAACGGGGCCTCCCAGGTGGCGCGCGGGGACTGCCGCAGCACGAACGTCGCGTCGTCCACCCGCCGGACCTGCAGGACCGGGCCGGGGTCGCCACCGCGGCGGCTCCCACGGATCCACGGCCGGTCCAGCGGCTCGTCGTCCAGGACCACCCTCGACGGCAACCTCAGCATGATCGAAGCGTCCCACGCGGGTCACCGGTCGGGAGGGGATCCGATGTGAGGGGTTCTTCGCCTGCGGTTCACGTGGAGTTCGCCGTCCTCGAAGGCAACACACAGTTTGTACCGATGGGCTGAAGAGCGTCCTCGGGAACCCTTCTGTCAGAGAGAGATCCATGACCTTCCGCCCTCGCCCTGCCGCCGTCACGCTGGCCACCGCCGTCGCCCTCGTCGCAGGTGGCACCGCGGCGTACGCCGCACCGGGTCACACGTCCGCCCCGCATGCCAAGAAACATGTGCTGCTGCTGTCTGTCGACGGCATGCACCAGAGCGACCTGCAGTGGTACGTCGCGCACCACCCCGATTCCGCGCTCGCGCGGCTCGTCGACTCCGGCACGTCGTACACCCACGCGAAGACGCCGTTCCCGTCCGACTCCTTCCCGGGCCTGATCGGTCAGCTGACCGGTGGCGACCCCCGCACCACCGGCGTCTACTACGACGTCACCTACAACCACGCGCTGCTGCCGGCGGGGACCACGCACTGCAAGGGCGCCGCGCTGGGTGCGGCCGTCAACTTCGACGAGTCGATCGACAAGGACTCGACCCGCCTCGACGCCGGCCAGGGCCTCTCGGGTCTGCCGGGATCGATCCTCAACATGACCGGTCACCCCAGCACGCTGATCAACCAGGCCGCGCTGCCGGTCGACCCCACGACCTGCAAGCCGGTGCAGCCGAACCAGTACCTGAAGGTCAACACCGTCTTCGACGTGTTGCACCGCGCGAAGCTGCGCACGGCATGGTCGGACAAGCACCCCGCGTACAGCATCCTGCAGGGCAAGAGCGGCAACTCGATCGACGACCTCTTCACCCCGGAGATCAACAGCGACGCACCGGCCGGCGGTGACTGGACCACGAACAACGCCTCGACGCAGCAGTACGACCACTACAAGACCGAGGCGGTCCTCAACGAGATCAACGGCTTCGACCACTCGGGCAAGCACCGCGTCGGTACGCCGGCGCTCCTCGGGATGAACTTCCAGTCGGTCTCGACCGCTCAGAAGCTGCCGAAGTCCGACGGTCTGGCCGGCGGTTACCTGCCCGGCACCCGCACCCCCGGTCCGCTGCTCACCAAGGCGCTGAACTTCGTCAACACCGAGATCGGCTCCCTGGTGACGCGCCTGCAGAAGGACGGCCTGGCCTCGAGCACGACCGTCATCCTGTCGGCCAAGCACGGCCAGTCGCCCGTCGACCCGACGCGGCTGACCCGGATCGACGATGGCCCGATCATCGACGGCATCAACAAGGCGTGGGCCGCGAGCCATCCGAAGAACACGTCACTGGTCGCGCAGTCGCTCGACGACGACGGCATGCTCCTCTGGCTCTCGGACCGCTCGGCCGCCGCGACCTCGTTCGTCAAGGCATACCTGCTCGCCCATCCCGCGACGGGCAACACCGCCACGGGTGGATCGCGCACGCTTCCGGCGTCGGGCCTGACGGCGGTGTACGCCGGCGCCGGCTCGGCCCGGTACTTCGGTGTGCGGCAGAGCGACCCGCGTCACCCCGACGTGGTCGGCATCGCCCGGTACGGCGTCGTCTACACCGGCGGCACCAAGAAGATCGCCGAGCACGGAGGTGCGTCCGGCGACGATCGTGACGTGCCGCTCGTCGTCACGTCCGCGGCCGAAAGGGGCCACGGTCGCTCGATCGGCGCGAAGGTCGAGACCACTCAGATCGCTCCCACGATCCTGGCCACCCTCGGGCTCAACCCGCGCGACCTGCAGGCGGTGCGGCTCCAGCACACCCGCGTGCTGCCCGGCCTGGGCCGCCACCACCGCTGACCCGACCGGCACGATCGACGTCGAGCACCGCCGGATCGATCCGTACACGGGTGGTATGTCGACGTCGCCGGTCGGCAACCCCGTATTGGCCGCCACCACCCGCGCGAAGC
>NZ_JAGEKR010000023.1 GCF_017565405.1 Allobranchiibius sp. CTAmp26
CACCAAGGACGCGTTCCCGACCCAGGCCGTCTACGGCAACACCACCGACCCCGAACTGCGCCTGATCACCTGCGGGGGCAGTTTCGACTCCGCGACCGGCCACTTCCGCAACAACACCGTCGTCTACGCCCGACTCGCCGCCTGAGGGTCCTGCGCCGGCGATGACCGGAGCGCGATCGCGGCCCTCGGCCTGGGCGGATTTCCGATGGACCCAGTCCGTCACTTCGTCAGTCCGGCACGTGGTGCGGGCGTTGCAGCTGCGACGGTGACTGCGGTGGCCCGCGCGGCACGAACCGCTCTGAGCCGCTCACGTGCGTTGGGAGGCGGGAGCCTCGCCTCGATCGCATTCTTCTGGATGGTCGCCAGCTCTGCGGCCCTGTCGCTCATGCTGTAGCGCGGCGTGCCTTCCATGCTTGCTTGGCCTCGGTTCGGCAGCTTGACGCCGAGATACCCGGCATGGCTGATCGCAAGCAGCGTGACGAAGCTCTTGTCCAGAGTGGGCAGCGTGGTGATCTTCCGGGGGCCGGAGATGACGGGCGCACCTCGACCGGAGTACAGGTGCCAGGCGAGGAGCACGTAGGCGGCAACGAGCACGACGGTGACGAGCAGGCCTTGCAGCTTGGCGATGTCGACCGTCTCGTCGGCGCTCGGGCCCTCCTCCACCAGAACGGCCTGCACCAACCGCGCGCCGCCGTCCGGTGCTGCAGCCACGTACGGCGCTCGAGCGCGATTCTTGTGAGCCTTGATCGCGGTCGAGACCGTTGCCGACCCCACCGAGACACCCATGAGAGCCAAGACCTCCGGCGGCACAGTGAAGTCGAGAGGATCCACTCCCCGTTGCGCGCTTCGCGCGATGAGCACAGCCACCACCAACGGGAGGATCGCGATGGTCCACATGCTCAGCTGGATACGCGTGAGGCTGTAGAGACCCCGAGTGTCGATCAGGACGCCGCCAGCAGTCCCTCGGACAGCCACCCCGACCACGACGCCGACAGCGACGAAGGCGATCACTCCGCCCGCCCATGACCACCACAAGAGCGCCATCGGCCCCTCCCGCATCTCTCGACACCATCGACGTCATGGCTCGTCGTCTCCGAGTGAGCATGGTCCAGCAGGACTCGACCGGCAGGTTGCCGATCATCAGGATGCGAGGCGGTCCGCGCCACGCCGCCGACCTCGATTCCGAGCGCATAAAAGCTATACCCGGTCTCCGCTCACCGTCCCCCGAACAAGGGAAGCCGTAGGTGCAGGCCACGGAGGTTCGGTCGTGGATCCTCCGTGCGGAAAGTCCGATCCGCAGCGGAGCACTGCTTGCCCGGATCGAGCCGTCCCACCGGCCCGGCTGCCCTACCCTGGAAAGGTTCTCGACCGGGTGGAGGGCGTATGGAGGGGCGCAGGGTCGACCGGCTGGCCGTGCGGATCGCGTTCGCGCTGTACCTGTCGGGGCTTCTGGTGTGGCTGGCCCTCGGCCTCGTGCCGGTGCATGCCACCCACCCGGACATGGCGAAGATAGCGCTCGAAGAGACCACGCCGCTGGAGACCGGTGTCGAGTACTTCTTCAGCGCTCTCAACCTCGCCCTCGGGGTGCTGCTCTTCCTGCGGCGGCCGGACGAGCGGGTGCCGCGTCTGCTCGCCTTCGCCCTGCTCGGCACGGCCGCGACCTTCAACCTGCCCAGCCACCGTGCGTTTCACCTCACGGGCTCCCCATGGCCTATCGCGCTCATCCACTTCACCTTCCACATCGTCTCCGGGGTCGCGTACGTGTGGGCCGTCATCCTCTTCCCGGACGGCAGGCCCCCGCGACCTGTTCGACTGTCGCCGTGGACGATTCGTGCCATCGTCCTGGCCTCCACCGCCGCGGTGGCGCTGGTGTGCTGGCGCAGCAGCTTCCTGGACCACCCGCAGTTCTTCCTGATCTTCTTCGGCATCGCCGTCGCGCTGATCGGGGTGAGTGCTCAGGCGTTGCGAATCACCAGCCCTGACACCGGCTCCGGAGAACGCGCGACGGCTCGGCTGCTGGGCGTCGCGCTGCTCCCTGCCCTTGCCGTGGCCCTCATCTGGCTCGGGGCTCGTGCGACCACGACGCTCACGGGTTCTGCGAACGACGCGGCCTCGTTGCAGACGGACATCGAGCGGCTGTTCCCCGCCGTGTTCGCGGTCGTCCCCGTCGTGCTGTTCGCCGGTGTCGTGCGCTACCGGTTGTGGGACATCGATCGTCTTCTCAGTCGCGTCCTGGTCTACGGCCTGCTGGCCCTGACACTCAGCGCCGCCTACGTGCTCGCCGTCGCCGTCGGCGGTCGTATCTCGGATGGCGGGCTGTGGGTGACCGTGCTGGCGCTGTCGGTCGTCGCCGTGCTGATCGAACCTCTGCGGATCGCCGGCCGTCGGTGGGCGAACAGAGTGGTGTTCGGTCAGGTGTTGAGTCCTGCGGAGGCGATCCGCAGCCTGGCCGGTGCGCTGGAGCATCTCACCCCCGCGTCGGAGCTGCAGCATGTGGTGGCCGTAACCGTGGCGGCCACGCGGGCCGGCTCGGCGGAGCTGTGGCTGGTCGACGGGGAGCGGCTGGTCTCGGCGGCATCCACTCGATCGGCGTCGGACGAGATCGCCCTTCCTGCAGGGGAACCGGCGGTAGAAGCACTCATCGGGGCGGTGGGTGCGCAGCGTGGTTGGCCCGTCCGTCACCAGGGCGAACTGCTCGGGCTGCTCGCCGTGCACGGTCCGCCGGGCGAGGATCTCGGCGCCGCAGACGACACGGTGGGTGGCGAGATCGCGGCACATGCGGGATTGCTGGTACACAACGCGACGTTGACCGTCACTTTGGCACAACAGGTTGACGCTCTGGCGGCGCACGCCGAAGCGATCTCCGAGTCCAGGCGCCGACTCGTGGTGGCCCAGGACGCCGAGCGGCACACGCTCGAGCGGGCACTGCACGACGGCGCCCAGCAAGCCCTAGTCGCTGCGATCATCGGGGCGCGGGCGGGTGCCGACGCGGGCCGCTTCTCACACGAGGATCGAGACGGCCTGCGCGACGTGCTGCTCACCGCGCAGCGCGACGTTCGCGAGCTCAGCGGCGACGGTCGACCGGAGGCGCTGCGCCAGCTCGGGCTGGCGGGAGCGCTGGAGCGTGCCGCCCGGCTCACGCGACGGACCGGCATCGAGGTCGGCCTCGAGGCCGAGCTCGGACCCACGCGGAGTCCGCTGCCCACGGAGGCCGAGACGGCCGTCTACTTCGCCTGCGTCGAAGGACTGCAGAACGTCGTCAAGTACGCCCACGCGACCCGGGTGGTCGTCTCGGTCGGCTGCACCGACCAGGAGATGTCGTTCGCCGTCGTCGATGACGGCACCGGCATCTCCTCGGCGATCGCGCAGGACGCAGCCGGGGGATTGGCAGCCCTCTCCGCACGCCTCGACGCTCTGGGCGGCGAGGTCAGCATGGTGGGAGGCGCGGACGGCGGAACGCAGCTGCGCGGCTGGGTGCCGATGCGACGTACCGCGGACGTGCTCGTATGAGGGCCGTGACGGGTCGCGCGGTGACGCTGCGACTCTCCGTCACGCGGGCCGTCTGCCGGCTCGTCGTGGCCGGCCTCCTCTACGGTGCGGCCGCTCTTGTGTACGAGGCGGCCACGGGAGGCGCCGATCCACCACCGTTCGCCGGGGTCGTCGGTGTCACTGTCGTCGTCGCGCTGGCGCTGTGGCTGCTGAAGGACCCGGTCGACCGCCTTGCTGCCCGGGCCGTGCTCGGCGCGCGGGCCGACGGTTACGAGGTGATGCGCGAGCTGACCGCACAGCTCGCCGCCACCCTTCCGGTCGACGAGGTCGCACCGCGCCTTGCCGAAGCCGCCTCCCGCACCACGGGTCGGCCTCGAGCCGAAGTAAGGCTCTGGCTGACCGACGGCGACCCGTGGGCGCGCTCGTGGCCACCGACCGAGGCGACGATCCTGAACGGCACCGCGGTCGAGGTGCGGCACAGTGGTGCGGCACTGGGTGAGATCGCCGTCGAAGGAGACGACCTGACACAGGGTGCCCTCTCGTCCTGGGACCGCCGGATGCTCGACACGCTGGCCCGCCCGGCCGGGGCAGCGCTCTCGACTGTCCGACTGACGGTCGAGCTACGGCAGCGCAAGAGCGACCTCGAGCGACTCACCGTCGCGTTGACCGCCTCCCGGGAGCGGCTGCTCACCGCCCGCGCGAGGGAACAGCAGCGGATGCGGGCCGAGGTCGAGGCCCGGGTCGGCACGCACTTGTCGGCGGCTCTTGCCGCGCTCGACGGCGGCGCGACCGGTGTGCGCGAGGCGTCTCTCAGCACGGTCGCGAGTGAGGCGGGTCTGGCCCTGGACGAGTTGCGCATCGTCGCGCGCGGCATCTATCCGCCGACGCTCACCGAGGTCGGGCTGGCTGCGTCGCTGCAGTCGTGGCTCGCCAGAGCGCAGGTGGACGCAACCCTCGACGCTCCCGCCGAACTCCCCGGCATCGATCCGAGTGTCGCCGCATGTCTGTACTTCTGCGCCGTGACGTCGCTTGCGCACCTCGCGCGGCACCAGGCGTCGGGAATCCGTGTCGGAGTCGCCGATCGCCCAGCACCGTCGTTGCGTATCGAGGCTCACGCCGACGATCGGGTCGCGCGGGACACGATCGAGGTGGTGACCGACCGCATCGAGGCGTTCGGTGGCAGCGTGGACAGCGATCGGGGCGAGCACCGGTTCGGCCTCGTGGCAACCCTTCCCACGCGGACGGACGGCCCGTCGTGACGCCGATCCGGCTCGTGTACGCCGAGGACAACTTCCTCGTCCGCGAGGGCGTCCGACGCCTGATCGAGGGTTCGGATGCCCTGGAGGTGGTCGCCGTGTGCGGCGACCTCGACCAGGCGCTCGAGGCCATCACCGCCCACGTGCCGGACGTCGTCCTGACCGACATCCGGATGCCCCCAGATCACAGCGACGAGGGGATACGGATCGCAGACCACTGCCGCCGCGCCCATCCGCGGATGGGTGTGCTGATGCTCAGCCAGTACGCCGAGGCCGCCTACGTCAAGATCCTCCTGCGCCAGGGCACCGAACGTCGTGGCTACCTGCTGAAGGAGCGGGTCGCCTCGATCGCCGACCTGACCTCCGCGATCGAGGCGGTGGCCTCCGGCGGAACGGCGATCGACCCCAAGGTCGTGGAAGTGCTGGTCCAGGTGCGCTCCAGCGCGGACGACGCAGGACTCGCCCGGCTGACGGCACGGGAACGCGAGGTGCTCGCGGCCATCGCGCAAGGGCACACCAACGCCGCTGTCGCCGCCGAACTGGTGCTCAGCCAGCACGCTGTCGAGAAACACATCAATTCGATCTTCGCCAAGCTCGGTCTGACCGGCGACACCCGACAGCACCCGCGGGTGCGCGCCGCGCTGATGTTCCTCGCGGAGGGTGGGCTCTAGGGGTGCCCACACCCCCATGACGGGAGGCGCGCACCCCTTGCCGGAGACGCCTGCCGGCACCATCGGCTCGAACGCCGCTTGAGCGGATCGTGGATTCCATCAGCCCAGCCAGATCGGCAGGGCGTTTCTCCCGGAATGGAATCCAGCAATGACCACCACCACGCCCGCCCCGGTTGCCACCCCCTTGCCGACGGCGCCCGCCCCCGCCTACACGCTGCCCGGAGTCTCCTGGCTCTCCCTGCAGGTGCAGGGAGACACCGGCACCCTGACCGTCGGACCGGACAGCGTCTCGGTCCAGGTGACGCCCCCCGCGGACGGCTCACCCGCCCAGGTGCAGGCCGACCTCTCGCAGCTCACGCTGGGCGCGCTCATCGCGGACGCCGGGTCGGCAGACCCCCTCGCCTCGCTCCCGTCCGCACTCGCGCAGGCCGTGTCGTCGGCCGCGATCGCGAGCGTCGCCGTGAGCGTCGACCTGGCCGGGCACCGACTCGTCGGCTGCGCACTCACCGTCGACGCCGTCCCCTCGTGGGCACCCGGAGGCGTCGAGCTGGACGACTTCGCGGTCAGCGTCGCGCTCACCCGCACCGCCGACGGGACCGGGGTCGCCGTCACCGGCAGCGCCACCTTCGCCGGCGCAGGCGTCGCCGTGACCATCTCGCGCGACGCTGCCGCGACCGGTGCGGCGGCGTGGAAACTGCACGCCGGCCTCGCCGACGGGGCGACCCTGGACGTGACCGCGGTCGCCACGGCGTACGGGCTCGCCGTGCCGAGCAGCCTGCCGGACCTCGCCCTCTCCGCCTGTGCGCTGGACGCCACCCTGGACGGCTCGGACGTCTCCTTCACGGCCACGTCCCCGACACAATGGACCCTCCCCGTGGGCCCCAGCGGGATCTCTGTCGGGGCGATCGCGGTGGCGTTCGGCCGCACGGAGACCGGATCCACCGGGTCTGTGTCCGGGACCGTGCACCTGGGCGGGATCGATGTCCCGATCACGTATGCCGTGCCCGGCGGACTCACGCTGCACGCGACCATCGACACGGTCGCGCCGTTCGCCCTGATCCAGGACGTGGTCGGCGCCACGAGCGTCGGCGCCCTGAACCTGCCGCCCGAGCTGGTCGCGCTGGCCCTCACCGACGTCGTGCTCGCCATCGATGTCGACCAGGCCGAGCTGTCGTTCGCCGCGAGCGGCCCCGGCTTCAAGCGGGTCCAGGCGGTCGTCCGCAAGAGCACGTCCTGGGGATTCGCCGTCGGCATCGAGTTGGACGACGACTACCGGTTCTCCTCACTGTCCCCGACGCTGGCAGGGCTGGACACCGTCCACCTGCCCGACGCACTCCTCGTCGTCTCCTCGTTCGACGACACCACCTTCACGTTCGACGAGCTGCAGCCGGTGGCCGGCACGGGTGTCAGCGAGGGCGTGCTGCTCGACGGCCAACTCGACCTGTCCGGGCTCGGCGCCGACAAGTTCCTCGGCGAGGCCCACCTCGATGTGAAGGCCCAGATCGGCCCGTCACTGGCGGATCTCGAACTCGACGCGGGAGTCGGCGACATCACCATCACCGACGGCGTCGTGCTGAAGGACGCGCAGTTCGCGCTGCACCCCGACCCGGAGAACGTGTCCGTCTCGGTGTCCGGTGCGGTCGACGTGACCATCGACTCCAGCCCGCTGGAATTCATCGGTGGGGTCAGCGTCGTCCCCGACGGCATCTCCTTCTTCGCCACGATGAAGGGCACCTGGCAGGACCCGTTCGGCGCCAAGGGAATCGCCCTCACCGACGTCTCCTTGCAGATCGGATCCGATTTCGAGGGCGTCCCGTCGATCGGCATCGCCGGCGGCCTCACCATCGGTGCGTTCCAGGGCAAGGCGGCCGTCTCGTTCAACTCGGCGAACCCGGCCCAGAGCGTCCTCATCGTGGCGTTCAACCACCTGTCCTTGATGGACGTCGTCGACACGTTCTGCCCGCCCGAGGTCACGACCGACATCCCGACCGACGTCCAGGGCACCCTCGCCGGCATCTCCCTGGAGAACGTGAACCTGTACGACGTCCCGGAGGACACCTCGATCGGCGCCCTCACCTACCAGCAGGGGCTGCGCGTCGGCGGCACCCTGCACGTCTCCGGATTCACCGCTCAGGCCGACGTCGAGATCGACCAGCAGAACGGGATCAAGGCGACCGGATCGCTCTCCCCGATCGTGATCGCCGACGTCTTCTCCCTCACGGGCACGGACCCGAAGAACGGTCCCGACCTGGACATCGAGGTGACGACCAGCGCGGTGCCGAAGATCGCCTTCGACGGTCAGGTCGATCTGCTCGGAGTGACTGCGAGCGCGTCGGTGTCGCTGTCGGACTCCGGCTTCGACTTCCAGTGCGCTGGAAGGGTCTTCGAGCTGTTCTCTGCGAACGTGCACAGTTACGGCGGCAATCTGCAGTCCGGCGCGGGCTTCATGGTGCACGCCGACCTCCAGCAGGACTTCCTCTCGGATCTGGCCCGGCGTGCGGCCGCGGTGCTGCAGCAGGCGGGCGCCGATGCTCAGTCGCGCATCGCTGTCGCCCAGCAGGGCGTCACCGCCGCCCAGGCGGACGTGCAGCGGTTCACCGCGTCGGTGCAGTCGGCGCAGGCCGACCTGGCGAGCAAGCAGGCCGACGCCCAGAACCAGATCCAGGGAGCATCCGCGCAGGTCACCCAGGCCCAGCAGGCCCTGGGAGCGGTCGACGCGCAGATCGCGACGACGCGGGCCCAGATCCAGGCCGAGCGCAATTCCGCGGCCGCCCAGTTGAGCAACCTGCAGCAGCAGTTGGCAGCGGCGCAGAGCGCGGCCGGCGCGCTCAACGGCCAGGTCAACGCTCAGCAGGGGCAGATCGACCAGCTCAACGGAGAGATCAACTGGTGGAACAACTGGTACAACAACCTGGCCTGGTACGACAAGGCCTGGGGTTGGACCGAACTGGGCGCCGAAGTCGGATGGCGCGGCACCCAGGTCGCCGGGCTCGAGGTGTCGATCCAGGGTCTGCGCGGCTCGCTGGCTGCAGCGAACGGCGTCCTGCAGACCGCACAGCAGGCCGTCAACACGGCGCAGGCCGCCCAGGCGACCTACCCGGTCGATCAGGACCCGCGGATCCTGGCGCTGCAGGGTGGAGAGGCTGCCGCGCAGCAGGCGCTGCAGGTCGCTCAGACCGCCCTGGCCGCCGCACAGCAGGCGACCGGCGCGGCCGTCACGGCGGCGAGCCAGGCGGTCGACGGATTCCAGCAGCAGCTCGGGGCCGCCACCCTGGCGCTCCAGGCGGCGAACGCCGGGCTGACCCAGCTGAATGCGAGCATCGGCGACGTCGCGGCGGTCAGCGCGTACATCGCCGAACACGGGCTGGACGGCCTGCTCAACGTGAAGTCGGCGTCCTTCACCGGCACCCTGGACGCGACGTCGGGCGGCTCGGTGACCCTCGACGCGGACGTGGTGTTCCAGGGCACCGAGGACATGGTGCACGTGAGCTATGACTTCCACGACCTGGCCGCGTCGGCGCAGACCCTTGCGAAGGAGGTGCTGCCCTCGCTGCCCGTCTGACCTTCGCAGCGCGGCGCGCGGCCGGACTCCCTTCACCGGGAGTCCGGCCGCGCGTCGCGCTGCCAGCCGGACCGCTGCCCGATCCCGACGGACCCGCGGGGCGGCAGGATCCAGGGCGCCGTCGAGGCCCCGCGGTCAGCTAGCGGTGGGCGGTTGCTTGACGGCGAGGACGGCGCACTCGGCCTCCAGCAGGACCTGCTGCGACGTGCTGCCTGCAATCAACTTGCCCACGGGCGACCGGCGGCGGATGCCGATCACGATGAGATCCGCATCGATGTCGGCGGCGGCCCCGAGGATCTCGTCGGCGGGCGTCCGGGCCTGCGCGGGCTGGCGCATCTCGTGGATGAGCCCCATCGACGTGAGCTTCTGGTCGACGGCGTCCCAGTCCGCGGCCTCGGCGAAGCTCTTGTCGGCGTCGTTGCCGCGGGTGCCGCAGTTGAGGACGACGATTCGCTCGTCGCCGAGCTTCGCCATGGCCATGGCGTGGTCGATGGCGGCCAGACCCTCAGGGCTGGGGATGTATCCGACGACGATGTTCACGTGCTCTCCTCTGGTGGCGGGGTGGATGAAGGTACGGCGGGCCGGTAGCCCGGTCGACGCGTGACGCGCCGGCGCATCGCCGGCCGGGCGGTCAGGTCGCCTCGTCGCGCGTGGCCCGAGCGAACTCGCGCGGACTGAAATGGCCGTCGCGCAGGGCGTGCTCAATCTGTTCCAGGGACCGGCCGGTGAGCTCCGGCATCTTGACGAAGACGAAGATCCAGGCGGCGACGTTGAAGAGGGCGTAGAGCCACATCGTCTGTCCGACACCGACGGCGTCGATGATGGTGAGCACCGTCAGCGTGATGACCAGGTTGGTGGTCCACAGCACGGCCGCCTGCAGGCTCGATCCGGCACCGCGCACCGCCAACGGGTAGATCTCCGACTCGGTCAGCCAGCCCATGAGTTGCAGTCCACCGGCGTTGAAGAACATGAAGACGATCAGGCAGGTGATGATGAACGGGATGTCGTGCCGCCCGCTGTGACCGGTCACGAAGAGTGAGCCGAGCACGAAGAGCGCTGCTGCAGTCCCCGGCACCATGACGAGGGTGAGTCGGCGTCGGCCGACGCGGTCGATGATGTTGAGGCCGATCAGCATCATCACCAGGTAGGTCACTGCCAGGCCGACGCTCACGCGGAGCGCGGTGCTGGTCGTGAAACCGGCATCGGTGAGGATGGTCGGCGCGTAGTAGATGATCATCTCGATGCCGCTCAGCTGCGTGAACATCGCGATGCCGCAGCCCACGATGACGGCGGGCCGCACCCACGCCTGCCGCAGCCCCGACCACCCCCGCTGCTTGGCACTGACATCGAGCTCCTGGGTCACGTTCTGCGTGATCTCGTCGATCTCCGCATCCAGTGACGCATCGCGAGGGCGCATGAGCGACAACGACTTTCGGGCGTCGTCCGCTCGATCCTGCGCCACCAGCCATCGCGGGCTCTCCGGCAACCGCAGCACGGTGAGCAGCAGGATCGTCGCCGGCACGACGGCGAGTCCGATCGAGACGCGCCAGCTGAGGCTCTCCGTCGCGCCGACGATGGTCGAGACCAGGATGCCGGTGCCGATGCCGACCTGGAAGGTGAGGACCAGCTGGCCGCGGCGCGCGGCCGGGGCGAGCTCGGCGACGTACATCGGGACGGTCTGGGTGGCACCGCCGACGGCGAAGCCGAGGATGACGCGCGAGACGCACAGCAACGCCGCGCTGGGGGAGAGGGAGCATGCGAGAGCACCCACGATGAAGATGCAGGCGAGCATGAGGATGGTGCCGCGCCGGCCGCGCTGCTCCGAGAGTCGGCTGCAGGCGAGGGCGCCGAGCACCGCACCGAAGAGGATGCTGCCGGCGATCACCTGCTCGGAACTGTGGCCGGTGTGGAAGTCCTTACGGATCTGCAGCAGGGCGGCGGAGATGATGCCGGTGTCGTAGCCGTAGAGGAAGGACGAGATCGCCGAGGCGATCGCCGCCAGCCACAACGCAGGGGTGAAGTGCCCGCGCGCCTTTTCGCCCGTCGCGGTGTCCTTCTCGCTCACGGTCACCGTGCGTCCTCCGTTCGTTCGGGCGTTCCGTCAGGCTAGACCTGTGGTGCCGCTGAGGTCTGCTGCTGACGCGTCCTCGTCCCGGTCAGCGCGCGACGTACACCGTGTTCGCCGACTCGCCGCCGGTGAGGAAGTTCGCGAACGTGACGACGTGCGCCTTCGAGAAGTCGAAGACCTGTGCCAGCAACGCGTCGAAGTCGTCGTCCGGTGGGTCGTCGGACCAGAGTGCGAAGACCCCGCCGGGCTTCAGATGCCCGGCGAGTCGGCGCAACCCGTCGAGGCTGTAGAACGCCGCGTGGTCAGGGTGCAGCACGTGCCGCGGCGTGTGGTCGATGTCGAGCAGTACGGCGTCGAAGCGGCGGTCGGCGGCGCCCGGGTCGAAGCCGTCGTCGGACGCGGCCATCGCGAAGAAGTCGGCCATCACCAGCCGGGCGCGCGGGTCGCTCACGAGTTCCTGGGCGCCGGGCAGGAGCGCTCGTTCGTGCCAGTCGATGACCTCGGCCATCGCGTCGACGACGATCATCGAGCGCACCCGGGAGTCCTCCAGCGCGGCGCGCGCGGTGTAGCCGAGACCGAGGCCGCCGACCACGATGTCCAGCTCGGCACTGACGGTCTGCGCGAGTCCGAGCCGGGCGAGCTCGATCTCGGCGACGGTGAACAGGCTCGACATGAGGAACTCCTCGTCGAGCTTCACCTCGTAGACGTCGACGTCGAGCGTCGGCTCCCTCCGGCGGCGCAGGCTGATCGTGCCGCGCGGAGTCTCGCTGTAGGCCAGCTCCTCCAACCGTGCGCTCACACCCGGTCACCTCTCTCGCCGCCGACGCCTGCCGCGGCGGACATGCCACGCGGTCAACGTACCCGCCGGTCGGAGGGAGCAGACGGCGCCCGAGATCACTCGACGGTGATCTCCTCGACCGCAAGGCGATGGTGGGCGGCGCACTCGACGACGGCCCGCACGGGCTCGCCGCAGTCGGCGTGCGAGAACTGGCGAGCAATGGTCCCCGGCGCGTGCTTGGCTCCCCACTGCCCGAGTGAGAGGACCGCCGGCATCAGGTCTCGCCCGCTGTCGGTGAGCGTGTAACCGTGCCGGGTGCGCTGACCCGGTTCCTGGTACGGCTCCCGGACCAGGAGATCGGCGACGACGAGAGCGCGCAGGCGGGACGCGACGACCGCCTCGGTCAGCCCGGTGCGGGCGACGAAGTCGTCGAACTTGAACGTCCCGAAGAGCGCCTCGCGCATCAACAGGATCGCGGACCGGGTGCCCACGACCTGCATGGTGCGGTCGATGGGGCAACGGTCACCCGGTGAGGTGCGGGCGCGGCGCCTCATGACGCCTGAAAGGGCGAATGCCATGTCTCCATCCTAACCTGGCTTGTGAATTGCATAGTTAGGTGGCAGGCTCCAGACGTGCCAGCAACCCGTAAGGACGACCGGTCCATGTCGCAGGACGATCAGCAGACTCCGAGGGACCGGCAAGGTCGGATCCTCCTCGTGCTCTCGGCAGCGGCGTTCATGGCAAGTCTCGACCTGTTCATCGTCAACGTCGCCTTCGATTCGATCGGGCGCGACTTCCACGGTGCGTCGCTGTCGGACCTGAGCTGGATCCTCAACGGCTACGCCATCGCGTACGCCGCACTGCTGGTGCCGCTCGGCCGGCTCGCCGACCGGTACGGCCGCAAGGAGGGCTTCCTCGCCGGGCTCGCCCTCTTCGCACTGGCGAGTGCTGCCTGCGCGCTCAGCCCCGGTCTGTGGTGGCTGGTCGCGTTCCGCGTTCTCCAGGCGACCGGTGCGGCGGCCCTCACGCCTACCAGCCTGTCGCTGCTTCTGCGCTCCACCCCGCCGGACCGGAGGGCGCGCGCCGTACGCATCTGGGCCGCGACGGGCGCACTCGCCGCCGCCATCGGTCCGGTGGTCGGCGGTCTGCTGGTGCAGGCCGCATGGCAGTGGGTGTTCGTCGTCAACGTGCCGATCGCGATCGTCGCGATCATCAGCACCGTCCGCTGGGTCCCGGATTCCCGCGATGCGAGCGTCGAACGAACGCCTGATCTGCTGGGGGCCGGCGTCCTCGCCATGGCCATCGGTGCGCTGGCGCTCAGCGTCGTGAAGGGGCCGGCCTGGGGGTGGTCGGACGCCCGTGACGTCGCCGGGTTCGTCGTCGCCGCAGTCGGAATCGCCTTCTTCGCCTACCGGACCGCGCGGCACCCCGCGCCCGTCGTCGAGCCGGCGATGCTGGCAGTGCGCACCTTCGCCTGGTCCAACATCTCGTCCCTGGTCTTCAGCGTCGCCTTCGGAGCGGGCCTGCTGTCGACCATTCTGTGGTTCCAGCAGGTGTGGGGTTACGGTCCGGTCCGGTCCGGCCTCGCGATCGCGCCCGGTCCGGCGATGGTGCAGGTGACCGCTCTCATCTCGAACCGGCTGGCCCGGCGCGGTGTGCCGGCGGGCCTGATCGCCGCACTCGGCTGCCTGATGCTCGCCGCCGGCTACGTCTTCATCGCGTTCTCGGTGGGAGTGCATCCACATTGGGTCATGCAGATGCTGCCCGGACAGCTCCTGATCGGTGGGGGAGTCGGCTTCGCCCTACCGACGATCCTGTCCTCCGGTACGTCGGACCTGCCGCCGCAGCGCACGGCCACCGGGAGCGCGGTGATCAACATGAACCGACAGATCGGCACCGTGCTCGGGGTGTCCATCCTGGTCGCCATCCTCGGCAGCCCGATCGGTCTCGCGCACGCACACCACGTGTTCCGTCTCGCCTGGCTGACCATCGCCGGGATCGGGGTGGCGGGCGCTCTCGTCTCCGTTGGCATCACGCCCTCGCGCAGGGCCGTCACGACGAACGCCGTGCCCGTTGCAGGGGACGCGGCGTGACCGACTTCGACCGGACCACGCGCGTTCATCCGTCACCCGCCGCCGAGGCGAACGCGGTGACGACGTCGTTCACCGCGACCCTCGACGAGACCTGGTCCTCGCTGATCGGCGTGCACGGCGGGTACGTCGCGTCGCTGATGGTGCACACGGCCGAGCTCATGCTCCCGGACCGGGTGGTGCGCACCGTGAGCACCTCCTTCCTGCGCCCGGCCGCCGTGGGCGAGGCGGAGGTGGTCCTCGAGGTCCTGCGCGCCGGTCGGTCGTTCAACACCCTGTCCGCATCGGTCCATCAGGCGGGCCGCCTCGTGGCCGTCAGCCGCATCACCCTGCTCAACCCCGTCGACGCGACCGGTTGGACGATGCCGATGACGCACGACCGACCCGCTCCGATCGATCGCTGCCTCCCGTTCGAGCCGCCGCCGTCCATCGCGCACTTCGGTCAGGCCGAGTTCCGGATCGATCCCGCGACGGTCCCGACGTCCGAGCCCGCGGCCGAGGCGCGCATCGCGGGGCATATCCGACCCCTCGAGGCGCGTCCGATCGATGCTCGCTGGCTCGTCGCCATGGGGGACTGGTTCCCGCCGTCGCCGTTCCGTCGGCTGGCGCCCCCGGCCGGAGGCATCAGCGTCGACTACACCGTGCACCTGCATCGCACTCTTGCCGCCGACCCGGACCTGTGGCTCGAAGGTGCGTTCACGACCACGCAGAACGTCGGCGGTCTGGCCCTCGAACACGGCACGCTGGCGACGCCGGACGGCCTCCCGGTCGCCGAGACGTTCCACACCCGCTGGACGGGCTGAGGATCCCGCTCTTCCCGATCGATCGTCCGACGCGGCAGACGTCTCAGTCCCCGGATCCACCTGGCATGAGCTGGGATCGCACGTCACGCGGCACGCGTACGCCGGTGTTGCGCAGGTCGGCGATGAAGCGTGCGGCCAACGGGTCGGGGTCGCCCGAAGCGACGGCGGCGAGCTGCCGGACCCACCGTGGCGAGAAGGACCTGACCGCGCCGGGGGAGCCCGGGCCGACCGCGCTGACAGGACAGACGGCGACACCGAGGCCTGCCGCCGCGAGGAGCGGGGCCGCCGAGGTGACAGCTGTCCGCATGACGATCTCGGGGCGGACGCCCGCCTCGGCGAGCGAGTGGTCGAGCCAGGCGCTGAGGTTGTTCTCGACGGCGAAGTGGACCAGACCCACCCCGTCCAGTTCCCGCAGGGGGATTGCGGGCCTGGCGGCCAGAGGGTGATCGCTCGGCGCGACCAGGACGATCTCCTCGTCGGCCACGACGAAGATCCGGTAGCGCTGTGGCACGACCGCCGCGGGGATCAGCAGGACGTCGGCCTCCCCGGAATCGAGGAAGCCGAGCATCTCGTCGACCGCCGTCGACTCGCGCAGGCTGATCGCCACCTCGGAGTGACGGCGGTGCCACCTGCGGAGCACGGGAGCGAGCACCGTCACCAGGCTCTGGGCGCAGGCGAGCCGCAACGATCCGCCGGCGGCCTCGCCCACGGAGCGGGCCGTCCGTACGGCGGCCTCGGCCGCGCCGACGGCTCGTCTCGCGTCCGCGACGGCGGCGCGGCCGGCCGGCGTCAGCACCGTCCCGCGGGCTTCGCGACGTAGCAGCGCGACTCGGGCCTCGCGCTCGAGCGAGGCCAGCTGGTGCGAGACCGCGGGTTGCGATGAGTGCAGCAGCAGGGCGGCTTGCGTGATGGACCCGGTGTCGGCCACGGCGACCAGGCATTCGAGGGCGCGGAGCGAAGCCATTCGGAGAATCTATCGCTGTACGTCGAGACATCAATGGATTCGAGGGAAGAACGGCGGGCAGGCGATCGCTGCAGCTACTGACGCGCTGACCGCGACCTCGCGGAACGCCCACCTCGACACAGGAGTCCACATGAGCCAGGCATTCGTAACTGGCGGATCCGGATTCATCGGGCAGGTATTGATCCGCCGTCTGCTGAAGGACGGGCATACGGTCCGTGCGCTGGTGCGCAGCGCGGAATCCGCCGACCGGGTGCGCGCTCTGGGTGCCGAGCCCGTGCGCGCCGAGCTGACCGACGCCACGACCTGGCAGGACGCGGCGGCGGGCAGTGACGTGATCTTCCATCTGGCCGCGGAGACGGACGTCACCGCCGACCGTGAACGCCACGAGGCGAGCACGGTCCGCGGTACCCAGGCCGCTGTGGACGCTGCCCGGCACGCGCGCACACCGACGTTCGTGCGCTGCGGAAGCGAGGCCGCGCTGCTCGCCGGGGAGCCGCTCGTCGATGTCGACGAGACCGCGCCCCTGCGGCCGGATTCGGCCGCCGCGTACTGCGCAGCGAAGGCCGTCGCCGAGCGGATCGTGATCGATGCGAACGCGCCCGGCTTCACGACGGTCTCGATCCGGCCGCGGTTCGTGTGGGGTCCGGGGAGCATCCTGACCGATGGCCTCGTGGCGGCTGCGAAGGCGGGGCGGTTCGCGTGGATCGACGGCGGGCGGCACCTGACCGACGTCACGTACGTCGACAACGCCGTCGAAGGACTGCTGCTCGGCTGGGAGCACGGGCGACCCGGGCAGGCGTACTTCATCACCGATCGTCACCGCGTGGTCCTGCGCGACTTCTTCGAGACCCTGTTCGCGATCCACGGCGTCGACTCGGCGATCCCCGACGTGGACGCCGAGACCGCCCGCCGCGACGTACCCGTCCCCGTGCGGTGGTTCCTCGGGCAGCCGTGCACCTTGCGCACCGACAAGGCGGTCGCAGAGCTCGGCTACTGGCCCGTCGTATCCCCGCCGGAGGGCCTCGAGATCGTTCGCAATATCGCCGCAGGCGTGCGTTCGTGACCGCTCATCCGCGGTCGACCGACGTCATCAGATGCACCACTACGAGAGAGGTACCTGAATCATGAAGATCGTCACGATCGGCAGAGGGATGATCGGCGGAGGGCTCGCCGCCCTCTGGCGCACGGCGGGTCACGAGGTCACCGAGCTGGGCAGGGATGGCGGCGATGCGTCCGGCGCCGACGTCGTCCTGGTCGCGGTCCCCGGCGACAAGATCTCGGAGGCCCTGTCCGCGGTGACCGGGCTCGAGGGCAAGACCGCCATCGACGCCACGAACGTGCTGCCCGCAAGGCACGGCGACTTCCCGTCGTACGCCCACGAGGTCCAGTCCTTCACCCGCGGGCCGGTGGCCAAGAGCTTCAACATGAACTTCGGGATGATGCTCGACAAGATCCGCGAGCAGCGGGTCCGGCCGAGCAACTGGTACGTCGCCGACGACGACGCCCGCGACGTCACCGAGCAGCTGATCCGAGACGCCGGTTACGACCCGGTACGCGTCGGCGACCTGTCCCGGGCGCGCGACCTGGAGAACGCGGTCTGGCTGCTGATGGGTGTGCAGCCCGTCGGTCGGGTCTTCTACCGGTTCGCCGAGGCCGGCCAGCTCTGAGCACGACACCTGAGGCTGACGGCGTTCGCGTTCGTTGACGGCGTTCGAACACCGTCAACGAACGCGAACGCCGTCAGCGTCGGAACCAAGTGTTCAGTGCGAAGTGTGGATAACCCATAAACCCCCCACCGCGTGGAGGGAGATGTGGATAACCGGGCTCGAATCATCAACATTCACAATAACTTTCGTGTCATGAGCTCTTGTCAAGCGTATCGAACACACGTATGATTCAGAGTGGAGGGAAGAGGTGGAAGTAGCGATCGCGGGAGGGGTCATGGCGCAGTCGACGACCGACACGCGGGTGCCTGCGGCGCCCGGGGCGGGCACCCGGCTGGTGTCGCTGCTGAGGGAGTTCAGCGGCGCGTTAGATGAGTGGCCCGCTGCGTTGTACCAGTTGGATGAGACCGAGCTGGGCGAGGTCGTCGGGTCGATGCTGCAGATCGGAACACGGGGAGAAAACGTCGCTGCGTTGGCGACCGCGGACGCGCTGGGTCGGGGGACCGTGGCGAACTCGACCGCGACCGGGGCTCCGGCGTGGGTCGCCCAGCACGCGGCGGGTGTCGACCCGGTCGTGGTGCGGCGGGTCGGGGCGGTGGGTGTGGAGTGTGCCGACCCGAGCAACCAGGTCGTGGCGGAGGCGTTGGCTGCCGGGTCCGCGACCGTCCCGGTCGCGGCGGCCGCGTTGCGGCAGGTACCGCTGATCCTGCCGCAACTACCCTCCGCGGACCGGGACGACCTGCTCGGTCGCTACCTGTCGCTGTCCGACCACGGGCCACGGACGTTGCGGGAGCTCAGCACCCGGATCCTGGGGGAGTACGCCCCCGAACGCCTCGTACGGGACGAAGAACGTCAGCAGGAGTGCGAATCGGTGTACTGGGCCGACCTACCTTCCGGGTTGACCCGGTTCGTCGCCGAACTTTCCGCCGGGCACGCGGCGGTGGTGAAGCACGCTCTGCGCGCCCTGTCCGCACCCACACCGCAGCCCTGCCCGACCGGCACCGACCCCAGCCCGATCAGCGGCGACGCTCATGCTCCGCTCGAAACCGTTCCCGAGCGAGACCTGCGCACGCCTGCGAAGCGCCGCGCGGACGCCCTGGTGCGGCTGGTCGACACCGCAGCCGGGGTCCTGGACGGCACTGCACCGCGGCCGGTCGGGGAATTCGGTGGGACCGCGAAGCTCCTGGTCACCATGGACTACGCGACCTTGTACGAAGGTCTCCGCGACGCTGGCCGACTCGACCAATTCGGTTCACAAGACACCGAATCCGCACCGACGTACCTGCCCGGGATCGGACACACCACCGACGGGGACTACCTCGACGCGGGCACTCTGCGCCGGCTGGCGTGCGACGCCGACCTGATCCCCGTCGTCCTCGGTGGGGAGTCCGAACCCCTCGACGTCGGCAGGGCCAAACGCCTCTTCACCGGCGGTTTGCGCACCGCGATCATCCACCGAGATCAGCACTGCACCTTCCCCGGCTGCGACAGGCCACCGGACTGGTGCGACGCCCACCATGTGAGGCCCTGGTGGGCCGGCGGAGAGACAACCCTGACCAACGCGGCGCTGCTGTGCGCACGCCACCACACCATCGTCCACCGCGACCTGCTCACCGCCACCGTCACCAACGCCGGGGTCACCTGGGACCTCATACCCGGGCTCATGCCCTCCCGGCCCGCTTGCCTTGCTAACGCAGGGCAAGGTGATGACCCACAGGTGCTGTCTGGAAGCTGACCACCGCGGCGGCGATACTTCGGTCGTGACTGCTGTTGATGCCTCCGGTCGGGGGGCGCTCCTTCGTCGAGGCTTCTGGCTGGAGTACGTGACGCTGGCGTGGAATGTCGTGGGGACTGTCGTACTCGCGGTTGTCGCGATCGCTGCCGGTTCGGTGGCTCTCGCGGGCTTCGGGCTGGACTCGGTGATTGAGATCGGCGCGTCGACCGTCGTGATCTGGGAACTGGCCGGCAGCGGTGAAACGCGTCAGCGTCTCGCGATGCGTCTCATCGGCGGTGCCTTCGGTGCTCTCGCGGTCTATCTCCTGGTGCAGTCCACGTGGGTGCTGGTCATCGGGTATCACCCGCATCACTCGCCACTGGGCATCATCTGGACGGGAGTGACCGCGGTTGTCATGTTCGTTCTCGCGGCGGGCAAGACCCGCACGGGCGCGGCTCTGGGCAACCCTGTGCTGAGGACCGAGGGCCGAGTCACATTCGTCGACGGGCTGCTTGCGACCGCTGTGCTTCTCGGGTTGCTGCTGAATCTCCTGGTGGGGTTCTGGTGGGCAGATCCGGTCGCCGGGTACGTCCTGGTCTACTACGCGCTCAAAGAAGTCCGCGAGATCTTCACTGGTGCCTAACTCAGGCCCCAATACAGTCAGCGCGCGAAGCCTCACGACCGGTTGCGCCCCACGTACCCGGGGCGACGCGAAGTAGTCGACCACGCCGCCCCCGACTGGAGGAGCGAAGGTCACCGCACGTCGCAGATCGCCTGCTGCACAGCTGCGTTCACGTGGACCAGCCCCTCGATCTTGGTCGGCAGCGCGGTCGTCGCGACCACCACGCTGCGCCCGTCCCGGGTAGTCAGGTTGCGCGTCTCGAAGCCGGTGATGTCGCCCCCGTGGCCCCACGCCTGCACCCCGCAGGACAGCGTGCGCTCGGCGAAACCCAGGCCGTAGGACCACCCCTTCTCCGGTTCGAACCCGGGCGCTGCGACGGTGCTCAGCAGCTCCCGCTGCTGGGCCGGCGCCAGCAGGCGGCCGTCGAGGAGGGCCCGGTTGAACGTCGACAGATCACTCGGTGTGGAGACCAGCTGCCCCGCGGCCCACCCGAGGGAGGGGTCCAGCACGGTCACGTTGACCGGGTCGGCTCCGGGCTTGGCGCTGAAGTAGGCCTGCGCGTGCCGTCCGCGGATCGTCTGCACCCCCGTGTTCGGCCAGTAGGTGTGGCGCAGCCCGAGGCGGTCGATGACCCGCTGGGTGATCACCTCTCCGATCGGGCGGCCGGTCACCCGCTGCACGATCAGACCAGCCAGCAGGTAGTTCGTGTTGCTGTAGGCCCAGCTGGCCCCCGGCTTGAACTCCGCGGGGGCGGTGAGGGCCGCGTCCAACTGCTGTCGCGGTTCGAAGTAGGTGTGCTGCACCGCGAGCAGGCCCTTGGAGGCCACGAGGGTGTCGTAGTCGGGCAGACCCGAGGTCTGCTGCAGCAGATTGCGCACCGTGATGCGGCGGCCGTCGATGCCCTTCCCGCGTACGAGGCCTGGGAGGTAGGTCTCGATGGGCTTGTCCAGGCCGATCCGCCCCTCGCCGACCAGCTGCAGGACGGCCGTCGCCGTGAAGGTCTTGGTGTTGGACGCGATGCGCACTTCACCGTCTGCGGGCACGGGCGTCCGAGTAGCGAGGTTCCCCACGCCTGCGGTGTAGCTGCGCACCTTCCCGTCGGACTGCCGCACGAACGCCTCGACGCCCGGGATCCCGTCCTGGGTGACCAACACGTTCAGTGAGCGCTGGAACGCGGCGTCCCTCGGAGCCGTGTTCCTGACGCCTCCTACTCCGTGATGGTCCGCCGTCAACCGGTCCAGGCTCGCGCTGGTCCGGTCCAGCTGATGGTTTACGGCATCAGCCCGCTCGTACGACGCTCGCGCTGCCGGCGTGCTGGACACCGCCCAGCCTCCGACCAGCGCGATCGCGGTGATCCCCGCGACACCTGCCCTCCGGCTGCGCATCCAGCGCGGCGTACGTCGCGGGTGCTCCTCGGTGGGGTCGGTCTGGGTCGATGGTGTGTGATCGCCGGTCATGGTCGCTCCTTCATCGAATGTGCGGATGACCACTACGTTTCCGAGGATCGTGGTGCCAGGCGATCCCGCCTGCGGGCCGGTCGATGGTGCAGCAGGCTGTACTGCCTCGGAGGCAGCCGGGCTGGAACGATGAAGCTTCGCGGCGCGCGGCCGCGAATGACCGCGAGGGGATTGAGTCGGTGGACGCGACGACAGGTCTCGCCGGCACGCCCGGCACCGATACCCCGGGCGCCGGTCCGAAGACGCGGCCCCACTTCGTCCGGCCGGCGGTGGTCTCCTTCAAGCAGCTCTTCGGAGGTCTGTGCACGGGGACACTCGCCATGCTGCTGCTCGCAGCCCTCGTCGCGAGCTGGATCCTTTGCGTGGTGGGGATCGGCTTTCTGGTGCTGCCGGTCTGCCTGCGCGCCGTGCGGCCACTCGCGGATCGCGAGCGGCTGCGGCTGACCCGCTGGGGTGACCCGATCGTGTCGCCGGCCGCGCCGGTACCGGCTCCACGTGATCACCTGGTGGACCCCACAGCCCGGCGCGAGCTGGCCTGGTCGGCATTGCACGGCACGGTCGATGTGGCACTCGGGATCATCGGGCTGGCTCTGCCTATCGCCGCGCTCGGAGCACTGACCTTCCCGCTCTGGCTGGATCTGGCTGTGGGACAGCCGATCCCGGCATGGGCCGACGGTGTGAGCTGGGTGTTGGACGACCGATCGCACGCTCTGGTGGTGACCGCACTGGGATGCGTACTGGTCGTAGCGATCCTGCTCGTCGCACCCGCCCTCGCCTGGCTGCAGGCTGTCGCCGGAAGGCTCCTGCTTGCGCCGCCGGACCAGGGAGACATGTCGATCCGGATCGCCGAGCTCACCGCGACCCGCGCCGCGGCGCTGGATGCGCACGCCGTCGAGCTACGTCGCATCGAGCGTGCGCTGCACGACGGCACACAGAACCGGCTGGTCGCCGTGAACGTGTTACTCGGCGGGGTCCGGCAGGCGGTCCTGCGCGTTCCGGCGACCGCCCTGGAGACGATCGAGCGGGCACAGACCGCGACCGAGGCGGCGTTAGCGGAGCTGAGGTCGGTCGCTCGCACGATCCTGCCGCCAGTGCTCACCGATCGAGGCCTGCGGGGGCGCTCGACGGACTGGCCGCTGCCAGCCCGATCCCGTGTCGTCTGCAGATCGATCTGCGGACGCGGTGTGCCGCGGCGACCGAGGCGACGGCCTACTTCGCGGTCGCCGAGGCGCTGACGAACGCCGCGCGGCACAGCGGCGCGACGCAGATCGTGGTAGCGGTGCGAAGTGGTATCGAACATCTCAGTGTCACCGTCGAAGACGATGGCAGGGGTGGCGCGGAGGGCGGGAGCGGATCCGGGCTCACCGGCATCCGGCGCCGCGCCCAGGCGCTGGACGGCACCATGCGCATCTCGAGTCCCCCCGGCGGACCGACTCGACTTGAGGTGGATCTGCCGTGCGGATCGTGATCGCCGAGGACGACTCGCTCCTGCGGGAGGGTCTGGCGGCCTTACTTCGCGCCGAATCGCTGGACGTCGTGGCGACGGCCCAGGACGTCCCGTCGTTGCTCGAAGCTGTGGCGGCGCACCACCCGGACGTGGCCCTGGTCGACGTACGGATGCCGCCCACCCACACCGACGAGGGCATCGTCGCCGCCGTCGAGGCTCGACGGCGGCAGCCCGGGCTCGGTGTCCTGGTGCTGTCGGCCTACGTGGAGCAGGCCTTGGCCACCGATCTGATGATCGCGGGTGCGGCCGGCCTCGGCTACCTGCTCAAGGAACGTGTGGGCCGGGTGGAGAGCTTCCTCGACGCTTTGCACCGGGTCGCGGACGGGGGCACAGCCATCGATCCCGAGGTGGTGGCTCAGCTGCTCACGACGACGCGACCGGACGCCGGTCTGGACCGGCTGACCCCGCGCGAGACGGAGGTGTTGGCGCTCATGGCCGAAGGCCTGGGAAACAGCGCCATCGCGGATCGCCTCGTCGTGACCGAGGGCGCCGTGCACAAGCACATCCGCAGCATCTTCGCGAAACTGGACCTGGCGCCCACCGAGCAGACCGATCGCCGAGTCGCGGCCGTGCTGCGGCACCTCGACCACGCGCGCCGGTCCGGCGGATGGGGGGAGCGGGACACCGCTCGATGACCGCGGGGGAATCACGCTGAGGCGCTCGGGGTATGAAGAGGCATGCGTATCTTCTTCACCGGTGGCAGCGGCAAGGCCGGCAAGCACGTCGCGCCGTACCTCGCCGAGCAGGGCCACCAGGTCACCAACGCCGATCTCGCCCCCCTGGATCATCCGGGAGTGACGGACCTCCGGGTCGACCTCACGGACGCGGGGGAGACCTACTCGGCTCTCGCGGGAATGCCGGCCATGGAGGACCTGGACCTGCCCGCGAAACCGAGCTACGACGCCGTCGTGCACTTCGCGGCGATCCCACGGATCCTGCTGCGGCCGGACGCTGCGACCTACGCGACGAACGTGCTGAGCACTTACAACGTGCTGGAGGCGGCGACCCGGCTCGGCGTGCGCAAGATCATCTTCGCGTCGTCCGAGACGACGTACGGGATCTGCTTCGCACAGGGCGAGCGGCGCCCGCTCTACGTGCCCGTCGACGAGGAGCACCCGACGGTGCCCGAGGATTCCTACGCCATGTCGAAGGTCGCCAGCGAAGTGACGGCCCGCTCGTTCCACGCCCGCACCGGGGCGGACATCTACGGACTGCGGATCAACAACGTCATCGAGCCCTACGAGTACGCCGAGCTGTTCCCGCCGTTCCTCACCGACCCCTCGCTGCGGCGCCGGAACGTCTTCGCCTACATCGACACCCGCGATCTGGGGCAGATGGTGCAACGCTGTCTGGAGACCGATGGGTTGGGCTACGAGGTCTTTAACGTCGCCAATGCCGATATGTCGGTCGCCGCGACGACCCAGGAGGTCCGGGACCGCTTCTACGACGGGGTGCCGGTGCGGCGGGAGATGGGCCGCGACGAGACGTTCTATGCCATCGACAAGGCACGGGAGCTGTTGGGCTTCGACCCGCAGCACTCCTGGCGCGACGTGCTGACGGACCCGGGCGCGGCACGCGACTGACGAGAGGACCCGCCGCGGACCCGTGGTTCATCAGCCTGTTCGCCGCGATCACCCCGGCTTCCCGCCGGGCACTGCGGCGCCCGGTGGGAAGAGCCGTCGAGGTCAGGGCAGGCGCAATTGGAAGATGGCGTTCCCCCAGTTGGCGTTCCCGTCACCGGTATTTGGGATGTACTGGGTGGCCAGCCAGACCCGGTTGGTCCCCGGGATGATCTCGCCGTTGGAGTAGTCGCCCCATCGGCCGACCCCGCCGAACTTCGCGGTGCCGGTGAGCCCGTTGTCGGGTCCGGTGCCCGCAGCAGCGATCTGGATGGGGCCGAAGTCGCGGCCGGCGCGCGCCGTCGCGTAGGCCGCGGACGGGTAGGTGCCCGGTCCACCCAGCCCGAAGACCAGTGCCATGGCGCCGTTCGACGTCATGTTCACGTGGGGATAGAGCAGGTACTCACCGCTCGTGGACACGTACCCCTGGCGGGTCACGCGGGTGCTGCTCCCGAGGGTCGCGCCGTTCACTGTCGGCTTGATGACGAACCAGGCGACACCCGATCGTGCCGTCGTGTCGCCGGCGACGGTGATACCGGTGTTGAGCGCTCCGACGAGTCGACCGTTGATGTACTGGGTCTCCTGCATGGCATCGAAGTCGGTCGCCAGGACGCCGGTGGTGGGAAGGCCCGCGCCGCAGGCGCTCCCGTTGCAGAACCCGGGAGGTGTCTGCGCGTTCGGCGGCAAGCCGTACGCCTCCGATTCGATGATCCGCACGGTCAGGGACGGCGTCCCGTGTCCTGTGGTGACCGAGGATTCGTTGGTGACCGCCCAGACGGCCAACCGGTTGTCGAAGGTGCTGTTGGGGTCGAGCGAGCTGAGCAGGAATTCGGCCGGTGCGTTCGCGACCGTGTTGGCGGGCTGGACGTGGTACCCGAGAGTCCCGCCGGCTGCCAGGTTCTGGAAGGTGGCGGTGTTGACCGTGGCGCGGCCGGCGACCAGCTGCGACTTGGACAGCACGTACAGCTGCGCTCCGTTGAATCCCTGCTCGTTGGAGGTGAACTCATTGGTGGACAGGTAGACGTTCGACCGGCTGACGCCCAGGATCGGGTAATCCGCAAGACAGGGGCATCCCGCGTGGTTGAGGTTGCTCGTGGGGATCCGGTAGATGTGCCAGGCACCGGCCGGATTGGCGGTGCGGCTGACGGCGAGGTCGACGTGCGACTCGGTGACGGCGGAGCCGTCGCTGGTGAGTCCGTACTCCACCATCGTGGCGAACCAGGTGCGGCTCGTCGGGTCGTAGTAGACCCGGGGGTCACTCGTGTTGGCCTTGGCGGACTCGGCGAAGAACGTGTTTAGGAAGAACGGTGCGGTCACAGCGCTTCCGTCGGTGCGGTAGATCGCACCGGCCAGATTCACGAAGTTGACCACGTAGCCGTTGCCGGCGCCCAGGCCCTCGTCCGGCGGCTCGACGTCGTACCCCGCGACCGCCTTGCTCTGGATCGCGTCGACACCGTCGAACTCGACGGACGGCGGGAGAGCGCCCTGAAGGAGTTGACGGGCATGCCCCGTGGCGTGCGGCGCGGAGAGGCGCCGCGTGGCCGATGCCGATGTGGTCCGACGGTGCGGACGCAGCAGTGGCGCGATGCGCACCTTGGCGCCCTGACTCGCCGCCGCGGAACGAGCTTGGTGTGGAGTCGTCGTCGCGACCAGCCGCACCTGACCGCGTACGGCGGTGTGCGCCGCGATGGACGGTCGAGCCGCCGGTGCGGCAGTGGCGCCACCCCAGACACCACCGGAGGCGACCAACAACAGGACGCACGAGACGAGAACGGTCAGCCGCCAGGCATGGCGTGGCGACGTCGTGAGATCGATCATGGGCTCTTCCCCTGGGCAGGACGAATGTGTGACGTGAGCCCGGGGTCACCGCCCCTGGCGGAAGTGCCGGTTGGCGATACAGCGCCTGGAGGTCGTCCGTTCCAGCCGGCACGAACAGACGAATCACCCTCTTCTACTCCCGCTCCTCACGGCCCGTCAATGGCGGTCTCCGGAATCCTTGGCGCGCGTCGTGGGCCGTCCGATCGGCGAGGATCGCGCTGCAGCGGACGTGTCCGCTCCACGCGACCTGGTTGGTCCGCGGATTGCTCCTCGCCCCTTCGGTCGGATCTGCGGTCGATCGCCGGTTACCCGATCGGGAGGAGGCGCGAGATGCTGGGGTGCGAGCCCCAGCGCTCCCGTCGCGACATCCTGGTCGACCCCGGTGTCCGCGTGAATGAGCACCACCACCGACGAACGTCATGAGGAGCAAGAGATGCCCACATCACAGGACACCCAGCAGGTCGCGGTCATCACCGGAGCGTCCTCGGGCATCGGGGCCTCGACGGCCCGAGCGCTGGCCGCTGCCGGGTACAGGGTGGCGCTGATCGCGCGCCGGGCCGACCGGATACAGGCGCTGGTCGAGGAACTGGACAACGGCAGCATCGCCATCACCGCGGACGTCACCGACCGGGAGGCCCTGGTCGCCGCCGCCGAGCGGGTCAGGTCGGAGCTGGGACGCGTCGACGTCCTGCTCAACAACGCCGGCGTCATGCTCCTCGGGCCGTTCGACGCCGAGCGCAAGGACGACTACAAGCAGATGCTCGACGTCAACCTGCTCGGGGCGATCACCACCACCGAGGTGTTCCTGCCGCTGCTGCGCGACGGCGGCGGCGACCTGGTCAACCTGTCGTCGGTCGCCGGGCGCACGGCCCGACCGGGCAACAGCGTGTACGCCGCGACCAAGTGGGGGATGAACGGCTGGTCCGAGGCCCTGCGCCAGGAGCTGCAGCCCGACGTCCGGGTCATCGTCGTCGAGCCCGGCGCCGTCGCCACCGAACTGACCGACCACATCACGCACGCGGAGACCAAGCGCGGTGCGGAGAAGATGTACGAGCAGATGGCCATCACGCCCGAGGACATCGCCGAGATCATCGCCTTCGCCGTCACGCGGCCGAAGTCGGTCAGCTTGAACGAGATCCTCGTGCGTCCGACCGTGCAGCCCTAGTATCCGAAGGTGCCGTCGGGGTGAACCCGACCGGCGATCTGATCCCGCCCTACGGAAGGTGCTCCATGCCGTTCTTCGATTCCAGTGAATGGGCCGGGAAGATCCACAGCGGCGGGTGGCGCTCAGGCGCCGGTGGCACCGCCGAGGTGCACGAGCCCGCGACCGGAGAGGTGATCGGCAGCGTCGGGGTGGCCACCGCGCAGGACGTCGACGACGCCGTCCAGGCGGCCACGAAGGCGCAGAAGGAGTGGGCGGCACTGCCCTACGACCAGCGCGCCGCGGCGTTGCGACGAGCGGCAACCCTCATCGAGGAACACGCCGGCGAGCTCTCGAACTGGCTTGTGCGAGAAGCGGGTTCCGGCAAGGGAAAGGCGGGCTTCGAAGCGTCGCTCGTCGCTGCGGAGTACTGGACAGGGGCGGCGACGGTCGAGGCGCCGTACGGGCAGTTGCTGCGCACCCGGGCACCGCGCCTGTCGATGGCCCGAAGAGTGCCCGCCGGAGTGGTCGGCGTGATCTCGCCGTTCAACTTCCCGCAGATCCTGTCCAGCCGATCGGTGGCCCCCGCGCTGGCCACCGGCAATGCGGTCATCCTCAAACCCGACCCGCGCACTGCCGTGTCCGGCGGTCTCTTCCTGGCTGCGATCCTCGCCGAGGCAGGACTGCCCGAGGGGCTCGTGCACGTGCTGCCGGGAGCAGCGGACGTCGGCAGTGCCCTCGTGGAACACCCGGGCGTGCGCATCATCTCGTTCACCGGATCGACCGCAGCGGGGCGCAAGGTCGGCGAGGCGGCGGGCCGGCTGCTGAAGCGCGCCCACCTGGAGCTCGGCGGCAACAACGCGCTCATCGTGATGGACGACGTCGATGTGCCCGCCGCCGTCGCGGCCGGAGCGTGGGGATCCTTCCTGCACCAGGGCCAGATCTGCATGACCACCGGTCGTCACATCGTGCACGAGGCGATCTACGACGAGTACGTCGAGCGGCTCGCCCAGAGCGCCGCGGGGATCCAGGTCGCCGACCCGGCCGCCACGGACGCCCCGCTCGGCCCGATCATCGATGCGCGCCAGCGCGACCACGTGCACGACCTGGTCACTCGGTCGACGGACTCCGGTGCGCGACTGGTGGAGGGTGGCACGTACGAGGATCTCTTCTACCGCCCGACGGTGATCGCCGACTGCGACGTGACCCACCCGGCGTTCAACGAAGAGGTGTTCGGCCCCGTCGCACCGGTGGCCAAGTTCTCCAGCGTCGACGAGGCCGTCGAGTTGGCGAGTCGCACCGAGTACGGGCTGTCGCTCGGCATCCTCACCCAGGACGTGATGCGCGGTCTCGCCGTCGCCGACCGGGTGCCGACGGGCATCGTGCACATCAACGACCAGACGGTCGACGACGAGGCGGTGGCGCCGTTCGGCGGCACGGCGGCTTCGGGGACGGGCGCCCGGTTCGGCGGCGTCGAGGCCAATATCGAGGCGTTCACCGAGACGCAGTGGGTGACCATGCAGAGCCGCATCCCGGCGTACCCGTTCTGACCGGGTCCACCAGCTCGTCATCTCGCCCGGTTGCCGCCTGATCGGGCGAGAAGGCGGTAGCGTCTGCCCACCACACGTGCGGCGACGGGAACACGATGACGGCGACCAGCGACACCCGGCCGATGATGCCCGCCGCGTTCATCGGCCACGGCAACCCGATGAACGCGCTCGAGCTCAACCGGTACACGCAGGCGTGGCGCGCGTTCGGTGCCGCCGTGCCCCGGCCGAGGGCGATCCTGGTCGTCTCCGCGCACTGGTACATCAACGCCACCGCCGTCACCGCGATGCTGCGCCCGCGCACCATCCACGACTTCTACGGCTTCCCGCAGGAGCTCTTCGACGTGGAGTACCCAGCGCCAGGGCTGCCGGAGCTCTCCGACCAGGTCGCGGAGGTCGCGAAGCCGATGTGGGTCGGCTGCGACGTCGACAGCTGGGGCATCGACCATGGCACCTGGTCGGTGCTGGTGCATGCGTTCCCCGACGCCAGCATCCCGGTCGTGCAGCTGTCGATCAACGCCGACAAGGGGATCGACTATCACCTGGAGCTCGGCCAGAAGCTCGCGGCGCTCCGGCGCGAGGGCGTCCTCGTGGTCGGGAGCGGCAACATCGTGCACAACCTGGGCGCGGTCGACTTCTCCCGTCCGGACAGCGCGTACGACTGGGCCACCCGATTTGACGTACACGCCCGCGAGATCCTGCTGGACCGGCCGATCGACGTGACTGGCCTCGACGCCGACCGGGACTACCGACTGGCCGTCCCGACGCCGGACCACTTCCTGCCGCTGCTGTACTTCGCCGGCCTGGCGGCCGACAGCGGCGAGCGGGTCAGCTCGCTGGTCAAGGGACACGCCGCCGGATCCATCAGCATGGCCAGCTACACGATCGGGGTCGACTGTCCGCCCGACGGCGCCGGCGACGATCAGCCGGCCGCTGCGCTCCCCACCAGCATCCCCACGAACGAGACCAACCTGTAGGCCCCGGCCGGTCGTGATGGCGATCCGACGGGTCAGTCGCCCGGGTCGCCGACCGCCGCATTGAGGGCGGTCGCGAAGGAGATCCACCCGGCGTACGGCAGCAGGATCGCGGCGGACCCGGGATCGGACCGGCGCAGCGACCACAGCTCCGCGACGACCAGCGCGTCGAGGGTGGCGATCACGGCCAGGGACGCGCGCTTGTCGCGGATACCGAAGAAGACCCCCGGCCAGGCGGCGTTCATCCCCAGCTGCGCGAGGTGCAACCGCCGGGAGGTGGTGGAGACCCGCGGGTACATCCGCCAGCCGGCCAATCCGATCGTCGCGTAGAGCGCCGACCAGGCCGGGCCGAACGCGCTCGCCGGTGGCGCCCAGGCAGGTTTGCGCAGCCGCGCGTACGTCGTGGGCGCGTCCCGCGACCCCAGCCCGCCGACGGCGGCGGCGGCG
Organism: Allobranchiibius sp. CTAmp26; assembly: GCF_017565405.1. Taxonomy (GTDB): domain Bacteria; phylum Actinomycetota; class Actinomycetes; order Actinomycetales; family Dermatophilaceae; genus Allobranchiibius. The sequence continues at coordinate 30,192 of NZ_JAGEKR010000023.1, forward strand.
ATCGGCGGTGCGACGGCGAAGAGGGTGCGCCTCAGATCCATCCCTGCAGTATCGCCGTGCTCCGCGGGTCGCGCGCGTGCCGTACTGGGGGCTGGAGCACAGTGGCGGTATGTCCGTGCAGTCGGTGAGCGCCACCGCCCCGGTCCTGACCGGCGCGCAGATGATGAGTCAGGACTGGCTCGACCTGACGTTCCTGCACTGGCGGGTCGCGCCCGAGGCGGTCGCCCCGCTCCTGCCGCCGGGGACCCGGCCGGATGTGCACGACGGGACCAGCTGGGTGGGGCTCATCCCGTTCCGGATGGTCGACGCCGGCATCGGGGCAGGACGCGCGGTGCCGTGGCTCGGGACGTTCGCCGAGACCAATGTGAGGCTGTACTCGGTCGACGAGCAGGGGCGTCGCGGGATCGTCTTCCGCACCCTGGAGGCGTCCCGGCTCGCCGTCGTCCTGGGCGCCCGGGCGATCTTCGCGTTGCCCTACACCTGGGCGCGGATGCGGGTGGTGGAGACCGGTGGCGTCCTCACCTACACGTCACGTCGACGCTGGCCGGCGCCCCGCGATGCCGTGACGACGATCGTCGTACGCCCGGGCGAGGTCGTTCCCGAGGGCGATCCGGTTGCCGAATTCCTCACAGCTCGTTGGGGATTGCACACCCGCGCGTACGGCCGCACACTTTACGTCCCGAACGAGCACCAGGTCTGGCCACTGCGCAGCGCGGAACTGTTGCACCTCGACGAGACGCTCGTGGGTCTGTGCGGTCTGCCCGGTGTGACCACCCGTCGGCCGGACTCCGTGCTGTTCTCGCGGGGCGTGCGCACCCGCTTCGCGGTGCCGTACGACGCCCGCCGACCACTGGTGGGCTGAGGCGCTCAGCGCGGCGGGCCGAGGACGACGTTGCCGTAGCGCTCGGCGGCATCGGGGTCGGGACGGACCTCGAAACCTTCAGGGCGCGGCTGCGACTTGTCCCTTCCCGTCGCGCGGAACATCCCCTCGATGCCTGCCGGCGTGTTGATCATCAGCAGGTCGGCTCGCTCGGAGGTGATGCGGTACCCTTGCGGGACGTTGCGCGGCAGGAAGACCACTCCTCCTTCCTGCAGCTCGTACTGGTGGTCGTCGTACCAGACGAGCGCGGTGCCCTTGATCAGCATGAAGATCTCGTCCTCGTGCAGATGCTTGTGGTACGGCGGGGCCTCACCGCGGGCCACCGCGAACCGGCCCATCATGAACTGCCCGTCGGTGGCTGCACCGTCCAGCAGGATCGCGAGCGTCCCGTTGTCCAACCACTCCAACTGTTGCTGGTCGGCGGGTTGCGCGAGATACAGCTGACTCATCGCGGATCCTCTCGGCGGCGGAAGCTCAACCCTAGAGCGGAAGCCCCCACCGACGCAGCCCTTCCAGCGGCATCGGTCGACCATGATGGTCGGGTGACTGGTGGGCGGATCGGGATGCTGATGAGCGTCGTCTCGCTGATCCTGAGCGGATGCGGCATGGCCCCGACCGCCGCTGACCATTCGCACGCGAGCACGAAGGCGACCGCCGCGGGCAGCGCTGCCGTTCGGACGGCGACGTCGGCGAAGGCCTTCCCGGCGACCGGTGTCTTCGACTATCAAATCGGGGGTACCTACCCGCCCGCCGCCGGAGTGCGGATCGTGGACCGGGACCGCACCTCCGCGCCGGCGAGGGGTCGGTACAACATCTGCTACGTCAACGCCTACCAGGCTCAGCCAGGTGACCTCTCGTGGTGGAAGCGCGACCATCCGAGCCTGCTGCTGCGCGATGCGCACGGCGCCCTGATCATCGACCGGGACTGGAACGAGGCGCTGCTCGACATCTCCACCCCTGCCAAGCGCGATGCGGTCGCGACGGTCGTCGGCGGGTGGTTCGCCGGATGCGCGCGCAGCGGGTACGACGCGATCGAGCCGGACAACCTCGATTCCTACACGCGCTCCCAGGGCCGGCTCACCGCGGCCGACGCAGTCGCGTTCGCGGCACTTCTGGCCAGGGCTGCCCACCGGCACACGCTGCTCATCGGGCAGAAGAACGCCTCGGAGCTGGCGGCACAGCTGCACCGATCGGGCTACGACTTCGCGGTGGCCGAGGAATGTCAGGAGTACGACGAGTGCGGCGCCTACACGAGCGCCTACGGGACCAAGGTGATCGAGATCGAATACACCGCAACCCGATTCACCCAGGCTTGCCAGGTTCGCCGCGGCCGGGTGTCACTGCTCCTGCGGGACCGGGACGTCGTCCCGAAAGGGCAGCCCGGCTACCTCAGCCGCACCTGCTGAGCTCAGGACGGGCAGGGATTCCGATAGGGGCTGGTGGGCAGATCCATGCTCCACTCGGTCGCGGTGACTCCGATGCCCCGTTGGGAGCAGATGCGATCGGTAGCGTCCGTGGGCGATGCCGGCCAGACCCTGCCGCCCTCCTTGCCGCCGGCGAAGAGTTCGCGGCCGTCGGCTGACCAGACGACCGCGAAGATGCGCTGGCCGGGGTTGAGGATCGCGAAACGTTCGTACCGCGCGCCCACCCGATGCCAGATCCAGACGGTGCTGTCGGAGGATCCGGCGGCGAGTGCGCCCGTCGTACTGAAGGCCAACCCCAGGGTCGCGTTGGTGGGTCCGGTCAGGGTCTGCTCCAGCCGCGGCGCGGAGGGCCGATCGACCGCGTACACCCGCACCACCCCGGTGCCGCTGCCGACCGCGAGGCGGCGCCCGTCCGTCGTGAATGCCGTGGAGTACATGTATCCGGTGCCGGGGATCGTGGTCAGCAGGTGCCCGTCGAAGCTCCAGATCAGGGTCGTTCCGTCGGCCGTCGTGCCGACGACCAGGTCGCCCCGAGGCGACACCGCGACACCCAGGACGTAGTTGCGCGCGCCCCGGTACGCAGGACCCGCGCTCCACCGGCCGTCGACGTCATCCACCCGGTGGACCAGGTGGTCATCGTCCGCCACGAACACGTGGTGCCCGTCCGTGGAGATCACGATGGACTCGATCGTCGCCGAGGCGACCGGGCCGTCGAAGATCTTCCGTGCGTGTCGCGGGTCAGACACGTCCCATCCGATGACATGCCCGGTGTAGGTGCCGATCCACGCTGTCGTGACATCCGCACTCAACGCACCGTTGCCGCTGGGCTCCCCGTCGGCGGTCGGCGGGATCAACGTGGCGAGCGCACGCCCGACCCGACCAGGTGCCGCCATCGACCACAGGACACCCCCTGTCGTGGCGGGGGTGTAGAGCACCCGGCCGTTCGCGCTGGTCGACAGGTTGGCCACCACCGAGGATGGCGTGAGACTGAATTCCGGCCCTGCGAGCGTCCATTCGCCCATGCCTCCGGCGATCGTCGCGAAGACGACGTGGTCGTCGTCGAGGGGCGCGACGGTGGTGACGGGGGAGGAGATGTCGGCCGTCTGCCTCCCGCCACCGGGGAGGTAGCGCGTGACCGATCCGTCGCTGCTGGCGCCGAAGACGTCGCCGTGCAGGGCGAGCACCTGGTTCACGGGCCCCTGCAGCATGCCGACCGAGGACGCCGAACCCGGTGATCCGTCGGCCTTGATCGCGACGCGGTCGACCGAACCGTCGTCAGAGCCGACGATGAGCTCGGCCGAGCTCTGCGCCGACAGACTGTAGATCTTCTGTTGGCCCACTTGCACCCGCCCGAGGAGGCGTGACGTCGAGCCCACGTCCCAGACGCTCACGCTGCCTGATTCGGAACCCACGGCGATCCAGGGTCGGCCGGGGATGGACGCGAGGCTGTCGATGGTGCCCGGTGCGGGCACCGAGGGCAGCGGGGTCGCCGAGGCGGTGTCCAGGCTCCAGCGACGCACGCCGGCCGACTGACTGCTCGCCATCAGCTGTCTCCCGTCGGGACTGAAGAGGAGCGCGTACGTCGTCCCGGGCGCGCTGAGCGGTGTGCCCAGCAGGCGTGTCGACCGGGGATCGCTCACGTCGTAGAGCAGGACGCGGCCTGCGCCCCCACCCACGGCGAGCCGGGTCCCCGACGGGTCGAACGCGAGGACGAACGTCGTCGGCCCTCCGGTGGTCGCGGGCATGGTGATGGTCCGGAGCAGCGTGGCGGCCGCGCCTCGCTGCTGGTAGACCCATAGCTGGTCCCCGTCGCCGGCGATCGCGATCAGGCCTCGGCGCGGGGAGGTCGCCAGCACCCGATAGCCGGGGTGCACGGCGAGGCGCGTGAGGATCGGGTCCGTCGCGGCGTCCATCACCGCTGAGCGACTGTCGGTGTCGTTCGCGACCCGGCTCGCGGCGGCCGCGACCTGGTCGCCGAACGGTTGGTCGCGTGCGCGCAGCAGCCGGGACTGCAGTGCCAGACCCGCCGAGACGGCGCTGTCCCGCTGGGTGGTCGCGTCGCTGCGGGACCTGATCGCCAACCCACCCGCGGCAGCGGCGATCAGGGCCAGGACGCTCACCGTCGCCAGCATCAGTCGGGTCCGCCGCAGGACGCGGTCGCGTTGTGCACGGTCCTGCTCCGCGCGCGCGGAGGACGCGTCGACGAACGCGGAGACGATGCTGCCGCTCTCCTTGGCATGCCTCCTGCTCCAGTCGGTCGCGGCGGCGAGCGCACTCCCGCGTAGGAGCAGGTCGGGATCTTGTCCGGACCGATCCCAGGACCGGGCCGCAGTGCTGACGTCGCGCGCGACGACCAGGTCGGCCCGATCGGCCGCGATCCAGTCCTGTAGCTGGGGCCAGGCATCGATGACGGACTCATGGCTGAACCGGACCGTCCGACCGTTGCTGACCAGCAATCGGCGGTCTAGCAGATGGGCGAGGACACGACGGGTGCCGGGGTCGTCACCCTCGAGGTCCTCGATCGGCGCCGCACGGGACGTGGCGTGACCGGCGTCGTCGACCACGATGAGGGACAGCAACAGACGGCGACACGTGCCGACGTCCTGTGGTGCCAGCTCGGTGAGCGCCGCGTCCGCGGTATGCCGGATCGCGCCGATCACCCCGCCGCTCGCCCGGTAGTCGGCCAGCGTCAGAACGCGGCGATCGCTGTGCCGCCACATGGTGGCGAGGGTGTGCGAGATGGGCGGCAGCATGCCGGCGGCGCCGGTGCTCCCGCTGCCGCTCACCGCCTCGTCCACGATCAGTTCCGCCAGCGCCATGTCGACCTGCAGTCCCACCTGCTCCGCCGGACCGATGATGATCGAGATCATCTCCGCGCGACTCATCGGACCCACGAGGACCAGTTCTCCCCGGAGTGCGTCGAGCAGCTGCGGGTGAGTCGTCGCGGCCCCGGTGAAATCGGCCCGCAGCCCGATGACGAGTACCGCCCCGCGAGCACGCGACCAGTCGAACGCCCTCGACAGGAACTGCGTACGCATCGCCTGGTCGGAGCTGAGCGTCCACAGTTCCTCGCACTGGTCGATGACGAGCAGTCGCCGTCCCTCCGCACCCGCGGCCGCGAGTGCGGTGCTGAGCTGGGTGAGCGGGTCCGGCCCGGGCGTGATGGTCTGGACGTTCCACCCCGCCAGGTCCTGCACCCCGGCGCAGAGACCCGCCTGGAGCAGGGAGGTCTTGCCGGCGCCGGACGGACCCACGACGGCGGCCGCGCCGGGGCGGGAGTCGTCGGACCCGGACAGGGCGTCCACCCTCGCGAGAAGGTCGGTGGTCAGGTCGGTGCGCCCGTAGAACAGATCTGCGCTGCCCGCATCGAAGGCGGTGAGGCCGTGATACGGGCTGCGGGTGGCCGTTCTACGCGCAGGACGGCGACCCGCACGCGCACGGATCAGGCCCTCGTGCCACGGGCTCTGCGCATCGGCTTCCACCCCCAGGGTGAGGAGCAGGGCAGCAAGGACCTCGGGTCGGTTCCGGGGTGGCAGGTGCCGACCGGTGAAGTAGTCGCCGGCCGTGCTCGGACTCAGCCCGGACAGAGTCGCCGCCTCGCGTACGGACAGTCCCGACCGCAGCCGGGCCGACGTGAGTGCGGATCCGAAATCGGCGGGGGAGTGGATGTCGGTCGCTGCCGGAGCATCTGCCGGCTCTGACCTCGGTCGCTCGCTCGCTCCCACGCGTCCGCCATCGGTATCCCGGTCGATCTTGTCCCCCATGCCCTCGGAAACTAGCGGTTCGGCGCAGGTCCGTCCGGGTTTTGTCCGGGATGACTTCGGACGGGACGCGACGGCGCCGAGATGGCCGAATCTGGAACTCCTGAACAAGTCCCCGGGAGTGAGCAATGGCCTGGTCCACCCTCAGTGGTCGTCCGTATCGGATGACGTCGGACTCGACGGACCCGCGTGGTCTCGTCGTCGACGTCGATGCACGAATCGCGTGGCTCCTGCGGGTCAATCGGGCGGGGTCACCGCTCGGTGGTGCCGCCAACGATTTCGTCCGTCGGCTCGCCGACGACGGCTGCCCCATGACCACGAGTGGTCTGTCACGTCGCGAGACGGGCACGTTGACCATCTCGGCGGAGCTGCTCGCGGCCGTCGAGAGACAGCTGCGAATACCGGACGGTCACCTTCTCGGCACCACCCGGTACCTGCGCGCCATGCTGCGCCCGGTGCGCCCCGCTCCCCGGGAATCTGCGCCGGACCCGGAGGTGGACTGGCAGCGCGATCTCGACCGACTCGCCGAAGCGGTGCATCAGGCGACAGCGACGGCCGCCGACTGGATTCTCTTGAGCGACCTGCTGGTCGGTCGTCGCACGGTGGTGCCCGTGCCCGTCCTACAGACCTGGGTCCGTGCTCTGGTGAGGGAGCGGATGCGGTCGACCGGCGGGGCGTACGCCGCACGGACGGCCGCGCTCGCGCGCCTGCTCTGCACTCCGAGCATCGCCCGCGCCGTGGCCGAGACCGTCCGGGCCACGGCGCTCGAGCCGGGTGCGCCGCGGGTGGCGGACACCGTGGCCGCACTGGGGTGCGCACAGGACGCACGGACCCACCTGCGGTTGATCTCGGATCTGCGCCACGGGCACGGCCACCTGCAGGCGGGCGCGGCTCGCGGGTTGGTGCAGGCACTCTCGACCTCGTCCCTCAGCCCCATGGTCGCGGACGCTCTGCAGGCGGCGGTGGAGGAGGTGGCGGCGGCACCGGGCAGCGGCGACCTGGCGCTGAGCGTGGCCTGTCGGGTCAGTGCCGACCTGCACCAGGCCGTGCGCAGGGTCGTGAGGTCCCGCGTCGCACCGGTCACGGACGCCGAGAAGCAGCAGCGGATGCGTCCTTATCTGGAGGCGGGGCGACAGGTCGCTCACGCGGCGGACCCGATGTTGGAGCGGCTGCTCTGGGAGGCCCTCGACGAGTACCGGGACGAGCGACGCCGACACGCAGCCCTGTTGATCGGTGCGACGCCGTACGCCGATGTGATGGCGCAGGTTGCCGCGGACAATCTGCGGCACGAGACCGACGTGGTGTTCCTCTCCTACTTGGAGACCGGGGACGCCGAGCAGGATCTCGTGATCGGCGAGACCGCTGTGGGCGGTGAGACCGCTGAGGCCTCAGAGTCAGAGCGCTGGTGGCAGATCAACGGGCCGGCGGTGCGGGATCCGGTGCGACCCACGCGGTGAGGCGCACGGTGAGCACAAGACACACGAGCGGCGCAGAACGTCACCCTCGACGGACACCTGCACCCTGCGCACCGGGTGGCTGTGCGCCCGGCCGGGCGGGGGTGGGATCAGTCGCGGTTGCGGGCGCGGATCTGGCGCGCGGGGGAGCTGTCGTCGAGCTCGGCCACGTCGTCGCGCGACATCACGAAACCGGAGAACGTCTTGTAGCCCAGGGCCTTCTCGCTGAACGACGGATTCATCCGCTTCATCTGGCTCTTCACCGCCGAGCTGTGCAGCCACTCGTCGTCGTTCTTCTCGTGGCCGAGGCGCAGGGCGCGCTCCAGCAGGCGCGTCGCGGCGACCTGCGGGTCGTCCTCGTCCTTCTTGGTCTGCTTGCGGGTGGCGCGCTTGCGCTTCGTCGGGGTCGGCTCCGTCTCCGCTTCGGGGCTCTCGTCGGCCACCACGCCGGTCGCCGCGGGCGCTTCGGGCTCCGGTTCCGGCGTGGGCTCCACACCGGGCAACGCGTCGTACGTGACGAGTTCGTCGCAGGCCGCCGCGAGCGACCGGCTGGTCGACCCGGCGACCCCCACGCCGACGACGTACCGGCCGAGGCGCTTGCATCGCTGCGCGAGGGCGATGTAGTCCGAATCGCCGGCAACGAGAACGACATGCGTCAGGTCGGGCAACCGGAACATGTCCTCGACGGCGTCGACCGCAAGCCGGATGTCGGCGCCGTTCTTGCCGTACGCCGCTGCCGGGAAGAGCTGGACGAGGTCGACGGCGCGTCCGACCAACTGGCCGCGGTAGTCGGCGTTCACATCGGCGGACCAGTCGGCGTAGGCCCGGGTCAGCACCAGGGTGCCGAACGACGACGCGAAGTCGATGATGGCGCCGACGTCGACCGTTGCCTGGGCCAGCTTGTCAGCGATCTCGGGGTCGTTCTGCCGATCGGCGGTGCGCACCTTGTCCTTGGAGAAGCGCTGACGACCGTGCACCTGGTCGTACCGGGAGATGACGATGTTGTCGAAGTCGAGATAAACAGCGACACGGGTGTCACCTTGTTCCGGCATGGGGCTCCTTCGGGCGTTCGGTCAGCGACTCCCGCCAGTGTGCCCCATCCGGCACCGTCGCTCCCAGGCGCTCACACCTGGTAGACGTCGCCCAGATGCACCGGTTGCAGGTGCCGTGACGTGATGATCTCGACCAGTTTGTCGTAGACCTTGAGCACCGGGTCGTGGTTGGCGTGGCCGATCACCAGGTGGCCGGCCTTGAGCGACTCCTCGGCATGCACCACGATCCGCTTGGGGTTGAGCACGGTGGAGTCGGCGAGGCTGCCGTACCACATGGTCACCGCGGGGTAGCCGAGGTCGGCGAGCTGTCCGTCGACCCGCGCGTTCCGATAACCGAACGGCGGCCGCAGGAACGGGCGGCCCAGCACGCCGTACGTGTTCTTCAGGAAGCGTTCGTTGCGGCGCACCTGATCGGTCAGTTCGGCGCTGCTCAGGCTCAGCAGACTCGGGTGCGACCACGTGTGGTTGGCCATGAAGATCTGGCCCTCCTCGAGCAGCGGTCGCAGCGCCGGCGCGGACTCCGTCCAGCTGGGGTTGACCCCGTTGCAGAAGAAGGTCAGACGTAGGCCGGTGTCCTTCGCGAGCTTGGCGTAACCGGCCACCACGCGCGGGTCGGTGCCGTCGTCGACGGTGAGGGCGACGTTGTCGCCGGTGCCGGGCAGCATGTAGAGGGTGCCGCGCGGCACGGGCACCTTCACGATCCCGCGCGGCGCGTGGAAGACGCGTGCGGTCGCGGCGCCGGTGCTCGTGGGCGACGACGACGGGCGCGGTGGGGTGGCCTTCGCGGCTGGTCGTGCGCTGCTGCACCCGGCGAGTGCGGCGGCGACTCCTGCGGCCAGGGCGGTGAGGAGGGTTCGGCGCTCCATGAGCCCTTTATCCCAGAGCCGTCTGGGAAAGGCCCGGATGTCAGGTCAGTTCTCGCCGTACGAGCGCGGCGGCGAACCGTGCGAGATCGTCCTCGTCGACCAGTGCGGCCAGGCGCTCCACGTCCGTCGGCAGGTCGGCGTCGCGGGCGCCGTCCCGGGCGCGCTGGTCGAAGAACGGCCGCACCGACGGCCAGACCTGCTGCACCTCGCGGCAGAAGATGGCGGCACCGGTCGGGCCGATGCGGGGGAACTGCGCGATGCGTTCCTGGATGCCGTCCGCGTCGCCGGCGGCGTCGTCGCGCAACCTGCGCAGGTCGCCGGCCCAGGTGTCACGCAGGTGCTCGGCCGACTCCTGCAGCGCGGTGGCGGTGCTCTCGTCGTAGCGGCGGTAATGGCCGCGGCCGAGGGCGTCGACGCGCTGTTGCCACGTCGACTCCAGCAGACGTGCCGGGGTGCGCCACCCGGCCGCGAAGAGCTCACGCGCCGCTGACACCGCCACCCCCGCCGAGATCGGCACCGAGAAGAGCGTGGTGAGGGTGAGCAACTGGTAGAGCGCAGCGGGCTTGTCCCGCAACGTGATCCCGGCTTCGTCGGCGAACGTGCGGCCACGCGCGTCCAGGAGATCGCGGACCCGCTGCTGCTGTGTCGGACTCATCCGGTCAGTGGTCGCGTAGGGCTTCGATCAGCTCGCCCTTGGACATCCTCGAGCGTCCATCGACGCCGATCTCGCGGGCGCGGGCCAGCAGGTCGGCCTTGGTCCACTCGTCGTACGGCGGGTGCGAGCCGCCCTTGCGGCCGACCTTCGAGCGGGAGGAGTTGGCGGCGGCGTTCGCGATGCGCGCAGACTTCTCCTTGCTGTTGCCCTCGTCGCGCAGCTTCTCGTACAGCTCGTCGTCCTTGACGGACGGTCCGGGATCCTTACGTGGTGCCATGTCAGGTGCTCCTGTCGATGTGGTGCGCTCCTTGCGACGCTAGCGCGACGACGCGACTGCGCGCGGCCCCTGCGAAGCGGTGGGGCAGACCCCCCGTGGGGAGGTTTCGGGACACCGGGTCGTTGGTGCAGGATGAAGGACTACCTCGAACGAAGGAGCACACGATGAGCTTCATGGACAAGGCGAAGGAAGCCCTCGACAAGGCGACCAAGGCCGCCGAGGAGAACATCGGCAAGGCCAAGAAGGCCGCCGCCGACCACCCCGACAAGGTCCGCGGCGGTATCGACAAGGTCGGTGGGGCCGTGAACAACGCCACCAAGGGCAAGTACGCCGACAAGATCAAGACTGCCAGCGACAAGGCCGAGCAGACGATCCAGAAGCAGGCGGGTGGCACGACGGCCGAGACCAAGTCGGCGTTCGACTCCGCACCGCAGAAGGATCCTGAGGCGCCGTTCAACCCGGCGGCGAGCCCGCTCGACGACCCGCCGTCGACCGGCAACCCGCAGACTCCGGGATCCGGCGGCATCTGAGCCGATCGCCCGCCGCCAACAGGCCCTCCCACCGACATGGTGGGAGGGCCTGTTCGTGTGGTGCAGGGGTCTACTTGGAGCCCTGTGCCTCTTCGGCCAGCGGCTGCCACTTCTCCCAGTTGGCGATGCGCGACTCGTAGTCGGCCTTGGCGATCTGGATCGGGCCACTGCCGAAGAACGCCCGCAGGGGCGGCTCGTCGGAGTCGACCAGCTTCAGGACGGCGGTGGCGCTGGCCGTGGGGTCGCCCGGTTCGGCGTTGCGCTGCTGACGCTGCTCCATGACCTTCTTGCGCGTCTCGTCGTACGCGCTGAGCTCGGTGGAGTGCTTGGACGACGGGCCGGACCAATCGGTGGAGAATCCGCCCGGCTCGATCAGCGTCACGTGGACGCCGAAGCCGGCGACCTCCTGCGCCAGGGCCTGGCTGATGCCCTCGAGGGCCCACTTCGACGCGTGGTAGGCGCCGACGATCGGGAAGGCGCTGATGCCGCCGATCGAGGAGACCTGCAGGATGTGCCCGGACCCCTGCTCGCGCAGGTAGGGCAGCGCCGCCTGGGTCACCCAGATCGCGCCGAACAGGTTGGTCTCGAGCTGGTCGCGCAGCTCCTGCTCGCTGAGCTCCTCGACCATGCCGAAGTGCCCGTAGCCGGCGTTGTTGACCACGACGTCGAGGCGGCCGAAGTTGTCGTGGGCCGCCTTGACCGCCGCGAAGTCCGCGTCGTGGTCGTTCACGTCGAGCTGCAGCGGCAGGATCGCGTCGCCGTACTTCTGCACCAGGTCATCCAGGGTGTCGGTCTTGCGCGCGGTGGCGGCGACCTTGTCCCCGCGCTCGAGCGCGGCGATCGCCCACTCGCGGCCGAAGCCCTTGGATGCGCCGGTGATGAACCAAACCTTCGAAGCCACGTGTCCTCCTCGGACGGTTGTGAAAAGTCGGTTACATCGTTCAACTAGGCGTCGCGTCATTCATTCCCGGCGCGACGACCCGACCTCTGCCGTCGATGATGTCGACGGACGTCGTTCCACCGGCTTGCCGCTGAGTTCGACCAGTCGCTCCAGGTGTTCGGCCGGGTACCCCGTGGGGGAGTCCTTCCCGCCCGACATCCGCAGGTGGACGGTGGTGTCCCACCGACCGGGCTCGATGAGTGCGTCGACCTGACTCCACGGCGTCGCTCGCAACGTGTCCCGTCGGGTGATGCCGTCGCGGTCGGCACGCAGCGTCCGGAAGTGGATCCAAGCAAAGACGCACAGGTAGACGGGGGTGAAGAATCGAAGAGGGGAATCCCACCTGAAGTTCGAGATGACGTCCAGGACCGAACCCAGCACGAAGACGACGAACACCGTGCCGACAGCGATCTGCACCCACCGCCGCGGTCGGCGCGGGACCACGATCAAACTGTCTTTCGGGTCATCGTGATCCCGCGCCGCGCGCATGTCGAACGGGTCAGCCGACGAGGTGCTGGATGGCGAGCTGCTGCAGCTTCACGAACCCGTAGTCGCGCCGACCCGCCTCGTCGGGGTCGAAGCCGTCGTCGCCGGCCAGGAACTGCTCGAGGGTCTCGTCGGCCGCGATGGTCGGCACCCGCAGGTTCGACACGCCGGCGTACTCCATGGCCTCCTGCACCTGTGGGTCGGCGCGGAATGCCCGGGCCTTCTCGGCGAGCAGCAGGTAGGACTGCATGCAGGCCTTCGCCGACTCCCAGACACCGAGGAGGTGCTCGGTGCGGGAGGGCTTGTAGTCGAAGTGCCGCGGACCGTCGTACCGGGGCGCGTCCGGCTGGCCCGGGAAGCCGTTCTCCAGCAGGTCCACCGTGAAGAACGCCGAGGCCAGGTCGCCGTGCCCGAAGACCAGGTCCTGGTCGTACTTGAGGCCCCGCTGACCGTTGAGGTCGATGTGGAAGAGCTTGCCGCTCCAGAGGGCCTGGGCGAGCTGGTGGGTGTAGTTCAGGTTGGCCATCTGCTCGTGCCCGGTCTCGGGGTTCACGCCGACGATGTCGCCGTGCTCGAGCTGCGCGATGAAGGCCAGCGCATGGCCGACCGTCGGCAGGAAGATGTCGCCGCGGGGTTCGTTCGGCTTGGGCTCCAGCCCGATGCGCAGGTCGTAGCCCTTGGACTTGATGTAGCCCGCGACGGTGTCCAGGCCCTCCTTGTAGCGCTCGAACGCCCCGTAGAGGTCCTTCGAACCGTCGTACTCGGCGCCCTCGCGCCCGCCCCACATCACGAAGGTGCTCGCGCCCATCTCGGCGGCCATGTCGACCGCGCGGATGATCTTGCGCAGCCCGAAACGGCGTACGCCGCGGTCATTGCTGGTGAGGCCACCGTCCTTGAACGCCGGATGGGTGAAGGTGTTGGTGGTGACCATCTCGATGACCAGCCCGGCGTCGTCGGCCGCCTGCTTCAGCCGGCGGGTCGACTGCTCACGCTGCGCGTCGGTGGCATCGAAGGCGAAGACGTCGTTGTCGTGGAAGGTGATGCCCCAGGCGCCCAGTTCGGCCAGCCGCTCGGCGTACTCCCACGGATCCAGCATCGGGCGGGTCGCGATCCCGAACGGGTCGACGCCGGGCCAGCCCACGGTCCAGAGGCCGAAGGAGAACTTGTGCTCGGGGCGGGGCGTCAGATCCATGGGTGTCCTTACGTCGATGGTCGAATCGGTTGCCAGGTATGTCTACTCGCCCGCGCGCGGCTCGTGCAGGTCAGGTGCCTTCGATACTTGACCCGCCTCGCCCGTCTCGGTGTCACCCAAGAGCTCAGCGTTTCTCGCGCGTACGCGTTCGCTGCGAGTCGCGAAGGCGTCCTGTTCCTGCTGCCAGGTGGCGCGAATCTCTTGTCGCCGCAGGGGTTGCGATGGTTTCGGCGAGAAATGGGTCTCGAGAGGCTTGTCGCCGACGCGCGCCACGTCGGCGGCGTAGCGGGTCGGCAATCGCGCGTGCTTGTAGTTGCGGTCGGTGCAACGCAGCGACAGCCAGACGTCGCCGGTGTAGACACCCTCGACCGTCTCCCAACGGATGACCCGCTGCAGAGGTCGCCGCACACCGACCCGGTCGACGACGATGCCGCGCGCCTCGTCGAGCACCACTTTGGTGAGAAAGACAAGGCCGATCAGACCCCGCAAGATCTCGTCGCTTGAAGGGTGGACGATCGCGGCGACGACCCACCACCCGAAGAACAAGACCCCGGCGCACTGCACCGCCGTCGCCAGCCTCGATCTGTCCTCCCGGGGGAAGTATCGGAGGCGGTCGTCCACGGTCGGATCGTACGGCGACGTCGGGCCGGGCGTGCGGGTTCGCGTCGGACCGACCGATCAGCGCTCGCGTCAACGGCTTTCGAGCTGACTCACTCCTCGTCGATCTCGTCCAAGACCTGCTGCGCGACCCGGAACGCGGACTGGGCCGCGGGCACGCCGCAGTAGACGGCGGTCTGCAGCAGCACCTCGCTGAGCTCGTTACGGGTGAGCCCGTTGGTGAGCGCGCCGCGGACGTGCACGGCGAGTTCCTGGTGATGGCCGCCGGCGACCGCGGCGGTCAGCGCGACGATCGACCTGCTGCGGCGGTCCAGGCCGGGCCGCGTCCACACGCCGCCCCACGCGTAGTCCGTCACGAAGTCCTGGAAATCGCGGGTCAGGTCGGTGGAGCCGGCGATCGCGCGGTCGACGTACGCATCGCCGAGCACCTCGCGCCGAACGGTCATTCCGGGCGAACGCGGTTCCGCGGCAACGGTGCTCGTGGTCTCGGGATCATCCCGGATGATGCGCGCGATCCGGTCGGGCATCTCTGCGGGCGCCAGGTGCGCCACGTCGTCGAGCACGACCAGGCGGCCGTTCCGGACGCCGGAGGCGATCTCCTGCAGGCCGGCGACCGGGGTCGCCGGGTCGATCGAGCCGGCCACCGCGACCACCGGCGTCCTGATGCCGGACAGCCGGTCGCGCACGTCGAACCCGGCCAGTGCCTCGCACACCTGGGCGTAGCCCTCGTCGTCGGCATCCCGCAGCGACTGCAGCAGATCGGTGGCCACCGCCGGCTCGAGGTGCGGGAAACCGGGGGCGAACCACGTACGGGTGGCCCGCTCGACCATCGCCACGGTGCCGGAGGCCCGCACCAGCGCGGCCCGCTCGTGCCACGACTGCGGAGTGCCGATGACGGCGCCGGTGCACACCAGGACGGCGCGGTCGACCCGGGCCGGCAGGTCCAGTAGGAGTTGCAGCCCGACCGCACCGCCCACGGAGTCACCGGCGTAGCTGAAGGACCCACCCGGCTCGCCGCGGTCGGTGAGTACGTCGTCGACGAGGGTGCGCACCCCGGCCGCCAGGTCGGCGATCGAGAAGGGCTGAGAAACCTCGGTGTTCGAACCGTGACCAGGCAGATCCCACGCGAGCACCTCGAAGCGGTCACCGAGCCCCGCGGCGCATCGGGACCACAGGGCACGGGCGCTGGTGCCGAGCGACGGCCCGAGCACAAGGAGGGGCAGCGAGGGGGAGCCGCCGAGGCGGACGGCGGAGATGTCGGGAGCGGTCACGGGTGCGTCCTCACGGTAGGTCGGGGTCAGTGCAGCATGGCGGTCGCGCCGTACAGCGGTAAACGCGGGTGAAACACGCCGCGGCGGCCCACTAGCCTTGCTGACGCAGTCGTCGGCAGCCCGCCGGCGCGCAACCCCCGAGGAGATCCCCGTGTCTGCCCAGCTCAGCATCCATGTCGCCGGAGACGAGCGATCGGTGCAGCAGGGGACGACGGGCACCGATCTGTTCGGCGAGGACCGGCGCGTCGTCGCCATGCGGGTCGACGGGCAGCTGCGCGACCTCTTCCGCGAGGTCCCGGACGGCGCCGCTGTGGAGCCGGTCGACATCGGCTCACCCGACGGCCTCAACGTGCTGCGGCACTCCACCGCGCACGTGCTGGCCCAGGCGGTCCAGCAGGTCAACCCCGCTGCGAAGCTCGGCATCGGCCCGCCGATCACCGACGGCTTCTACTACGACTTCGACGTCGAGACCCCCTTCACCCCGGAGGACCTGAAGGCCCTGGAGAAGGCGATGCAACGCATCGTCAACGAGGGTCAGACCTTCTCCCGCCGCGTCGTGAGCGACGACGAGGCCCGTGCCGAGCTCGCCCACGAGCCGTTCAAGCTGGAGCTGATCGGCCTCAAGGGCGGCGCGGCAGAGGCCGCGGACGGCGCCGAGGCGGAGATCGGCGCGGGTGAGCTGACGATCTACGACAACGTACGGCGCGACGGCTCGGTCGCCTGGGGTGACCTGTGCCGTGGCCCGCACCTGCCGTCGACCAAGCTGATCGGCAACGCGTACAAAATCATGCGGTCGGCGGCGGCGTACTGGCGGGGGAGCGAGAAGAACCCTCAGCTGCAGCGCATCTACGGCACCGCGTGGCCGAGCAAGGAGGAGCTGCGCGCGTACACCGACCGGCTCGCGGAGGCCGAGAAGCGCGACCACCGCAAGCTCGGCGCCGAGCTCGACCTCTTCTCCTTTCCCGAGGAGCTGGGCTCGGGTCTGCCCGTCTTCCACCCCAAGGGCGGTGTGATCAAGCGGGAGATGGAGGACTACGTACGCCGTCGCCACATCGAGGAGGGCTTCGAGTACGTCGGGACGCCGCACATCTCCAAGGAGGCGCTCTTCCACACCTCCGGGCACCTGCCGTACTACGCGGAGAGCATGTTCCCCTCGTTCGACCTCGACGGGGTCGATTATCGCCTCAAGGCGATGAACTGCCCGATGCACAACCTCGTCTTCAAGTCGCGCGGCCGGTCGTATCGCGAACTGCCGCTGCGGCTCTTCGAATTCGGCCACGTCTACCGCAACGAGAAGTCGGGTGTTGTGCACGGTCTGACCCGGGTGCGCGGGTTCGCGCAGGACGACTCGCACTCGTACGTCACCCGTGAGCAGGCGCCCGCTGAGATCAAGCACCTGCTGAACTTCTGCCTCGGGCTCTTCCGCGACTTCGGGCTGGACGACTTCTACTTGGAGCTGTCCACCCGCGAGACCGAGGGCGAGAAGAAGGACAAGTTCATCGGGTCCGACGAGCAGTGGGACGAGGCCACCGCGATCCTGGAGCAGGTCGCGACCGAGTCGGGGCTGGAGCTGGTTGCCGACCCCGGCGGCGCGGCGTACTACGGGCCCAAGATCTCGGTGCAGGCACGCGACGCCATCGGTCGCACCTGGCAGATGTCGACGATCCAGTACGACTTCAACCAGCCGGAGCGCTTCGGGCTGGAGTACCAGGCGGCCGACGGCACCCGTCAGCAGCCGGTGATGATTCACTCGGCCAAGTTCGGCTCGATCGAGCGTTTCCTCGGGGTGCTCGTCGAGCACTACGCCGGCGCGTTCCCGGTGTGGCTCTCGCCGGTGCAGGTGCTCGGGGTGCCCGTCGCCGCCGAGTACGACGACTACCTGCGCGGCGTTTTGGATCGTATGAAGGAGAAGGGGATCCGCACCGAGCTCGACGTGTCGGACGACCGCTTCCCGAAGAAGATCCGCAACGCGTCGAAGTCCAAGGTGCCCTTCACCCTGATCGCGGGGGACGAGGACCGGGCCGCGGGCGCGGTGTCGTTCCGCTACCGCGACGGGTCGCAGAAGAACGGCGTCCCGGTCGACGAGGCGATCGAGCTGGTGCAGCAGGCGATCACCGACCGCGCCCAGGTCTAACCGAATTTGGACATGCACACCGGGGCAAATTTGCCCCGGTGTGCATGTCCAATTCTTTGGCCCCGTCCACACCCCTTGATTGACGAGGGCCTTGTCCACAGC